>CAWASK010000009.1:0-38695 GCA_963784735.1 uncultured delta proteobacterium | reverse complement strand
GAGCGGCTCGAAAGGCGCATGGGCGAGCTGGTTGCGCAGGATCTCGAAGCTGTCGAGGCCGGCCTGCGCCAGATTCTGGAGCTGGGCTGAAGCGAGCCCGGCCAGTTGCGCCCGAAAGCCTATAATCGTGATTCTGCCTTAATGGAAAACATGGCTGCCCGCGGTGAATCGGCGAATCGGTCCACGCTACGGGGGACCGCCGTCGCGGTCGCGGTCGCCATTGTGCGCCGGGAGCGCGAGAAATTCCGCGGGAAGCCGGTGCTCGTCATGCGGAGGACTACCGAACGCCCGGAAGCGGTGGAGGCCGGCACGGCGCGGCTGGTGGGCAACCGGAAGGAAACACAACGTCTTAAGTAATTGCGCATAATCGGCGCAGGGTATCGTTGCGGCTGTGCCCACTGATCGAACTCCGCTTCCACTGCGGTGATCACTTCGTTCAGCTGTGGGAAGTATCGATTGTGCAGGCATCGGCGCGGGTCAGTTTCCAGACTCGCTCGATCGGATTCAACTCGGGGCTGTAGGGCGGCAGGTAGTCCAGAGCGAAGTCAGCGGCGTGTTCCTCTCTCCACTGCTTGTGAAGGCGGGCATGATGGTATTTGGCGTTGTCCGTGATCACAACCACGCGGCGGCCGGTTCGGATGCTCGTCCGCCGAAGGCCTTTCATGAATGCGAAGAAGGTCGCCCCGTTGAACTTGTCCGTCTTCCCGGCAATACTGGAACCTCCCGTCCCGCAGCCGCACCGCGGCAAAGTATCCGACGCTATGTCGCGTGGGGGCGTGCAGCAAGACCGGGTCTTTGGTCTCTGGCGGAATCCACATCTGGCACCGCGAACCATGCTGCTGGAAGTGCACTTCGTCGGTGGCCCAGAGATCCACCGTCTCGTCTGCCATCAGCGCTTGGAGTTTTTTTTATGCGCCTTCTGCCGTGCGGGGTCTGCTTGCGCGATGCTGGGCCGTGGCTTGCGTAGCCGAAAGCCCAACTGCCGGAACAGACGCTGGCATTGCCGTACCCCAAGGTCAATCCCATATTGCCTGGCGATCCAGGCCGCCAGTGTCTTTCCATCCCACAGATTCCCGCCCAACCCCACATCTCGCGGCATCTGGCGAAGAACAGCGTTGATTTCCCGGAGGTGCTTCTCGTCGAGGCGTCCGGGGCCGCCCGGACCGCTCGCCTTCCCGCAACCCGGCCAAGCCACTTTCTTCGAAACCCCGCACCCAATACTCGACTGACCGCGGAGCATCCCCCAGCAGCTTCGCGACCTCCGGGCACGTCATGCCCTGCGCCACCAACAACACGCCGTGGAGTCGATGGTCATAGCGGGATTCCTCCGATCGTCGGATCTCGTCCTGCAATCCAAGAATGATCGTCGCCGAGTCGGCAATCGTCAGCGCTCGCATGCCTCCATGAGAGCACACTTGGTCAACATGCGCAATTACTTATGACGCTGTGTTGAGACCATCCTCGAGGAGTGCGTGCGCCTGCTGGACGAGCGGGCGCACAACCCGTACGGGGATGGGCGAGCGAGCGAGCGGATGGGGGAGGCGCTGCGGGGGTTTCTGGCGTAAAGTGCTGAGCGTAACGGACCATGGTAGACTGCAAATGAGCGTATGCCGCGGCAGTTCAAGATCATCGTCGAGAAGCACGAGGATGGCTACGTCGCCTACCCGCTGGGCATGAAGGGCGTCGTGGTAGGTGAAGGCGACACCTACGAGGATGCGCTTGCGGATGTGAAGTCGGCCGTCCAGTTCCACATCGAGACTTTCGGGCCCGAGGCGCTGCCAGACGACTCACCCGTATTGGATGCTTTCATCGCCGAAGCGACCATCGCCGCCTGAGTGCCCAAGTTCCCAGTTGACGCTCCGAAGGCCAAGGTGGTCGCCGCTTTTCGGGCCTTAGGATTCGAGATGGTGCGCGAGGGGAATCACATCTCGATGCGCCGCCAAAAAGCTGCGGGCGGTCTGACACCCTCACGATTCCAAATCACCCGACCATTAAAGGGTCTATCTACGGGCCCGTCCATTCAAACCGGCATCGCCAGGGAGGATTTCCTGGAGCGTTTACCGGGACGCGTGAAGGCGTTAGCCTGGCACCCTGCTTGAACCGGCGGCTTCCTTCGCAACGCTATAATCATGATTCCGCTTTAATGGAGAACATGGCTGCCAGCGGTGAACCGGCGAATTGGGGCATTTTGCCGCGCCCTTCAAATATACTACCAACTGCCGATGCATAGAGAACACACGGATGGTATCCTTCAATGCCGATAAACTGAAGGCCCTGTTAGACCGGGACCCCGAATTGGGATACGAGGTTTTGAAGGGAATTATTGTCATACTGGCGTCCCGACTCAATAATGCAAGACAGCTTCTCATGGATGAGCAGGTATTGGCACGGTTTAAAGCCAAGGGAGAAACGCTTTTATAAACCATTATGCCGATTTACACCGGGAAAGGGGGTAGCTCATGCCGATATTCATGATGTTCGGAAAATACGACCAGGATTCTTTAAAGGGTGTTTCAGCCGAGCGGACCAAAAAGGCGGTCGAAATCATCAAGAAAAACGGCGGCAAGGTCATCTCCATGTACGCCGTCCTGGGTGAACACGACCTGGTTCTTACTTTGGATTTCCCCGATGCAGAGAAAGCCCTGGCCGCATCGGTTGCGCTGAACATGTTAACCGGTATTTCTTTTGCTACATCGCCTGTCGTCGACGTAGAACAATTCGACCGCCTCGTCTCCGAGGTTAAAAAAATGTAGCGGGGGCATTAAGTCCGGACCGGCTCGCAGCGGATGGCCAATATTACAGGGATGGTTTGCAAGCTTCAGCGCAGTTCGTAGGGTGCGTTAGGCCGCCAGGCCGTAACGCACCGACAAGGCGTGATAAAAAATACCGATGTGATTAAAAAAACCGGTGCGTTACGCTTCGCTAACGCACCCTACGGCAATTACAGGGATGGTTTGCCATTCCGGCCTATAACAGTGTTTATTCCCTCAGGTAAGGGCCGGGCGCTGACGTCAGCTTAATTCTGAATAAAACGGGGGCCAGATGATCTCCATCTGACCCCTTCTTTTAGAAATCCGGTCTTCCCAAAATTCAGCGGCGCAGGTTGGTGTGGATGATCTTTGCGCGTTTCGAAACCGTTAAACGTCGTCGATGACGCGATGCTGTACGCGCCGATATTTTCCGTCAGCAGGCAATCCCCGATCTGCAGGTTTCCCGGCAGCTCGACGGACTGGGATACCTTGTCAAAACTGTCGCAGGTCTGCCCGACCACGGCGCATACCTCTTCTTCGCCCCTCTTGAACGCGGTGAAATTCGGGATCCAGTGGTCGAACACCACGCCGGAGAACGTGTGGTAAACGCCGTCGTTGATGTAATAGAAAATCTTCCCTTCCCTCCTGGACTTGCCGATGATTTCCGTGACGAGCTGCGCCGCGGTCGCGACGATGAACCTTCCGGGCTCCGCCATGATCTCGATGTCCGCGGGGAAGAGCCTCTTGATTTCGCAGTTGATGAGCCTTGGCGAGCTTCTCGAATTCCGGGACCTGGGAATCGTAGGGCACGGGGAACCCGCCGCCGATGTCGATGATCTTCAGGTCGTACCCCCTGGCCCTGGCGTCATTCATGATCTCGGATGTGATGGCCAGCGCGGCCGTGTAATTGTCGAAGTTCGTGCACTGGCTCCCCACGTGAAAGCTCAACCCCTCGACCACGAGCCCCGCATCGAAGGCCTGGCGGATGAGCCGGCCGGCATCTGCGGGCTCCGCCCCGAATTTCGAACTCATCTCGACCTGCGAGCCCGTGTCCGGCACCTTGAGCCGCAGGACGAGGCCGGCGGTATCGCAGCAGGCCTTTATTTTCTTCACCTCATCGCTGTTGTCGAAGGTGACGAGGGGCCGGTATCGTTTTATCTTGCTCAGCGTCTCCCTGTCCTTGATGGTATTGGAGAAGATTATCTTGTCCCAGATGAAGAAGTCCTTGTCCTTTTCCTCGTAGTGCTGGATGTATTCGTAAATCTGCATGAACTCGTTGTAGGAAGCGACGTCGAAGCTCGAGCCTTCGAGGAAGAGGGTCTTGATGATCTCCGGGTGCGTATTGGCCTTTACCGCGTAATAGCACTGGACCCGCGGCAGGTTTTTCTTGAAGGTCCGGTAATTTGCCCTCAGCTTGTCATGGTCAAGGATGAACAGGGGGGTGCCGTGCTCGTTCAACCAGTCCGGCGAGCTGCTTTTTATTTTTCATCTTCGCCTCTACCCCCGGAGCTTTTTCATTATGCTTGTCAGCTGCTTCACTTCCTTGTTGTTTTCGAGATAGGAGGCGGCCAGTTTCTCGCGCAGTTCCTTTCCCCGGTGATAGAGCCGCTTTTGTTTCTTCGGTTTGGTCGTCTGCACGACGTAGGCGACCATCAGCGGCAGGGCCAGGGTGACGTCGAGATAAGCCGTGACGGTTTCGTCGAGCTTGGTGGGGTCGATCTTGCCCCAGCTTGCCGCCTCGCTGGGCGGCGCCCCCGAAAGCCCCCCCGTATCGGGCCTGGCGTCGGTGATATTGATGTCGTAGTCCTGCCCCACTTCGGGGATCATCAGGACTTCCTGGATCTGCGGCTCCGTCTGGAGCATGAAGTTTTTCGGGCTCCCCCCGCCGATCAGGATGACGCCGGTCTTCCCCTTCTCATAGCGCTTGGTATTGAGGATGATCGCCGTGGAATCGTTGACGTCGATGCTGGGGTTGATTTTCAGCTTGAATGCGTCCTGCAGCCCGGCTGTTTCCGCCAGGAGCTCCAGCCCGGCGACGTTCATGCCGATCGTGGAATCGCCGGGAGAGGACGTGAAGACGGGAATGCCGTTGCGATAGGCGGCCGCAACGATGCTGACCTCCCCCAGCCTGTTCCTCTTTTCGTACTCATCCATGACCTTGCCCAGGAGGTGATAGAATTCCCGGGTCCCCATTTCCTTCTGGAACTCGGGCAGGAGCATTATTTTTCTCAACCGGCGGTCCGTCTCCATCAGGACGTCTTCATAATCGAACAGGATATCGTAGATCCTGGTCACGCCCTTGTCCCGCAGGTCGACGTCATCGACCTGGTGGGAGCCCCGGAACATCGGCAGGTTGAAGGCGAAATGCAGGTCGTGGTACATGTTGGCGCCCGTCGCGGTAATCCAGTCCACGAAGCCGTGGTTCATCAGCGGGATGATGGCCGAGGGCCCCAGGCCCGCGGGGGTGAGCGCACCGGCCAGGCTCAACCCGACCGTGACATCCCTCTTGGAATACCTGTCTTTCAGGAGATGACAGGCGGCCCTGAGCCTGCCGCCGTTGTAAGCGTCCATGTTGTCGATCAGCTGCACGATGCTCGTGCTTGCCGAGATCGGCTTCGGGAGGATCCTCTTGCCGGACAGGTATTTCATCTTCCCGGGGCATTGGGCTTGTTTCTTCATCTTTTCCGCCTTTCCACAAAACTATTTATAAGAGGGTTTTCTTGTGGGCGTTTATTCTATGAATTCACCTGTTTGTCAACACAAAAGCACCGCCCTGCTTCGAGCAGGTGCGGCGCAGCTGCGACGATCACTTCTAATTGCACGATCTGCTTCCCTTCCCGGAAATGGCCGGTCAAGATCAACTGGCGGCCCCTTTAACCTTAAAATCGTGTCATGCGGCCGTGCATGGTTCAATTGCGAAAAGGCTTAGCCTGAATAAGGATTTGGAGCATTTACTTCCATATGGTGTTGTTAAATGCTTGTAAGGACAACTCGGAAAGGGGGGAAAGACATGAAACTGTCGGAAGATATAACCACCGGATTTCCTGTAAACAGGCGGCAATTCATTTCCTGGGGCGCCATTCTGGCTGCTGCCGGGCTGGGGTTATCGTCGCATATCGCCCGGGCAGATTCCGCACCAGCTCCAGATTTTAAATTCCTGCCCGACGGGGGAACGGAACCTTACCCCATACCCTGGCTGGACAAAAACGGCAGCCATAACCAGTCGCCCGGGCCGGGGATGGAGCCGTCCAGTATTTATCATTTCAAGGGGCATGTGGCGAGGTGCAACAGGTTCACAGGCGCGGGGACGGACAATAAAGGGAACCGGATCGCCTTTGGCAGCCCCAGCACGGATTTTTCATTCATGGCGGGCGAATATTACGCTGCCCGCAGCTCCCGGCAGGGTATATTCTCCCATATCTGACTTACCCTGTTCCAGGGGCAGGCTGTCCCGGAAAACAAGATCCACGATTTTCATCCGTCAATTACTGACGCAGGTTTGTACTGGGTGGCCCCGGTACCCAAGACAGGCTTGCAGATCGGGTCCGATGGGCGCTCGGCCGTTCTGGAAATAAAGAACCTGGCCGTCATTGACCAGCCCAAATGGCCCCAGCTCAATGCTCCCGCCCGGCCGGCAATGATGAGCTTCAAGGTTACCTGGACGGCAACCGGCGAGAAATACGATCTCGAAGACAAATCCCGGCATTTCAGATTTGAGGGCTACCGTGCCGAGGCCCAGGCAGAGGCAATGGTCGAGGTGCCGTCGCTGAAATTTTCGTGGAAATCGGATCCTATCTCAACGTCGAAGGCGGATTTCGCAATCATCGGTACCGAAAGGAACGGAAAGTTTTTCGACGGGGCTTGATGATTGCCCTTGATAGGTTTATTTCCAGCCGCTTGTTGAATTCAGGCGATGAAGGGGGGACAACATCCCCCCTTTTTCAATTCAGATTTCAATTGCTAATTATTCATGGCAAACGTATAAAGCATGTTGCTTGGACTGTTCCAATATCAGCAGAGATCTCCCTTTTCCACCTCGACCTGAACCTCTCTTGCAGTATAAGGTGTGCCCCGTCACTTCCCTTTCCTGCTGAATTTGACAGAATTGCCCGGACGATGTACGTTGCCGACCTTGAAGCACACACGTTTGGGCAAATCAATACTTTTTGGTTTGCATTGTGAACTGTTCCCCATGAGATTGAATATCTTTTCCCGCATAGTTATCGGCTGCCTGGCCATTTTCATCCCCGCGGCGGCTTTCGGCGTCTACACCTTTTCCCAGCTTGCCGCCTTCCGCGGCGTAACCAGCGGGATTGTGCAGGTCGATAACCGCCTGATCGGCCTCGGGCAAAAGATCGCCGACTCCTTTCTTGACCAGGCGCGCTACGAGAGGAAGTATTTCATTACCCGCGACGAGGACCTCCTTGACCAGTTCCGGCTCGCTGAAGAGGATGTGAACGGGCAGATAAAAGAGGCCGTCTCGATAGCCGACGACGCCCGCAAGAGAGAGCTCCTGACGAGGATAAGCAGAAACTACGAGCTGTACAAGTCTGCAGTCACAGAGGAAGCCGGACTTATAAAAAGCAAAAAGCCCTATGCGCAGGGGAAATACGAAGAAACAAAGGGCAGGCTCCTGGACCTGATATTGACGGACCTGAGAGACCTGAAGGTGCATACCGAGCAGGTCACGTATGAAAAGATAAACAAGCTCGGCGAGGCCGGCGCCGATACCTACAGGATAGCGATAATCATGGCCGCCGTCTTCATGGGGCTGGGAATCATAACCTCCATTTTAATCACCAGGAGCGTTACGCACCCCCTTTCCATAATGAGAAGGAAAACGAGGCAGGTCGCCAATGGGGAGTTCGACTGCAGCCTGGATGTGCCGTCACCCCCGGAAATAAGGGAACTGGCCCGGGATTTCAACACGATGTGCGCCAGGCTCAAGGAGACGGACAAGATCAAGTCCGACTTCTTCTCGCTCATGGCCCACGAACTGCGCATGCCCCTCGCTTCGATCAAGGAGGGCATCAACCTTTTGCTCGACGGCATAGGCGAAGAGCAAAGGGAAAAGAGAAGGGAAGTCCTGGCGATCGTGTACGAGGAGTGCAACAATTTGATCAGCCTGGTCAATTCCCTGCTTGACCTGTCCAGGATGGAAGCGGGCGTGATCGACCTCCATCTCGAAGAGGGGGACATCCGCCCCCTGATCGACAAGGTCGTTTCCGGGCTGCAGCCGCTGGCAATTGCCAGGAAATTGACAATAGAAATGGACGTGCCGCAAGACCTGCCGCGCGTTAAAATGGACGGGCAGAAAATAACCCAGGCCCTTGGGAACCTTGTCGGCAATGCCGTGAAATTCACGCCGGAAGGCGGCCGTATAAGAATATCGGCACAGCTTGCGGAGAAAGGGCTGAGGGTATCCGTCGCGGACACCGGCCCCGGAATCCCCCGGGAGGAGCTCCAGGCCATCTTTGACAAGTTTCAGCAGGTCGCAATAACGAGCTATAATAAGATCAAGGGGACAGGCCTGGGCCTGGCAATTGTCAAACATATCATAAGTGCTCATGGAGGTAAGGTGTGGGCGGAAAGCGAAATCGGAAAGGGCAGTGTTTTCATCTTTGTGTTGCCTGCCTGATCATCATCTCTTTTGCCGGCTGTGCCGCGCTGAAAGAAATGAAGACATGCCGGGATGCGCGGGAGCACATCAACACTGCCAACGCCCTGTTCGACAGGGGGGATTACGAGGGTTCCCTGAGGGAAAACCAGAAAGTGATATCGCTGTGCGATGATTCCCCCCCGGGGATGAGGCCCTTTTCAATGCCGGGGTCATTTACGCGCACCACGGCTATCCCAGGAGGGATTTTCAGAAATCCGCCGACTACTTTAAAAAACTGCAGAGGAGCTTCCCCCACAGCCCCTTTGCCGGGAGGGCAAAGGTTTTCATGGGGCTGCTCCATGACAATGAAAGGTCAAAGCGGGAAATCGAGGCCCTGAACAAGGCCATCAAAAAATCCAAGCAGGTGGACATGGAGATCGAAGAAAAAAAGAAGGGGTTTTGAAATGGCCGCCATGCCTTCAAAAAAGCTGCTGGTGGTGGATGACGACGGCAATTTCCTGAAGCTCATCAGGATCAGGCTGGAGCTCGCCGGATACGAGGTCGCGACGGCCCTGGACGAGGACGAGGCAATCGCCAGGATCAAGGAAGAGAGCTTCGACCTGTCCATAGTCGATCTTAAACTCGCCGACAAGGACGGGATCTCCCTCATGGAAGAAATACATGCCATCAACCCCATGATACCCATCATCATCCTCACCGCCCACGGCAGCATTGAAAGCGCCGTGGAGGCCACCAAGAAGGGGGCTTTCAACTTCCTCAACAAGCCCTTTGACCCCGAGGAACTGCTGCTGCAGATAGAAAAGGCCCTGGAGAACCAGAGGCTTGTCTCCGAGGTGAAAAGGCTCGAGGGCCTCCTGAAAGAAAGGCATGATTTCAGGAACATCGTGGCCAGAAGCGAAAAGATGCTGAGGGTCCTGGACCTCGTGTCCCGGATTGCCGGGACCGACTCCACTGTCTACATCTCCGGAGAAAGCGGGACGGGCAAGGAGGTCATTGCCAAATCGATCCACCTGGCCAGCCCAAGGAGGGACAAGCCCTTCGTGGCGATCAATTGCGCCGCGATCCCTGAGACCCTCATGGAGAGCGAGCTGTTCGGGCACGAACGGGGGGCGTTCACCGATGCCAAAAGGAGCTACGAGGGGCTGTTTGCCCAGGCCGATAAGGGGACCGTCTTCCTGGACGAGATCGGCGACATGTCCCTTTCGATCCAGGCAAAGCTCCTCAGGGTGCTTCAGGAGAAGCAATTCTACCCGGTGGGAAGCGGAAAACCTGTAAAGGTGGATGTGAGGGTGATCGTGGCCACCAACAAGGACCTGGAAGCCGAGGTCAAAAACGGCGCCTTCCGCGAGGACCTCTATTACAGGATCCACGTGGTGCCGGTCGATCTTCCGCCGCTGCGGGAGAGCAAAGAGGACATACCCCTTCTGGCGGAACATTTCCGGAAGGAGATCAGCAAGAGGATGAAAAAGGACGTGAAGGCCATTTCGCCCATGGCCATGCAGAAGCTCATGCTCCATGACTGGCCCGGCAACGTGCGGGAACTGGAGAACACGATCGAGCAGGCTATTGCCCTGACCCGGCATGATGTGATCAGCGAAGAATTCATCCTGCCCTCAAAGGACCTGGAAACAGGGCCCGTGAAGCCCTTCAAGGAAGCCGTGGAGGAATTCAAAAGGGGCTACGTTGTGCGCCTTCTCGAGTTCACCAAGGGCAATGTGAGCAAGGCAGCGGAACTGGCAGGAAAATACCGGGCCGATTTTCACAACCTTGTAAAAAAATACAATCTCAAGCCGGAAGATTTCAAGCACCCCGGCAAGGGAAATTAGTCGCCGCACCGCCTGTATAGTAAACCATACATCCGGAACGCCTTAATTGTATGGTAATCCATACACGAACAAACCCCTCCATAAGCACGCAACCCCGACTTCAGCCGTAGTTTCAAAACCTTAGAATCTGACCAACAATCTAGCACGCCTTTTGCTGCATGTTTGAGATGAGTTCTATAAGCAGTTGCGAAGATTGCTCCTCCAAAGGTGCAGGGAGTAGTTGAAATTCAAATTGAGAAAGGAATCAGGCAATGAAATCAGAACTGTCATACCGCATCACGCTGATAATTTCCGGCATAGCCTTACTGGTCTTTATCGGCATTGCGCTCGCCTCGTTCGATGTCAACGCAGCAGAAAACAGGACCGGGAAACTCTTCCTTGGGACCTCCCTGGGCGTTCAGTCCGATACTGCCGACGACACGGCATTTGCCGTCGGCCTGTACGGGGATTATTACCTTACGCCAAACTTCTCGATCGGGCCGTTGCTCCAGATGGGGTTCACCAATGACCTCTCCCAATTCGGCCTGACTGCCCAGGCAAAATATACCTTCGACATAGCGGGCATGCCCAAACTGAAACCTCATGTCCAGGCCGGCCTCGGGCTGATCTATGCCGACATTGACAACTGGAGAGAGGGAAACCGTGACGACACAAGCTACCTTATTCCCCTGGGGATCGGCGCCGAATACAGGCTGTCGGATTCTGTATTGCTGGACGGCTCCATCATGGTGAATTTCAATGACCTTGATTTCCGCGACGGGGATTCGTTTGTGACCTGGTTCATCGGGGTCAAGTTCCCGTTGTGATATTCGAGAGAGGCACGGGCGATGAGAAAAAAGACGTTCACTGCCATATGCCTTGCAGGCATGCTCCCGGCATTGGCGTTCGCCTTGCCGGCCCGTGCCAATCATGTCAACTTGAGCGTGCAGATCGGGCTGCCTCCGCTCGTGATACCCGGGCCGCCGGGCATGGCGGTCATACCGAACGCTTATGTGTATTACCCTCCCGAAGTTTACGACAATATTTTCTTCTATCACGGTTACTGGTACCGGCCCTACCAGGGCTGCTGGTACAGGGCGCCCCACTATAACGGGCCGTGGGATTATGTCGTCGTCAGCCATGTTCCCCGTGCGGTGCTTGCGGTACCGCCCGGCTACCGGTACGGCCCTGCCAGCCGGCATATACCTTACGGCCAGGTGAAGAAGAACTGGCGGAAATGGGAGAACAGCAATCACTGGGACCGACACAGGCACTAAGCGCACCTCAATGCGCGCAATTTTGGAGGAAAGGAAGTGACAACCCAAGGCGTTAATCGTTCGCAGCTCAAACAGGTTGCAGACCTCGTACTGTAATCGAAACCTGAAACTGAAAACTGAACTGAAAGGAGAAAGGAAGATGAAGGACCTTATTGCTTTAATTTCAAAGTCACTCGTGAACAGGCCTGAACAGGTGGATGTGAAGGAAATAACGGGCGAGAGCGCAATTATCGTGGAACTGCGGGTCGCGAAAGAAGATTTGGGGAAAGTGATAGGCAAACAGGGCGCAACGGCCAACGCCATGAGGATCATCCTCAGCGCCGCTTCCGCAAGGATCCCGAAACGGAGCACGCTGGAAATAATTGAGTGTTAATTTATGAATTGGCCATCACTGACCATCAAAGGGTGCGCCCCCCAGGGGCGCTACTAGTAAAAAACATTGGTGGTCGGGACTGGAAGATCAAATCCTGTCCAGTAAAATATTTGATGAAGACAGGAAACAGCAAGGGCCGGCTCACTTAAAGCGAGCCGGCCCTTTGATATTCGGCAATCGAATCCGAATTTACCTATTCAAGGTCGACAATTATATTTTCGCCTTTGATCATTCTCACCGTTTCAATGGTCGTTGAACCCATGCCCACGGCAGCTTTAGCAGTGGCGCTCGAGCCGTCCGTATCAGTAAAAACCCTCGCCTGGACCGCAACGGTGTGGACACCGGGGGTCAGGTCAGCTATGACAAAATTGAAGGCGTGGGCCTGCAGGGTTTCCAGGATCAATTCCACGTAGCCGATGTTCGTTATTTCAGCCCCGGCAAAAGTCACGAGGGAGTTATAAAGTTCCGTATTAAGGGTCTGCACGCGCTTGTCGAAAATCACGATGCCTGGTTCAGCAGGAGCAGCAACATTATCAACGAGTACCCGGACTTCCAGCTGGGCATGCGCGGTGGAGGTATCGCCGCCGACTTTCAACTCGGATTTTGTTCGGGTGTAAAGGCCGCACTGGAGAGACACATCGATAAACAGGTCTTTGTAATTTGCCGTCTTGATCTGCTGGGCGTGGACTGTCGTCCAGCCCGCTTCAGTAACCCAGTCGCCGGAATTAACGCCGCCGATCGCATACAATTTATTTATTGCCGCCGTTGCCTTTGAGGACGGCTGGCTGTCAGCCGCGAGAGCTGACCCGAAGCAGAAAACCACAAACAAAGCAACACTCAAAATCAAATACCTTCTCATATGCACCCTCCTTTTGTGTTTTTTTGCAACCAGCTCGAGATGCGCATCAACTGCATAAAGAAAAAAGCATCGCCTCCTCTCACGCAAGAGTGTCAAGCTCATCTGAATGCCTGCTGCGTTTTGTGTGGAACACCTTTGTTTGAAACACCTGTGAAAAGCGCGGTCGATGAAGAGGGAAAATTCAGAGCTGCCAGAGAGAAATAGCTAGCGCGCAGGTTGATGCTAAAATGTACGTTCAACTATGTCAATAATATTTTTCCTATTTTTTTGTATATAAATGTAAAAAGATTCTTCTATTGCATGCCGCAACGCAGGGCCGGCCTGCCAAAAGCTGATCCCTGTCATTTCAGGCTGAATATCGCATTGCAGCCATTTGGCGGCGTTTTTATTTAGATTGTTTGCTAATTATGTACGCCTTGCCCCCTCTCCCGCTGCGGCGGCTGTCAGCCGAACCTGACCGACATCATCGTGATGTCGTCGAACTGCTCCATCTCCCCCTGGAAGCGCGCCACGTCCTCAAGAATCCTGCCGTTGAGTTTATCGCAGTTCCCGCAATGGCTATTCCTGTTCAATGAGGCCTGGAGCCGGTGTTCGCCGAATTCCTCGTAAAGCTTGTTTATCGTTTCGGTTATCCCGTCCGTGAAAAGCAGCAGTATATCGCCCTTTCCATAATTGATTTTCCTGTTTTCAAATTCGGCCTTCTCCAATACACCCAGGGGCCTTCCGTGGGTGTGGAGGCTCTCGATTTCTTTTTTGTCGCTGCGGAAAATCAGCTGCGGGGGATGGCCCGCATTGGCATAAGTGATCTCTTTTTTCCCGGTGTCCAGCAGGCAGCAGAAACACGTCACAAACATCCCGGATATCGAGTCCGCGAAGATGCGCCTGTTCGCCCATTGGAGGAGCTTTGCCGGGCTGTTCATGTGGTCTGAATGGGCGCGCAGGACGCTGCGCGAAATCGCCATGAACATTCCCGCCGTAAGGCCCTTCCCGGAGACATCCGCAATGATCAGGATATACTTGCCCTTCTTCAGGGGGATGAAGTCATAGAAATCACCCCCGACATACTTGGCCGGAATGGACCGCGCAGCGATGTCCAGCTCTTCCGTTACCGGGAAATTCTTGGGCAGGATCTCCTGCTGCATATGGGCGGTGAAGGCCAGCTCCGTCTCTGTCCTCTGGTTAGCCGTGTGCTCCTCCCAGAGCTTGAGATGGCGGTAGTTTTCGGAAATCTGCTGGGCGAGCATTTCGAAAAGGACCATGTCTTCGTGCCGATACGGAATCTTCTTTTTCCGTTCGGTTACGCAGAGACACGCAAAAACTGATTCCCCGGATTTGAGGGGGACCGCCATGAACGAATTTCCCGTATAATGCCGGCTCGTCTTGAAACGTTCGTCTTCGTTTATATCCGGGCAAATAACGCTTTTCCCGGACCTGACCATCAGACCTATAATATTCTCCAGGTCTATTGGCTCATTTGCTATATTTTCCGGCACACCGATTGAAGACTTTATCCTTCCCACATCCCCTTCCCGGAATATCAGGGATACCCTCTCGGACTCAAGTGTTTCGCTGACGATTTTAAGGTTCGCTTTTAAGAGTTCCTCGAGGGATTCGCTGATGTTCATTGTCTCTGAAAGACGGTAAAGCGCATTTGTCTCGTATGCCCGCCTTTGGCTCTTCTGGTAAAGCTCCTGGTAGTTGATCGCCAGCGCGGCAAAATCGCTCAGGCACCCGAGCAGGGTAAGGTCGCCGTCGGTGTATTCCGACTCATCGCTCTTGTTGATCACCTCGAGGACTCCGAGGATGCGGCCCTTCAAAAAAAGCGGCACGCACATCAGGTTGCGGGTCTTGACATTCGTCGCGTTGTCGACCTCCCTGAAGAACCTTTCGTCTTTTTCCGCGTTATTGATGACGACCCTGTTCCCGGTCTCGGCCACGAACCCCGCAATGCCCTTGCCGGCAGGAATGCGGAGGGTCTTCAGGATGTCCTCCTTTCGTCTGTCGACACCGTGAAATACAGGTCCCTTGTGGCCTCGTCCACCAGGATGAGCGAGCTCGATTCGGATTCCGTTAGCAATTTCGCTTCGGTGATTATGCTCCAGATAGTCTCCTGCAGGGACAGGTTGGAATTGATCCGCTTGACTATCTTCATCAGCAGTCTCAGTTTTTCTTCGACGACGGGCATGGCTGAACACCTCTGGCTTCATTTTATATCAAAGATAAGACTCTGCCGCAGAATGACAGGACCAGCATAAAAAGATGCTGGCCCTGTCCTGTCTGTGACAATGAAAAGATTCCTTTTGACAAATATCGCCCAAATCAATTGCGGCATATGTCAGATGCAACTTTGCCGTTTTAAAAACTTAATAAGAAATTCAATGCAACCCGGCCAACTACAATCCCCGAATCCGGGGCTTCCCCCGGCTTTTCTGAAGCAGTGCCTCTCACTCAGTTTAAGGGCTTACCTAGCCCTTTTCAGGTCTTATGTTCAGACCCATCCAGTGGGTCTTTTACCGCAAGACAGTGTAACCGCTTCGTTTACTTTAGTATTCGGATTTTCCGTGTCTAATTTAGTTTTCAAATCCCCAGAAGCAGTTAGATCTTGTTTTGGGCATTAAACTTACCTCCTTTCTTGTTGATCGCTAGATTTTTTACTTAAATTTTCACCTCCTTTTTCTGTTTATTTCTTTTCCATTCGGAAAGGCGAGTGCCTATCCCATCCAAAAGCAACCCTGGATCAGCTTAATTTTAGAAATTCAACGTTATGCGGCCGACAACTATACGGCACGGGTTGAATACCGGATTGCCCGGGTCGGTGTCCAGGAACCGGATCCCGTTGTTGAAGATGTTCCGGGCTTCCAGAGAAACTATCCCATAGCGTTTGGGCAACCTGTACCCGACCAGAGCGTCGAATATCCAGAAGGATTCCGATGTTGGAGAACTGCTCAAAATCGAGTTCCCGAATTCATCAAAGGTTACACTAACTGGGTCAACGTCCTCATGAACGTATGTCCCCTTTGGCCCCCGCAATTATTCCTGAGGGGTGAAAGAAATTCACGCCCAGGGGGACGCGCTGCACCTGTTGCATTGGAAAACCCGTCAACCGTTACGAGCAGGGACATGTCGCGATCGAATTTTTCGTATTGATACTCGGCCGTAAATGAGAACCAGGGGTGTGGCGCCCAATTAAGATAGGCGCGCCCGAGCCACTCGGTCCACTTGTTCTTTACCTCTGACACATAATAGTCACAGTCAGGTCTACCAGGGAATTTTCGTGTCCCGTTTTATGCCCTCGATTCCCCCGTAGAGATTGGGCAGGATCTTCTGGTCTTGCCTACCCGTAATTCCACGCCTCCGTCCCGGGGGTGCCCTCAGGTCATCGATTAACTGGTTGAATCCGGCCACCTGGGTCGGCTCGATGGTCTGTTGACCAACAATAGGTGTCCAGAGCGTCCTGTACACTGCGGCTCTCAAAGTCGTGGAGGCGAACGGGGTCCAACTGACGCCCAGCTTGGGATTTACCTGGTCGCGCTCAATCCCGTCCGGGGTATTTCTATACCAGTCATAGCTGACCCCGAGGGTCCATACGACGGAACTCGGGAAATTGGTCAGTGTATATATGTATCCCTTCCATATATGTTCATCATTATCAGAAATGTATCTCTCCGGCGGATCCAAAAGTTATATGTATCGATATAATCCCAATTCATATCCGCGAAACCCCCACCGATGATTGCCTTGAAGATACCTATCGTGTGGATATACTGTAGTTCTCCCGCCCATTGATCGCTTGTGTAATCACCATCACCCTACCCCCCAAATTGTTGCTCCACCCACCCCTCGCTTGTTTTGGAAGCTGACATGCCCGATTACGTCAGAACCGGGGCAAAATTGTGGTGAACCCCAAGCCTGTAAAGGGGGCCAAAATTCGTTTGTTTAGAAATGGAGCTGTAATTGGCCGGATCGAACCGCAGGCGCGGGTCGCCCATCCTTTCATCGGTGTAGCGGGCCTCCGCTAGAATCGACGTGCTGGGCGTGATCATCACCTGCGCGAAGGCATCGTATATCGACCTTTTCTGGTCGGCATTTTCCCGGAAACCGTCTGTCCTGTAATAAAACTGGCTCAGGCTCAAGGAATACCGGTCGTAAAGGGCGCTGGCCGTGATTTCATCGCCAAAGGTGTCCTTATTTCCCACCACGCCGCTTGCCTGGAGTCCCACGCGATTCCGGTTGAACAGGGGGTTGTACTCGTTGTAAGCCGGCTGAGCGGGCCCGTACCTTCGAAAAACTGCAGGTTGCTTTCGGCGAGTTGGGGCTGGACCGGGTTGATGTTTAGGGCTGCAGAAGCTGGGCCTGCAGGACCTCGCTGACCCTGGCTATGTTACTCCGCGGGACAGGTCATAGGTTTCCGCCAGGAACCGGTGGGCCGAAAAATTGGTGGAATCCGCGTTGACCGATTTCCAGCCCTCGACAAGGGCCGGCTCTGGAAACCGAGATTGTTGTATATCTGCCCGAGGCTCGCGCTGCGGGCCGCAAGGTCCTGGTCCATGAGCAGCTGAGATCTGTAAACGGCGCGATTGTTGTTGAGTTCGATTGACTTCTGGATGTCCTGCAAGAGCCTCGACGGGCCGGTTGACGCTCTGCTTGAGGATCGCATCGTAGAACCAGGGTGTCGGGTCCATCGGGTCGAGCTGCTTGGCAATTCTGAACTGGGTGGCCGGAGAGCCTCTCGCGCTTCTCCTCGTAGTATGCCTTGCCGAGATAGCTGCGGATCAAGGAGTTGTTCACGTCGAGGCTTGCGGCAATCTCTATCTCCTGCCTGCCTTCTTTAAGGTCGCCTTTCCGGATTTTCGCGAGCCCCAGGCCGAGCCTTGCCAGCGGGTCGGCGGAATCCAGGGCTGATCGCCTTCTCGAAGGCGGTCCTCGCCTCCTTTATCTTTATTTGTGTCAGGTAAGCATAACCGAGTACTGTCTGGGTGCGAGCCAGGTTCGGGTTGATCGCGACGGCCCGGTTCGCCTCCTCGAGGGCCCGGTCAAGGTAACCTTGCGAGAGCCACAGCTCCGCGAGCCTTGCCCTGGCATAAGCGTCATTCGGGTGAATTCTTCACTGCCTCCTGGACACTCGCCATTGCCCCTTTGATGTCAAAGCGCGCCTGATGGGCGTAAGATAGCGCTATCAGGGCGGTCGGGGATCTGGGGTCGAGGGCTGTGGCTTTTTTTGCCAGGGCCGTCGCATCGTCCTTGCGGTTCTGCACGACCGCAATGACCGATTGCAGGGCGTAGGCCCCGGTTATTCGGGTCGGCCTTAATTGCGCGCTGTCCAGGTAAGCTGACGCCTCTTCGAGCCTCCCCACGCTCAGGGCCAGTGTTGCCCGGTAGCTGAGGTAGCGGGTGTCTGTTAGGCCTTCGTCGTTGAGGTCCTTCAAGGCTTCATTGGCCCCGGCGATGTCACCCTTTCTGTATGCCTCGACGGACTTCCTGGCCTTGTCCTGCCAGTCAGCAGTTCCGGAAAAGTCCTCGGGCCGGAAGTCCATTATGGACGGATAGTACAAGGCCCACTGCACGGCATCCCGGGGTTTGACAACCGCCATCAGCATCGGGGCCTCGCCCGCCCTGGCAACCACTGTCTGGCCGCCGTTGACGATGATACTGCCCTTGTCGTTCTCGGCGGCTATCCTCCCCTCGAATATCGAGATCAGGGCCTCTTTATCATCAACCTTGACGAGGAACTCCGTCCCCTGGACTATACCGTTGACATACGGGGTGAAGATCTTCAAGGTCCGCGTCACCCGGTTGAAGAAGTGGGCGGTCCCCTGAAGATATCGAGCAGGATTGTCTTTTCCTCCTCCATGCCCTTGAAGGTCAGGGTCGTGTTCTCGTCGAGCCGCACATTGGACTGGTTGCTCATGACGACGGCCGCGCGGCTCTTGTCCATCACCCGCAGCATGTCCCCCGGGTAGAGCTTGTCATTGAGCTTGGCCGGCGACCACTTCGTCTCCCCGGCCTTTTTCAACTGGGCGCTTCCCTCGACGGATACGAGCTGGGCGACCCAGCCCTCCGGGGCCGGTGCGGTCTGGGCATGCAGAGTCTGGGAAAAAATAAAGAGAACAATGAGAACGCAGAAAATAACCTTCAAGGATTTCATAGCAACCCCTCTCTCAGCTTTTTATAAACTAGAATCGAATCACTGTCGCTTTGAAGCCGGATAATAAAAGAGCTCACTTTGCGCGCAGAATCACAGACCCGTCCCAACCCTCCGCCGGGGGATTTGCCTTATATGAGCTGCAAAGCCCTGAATAATAAGATGCAGGGCCGTCGCTGCCATTTAGTTTCAATACCTCCGTAAAACTGGTTTCCGCCTCTTCCCAGCGCCTTTCCATGAAATCTGACAGGCCTTTTTTGAAAAGCCCACAGGCAATTTTTTGCGCATCGCTTATTTCTTCCTTCGGCCCGATCAATTCATGGACCGATATGGGCCTTGAGACCCCGACCATGACAAACTTGCCGAGCGGCCTGATGAAAAAATCGCCGGCCCCGGGGACAACCTGTTCGGAAACAGCGATCCTGGTCCCCAGGAGCTTGTTGAGGCCGTCGAGCCTCGTTGTCTCATTGACGCTGGAGCCGACCAGCCTGCGTTCGAGGTGGTCGAAGGCCCCCACGTTCCCTTTGGTGATGCTCCCCGCGTGGAGGCCGATGCGTATGGGCAGCTGGACGTCCGATTCGGCATTGAACCGGGCGACATTTTTTGTGATCTCCAGTGCGGCCCGGCATGCCTGGGACCCGACCTGCGGGTCGACCCTGCCGGAATCTCCCGCATCCCAGAAGGCGACCATGGCGTCCCCGATGAAATCGGAAATCATCCCGCCGTTTTTCTGCACGGGGCCGAAGAGGTTCTCGCAGTATTGATTGAGGATATTCATGACCTCCTGGGAGGGCCTGCCGTCCGCGAATTTCGTGTATTGCTCGATATCTGCATGGAGCAGGACCCCGTAGATCGTTTTGCTCCTCGCCTTCAGGTCTGCCATGTTCCTGGCCGACTCATGGATAACCTCCTCGGGCAGGTAATACCTCGAGACCTTCCTGATGTTTTCGCGCTCCCTGTAAACGGTCCTGTAGCCCCACACTCCGCCGAAGATCATGGCAACAGGTGCCTGGATCAGGATGGGCGTCACGAGGGGGTACCAGGCGTGGGCTTCCCTGAACTGGTAGTATGCCGTTCCGAAATATGCGGCGGAGACCGCTATTATGACCGGAATCGCCGCGGCAACCGGGAGAAAGCGGCTGATAAAGCCCAGCGCCATCCCCCAGGCCAGTACCAGGAGAAGCAGGGCCTCAAACTCCAGGGGCCTGATAAAGGTGTTTTCCAGGATGTTGGCAAAGGCCGTCGCGGCAATCTCCACCCCGCTCAGGTTTGAGCCCGTCTCCTGCGAAAACACGGTGTAAAGCTCGTCCCTTTCACCCGGCCTTATGCCTTCCGCGGACATGCCGATGAAGACCGCTTTCCCCTTGAACCTCTGCATGTCCGAGCGCCCGCTGAGCACCTCGTAGTACGTCAGGGTCTCTATTGTGCCGGGAGGGCCGTAAAAATTGAGGAAACGGCTCTCCGGTCCCGAATAGAGACTGACGAGGGTCGACAGGGCCGCGATTTTCTGTGCGTCCTTGTGCTGGTTTAAATTCCTGATTTCATTTTTAAGCCTGCCTTCCAGTTTCCTGTCGGTCTGAAAGATTTCTCTGGTGGCCTGGATCGTGTTCTGAATGTTTTGCGTTGCCAGGAGATCGCTTTTCGTTTGCGGCAGCACCTTGGAGTCGCCGGAGTACTTCCCCAGCAGTGCTACCCAGTCGTTGTAATAATCGAGGGCAAAGACCTGGAAGGCTACTACAGGGAGAGTGGGGAGGTCGCCCGCATCCGTCTTGAAGGTCCACAACTGGTTGACCTGGATCGGGACCTTGGGCAGCGGGAAGGCGGCCAGGGCGGCCGCGGAATCCTTGAGGGGCGGTATGGGGAACAGCACCTTTTCAATGTTGATGCTCTCTTTTTTCTTTTCGCGAAAGGGCAGAGGCGATGACGAGATGGTCTTCATGTAACCGCAGAGCGTGACGTTCCCGGCTTTTTTTATGGCTTCGGCAAATTGCCCGTCGCCGCTGTCGGAACGGGCCTCGTCAAACAGCATATCAAACGCGATTGCCCTGGCGCCCTCCCGCGAGAGCACTTCGGTCACCCGGGCATGGACCGACCGGGACCATTGCTTGAGATCGTTCGGAAGTTTAAGCTGCTGAACGGTCGATTCGTCAATGCAGACCACGACAACATCGGAAGGCGGCACCCGGGGGCCCCTGATGCTGTACAAAATGTTCAGCCCGATATATTCCTCCCAGCCCACCACGGGAGGGAGAACACTGGCGATCAAACCAATCAACGCGACAGAAAGGCCGACTATGATGCATTGTTTGTATTTCGGCACGGTCAAGACCCGGGAAAGACCTCAAACCTGAAACTCCAAACGCACAACGCCCGCAGTTACGCAGAAAACAATGCTGACCTTATTCAATTATGTTCAGAATACTTGCTTAAAGTGATGAAAATGTTTTTCCGAGTTACCTGATACGTACTGGCTCAAACTTGAAAAACACTGCCAAATTGAAATAAAAAAATGAAAATATTTGACAAAAATTCGGGGAGTTTTTTACTTTCAAGCGGTTCATCTTATACAATGGAATTCGCAAAATTATCAAACAAAAGTGTGGGAAGGGCTAAAGGCAAGAAAAAGTTTTTCCTTTAGCCCTTAGCCTTTAGCCTTACAACTATTTCTTGGCATGCAGCCCATTTAGTAATATACCTTTCGGGGCCGAAAAAGGGCCTGGCAGCCGGAATTCTAGTTTCCCGCTGGAGAAGACCGGCTCAAAGTAATACAAAGGTGAATATATGCTGATTGGAATTGACGTTGGCGGGACCTATACGGACGGGGTGCTTTTTTTTGAAGGTTCGGTCATTCACAGCGTTAAGCATCCCACGGACAGGGACGACCTGCAGGAAACCCTCCTTTTCGTCCTCGATGAGCTCCTGGCGAAAAGCGGCGATAAACGCATCCGGAGGATTGTTTTAAGCACCACGCTGGTGACCAATATTCTCGCTGCAGACCGGGGCGAGCGCACGGCGCTGATCATGATCCCCGGCAGCGGTCTCCCCTTCTCCTCCTATTCGATCAGTCCCGACACCTGGTTCCTGAAAGGCTCCATAGATTTCCGCGGCAGGGAGATCGAGAGGCCGGACGCGAAGGAGATTGAAAAGGCCCTGCAGGAGATTGACGCGCAAGGCATCCGCAGGGTGGCCGTCGCGGGGAAATTTTCCAACCGCAACGACCGGCATGAGATGCCTGGTCAAGAATATGGCCCGGGAGCGTTACCCGCAGATGGAAGTCTGCACCAGCAACGAGGCTTCGGGGCGCCTCAACTTCCCGCGCCGCGCCGCAACCTGCTACTACACGGCCATGACCATGAGGGAATGGAACGGCTTTGCCGACGGCATCGGGAAGGCCATAGACCAGAGGATTCCCGGCTGCGAGCTCCACATCCTGAAAGCCGACGGCGGCACCATCACCCTGGAGGCGAGCCGCATGAGGCCCTGCGAGACAGTGTTTTCCGGCCCCGCGGCCAGCACGCTGGGCGGCACGGCCCTCGCCATGAACCGTCTGAATTCCGTTGTCGTGGACATCGGGGGCACCACTTCGGACATCTCGCTGCTCATCGGGGGCAGTCCCGCTTTACGCCTCGAAGGGGGCCGCCATCAAGGGGCACCTCACGCATGTCCGCTCCTTTGCCGTCAATTCCATTGCCATGGGCGGAGACAGCCCGATTTCCGTGCGACTCCGGGGAACTGGCCATAGGCCGGGTGCGCCGCGGCCCGGCGGCCTGCTTCGGGGGAGAGCTGCCCACGGTGACCGACGCCTTCAGCCTCCTGCTGAATTTGAATATCGGCGATGCGCAGGCTTCGCGGGCGAAGCTCGAGCCGGTTGCGGCAGAGCTTGGGCAGCCGCTGGAAAGCCTGTGCCGCAATGTCGCAGACCGGGTGACGGAGGCACTTGAGAAGAGCATCCTGGACATGTTTCACCAATGGGAAGACGAACCGGCTTACAAAGTCTGGGAAGTTGTGCACAGCCGGAAATTCCGGCTCGACCAGGTCATCGGGATCGGGGCCGCGGCCCCTGCGATCGTGCCGATGCTTGCGAAGGAACTGGGCGTCCCGCATTTCCTGCACCGCCTTCGCCCGTCGCGAATGCCCTGGGCGCCGCCCTGGCGCGCCCGACCCTCGCCGTGCAGGTCCACGTCGATACCCAGAACAAGACCTATACCGTGTCCCCGGGAGGGGCCAGCGGGAAGATCGAAAAGTACAATTACCAGATGGAAGACGTGAAAGAGCTGGCGCGCCGCTTCCTCAAGGAGATGGGCAGCGAGCGCGGCCTTTCCGCCTATGCGGACGAGGCCGAGGTCTACCTCGAAGAGCAGTTCAACGTGATCCGGGGCTGGGACACGGCCGGAAAGCTCTTCGACGTGGGGATCGAGATCAAGCCCGGGTTTGTCCACGGCTACAAGGGGGTGGCGCCATGAAACCTACAGGCATCATTTTCTTCCCCGCATTTGACTGGGCAATCAGCCCGACCCACCCCGAGAGGGAGGAAAGGCTCCTCTACACGCGCGACCAGATCTTCGAGGAGGGCATCATGGACATGCCCGGGATCAGGGAATACCATCCCCGCCTCGCCACCGCCAAAGAGATATCGCGGACCCACTTCTGTGTGCCCGATGTGGAAACCCGCGTGACGCAGGCGCACCTGGTTTCGGCCGGCTCCGCGATGGTTATGGCGGACGCGTTCATGAAGGGCGAGGTCAAAAACGCCTTCGCCATAATCCGGCCCCCCGGGCACCATGCCATGACCGTGTGCCACGGTAACCGGGGTTTTTGCGACATCAACAACGAGGCCGTGATGGTCGAATACATCCGCCGGACCTACGGGACAAAACGCATTGCGATCGTCGACACGGACGTCCACCACGGTGACGGGACGCAGGAGATATTCTGGCACGACCCGAACGTGCTCTTCATCAGCTTCCACCAGGACGGGCGGACCCTCTACCCCGGCTCCGGTTTCACCAACGAGCTGGGCGGACCGCTGGCCTACGGGACGACGATCAACATCCCCATGAATCCCGGGACGACCGACACCGGAATCCATTATATTCTCGACAACCTTGTCCTGCCGATCCTCGACGAGTTCAAGCCGGAGCTGATCATCAACTCGGCGGGCCAGGACAACCACTACAGCGACCCCCTGGCCCGGATGAGCTTCACCGCCAGGGGCTACGCGATCCTGAACGAGAAGCTGCGCCCCGACATAGCGGTGCTCGAGGGCGGCTATTCGGTCGAAACGGCCCTCCCCTACATCAACATGGGCATCATCATGGCGATGGCCGGGATTGATTATTCCAACCTGCGCGAACCCGATTACAACGAACACACATTCCGGGAGTCCCCGGAGAACATGAAGAAGATCAAGGAAATGGTGAAGCTGCAGCTGGAGACCTATCGTTCGCGGGACGCCGCGGTGGAGCGCTGGCGCGAGAAAGGGCGGGTGTTCGCGACGGAGCAGCGCAGCATCTTTTACGACACGGACGGCATCCGGGAGAGCCAGCAGAACAACTTCCGGGTCTGCCCCGAGTGCTGCGGGTTCAGGCTGATTGAGTCGAGCGCCACGCAGCGCGACGGCTCCGATTACCACGTCTTCTGCATCTCGCTGCCCGCGGCCTGCTGCCGGACCTGCAGCGCGGAAGCCTACCAGATAATGGAGCAGGTCGGGAAGCAGGAAGCCCTGGATTTCGTTTTCCTGCAGGACCGGATCAAGGACGAGTTCCACATACTTAAACCGAAGAGCGGGGAAAAAAGCGTTATTTAGCAATACGGCGATGTGAGTCGTTTGTTTAATTGACAAATTTATCCATGAACTCTCTCGTGACGGCTCCCAGGTCCTCGTCGAGGATGCCATACACCTTCAAGGAAACGTCAACCGGGAGCTCCCCGTAAAAAGCGTGGGCGATCCCGCCCGTGATGCATGCGAGGGTATCGCTGTCTCCGCCCAGTGAGACGGCGTTGCGCACGGCGTCCACGTAAGGGGAATGGTGCTCTTGAGAATACGGGTTAAATCCCCGTGAAAACCGGCGGCGCTTGTCATGCTTATTGACATGCCGGAAACCATTATGATAGAAGCGAGCGGATTAAAAAAAGGAGAAAGGAACATATAATGATAGCGTTGACAAAAAAGCTGGTGGTCCTTCTTTCGGACAACGTCGATACATTAACTAAACGCTCCATGGAAGACATCAAGAAACATGGCGGGACTAAGACATACCGGACATTAACCGATGCGCAGCTTTACAGCAGGGTTGCCCAGGTCTACGACCAGGTTGATAAATGGATGCTGGGCGAAATCAGGAAAGAGGACATTAAGCAAACATTCATGGCTGTCGGCAAGAGGAGGCGCGAAGAGGGTTTCCGGGTTTCGGAAGTCATCCAGGCGCTCATAATCATAAGGCGCCATATCTGGATCTTCGTGGATTCCGAAAACTTTTTTGACACGGCCCTGGACCTCCATAGCGCAATAGACCTGATCAATTCGACACTGGTGTTCTTTGACCGGGCTATATATTTCACCTCGGTTGGCTATGAGAATAGCGCCAGGACCGTGGACCCCAAACTCAATCCTGCCTGAAGGCTGTCCGGACCGAATTTTGGGAATAAGGGGCAGTGAATGCAACCTTTGCATTGACTGCCTCTTTGTATTTCCTGTTGCCCAAGTCGATTACCCCTGCAGCCTCCCATGTCCATTTACCGGTTCAAGTCCTTGTTTCCCCCCTGATTATATGTTAATGACCTTTAAAACTTCGAAAAGGCCAACGGCAATGGGTTTGTTACCAACGGAAGGCAAGTTTTTTGACTATTTTGAGCAGCTTTCCGAGAAGATCGAGGAGGGCGGGCTCCTTTTTTCCACTATACTGGACGAGTTCGCCACTTCTGAGGGAAGGCTGACCAGGATCAAGGAGATTGAAAAGGAAGCCGACAAGATCACCCTCGGCATCTACCAGACACTTCACCAGACCTTCATCACGCCCTTGGACAGGGAGGACATCTACGCCCTCGCCCACGAAATGGACTCGATCCTGGATGTCATTGTCTCGGCGGCCACCAGAATGTATGTCTACAAGATGAAACGCATCACCGCCCGAACTGAAAGAGATCGCGCACATCCTTAACAACTCGATCTGTGAGGTGAAGAGGGCAGCCTGCCTGTTGAGGAATGACAAGAAAAACGCCAGGGAGCTGATGGACATCTGCATAAATATCAATTCCCTGGAAAACGAGGCCGATTACGTCCTGAGGCAGGCCATGGCAAATCTTTTTCAAAATGAGAAAGACGCCAAGGAACTCCTGAAAATGAAGGAAATTTACGAACGGGTTGAGGGGGCGACGGACGTCTGTGAAGACGTATCCAATATTATCGAAGGGATCGTCCTGAAGCACGGATGACCTTGGAGGCCCGGTGAGCCTGGAGAGGAAAAGGACAATACGATGACTGTCATAATTCGCGCTGCAATCGCACTTATGCTTTTAACGGCCCTGACGGCACCTGCGGCCGCGGCCGAGAAGCAGGAAGACACGTATGACCAGGATTCGGTTGTCAAGGCGGCGGAAGACTTTTTCGGCCAAAGCTCCGAGGGCCTCGCCAAGGTTATCGAGAAGGCGTTCAAGGAGCACGGCAGGCCTAACGCTTACATAAAGGGGCAGGAGGCGGGAGGCGCTTTTGTTGCCGGCGTTCGCTACGGAGACGGCAGGCTGATCATGAAAAGCGGCGGGAGCCGGAAAGTATACTGGAGCGGCCCCTCGGTCGGATTTGACTACGGCGGGAACGCGGCCAAGATGTTTGTGCTGGTCTATCACCTGGACAAAGCCGAGAAGCTGTTCCGGCGCTACCCGGCGGTGGACGGCAGCTTCTACTTCGTTGCGGGGGCGGGAATCAATTACCAGCAGAGAGACAACATAATCCTTGCCCCGATAAGGATGGGCGTGGGCCTGCGAGCCGGGGCGAGCATCGGGTACATACATTATTCCAAGGTAAGGACGTACAACCCGTTCTGATTTTTTGAAAATTTCCGCCCCGCTTACCTGTTCATATTCACTTCAAAGGGTTTGCCGTTCTTTACGAATATGACGCGGAAGGGTAGATATGTTCAACCCTGAAGCCGTCGATGATTTCCCCTTCCCTTACGGACTTGCCGTCGATCACGGCCTTTCGCTCGGAGGGCTCTTCGAACCAGATTATGGCTGAGATCGTGAAATCCGGTCGCGAAGGCGTTGCGCCCGGGGGCGGCACAGAGGCCTTCTTTTCAGGTTCTCCCCGTTTGGGTTTTTCAGGCACTGCCTTTGCCTTAACTGCTGATTCCTTCACTGTTGCGGAGGAAGCCTTCACCGTTGAAGGTGGAGCCATCGCCGTTACAGGAGAAGCCTTCACCGGATCGACTGCAACCGGCAGCGGTGCGGATGTTTCAGCTTGGGCGGGGCCTGTTTTTGGTTGAGGAGCAGGTGCAAGCGGGGCAGACGCCGAAAGAGGCGCGGGCTTATTGTTCATTAGAAAAGCAATGTACATCCCAGCCATGGAGACCGCGACGGTCAGTGCTATGGCCGCTATGAGGACTATCGGCCTTCTGCTGCCGACAGCCGGCTTTTGCTCGAGGATGCTGGCGGCAATGTCGCTCGTCTTATTGCTCTGCGCCGCTTTCTCCCTTTCCAGTTTTTTCAAGGCGTCGAGGATCAGGCTCATTTTTTTGCCCGCGCAAGTTTGGCCACTATGAAAGAATCGACAGACCGGTATAGAAGCATCAGCGATTGGCTGCCCATCACGCCATCCTGTTCTATCCCGTTTTCCTGCTGGAAGGCCTTGATCGCGGAATAAGTTTCGCTGTCGAGTGTCCCGGTTACTGGTCCTGTGTACATACCTGCTTCCCTGAGCAGCCGCTGGAGCCGTTTGACCTGGGGGCCTTTCTCCCCGCCGCGCATCCCGGCTGGCAGGTTCCAGAAATTTTTCCACAAGATATAGCCGCGGCCCGTCCAATACTTATTCAGGATGTCGCCCGGCACCGACAGTTCCTTACCATTGCCGGGATCAACGATCAGGGCGTCGTTGTCCAGGCCCACCAGGGCGGCCAGTCTCTTCTCCTGCTTTTCGGGTATGTAAAGTTCGAGCAGGGCCGGGTATGCCAGGCGCGTCAACAAGGCCGCGCTGCCCGAAAACTCATACAGCCGAAAACCCTGGGTCTGGACCGCGCGCTTCAGGGCGCCCGGCGCTTCCAGGTCCTCCCCGTCGGGCACGGGCTGGATACCCCAGAGCCTCGCAACAGCGGCGAAAACGCCCCTGGCGTTTTCGGGAGCCGATTGTTGTCCCACTTCATATGCCAATTCCGCTTCCTGCAGCTGCACCTTTTTTTGGGGGACCGTCTCCGAAGCAACCGGCCCGGGGCTGTTTACTGTCATATCGGGGTAAACTGTGTAAATTGTGACTCCCATGGCCAGGAACAGGACACACACCCACAAGATGCCGAACGCCGGGGCGCGGGGGTTTCTCTCATTGTCAAAGTTGCTTATCCCTTTCGCAGCGATGCGAGGCTTTATTTCCAGTGCATCCGCCATGTAACCGGCCAGCAGGATGCGCTCGCAAACCGCGTTTATTACCCTGGGGAAACCGCCCGAATATTTGAAGACCTTTTTCATTGCCCCCTTGGAAAAGAGCACGCGTCCCCTGGCCTTGTCGAGGCGGTGCTGGATATATTCAACAGTGTCCTGAAAATCGAGGGGCTTGAGGTGGTAGCGCACCGTTATGCGCTGGTCGAGCTGGCGAAGCTCCGGCTTGCCCAGGGTCTGCAGCAGTTCGGGCTGTCCCGCCAGGATGATCTGGATGAGCTTGCAGCTTTCGGTTTCCAGATTGGATATCAGGCGGATCTGCTCAAGGACGCTCCCTTCGAGGTTCTGCGCTTCATCTATGACCAGGATGGCCGTGCGGCCCTCCATATTCTGCTCGAGGAGGAACCTGTTCAGCAAGTCGAGCAGGTTCTCGTTTTCGATTTCTTCGGAAGAGATCCCGAATTCCCGGCAGATGTTCTTCAGCAGCTGCGTGGGAGAGACGCAGGGATTGAAGATGAGTGCCGTCCGGTAATGCTCCCGGTCGAGCTGGTCCAGCAGCGACCTCAATACCGTCGTTTTACCCGTGCCCACTTCTCCGGTCAGGGTCATGAATCCCGTACGTTTATTTATCCCGTAGAGGAGATGGGCAAAGGCCTCTTTATGGTTCTTGCTCAGGAACAGGAAGCGCGGGTCGGGCGTCAAATGGAAAGGTTTTTCTTTGAATCCGTAAAACTCAAAATACATCAGTCGCTTCCCTGGACGCAGTGGGGTAATTGAACCCGGAAATGTAAAGCCTTGATTTAATGAAATTTCAATACAGGATTCGGAAAGTATTTACAATCGGTAATATCCTTAATTCAGGGTTAAAATTCCTTAAATGAGCGCCGTTCCCTTTCGGGGACGGTAAATCTATTTCTCCAGCACATACCTGCCCGGTGCCGGGTCCAGTTGCGGATACTTTTTGCTGCCGGCGGGGCGGGCTTTTTTCTGCGTGCCGCTTCTCTGCGTGAGCCAGGATACCCAGTCGGGCCACCAGGAGCCCTGATGTTCGGGGCTGCTTTCCAGCCATTGTTCCGGCGTCAGGCCCGGGGAGACGTCGTTGAGGCGGAACACCCTTCGTGAATATTCCGAAGGGGGGTTGACGACCCCCGTGATGTGGCCCTCGTTGGGCAGGGCCAGGCGGACCGGGCATTTTACGAGCCCGGAGACCTTGTAGACGCTCTTCCAGGGGCAGATGTGGTCCTGCTCGGAGGCAACGACATAGAGCGGCTCCCTTATGGACATGAGGTCAAGAGGCTTCCCGCTGACGCTCAAATTGCCCCTCGCCAGGTTGTTTTCCAGGTAAAATTCCTTCAGGTAAAAAGAGCACATCGCCTGGGGAAGCCTTGTCCCGTCGCCGTTCCAGAAAAACACATCCGACCTGGGCGGCGAGCCGCCGCACAGATAATTCTGGACGTAAGAGGGCCACAGCAGGGCATTGGGGCGCAAAAGGCGGAACGCGGCATTGATGTACTTGGAATCCAGGAAGCCTTCCCGCTCCGCCATGAATTCCAGGAACCGGAACGACCTCTCGGAGATAAAGACACCGATTTCCCCGGGGTCGGAAAAATCCACCAGGCCGGCAAACAGGGTCCAGTCCGCAAACGGGGATTGCCCCTTCTGGCCCGCCGCCCAGGCCATGAGGCAGGCCAGGGCCGTCCCGCCGATGCAGTACCCCGCGGCATGGACCTGCCTGGCCCGGCTGATTTCCCTCGCCACCTGCACTGACTGCATTATGCCCTCGAACAGGTAATCCGCGAAATCCGTGTCCCGCATCTCTTCGCCAGGGTTCTTCCAGCTGATCATAAACACGTTGAACCCGCGCCCGGTGAGGTATCTCACGAGGCTTGCCTGTTCGTTCAGGTCAAGGATGTAATACTTATTGATCCACGGCGGGATCAGCAAGACAGGGGTCGCAAAGACCTCTTCCCGGCGGGGGATCGTATTGCAGCAGCTCCATGAGTTCGTTGCGAAACACGACGGAACCCGGCGTGGTCGCTATATTCACGCCCGGCTCGAATGCCGTTTTATCGGCGAGGCTGGGGAGCAGTTCCCCGCTGCGGAAATCCTCGAGGAGATGGAAGACGCCTCTTTTCATCGTCTCCCCGCCGCTCTCAAGGAAAAGCTGGACGGCCCTGGGGTTTGTCCAGAAAAAATTCGCGGGGGCAAGCGCGTGGATCACCTGGTCCACCCAGAAAACGGCGCGCGACTTCGCGAGTTCCGGCGAGGGGGGCATGTCCTCGACAAGCCGGCGCAGCCAGCGGCTCACCGATGCATATCTCTTCCTGGCTGACTGCGCTGTTATCCTGACCTGCTGGAGGACCTTTTCCTTTTCGTCCGGCGGCGCGGGCAGGTCCTGCGGGCCCGTTTCCGCTGAGGCCCGGAGCCGCGGCCTTCATAAGCTCCCGGCGGCCCTCTTCTATTTCCTCCAGTTCGGTAAGCAGGCCGTTCAATTTCTCGTTGAAGAGATCCCTTTCCTTTACCATCCAGTGTTCCTGGATCTGGAAAAAGGTGGAGATTATCTCAAAGGGGTCAAACGGGATTCTCAGCATAACGGAAGGGCCTAGGCTCTCTTAGCCTTTTTCAAGGCTTCGGGGTCCTCGATGTACTTCACCACTTCGGCTAATCTGGCCCTCTCGTTGAGGAGGTCGAGAGGCATCTGGATATGAAAATTTTCATCTATGAAAACCTGGAGGTTGACGGCCGCCATGGAATCCCAGTCGGGCAGTTCACCCAGCTTAGTTTCACCGTTTATTTTGCTGCCGTCGACTTCCGGGAACATGTCAACCAGACCCATGGATAACCTTGTTCAGCGTACCGCTCATGCTTCCTCCTGATAATTAGATCCTCAACAGATTGGCTCCCCAGGACAGGCCGCCGCCGAAAGCGGCCGTGACGACGAGGTCGCCTTCCGAGATGGTATTGCCGGCAAGCGCCTCGTCCAGGGCGATGAGGACCGAGGCGCTCGCGGTGTTCCCGTAGCGGTCGAGATTGATAAAGAAATACTTTAAGGGCAGTCCCAAATTGCCCGCTATTTGCTGGATTATATTGATGTTGGCCTGATGGCAGATAAAGCATTTGACATCGGCAAGCGAGACCCCTGCCTCCTGGAGGAGTTTGCGGATTATTTCAGGGCCCTTCTGGATGGCGAAGTCGAAAACATCGGTGCCCTTCATCCGGAAATAGGCCGACCGGGGGCCGGGCATCTTCTCGAACGGCAGGAGCGTCCCTCCGCCCGGCACACAGATCTTGTCCCTCCCGGCGCCGTCCGTCGCGAGGCACGAATGGATCACGCCGCGGCTCGAATCCGGGGACGGCCTGCAGCAGCACAGCCCCCGCCCCGTCGCCGAAATACGGGTAAGTCGAAAAGTCCTTGGGGTAAAGTATTTTGGAATAGACCTCTGCGGCGATCAGCAGCACGGTACGGCACGAGCCTGCACGGATCATTGCGTCGGCGACTGCGATGCCGAAGGAAGATCCTGAACATACCGAATTGATGTCGAAAGCGAAGGCCCTGTTTGCCCCGATCAGGTCCTGCACCCTGGTGGCCGTGGCCGGCTGCATCCTGTCCGGGGAGGAGGTCGATAAGATTATCCCGTCAATTTCCCCGGCCGGGAAGTCGATTTTTTGCAGGCAGTCGAGCGCCGCCTTGACGGCCAGGTCCGAGGTGCATTGGTCTGCCGCGGCGAAATGCCTTGTGAAGACCCCCGTCTTGTCGCCTATGAGCTTGCGGGCCTCGGGGGAAAACTGGACCATGTCCTCGTTTGCCAGGATAAAATCCGGAAGGTATTTTCCTGTTGAAGAGATTACAGCCCGGTCCATCTGAAAGACTCCCTTTTTTAGGTTGCTGAAGACTGTAAGAGCGTTCAAAGGTTTTTCAGATAATTCCCAAATAGAAAGCGATAGCGCAAGGCGGCCGTTGGGTATAGACATTAAATACCCTATTTCCGCTTAAATTGGGAGGAGTTTTAATGCGGGACTTTAAATATCGATCAACCGGCTGCTGTCATACAGCGGGGCGGCAAAAAGATTGAAGCCCATTTCCGTCCCGTTTTCCCTGAAGAAGCGCTCCGTTTCCCCCAGGGCATGCCGCTCCGTGTTTCTCCGGGAGCTCAGGTGCCCGAGCATCACGGTGTGCGGTTTCTTCCGGCTCTGCTTAAATGCCGTGTGCAGCAGCCCGGCTGTTTTGGGGTTGCTCATATGGAACCTGCTGTTGGGATTGAAATGCCTGGCAAGGAGCAGCGGGTCGTGGTTTGATTCCACGAACAGGAAGTCGGCCTCCGTGAAATAATCCCCGACACCCCTGCCGTCATGAAAATCCGTCGCGATGACCGCCTTCTTCCAGGCCCTGCCGTCCTTATAGTTCACGACAAAGCCGCAGTTGGGGACTTTCGGGTTATGAGGCACCTCAAAGGGCTGGACCAGCAGGTCGCCTATGGTGAAGCCCTCGAGGGAAAAGGTTTTCAGGCCCATGGACCTGAACCTGTACCCGTTGTAATGTTTGCCCCGGAGCTGGTCGAGGCACCTTTCGTACACCATCAGGCCGATGCCGTATTCATCAATCACCCGGAGCGACTCGTGATTGATATGGTCGCCGTGCGTGTGGGAAACAATCACCGCATCCACGCGCCCGCCGTTTCCCAGGCTGTTCTCAAACAGCTCCCTGGCCCTGCGCATCGAGGGCAGGCCGCAGTCAATCATTATCCTGGTCGTGTCGCTCCACAGCAGAAGGCAATTGCCTGAACTGCTGCTGCTCAGGGACCTGAAACGCAACGGCATTTGTCAATACTGTTTCTGTTTTGATAGGGGCCCGCTTCGCAGGCACGGTACCTATATCACCGCAGGCCGTTTACATCTACCCGGATTTTACGTAGGGGCGACCGGCCGGTCGCCCACTAATCGCGGCATTCAGAACACAGCTTGAGTTCCAATGCCTCTTCGAAAGCCCCCTCAGTATCAAACTGTTCCCTCTCGATCGGGCGGCCGCATCTCGAACAGACAGGTTCGGTGCCGGCCGGACCCAGACCGAGAAGGTGGAAGGCAACTATCGCCGCATCGTCCAAATCATCGTCCATTGACATCTCCCACCTCGTGTCCGCTTTCAGAATTCCCTGTAGGGGCAATCTTTTCCTTTAGCCTTTAGAGAGAGTCGTAGGGTGCGTTAGGCCGCAAGGCCGTAACGCACCGATTAATTGCAGCCCCGAACGGTGCGTTACGCTTCGCTAACGCACCCTACGGGCTATACAGAACAAGTAACGCATTGCGGGCCGATCTTAGATCGGCCCCTACCGACGGAGCAGGAATTTTTACACATTTGCTCACGTCCTGAAGTTTCGCCGCCGCCGGTAGCTCGACATGTTGTCGATCCTTTGCGACTCGGAGATCCGGAAGAAGGCCGTATGGACCGCCGTGTCCTCGTGGACGAGCGCGGAGCCCACGATCCCCTTCCCTTCGAACCGCAGGTCCCAGCCCTCGCCTGCCGACTTGTATTTTTTTACCCCGCAGCCATGGGCCTCGGCCAGGAACGCCCTGGCCCTGTCGAGCACGGTGCCGTTCTCGTCTTTTGTTTTCTGCAGCAGGGCATCAATCGCATAGCTCTTCATGAGCTTGAGGTGCAGGGCCCCGTATGCCGCCTCGAGAGAGAGAAGGTCAAGGCCCGCAACCCCGCCGTTGATCGATACAAGCGCGCCCTTCTGGCCGGGCTGGCAGGGAAAGCCTGCCAGGAAATCGTCTATCTTTTTGTCCATGGACTCGTGCACGTCCCGCATCGCGCCGGTCGGCGAATCGACGCCGGCGTCGTTTGCCAGCTTGGCAATGTTTTCCCATACCTCACCCTGGTCGGACCGGAACGTGCGCGACTGGTCGAGGTTCTTCGAAACGGACCTGTGCTTCTCGCGCCTCACCTGGTGCGCCATGATGTGGCCCGACTCGGAAAACCGCGGCGAATTATATGCCCAGCGGCCCGCTTCAGTGCAGCTCACCGGGATCAGCATTTCGGAGTGCCCTTTGAGCAGGATCGTCGTGTTCAGGACCCTGTTCTGCTTGGCCCCCATCAGCTCCTCGCCGTCGAGCAGCAGGACGCTCAAGTCTCCCGAATTCTTCACCTGGAGCTCGGGCACTGTCCCGCCGGTGCTCACCTCCGATATGACCAGGGCGCCGCCGTCGAGCGCCTCTTTCAGGGTAAGGTACCTCAAGCCGCCGCCATTGGAGGCAAACAGCGGGACGGCGCTCATGTTCTCGTGCCTCTGGACCTCCCCGAATTCCAACTTCATCAAACAGTTCGCAACAACAACGCTTTCCATTTTCATTCCCTCCTTTCGGGACTGGAAAACCACAATCTTTTTCCGGTACTGATATTAAAGGGAAAGCGTTCCAGATTACGGAACGACGGTAGCAGTTTTCAGAAAGTTTTAACAGCCTTCGGAGCCTGTCATCCTGAGCGAAGCGAAGGATCTCTTCTGCAGTAAATAGATTCTTCAGTCGCGGAGTTATCCTGAGCCTGTCGAAGACTCTCAGAATGACAAGATATGGAGAAACTACAGCGTGAGGAGCGGGCGGGATTTATTCCGGAGGGCTGATTTGGCCGACTTCACAATTCGACCGATTATGTCATTATGCACAGCGGTGGCGTGAAGCGGACACAGCCCGCAGGAATGAAGCCCTGACCGCTCCGGGGGCTCGGTAAAGCTTAAAATAATTCCATAAACCGAAGCACGTTTTGGCGGGAGTGTCAGGGAACTTCCCTCCGGCTCAAGGTCTTTTGCCTGCGGCAAAAGCCCCGATTCGCTCTCCGGGAAATTCCCTGCCCCTCCCGCCTGCCCTAACGTTGAAATAATTCGTTCCTAACCTTTGATGTCATCCTGAGCGAAGCGAAGGATCTCGTCAGTCGCACGAGATATTGGAAAACTTGGCGTGGGACCAGATTACGGGGGATGATTTGGCCGACTTCACAATTCGACCATTTAGTCATTATGCACCTGCGGCGGCGTGAAGCGGACACAGACCGCAGGAATGAAGCCCGACCGCTCCGGGGCTCGGTAAAGCTTAAAAAATTCCCTAAATCAAAGCAAGTTTTGGCGGGATCTATTGTTTCTCCTCTTGTATCCCGGGCCTGAGAGGTTTAAAATTATCCCGTCCCTGAAAATTCAACCGAGGTCTTTATCATTGAAAGGAGGTCAATATGCCGGTACAGAAATTAAAAGACTTTCTCGACAAGCACGAAATCAAGTATGTCTCGGTTGTCCATTCCCCCGCGTACACCGCCCAGGAGATTGCCGCCCGCGCCCACATCAAGGGCAGGCAACTGGCTAAAACCGTTATGGTCCTTGTTGACGGGAAGATGGCCATGGCGGTGCTGCCGGCCAGCCTCAAGGTTGATTTCGATTACTTCAGGAAGGAGATCGGCGCAGCCAATGTGGGGCTCGCGGCGGAGAGAGAATTCGAGGCCCTGTTCCCGGACTGCGAGGTCGGCGCAATGCCCCCCTTCGGCAACCTTTACGGGATGGATGTTTACGTGGACCAGAGCCTGGTGGAGGACGATGAAATCGCCTTCACCGCCGGGACGCACACGGAACTGATCAAGCTGCCGTTTATTGATTTCAAGAGGCTGGTCAAGCCGAAAATCGTGCGGCTCACCTGAAAAATTTTTCAGGGAAGAGTTTCTGGGTTAAACTGGCATGAAACCGCCGATGTTGCGGGCGGGTCTTAGACCCGCCCCTACTGGAAATTCCCAATGCTCCGGTTCCCTCCGTAGGGGCGGGTGTCACCGACTTATCATTTGCCCTTCTTCACTTTGATCTGTTTCGATTCGGCTGCGTGCAGCGCGATCTGCGCCTCGGCAAGCCTCTTGTAGTAGGATGTGATCTTCGCGACGTTGCCGGCTTTCACGGCCTTGAAGAGATCGCCCTGGAGCTCCGCGACGTCGAGGAGCTTGTAGTAGTCGAGCGATTCCTTGAGGTGGGCGAGGACGATCTTGCCGGTCACTACGGGGTGGTTGTTCGTGACGTTTGCGTCCTTGAACCTCGTCCCGTGCTCCAGTTCGACTTCGAGCCCGGCCTTGAATTCCTTGAGGTCGATCGGCATCTTTTCCGTGTTCACTATCCCGAGGATCTTCTTCGCTTCCTTGGGCGTGACCTTGCCGTCTTTTATTTTCGACCAGTCACTCAATCCCAGTTCCTGGCAAACCTTTTTCACTTCCGCCGCGGTAATGTACTCTGTAATTTGCTTCATTTCAGGCTCCTTTTCATTTTTGGTTTAAGAAATCCAGGATTATCTGCACCTCGGTCTTCACACCGTTTTCCAGGGCGCTTTCATCCAGGTTGTATTGAGGGCTGTGGCTCGCTGAGCCCGGCCCGACTCCGAGGATTATCATGCACCCCGGGGCCTGTTCCCTGTACCAGGCAAAATCCTCGCTGCCCGACATGCGGGGTGCGTCGAATACGCAGCCGGCGCCGAGCGCCTTGACGGCACTCGATTTTGCCAGGCCCGCGAGGCCCGCGTCGTTGTGGACGGCCGGATGGCTGGTAACGTACTCAAGGCTGTACGAGGCGCCGTTCGCCCTGGCGATATTATCGATGAGGGCCTTGACCCTGTCGGCCGCGAGCTTGCGCGTCTCATCGGTGACGGTCCTGACGGTCCCTTCCAGCCGGGCTGTCCCGGGGATGACATTCGGCGCAGAACCGGACTGGAACTTGCCGACCGTGACAACCGCCATCTCACCCGGTTTCACATTCCGGGAGACTATGGTCTGCAGGGCAATGACGATTTGGGCCCCGGTGACGATAGGGTCCACGCCGGCCTGCGGCATGGCGCCATGGGTTCCCTTGCCCTCGACCGTCAGGTAAAAGTTGTCAACCGCCGTCGAGGCCGGGCCATCGGGAAAGATGCCGACATGGCCGGACGGATAGTTCGGGAAGACATGCAGCCCGAAAATGGCTTCAATTTCCTTGAGCTCCCCCGAATCGACTATTTCCCTGGCTCCCCCGGGGTCCAGTTCTTCCGCATGCTGAAACACGAAATAAACCGTGCCGGAGATTTCCTCCCTCATCCTGGAGAGGGCATCGGCCGCGCCGAGCAGCATCGCCGTGTGCGCGTCATGGCCGCATGCATGGCTCACGCCGTCCACCCGGGAGGCAAAGGGAAGCCCGGTCTCTTCGTGGACCGGCAGGGCGTCTATGTCCGCGCGGAATGCCACGGTCCTGCCGGGCCTGGCGCCTTTCAAAATTCCAATAACGCTGGTCGGTGTCGGCCGCCGCAGCTCGATATTGCCGAAGCTCTCCAATACCTCGGCCACGTAGGCGGACGTGCCGGTCTCCTGGAAGGAAAGCTCCGGGTTTTGGTGAATGTGGCGGCGCCATTCGATAACCTTGTCGACGGACATAAATATCTCCTTTGAAATGCAGACCTTTTTAACACGAACACCGCCAAGATAAAATCATTTTCGCTCCCGGGCTCTGGACGGCAGACGGCGAAAGTGGTAACAAAAACCACATGCAAAAGGAAACGATAATCTACGAGGCGTTCGGCAGCCTCTACCTCAATATAACAAACCGCTGCAGCGCCGAGTGCTCGTTCTGCATCCGGAACTTTGCGGACGGTGTTTACGGCTACGACCTGCGCCTCTCCAGGGAGCCGTCGGAAGACGAGATTATCAGTGAGCTCCAGGGTGCCGGCCTCTCGAAGTACAAAGAGGTCGTTTTTACCGGCTTCGGGGAACCGACATGCAGGCTTGACACGGTGCTCAGCGTCACGCGCTGGCTCCACGAACTGGGCATCAAAGTGAGGCTGGACACCAACGGCCACGCCCGGCTCATGCACCCCGGCAGGGATGTCGTAGCGGAGCTCAAATCGGCCGGCCTCGACGCCGTTTCCGTGAGCCTCAATGCCGAATCCGAAGAAAAGTACAAAGAGTTGTGCCGCCCCCATTTTGAAGGGGCATACAGGGCGCTCCTCGACTTCACGAGGGATTGCGTGAGGGCCGGGATCGCCGCCCGGATGACCGTTGTCGGCCACACGGGGGCCGACATTGAAAAATGCCGGGAGATAGCGTCCCGGCTCGGCGCCTCATTCAAGGTAAGATAAACTGGCTGTATACTTTCTTTTCATTTTCCTCCAATTGACCGGATAATAAATAACCACTTCCGGGACATACGACTCCGGCCCGCTTATTAGCCTCCTCGAAAACCCTTAATCTGACAGCTTTTTCGGGCATCGCAACGGCTGGCACGGGATTTGATCTTCTCTCAAGGC
>CAWASK010000008.1:0-27887 GCA_963784735.1 uncultured delta proteobacterium | reverse complement strand
CCAACAGTTACAAGCCGAAAAAGAAGCGCAACGCAGCCTATAATTTCCCTTCCATATTTTCTCCCTGAAAAAAGCGAAATATTTTAAACCCATAATTTTCTTGACGAAAATCAAAAAATTGTTTTTACTAACAAGCGCTCTTCAATTAAGAATTTTTATCCTACTCTTTATAACGAACCATATGAACACAAGGATGCATATGGCCAAAGTTATTCAAAAACTCTCTTCGCTGCAGAAGGCTCCAACAGGGATAACAGGCTTTGATGAGATCAGTGGAGGCGGGCTCCCCAGGGGGCGGCCTACCCTGGTATGCGGAGGGGCCGGATGCGGCAAAACTGTTTTCGGGATGGAATTTCTCCTGCAGGGGGCTGCTTTGTTCGGGGAGCCGGGCGTTTTCATCTCTTTCGAGGAGACCACGCCCGAGCTGGCAAAGAATTTCGCCTCCCTGGGGTACGACCTGAACGCCCTGGAGAAGAGAAAGCTCCTTGCCATGGACTATATCCACATAGAGAAACAGGAGATCGAGGAAACCGGTGAATACGATCTCGAGGGGCTTTTCGTGCGCCTCGCCTACGCCATTGATTCTGTGGGGGCAAAGAGGATAGTCCTCGACACTGTCGAGTCCCTGTTTTCCGGGCTCACCAACCAGGGCATCCTCCGGGCGGAATTGCGCCGGCTCTTTGAATGGCTCAAGAAGCGGGGGATGACCGCCATCATCACCGGCGAACAGGGCGAGAATACCCTGACCCGCTACGGCCTCGAGGAATACGTGGCGGACTGCGTCATCCTCCTGGATTTCCGGATCCGCGACCAGATCGCCACGCGCAGGCTCAGGATTGTGAAGTACCGCGGCTCCGCCCACGGCGCGGATGAATACCCCTTCCTCATCGACAAGCGACGGCATATCGATCCTGCCCATCACGTCGCTCGGGCTGAATTACAAGGTCTCCACGGAACGCATGTCCACCGGCATGCCGCGACTCGACGCCATGCTGGGCGGCAAGGGCTATTTCCGCGGCAGCACGGTGCTTGTTTCGGGCACGGCCGGGACAGGAAAGATCGAGCTTAGCCGCGAAATTTGCCGAGTCCGCCTGCAGGCGCGGCGAGCGGTGCCTCTATTTTGCCTTCGAGGAATCGCCCGACCAGATCATCCGCAATATGTCCTCCATCGGGATAGACCTTGCGGCGCCGCTGAAAAGGGGCGTTCTCCAGTTCAGCGCCAGCCGCCCCTCGCTGCACGGCCTCGAAGAGCACCTGGTTAATTTCCATCTCCTGGTCAGCGAGTTCAAGCCCACGTGATCGTTATCGACCCGATCAGCAATTTGATTGCCGTGGGCACGAGGACCGAGATCAAATCCCTGATCACGCGGCTGTTCGATTTCCTGAAGAGCAGGGGATCACCACCCTCATCACCCCTCTCACCCGTGCCGGCGAAGCCATGGAGAAGACCAACGAGGAGATATCATCTCTGATAGACACCTGGGTACTGCTCGGGACATCGAGATAAACGGCGAGCGCAACCGCGGTCTCTACATTCTGAAGTCCCGGGGGATGGCGCATTCCAACCAGATCCGCGAATTCCGGCTGAGCGACAAAGGGATCGAGCTCCTGGATGTCTATCTCGGTCCCGGGGGCGTTTTGACGGGAAGCGCCCGGGCTGCCCTTGAGGCCCAGGAGCGGGCCGCGGCACAGGAAAGTAAAAACCTGAACGACGGGAGAATCCGGGAACGGGAGTATAAGCGTGAGGCCCTGGAGGCAAGGATAGCCGCCCTGAGGGCCGAGTTTGAAGCCGAGTCCCAGGAAATGAAGCGCCTGATCGCTGAAGATAGTCAAAAGCAAACTGCGAAGATAAAAAGACGGGCTGACATGGCCCGGCTCAGGAGGGCAGACAACCAGGCAAATGTGGAGACTTTAAAGAAAGCGAATACAAGGAGAAAAAAATGAGAGCCCCCCAGGCGAAAGGGAGGAAAAACTCCTCACCGGAAGCCAAGGCAGATTTCTGGATTCTAAAATTGTACGTTGCGGGACAGACCCCGAAATCCATAGCCGCTTTTTCCAACCTGAAAAGAATTTGCGAGGAGCACCTGGCCGGCAAATACAAGATCGAGATAATAGACCTCCTGAAAAATCCCCAATTGGCCAAAGGCGACCAGATACTGGCTATCCCCACCGTGGTGCGGCAGCTGCCCCCGCCCGTAAAAAAACTCATAGGCGACCTGGCCAACACCGAGCGCGTCCTCGTCGGCCTGGACGTCCAGCCGGCAGCCAGAAAAAAAATGATGGGGGGCGTGTGAATGGTGAAGAGAGTTAAAGAGAAAACGGAACAGGAATTATCCAGGGAGTCGGCAAAAGCCGGCAAGGAAAAATATATTCTCCGCCTCTACGTTGCCGGGATGACGCCCAGGTCAATCAAGGCTGTCAATAATGTGAAGAAGGTCTGTGAAGAGTACCTTGACGGGCGCTGCGAGCTGGAGGTGGTTGATATTTACCAGAACCCGAAGCTGGCAAAAGGGGAGCAGATCATAGCGGCGCCCACCCTGATAAAAAAGCTCCCACTGCCGCTGCGCAGGGTGATTGGCGACATGTCGGACACTGAAAAGTTTCTCGTCGGGATAGATTTAAAACCCAAACAGGCAGGGGAATGAATCGACCTGAATATAGGAGGGGTCCCGAATGGACAGGCCAGGGCCCCGGCATGGGGTATCCAGTTGATTGCCGTAATCCACTGATTTTCTTTTTTGCCCCAAGGGTCGAGCGGTATCCTTATGAAAAAGACCAAGATTCAAAATCCTCACCTAATAAAGAAAACCGATGAAACCTTCGCCGCGGGTCTGGAAAAGGAAAACGACCTTCTCCGCTCCAGGCTGGAGGAACTGGAGGAGACCTTAAACGCCATCCGCACGGGGTCAATAGATGCCCTTGTCGTCAGCGGGCCGGAAGGAGAAAAAATATATTCCCTGGCCGGGGCGGAGCACCCCTACCGGGTCATGGTGGAAACCATGGGTGAAGGGGCGCTTTCGCTGGCACAGGACGGCACAATCCTTTACGCAAACAGATCTTTTGCCAAACTGGTCCAGATCTCCCTGGAAAGGATCATCGGTTCGAATATCAACCAATACTTCGGCCCTGAAGATTGCTCCATCCTCTCCAGGGTGCTGAAGCGGACACGAAAAAACTCCAAACTGGAAATATCGCTCTCACAACGACAAAGGAAAGTGCCTGTTTATCTTTCCATAACCCGAATGAAGGATGGAAATGATTGGGGGATCTTTTCCGTAGTCGCAACGGATCTGACCCATCAGAAAAATGAAGAATTCATAAGAAGACATTCCGAGCAGCTGCAGAGAGAAATTGAGGAGCGGGAAAAAACGGAAAGGGAGTTGCGGACAAGCGAGGAGCGGTTCCGTTCGGTATTGGACAATTCGAAAGACCTGATTTACCGGCAAAACATAAAAACAGGGCGCTACGAGTACGTCAGCCCGTCGTGCGAAGCAATTACCGGCTATTCAGCCAGTGAGGTGCTGTCAATGGACAGGAAGACTTCGAGCACACTTATTAATCCCGAGGATATGCCTGCAATGAGGCGTGCCCTGGCACTTCTAAATAATACCGACAGAGCAGAGGTTGAGTACCGCTGGCGCACCAGGAGCGGGGAGTATCGCTGGTTTTCCAACCACATGTCCCTCGTCAGGGATAGCAGCGGGGACCCGATGTATAGGGACGGGATCATCCGCGATATCACGGACCGCAAGCAGACTATAGTGGATCTTGAGCACCGCACCGATGAACTGGAGTCTGCATACGCCGACCTGGAAGGCTTCAGCTATTCTGTTTCGCATGACCTGCGCTCGCCATTGAGGGCAATTGACGGGTTTGCAAAAATTCTTCTCAAGGAGATTGGAGGAACGCTTGACCCGGAATCGCTGCGCAAATTTAATGTAATCAGGGCTAATACTGAAAAAATGTCCAATCTTATAGATGGCCTCCTTAACCTGTCCCGTGCCAGTCGGGCAACCTTGACCAAAGCGAAATTCGATATAAAATCAGCCGCAATGGATATATGGGAAGAACTTCGGGCCGGCAATCCGAACCGGCAAATGGAGTTGAAAATACATGATCTGCCCCCGGCGTCGGGCGACAGGGCGCTCTTGAGGCAAGTCCTTTCCAATCTTCTGGGCAATGCATTCAAATTTACCAGGGACAAAGACCGCGCACTCATCGAAATCACGGGTCACAAGTCGGGGGATTTCAACACATTCTGCATAAAGGATAACGGGACAGGTTTCGATATGAACTACTATGACAACCTGTTTGGCGTCTTTCGCCGCCTTCACAGCGAGCGTGAATTTGAAGGAACGGGGATCGGCCTGGCCATAACAAAAAAAATTATTCAGAAGCATGGCGGGCAAATCTGGGCCGACAGCAAGCCCGGCGAAGGGGCGGCCTTTTATTTCACGTTGCCGGGGTAATGAATATCCCAACCCGATAGCCCGCAGTTAAAGGGGAAACCTGCGATTAACGGGCACAGGCCCGAAAAAGGGATTGCAATGTTCTACAAGAAAAATGATCAAGGTTACAGGGAAGCTGTCAAGGGCGTCATGATGAAAACCCTTGTCCATGGAGAGAAAACCCTTTTGACGGAGTTCCACCTGAAGGCGGGGGAGTACCTGCCAAGACACAAACATATCTATGAGCAGACGGGCTACCTGGTTTCAGGCGCGATTGTCCTGTTCGTGGAAGACGAATCTTTCAGCGCCGAACCGGGGGACAGCTGGTGCATCCCGGCCAATGCCGAGCATGGGGCGAAGATAGTAGCGGATTCTGTCGCCATAGAAGTGTTCTCGCCCCTGCGCGAGGACTATCTGCCGTAATTTGCCGGGCAGGTTTTCAGGGCCGGCCTTGTCCAATCATGCCGGATGTTCATCTCTGCGGCTTGGCCCTTAGATATTGAGCCGGCCAAGCCATGTCAACACCAAGCACTTTCGCCGCATAGAGAGGCCAATAAGGGTTTCTCAGCAATTCACGGCCGATCAGAACCGCATCTGCCGTGGCGGTCCTGATGATCTGCTCGGCCTGGAAAGGCTCCGTTATCAAACCGACTGCGGCGGTGAGAATCCCCGCCTCATTGCGTACAGCCGCGGCAAATGGCGTCTGGAAACCGGGACCGGCGGGGATTCTTGCATCGGAAACCAGGCCCCCGGTCGAACAGTCTATCAAGTCGACACCTATGTCCTTGAGCATACGGGCCAGATGCACGGTTTGCGGCAGGTCCCAGCCTCCCTCGACCCAATCGGTCGCCGAAACTCGCACAAACACAGGCAGGTCCTCCGGCCACGCTTTGCGGACCGCTTCACCCACCCGCAAGGGGAACCGGGCACGGTTTTCAAAACTCCCTCCATATTCATCGCTGCGCTGATTGGAAAGGGGTGAAAGGAACTGGTGGCACAAATAGCCGTGCGCCATATGGACCTCGACAACTTCAAAGCCCGCCGAAAGGGCCCGCTTTGCCGCCGCGGCAAATTGGCCGACGACTTCCTCCATGTCTTCCGGGCTCATCTCTTTCGGGACCGGGTATCCCGGCGCAAATGCAATGGGCGAGGGCCCGATAATCTGCCAGGCCCCTTCCTGTTCGGTCAATGGCCTGTCCCCGAAAGCGGGCAGTGCCACCGATGCCTTACGCCCTGCGTGGGCCAGCTGCACCCCGGGGACCGCCCCCTGGGCCTTGACAAAGGCCGTGATGCGCTTGAAAGCATCGGCATGTTCATCCGACCAGATCCCCAGGCAGCCTGGAGATATCCTGCCCTGCGGCGATACTGCCGTCGCCTCCTGGATAAGCAGCGAGGCGCCTCCCATGGCGCGGGTGCCGTAGTGAATGAAATGCCAATCCGACGGGAATCCTCCTTCGCTGCAAAACATGTCCATGGGGGGGAGAAAGATGCGATTCTTGAATTCAATGCCCCTGATCCTTAATGGTGAAAACAACTGGCTCGCCATGTTTTTCTCCTTTCGAATTTGTTCTCTCTGTTTCCGCCGGCCTGCTTTTTAAGAATTGCCCGTGTACAAGCAAAAATGTGTTTGGGAAGCAAAGTCCTTAAAGTCGATATTACTCGACCTCGTCCTTTAAATCAAACTGCAGACCGTCCCGCGCAGGGCCCGCCACAAGGGCCGCATTAGAGGGGGGAAATTTCGTTTTTTCATCGTGACAATTTCCCGGGGTTTGGCTTACAATCCTCTATCATTCACACGGGGTAAAGACAATGAACGAGAAAGCCGTCAGGGTCCTGCGGGCAGGGAAAAATACAAAAACGAGGCTTCGATTTAAAGACGGGGTGCCGGAGCACACGCTGCTGAGCGCCGGTTCCGGGCAGTTCCTTCCCGGTGAATACCCGGGTGTATCAGATGCCAGGGCCTTCGGCCAAGGCGAGATCGAGAGGGACCCCTTGGCCGTCCTCTATATCGTGGCCGAAGATAAAATACTCGACGTGATTATGGGCCAGGAATATCAACGCCGGAGTGAAAAGAAACGGGGCCTGATTTATGCTGTAGTCTCGACCGCAGCGGTGTCCGTGATCGCCCTGTGCATCTCCATATTTGTTTTGCCGTTCACATCGACTCTTGGGCACAGCCTCTTCGCGGCCTGCACAGCCCTGCTGTACCTGGTTTTATTGTTCGTCTCCGGTACGAGGAACGTCCATGCCCTTATTTTCATCGGGATCCTTCTTGTTGTGACAATATTCCTGGCGCCTTCCATCCAGGAACTCGTGGGGCAGGAGAAGGCGCCCGGGAGTGCGCCGCACAGCGCCGCCGGTCCGCGGCGCTGAATTAAAGGCGCGATTTCGAAAGGGTGAACATCCCGACATGGCCTCAACATGAGATGAGTTATGAGTGTACGTGAGCGGATAATAGATTTTTTTTATAGGCAGGCGACGGGCAAAAAGAAAACTCGAGTACCCTTTACCCTATTGGTCGGCAGCGCATTTTTTTTCACCGTAGTGTTGGCGGTTATCATTTCATTTTACCTGGATCGGCTCCTGGGATTCCCTAAATTCATCCCGAAAGATTATGCAAGGGTTGTGTCCCTCCCCTTTTTAATCATCGGGCCCTCCCTGTGGATATGGTGCGTGTCGATTTTCCTGAAGTCCAAAGGGACACCTGTACCCGTCAATCCTCCCCCCAAGCTGATCACGGAAGGCCCTTATGCCTATTCAAGGAACCCGATGCTGACAGGGATTTTTATCCTCCTCGCCGGCATTGGGATTTTTTTCCGGTCGGCATCCCTCGTCTTTATAACAACGCCTGTTTTCGTGCTTGTCAGCGTTCTCGAGTTCAAATATATTGAAGAGCCCGAGCTCGAGAAGCGCTTTGGGAAAGAGTACTCTGAATACAGGAAGAAAACCCCCATGATAATTCCCAAACTCTGGCGAGATTGAAGGCCGTTAACCTTGTATACCGGGAGTTGCAATGGGCCGCCCCCATAGGACAGACACCGATGATTATTTCGGAATTACCCCGATGGTGCAGACAAAGTCAAAAATGTATCGTCCATCTCAAGCAACACGTCAGTAAAAACCCTCTCTTTGTGTGACGCGGGCACCGCCAATGCCCGCGTTTTTATTTTGGTGATAATCCAGCCTTTCCTGCTTTTCGGCATTCACAAACTTGAGCTGTTTTCCGTCCTACCTGGCAATCGGGCCATCCTTTATAGATACCAGTTTGCCGCCCACGAATTCAAAATACCTGAAACGCTCATCTATAATATAGGTCCAGGTCTCTGTCGCTTTTTCGACTTCATTTACGCCGTGCCTGTACCCGCGCTTCCTCTCGACTGCCCCCGTCGCATTTTTTTCGATTGGCTTCCCGCAATTGTATTCCACGACTGCTGTTGTGTCCCCGGTATTAACCACGTCTTTTTCACACATGATACTGTCTGCGAACGCTGCCGGCGCTAAAAATAAAACGGTCAAGAAAACGAAAAGTATTAACTTTTTCATAGGCTACTCCCCTTCACTCTCCAGTTTTTTCCACACATGTACAGCCATGAACAAATCCAGCCTTTTTTTCGTGTATATTTCATAGTTCATGAAATGACACAATCGAAATTACGGAAAATCTGACTCCCTGGAAGAGGCCCCCTGTGGTCGATATACTGATACAGGTGGTGGCAGTTGCAGCCGCGCTGAATAGCTAAAAAAGCCCTCAGGCAATTCAATGATGCACCCTGAGATGGAAGCAGCAGCCCTGAGAAAATCGGAAATCAAAATAGAGAATAGCTGCAAATCAGACAAATAAATAGTAATATCAAGCAGGACAATGAAAGAGGATCCGTATTCAAAATATTGCGCAGAAGACCTGATATTGCGGGATGAGCTCGCAATCGATCGGACCGTGCTTGCCAACGAGAGAACGCTGCTTTCGTATTTACGCGCAGCGGTAGCACTACTTATAGCGGGTATAACTATCGTGAACTTCTCCGCTGAAGGCTGGTTCCGGGCGATGGGGATAGCATGTATCCCGACCGGAATCATAACCGCCGTAATCGGAGTGGCAAGGTACCGAATAATGGACAGGTCGATCAGGCGCATTCGCGGTCAATCGGGAACAGGTAAACACGAGGGGCCTTAGCGGCATTCGAAGTCCCCGGTCAAATGAAGGAGGCAACATGGAGCAAGGAAAAGACAAAGGATGGAGCCCTTACATCGCCGGCGCCCTGACCGGGCTTCTTCTTATCTTCTCGGTCTGGTTCACGGGTAAATACATTGGGGCTTCGACCACGTTCGTCCGGTCGGCGGGTTACATTGAGCGGATCTTTGACGCCGAGCGAGTAGCCCAAATGGCGTATTTCAAAAAAGAGGCCCCGAAGATCGACTGGCAGTTTCTTTTTGTCGTGGGCATCTTCTTCGGGGCCCTGGCAGCGTCAACCACATCCCGGAGCTTCCGCTGGCAAGCCGTGCCGGACCTCTGGAAGAGCCGTTTCGGCCCTTCAGTGCCTAAACGGGCCATAGCGGCCTTTATCGGGGGGGCCATAGCCATGTTCGGGGCCCGCCTCGCCGACGGGTGACCGAGCGGCCATGGACTGAGCGGTTCGCTCCAGTTAGCAGTCAGCGGGTACATATCTCTGATATGTTTCTTTGTCGGCGGGATAATTGTCGCCGCCATTCTTTACCGGGGAGGGAAAAATCATGAACGAGCTTATATACGGCCTGGCCACGGGTATCATATTCGGCTTCCTCCTTCAGAAAGCGCGCGTTATCCGCTACGACAAGCAAGTCGGCGCCATGCTCCTGAAGGACATGACAATTGTCAAATTCATGATGACCACTATCATTGTCGCCATGGTCGGGGTTTACCTGCTTGTCGACCTCGGCCTGGCAAAGCTCTCGCTCAAGGCCACGGTCCTCGGGGCCAACATCATAGGCGGGCTTATTTTCGGGCTTGGCTGGGGCATCCTCGGGTACTGCCCCGGCACCCAGATGGGCGCTCTCGGCGAGGGCAGATGGGACGCCTTGTGGGGGATCTTCGGGATGCTTGCCGGGGCCGCGCTCTTTGCAGAGTTTTACCCCGCCCTGAAAGCCACCGTGCTCACCTGGGGCGATTTGGGCAAAATAACGATTCCCCAGGTCCTGAATATCAATCACTGGCCGGTCATTGTGGTCATGGTCGTCCTCAGCGTGGTTTTATTCAGGTGGTTCGAGAAGAAAGGACTTTGATGAGGATTTGTCCTGATGTCCGGGGACCCCGCCCAGGGTTGCCACCCCTGTAAGCAGGAATCCCCGGTAAAAGGAGGCATTAAGGCGTCTGGAAACGGTAAACTGGCATCAGTTCCTTAAGCCCCCCTGGCAGGCTTGGATTCCGGGATTTCGCTTTCGGGCCGGGGCTCCCGGAAGGCCTACAGTATGGAGGAGACTGATTTGCTTCCCGCTTTCACGGCGGGGAGGTTGTCACTTCTTGCAAGTGACAGATAACGGTAAGCGTTATCCATGGCCTCCTGCACCTCGCGGCGGGAAACAGGCTGAGATTTCCATTTTCTCAGCTCGATTTAAAAGGGGGGAAACCTTTGATACCTCAATAACCCGCAGCGTGTTCAGGTTCAATATGGGACTGATAAGGGTTTATAGGGGGTGTCAAACCCTTATTTTTCTCAGCCCTAATCCCTGAGTTCTCTTTCCCTCCAGAGGATGTATATGGCGGGGTATATGATCAGCTCCAGGATTGTCGAGCTCACGACGCCTCCTATCATCGGCGCGGCAATGCGCTTCATGATGTCCGAGCCCGCCCCCGTGCTGAACATTATGGGGACGAGCCCTGCCAGGATAACGCTGACGGTCATGATCTTGGGGCGGATCCTTTTCACCGCCCCGAACATGACCGAATCGCGCAGGTCTGCCAGCGTGTTCAGGCGGCCTTCTTTTTTCCATTTTTCATGGGCAAGCTCCAGGTACAGCAGCATGATAACGCCCGTTTCGGCATCCAGTCCCGCCAGGGCGATGATGCCCACCCAGACCGCAATGCTCATGTTGTAGCCCAGCAGGTACAGCAGCCAGAATGAGCCGACCAGCGAAAAGGGGACCGCGAGCAGCACGATGGCGGTCTTGACGACGGATTGCGTGTTGAGGAAAATCAGGATGAAGATTATGAGCAAAGTCAGCGGGATGACAAGCTTGAGCCGCTCATGGGTCTTGACGAGGTATTCATACTCGCCGCTCCAGACCAGCCGGTAACCGGCGGGGATGGCAAGGCTCGAGACGCTCTGCTTTGCCCTTTCCACGTAGCCGCCGATATCGCTCCCCGAGAAGTCTATGTAAACATAGGAAGTCAGCATCCCCTCTTCGCTCTTGATGACCGTGGGGCCTTTCACCATTTTTATTTCGGCAAGCTCCCCGAGGGGCACACGGAGCGGCACGGGCGCCGCCTGGAGGGCGCTCAGGCCCGGGACCTGCTGCGGGCCCGGCATTCCCTGGGCGGTTGGGACAGGCGAGCTCATCCCGACGGGGACAAGCACCCTTTTGAGCTGTTCCAGATCGCTTCTCAGTTCCCGGGCGTAGCGGACATTGACCGGGTACCTTGCCCGGCCTTCAATCGTGGTGGTGAGATTCATCCCGCCGACCGCCGACTGGATGATTTCCTGGACGTCGTCGATGGAAAGGCCGTAGCGCGCTATTTCTTCTCTCTTTATGTCAAAATCAAGGAAGTACCCCGTCGTGACGCGCTCGGCATAGACGCTCCTCGTGCCCGGGACGTCCTTGAGATGATGTTCGATGGCCATGCCGATCTTTTCGATCTCGGCCAGGTCGGGGCCGAGGACCTTGATGCCGACGGGGGTCCGGATACCTGTGGCGAGCATGTCGATCCGCGCCTTGATCGGCATGGTGAACGAATTGGCCACCCCCGGGATCGTCAGGGCGTCATTCATTTCGTCCTTCAGCGACTCCACCGTGGTTCCCGGCCGCCACTGGCTCTCCGGCTTGAGATTTATCACCGTCTCAAACATCTCGACGGGGGCGGGGTCCGTCGCGGTTTCCGCCCGGCCGGCTTTCCCGAAAACCTGGGCGACTTCCGGGATCCCCTTGAGCAGTTTGTCCTGGATCTGCAGGAGCCGGGACGCTTCGGAAACGGAGATGCCCGGCACTGTGACCGGCATGTAAAACAGTGTGCCTTCGTAAAGCGGCGGCATGAATTCGGAGCCGAGCTTGATGAAGGGGAAGGCCGTTACCGCCATGATTATCGATTGCGAGGACGATTACCAGCAGCCTGTGCTTCAGCGCCGACTGCGGCCACGGGCTCGTAAATCCGGTGCAGGAAGACGCTGATGGGGTTTTTCTCCTCCGGCCGGATCTTTCCCCTGATCAATGTAGTCATGAGGACCGGGGTCAGGGTAACGGCCAGGAACGAGGAAAACAGCATGGCAAAGGTCTTGGTGTAGGCAAGGGGCTTGAAGAGCCTCCCGGCCTGCGCCTCCAGGGTGAACACGGGCAGGAAGCCCACCGTGATCACAAGAAGCGAAAAGAACAGCGACGGCCCGACTTCTTTTGCCGCATGGATTATCACCTCGACCCTGCTGCCCGGGCGCCCGGCCTCCTCCCAGTCCTCGAGCCTCTTGTGGGCATTTTCCACCATGATAATGGAGGCATCCACCATGGCCCCGATGGCGATGGCGATACCGCTCAGGCTCATGATGTTCGAAGTGACGCCTAAGTAATACATGCAGATGAACGAAGCGATGATGGCGATGGGAAGCGTCAAAAGCACGACCAGCGCACTCGGCAAATGGAACAGGAACACGATGCAGACAGCGCTCACGGCGATCGTCAGCTTGATTATCTCTTCGCGCAGGGTGTCGATGGAGCGCTGGATCAGGTCGGAGCGGTCGTAAGTGGGGACTATCTTCACGCCCTTGGGGAGGCTCGGCGCCAGGTCGCGGTTGATCTTCTCTTTGACGCGCTCGATTACATTGAGGACGTTCTCGCCGAAACGCACCACGACGATGCCCCCGGCGACCTCGCCCCTGCCGTCAAGCTCGGCCACCCCCCGCCGGATTTCCGGTCCCAGCTGAACCTGGGCTATGTTCCTGATCAATATGGGCGTGCCCGCGCCGTCCGTGCCGACCGAGATTTCCTCGATGTCTTTAATATCTTTGATGTAGCCCCTGCCCCGGACCATGTACTCCGCGCCCGAGAATTCCAGGACCCGGCCTTCCGCGTCCCTGTTGCCCCTGCGCACCGCGTCCATCACCTTTGTGAGCGGGATGTTATAGGCGACAAGCAGGTTGGGGTCGATCGTGATCTGGTACTGTTTGACGAACCCCCCGATGCTCGCCACCTGCGAAACGCCGGGGACGCTCTCCAACGCGAGCTTTATCGTGTAATCCTGGATCGAGCGGAGTTCCGAAAGGTCATACCGGCCCGTTTCGTCGATGACGGCATAGGAGAATCCCCAGCCGAGGCTCGTCGCGTCGGGGCCGAGGACGGGGTTGACATCGCCCGGGATCTTGCTGCGCACGGCCTGGAGGTATTCAAGGGTCCTGCTGCGCGCCCAGTAAATGTCCGTCCCTTCCTTGAAAATGACATAGATAAAAGAACTGCCGAGGTATGAAAAACCGCGGACGGCCTGCACCTGGGGCGCCGCAAGAAGCGTGGCCGTGATCGGGTACGTCACCTGGTCCTCAACGAGGTCGGGGCTGCGGCCGGGCCACTCCGTGTAGATTATGACCTGGGTGTCGCTGAGGTCCGGGATCGCGTCAAGGGGCGTCCTGGCAAGGGCCCATATCCCCCAGGCGATTATCGAAACAACGAAAAGGGAAACTATGAATTTGTTGCGAGCGCTGAATTCGATTATTCTCTCGATCACGTCCTGTTCTTCTCCTGAAATCCGGGGCGGCCGGCCGCCATTAAAGTAACGCCGTTCGGTAATGCTGCCTCGCTTGAATCGACTGGTCGACTTATTTAACTATTTAACCGGGAGGGGCTTGACTCCTTTCAGCTGGGCCTCCGAGTCAATCAGGAAATTGGCCGATGACGCCACGACCTCTCCCGCCTTCAGCCCTTTTACTATCTCGATCATCCCGTCCGCCCTCGCCCCCGTCAGGACCTGCCGCGGCTCAAACTGGCCCTCTCCCGTGTCGACGTAGGCAATCTTTTCCGTTCCCGTATCCAGGACAGCCGAATCCGGCACGGCGAGCTTGTTGCCCGAGATTGATCTTGATCTCAACCGTGGTGAACATCTGCGGTTTCAGTTCCCGGGTCGGCTTTGCGATCCTGAACCGGACCTTTGCCGTCCTGGTTTCGGCGGAAAGGGACGGGATACACATAATCGATTTTTGATGAAAACTCCTGGCCCGGCAGATAGCTCAGGCTGATCGCTGGCCCGCTGTCCCGGCTTGATGAGCCCAAGCTCGTACTGGTATATCTCCGCCGTTATCCAGAGGCTCGAGAGGTCCGCAACATCGAAGAGCTTCTCGCCGGGCATGACCCGCATCCCCTGGATGGCGTTCTTCTGGATGACATACCCGCTCACCGGCGAGTGCAGGGTCAGGGTCCTGACAGGCTTGCCCGTCTTCTCTATATTTGCTATCTGGGCGTCCGAGATGTCCCAGAACTTCAGCCGCTGCCGGGCGGCATTGACGATATTCCCGGTGTCGCCGCGGAAACCATTTTGGAAACCTGATCGTCCTTTTTCCCCTGGTCCTGCTTCTTTGCCCACTTGAGGACGTTCAGGAATTCCTGCTGGGATGCGTACAGCTCGGGGCTGTATATCTCGGCCAGCGGGGCCCCTTTTTTCACGTACTGGCCCGTGAGATTCACATGGAGCTTCTCGATCCAGCCCTCTATCTTGGTGTTGACGGTCGCGATCCTGCTTTCATCGTATTCGACTTTACCGACCGTCCGGATTGTTTTCCGCAGGGGCTTGACCGCGACCTTGACGGTCTTGACCCCGATGAGCTGCTGCTTTTCGACGGGTATTTCCACGCGCGGCGCTTCAGGCGCTTCGGCCGGTGCGGAACTTCGGTTTTCGGCGCGGCTGCCGGGGGCGGCGCATGCCCTTCATGCTGGGCTACTACCGTTACCAGGCTGACATAAGACAGCCAACGCAAATACAAGCATTCCAATTAGAATATCCAACACGCTTTTTATTTCGCTTCATTGCTCTTCCCAGCCCCTTTTTCGGCTTCTTTCCCGTTCACCGCTCCCGCAGGGCCGTTCTCGCCCGTTATGGACACAATGCGCGCTATCGCTTTCTCCCGTTCCATCAGCTGGCCCCAGTAAAGATTTTCCTGGTCAATAAGGTTCCTGATCCTTGTGATCGACGACGATCGCCTCAGTCCTCCCCGTCCCGTAGCCGGAAATCGCCAGCTCAAAATCCTGGGCAGCCTTCGGTATTATGCCTTTGCTGTAGAGATCTATCAATTTCTCGCTTGCTGTAAGCATCGAGTAGTTTTCACGCAGGCTGGCCGAAATCATGTTCCTGATCGCGTCCTTTTCTCGCCCGGCCTGGACGAGATAGGAGTCGGCCTCCTTGACCCCCATGCTCTGCTTGCTGCGGAAATAAAGGGGGATATTGAACTGTGCCCGTGAGGCTCCACATATCCTCGAAATCATTCCCCCGGGGGAAGACGCTCGCATTGATGGTGAAATCCGGGTAATATTCCTTGCGGGCCATCTGGACGCGCGTCCGGCCCGCCTCAATCATTTTGTCCCGGGACTGGATTTCCGGCGACCTGTCCAGGGCATCCTGAATTGCCTTTTCCAGGCCCATGGTCAAGACCTGGGGCTTCGGTTCGGCCGGCCTGCCCTGGAGGGACCCCGTCGCGCGGCCCAGGGTCGAAGCAAGCATTGCCTCGATAGCCCTGATTTTCTGCCTCTGCATTTCCGCCCGTTCCAGGAGCATGTATTTTTCCGTCTGTGCCATCAGCACTTCCTGCTGCATGCCCGCACCGGAGGAATAGCGGGACATGGACAGTGATTCTATTCTGTCCAGCAGGTCTCCCCTCTGGGTCACGAGGTCCAGGCTCTTGTAAGCAAGGAACAGATCATAATAAAGCTCTTTGACCCTGGATTCCGTCTTCAGGACAAGGTTGCGGTGCATGGCTTGCAGGCTTTCCGAATCGAACTGGGCCATTTTTTCCTTCAGGGACCGCTTCCCGTAAAAAGGGAACATCTGCGAAGCGGAAATCATGAACTGGGAATCTGGGGATGTGTCGTAAGTGAATTTGCGGAACCCCTCGTTCTGATAGCCGAACATCACCATGGGGTCGGGAAGGCTCCCGGCCTGCGGGACCCGGTACCTGGAAGCTTCCATCCTGGCCTGGGAAGCCTGGATTTCCGGATTGTTGCTCAGCGCCTCGCTGACGAGGTCCTGCAGCTGGAACTCCTGGCCCCAGGCTGTGCCGCAAAGAAAGACCGCAAAAAGAACAAATGCCGCAAACGATCTGTTCAGCATGATCTTTCTCCTTCGAGGGATTCCGATTTTATCAATCAATTGACATCAATTTTAATTTGAAGGTAAGGGTGCCGCCTGCGGTTTTTGCGGTTCATGGTCGGCGGACAAGACATCGCGGCACATCATCACTGTGTTTGCAGTGGAATCAACAGGCATAATCGCCTGGGCACGGTTCCCGCGGGGTTACCCGCCATGGCATAAGGCAATCGGCGCGAGCCGCCGCAGACGTGTAACGGAGGCCGGGCCTCCGCCACGATCCCGATCAATCAAACCGAGCTTTATGTCGACTCGGCATGCGGCAGAACTTCACAGATGCTCTCCCGCCTGAAAGGCGAAATACGGCGAAGCTCCTGCACGACGCCCGGCATTATCTCCAGCACGCGGTCGATTTCCTCGTCGGTGTTGTACCTGCTCAGCGAGAACCTGATCGACCCGTGAATGGCCGTGAACGGGACCCCCATTGCCCTCAGCACGTGGCTGGGCTCAAGCGACCCCGAGCTGCATGCCGAGCCTGAAGAGGCGCAGACCCCGTATTCATTCAACCTCAGCAGGATAGCCTCGCCCTCGATCCACTCGAAGCTGATATTGGTCGTGTTCGGCAGCCTGCTTTCGGGATTGCCGTTGATGCGCGTGTCGGGGCAGCTCTGCTGGAGGCCTTTCTCCAGCCTGTCCCGCAAACGGCTCAAATACGCTTTTTCCTCATCGATGTTGCTCGAGGCGAGTTCCGCCGCCTTCCCGAGCCCGATAATGGAAGCCAGGTTTTCGGTCCCCGCGCGCCTCCCGTGCTCCTGGTGACCGCCGATCAGGTAGGGGCAGAAGCGCGTCCCCTTGCGCACGTAAAGGACGCCGATGCCCTTGGGGGCATGAAGCTTGTGGCCGGACAGGGAGAGCATGTCCGCCTGAAGCTCTTTCATGTTAACGGGGATCTTCCCGATGACCTGCACGGCGTCCGTGTGGAAAAGCGCCCCGCGCTTCTTCACGAAGTCGGCGATTTCCTCCACGGGGAAGATGACGCCCGTTTCATTATTGGCATACATGACCGAAACAATGGCGGTATCATCGTCAACAGACTTGTAGAGTGTCGCCGTATCGAGGTTCCCGACTTTGTCCACCGGGACGAATGTCACCCGATAGCCCTTCCTCTGGAGGTACCTGCAGAAGTTCAGGATTGCGGGATGCTCCACCCTTGTCGTGATCACGTGCCTCTTCTGGGGGAAAGATTCCAGGGCGCTCATGATTGCCGTGTTGTCGCTTTCCGTGCCGCAGCTCGTGAAGATGATCTCGGACGGCTCCGCCCCGATCATGGCGGCCACCTTCTCCCTTGCCTCCTCCACTTTCCTGTGCAGCTGGCCGCCGAAGGTGTGCATGCTAGAGGGGTTGCCGTAGAACTCGCCCAGGTACGGCTGCATCGCAGCCAGCACTTCCGGGGCTATGGCCGTAGTCGCGTTGTTGTCAAGGTATATCGTTTTCATTGCGCCACCACCACTATTTCCTTGTCCACCACATCCCTGAGCCTCTGCTGGATTCCCTCTATAGTCACGCTGCCCATGGGGCAATCCGTGCACATCGCCCTCAGGGCGATTGTCACGCGCGGTCCCTCTATATCAAGCAGGTCGAGGTCGCCGCCATCGGCCTGCAGTTTCGGCCGGACCTCGTTTTCAATTACTTCCTGGATGAGGCCGATCCGCTTGAGGTTGGTCATCTTTTTCCCGGCCACCAGAGGCACTTCGGGAGGTGGCTTGATCGACCAGATGTCCTTGAGGATCGCCTCGATTGCGGGGATGCAGGCCCCGCAGCCACCCCCCGCCTTGGTGTAGTTCGTGATCTCCTCGGCGGTGGTGAGCCTGTTCTCGATCGCCACCTTCCGGATCTTGTCCTCTGACACCTCGAAGCACTGGCAGATGATCTTCTCTTTCTTTTCCGGCTCCTTTTTCTGCCCCTTGTAATCGGCTACGGCAGCCTCCAGGGCCTCGCGGGCCATAACCGAACAGTGCATCTTTTCTTTCGGCAGGCCGCCGAGGAAATCGGCGACCTCCTGGTTGGTGATGCTGGATGCCTCCTCGAGGGTCTTGCCCTTGATAAGCTCAGTTAGGACCGAAGAACTGGCGATGGCGGAAGCGCACCCGAAGGTCTGGAACTTCGCATCGGTGATTTTTCCGCTCTCCTTGTCCACCTTGAGCGTGAGCTTGAGGGCGTCCCCGCACAGGATGCTGCCCACCTCCCCTGTGGCGTCCGGGTTCTCAACCTCTCCGACGTTCTTGGGTTTCAGGAAGAAATCTTTGACTTTCTCGGTGTATTCCCACATGATCTCTTACCTTGCGTCAATGTTGATTTTTGCGGACTGGGTTTTCCCGCCTCTCGTTATCTTCGCGTTTATCGTCCAGGGGCCCGCCATGGAGAGATTAAGGCTGGCCTGGTAAGATCCACCCTTCTGCACCGCTTTAGTCTTGTAATTCATGGGCGCCATCCCCGGCATGGGCGGCATGGTATATTCCACGACAACATTCGCATCCGTCACATCTTTGCCCTGGGCATCCTTGATATTGACCGTAACATCGTTTTGACCGACGGACGGCGACTTGTCCAGGGTTATCGTCACATTATAATCACCGGCTTTTTTCTTGTATTCCTCCTTGGCATATGCAGCGCCTGCAACAAGGAATAAAGCCATGATCAGCAGAATTATTTTCTTCATTTTACTCCCTCCGCGTATTTTCGTGTATTCTTTTGACTAATGACTATCAGTTGTTTCCTGATTTTTGATCATCCTTTTGGATGATTATCATCCATTTTTAATCCTCGTCAAAGGCCTTCATCACCCTTTCCCCGCGCCTTGACTGGTCGAAGCAATATGTCTCCGCCCCGGGCACGATCATACGGACGGTAGGGATGTTAACGTCGGGCCTCATCAGGTTTACAGCAATTATTTTATCGAGGCCGCTGGCCGCCAATTTTTCCCGGTAGATATGAAAGTCTTTGAGGATGTCATCCGTATACCCCACTTCCAGTTCGGAAAGCCCTTTTTGCTCGTGGGCATAAAAACGCATGTCCTCGTATTCCGCCCCCTGCACCAGGTAGGATGTCGGGAATTCTTTGAGCCCCTCAATCCCGTATTTCTGGAAGAAAAGGGCGCGCGTCGTCGCTATCTCCAGCAGCGCCCTTACCAGGGAAACCCGGGGGTCGAGGTGCGCCCCGAAGCCGTCGATAGGCACCATGGTCTCATGCACCAGGTCCCGGGAAAATGCGGCCACTACGGGGATGCCGATGTCGGTCGTGATATCCTTGGCGACGATTTCGATATCGGCCGCCTGAAAATGTTCTAAAATTTTTATGATAAACTCGTTTCCCGGATCATCCTCGAGGAAAAGGGCGTCGTTGTACTGGGTCTTGTACCTTGTGATGCTCCAGGCATCGCGCTCAACGACCTCGGCGAGTCCATGGATCACGGCTTCCTCAAATGTGTTTCCTGCGGCAATGCCGTTCGTATGCGAATTGAACAGGAAGGCGCCGTTCTGGTGAAAAGGATGGTACACGGCACAGGCGGGGACGAGCAGGTCCTCGCCGGAGCACAGCTCGCAGCCCCATACCCATTCCAGGTCCTTGTCAGGCGCGTAACTGCTCCGGGAGGAAAGGATCAGCTCCTCCGGATCGAGGATGTTGTGCTTCTTTTTCAGTCCCGCGTAGCTCCCGTAGATTATTTTCGGTTTATATTCCTCCATGAACTCGGAGCAGTACCTCTCGATTGATTCCATTGTCAGGGACACCTGGGCCTGGATCTCGGAGACGCCCTTCCCCGTATGGCTGGTCCGCGAATTATCCGGGCGGATGCGGTCGCAGGTGAAAACGGGAATGCCGATCCGGTCCACACTGGTCGCATTGCGGAAATCCAGCATCGATACCGTGTCGCGAATCGTCCTGACAAAATTGAGCGTTGAATCCGGCGTCTTCGAACGATGCGTCTCGAGGATATAGACTTTGGGGCATTCCTTCAAAACTACCTGCGGCATGCAGTTTCCTCCTGTTACCTCTTCAATAGAAATTCGATTCCTGACCCCTCCGGGCCCTCGGTTTCTGATATCACATAACTGCCGGGATTGTCACTGCTGCAAGCAGGATGCATCCCCGCAATTTTTGCGCGCCTTTTCACCATTTCAGATCCCCGCCCCCGTGGTGAATTCGCCGTTTTCAGCAAACATCCGCATGATCTCTTTTTTCTTCTCCTCGACGTACTGGTCGAATTCCACCCTGATCCCCCGCTCGCTTTCCATCTTGGCTATCCTGTCCTGCAGCACCTCTATCTGCCTGCCCATGAACCGGAACGCCTCGGCAATCGGGTCCGGGAGCTTGTTGTGGTCGAGCTCCTGGAGCTCCCGGGCGCTGAAACCCAGCCCCACCCTGGCGGGAACTCCAACGGCCAGGGCATTTGCCGGGACGTCGTGGATCACGAGCGATGCCGCCCCGATGCGCGAGTTGTCGCCGATGTGGATGGGGCCGAGGACAATTGTCCCCGCACCGATCAGCACATTGCTGCCCAGCGTCGGGTGGCGCTTTTCCTTTGCCAGGCTCACCCCGCCCAGGACCACGCCCTGGTAGATCAGGACGTCGTCGCCTATTTCGGTGGTCTCGCCGATGACAACCCCGGCGCCGTGGTCGATGAAAAATCTCCTGCCCACCTTAGCCCCCGGATGGATTTCAATATTTGTCAGGAACCGGTTGATGTGGGAAAGGAACCGCGCGGTCACGAACCAGTTTCTCACCCATAGCCAATGGGCGATCCTGTGCATCCACACGGCATGCAGCCCCGGGTAGCTCGTGACCACTTCGAGGGTGCTCCTTGCCGCCGGGTCCTTCTTAAAGACCGTGCGGATGTCCTCTTTCATTGTGCTGAACATGAGCTTCAAAGCCTCTTTCTCAACCCTTCTCTTCTGGACAAGGAATATGGCGTTGTGCGCAAACAGGTTCGGCCAGATATGTACCGGGCCTTTTGCCCCGAGGTAATGGGCCGCCAGCACATGGAGATTTTTTTCCCCGCAGAAATCCCGGAAATCCGTCAATGCTCAGAAAGCGCACGTTCGGGGTATCGTACCACCTGTAGGGAAGCGATTTCGTGATCGGCGCCTTCCCCTGGAAGAACAGCATTATCCGGGAACCCAGGAACGCAAAATTCGGGAACCCGACGATGATCCTGCTGCCGATCCTCAAGGCGTCTTCGACCAGGGAATCCACATTCCTGACTTCCTGCATGCTCTGGTTGAGCACGATATAATCAAAGCTCCCGGACCGGTATTCCTTCACGCTGCTCTCTATATCGCCGTGCAGCACGCTCAGGCCCTTCCTGACGCACTCGTAAATGAAAGCCTCATCCAGCTCTATCCCCTGCACCTTCGCCTGCTTGTCGCGGGCGAGAAAATAAATAAGGTCGCCCGTACCGCAGCCCAGGTCCAGGACCCGCGAGCCGGGTTCAATCATATCGAATATTATCTTGTGATCCGGGCGGATCTTCAGCTCAGAGGGCATAATAGCTTTCCACCACCGAGTATCCGTTGTAAGTCTTGTCCAGGAAATGCGTTACCAGCTCCTGCTGGGCGTCAACGTCCATCAAAAAGGCGTCGTGGCCGTAAGTCGAGGGAAGTTCGCAATAAGTCGTATCAACCCAGCGGCGCTTCAAATGGCGCACTATATCCTGCGACTGGTAAGAGGGATAAAGCCAGTCGGATTTGAAGGAGATCACAAGAAACCTGGTCTCGATATTCCTGTCGGGAGTAAGCTGTGTCAGGTCGAAGTAATCCATCGCCTTGGTGATGTACAGGTACGAGTTCGCGTCAAAGCGCTTCACGAACTTGTCACCGCGGTACCGCAGGTAATTCTCGACCTCGAAGTCCGCCGCAAAATCGTAGCTGTACTTCCCGTTGCGCAGCTTGCGCGAAAATTTCTCCTCCATGGACTGCTCGCTCATGAAAGTGATGTGGCCGATCATCCTCGACACCGCAAGGCCCCGCTCCGGCTGGCCGAAATCGTAATAATCCCCGCCGCGCCAATCCGGGTCGGCCATAATGGCCTGGCGCACGACCTCGTCAAAGGCAATCTGCTGGGGCGAGTGTTTCAGCGCCGTCGCGATGGGGATTGCCGACTTTACCCTTTCAGGATAAGAAGCGACCCACTGCAGGACCTGCATCCCGCCCATTGAGCCTCCCGCCACGCACAGGAGCTGTTCTATGCCAAGGTGGTCGATAAGATGCCGTTGCGCATTCACCATGTCCGCTATCGTTATGACCGGGAAATCGAGGCCATAAGGTTTCCCTGTTTCGGGGTTTATAGACGACGGCCCCGTGCTCCCCTTGCACCCGCCGAGGATATTGGAGCAGATGACAAAATATTTGTCCGTGTCGAACGCCTTGCCGGGACCGATCATGCTCTCCCACCACCCCGGTTCGTCGTCGCCCTCGTGATATCCGGCCGCATGGGCATCCCCCGAGAGGGCATGCGTGATCAGGATGGCGTTCTCCTTTTTTGCATCAAGCTCGCCGTATGTTTCATAAGCCAGAGTGACCGGGCCCAGCGATTTGCCGGATTCCAGCATGAGCTTGTCCGTAAATGTGAAATATTCGGTTTTAACTAATCCAACTGTCGTTGACATAAAATTCCTTTATTTGTGAGGCGTTAGGCATTAGGCGTTCAGGAGGAAAAAGTACCTTGGCCTAATGCCTACAGCCCAATGCCTAATGCCTATCCTTACTGGAACAGCCAGGTGGAAAAATATCTCTCCCCCGTGTCGGGAAGCACCGCGACTATCGTCTTTCCCTTGGCTTCCTTTCTTTTCGCCACTTCCAGGGCCGCCCAGAGGGCCGCCCCGCTGGAGATCCCCGCCAGGATGCCTTCCTCCTTGGCCAGCCGCCTGGCCGTTATCCCGGCATTCTCATGGGTGACCGGCATTATCTCGTCCATGATTTCCCGGTCGAGGACATTGGGGACGAACCCCGCGCCGATGCCCTGGATCTTGTGCGGGCCTGGTTTTCCGCCGGAGAGGACCGGGGAGTCCGTCGGCTCGACGGCGACGACCCACAGCGGTTTTCGTTTTTTGATCACTTCGCCGACCCCGGTGATTGTGCCTCCCGTCCCGATCCCGGCCACAAAGAAATCGATGTTCCCGTCCGTGTCGCTCCAGATTTCCTCGGCAGTCGTGCGCCGGTGGACCTCGGGATTCGCCGGGTTATTGAACTGCTGCGGGACAAAGCTGCCGGGGATTTCCGCCGCCAGCTCATTCGCCCTGTCGATCGCCCCTTTCATGCCCTTAGCCCCTTCCGTCAGGACCAGCTCGGCCCCCAGGATGGCCAGAAGATGGCGCCGCTCGATGCTCATCGTATCGGGCATGGTCAGGATCAGCCTGTATCCCTTGGCCGCCGCGACAAAGGCCAGGGCTATCCCCGTGTTGCCGCTCGTGGGCTCGATTATCACGGAGTCCTCCTTGAGCAAGCCCGTCGCGCTCCGCAGCCTCGATCATGGCAACGCCGATCCTGTCCTTCACGCTGGACAGCGGGTTGAAGGATTCGAGCTTTACCAGGACGGTCGCGTCGATGCCCTTAGCCATCTTGTTTATCCTCACCAGGGGAGTGCGCCCCACGGTTTTTGTAATATCGTCATAAATGTTTGCCATATGGCCTCCTGTTCGTAGGGGCGTATTGCAATACGCCCCTACAGGTAGGTTATCTATTCAGTGCCTGTTCTATATCCGCCAGTATATCGTCGATATGCTCGATGCCGATCGAGAGCCGGATGAAATCCGGGGTCACCCCGGTTGCCAGCTGCTCTTCAGCCGAAAGCTGCTGGTGCGTCGTGCTTGCCGGGTGGATCGCCAGGGTCTTGGCGTCCCCGATGTTGGCCAGGTGCGAAATGAGTTCCAGGGAATCTATGAACTTCTTTCCCGCTTCGACGCCTCCCTTTATCCCGAATCCGATTATCGCGCCCGCACCTTTGGGCAGGTACTTTTTGACCCTTTCCTTTTCCGGGCTGGAATCAAGCCCCGGATAATTGACCCAGCTCACTTTGGGGTGCTTCTCGAGGTACCGGGCCACCGCGAGCGCGTTTTCCGAGTGCCTCGGCATCCGCAGGTGGAGCGTCTCGAGCCCCTGCAGGAACAGGAACGAGTTGAAGGGCGACAGGGCCGGGCCCAGGTCGCGCAGCAGGACCACCCTGGCCTTGATAATATAGGCGATATTCCCCAATGGCTTGAGGGCCTCCACGAAATCCAGCCCGTGGTAGCTGGGGTCGGGCCCGGAGATCAGGGGAAATTTCCCGTTCGTCCAGTCGAATTTCCCGGAATCCACGATCAGGCCGCCCAGTGAAGTCCCGTGGCCGCCGATGAACTTGGTCGCCGAATAGACGACGATGTCCACTCCGAAATCCATGGGCCTCAGCAGGTAAGGGGATACCGTATTGTCGAGCACAAAAGGGATCCCTTTGCCGTGGGCAACCGACGCAATGCCTTCCAGGTCCGCAACATCAAGCTTGGGGTTGCCGATTGATTCCGCATAAACCGCTTTTGTCCTGTCCGTTATCGCTTTTTCGATCGCGTCGAGATCGTTGGATTTTACGAACTTCACTTTTATCCCCAGGCGGGGGAACGTGTAATGGAACAGGTTGTATGTCCCGCCGTACAGGTTGTCGGCCGAAACGATCTCATCGCCGGCCCTGGCAATATTCAACAGGGCCAGTGTTATTGCGGACTGCCCGCTGGCGACCGCCAGCGCGCCCGCACCGCCGTCGAGCAGGGCCAATCTCTTTTCGAGGACGTCCGTGGTCGGGTTCATCAGCCGGGTATAAATGTTCCCGAACTCGGTGAGCCCGAAAAGCGCAGCCGCGTGCTCGGTGCTCTTGAACTGGTATGATGTTGTCTGGTATATCGGCACGGCCCTCGATCCGGTGGCCGGGTCCGCTTCCTGCCCGCCGTGAAGGGCGAGTGTTTCAATCTTCAGTTTTGCATCTATCTTGCTCATTGTCACTCCGAATAAATCTTTAAAGGTCCTCCCCTTTTTAAAGGGGAGTTAGAGGGGATTTTTCTGCTTAAAATCCCCCTGTATCCCCCTTTATAAAGGGGGAACCCAAGGTTCAAATTTCAAATTATTCTTTCCTCTGCGCTGTAAATAATTGTCCTGTTTCCTCGTGTGCGGCCCGCAAGGGCCATATTTACCTGACGCGCCAGTTTTACGGCCTGGTTGGTCGGGGCCCCCGCCGCAACCAGGACGGGAATCCTGCACCTGAGGGCCTTGGAAAAGATCTCGGAGGAGATCCTGCCGCTCGAAAATAGCGCCTTGTCCTCGAGGGATATCCCCGAGAGGAGGGCGGCGCCGACCACCTTGTCAAAGGCGTTGTGCCGGCCGATGTCGTCCCTGAAGATCAGGATATTTTCGGTATCCGCGAGGGCGGCGCTGTGCACGCCCCTTGTTTCCCTGTGCTCCGCTGAGCTGTTTAAGAAGAATACCCATCAGCGAGGTTATCGTCGCTGCCTTGATCTGGAAGCCGTCCGCCAGCGGCGCCCGCTGCATGATGTCCACAGGGGCTGTGGAAAATAATGCCCCTGCCGCAGCCGGACGTGTAAATCCTCTTGAAAACCATCTCTTCGGGCAACGCACCCGCAACTGTCACCGCCGCGCTCCAGCGCTGCGTATCGATCACGATGTCCTCCGGCCGGGGCGCCTCGTTCGCGAGTCCCGAAGTGTAAAGGAAACCAGCGACCAGGTCCGTGAGGTCATCGGGGCTGCAAAGCAGGGTCGCTATTTCCTTGCCGTTGACCTCGATCGTGAAAGGGCACCTCTTCGGTCACCGGCACGCTCCGGCGTTCGCGAATCCCTTTACTTATGGCTGTTATTTCGAATTGTTCCATTTTTCGTTTTTATCCTCCCCTTTTTTAAAGGGGAGCCAAGGGATTTTTCTTCTTTAACCCTGTCCCCTTTGAAAAAGGGCTTTATTTCACATGCTCAACATTTTATCTATACTCACCCGCGCCTTCCGGGCTATGTCTTCCGGGACTGTTACCTCGTGCGTCATTTCTTCCATCGCCCACACTATCTTTTCGAGCGTCGTGAGCTTCATGTTGGGGCATACCGCCAGTTCCGTTGCCGGGTAAAATGTCTTCCCGGGGTTCTCTTTCCTGAGGCGATGAAGCATCCCGATCTCGGTCCCGACAATGATCTGGCGGGCGGCCGATTCCCTCGCGAAGCGGCACATCCCCTCGGTCGAGAGGGCCTGGTCGGCAAGTTCGATAACTGCGGGACGGCATTCCGGGTGAACTATCACGGCTGCCTCCGGATGGAGCCTTTTCTGTTCCTGGATGTGTTCCGGAAGGATGCGCGCATGCGTCGGGCAAAAGCCTTTCCAGATCACGAAGTCGTGCCCGGTCCGCGCTGCCACGAACGCCGCAAGGTACTGGTCGGGCACGACTTCGTGATCTGGAAAGGCTTTTGCCCGACGCATGCGCGCATCCTTCCGGAACACATCCAGGAACAGAAAAGGCTCCATCCGGAGGCAGCCGTTATAGTTCACCCGGAATGCCGTCCCGCAGTTATCGAACTTGCCAACCAGGCGCTCTCGACCGAGGGGATGTGCCGCTTCGCGAGGGAATCGGCCGCCCGCCAGATCATTGTTGGGACTGAGATGGGGATGCTCCATCGCCTCAGGAAAGAATACCCCGGGAAGACATTTTACCCGGCAACGGAACTCGCCGTGTGCCCCAACATGAAACTCACGACGCTGGAAAAGATAGTGTGGGCACTGGAGGAGATGACGCACGAGGTAACAGTCCCGGAAGAAATCGCCCGGAAGGCGCGGATAAGTATAGAAAGCATGTTGGAGGTGAACTAACGGCGAAAAGGGGCTAAAGGCTAAGGGCAAAGGGCTAAAGGAAAAATAAGTACCTTGGCCTTTAACCCTTAGCCCTGCGCCTTGAGCCTAAAACCCCATGGAACAATTTGACGTAATATCCTTAAATAAAAGATCTCCGCGAACGCCGGAGCGTGCCGGTGACCGAAGAAGTGCCCCTTACGATCGAGGTCAACGGCAAGGAAATCGCGACCCTGCTTTGCAGCCCCGATAACCTCGCGGACCTGGTTGCGGGCTTCCTATACACCTCTGGGCTCACGAATGAGGCTCCCCGGCCGGAGGACATCGTCATCGATACGCAGCGCTGGAGCGCGGCGGTGACGGTTGCGGGTGCCTTGCCCGAAGAGATGGTTTTCAAGAGGATTTACACGTCCGGCTGCGGCGGGGGCAGTTACTTCCATAGTCCCCTTGACATCATGCAGCGGGCGCCGCTGGCGGACGGCTTCCAGATCAAGGCAGCGACGATAACCTCGCTGATGGGCATCTTCTTTAAACAGTTCGGCGGAGCACAGGGAAACAAGGGGCGTGCACAGCGCCGCCCTTGCGGATACCGAAAATATCCTGATCTTCAGGGACGACATCGGCCGGCACAACGCCTTTGACAAGGTGGTCGGCGCCGCCCTCCTCGCGGGGCTATCCCTCGAGGACAAGGCGCTATTTTCGAGCGGCAGGATCTCCTCCGAGATTTTTTCCAAGGCCCTCAGGTGCAGGATTTCCGTCCTGGTCGCGGCGAGAGCCGAGACCAACCAGGCCGTAAAACTGGCGCGTCAGGTAAATATGGCCCTTGCGGGCCGCACACGAGGAAACAGGACAATTATTTACAGCGCAGAATAACAGGATAACCTGAATATTTGGCTTTTGAACCCCCCTTTCATAAAGGGGGGCAAGGGGGGATTTTAAACCGCGCAAATCCCTCCAAAGACCATAAAAAGACGACATCTGGAGATATATAATAATGATAATGAGTAAAATAGATTCAAAGCTGAAGATCGAAACCTTAGCCCTCCACGGCGGGCCGGAGGCAACCGACCACCGGTTCGAGGGCTGTGCCGATATACCAGACAACATCATACCAGTTC
>CAWASK010000007.1:0-101993 GCA_963784735.1 uncultured delta proteobacterium | reverse complement strand
TTTCCCCAGCTCGGGCAGGGTCACACCGCACGAGTTGAGGTAAAGGGCGCCGCCCCGGTCGATTTCAACCGAGATGGTCCTGAGCGTATTGGCCTGCTCGACCGCAGAGACCTTCGGAAGCTCCATGGGGATTGCGCCCTGGGCGATGAAGGTCGACGTGGTCAGGACAATCGTCAGGAGCACCAGCATGATATCTATAAAAGGGATCACGTTGATGTAATCAAACTCTTTCTCTTCCATTTCTAATCTCCCATTCGAAGATGAGTTCTTTCGCCCTCCGGACCAGCAGGTTGTAAAGCGTGATGGCCGGTTTGGCGACGAGAAGCCCCACGGCCGTCGCTTTCATCGCAAGGGCAAGCCCGATCATGATCTTGCCCGTATCCATGAACCCTTCGCGGCCCATCGTGTAAAACGTCAACATGATCCCCATGACTGTCCCGAGAAGGCCGATGTAGGGGGCATTGCTCGCAATGGTCGCCAGGATGTGAAGTTTCCGGGTGACGGCAAGTTCGACGGTTTTCCGCCCTGAAAAGTCCCCGAGGTCGATTTTCCTGTAGTAGAGCCGCCTTTCGATGGCAATGGCGACGCCAATGACGCTCATCATCACCAGAAGCCCGATTACGCCGTAATCAACTATGGCCTTTAACCATTCCATGATCCTTATCTCCTTGCTTTGTTTTCTTGCCCATCCCAGTGCGGCGAGGATGGCCAAAATGCCTCCCATCCGGCGCATTGAAAACAGGGGCCGCGCCCGCCGTGCAGCCTGCAACGGGCAGTATGCCTGCCGCCGCCCCGAAGAGGGACGTGAGGAATACCCGAATTCTGAAGGCCCGGTCCATCATCGCACGAAATCCTTTCCGTTGTGGCCGTCAAACGCACACGAGGAAAGGGCCTCGACAGGCTCTACCTCGCGCGCCACCAGGGGACTGTAGGCAATGGCATTGTGCGGGCAGGCCTTCATGCATAACCCGCAGGGGATGCAGGAAAGGGGATCGATCCTGACGGTCTCGCCGACGTCAATCGCCCAGGTGGGACAAGCGTCCTTGCACTTGCCGCAGCCGTTGCAGCGGTCCTCGACCAGCCGTATTCTCCCGATTTTCCCCCAGCTTGTTGGAGAGGGCATCCAGGGCACCCACAGGGCACAGGAGATTGCAGTAACCCCGCCCTCCCCTGGCGAAAAAACCCAGGCCCGCGAGGAGCCCCAGGTTCACCAGCCCCGCCCAGCGAAAGAAAAACGCCATGTCCGCCTGGGAAAACGATGCGCCCAGCAGCCGCGGGACCGTCGCGAAATTGCAGTAGTTGCAGCAGAGGCTTCCGAGGCCGAGGACGGGGAGCAGGAAGTAGGCGGACAGATATCCGTAACGGACCGCCGGTGCGGGAACCTTGTCGAGCGGCACCTGGAGAGCTTTGGGAACGAGCCGGCTGCCGAGCTCTGAGACGCCGCCCACAGGGCAAAGATGGCTGCACCAGAGACGCCCCAGGAAGAAGGTGCTGACGAGTACCCCCAGGAACAGGGCCACACCCATATAACTTCTCATGATCCCCGACAGGAAGGCCCCTGCCGTCTCGCCCTGGCGCCAGACCATAAACATGCGGGGACACCAGGCCCCGCAAAAGCTGCTGTCCTGGGTGAATTGAAAGAGGAACGAAAGGGGCGGCATAAACAGGACAAGCCCCAGGATGATGATCCAGACTCTCTTCTCCAGGAAAGCATATTTTTCAATGCTGGTGTCCGACTGCATCCTTAGCCTCCTTTTCTCCCCGAATTACGACCGGGACGCTGAGCACAGGCCTGTTCGTCTTCACATCGTAAAACGCAACCTGGTATCTTCCTTTGGGCCCGGCAACGGCATCGTGCCTGCCGGGCTCCTTGCATACTCCCTCCGCAGGTTGCATAACTACCCACAGCGCAATCCGGTCCATCGGCTGAAGGTCGCGGATGACGTTCTCCCGGAGTTCCGGATAGCGGCGAATGCCCAGGTCCAGGATGGGCCCCGACAGGTAGATCCTGTGATCCATGAAAGGGCTCCCCTCGAGCTCGACCCGCGCGTCTCCGCGGTACGGCGGGATCACCGTTGCCGTGGCGATCAATGTATATCCGTTCTCTCCGCTGCGGAGAAAAGACGGGTGCCTCGCCTCCCCGCCCGATGCCTTGATCAACCCGATGGAGTGGGCTGAATCACCCCATCGGTACATCCCTGCGGCGAAGGCGACGACAAGGGCAAGAAGGAAAAAAACGGCTTTTTTAACAGTCATGTCCGCCTCCCTTAAAACGTGTACCCGACCCTCGCCATCAAAGTGGTGGGTCCCCCCGGGGCGGTACTTTGCTGCCCCGCCAGAATCCTTCGTCACCTCGATGGCGTGATGGGTGTCAAACAAGTTGTAAACGTCAAATGCAAAGTCCCACCCTTTCCACTCATAGCCGACCAGCGCATTCGTGATGAAGGCGTAGCCCTTGTATGTTTGGGAGTTTGCATTGTCCACTTCGTATTTTCCCCACGTGTTCGTCTCCACCTTGACGCGGAAGCCTGACGGATGCTTGTACTTGGCGAACAGGCTGTACTGGTGCATGGGGATGTACGGCATCCGGTTGCCGTCCCGGCTGAAGTTAACCCCGTTAATCACCTCGTTGAATTCGTCGAATTTGTAATCGCTGTAAGCGTAAGCTCCGCCGAGGTAAAAACCTTTCCCTGCCCGCAGGGAGGCGGCCAGCTCGACCCCCATTTTCCTCGTTTCACCGGCATTGGTGTACGACGACTGATTGCCGGGCAGCATGGTCTGGACGATGTCGTCCGTCACGGTGATGTAGTAGAGGGAAAGGTCGACGGCGTGCCCTCCGTCGAACCTTGCCTTGAGCCCCGTCTCGTAATTGATGGTTTCAGAGGGGACCAGGTCCGGATTGTCGCTGAGTTCCGAGGTCTGCGGCGTCTGGAACCCTGTCGAGATGTTGCCGTAGAGGTTCAGCTCCGAAGTCAGCTTGTAGACGACCCCGATCCGGGGGCTCACGTGATCGAACGTCGTGTCCCTGTTGATCGTCTGCCTGCTGGTGACGTAACGGCCTGTCGTGTAATTGTATTCCATGAATTGCTCGGTGTGGAGGTCGAAGCCGACCCGGTCGTAACGTATGCCCAGGTCCACGATCCAGCGCTCCGCGGGCCGCAGGGACTCCTGCGCGTAAATTCCCCATTTGGTGATCCGGTCATCCCCCTGCTCGGCAAGACTGCCCTTCTCGTCGGAAGTCGTATACAACAGCCTTCCTGCGGGGGACCTCACGAAATCCCGGTACGTGTACTTCTCTCCGTCGTTGTCGTCGATTTGACCCGCGATTCCTGTCGTGAAAACGCCTTCCATCCCCGCAAGGCTGTGCTTGATGTCGGCCTGGATGTCTGCCCCGTACACGGAGGCGCCGCCATCGTTAATCAGGCCCGTCACGGGGTGGTAGTGATCCCACCATTGAAAGTAGGCCATGGGCTTCAGCTTGACGTTCCCTATCTCCTTTTCACCTTTGAGACTGGTGTAGATTATGTCGCTTTCGCGGCCCATATTTCTCCAGGGCTCGGAGGTGAGCTGGCCGATGTCGCTGTCGAACTGGCTTTTCGTGAGAGTGCCGGGCAGCTGAAGCTTGGCCTGTGTCAGCGAGATGTTGGCTTCGACATAGGATTTGTCGCTGAACAGGTGCCCGATCCTGAAACCTCCCTGGTTGGTGCTGAAATCGTTCCATTCCCTCCAGGAATCGGTCGAGCGCCTGCTGCCGGTGACAGAGACATAGGTCTCCCCGAAATGCGTTCCATATATCGCGTTATACAACTGGGTATTGTTGCTGCCGTACCCAACCTTCACGCTCTTCGTTTCTTCGAAGAGGCTCTTGGTGATCACGTTCACGACCCCTCCCGCCGCGTTCGCGCCGTAGAGGGTCGAGTTGGGCCCCTTCACGACATCGATTCTTTCGACCAGTTCGGTATCGACGAAGTCCAGGCGGGTCATGCCGTCGGGGTCGGTGATGGGCACCCCATCGAGGAGGACCATTATCTCCCTGACCCCGTACCGTGCCTTCAGGCCGGCACCCCGGATGATCAGACGGGTATCGTACCCCCCGTTTTTCGATTCTGACAGCACGCCGGGAAGCCCCTTGAGGGCCTCGGACAGGTTTAACATCCTTGTGTCTTTTATTTCCTCCTTGCTCACCACGCTGACGCCGGCCGGGATCTCCTCCGTGGCCCTCTCCGTCCTCGTCGCCGTAACCACCACTTCATCCAGGTCCATACGTTTGTCCTTCGGTTGCTCCGCACAGACTGGGGATTGGGCAAGAAGCAGCATAACAACCATCAAGAACAGCAGGCGAATTTCCATTAGTGACAACCTCCTTGGCATGTGCAGCGGCGATGGAGGAAGTTCGACTTTGGGCGGGGGTCATTTTGGCGGGTCTCAATGCAGGACAGGCTGATAGTAAGGCGTCACGGGGCCAAGCAAAGCCGCAGGGTGCGGCCGCGCATCGCAGTGACGACAGAAAGCTGTTTACTTCGTATAAAAAGGGTCCCGTTTGAACGGGGTTCCTTTATCGCTTTCGACAATCCGTTTCAGCTGTCCAGTGACCCGGATGACGTCCCACCATAGCGAGGACTCCAGAACGCTGTCACCGGTTCTTTACGAAAAATGGTTTCTCCAAGCCGGAAACATGAACGTAGACAATGCCCCGCTGAACCCTCGAAACCTTTCCCTGCTTCAAGGGAAAGTTACAGGAACAGCGCCCCTTCGGTGCCTTGGAAATGGAATTACAGCACATCATGGGACAACCGCAGACATAAACCGATTCGCCGATTTCGTACTTCTCGACAGCAATGTTCTGATTTTCGCTGCGGCCGGCGCTGCAACCCAGCAGGATGATCATGGCGGAAAGTATAAATATACCTTTTTTCATGGTTAATCCTCAGTTCGCGATTCGAGCCATGACCTTCCAAAGCTGGAGTTCCCCGGTGTTCCGGCCGGATGATTCTTCGACCGAACAAAAGTCCTGTCACGAGATGCAGGGCGGGGCACGACCCCGGAGCGGTGAAAAGGATAAGAGGCGATCCGGGCGGAATTCCACGGATCGGGGAAGGATAGAAACGACAAAGAGGGGTTGAACGGCATCGGCAGCCATGAGCTGGGGCAGGAAAAGAGCTGGCTGGTTATTGTGGCCGCAGGTCAGGCAGGTCTGCGAATAACACGCACAGCCACCATGGCACCCCCCCCAGAATATGCCGAGGAGGAGAGAAAACATAAGGAAGAGTGTCCACTTTCTGCTCAACATGCGCTGCTTCCGATCGCCAGTAGGATTATTGTTATTCTTAAATAATCCCAGCGCATATTGTTATCAGGATTTTCCTGATTTTGATACTCGATATTCCTTAACACCCTTCGGGTAATAGCGGATACCCCTGGGCCATCCATCAGCGTCGTGGTTTGGCCCCGCACCCCAAAACCGCTAAGACATATCCGGAGGTTTTTCCCATCAGGAAATTCGAGGCCTTCATAAGGAATATCCGGATAGTCAATCCGGCGGCTGATGATAAGTTTACACAAAGAAATTCTTTTTGCCCGGGGGTGACGCTGAGAAACAATGTGATTTGGCCTTTATTGTGAATTTTATCAAATGCTGAAGAAAGGATGCCGCTATGAACCTGGAAGTATCGAACGAAGAATTAGATCTGATCAAGATGCTGTTAAGCAAGGCAGAAGTGGTGACACGAGTGGAGATTCACCATGCGACCAAGTCCTTTGAGTACAGGGATTACCTCAAGCAAAGGGAGCGCTGATTGCCAATCTCCTGGCGAGAGTCAAACAGTTGTCGCCTGAATAGATATCAGGAGCGTCACCCCGCTCATCCGCATGGCGGCTCCCGGCGACCATTGAATCGACTTTCCGGGGGGTATACGATCAGACCTTTCGGGTGGACATCCCACTTCAAATACGTCTGAGAGCTCCCGCCAGTTTGGCTATGGCAGTTCAATGCTCTAGACGGTTGTGCCGTTAGCCCAGCTGTTTTGTCGCGCGGAAGCCCCCTGGATTAGGCAGGTTAACATTGACCCTATCATATTATGCCCGGCTCTGGGGAGCTGTTTGTGCCCTTATCGTAATATCCTCGTTGTTGATAAGATGTCTGGTATATGCAATAGACTCTGGGATGAGGTACTCGAGAAGCTCAGATGAAATATAAATTGACTTAGCATAAACTGTGAAGTATTATGCTTACATATTATGTACCGTGTATGGTCTTTAGTCAGTGCGGTACAGTTAAAGTTGATTATAGCAATTTGAAGCGCAAAGGCGGCCACCATGCTCTTTAGAGTCTTGGTGGCTTTTTTTCTGTCATAATTGGTAATTCGACTTTTGATAAATTCCAGGAAAGGAGGAGACTAAATTATGTCAGAAGGTAAAGTAAAATGGTTTAACGAGAGTAAGGGTTTTGGATTTATCGAGAAGAATGATGGTGGGGATGTTTTCGTCCATTACAGTGCCATTCAAGCCGCTGGTTTCAAGACTTTAACTGAGGGCCAGTCTGTAAGCTTCGATGTTGTCCAGGGTAAAAAAGGTCCTGCAGCAGAAAACGTGAAACTCATTTAATTAAACTTTGGGTAAGGAAAGAGGCGTTCCATAACATGTTCTGTTTTGGAACGTCTTTCCATTTTCAGCATATTCTTTATGTTTAAAAATAAGATAAAAATAGGAGCTTAAAAATGGGAAAGTCCATGTACGACATCGGAAACCGGAACAAAGAAAGAGCAAGGCAGCAGAAGCAAATAGATAAGGCATCAAAGCGAATATTGGCCAGGCAGAAGAAGGTACATATAAAGACGAACCCTCCAAACGCAGAATTGGATATAGCTGAACCGATACCCGCGGAGGACATTGTCAAAAGCAGGGATTTACCTATCCGGGGCCTTATTAACTGAGCACATCCTTTGAGATGCGCCATTTATCCGGGGATGTAGGATTAGATGTATTGGCATTGTGATCAAAGGTGAAATGATTATATCGTTCGGAAATCCATTGTTTCATTTTGATTTCGGATAATGCCCGTTCGTCCCTGTTCATGTTAAGATAATAATCAATGACCTCCTCCTTTATTACCATCTCGATCTTTCTGGAACGCTTGTTTGGTTGGTGCGGATCGTTTTCGAGTTTCCAGTCGATTTTTATTATATAATCACCGCCGGAGAGTCGTGAATCAATCCAGGCGTTCGTCGGTAAAAGCGGTTTTATAATCCGAAGCCAGTGATCAAGCAGATCTTCAGTCATGGATAATTATCTTCATCTTTTTAGACCATCCGAGCTTATCTGTCTTAATATTTCGGCATCCTGCATTATATTGGAGGATGAAAACAATGTTCCCCTGGTTTTGCGCATCCTGCTCGATTCGATATCCCGTTATGATGCCCCCAAAAAAAGACGGCTCCAGTCGTTTTTTGTGAAAATATATTTCACCGCCAACCAGTTGCTTAGCCTTACCTTCATCTAAACTCCACGAACCACTTTCCCATTTTTTATCTTGTAATTTTACAAAATTATTTAATGGTTCCACGAGGTGTATATTCATTTTATTCTTCCCTTTCTAAAAATACTTATTCGTCACGTTCCCTGATTCTGTTTCCATCTAAAAAACAAAAACCCCGCCTCACTGTAATGGGCAGGGCATTAATAACTGTGTGTCTCTCCTCTGCTGAAGAGAAATTCTCTATTTGGTATATGTCAATTACAATAATGTACTTAGAGTATGCTTAATGCTGGAGAAGTCAAGACAATTTATATAATCTATCTCTCGGGCAGAATAATGCCGTATCCCAATCGTGTTGGCATAATATATGAACAGGTTGGCAACGGGCTGTTTTTTGATGATTACAGCGGGGGGCATGCGTAGCTTTCGATAGATAGTGGGCGGATCAGGACCGGGAGGCCCATTCTGATACGATTGCTTCTAAACTTTTTTTGGCATCGCCGAAGAGCATCCGGGTGTTCTCTTTTACGAAAAGGCGGTTGTCGATGCCTGCGAATCCCGGTGCCATGGAGCGTTTGAGCACGATTACCGTTTTTGCCTTGTCGGCGTTTATTATGGGCATGCCGTAAATAGGGCTGGTCTTCACCTCTCGCGCCGCCGGGTTCACGACGTCGTTGGCGCCGATGACGATGCACACGTCGACGGTGTCAATTGTCCTGTTGATGTCATCCATCTCCACGAGTTTTTCATAGGGTACATTGGCCTCCGCAAGCAGGACATTCATATGTCCCGGCATCCTCCCGGCCACGGGATGGATCGCGTAGCGGACGTCGCATCCGTTTGCCTCAAGAAGGTTCCCCAGTTCATACAGGGCGTGCTGGGCCTGGGCGACGGCCATGCCGTAACCCGGGACGAACACGACGGAGTTCGCCGCTTCAAGAATGTAGTAAGTATCTTCCGCTGAAATCGGCCTGACCTCCCCTCCTGCCTCGAGATACCCGGCATCGGCAACGGCACCGAACCCCCCGAAAAGCACATTGGCGAGGGAACGGTTCATGGCCTTGCACATGGCCATGCTCAAAATGATTCCGCTCGCACCGACCAGGGCACCGGAGACAATGAGGATGTTGTTCTGTATGGCGAGTCCCGCGGCGCATGCAGCGATCCCGGAGTAGCTGTTCAAAAGCGAAATGACGACCGGCATATCTGCCCCGCCGATGGGAATTACTGTGAGAATTCCCAGGGTCAATGAGAGAATCATGAGCCCGAGAAAGAACGGGTACCCCGTGGACACGCTCTGCATGATGACAAGGGTCCCTGCAAGGAGCGTCAGGAGCATGAGCACGCTGTTTATGACTTTCTGCCCCTGGAAAAGGAAAGGCCGGCCGCCGATGATACCTGAGAGCTTAGCCCAGGCAATAATGCTCCCCGAAAACGTGATGCCTCCCACCAGGACGGCAAAGGAAATGGTTGAAGCCATATAGAGGTTGAAGGCCGGCATGGTGTGATATGTTCCCCAGCCGACCAGAAGGCTGGCCAGGCCGCCAAACCCGTTAAGGAGGGCAATCATGCCGGGCATCTGGGTCATCTTCACCAGACGGGCGGCAAAGGCGCCGATAATACTTCCGGCGACGACCCCCACGATAATCATCCGGTAGTCAACGATTCCCTTGTCCAAAAGGGTGACAACAACGGCGAGAAACATGCCCACGGCAGAAAGGAAATTGCCCTTCCGGGCGCTCGTCGGTGACGTGAGCATTTTCAGGCCCAGGATAAAAAGCACGGCGGCAACGATATAGACGAGGTTGACGAAAACGGCGACTGTCATTTCCGTTCCTTTTCCGGCTTCTTCTCAAACATTTTCAGCATGCGGTCGGTCACCATGTAGCCTCCGACAACGTTTATGGCGGCGAAGGCCACGGCCAGCGTGCCCAGGACAACACTGAGTTTCGTAAGAGACGCCCCGGCAGTGACAATTGCGCCAACGAGCGTTATGCCGGAAATCGCATTCGAGCCCGACATGAGAGGCGTGTGCAGCTTTGAGGGCACTTTCGAGATGACCTCGAACCCCACGAATATCGCCAGGACCAGTATGAGGCTCAGGCTGATCAGGCATGCATCCTGGACGGAACCCAATTCCATGATTTCCTCCTCACATCATGCTCTTCAACAGTTCACTGAAGATTTCATGTTCGTGCGTTATGAGACATCCCCTGATGATCTCGTCATCCATGGGGAGGACAAGGCTTTTGGTGGCGTCGTTCCAGTATTCCAGGACAAAACTTTTAAGATTACTGGAGTACATCTGGCTGGCGTGGACGGCCACGCGACCCGGCAGGTTTTCCAGTCCGATAATCTTTACGCCGTGGACCACGACTACCTGATCGGGCACGGTCCCTTCAACGTTGCCCCCGCTTTCCGCCGCCAGATCGACGATAACGCTCCCTTCGCGCATGGCGGCGATCATATCGTCGGTTACTATGAGGGGGGCCTTCTTTCCGAATACCTGGGCCGTTGTGATAACGACATCCGAGACGGCGCACTGCTTCATCATTGCCTCGCGCTGCTTGGCAAGCTGTTCCGGGGTCAGGGCCCTGGCGTATCCTCCTTTCGTCTCACCCGTTTCCCCGAGGTCCACCTTCAGAAACTTTGCACCGAGAGACTGGACCTGCTCCTCGACCGCAGGCCTTGTGTCAAACGCACTGACTCGCGCCCCCAGGCGCCGTGCCGTCGCTATCGCCTGGAGACCGGCAACCCCGACCCCGATAACAAACACCCGCGAGGGCGCGATTGTCCCGGCCGCGGTCATCATCATGGGAATTATCCTGTTGAGGTGATTAGCCGCAAGGATGACGGCAACGTAGCCTGCCAGGTTAGCCTGTGACGTCAGGGCATCCATCTTCTGGGCCCTTGATATCCTGGGGATCATCTCCATACTGATGGCACTGACGCCCCCGGCCAGCAGTCTCTCCAGAAGCTCTTTCTCTTTAAAGGGATCAAGGAAACTGATATGAACAGATTTCTCCCGCATCCATGCCACCTCTTCCAGGGGAGGTTTCCGGACCCGCAGGATTACATCCGCCGCTGTTATGAGGCCCTCTGCGGTCGGGATTGACCCCTGCCCCCGCTTCTCTATAGTCAGAGTCGCAATAGCCGGCCGTCTCTCCCATCCCCGCTTCTATCTCAACAGAAGCGCCATGGGCCGCCAGGGACCCCACGTCGGCAGGGATCATGGGCACACGCAGCTCACCGGGGTGATATTCCTTCGGAATGGCGATCCTCATCTTCGACCTCTATACAGGCTGTGATCATAAACGTATGGAAATTGACAGCTTTTCCCTGTCCTCCTTTTCTTAACACGTGAGTATAACTCAGTTTAAAAGTCAAGGGCTTTAAGCGTAATTTGCAGACCGCATTGAAAGGATCTGGCCGCGATAATTTTGTGATAGAAATAAAAATCGTAATGGGTGAATATATCTGAAACTTACTAAATTTCCGTAGTGGAGACACACAATGAGCCATAAACCGGTTGCCGCCGGGAAGAGCAGCTTTGATTTAATTGACCCGTCGGTATTTTTTTCCCACGTGAAAATCCCTGCCGACGCCAGGGTGCTTGACCTCGCCTGCGGGATTGGGAATTACAGTATCGCAATATCCCCCTTGTTGGACGAAAGAGGCCTGGTATATGCGGTAGACCTCTGGGATGAGGGGCTCGAGAAGCTCAGGCATAGAATTCAGGAAAAAGGCATTTCCAACATCCGCCCTGTCAAGGCTGATATTACCAAACATATTCCCCTCGAAAACGGATCCGTCGATTTTTGCCTGATCGCGACAATCCTTCACGACCTTACCCCCCGCGAGCAGGATTCAACCCTGAAAGAAGTGGAGAGGGTCATAAAAGCCGCTGGAGCCCTGGCCCTTGTGGAATTCAAAAAAACAGACAAAGGCCCCGGCCCGCCGATGCGCATCAGGTTATCGGAGACTGGAAGCGGAAGAAAAAATGAAAAAATACGGGTTTATAAAAACATATGAGGGGGAGCTTGGCGAATTCACGTACCTGATGATTTTCAGAAAAACCGGGTAAAGCTGACCTGTTGGAAGACATGCCGTCGGAATTTATGAAAGGCGCCCCGCTGTCCTCAAGGTCATCCGTCATGCGCCCGTCGTAGAGCTTGCGCAGGAACTTCTGCCCCTTCCATCCCCCGCTTCCCAGAATTACGGCCTTTTTCGCCCGGAAGTTCATCTTTTTTTTCCCGGCCATGACCTGCACACCCAAGACCTTGCCCGTAGTGCCCCCTTCCCTGATGACCCCGGTCATTTTGTGTTCCATGAGGATCCTGACGCCTTTTTGCCTGGCAAACGCTTCCAGGGGCTTGATCAGGCCGGCCCCACTGGTGACGCCTTCCGCCGATTTGAACGCGGCGAACCCCGGGCCTTCCTTGTCCCACCAAATGCGGTGGTACACCTGCGTGATCTTGGCCGTGGGGCCGGCCGGGCCTGTCGAAGTGATGCTGTCCATGAATTTCACGCCGTGCTTTTCCAGCCAGTCAATGGTGCCGGGGTTGGCGTTGCAGAAGACGCGCAGCAGATCAAGGTCGCCCCTCTTTTACTTTCTTGCTTTCCGTCATTTGAATGCCTTTCCTTATGGAATATTAAATCGTGAAAGGCGGGTGAGACAGCCGGGCACTCCGGAATACGCCGCCAACAAAAAAATAAACCCCGCACCCATCAGGAGACACGGGGTTCATTTTTTCTCTCATGTCCAGTCCTCGTTTTAAATTCAGCCTCGCTCCGGCGCCAATCACTATTTGCATGGATGAATTGTCGTTTACGCTTTCCCCCCTGCCGCATTTTTGCCTGTCAAATAACCGAACGTAAATGCTTTGCCGATAGCGGTTCCGCCGTAGTACTTGCTGCCGTGCACTCCGCCCATGAGTTCGCCCGCCGTGTAAAGGCCGGGGATAACTTTCCCGAATGGGTCGACCACCTGGCCCTGGGCGTTGGCGCGCAGGCCGCCCAGTACGAGCACGATGTTGTTCTTCATGGGGCCGAGGGCATAGAAGGGAGGTTTTTCTATCTTGTTGTCCATCATTTTCTTGCGCCCGAATTCGGGGTCCTTCTTGGCCTCGACATAGCTGTTGTATTTCGCGATTGTGTCCGCAAGCGCGGCAGGGTCGACGCCGATCTTCTGTGCGAGCCCTTCTATCGTATCGGCGCTTTTGGCAAGTTTCTCCTCCTTCTTCATGATGTCCTCGTGGATTGAGGTGGAGAAGATGATGGCCTTGTCGGCCCGCCATTTCTCGGCCATGGCCGAGTCAAAGATATAGAAATCAATCTTGTCTGGCTGCTTGGGGAGGAACTCGTGACCACCCAGGAGAGCGGTGCCGAGTCGTCGCAGAAGCGCTTCCCGAGCTTGTTGACATAGATGCCCCCGACCCTGTTGTAGTGCATCGGGGTGACCGTGAAGGGCTGCATCCTCTTCGCCCTTGTTTATCTCCAGCCCGCTGGCGATAAGGGGCGCAGAGATTCAGGTGAGTGACATCGGCCCCGATCTTCTGAGCCGCGAGCATCCCGTCGCCCGTGGCGTAGGGACTGCAGGTGGAGTAGCCGCCGCGGAAGTCCAACAGTATCCGGTCGTAAAGGTCGAAGTCGCCGGCGAACCCGCCCGTGGCGAGCACGACACCCTTTTTCGCCTGGATCGTCATCTTCTTCCCGCCTCTTCCGGCGGCCTCGATGCCGACCACCCGGCCCGCGTCATTGGTGATCAGCCTTGTCAGGCGCGTTTCCATCATCACGGGGATCTTCCTCGCCTTCATGGTCCGGGCCATGAGGTCGACAAGGTCGACCCGGCTGGCGGATCGGGGTAGACCCGCGGGGTTCGATCTTGAGGTTTTTCATCCCCAGGCCGACGAGCCAGTCGATCACCGCGCCGGAATTGTCGGCGTACGTCTTGGCCAGCTCCGTGATGTTGTTCTGGTCGCCCCAGGTCAGGAGGTCCTTGTAAAACTTCTCGGCGGGATAGTCTACACCCGCTTTCTTATGGGCATTGCTGTTTGCCGCGGAGAAAAGTCCGCCGGAAATCGCCGTGCTGCTGGCGTTGAAGGTCGGGGCCTTCTCAATTAGGATTGCCTTGGCCCCCGCTTCCTGGGCGCTGACCACGGCAGCAAGCCCTGCCCCGCCGCCCCCCACTACCACGACGTCGTATATCCGATCCCATTTCTTCGGCACGGCGCCGAGAACGTCCCCGGTCAGCCCCGGCAGGGCCTGACCAGCCGAAATCAGCAGACCGGTCCCAAGGGCCCCTTTCAGTATTGTCCTGCGGCTCAATTTTGTTATTGTTTTTTGCGTCTTCTTTTCCCATATTCATCTCCTTTCAGACATGTTTGTTCAGGTCTTCTTCATCTAAATGGAATTCCCTTGCCAGATGTTCAGTCGTCGCTCCCGTATGCTCGATGACTTCCTGAAGATAGTCTTTCAGGCTCGTCTGTTTCTCGCAGGTATCAAAATAATCCTTCAGGATAATCGCGAGCCCTTCAGACGGTATTTTATATCCCTTTTTGGTCGCTTCCTTTTCACCCACGCTTTCCGGGATGCCTATCACCACAATTCTCTGATCAATTATGCTGAAGCGGAAATTGTGGATCATGAGACAGCTGCTGAACAGCACCTCCGCTCCCGCCTTCGCATACTGTATAGCAATATACAGCCGGTCCGGGAACTTTGGCAAAAGGTACTTGATGCGCACCCCTTTCCCGGTCATCCTCTCGATCGCTTCAATTATATGCCGTGTCATCTTGGCATCATCGCCGGTCGGGTAACTGCCGGTGATGCACCCGATGATCTCCGTTTGCGCGTCAAGCATCGAATCCATGAGGGAATGGAAGTATTCCTGCCTGGAAAGGACCTGTGTTGCCCTTCCCACTTCCCTGAGCAGTTTGTCCCTCTGTTTCCCCTCTAAAATGTTGAAAACCAGAAGGATAACGGTAACGATAAGCAGTATGGATTCAAGTAAAAGAAGCCCCAGCTCTAACGTCATTGTTTGGCCTCCTGCAATCTGACAAACATTTAGTTATCGTGTCGAGCGATGCGCCGCAAGCGGACATCGCGGCACTTTCTTAAAGTATATTACTCGAAATTTGACAAAAGGCAAATTCCCTCAGGCGCTGCGAAACTGAGACAAACGCGTGAACACGATAGCGGCAAACGGCAGCGCGAGGGCAAGTACGGTCTGCACGATCAGCAGGTCACCGAGCTGGCTGTAATCGGCTGGGACCAGAAGCACACCGCTCGCACTGTCCCGCACTTCACGGGTTACAAGGAAGATCTCATTCAGGTACTTGGTGCCGAGCTGGCTCAGCGACAGCGCCAGATTGGTGAACGATGCCATCACCGCGAAATATGTAGCCTTGAGATTGATAGGGGCTGAGTTAGCGATCCAGGCAAGCATCGGGATCATGGAAATCTGCCCGAGCGGCGACTCAAGCGCGGTATCCACAATCACGATGGTGCGCGCATCCACCATCCCGCCGGTCATTGCCGCAGTCCACTGGTGGAGACCGTAATAGAGCCCGACGATCGGCAGGGCGAGAACGAAGCCCGCGAGCGTGAGGAAGCCGACTACATAGGCGATCGACCTCTCGGCCATAAAGCGGCGGAACACGAACATGCCCGCCAGCGTGAGCACACTGCCGATCAGTGACAATACGGAGAGGAACTGCTGATCGAAGCCGAGCAAGTCGATCATCCACCATGTCAAGCCGGCACCCGGCAGGGGGGCGGCGCGAAACGCAAATATGACGATCGCGGTGCCGAGCAGCGTTGCCCGCGCCTCGGGTTCGAGGGTACGCGTGAGCCTGGCTATCAGGAAGGCGATGATGGCGAGCGACCCGGTGAATACAATCTCCTCGCTGTACGAAATCCCCCCCAAGCCGACCGCCAGCGTGAAGGCTGCGAACAGGAGGCTGCCGCCCAGGATCCACCAGTTCGGCGGCGTTGGCTCACCGCGCTGGCTGAGCATTGCCTCGGCCTGTTCGCGGGTATACCCCTGGAGACTGAGAAGCCGGAAATTGCGCCGCCTGATTGCCGTTGCGCTCATTACACCCAGCACCGAGACCAGCGGGATCGCGAGGGCCATAAGGTACACATTGCGGTAAATGTGCGCGATCTCCGCTGTCGGCAGGCCATGAACGCCGGTGAAGAGGTAGAGGTTGATAAACGCGACCAGCATGCTGCCGCTGATGATCGCGACGCGCCCGAGCGTCTGGACCGTGGTGTTCATGAGCTTGCGGGTCGCGGGATCGATCGGGGCGCCCTTTGAGTCCACGCGCGGAACGGCTTCGACTGTCATGGCATCGGCCACCGTGTCCTGCATGACATAGCCGACGGGCGCGAGCAGTGCCGAAAGCACGAACCATGCTTCAGCCGACATGAACTCAAGCATTGCCCCGCGCCCGCTCAGCAATCCGACCATAATGAGCAGACTCAAGGTGATCAGCCCGGCGCCAAGGTAGATCAACCCGCTCTTCCAGCGCCAGATGAGATCCACCAGGTGCCCGAGCGGCATCTTCAAAGCCCAGGGAATACCCGCCCAAAAACCCAGGGCGGCAAGAAAGGAGGCCGAGAGGCCCAGGTATTCCTTCACGAAGAACGTGCCGACAATGCTGGTCAGGCCGGATATCCCGGCAGCCATGTAGACCATCAGAGGGGGGAGGTAGGACAGCCTCAGTTCCCGCCCTAGTTCCAGGATGTTGTGGTCTATCCAGCGGCGGGCGGTGGTAAGCATGGCATTCCTTTGTTAAATCCTTCCACACGATAACCGTTTTAAAAATGGGGATAAAGCATAACAGGGCGAAGGGATCTTAGGTTAAGATAGGGGAAGCCCCTATATTCGTCAAGGTCATTTCGCAGCAAAATCCCGGCAAACGGAATAAGGGAAATCCTGATTGCTGGTTCGAAAATCCTGATTGCCCGATATTGATGGAAATGCCAGATTTAGCTGCGTTAAATATTATATAAGAAGGCTCCGCAAAAGTCGGCTTTCATGAATGCGTTCGCCGGCAGGTTTTTTCCCTCATAACCTGGATACCTGAATTGTATTGTTTTCATTCCGAGATTTAACTTCCATACAATGTTTGAATGAAGCGTGTTGGAGTCGTTCCCCGATCGAATAAAATTTAGATTGGAAAGGAGGCCATATTATGTTGAAGCGTTGCCTTCTGTACCTGCTCGTGGCCCTGATCTGCGTGCCGTTGAATCTGCAGTCGGCTCAAAGTGAGAGCGTTGATTGGAAGACTGCCATAACCCGGGTGGCGGAGAAAAATATCCCGGCTGTAGTGCATATCAATATAACGCAGACAAGAGAGGTCGCTGTGCCGCCGTTTTTCAGCGACCCGTTCTTCCGTGACTATTTCGGCGGCACGCCCCCCAAAAAATTCAAACGGACGCTCCGGGGCATCGGCTCCGGCGTTATTGTCAAGCCCGATGGGCACATCCTGACCAATAACCACGTGGTGGAGGGCGCCACAACCATCCAGGTCATATTGCCGAGCGGAGAGGAATTCCGGGGAAAGGTCATCGGGACTGACCCTAAAACAGACCTGGCAGTGATAAAAATTCCGGCAAAAGGCCCTCTGCCTTATGTGAAATTCGGCAATTCCGACAAGGTGGCCGTGGGTGAATGGGTGGTCGCAATCGGGCACCCGCGGGGCCTCGACCAGACTGTGACCCAGGGCATAATCAGCGCCAAACACCGGGGCGGCATAACGGACCCGAGTAATTACCAGGATTTTCTGCAGACCGATACAGCGATAAACCCGGGCAGCAGCGGGGGGCCGCTGTTCAATTTGTCCGGCGAGGTGATTGGCATCAATGCAGTTATAGCATCGACATCGGGCGGTTTTGAAGGCATCGGTTTTGCGATTCCCAGCAATATAGCTGTCCACGTTATGGACCATCTGATTGCCAATGGGAAAGTGGAGAGGGGCTGGCTTGGCGTCAGTGTCCGGAACGTCACGTATGATCTTGCCCGCAAGTCCGGATTGACCAAGGCGGAAGGCGCCCTGATAGCCGAAACGACCAGGGGCGGCCCGGCTGAGAAGGCCGGGTTAAAGAAAGGCGACATTATCCTTGAGTACAACGGCCGTCCTGTTCCCGATTCGGGGTTCCTGCGCAATGACGTGGCGGTCACTAAATCCGGCACCGAAGTTAAATTGATTGTCCTTCGGGACGGCAAGAGGATCACTGTCCCAGCCACGGTTGGAAGCCAGGCCACTGCTTCCAAATTAATGGCAGCCGCCGCGAAGGGAAAGCTGGGGGCCGAGGTCAGGCCTGTGAGCCGGAAAGAACTCGACAAATTCGGGCTCACCGATATTCCCGGCGTTGCCCTCAAGTCAGTAGACGGCAGCGGGCCCCTGGGCCGTGAAGGGATAGAGCGAAACGATATTATCCTCGGGATAGACGGGGAGCCGGTTACAGGGGTGGACTCCTTTGACTATCTGATCTCCGCAATCCCGCCCGGCAGCACGGTTGTTCTGACTGTGCTGGACCACAGGACAAGCGAGGTTGAGGATGTGACCATAAAATTTGAATAAGACCGGGGCGGGGCGGATGAGGGTGAATCAGACATTACTTGTTAGTCTGGCGGTCTATGTGGTATTTGAAGGTGTCCGCAGCAGGCAGTTCAGGCCTGAAGTTTCAGGATGGGAGAAAGGAGGACGCAATGGATTTGCAGAAGGACACCACCTACGCCGGCATTGACAGTTTCATCAGTGCCCGGCAGGCCAAATTCACCATGAACCTGTCACCGGTAACGCTGTTGCTGGCTTTCCTGGACTGGTCCATTAATCTTGCCAACTCACCGGGGACGCAGTTCCGGATCATGGAGGACTTGTTTGAAAAAAGCTCCAATTACTGGGACTATGTATTTCGGACCCTGCTGAGTACGGACGGCAAACCGGAGGAGCCTGTCGCCACCGACAGCCGTTTTGAAGCGGAAGAATGGCAGGAGCAGCCTTACAGATTCATGTTCCAGGCCTTCCTCCTTTCCGAGCAGTGGTGGCAAAATGCCACCGCCGGCATTCCCGGCGTATCACGCCATCACCAGGATATCGCCTCCTTTGTAGCCAGGCAGCTCATGGACCTGGTCTCTCCGGCAAACTATCTCTGGACAAATCCTATCCTGACCAGGGTGACGCAAGAGGAGGGCGGAAAGAACCTTCTGCGGGGATGGGAAAACATGATGGAGGACTGGCGGCGCCAGCGCGATAAGCAGCTTCCCGTGGGGACGGAAAATTTCCGCCCCGGCCAACAGGTCGCCGTCACACCGGGCAAGGTTGTGTTTCGCAACCGCCTCATCGAGCTTATCCAGTACTCCCCAACGACGGCCAAGGTCTACGCAGAACCGGTCCTTATCGTCCCGGCCTGGATCATGAAATATTATATCCTTGACCTTTCCCCCCACAATTCCCTTGTCAAATACCTGGTTGACAGCGGACATACGGTGTTTATGATCTCCTGGCGCAACCCCACGGCGGAGGACCGCAACATGTCCATGGCCGATTACCACTTCGACGGCGTCCTGGCCGCGATCAACGCCATTTCCAGAATAGTGCCGGATAAGAAGATACAGGCCGTCGGGTATTGCCTGGGCGGCACCATGCTCTCCATTGTCGCGGCCACCATGGCCCGAGACGGCGACGAACGGTTAAAGAGCATGACCCTCCTGGCAGCCCAGACCGATTTCACCGAAGCTGGAGAGCTGAACTTGTTCATTGACGAAAACCAGGTCAATTATCTGACGGATATAATGAACGACCGGGGCTACCTGGATACGAAGGAAATGGCTGGTGCCTTTCAGCTTCTCCGGGCCCACGACCTTTTCTGGTCCCCGCTCATTCAGAATTACCTCCTGGGCGTGCGCCGGCCCTTGAACGACCTGATGTCCTGGAATGCCGACGCGACCAGGATGCCCTACCGGATGCACAGCAAATACCTGCGCCGGCTGTTTTTGAACAATGACCTTTTCGAAGGCCGCTACAAAGTTGACGACCGCAATATCGCCCTGAGTGATATTCACGTGCCCGTCTTCCTCGTCGGCACCGTTATGGACCATGTTTCACCCTGGCGGTCCGTATACAAATTCAAACTGACGTGCGACGCGCCCACGGTCACCTTTGTCCTGACCAGCGGGGGACACAATGCCGGCATAGTCAGCGAACCAAAGAATTCAAGGCGAACATACCAGATGATGACCTGGCACGAAGGGGGAAAATACATAGATCCCGATCAGTGGCTGGAGGAAGCGCCCTGTTTCCAGGGTTCCTGGTGGGTTCCCTGGCAGGAGTGGCTGAAGGCCAACTCCTCCGGTCAGACAGCGCCTCCGCAGATGGGAGCCCCGAAAAAGGGCCTGCGCATCCTTGGCGACGCCCCGGGAACATACGTTCACCAGGGCTGAGAATCACCTTCTTCGCCCAGCCCCCAGGGAGGAATGGTATTGACGCTAATCAAGGCTAACCTTAATTAGTTTTCATGTCTGTAACCAAGGAGGTATTCTCAAGCAGGAAAATGCGATGTAGGCGAGCAGGCGCGACTTTATCTCCACACGGCGGTTCACTTAAGACTATATATTCATCGGTAACTCGCAGAATCTCATGTACGCCGTCGTCCTGTATTATAATTTCGCACCCGACAAAGTTGTGTCCCTGGTTGATCTCGCATTTTTTACCAACGTGCTTTTTTAAAAGTTCTCTATACATCATGGCTTTACCCCTTTACGTGATTATTATGAGTTATCTATTCTTTCAGTTGCCGGATATCTCGTCTTACCCGGAGTGCATAGGCCCGCATTTTTTGAACATTTGCGCAAACATTTGATGAGATTCCTGTTAGGCAAAGCTGGCGTGAAGAAAACTATATCTCTTATTTTCATAATGTAACAAAACCCTTTTGTCAAGGCTTCGGGTCACTTTCCCACATGCGACTTTGAAGTAGGATTCAACAATCTTTTTGATTCCAAATAATTTTCAGAGTCAAAATTACAGGGTTGATTTTCAGGTCAAGTTAGAGAATATTTTAACTTAGGTCTGAAACACGGAATCGGTTAGAGGAGATCACAATGAAAAATTATTTTTTAGCATTTATGAAGGTCGTCGTCTCGGTCACGGCTGTCATGGCATTTGTCATAAGCTTTTCCGGCTGCCAGAAGCAGGAAGGCCCTATGGAAAAAGCCGGTAAAAAGGTTGACGAAAGTGTCGAGGCGGCAAAAGATGCCGTGAAGAAAGCTGGTCAAAAGGTAAGCGAGGGAGCTGAAAAAACAAAAGAGGCGGTGAAGAACGCGGCCGAGAAGGTTGAAGAGAAAGTCAAAAAATGAGATAAGCAAGACTGTGTAAAACTACCCTGCAAATGCGTTAGAAAGCAAAGGAGTGTAAAATGTTTAGTAAAAAAAGTGTTTCAGTTTTTCTCTGCATTCTGCTTCTGGCGGGATGCGCCGCAACCCAGGATATGTCTAAAACCGAGAAAGGCGGCATGTATGGTGCAGCCGGAGGCGCCGCTGCCGGCGCGGTGGTGGGGCAGGTTGCAGGCCGCGATACTAAAGCAACCCTGATCGGGGCGGCAATAGGGGCTGCGATTGGAGGCCTTGGGGGCGCTGGAATAGGAAAAATGATGGACAATCAGGAAAAGGACATGCGCAAGGCTGTTGAAAAATCGGAAGCCGCTACTGTTTCGAGGGAAGGGAACCTGCTCGCGGTGACCTTCAAGGGAGATGTTACATTTGATACCAACTCCACCGAGATCAAACCGGGACTTATGTCTGAAATAAATCGGATCGCTGATGTTTTGAAACAATACCCAAACACTTTGGTGAGGGTGGACGGGCATACTGATAGTCAGGGTTCAAACGAATACAACATGGACCTCTCCAGAAGGCGTGCAAACGCTGTGAAAACATTGCTGGTCCAGAGGGGAATTGCGGACAGCCGCATTGATTCAGTCGGATTTGGAGAGACCCTCCCTGTAGCGACTAATAACACCGAGGCGGGGCGGCAAAAGAACAGGAGGGTCGAGATCAGAATCGCCCCCACCACCCAGCCGGCACAGCAGTAAAAGAAGCCGGTTCAAATATATCTTATCCTGAAAAATTGAAGCGCCTACCGGCCTTCGACTTTTTCCACCCCGTAAGAGCTGATCGACGCGGCTACGCCGATCTTCTGCCCCTTGTTTTCGATCCGGACGATCTCCCCCACGCACTTGAGGAGGATGGGGTAGGAATTATCGATGAAATTGATTGAAAATTCAATGGTTTGGCCGGGGGTGAAGGACTTGTCGGTTTCAAAGAATACCCCGGAAGTGCATAAATCGCGGGTCACCCCCCTGGTCTCTTCCATGTCGACCGGAAGTTCCACTGTATAGCGAGTCTCTTTGCGCTGCTCCGCTCCCATTCCCTGTCATCCAGCTCTCATGGTGAGGCATTGATCGGGCGATTTTTATAGTACAAAATAGCTGTTCAGGCAAGGCCTTAAAAGATCGACAAGCTTTAAAAAATCCTATCTTCCTCCACTCTTTCTAATACCCGAACTGCTGATCACAGCGCTTCTGGCAGGCGGCCCTCGCGCTGTCGTTGAGATTCCCCATAATGCAGGGGTCCCAGCAATACAGCGTGCTGCGGATAGCCGCGAGTTGAGACCGCTTTGAGGCGTAGAACGCTCTCGACACGAGTGCATCCTTTGCCCCCGAGGGGGCGATCGCGCAGCCGGACCAGGACTTTTTACACCAGTACGCCTTCCGTTTCTAATGGTTCCGGGTCTGCGCCTCGACAAGGCTGCCGCCGCAATACTTTTCGCGGAGCCGCGGCTTTTCAATTTTTCCGGTGGGATTGCGCGGCACCTTTTCAAATATGATTTTGCGCGGACGCTTGTAGCGCGGCAGCGCGTTGCAAAACTGCGCTATCTCGGCTTCAGAAGCAGGAAAACCCCGGCTTTAACTCAACTATCGCCGCGACGATTTCGCCCAGACGCTGGTCGGGAAGGCCGATCACCGCCACATCCTTGATCGCGTCGTGCGTGCGCAGAAAATCCTCGATCTGCACCGGATAAATGTTCTCGCCGCCGGTGATAATCACGTCTTTTTTGCGGTCGACCAGATAGATAAAGCCGTCTTCATCCATTCGCGCCATATCGCCCGTATACAGCCAGCCGTCTTTGAGGATCTCGGCGGTGGCTTCCGGATTGTTGTAATAGCATTTCATCACGCCCGGGCCTTTGACGCAAAGCTCGCCCACTTCGCCCTGCTTCACCGGACGGCCGTTTTCATCCACGATCTGCACTTCCCACTTGTAGCCGGCCTTGCCGATAGCGCCGACTTTATGGATGTTTTCGATGCCGAGATGGACACAGCCGGGGCCGATGGATTCCGACAGGCCGTAATTGGTGTCGTAATCGTGGTTCGGGAAATATTTTTTCCAGCGTTTGATCAGGCTGGGCGGAACCGGCTGCGCGCCGATGTGCATCAGCCTCCACTGATCCAGTTTGTAATCCTCCAAGTTTATATCGCCGCGTTCGATGGCATCCAGAATGTCCTGCGCCCACGGAACCAGCAGCCAGACGATCGTTATCTGCTCCTCGGATACCGCTCTGATGATCCATTCCGGTTTGACGCCGCGCAGCAGAACGGCCCTGCTGCCGGCCAGGAAGCTGCCGAACCAGTGCATTTTCGCGCCGGTGTGGTAGAGCGGCGGGATGCAGAGGAAATTGTCCTCGCGCGTCTGTTTGTGGTGGTTCATTTCCACTTCGCAGGACATCATCAGGGCGCGGTGCGCGTGGAGAATCGCCTTGGGGAAACCGGTGGTGCCGGATGAAAAATATATGGCGGCGTCATCATCGTCGGAAAGCGTGATTTTCGGAGCCGCGGAGGAACAGCACGCGGTGAGCGCATAATAACTTTCGGCAAAAGCGGGGCAGTCCTGTCCCAGAAACAGCCGTATTTTTATATTCGGAATCTGCTCACGGATCGCATGCGACTCTCTCGGTAAATTCCGGCCCGAAAATCAAAACGTCGCATTCGGCCAGATCGAGGCAGTATTTGATTTCATCCTCCGTATAGCGGTAGTTGAGCGGCACCGCGAGGGCGCCGGTTTTCAGGATGCCGAAATAGATCGGCAGCCACTCCAGGCAGTTCATCAGCAGGATCCCGACCTTGTGGCCTTTTTGCAGGCCTCTTCCCAGCAAAAAGTTGGCCAAGCGGTTGGCTTTGTCGTCGAACTCGCGCCAGGTCATCTCCCGCCGGTATCTCTTTTCGGGATTGGTTTCGACAAGCTCGTAATCCTTCCAGCTTGCTTTAATTTCTTTGATTTCCGGATTGATTTCAACCAGGCTGATTTCTTCACCGTACAGGGCGGCATTGCGGGCAAGAATTTCTGTGATGGGCATTTTTCATTCCTCATGGTCTTTCTATAGTATCCCCGCATGGAGCGGCATTGTTTGATCAACGTCAAAACAAGGTATTTTGCTCAAATTTTCGACGTATTTGCAAGACATACAAACTCCCCGGCCCCCCCCGAGCCGGCAACGGCAACCTGAGATTGATGCCCCGGCTGCTGTCAGCACCGCCATCTTCTCTCCTCCTTATTGATCATAATTCGAAAAGGCCTTCCCGGCTTCAGAGTAACCGTGATGGGCTGTGAAGACATATTTTAAACTCTGCAGGGCCGCAAGTTTCCTGATTGATTCCCTTTCAGTTTTCGTGTCCATATTGAAAAATTCATTGAATACGTCAGCCTGCCCGTTTTTCAGGCTCATGGTATCGCCTGTAAAGAGAAAGGTGTCGCTTGCTATGTAGCACATCGACCCGGGGGTGTGGCCGGGGACGGCGATTCCGGTCACTTTCAGTCCGGAAACTTCAATAATCTGCTTATCATTCAGCAAATTATATTTCGGGATCTTTTTATTGTGGATCACTGCGAAACGGGCTGTCTTGCCGTTGATCATCTGCTCTTCATCTTTCGACAGGTATATCGCCGCATTGGCGAACAGTTCCAGGGCGGCCGCGTGATCCTGATCGCTGTGCGTAAGAAAGACGGCGGCCACCTTTCGGGGATCGACCGCAAGCTTTTGCATCTCCTCCCGGGCCCCGCCCATGCTGTTCCCGGCATCAATCGCAATGAAGCCGTCAGCGCCTTTCAGGAGGAAGAAGTTGACGTAGCCGTCCTTGACTGCGTAAACGCCGGGGAATATCTCCCCGGTGGCGAGCGGCGTCATGCTGCCCGTTTCCTGGTGCAGCTTGACGAGGAGACCGGCCAGTGCCGCGCAAATCAGGACAGCGACCAACGCGAATCCAATGATTATCCTTTTCGTCCTTTTTTTCATCGTCCCACCCCCTTGTTCCGGGCCTCGCCCGGGTTCAGGTTTGAGCCGCCGAACCCGAACAGGGAAACCCCGTTTTGCCTGAATATTGCGCCGATTTCCTCGATAACTTTATTCATCTTCACCCTCCAGAAGTGGAATACGCCCCGAACATATATTCGCTATCGAAAATTAATATCAAGTAAAAATGTTGCAGCGGGCGCTCATTTTCCTGATAATGATCACCCGGTTCCGGTCTGATTGTCTTGATGCTTAAACAAACATTTAAGGAGTAGCTTCATGGACGCCAATGGATCACCTTTGACTGAACGGGAACGCGGCATTTACACCAGATTCATTGAATGGCTCAAGCAGAGCTGGTATGGCGTGCCGGATTCCGATTTTCTGCTGCCGTATGTGGCCGCGCGCTATACACCCGAAGAGGCATAGCTCCTCACCGGCATGCCCTATGCGCCGAAAACGCTCGCCGAGCTTGCCGAATTGACGGGGATCGGCGCCGATGTGCTTCGCCCGAAACTCGACGCGCTGGCCGCCAAGGGGCTCGTCTACAGGCAGGTCAAGGGCAGCGACATGCTTTATAATCTCCAGGATATTTTTTCGATCTACCGCGGCTTCGGCTGGCCGGGGAGCACCGACGAGTACAGCAGGGCCGTCGGACCGCTGCAGCACAAATACATTATGCACGGCCTGATGTCGCCCTGGAAGGACATAAAGGAAAAAGGCCTGCGGGTATTGCCCATAGGGGTCACCATCGAGGAAAAGAGCGGCGTGCTGCCCTACGAGGAAGCACGCAAGGTACTGGATAAAGTTGAATACTTCACGGTGAGCCACTGCCCCTGCCGCCATGCCAACAACCTCGACCCCGACTCGCCGGATTGCCGCTTTCCCACCGAAGTCTGCCTGCATTTTGACAGGCTGGGACGCTACATCGTGGAAAACGGCATGGGCAGGGAGATCACGCGGCAGGAGACGGAGGAGATCCTCAAACAGTGCGCCGAACTGGGGCTTATTCACGGCATTTCCAACCAGCAGGAGAAGCCCGACACGATCTGCAACTGCTGCAGCGACTGCTGCATCTGGTTCCTGGCCGTGAAAAATTACGGGCATGCCTGCAGCCTGACCGCCTCGAACTTCCGGGTCTCGGTGAACCAGTCCACCTGCATAGGCTGCGGCCTGTGCGTCAAGCGCTGCCCGATGGAAGCCCTGCAACTTGTCGATATGCCGTCAGTCAAGGGGCGCAAGACCACGGTCACGGGAAAGGACGGCGTCGAGCGTGAACTGACCAACAAGACAGGAAGGGTTTCAGAGCTTGATCCCGCGCGCTGCATAGGCTGCGGCGTATGCGCCTATAAATGCCCGTCGCAATCGCTCAGCCTGGAGCGCAACGAGGCCGACCACCACCCGCCGCAGACCGGGCGCGACTGGATAATGCGGTACATGGAAGACATCAAGTCAGCCCGGCAGAAGGCCTGAATAACAAGTCATCTCGGGCGGACCTGATATCCGCCCCACACCATCATCTTGCCCAACTTACAGATTGCCTTGTACAAGGGGCCGATCTAAGATCGGCTCGCACCCCGGACAGATCAAATCCAGCCATACAGAATAAACAAACCCCAACGGGTGGACCTGAAATCAACCACAGGGCCGTTAAACGGAAACGGTACATCAGCAAAGAATAACATAGATATTTTTCAATTGACTAATAAGTAACAATGTTGTTTTAATTTCCAAAGATAAAACATTGTTACTTCTTAGGAGGTGTTTGCTATGATTTGGAGAGGACTGACGCAGACATGGCATTTTTGTCGAAAAGTGGGCGGAGGAGCAACCCGGCGGGAGGCCATCGTCTTCAACGACGAGCGGCTCTCCTGGGGTGATTTTAAGCGGGATATGGACCAGGTGGCCCGGGCCTACCTTGACATGGGCGTTGAGCGAGGCGACCGCGTGGCCTTCCTCTCCATGGCGAGGACCGAATTCCTGACCACTTACATGGCAGCCGGAAAGGTGGGCGCGATCTTGGTCGGGATGAACCCCAAGTTCTCCCTCGCTGAACTCCGATACCAGATCGGGGACAGCCGGCCGAAGGTCCTGATCGCCCTGCGCCGCCATTTGGACAAAGACCTTGCGGACGATATCAGCGTGCTCGCGAAGGAATTTCCCTTCCTGAAGAAAATCCTCGTTATCGGAGACCCCGTTGAAGGGACGGAGAGTTCGGCGAGTTCGTGGGACGGGAACGGACTCCCTGCAGTCCGCCCTGGACGAGAGGGCTAGGGGCGTCGGGGACGACGACGAGGCGCTGCTCCTTTATACCTCCGGGTCCACGGGAAAGCCGAAGGGCGTCGTCCACACCCATCGGAGCATCGTGGATAATATCCGGATCGAGGCTCAGAAGTTCCATTTGCACAACCGGTCTCGCCTGCTGCTGCACTTCCCCATCAACCACGTCGCCGCCGACACGGAGCTGGGGTTTGCCTCCGTCCTGGCCGGAGCCTGCCTGGTGTGCATGGACCGGTTCGACCCGGTTGAAACCCTCAGGATGGTTACAAAAGAGAAGCTCACCGTCCTGGGGCAGTTCCCCACCATGTTCCTGATCGAGATGCAGATGCCCCTGTTTCAGGAGACCGACTGGAGCAATGTCGAGGCCTTCCTCTGGGCGGGATCGAAGGCCCCCGAGGTGATGGTCCGCAAGCTCTTCGAGATTTCCCGGAAAACGGGCGCCCTCCTCGTGACGGGTTACGGAAGCACGGAGGTCTGCGGCTTTGTGACCTATACGGAAAGAGAGGATTCCGACTCGCTCGATGTCCTGGTCCAGACGGCCGGCAAGGTGGCCGACCCGTTTTTGCTGAAGATCGTGGATGACGACAGAAAAGAGGTGCCGGACGGGACCGTGGGCGAAATCGCCGTGGCCGGCTCGTTCCTCTTCAAGCGCTACCTGAACAAGCCGGAAGAGACGGCGGCGGTTGTCGATGCGGAGGGCTGGTACTACACGGGCGATCTAGCCTCCAGGGATGGCCGGGGCTACATCGTCATCAGCGGCAGGAAATCCGAGATGTTCAAGACAGGCGGGGAAAACGTGTTCCCGCGGGAGATCGAGGACGTCCTCGAGTCCCATCCCGCTGTCGTGCTGGCGGCGGTTGTCGGCGTCCCGGACGATATCTACGCCGAGGTCGGCTGGGCTTTCGTGATGAGAAGCCGGGCCAGGAGGTGGCTGAGGAGAAGTTGAGGAATACTGCCGGCAGCGACTCGCCAATTTCAAGGTCCCGAAGAAGTTCCTGGTCCGCCCTGCCCTGCCGCTGCTGCCGACGGGCAAGGTGAACAAGGTAGCCCTGAAGGAAGAACTCGGCGATTCCCGGAAAAGTCTGATTGTGAGGACCCGATCATGAAACTTAGTTCGAGATTTGCAGGCATGGCGCTCGGGAGATATGAAGCCGCCGTTTACCTGGAGAGCACGATGAATTATGCCGCCGCGGTACGGGACAGGCACCCCCGGTATTTACGACGAGGCGCAAGCCGGATCATCGCTCCCCCGATGTACGGCGTAGCATTCACGTGGCCGATATCCGAGAGGCTCCCTGAATATATCAAGGATGCGGACTTCCCGCTCGCTGTCCTGCAGCGGCAGGTCCATTACATGGAAGACTTGGAGTTCACAAGGCCGATCATCCCGGGAGAGCGCCTTCATATCGAGGGGCGCCTGGCGGCGATCTGCCCGCATCCTGCCGGGACCTCTCTGACCATCCGCTACGATGCCCGGGACGCGCAGGGGGGGTCCGTTTTTACTGAGCACATCACCGGACTCCTCAGAGGCGTTGCCTGCGAGGGGGAGGCGCGCGGCCTCGAGTCCCTGCCCATTCGGCGCAAAAGCGCCGGTCAGGGGGATGTCCTTTGGTCTTCCCGGGTCGAAATCGATCCCCTGTGCCCCTTTGTCTACGACGGCTGCACGCGGATTCATTTCCCGATCCACACGTCGAAGAAGTTTGCCCACGGGGTGGGGCTCCCCGATATCATCCTGCAGGGCACCGCCACGCTCGCCTTCGCTGTCAGGGAAATCACGCAGCGGGAAGCCGCGCCGGAGAAGGGTCCGCGCCATCGCCTGCCGCTTCAACAGCATGGTATTCCCCGGGAACAGCATCAGCGTTCAGCTGCTGGGACAGGATACTCAGGATAACGAGAGGCACCTGTACTTCCGGGTGCTTGACGACAGGGGCAAGTGTCCCATCCAGGACGGCTATGTGAGGGCCCTGCTGTAACCGGGCAGGGGGGTGCTCCTCAAACGGGCGCTTAGCCCGTTGTCTTTGGAATGTGTATGTGAGGAATAGAAGGGGGAAAATTCCATGCTGCAGGAAGATTGGCCGCGATGACGAAAGAAAATATCCAGACAGATACGCCGGATAGGCCTCTCCTTTCCGCGAAGATGAAGGAGAGGCTCTATCCGGCCGTCCTCGAGCTCTTCTCCCGGAACGATTTCCACCAGGTCAACCTGCGCGAGATCTACAAACAGACGGGGATCAGCCCCAGCTCCATCTACAAGTACTTCCCCTCCAAGGAGGCCCTCCTCTTTTCTGTGCTGGACGAAAAGATCTCGGAGATCGGCAAGATTGCCGAAGAACACATCAAGGGCATCGAGAGCACCAGGGAGATACTGAGGAAGATCTTCTGGGTGACTATGGATTTTTACGACCGCAACCCGGCGGTCGCGGTCGTCGCCTTCATAACGGTCCCGGTGCGCAGCTGGATGCGCGAGAAATCTTACGTCCGGAAAGACGCCGCGAAGCTGTTCTCGGAGGTCTGCGGCTACGGCCACAAGCGGGGGGAGATCGACCCCGCCATCAGTTCCGGAGATGTCATGGACCTTTATTTCATGCACTGCTACCGCCAGATCCACGTATGGTTCCTTCACGGCATGAAAGGGAAACTGGTTGACACCCTTCCGCGGTTTTACCCCATTTTCTGGAAGGCGGTCTCGGCCGAGTGCCCTCTCGGTAAAACGAAAAAAGGCGGCATAAAAAGGGGTAACCACAATATAGTATGCGATCTTCGGGGCCACTTGGCGAGCATCGGGGCTTTACGGCGCGTCGCCCTTTCGAAGCCTCTCCATCCTGAAACTCCGGACATCCCTCCGGACAATTCCCCCGATATTTACAATTCTCTTGACAAGCCTGCCCTTGTTCCTTTAATGAATTGAACGACCAACCAATTATTTGAACGGCTAACCAAAACAGAAAAGGAGCGGGAAATGAAAACCGGCAAGGAGTACATTGAGAGCATCAAGGACATGAATTTCGAGTTGTACATCGACGGCGGCAAGACCTCCAACCTGTACGACAATCCCAAGATCCGCCCGGCCATCGACGCGGTGGCCCAGACTTACGATTTCGCTTTCGACCCGAAGCTGCAGGACCAGTTCATAACGAAATCGAGCCTCACGGGCGAAACGATATCGCGCTTCCAGCATATCCCCCAGAGCTCGGAAGACCTCATTCGGAAGGTCAGCATAACGAGGTATGCCAACCGCCAGCTTGGCTGCTGCTCCTTCCGCTGCGCTCAGAACATTTTCGCCCCCATCCTCTACATCACCAAAAAAATCGACAGGGACAAGGGCACCCGGTACCACGAAAACGCCCTGAACTGGGTCAGGATGATGCAGCGCGAGGACCTGCTGGGCTGCCCCGCCATAACGGACCCGAAGGGCGACCGGCGCATCCAGGCCTGCGAGCAGCCGGACCCGGAAATGTATTTGAAAGTGGTCGAGAAAAACAAGGACGGGATCATCCTCAAGGGGGCAAAGCTCTGCCAGACCGGCGCCATCCTGGCCCATGAGAAAATCGTCATGCCCTGCACCACTCACCGCAAGGGAGACGAGGACTATGTCGTGGTCTGCGCCGTTCCCGGCAACTCCCCGGGCATCGTCAACATTTCCGTCCGGCAGCCGCAGGACGACCGGAGGATTCCCGGTGCGGAAATAGACCTGGGGAACATCAAGTACGGCGTCCATGAATGCGTGGTCATCTTCAACAATGTCTTTGTCCCCTGGGAGCGCGTGTTCATGTGCGGCGAAGTGGAGTACCTCGACGAATTCAACAACATGTTCGGCGTCTGCCACCGGCCGACGACGGGCGGCTGCAAGTCCGGATGGGCGGACGTCCTGATTGCCGCAACCGAACTGATGGCGTCCAACAACGGCCTGCGCGGCGCATCCCACGTGAAGGACAAGCTGGCCGACATGTATTCGCTGTCTGAAACCATGTTCTCCTGCGGCGTGGCTGCGGCCGCCCGGGGCTTTAAGATCGGCGACGCGGGGTACCTGCCCGACCCGATCCTCGCCAACAACGCCAAGTATTACATCTCCAAGGCCGTCTACGACCTGATCCGCCTGGCCGAGGATATCACGGGGGGGATCCTCGCCTGCTGCCCGGGGGAAAAGGAGCTGAAGAACCCGGAGATCGCGCCCTACCTGGCCCGCTACCTCAAGGGCGTGGATGACCAGCCCGCCGAGCACCGGGTCCGGATTGTCCGGCTCATCGAGAACATATCCTGGGGGCTGTGCTCCATCCTTCACTCCGCCACGCACGGGGGCGGCTCCGGCCAGGCCTGCAAGATGCTCCTCTACGAGTTCTCCCAGTATGCCCCGTATCGCAAGGAGGCGCTTGAGTCAGCCAAACGGCTTTGTGGCATTTCTGCATAGCCTTGTCTATACCTGTTTAAGATCAGATAAAAGAAGTGGGGTTTATTTAAAGTCGCGGGATTTTTTGTAGAATGAACCGAGTTTCAGTGACAAAGAAAAGGAGGCTCTTATGATTTTAGATCCCATGCACGAAAATCTGTTGCGGCGGGCGGTGATCGGTGATCTGGTGACAAGATCGGCTGACCGGTTCAGGGACCGGGTCTTTCTCATGACGGACAAGGAAAGGATAAGTTACCGGACACTAAACGATAAGAGCATGATGGCGGCAAATGCCTTCCTGGCTTTGGGGATCAAGCGAGGCGACCGCGTGGCCTTTATGACCCATAACTGCCTGAATTATCTCTATTGCTACTTCGGCCTGGCCAAGATCGGAGCTGTCAGTGTTCCACTGAATTTCATGCTCAAAGGGGAGGAGATTGCCTATATCATCGGCGACGCAGAGCCAAAGGCTTTTTTTGTCGAGGATTCTGTTGTGGACACCGTTCTTGCCGCGAAAGACAAGCTGAAGAGTGTTGAACATTTCGGCTGGATCAATTTTGGGGCCAAACCGAAACCGGAGAACTGGATCGATGTGGACACTTTTTTCGCGGGGAAATACCCGGCTACGGAACCGGAAGTCATCATTGAGTCTGATGATATTGCAACCTTGATTTATACCACAGGCACGGAGGGCTATCCCAAAGGCGTCATGACCACTCACCTGAATTACTTCATGTCCCTGGTGCATTTTATACCGGACTGTGAATTTCGTCGCGACGACGCTTTCATCCTGGACATTCCCCTATTTCACGTGGCGGGGAACACAGTACTCATGGGCGTTCTGGCTACGGGCGGGAGAATTTTCCTCGCCTATGCCCCGAACCCAATTCAGACTCTAGAAGTTACGCAGAGGGAAAAACTCACGTACTGGGTATATCCGCCGACTCTCTATGCCGCGATCCCCAGTCTTCCGGGATTTGAAAAATACGATATTTCTTCATTGAAAAAATTTGTTTCCTTCGGAGCTGTGATTCCCATGGTGGTAATCGAACGGTGGAAGTCCATCAATCCCAACATCCAGTGGCGGAACTACTGGGGCCAGACGGAGAGCACCCCCGTTGGGACCACTTCCTTCCCGGAGGAGTTCGACAGGAAAATGAACGCTATAGGTGTTCCTGACACAGCCGTCGCCGTGAAGGTTTTTGATGACAATGATAAGGAGGTTCCCCCGGGACAGATAGGGGAACTGGTCATCCGCAGCGCCGCGGTCATGAAGGGATACTGGAAGAAGGACGAAGTTACAAAAAAGACTCTGGCCAATGGCTGGCTCCATACTGGAGACCTCGGCTATATGGACGAGGAAGGGTGGCTCTATTTCGTGGACCGGAAAAAGGACATGATAAAAACGGGCGGAGAAAATGTTTCCTCGCAGGAAGTGGAGGGAACGCTCCTGCGGCATCCGAAGCTGGCCATGGCGGCGGTAATCGGGCTTCCGGACCCTTACTGGATGGAACTAGTTACTGCCGTGGTCGTTCCGAAGCCGGGCATGGAAGTGACTCCGGAAGAAATCATCAATTTCAGCAAGGAAAACATGGCCGGGTACAAAGTCCCCAAGAAAGTTTTCGTGCGGCCCTCGCTGCCCATGACGGCGAGCGGTAAGATCCTGAAACGGGAGCTGCGTCGCGAGTTTTCAGAAGAGGCCAAGAAATAACCGGGCCGGGCGGGGATCTAAAGGGGCATGGCGATTGCCTCGAAATGAGGCGATGTCCATGCCCGCCGTTTGTCACCAGTGAAATAATTGCTTGACAACGGCGCTTAAAATTTTACATTGCATGCCTTTATTTTTAGTCGGGGAAAGCAGGCGTGCATGAGAAAGGACAAGCAAATCAAGCGGGACAACAAGGTCCTGACGGATTTCCGTCGAGAGCAGATGACCGCCGCGGCCTACAAGGTCGTGAGCCAGAAGGGTTACAACAGCTTCACCATAGCGGACATCGCCCAGGCGGCGGGACTGTCCGTCGGCCTGGTCCACTATTATTTCAAGAACAAGCAGGAACTGCTGCTGCACGTCTTCAAGGAAACGCAGAGCAACGTGAGCAGGCATTTGCAGGCGGAGCTGGCAAAGGCCCCCGACCCACAAGGGAAACTGGAGATCTTCATCGACGAGAGTTTCCTGCTGTTCCAGAGGGAGAAGGACTACTTCTATCTCCTGTTCGAGTTCTGGACAGAGATCAACCGCAATAAAACGGTTAAAAAAATGGTCCAGCGCCTCTACCAGGCATACCGGGATGAACTGTCCACCATCCTCAAAAACGGCATCCGGGAAAAGGTTTTCCGGGAACTGGATGTCCAGTACACGGCCACGCTGTGCGTCTCCATGGTCCAGCACACGATAATCCAGCATCTCATAGATGAAAAGGCCTTTGATTTTGACGACTATGCCCGGCGCATCAAGGCCTTCATAATGGAGATCACCCTCAGGAAGGCCGGGCTATAGTGAATAACATACGGGCAGGCGCATAAGTTGTGCCTCTGCCTGACATTACCAAACATACAAAGTGAGATAGTCAATGCCGGAAAACCCCCTTCACCTCCTGATGAACCCCCGCTCTGTCGCCTGGGTGGGAGCAAGCAACAATCCCGACAAAATGGGCTCGATCCAGGTCCTGAATTTTTTGAAAAGCGGCTATAAGGGCAGGTTCTACCCCATCCACCCCAGGGACGAACAGATATTCGGGCACAAAGCCTACAAATCTCCTGAAAGCCTTCCCGAGGCGCCGGAGCTCGCCGTCATCATTGTCGCTAAGGCAAGCGTCGCGCCGCTTCTCGAGGCGTTCGGGAAAATCGGGACGCGCCGGGCCGTGATCATCACGGCGGGGTTCAAGGAAACGGGCGCTGACGGCCAACGGGGCGAGGACGAGCTGAACGCGGTTGCGGAAAAATACGGGATCCGCTTCGTCGGCCCCAACTGCATCGGCGTCATCAACACGCAGGCCTCCCTCAATACAACCCTCGTGCAGCATTCCCTCGGGCCGGGCCCGCTGGGGTTTGCGTCCCAGAGCGGGACCTACGTGACCCAGACCCTCCGGTACCTCAACGCCAAGGGCATCCGTTTCAGCAAGGCCATGAGCCTGGGCAACGAGGCCAACATCAGCATTGTCGATGCGCTGGCGTACCTGGGGGAAGACGAAGACACCAGGTCGATAATACTCTACATCGAGGGGATCAGGGACGGCACGGCGGTTCATCGATGTTGCCAGGCGGATGACTCCCCGCAAGCCCGTGCTGGCGCTGTATGTCGGCGGTTCGGACGCGGGGGCGCGCGCCGGCATGAGTCACACGGGGGCACTGGCGGGGCCCGACTACCTTTACGACGGCATTTTCAGGCAGGCCGGGGTAATCCGCGTCCACTCCATTGAGGACCTGTACGAGCAGGGGTGGGCCTTCGCCGTCCAGCCGCTCCTGAAAGGCAACCGGATCGGGGTCATTTCCAATTCCGGGGGGCCCGCGTCGTCCATCTCCCACGCGGCAAACAAGGAGGGCCTGCAGCTCCCGGTGTTCTCGGAAAAGCTCCAGGCGGAGATCCGCAACGTGATTGTCGGGCACGCATCGAGCGCCAACCCGGTGGACATGACGTTCGACCTCGACATGCTCAAACTGAGCACGTCCATCCCCGAGATCATCCTGAAGAGCGGCGAAACGGACGGGCTGATAATCCACGGCGTCATAGACCTCTCGATAATGATGACCGACGTAGACCTTTCGAGGGCGGTCAGGCTCCCGGAGATTTATCAGAAGCCTGTTTTCGTTTCCTCGTTTTTCGACCGCTCGGACAGATACGTGGCATTTTACGAGGACCACGGGACCCCGGTGTTCGAGGGCCCCGAGAAAGCCGCCCGCGGGATGGCCAACCTTTTCCGCTACAGCCGGATCCGGGAGCGAAAACACTCGGATGTCCCCGCCTTGCCGGCACGTTCCGGGGAGGCTTCGGCATTGATCGCCGCGGCCCTGAGCAGGGGCCAGCGGGCGCTTGACGAGCACGAGGGGAAGAGGCTGCTCGCCGCTTACGGTATACCTGTGAGTCGAGAAAAACTGGTCATGCGGGAAGAAGAGGCAATAAGGGCCGCCGCCGACATCGGCTACCCCGTTGTGCTGAAAGGGTGCTCCTGGGACATCATGCACAAGACCGGCAAGGGCCTTATCCACCTTCGCCTGCAAGGAGAGGAGGAAGTTGCCGGGGCCTTCCGGGCCATCCGCTCATCTGCCGGGAAGGACATCGGGGTGCTTGTCCAGGAGATGATCACGGGGAGCCGGGAGTTTGTGATGGGCATGACCCGTTTCCCGGGATTCGGACCGGTGCTGCTCTTCGGCCTCGGCGGGATATTCACGGAGGCTTTGCAAGACACCGCGTTTCGCTCGGCGCCGATCAGCATCCCCGACGCGGAAGACATGATCGGCGATATCCGCGCGGCCGGGCTCCTGGGGGAATTCCGGGGAATGCCCGCGGCGAACATCGCGTCGCTTGCCGGGATCGTGCAGAAGCTGGGTTTCATAGCCGTGCTTCACCCGGAAATCGCGGAGATGGACCTGAATCCGGTGATTATTACAGGGTCTGAACCCGTGGTTGCCGATGCGCTCGTAGTGATCAGCTGATTATCCCCGGAGAAGGAAGGCATATATCAGCCTGCTACATAGGCTTGCGGCAGACTGACCTCCATAAAGAGTACGTGGGAGTCTCGGTAATAACGACCTCCCAGTTCGTTTTTTCGTTATCCGACATTATGAGACCCTTTTTGCTGGAAAAATTCGCGTAAACAACCCTGCGCTTCTGTCTAATGCAGTCAAATTCTTCTATGGTCGTGATGTGGTCGATGTCCTTGAACCTGTCCCCGAATCTGCCTGTCCAGTCCTGAATGCCTTCCGGCGATAATTCAAATCTCACCCAGACCGACAATGTGCCCTTCGAAATTTCTATGACATTAGACTTATCGTAATAAAACTTGCCCGTGTCCACGGTCGCTGCGAGCTGCCAGTCCGCTCCCCAGCTGTTTGCCTGGGGCAGCAGCATCAGCGCAATAACCAGTGCCTGAAATATTTTGACTTTCATGGATGCCTTCCAGAGTGATTTATTCAAAACCTGTGACCCCTTATAAAATACACAACGGTAAATTAAAACAAAATTCTGTACCCGCATTTTGAAATTACATTCCGGATATAACCCCTGCCCCGTCCGGGCAAGGGGAATTCCCCTGAAGCCCCGTCATGCGGTTTGGGAGGCCGGCCCCAAAAATTGATTGATTTGTCAATCTGTTTCTATTATTTACAGGCATGGGAAAAAACAGGAAAGAGGACCTCCCGGTCATGGAAACAGCCCGGGAGAGTTTTGCTTGCTGAATCAAGGTCCGGGGATAAATGAAAGCCCGGCGGGGCTTTATACCTGCCGGGCTTTTTGTTTGCTCGAAGCCGGGACTTGCCAAAGTGTTAAAATACAAACAACTGTCAAAATTATGCGACCCCGGGTATAACGGGCAAGTCCTATAAGCAGTGGATATCAAGATGAATTTACGATTTTGTCTCCGGTATGCTTATTGCTTGAATATCTTCAGCAGCTTTTTACTTTCCCGGAGAGATGAAATCATATATTCATTAAAAGCTCGGAACCAAGAAAAATATTGCTGGCGACAGCTATAAGGAGGACATCATGAACACCAAGATCACGGAGCTCTTCGGCATTCAATACCCGATAATCCTTTCCGGCATGAGTTGGATCAGCGTGCCGCAGATGGTGGCGGCCGTTTCGGAAGCCGGCGGCCTGGGCCTGCTGGCAACCGGCCCCCTGGCGCCGGAGGAGACGCGCCAGGCCGTCCGGGAGATCCGTTCGCTTACCTCGAAGCCCTTCGGGGCCAATTGCGCCCTGATGTTTCCCGGAGCCAGGGAAAACGCCAAGGTGCTGCTCGAGGAGAAGGTGCCGGTGATAAATTTCTCTCTGGGCAAAGGCGACTGGCTGGTGAAGAAGGCCCACGAGTACGGCGGGAAGGTTGCGGCCACCGTGGTCAATTCGCCCGCCACGCGAAGCGGGCTGAGGACTACGGCTGCGACGCGGTGATTGCCACGGGCAACGAGGCGGCGGCGCACGGCGAGGCGATCACCACGATGGTCTTGATCCCGAGCCTGAAAGACGTGCTGAAGATCCCCGTTATCGCTGCCGGGGGAATTGCCGACGGCCGGGGGCTGGCGGCGGCCCTGGCCCTGGGGGCCGACGGGGTTGCGATGGGCACAAGGCTCATGACCACGCAGGAAAGTCCTCTCCATGCCGTCTATAAGAAACTCTCCGTCGATAAGGACGTCACCGACACGATTTATTCCCGGCGTTTTGACGGCATCTGGTGCCGGGTGATGAAGACCGAGGCTGCCGAGCGGGCGATCAAGCGCGGCTTGAGCATCCCGGCGGCGATTTCCAATTCCCAGGAGATCACGAAGCTGTTGAAGCTGCCGTTTTTCAAGGTGATGGCGGGGGTGATGGCCTCGGGCTACAAGAGTGCCATCCAGATGGCCTACCTGGCCAACGCCTTCAAGGCGATCCGGGTGGCGACCGAGGACGGGGACACCAGGGAAGGCGTGCTCCCGGTGGGCCAGGTGCAGGGTCTCATCCGCGACGTGCCGACAGTTAAAGAGGTCATCGAGCGCACCGTTGCCGAGGCCAGGCAGATCCAGCAGGGGCTAGGACAGCAGCTGGCCTAGGTTCAGCGACAATTACATAGCGGGTTTGCACAAGCTTTGCGGACGGAATAAGTCGACCGGTTTTTTTGAATTCAAAAAAGGAGGACGATGATGAAGGAAAAAGTAATCATCACCGCGGCTGTCACCGGAAGCATCCACACTCCAACCATGTCCCCTTACCTGCCCATAACCCCGCAGCAGATAGCGGACGAGGCAGTCCGCGCGTGGGAGGCGGGCGCCGCCGTCTGCCATGTGCATGCCCGGCATCCTGAAACAGGGCAGCCGACGGCCGACCTTGACCTGTTCAGGGAGGCGATCAGCCGGATCCACGAGCGGTGCGACGTCATTGTCTGCATAACGAGCGGCGGCGGCATCGGGATGACCCCCGAACAGCGGCTGATGCCTGTATCCACCTTTAAACCCGAAATGGCCTCCTTTAACGCGGGCTCGGTCAATTTTGCCCTCTTCCACGCGCTTGACCGGTACAAGGAATTCCAGTTCGAGTGGGAGACCAAGTACCTCTCCATGACCGAGGACTTCATCTTCCCGAACACCTTCAAGTCAATGCGGGAGTTTGCCCGCATTTTCGGCGAGAACGGGACGAAGCCGGAATTCGAGATCTACGACTCCGGCATGGTCAACAACGTGGCCTTCCTGATCCAGCGGGGTCACGTGAAGAAACCTGTCTACATCCAGTTTGTCATGGGAGTGCTGGGCGGCATAACCCCCAGCTCCGAAAACCTTTTATTCATGGTTGACTATGCGAAAAAGCTCATCGGGGATTTCGAGTTTTCCGTCTGCGTCGCGGGGCGGGCCCAGTTCCCCATCTGCACGCAGTCGCTGCTGATCGGCGGCAACGTCCGGGTCGGCCTCGAGGACAACCTCTACCTTGACAAAGGCGTGATGGCGAAGAGCAACGGCGAGCAGGTAGCGAAGATCGCCAGGATCGCCAGGGAGCTGGGGATCGAACCGGCCTCGCCGGACGAGGCAAGGAAGATCCTGGGCCTGAAAGGCCGGGACAAGGTCAGTTTTTAGGATGCGGCCGCTCCCGAACTAAATGTACTTCAGGATTTCATCCCTGGTCTTTGACATAGCGGCGGGCTTTACTTCCATTGTAATGGTCGAGGCATAGGCCTTCTCTTTAAGAAGGGACAGGATGGCCGGGTAGTCCAGGACCCCTTCCCCGAGGGGAAGGTGCAGGTCATCTTTCACCGAGGTGCCGCCCCGGTTGTCGTGCACATGGAGGTGGGCGATGCGGCCGAGGCAATTTTCGATGAACCCGAAAGACGTGTTCTTTTTTGCCAGGAGCTGGGCATGGCCGATATCAAGCGTCATCATGAGAGAGGGGGCCCTCAGAAAGGCCGCCGCAAAATCATGGTGCTTCTCACTGAGGTTCTCCAGGCACAACACGATGCCCAGGTCGTGGGCGGCCGCCGCCATGTCCGCGACCAGCTCGATTTTTTCCCGGGCCATATCCGGGGCGATCCAACGCGAATCGATCCAGCAATGGAAAGTCCCCTTGGAGATGCCCAGTTCGGCAGCCAGCTCAAAAAGCCTCTTCATCCGGGGGACGAAGCCCTTTTTCAGTTTCTCGAGATCGAAGGGGTTTCCTTCATTGGGGAAGTGGGCAAGGTAATTGAGGCCGTACCTGCTCTTGAGCTCGAGGAGCTGCCCAAGCTCGGCCTCTACCTGGTCGGGGACGTAAAGCGAGATCTCGGCATGGGGATACCCGAGTCCGCCGACCGCATGGATCTCTTCCATGCTGTGGGCCCTCCCCCCGATGATTGCCATAGCCGGACCCTCCCCCTCGCGAATGAATTTGGCAGCTGCCAACGTCCCGATGCCGCTGGCAAGGTAGCACATTTGAGGTCAAAAAAAAACACCGGCGCAGGATCGCCCTTGCGGACCGTGAAGCCCGCCGCAAACAAGGAAACAAGGCATTTGCCTGTCGATACTTTGTTTTAATTCACGACACAATGAGCTTCATAAAGAGGAGGTATGCTGATGAGGAAATTTGTTGAGCCCGAATCCGTGGCAGTCATTGGTGTCCCGAGGCAGAGCGGCCCCGGGACGTTCAACAGCGTGGAGGTCATGCTGAGGTATGGCTACGCGGGTAAGGTCTATCCGATAAACCCCAACGCCGGGGAGATCTGCGGCCTGCAATCCTATGCCTCGGTTTCCGCCCTGCCCGAAGTGCCGGACGTGGCAATCATATCCGTGGGCAGGGAAAGGGTAGCCGACGTCGTGCGGGAATGCGGGGATTTCGGGATCAGCAGGGCCATCATCATTACCCAGGGGTTTTCCGACGCCGACAGCGCCGGCGCGAAGATGCAGGACGAGATCGTCCGGATTGCCGCCGCGCGGGGGATGCGGATCGTGGGCCCCAACACAATCGGCATCCTGAACAACTACGTGAGGTTCACCACGTCATTCATTGACCAGCCGTTCCCGGAAAAGTTCCACCCCGTCTCACTCATCGCGCAAACGGGGGTGATCCAGATCGCCGCGGAGGAATTCACCTTCGACTACTGGGGCAAGGCCATCGATATCGGCAACGGGAGCGACATCGATCACGTCGACGCCCTGGCTTACCTGGCGGACGATCCCCAGACAAAGGTGATTGTCGTGCATATAGAGGGCATGAAGAGGGGAAAGGAATTCCTGGAGCTTGCCGGAAAAGTCACGCGCACCAAGCCCATAATTGCCCTGAAGACGGGCCGCAGCAGCGCCGGGGCCAGGGCGGCCATCTCCCATACCGGTTCGCTTGTCGGCGAGGACGACGTCGCGAACGCCGCTTTCCGCCGGGCGGGGATTATCCGGGCCCGCACGATGACGGAACTCAAAGACGCAATACATGCCCTCCTGCTGCTGCCGGAGATGCAAGGGACAAAGCTGGGTGTCCTGACCATAACAGGCGCGGGGGGGATAATGGCCCTGGACGAGGCTGAGCTGTGCGGTCTGGAAGCCGGAGACGTCCCGGAGGGGCTCCCGGAAAAACTGACCAGCGAGCTGCCGCAATGGCTGCAGCACGTCAACAACCCGATCGATATCTGGCCGATCGGCATGATCGGGGGCAAATACCGCGAATCCGTTCGGGTCGCTCTCACGGGTTTATTGGAGTCCCCGAAAATAGACGGCGTGCTGTTCATAGTGCCTGCTTCCGAATCGCCCCTCCTCAAGAGCCTTGATGTCATACCCGTCGTGAGCGAAGTCCGCCGCCAGCAAAATGACAAGCCGCTTTCCGTATGGACGTATCTTGACAGGAACGCACCGGCCCGCATGGAACAGATCGAAAATACAGCCTGTTTCAGGACAATCGAGAGGGCCGTGGACGGGCTCGCCTACTGCCACCGGAGATTCCAGGGCAGGACAAGAAGGGTCATTGTGCAGAGGGAGTTTGCCGTTGATGAAAACCGGGCGGCGGCGCTGCTTGCCAAAGCGGATGCTGAGAAGGTCCTGCTCGGCAACGATGCCCTCGAGCTGCTGTCCGCTTTCGGGATACCGGTTGTGAAAAGCATTACCGCCCGGACCTTCAAAGAGCTGGAAAAAGCCGCTGCTGAAACCGGCTACCCGGCGGTCCTGAAAATATCGGGAAAGGACTTCATTCATAAAACGGAAATCGGCGGCGTAATCACGTCAATAGGGAACAAGGCAGCGCTCAGCCGGGCATACAAAGAGCTCAGGGGCAGGGCCGAAGCGAAAGCGCCGGGCGGGGATTTTCATTTCATCCTCCAGAGGCAGGCGGCGGGGACCGAGGTCCTGGTCGGATTGAAAAAAGACCCGCAGTTTGGCCCGGTCATCGCGTGCGGCGCCGGGGGCATCTATACCGAGGTGCTCCGCGACGTCTCCCGGGAGCTTGTACCCGTTGATGCCGGGACCGTCGGGGAAATGCTGCGGTCACTGAAAATATACCCCCTGCTCAAGGGAACGAGGGGCCGCGAGGGCGTTGACCTCGAAGGGCTGGGTGAAATCCTCGAGAGGGTCTCTTACCTCGCGACGCGTGTCCCGCAGATATCCGAACTGGACATCAACCCTCTCATGGCTGCCCCGGACGGCTGCCTTGCCGTGGATGCGAGGATTGTGTTTGATTGAAATGTATTGAAGCAGATATTGAAATGCCGGTCCTGTGATCAAGAGCAACCCCCTCTTCCGACCAGGACCGGCAGGGGCCGATGCGCATAAGCACCGGCCCCCTTTTTTGGGGCCTCATCCGGGGAAGATGAATTCGAAATCACCGGAACATCCGCCGCCGTCCAGCATCAGGCATCTTTTGACATCTGGAGTGCAGCGGTATTGCACGCCGAGGCTGTCGAACCAGCACGCCAGCCTGTAGATGACCCCGCATTCATACCGCTCGATGGCCCCGATCCTCCTGATCCCCTTGAAGGCAAAGCACTGGCCCGGCTCAAACTCCCAGTGCATGACGTTTTGCCGCGGGAAGGTCATCGAGGCATTCATGAACGGGGGGATGAACAGCGGCGAGACCTGTTCGAAAAAATCCCTCAGCTCCCCGAAGCTTTCGATCTTTTTTTCCAGGGACAGGGACTTTCTCATCCTGTCGATTTCCATGGGGGCCAGGGATTTGATGGCGGCCTTGTTCAGGCTGTTTGCCTTGTCTATGCCGAACTCCCTGAGGCAGTGGTAAAACCACATCCCGTCATGGGTCATCCAGCACCTGTTGAGAAGATCGATTAATTCCTCTGTGCCAAGCTCGCGCCGTGAATCCATTTGTTTTCTCCTTTAAACAAGAATCGATGGAACCCGAAGGGGCTTCCACCCGCATCTCACGCCCTAATTCATTTTTTATTTTTTTGTGTTGGGCAGGCGGGAGGGGGAGGAAATTTCCCGCAGGCGAATCGGGGATTTTGCCGAAGGCAAAAGACCTTGAGCCGAAGGGAAGTTCCCTCACCTCCCGCAAAACGCGCTGTGGTTCATGGGTTTTTTTAGCTTTACCAAGCCCCCGGAGCGGTCGGGCTTCATTCCTCGGGCCGTGTCTGCTTCACGTCACCGCCGTGCATAATGATATAAGTGGTCGAAATGTGAACCAGCCAATCTGCCCTCCGGAATAAATCCCGACTGCCTCCTTACGCCGTATTTTGTTTTATATATGTGGGCAATATAACAAAAAAAGGGATTTGCGGCCAGAGCGGATGCCGCAGGCTTGAACATCGGCCGGCAGAAAAATAGTGAGGTCAATATTTCCCTTTTCTGTTAAAAGAGTGTGGCTTTTCCAAATTATCGCCGAATCCGGGGAGGACAACAAATGAAGCCGGCCTTGATAGTTGTTGACATGATAAAAGACAATGTCGGGATGCATGTGTCGCGGGGGAAGTCGTCCGAGTTCGTGAAGATCATCCCCAATATCCAGCGGCTCCTCGGCGAATGCAGGAGGGCGCAGATTCCGGTCGTCTTTGCCAATGACAGTTTCCTGGAAGGGGGACCTGCTCTTCTCGGGCAAAATGAAGCCCCATGCAATCAGGGGCACGGAAGGCGTCAAAGTCATCGGGGAGCTGGGCCCGGAGCCGGGCGACACCGTCCTCGAAAAGAGGAGGATGAGCGCCTTTTTCAAGACCGACCTCGATATGACCCTCAGGCTCTGGAAAGTGGACACAATCATAGTGGCCGGCATTTCGACGCCGGGCTGTGTTTTCATGACGGCTATGGACGGCCTTGCGTATGATTTCAAGGCGGTCATCGTGGAAGACTGCTGTGCCGCGCATAGGCCGGAAATTCACGATCAGTCCTTGTCTCAATGAAGATGATGCCCCTTGAGCCTCTTGTGAGATTTCTGAAGCTGGACGAACTCCTGCCGGAAATTGCGGGAAAAGATGAAAAGGAGGATGTGTAATGAAAGTGGGAGATGTCGTTCAATTGAAATCAGGCGGTCCGCTTATGACCGTTTCGGATATTGATAATGATGAGGTTTATTGTAATTGGTTCGATAAAAACAATAAACTGGTAGAAAATTCATTTAGGCTTTTACAATTGAAAATAGTTGACGAAGATAAATAGGTCAGGACACGTAAAAACTATACCGGGCTGAAGGGACATTATGTCCCATGATATGGCCCTTCAGCTCATCGCTCCAGTGTCTTGCCGATTCTGATTCCCCTGCCTACCCGGCCGGTTCAAAACAGGCAATGTCCAGGATTTCGGCATTTTTTTCAGGCCTCCAGACAGCCTTCACCCGGGCTCCCGCTTTGAGCTTCTCGTTCACTTTTTTAATGTCGTCGAGGTCGATTCCGCCGATGAAGTGGTGAAAGCCGCAGTCCGTCCCGTCGAGCTGTATCGTGGCGATTATGTAAGGGGGCTCCTTTACCTGGCCGTAGTACCTCGCCTTGACAAGCGTCCAGGTAAGGACCTTTCCTGCCGGTTCGACTTCGACCCATTCCGCCAGGTCGGAGAAACAATCCGGGCAGAACGATCTCGCCGGGACAAACACCTTTTTGCATCGCGAACATTTCGTTCCCAGGATTTTCTCATCCTTGAGCCCGTCGAAAAAACGCGTCCATGTCCGGCCCAGGGCCCACTGGTAGGGCAGGGCCACGTCATTCCTTATTGTCCTGTACTCTTTTGACATGATTTTCCCTCCTCACTTCACAGGCTCAAAATAGGCGATATCGAGAATGCCGCCCTTTTTCTCCCTGCTCCAGACGGCCTTTACCCTGCTCCCCAGCTTGACTGTTTCCCTCACCCGGTCAAAATCGGACAGGTCGATCCCCGCGATCTGGTGGATGAAGCCGCTGTCGCTGCCGTCCAGCCTTATCTGGGCGGAGATGAACGGGATCTTGATCTCCTGCGCGAAGAACGGCATGTTCACGTAGACCCAGGTCTCAATAACGCCTTCCTGGCTGACTTCGACCCATTCATCCATGTCCTCAAAGCACCGGGGGCAGAAGCTCCTGGGGGGGACCAGCACCCTTGAGCACTTGCGGCATTTCTTGCCCATTATCTTTTCGTCTTTCAGGAAATCGTAAAAATTGCTCCAGGTCTTTCCCAGCGCGAGCTCATAGGGGACCATGACCTGCGCTTTCACTGTCCTGTGATTTTCTTGAGACATCTGTCGCCCTCCTCTCACAAATTAGATCCCACGATAGTCACACCGTTGAATTGGTCCACGCCGCCCATGGCATGCGAGAGGGCCAGCCGGGCGCCCTCCACCTGCCGCGCTCCGGCCTTGCCTGTCACCTGGAGCACGGCCTCCGCCAGCCTGATCAGCCCGGTCGCACCTATGGGATTGGTGCACAACGTGCCCCCGGAGGGACAGCAGGGGAGCTGGCCGCCTTTTTTGAAGGTGCCTTTCAGGACATAGTCCGGGGCCTCCCCTCGCGGGCAGAACCCGAAGCACTCGTAGAAGATCATCTCCTGGTAAGTAAACGGGTTGTAGACCTCGGCGACATCGAGCTCCTTGAGGGGGTCTTTTATGCCCGCCTGCGCATACGCCTCGTGCGCGGCTTCCGTGGCGCTCAACCAGATGGCTTTGTCGCTCTCCCCGTAGAAGAATTCCTCCCCCCTGAACCCGATGCCCTTGACCCAGGCGGCCTTTCTGCCGATTTTTTTGGCCTTCTCCGGGGAGGCGAAAATCACGGCGCAGGCCCCGTCGGAAGCGGGGCAGACATCGAGGAGCCGGACGGGATACGTTATAATGCGGGCATTTTTGACATCGTCCATTGTCACCTTTGTCCGGATGTGGGCGAAGGGATTGTCCAGCGCGTTATCGTGATTGCTTACCGAAATCATGGCCGCGGCCTCCCGGCCTTTCTCTTCCGGTATCTTGAAGCGGTACATCCATTCCATGCTCTGCATGGTGAAGACGCCCGGCGCCCCCGCGGCGAAGGTCCTCTGGAAAAAAGGATCGAAAACCGTTGTCATCGTCGCCTGGCCGTCGCCTTCGGACATTTTTTCGGAGCCTACGACCAGCACTATGTCGGCCATTCCCGAGGCGACCCAGAAAAATCCGCAATGGCCGATCGACTGTCCCGTGCTGCCGCACGTTTCCACTTTCATGACAGGCTTCCCGAACGCGCCCATCGCCTTGCGAAATAGAAGTGGGTCGAAGAGACCCCCTCCATCATGGAGGGCATGGTCCCCAGCACTACGCCGTCAATATCTTTCAGGGTGATTCCCGCGTCTTCGAGGGCGGCCTTTACGGCTTCCCTGACAAGGTCGGGATAGCAAACGTCGGACCTTCTCCCGTGCTTTGTCTGGCCGGTCCCTATAATCGCAACTGCCTTACCCATTATCTTTACCTCCCTTCTATTTGCTGACAAGATGATGACGGAGTGGCACTGGCCCCCGAAACCATGGGTGCTGTGCGCCAGCGCTGTTTTGACTTTCTTCTGCACCTGGTGCTCGCCGGCCTGGCCTTTTATCTGGAGGGCCGCTTCGGCTATTCGATAGAGGCCCCTGGCCGGGTAAGGATTGGTGGCCAGGACACCGCCGGAGGGATTAACGGGAAGAGAGCCATCCATCCCGGTCATGCCGCTGTCTACCAGGTTTCCGCCTTCCCCCTCTTTGCAGAAGCCCAGCTGTTCACACCAGAGCAACTCCTGGAAGGCATAGGGCTCGCACACCTCGGCCACGTCAATCCTCTTCAGGGGCTCGCGGATGCCCGCCATTCTGTATGCCCGCGCGGCAGCCTTCCTGAGCTGGCCGTTCAGGAGGTCCCTGTCCCCGGGAATGAAATGGTCCATGGAGCACCCGTATCCGCTGAGCCAGACGGGCTTGCCGGTCAATTTTTTTGCCTTGTCTTCGGATGCCAGCAGGACCGCAACGACGCCGTCTGATTTCGGGGCGCATTCGAGGGCTTTCAGGGGATCGTAAACACGCTCGGACCCCATGACATCGTCGAGGCTCACCCGTCTTTTTTTATGGGCATAAGGGTTGAAAAGGGCATTGCCGAGGTTCTTGACAGCCACCGCGGCGCATTGCTCTTCCTTTATTCCATAACGGTCCATGTACTGGCGCATCTGCATGGCGGCCACCGCACTCTCGTTCATGCCCAGAGGGCGCAGGTAAAAGGGATCGCCGTAAAAACTCGTGATAGGGTCATTGTCCGGGTTCTCGGAACCTTTGACGAGAGCGGTCACGAGGACTGTGTCGTATTGCCCGGAGAGTATCCGCATGCAGCCGTAAATAAAAGAGAAGGCCGACTCCTCCGCGCGGGAGCCCTCTTTGAGAAAGGCGCCGATCCCGTCCCAGTCAAAGGCGTTCGCGCAGGAAAGCCCGCTGTGAAAGATGTCGGCTGCACCTGCTATGATGCACCCCACGTCCGCGCGTTTGAGCCCGGCCTTGTCGAGTATCTCCCTGTTGACCTGGTAGGTGAAGTCCATGAGGCTCTCCCGGGACTCCCCGCCGGAACTCTGCGCCACATGGGTGATGGCAACTCTTCGCATGACTTTTACCTCCTTTTGATTTCATAAATGCGCGAACCCGGCATCAACGGCCCCTTCTGCGCGATTCCGCTTCGCGTCGCATTTGAAAAATCCCCCCGGTGCATTTTCATGGCAAAAAATATGGGATTGGACGCCCTGTCATCCCGGCTCCCGGCCCGGGGGCTTCTTGCCGCAAACGACTTTTCGATTTTTCAGATGCCCAGCATTTCACGCCCGATGATGAGCCGGCGTATCTCCGAGGTGCCGGCCCCGATCTCGATCAGCTTGGCGTCCCTCAGGAAGCGCTGGACTGGATACTCGAGCATGTATCCGTATCCGCCATGGATCTGGACCGCCTGGTCGGCGATGCGGTACGCCATCTCCGCGTTGAAAAGAATGGAGGCGGCCGCGAGCTTGTGGATCTCCGTACCCTTGCCGCCCCTCCCGGCCTGGTCGGCCAGCACGGCGGCCTTGTAGCAGAGCATCCTGCCCGCCTCGAGCTGAGTGTACATGTCGGCCAGCTTGGCCTGGATGAGCTGGAACGCTCCGATGGGCCTGCCGAACTGGACGCGCTCCCTGGCGTATTTGAGCGAGAGTTCCAGACAGGCCTCGGCAATGCCGATACACTCCCCGGCATAAAAAGCCCTCTCCACGTCGAGGCCGGACATCAGGACGTTGATGCCCTTGTTCTCGCCCGCAATGACGTTTTCCGCCGGGATAACACAGTCCTCAAGGATCAGCTCCGCTGTCGGGGAGCCGCGGTGGCCGTATTTCCTCAACTTTTTTGACACGGAGAATCCGGGGAACTTCGTGTCCAGGATGAAGGCGGTTATGCCCCTTGCGCCCTTCTCCCTGTCCGTCTTTGCATACAGGACAATCGTGTCGGCAACCGACCCGTTCGTTATGAACATCTTGGTCCCGTTCACCAGGTAATGGCCGCCCTTGTTGACGGCGACCGTCTGGATGCTGACGGCATCGGACCCGGCATTGGGCTCGGTGAGCCCCAGGGCGCCTATATGCTTCCCGACGCACAGGGGCGGGAGGTATTTTGCCTTCTGCGCCGGGCTGGCATTGTGGTTCAGGTTATTGCAGCAGAGGTTCGCGTGGGCGCCCCAGGAAAGGGCGACCGCGGGGCTCGCCCGGGAAAGCTCTTCCAGCACTATTACGGCCGAAAGGAGATCGGCGCCCGCCCCGCCATATTCCTCTTCAACGGTTATCCCCATGATCCCGAGGTCGGCCAGCTTCCGCCACATACCGTCGGGCCATTGGTCCTGCTCGTCCATGTGCTCGGCAATCGGCCAGATCTCCCTGGCGGCGAAATTGCGAACCGAATCCCTGAGCATCAGGTGCTGATCGCTGAATGTGAAGTCCATTTCCCCTCCCCTGCTAGTAATTCACCCTGTTCAGTCCCTTCAGCCCGAGGATCTTTCTTGCCTCGTCCGGCGAGGCCGGCTCGATGCCCAGTTCCCGGGCGATCCGCACGATTTTCGCTACCTGTTCGGCATTGCTCTTGGCCCTTTTCCTTACACAGTCCTGAAATGTCCGGCTACACCGGGCTGAAGTACCTGATGTCCATGATGTGGCCCTTGCGGTCATCGCTCCAGACGGCTTTGAGCTTCATGCCGTTCTTGACCATCTTCACGGTGTTGTCAAAGTCGCTGATGTCGAAGCCGCCGATCAGGTGCAGGAAATTCACATCCGTCCCGTCCAGGCGGATGAGCGCCCCGATGAAGGGCGGCTCGGTGGGCATGCCGAAGTACCTGTAATTGGTGTAGCACCAGGCCATCAGGGTGCCCTTGCTGTTTGACTTCCACCCACTCGTCGGTGTCGACGAAGCAGGTGGGACAGAAGCTCCTCGCGGGCACGAGCACCCTGCCGCACTTGCCGCATTTCGTCGCGAATATTTTCTTTCCTTCATGCCCTCGAAAAACCTGGTCCAGGTGGCGCCGTAGGCCAGTTCGTAGGGAAGGTGAATTTCTGTTTTCAGCGTTCTGTATTCTTTAGACATATTTTATCCTCCTTGCTCTTTCAGAGTTTCGATCCGAGGATCATCATGCCGTTGAACTGGTCCACGCCCCCCATTGCATGGGCCAGGGCCAGTTTCGCCCCGGGGATCTGGTGGGCCCCCGCCCTGCCCGTGACCTGCAGGGCCGGCTTCGGCCACCCGGATCAGGCCCGTGGCGCCGATGGGGTTCGTGCAGAGCGTCCCCCCGGAGGGATCGCAGGGCAATTGCCCTTTTCTCGCGAAGGTCCCTTTCAGCACGAGGTCGGGAGAGGCCCCGAAATCGCAGAAACCGAAGCACTCGTAAAAAAGCATTTCCTGGTAGGTGAAGGGATTGTACACTTCGGCCACGTCGAGCTCCTTGCGGGGGTTCCTGATCCCCGCCTGGTCATAGGCCTGGCGGGCGGCCTGGATGGCGCTCTGCCAGACGACCTTGTCGCTGTCGCCGAAGAAATACTCCTCGCCCCGGTAGCCGACGCCTTTCACCCATGCCGCCTTTTTGCCGATCTTTTTCGCCATCTTCTCCGAGGCGAAGATCACGGCGCAGGCCCCGTCGGAGTTCGGGCAGACATCCAGGAGCCGGATCGGGTAGGTGATGACCCGGGCGTTTTTCACGTCATCCATCGTTACCCTGAGCTTGACGTGGGCGTAAGGGTTGTCGAAGGCGCTGTCGTGGTGCGTCACCGAAATGTAGGCCGCCGCGTCGCGGATCTTTTCCTCGGAAATCCCGAAGCGGGCCGTCCACATCTGGGACTGCATGGAAAAGACGCCCGGGCGCCCCGGAGATGAAATAGCGCTGGTAAAATGGCTCGGCAACGGTGGTCATGGTGGCCTGGCTGTTGCCCTCGTTCATTTTTTCGTGCCCGACGGCGAGGACGAGGTCCGCCATCCCCGATGCCACCCAGTAGTAGGCCGTATGGGCGATGGAGACGCCCGTGGACCCGCAGGTCTCCGTCTTCAGGATCGGTTTGCCGATGGCCTGCATGGCATCGGCGAAATAGAAATGGGTCAGGGCTATCCCCTCCATCATGGAAGGCATCGTGCCCGAGACCACGCCGTCGATATCTTCAGGTGAAAGCCCCGTGTCCTCGAAAACGCGCAGGACCGCCTCCCTGACCAGGTCGGGATAAGCCACGTCCATCCGCCTGCCGTGCTGCGTCTGGCCGACGCCGATTATTGCAACTGCTCTTCCCATAGTCGCCTCCCTCCTAACTTCCCAGAATCGTTACGGCATGGCACTGCCCGGCAAACCCGTGGACCCCGTGCGCCAGCGCGGTTTTGACTTTCTTCCTGACCTGCCGCTCCCCGGCCTCCCCGCGGATCTGGAGGAAGGCCTCGACGGCCCGCTGCAGGCCCCGCGAGACATAGGGGTTGTTCGCCAGGACGCCGCCGGACGGCATTGACGGGCAGTTCCCCGTCGATGTCCGTGAAGCCCTTATCGATCAGCTTTCCCCCTTCCCCGGGCTTGCAGAACCCGAGCTGCTCGTACCACATCAGCTCCTGGAAGGCATAGGGCTCGGTGATTTCCGCCAGGTCGATCTCCTTGAGGGGCTTCGTTGATGCCCGCCATGCTGTAGGCCCGCGCGGCGGCGTTTTTCAGCTGCCCCGTCGAGCAGGTCGCGGTCCCCGATCATGTACTGGTCGAGGGAGGACTCCGAAGCCCCTGAACCACACCGGCTTGTCCGTGAGCTTCTTCGCCTTCTTCTCCGAGGCGAGCAGCAGGGCTACCATCCCCTCCGACTTCGGGGCGCACTGCAGGGCCGTCAGCGGGTCCACGACCATGTCCGACTGCAGGATCTCCTTCACCGTGTAGCGGCCCTTGCGGTGGGCGTAGGGGTTGCGCAGGGCGTTGCCGAGGTTCTTGACGGCGACCTTGGCGCACTGCTCTTTCTTGACCCTGTACTTCTGCATGTAGAGCTTCATCTGGAGGGCCGCGGCCATCGTTTCCGTGAGCCCGAGGGGCCTCAGGTAAAACGGGTCGGAATACATGAGGGTGCAGGCATCCAGCTCGGGGTTCTCCGACCCCTTGCACAGGCCGATGACCAGCACCGTGTCGAAATGGCCGGTTACGATCCGCATGACTCGCGTACATCAGGGCAAACAGCGACTCGCCGTCCTGCCGGGAGGCGTTCTTCAGGAACGCGCCCGTCGGGTCCCAGTAATAGGAGTTGGCGCAGGATATCCCCCCGTGGAAGACGTCCGAGGAGGCGCTGACCACGCTTCCGACTTCGTCGCGCGTCAGGCCGGCCTTGTCGAGGACCTCCTTCGTGACCCGGTAGGCCTGGTCGTAGAAGTTGTCCTTCGATTCAGCGCCGGCATTCTGGGCGGCTGCAACGATTGCGACTTTTTTCGTCATAGAACCACTCCTTTTCTTTTTTGATCAGATGGGTTTTCTGCCGGCAATGAGCTTCGTCACGTAGACGACTGCCGTTTCCCCCTTCTGATTCTTGATTTCGTTGCGGGCCTCGATAATGCCCCTCTGGGCGTCCTTTTCCGACATGGCCGTAATAGTGCACTCGGCGTGGATCGTGTCGCCGATCCGGACGGGAGCAGTGAAGCGGACGGACTCCATGCCGTAAAAGGCTATGAAACTCCTTGGCAGGACGACATAGGGGCCCAGCCGGAAGAGAAGGGCCATTCCAGTGACCAGCCCGAGCATCCCATGGGCAATACGCCCCTTGAAAGGCGTTTTTGCCGCATACTCGACGTTCGTGTGGAGTTCATGCCAGTCGCCGGTGAAAGCCGAGAAGAGGACGATGTCCGTCTCGGTGATTGTCCTGCCCGGAGAGACAAAGACCTCCCCCACCTTGTAGTCTTCATAAAAAAGCTTCTCCATTGCTCCCTCCTTTCAGATATTGAATATTTCCCTGGCGATAATCAGCCTGCGCATTTCGGAAGTCCCTGCTCCGATTGTCCCCAGCTTGGCATCGCGCCAGAAGCGCTGGACGGGGTACTCGAGGCAATAGCCGTAGCCGCCGTGGATCTGGACGGCCTCCTCGGCGACCCAGACAGCCGTTTCGGCCGCGAACAGGATGGCCGATGCCGCTATTTTGTGGACCTCGGTGCCCTTCCCGCCGTGTTTCACTGAACCCGCAAGCACCGCGGCCTTGTAGCACATGAGCCGCGAGTGCTCTATCCGGGTGTACATATCGGCAATCTTCTGCTGGACGAGCTGGAAGGCAGCGATGGGCTTCCCGAACTGGACCCTCTCCTTTGCGTATTTGACGGCCGCCGCGAAAGCAGCCTCCGCAATGCCCAGGGCGAACGTCCCGTAAAACGCCCTCTCCACGTCGAGGCCGGCCATCATCACCGCGATCCCCATGTTCTCCCTGCCGATGACGTTTTCAGCCGGGACAATGCAGTCCTCCATGACAAGCTCGCCTGTTTCCGAGCCCCTGTTGCCGACCTTCTCGAGCTTCTTTGAAACGGAGAACCCGGGGAATTTCGTGTCCAGGATGAAAGCCGTGATCCCTTTGGGGCCGAGGCTCTTGTCCGTTTTGGCATACAGGATGATGGTCCTGGCAATGGGACCGTTGGTGATGAAGGTCTTCGTGCCGTTCAACACGTAGTGGTCGCCTTCCCTGCGGGCGGTTGTCTGGATGTTGACGGCGTCCGAGCCGGCATTGGGCTCGGTGAGCCCCAGGGCTCCGATGTGCTCGCCCGTGCAGAGCGGCGGCAGGTACTTTTTCTTCTGTTCGGGGCTGGCATTGTTGTTGAGGTTATTGCAGCAGAGGTTCGCATGGGCACCCCAGGAGAGGGCCACGGCGGCCGAAACCTTCGCGAGCTCTTCCCCGGCCAGCGAGGCCGAAAGGATATCCGCGCCCGCCCCCCCGTATTCCGGGTCCGCTGTAATGCCCATAATCCCCAGGTCGCCCAGCTTCTTCCAGAGGCCTTGCGGGGCCACTCGTCCTTGCGGTCGATCTCCTCGGCTATGGGCGCGATCTCTTTGGCCGCGAAGTTCGCAATCGAATCCTTGAACATCCTGTGCTCGTCGCTCAGCTGAAAGTCCATCCCTTTGCACCTCCCTTTTTTTGTCAAGCAACACTTTTGTTGAGCAAGCGCAGTGCCATGAGGGAAGGATTGTCAATAAGTAAGATAATTAATGGCTTACCCGCTGCGGCGATGGGAAAGGGCCCTGGGAACGATCGATAAAAGTGTTAACATATCGACACTTTTCTTGACTTCCCCTGGCCGGCAATGCTATACACGGGCCTACTTCACCAAAGGAGGGAGTATGGCAAAGCGGCCGGTGAACCTCTCCCGCCTTTCCCCTGTGGAAAGAGCTACCCTGGCACGGTTCGTCGCGTTTCCGGAAAGATTTTCCATCGACTGGTTTGCCGAAATCGAGGGGGTGCGCCCCTCCCACCTGCTCTCGGTCATTTCGTTTCTCGAGCATCATCACTGGATATCACCCGTTAAAGACGGGGGTGGGCTTTACGAATGGACAAAGCCATTCCCCCGGGAACAAATATTGTCTGACATCCCGGAAAGGGAACAGGCGCAAAATTACCGCCATGCCGTCAACGTCCTCATAAAGCATCTGCCGGAAACCAGCGAAAACACCCTGAGGATAGCCAATATCTGCCTGCTTGCCGGCATCGACGAGAGCGACCAGGAGGTCATCCTCAAGGCGGCCTTCGAGGAGGAGGCGAATCACCGGATCTGCTCGGCGATACGGTACTATGATCAGCTGCTCGCGTTCATGGAAAAACGGGGCGTCGTCCAGGGCTCCCTGCCCTCCCCGGAGACATTCCGGACACTGATGTCGGCCCTGGAGAGGAGGGCCACCCTCTCACTGCTCCACCCCAATTTAAAACGGATCAAGCCGTGGCTGATCGCGGCCAAGGATATTGCCACCCGGCTCAATGATATCCGGGCCCGGGCGTCCCTGGAACTCCTCATCGGCCAGAACTGCTGGATGAGTTTCCAGTACGAGCAGGCCATCGCCCATTTTGAAACGGCATGGGACATGATCAAAGAAAATCGAAGACCGCGACCTCCACAAGCGGGGGCTGCAGCTCCAGGGCCTGTCTTTCCTGATCAGGGGAGACCTCCTGAAGGCCGTGCAGTCCTACGAGGAATCGCTCGGCGAGCTCGAGCAGGCGGCCGACGACGATTTTTCCCTCCTCACGGCCCTTCACCTGTCGCACTGCTACACGCAGCTGGGAATGCCGCAGCGGGGGCTCGGCATCTCCGAGACCATCTATACCGAGGCGAAGAAAAACCAGAACTGGCCCCTGGTATGCTTCGCCCTGGCCACATCGGGCCTCATCCTCATGGAAATGATGCACATAAAGGAAAGCCGGGCCTACTTCGAAATGGTCATCGACATCTGCCGGAAAGAATCGACGCCCATGGCGGAGATCTTCGCCGGGGTGGGGCTCGCCAATATCGAGTGCATGGAGGGCAACTTCGATAAAGCCGCCGAGCACTTCAATGTGCTTTTCAGGATCCGAAAATCGAGCTGGTACCATACCCTGAATGCCTGCCATATCTTCGAGCCGGGTTTCATCCTGCACCAGCGCGGCGTTTCACCCATCGAACTCGGCTCGGTTTTGAACTTCCTCGGCGAGATGAAGGAAGAGCAGCTCAACCCCCTTGTTTACGGATCAATACGAAGGCTTTATATCAAGTACCTAGAGGATGACGTCAAGCCGAAGGACAAGCTCCGGGAGCTCCTGGAAATAGAGGCATCCCTGGAACAGATCGGGGCCCTCCACGAGCTGGCCAAGACGCGGATTGATCTCACGAGGCTTTACCTGAAGCTCAACCACTGGCCCCAGGCGGAGACCGCCGCCCGCAAGGCCTGGGACTTCCTGAAACGCGCGGCCAAGTCGGCCTTCCCGCCGGACCTCAAATCCCTGATCAGCAGCGAAGATGAGAAATCGGAGCAGCGCCTCTACGATGTAATCGTCGAAATGGGCAATGCCCTGACCACGCAAAACAGCACGGAACATCTCCTCACCAACATCATAAGCTCGATCTCACGGCTGACCGGAGCGGAAAGGGCCGCCATATTCATCAGGGACAAGAAAACCTCCGTCTTCCGGATCGTGGCATCCCGGAACCTCCGGAAGGAAGATGTAAACCACCCCGATTTCCGTGATATCCGCAAGGTGATCAGTCTCGCGGCGGCCGGCAGTGAAAGCAAGATCGTCCAGCGGGAGAAGAACACCGGGACAACCAATGAGCTGAGAAAGATGATCATCACGCCGCTCCTCCTGGGCAAAGTCGTGACCGGCATCCTCTACCAGGACAGCCGCTTCTTCTCGATAGAGCTGAATCCCGACCAGCTGAGGCTCCTTTCCGCCCTGGCCTCCCAGATAGCCGTCTCCATCGACCGCGCCCAGGCCTACGGTGAAATAGCCAGCCTCAACGAAAAGCTCATCGCGGAGAACCGCTACTACCAGGAGGAAAAAGAGGAGTTCCGTCCCTTCGGGGACATCATCGGCTCGAGCGAAGCGATGATGAGCAGGCTCAGCCTCATTCACAAGGTGGCGCCCACGAAATCAACCGTCCTCATCAAGGGAGAGACGGGGGTCGGCAAGGAGCTGATTGCCAGGGCCATCCACCGCGAGAGCACCCGCCAGAACGGCCCGTTCATCCGGGTCAACTGCGCGGCACTGCCGGAAACCCTGATCGACAGCGAACTGTTCGGCCACGAGAAGGGGGCCTTTACGGGGGCCAGCCGGATGAAGCCCGGGCGCTTCGAGCTGGCCCACAACGGCACGATCTTCCTCGACGAGGTCTCGGAACTCCCCCCTGCGACCCAGAGCAGGCTCCTGAGAGTCCTCCAGGAAAAGGAGTTTCAGCGGGTGGGAGGGATAAAGACCCTCTATTCCGATTTCCGCCTCATCGCGGCCACGAACAAGGACCTGGAAAAGGAGGTACAAAACGGCAGGTACCGCCCGGACCTCTTTTTCCGGCTCAACGTGTTCCCGATCCACATGCCCCCGCTGCGCGAGCGCAAGGACGATATCATCCCGCTGGCAAAGCATTTCCTCAAGCTCTTCTGTTCCCAGTACAACCGGCCTTACCCCTCGATCCCGCCGGAGGAGATGGAACGGCTCGTATCGTACTCATGGCCCGGGAACGTCCGGGAGATGGCCAACGTGATCGAGCGGGCGGTCATCCTGGGAGAGCCCGAGATCCGCTTCCCCGAGATCCGCCCGAAAGAGGTCGGCGCCCACGCCGGCGAGCTGCCCATGAACCTGAAAGACCTGGAAAAAATGCACATCCTCAACGCCCTGAAGGCCACCGGCGGGAAAGTCGGCGGCGCCAACGGGGCATCATCTATCCTGGGGATCAAGAGAACGACCCTGATTCACAGGATGAAAAAACTCGGGATCTCGGTCCAGAGGAACGCCGACCTTTACGCCTGAACCGGCTGCAGGAAGTCAAATCCCGGGCTGTCGAGATATTAACACTTGTCCTCTCTCTGACTTTTTAGATTCTCAACGGTGTTTGGCAAAGCTGTAAAAGCCTGTCAGCAAAGCTACTTACAAAAAAAAACTATGGCACTGTTTCTGCTTGATAAACTTAGATCCGGCGGAAAGGGCCCGGGCCGCAAGGCACAAGTCGGCGCGCCCGAAGGGCCCCTGAAAGACCGGACCGACCGCGCGGAAGGCAAATGCGGGACATGGGCCCGCAAGAGAACAACTGGAGGATTGATTTCATGATGAACGGAAAGCAATACGTGGAATCCCTGGCCCGGATGAAAATACTCGTCTACATCGACGGCGAGCCTGTCCGCGAGTTCTGGGACCACCCGGCCATGAGGCCCGCCGTGAACTCGCTGGCGGCCACCTACGACCTGGCGAGCGACCCCGGCCTCGACCCCGAGGTCCACAAATATATCGTGGCGGAAAGCCCCCTCACCGGAGGAAAGATCAACCGCTTCCTCAACATCGTCCAGTCGCAGGAAGACCTCCTCGCCCGCATGAGGCTGCAGCGGGCCATGATGCGCCATACGGGCGGCTGTTTCGGCGGGCGCTGCGTCGCGGGGGCTGTTATCAACGCCCTGTGGTCGGTAACTTACGAACTGGAGGCGCGGCGGCAAATCCGAATACCATCAGCGCTTCCGGAATTACATGAAGATGTGCCAGGAAAAAGACCTGGCCGTCTCCGGCAACATCACCGACGCCAAGGGCGACCGCTCGAAGCCGCCCAGCGCCCAGTCAGACCCGGACCTCTTCATCCGCATCGTCGAGAAACGTAAGGATGGCATTGTCGTCAACGGCGCCAAGCTCCAGCAGTCGGGGGCACCGATCGCCCACGAGCGCCTCGTGGTCCCGACGACGGCCCTCGGGCCCGATGACGAACCTTATGCCGTGGCCTTCGCCGTGCCCGGCGACGCCGAGGGCGTCATCCACGTGAACGATTCCGCCTGCGTGAACGCGAAGTTCACTGCCATGGAGCCGGAAGACATCGGCAACGTCGGCTTTCGGCATGCACCAGAGCGCCCACATCCTCTTCGACAACGTATTTATCCCGTGGGAGAGGGTTTTCCTCTGCGGGCAATGGAAGGCCTCGCGGGACCTCGTGCACCGCTTCTCGGATTTCCAGCGCTTTGCCTCATCGGCCTGCCGCTGCGGCTACATTGACCTGTGCATCGGCGCGGGCCTGGCCATGGCGGACTACAACGGGGCGGTCAGCAAATCCCATGTCCAGGACAAGCTCGTGGACATGAGCGTGGATGCCGAAACCCTCCAGGGCATGGTGGCCGGTTCCGCGGCACTGGCCGTGCCCACCGCCATCGGGAGTAATGCTTCCCGAATCGCTGACCATCAACGCGGCAAAGCTTTACATGAACGATGCGATCCTGCGGACGGGGCAGAGGCTTGCCGATCTGGGCGGCGGGATACTGGTCACCCGGCCGAGTTCCCGGGACCTCAAGATACCAAAAGTGGGCGAGCTCCTTTTGAAGTACCACAAGGGGCGCGACGGCGCCGACACCATGGACCGGATCAAGATGGCCCGGCTCTGCGAGTCCCTTTCGGGCCTCGCGTCCCCGACCGTGGTCCTCTCCGTCATTGCCGCGGGGCCCCCGGCAACGCAGCGGCTCAATTTCCGCTTCATGACCGATTTCAAGAGGGACCGCAGGGCGGCGGAAAGACTCGCGGGGATATCAGACAAGAAATAAGTGAGGGAAGCCTCATCCGTGAGGCATTAAAAAAACGACAGAAGGGGGTGATGGGACAGACAATACAGTGAGGGACGCCTTTGTGAATTGAAAGGAGATCTGCAAACTAATAAAAAAGGGGGATTTATGAGCTGGAAAGACATCTACAAAAGCAAACTGATGACTGCGGCAGAAGCTGCGAAACTCGTGAAATCCGGTGACCGCCTCTGGACTCCTCTGTGCCTGGGGCAGCCGGCGATGCCGATCATGGACGCCATTGCGGACCGCAAGGGCGAACTCAAGGACGTGGATTACACTTACGCGCTGGTGCTTCGCCCTTACAAGATTTTTCAGCCGGAGTACCGCGACACCTTCACCCTGGTCCCCGCTTTCTATTCCCCGATGCCTCACCAGCAGGCCCTGGCGGACAGCGAGTGGGCGAATTTCTGGCCCTGCCAGAGCTCCGATATCGGCTTAAAGCTGCCGCACCGCAACCGCATCTACCCGCGCCGGGACATCATCGTCCTGCAGTGCACGCCGCCTGACGAGCACGGCTTCGTCAACCTCGGTCTCGACACTTTCTATACCTACACAATCATGAAGATGGCAGGCCTGATAATCGGCGAAGTGAACGAAAACATGCCGCGGACGTTCGGGGAGACGAATTTCCCTGTCTCCATGTTCGACGCCTTCGTGGAGAACCCGAATCCCATTCCGCCGGTGCCCACGCCCCAGGCCTCGGAAGTCGAGATCAATATGGCCAAGAACGTCGTCGGCCTCATCAAGGACCGCGACTGCCTCCAGGTCGGCATCGGCGCCGTCCCCGCCATGATCAGCAAGCTCCTGCTGGACTCCAACCTCAAGGACCTCGGCATCCACACGGAAATGGCGCCGGCGGGCTTATACGATCTCGTCGATAAAGGCGTGGTCACCTGCAAGTACAAGAAGGTCAACCCCGGCAAGGTCGTCCTCGCCTTCACCATGGGAGACAAGGAACTCTACAGCTGGCTCGGGAACAACCCCATGTGCGAGTATCGCCAGACATATTACGCCAACAACATCAGCGTCATCGCCCAGGAAGACAACATGGTGGCCGTCAACGGCTCCGTCGAGGTGGACCTCTACGGGCAGATATGCTCCGAGTCTTACGGCCACCGCATGAGGAGCGGCTCCGGCGGGCAGCTCGACTTCGTGGTCGGTTCCTTCTGGTCGCCCGGCGGACGCGCCATCAACCTGGTGCCCTCGACGGCCATGAAGGGCACACGCTCGAGGATCGTCCCGTCCCTCAGCACGGGCGCGCGCGTGACCGTACCCAGGCACTATACCGGCTTCGTTGTCACGGAATACGGCGTTGCCGATCTCTACGGAAGGACTGAACCGGAAAGGGCCGAGGCGCTCATCAAAATCGCCCACCCGAAGTTCCGCGACGAACTGACGGAAGAGGCCCGGAAGCTGGGGCTCATCAAGAAAAAGATTTTCTAACATGGATTTTCATCGGGGCACCCGTGAAAACGGGTGCCCGATTTCTCAAGAAAGGCCGATCAATGTTGCTTGAATTCACCGAAGAGCAGAAAATGCTCCGGGAGACCATGCGGAATTTCGCCGAGAAGGAAGTGGCTCCCCTGGCATACGAAATAGACCGCGACGAGCGCTTTCCCGCGGAGAGTTTTTCCAAGCTCAGGGACATGGGGCTCCTGGGCATCACGGCCGCGGCAGAGTATGGCGGCGCGGGTGCGGGCTACACGGAAATGTGCATCGTCGGGGAGGAGATCTCGGTAGCCTGCGCGTCCACGGCGGCATCATGGGGGACCCATGCCTGCCTGTGCATCGACAACATCCGCCGCAACGCGAACGACGGCCAACTGAAAAAATACCTCCCGCCGCTGTGCCTCGGCGAAAAGATCGGGGGCCTGGCCATGACGGAACCGTCCGCCGGCTCCGACGTCATGTCCATGCGCCTGCGCGCGGACCGCAAGGGGGACAAATACATCCTCAACGGCTCCAAGATCTTCATTTCCAATGGCCCCGTCGGGGATGTATTTGTCGTCTATGCCAAGACGGCAATGGAGAAAGGCGCCGGCGGCGTGTCGGCTTTCATCGTGGAAAAGGACTTCCCCGGTTTCCAGCGGGGGAAGAAGTTCGAGAAGATGGGCTGGCGCGGCTCGCCCACGGGGGAGCTGATTTTCGAGGACTGCGAGGTCCCCGCCGAAAACCTCCTGGGAAAGGAAAACAGGGGCGCCCTCGTCCTCATGAGCGGCCTCAACACGGAGCGCGTCTGCCTCGGCGCGATGTCGCTGGGCATGGCCAGGGGGGCTTACGAATGCGCCCTCAAGTATGCGAAGGAGAGGGTCCAGTTCGGCAAGCCCATTGCCTCTTTCCAGCTCATCCAGGCGAAGCTCGCCGACATGGCCATGGATATCGAATTATCGAGCCTGATCACATATAAGGGCGCAAAAATGGCCGACATGGGCCTCCATCGGGACATGAATCTCGTGGCGTCTTATGCCAAGCTCTTCACGGCGCGCGCCGCGATGAAAATCACCACCGAAGCGGTGCAGGTGCTGGGCGGCTACGGCTACATGAAAGAATTCCCCGTCGAGCGCATGATGCGCGACGCCAAGCTGCAGCAGATCGGCGGCGGGACCGACGAGGTACAGATCATGATCATCGCCCGGGATATCCTGGGGATAAAAGAACATTGAGGGGACGAGAGTGATCCACAGGCAGTTTGTAAGGGCGGGTCTCAGACCCGCCCGGTGAGACGAGACGATTCACGCTCGAGAGGACTTGAACCCCCCGCTGCGAAGCGGGATTATCGAAAGGATCCAAATATGTTTGACGCGGGCAAGTGTGATTTCTGCGGCGAATGCCTGGCGCGCTGCGCTTACATGGATTTTGACCTGAAGTCGGGGGCCGCGGCGTTCAAAAAACTGGTGCAGAAGGGAGAGGCCGACTGGATAAAGAAATGCATCACCTGCTTCGCCTGCAATGAATTTTGCACGAGAGGCGCCCGCCCCTTCGACCTCATCCTCGAACACATGGAAAAAAGAGGGGATTACGTCCACCCCAAGCTCTTCGCGGCGATGGTCGAGCGCTTCTCCGTGAAGGACGAGTTCAAGCCCCCGCAGGTGAAGGCGAGCCGCGTCCTTTCGGTGTGCACGATCGAGGGTAACCTCCCGCGCAAGGCCGACGGCGCCCTGTTCGAGGGAATGCCGGTCGTGAGGGGGCGCCACTTCTTCTGCAACGTGATTTTCCCCCACCTCGGGAACGAAACCAGGATGAGAGAGGGGCTCAAGCCCCTCGTGGACCGCTACGCGTCGCTTGGCTGCGACGAGGTCGTGCTGCTCCACGACGACTGCTACGCCCTGCTGGCGGGGATCGCGCCGCAGTACGGCATCGAACTGCCCTTCAAACCCGTTCACATATTTGAATTCCTGCGCGACCGGCTGAAAGAAAACAGGGGCGCCATCCGCCCGTTGAATATCACCGTGGCCTACCAGCGGCCGTGCGCATCAAGGCTCACCCCCTGGAAGGAGCCGCTCCTGGACGAGATTTTCGCGCTGATCGGCGTCACCAGGGTGCACCGGATCTACGACCGCGAAAACGCCCTGTGCTGCGGCCAGGACCTGAAGGGCTTCGCGAAAAGGGGTGAGAGGTTCCCCGCCTACCAGGATGAGAATATCCGGGACGCCCGGGCCAGCGGGGCCCGCGCGATGGTTTTCCTCTGTCCCATGTGCCTCGACGCCCTCGGCGCCAAGTGCACGGAACAGGGCCTGGCAACTTTCATGATCACCGACCTGTGCCGGCAGGCACTGGGAGAGTGATGAAAGGGATCTACCTGGACCATTGCGCCACCACCCCGGTGCGGCCGGAGGTCCTGAAGGAGATGCTGCCTTTCCTGCGCGGCGGTTTCGGCAACCCGTCGAGCATTCACGCGCGCGGGAGGGCTGCCAGGGTCGCCGTGGAGTCAGCCAGGGAAAAGGCGGCCGCCCTCATTGGCGCCAGCCCCGGTGAAATCCTGTTCACCAGCGGCGGGACCGAGTCGGACAACCTGGCGATCCGGGGGATAGCCGAAGCCTGCAGCGGCAGGGGGCGCCATATTGTGACCTCCGACCATTGAGCACCCGGCGGTCCTGAATACGTGCAGGCTCCTGGAGCGGCAGGGGTTCAGGGTCACTTACGTGCCGGTCGATTCCCAGGGACTGGTCGATCCTGGCAGGGTGGCACAGTCGCTCGGCGCGGACACCGTCCTGGTCAGTATCATGCACGGTAACAACGAGATCGGCACCATAGAACCGATAGAGGAGATCGGCAGGGAAGCGAGGCGCAGGGGGATTGCTTTTCACACCGATGCCGTCCAGACCGCGGGGAAGATCCCGGTGGACGTCGAGCGGCTCAACGCCGACCTGCTTTCCTTCTCCAGCCACAAGATAAACGGGCCGCAGGGGACCGGGGCCCTTTACGTCCGGCGCGGCCTGAAGATCTCCCCCCTGCTGACGGGAGGCCGCCAGGAAAACGGTCTGCGGGCAGGGACCGAGAATGTCCCGGCCATAGCCGGCTTCGGCAAAGCCTGCGAATTGGCCGCACAGGATATAACGTCGCGCCTGGAGCTGATGGGCGGCCTGCGCGACCTCCTGCAGCTGAGGCTCCTCGAGGCCTGCCCGGAACTCCGGGTCAACGGCCACCCTGAGCTGAGGCTGCCGCACATCCTGAGTGTCTCGATCGGCGGGATCCCCGCGGAGGACATCGTCAGGGACCTTGACAGGCGGGGCCTGGAAATTTCGGCAGGGTCGGCCTGTACGGCTGGGAAGGTAAAGGTATCGCATGTAGTCGAAGCCCTCGGCCTGCCCCCTGACATTGCCCAGGGGACCGTCCGGTTCAGCGTGGGGTGCGGCAGCACCAGGAAGGATATAATCCGGGCTGCCGGGATTTTCGCCGCGACCATCGAGAAGCTCAAGGTGATGCGGGAACTCGAAGGCTCCCTCGGCGGCAGGCGCTGCGTATGAGCGGGCTATTGAGTCAAATCATAAGTGCAAATAAAACCCTGATGGAGGTGTCTAATGAGTAACGTGTTTGTCGTCAGTGCTGTAAGGACCCCCGTGGGCAGGCAGAACGGCTACCTGCGCAACTGGAGCGCACCGGAACTGCTGGGGGCCGTGCTTGATGAAGTAGTGGAGCGGATCGATCTCGACCCGGCCCTCGTGGAGGACGTGATCGGCGGGACGGTCTACCAGGTTGGCGAGCAGGGATTCACCCTGCCCCGCTCGGGCATCCTGGCCACCAGGAAATTCCCCATATCGGTCCCCGGGGTCTCGGTGAACCGGCAGTGCGGCAGCAGCCTCACGGCCATCCAGCTCGCCACGGCATGATCGCTTCCGGCACCATGGACATCGTGATCGCCAGCGGCTGCGAGATCATGACCAAGTACACGATGTTCTCCGACATGAACGGCACGCTCTACACCGGACAGCCGATGGGCAACCCCTTCGGCAAGTGGTATACCGGCAAGTACGGCCGGCCGGACCAGATTGCGGCGGCCCAGATGATCGCCGACAAATGGGAGATCACCCTGGAAGAGTGCCAGGACTTCGCCATCGCGAGCCACCAGAAGGCCCACAAGGCGACCCAGGAGGGCCGTTTCAAGAACGAGATCATGCCCATGAAGGGCGTCGACAAGGAAGGCAACGAGATCACGCGGGACACCGACGAGACCATCCGGCCGGAAACGACGCCGCGAGTCGCTCAGCACCCTGAAGGTCCTGCCCAACACCAAATGGATCACGGTGGGCATTTCGAGCACCATCACCGACGGCTCTTCCGCGTTGTCCTCATGAGCGAGAAAAAGTGAAAGAGCTCAAGCTCGAGCCCCTGGCCCGGGTCGTCGCCAACGCGGTATCGGCTCCGAGCCGCAGATCATGCTCACGGGCCCGATCTACGCGACCCCGAAAGTCCTCGACCGGGCGGGACTGAAGATGGACGACATCGACATTTTCGAAATCAACGAGGCCTTCGCGCCCATCCCGCTGGCCTGGGCCAAGGAGCTCAAGGCCGACATGGAGAAGCTCAACGTCAACGGCGGCGCCCTGGCCCTCGGCCATCCGGTGGGCAATTCCGGCTGCCGCCTGAGCGTCAGCGCCATCCACGAGCTCAGGAGGAGAAAGGGCCGCTACGCGCTGGTATCACTATGCACGGGCGGCGGCATGGCGCCGGCGACAATATTCGAGCGAGCATGAAGAATAACCAGTAATGCCCAGTGGAACCGGTCAGACGCCTGATTATTCCGAGCGCTTTACAGAATGACAGGAGTTACACTTAGATCAACTGCGCGAACGGGTTCATAGATCTCGATTGAACGAGACGGCCATAAATTAAAAAAGGAGGGAAAAGTATGGGTTGGCAAGAAGAATATCGCAGCAAGCTCGTGAGTGTTCAGGAAGCGGCGTCGAAGGTTGAATCGGGAGACAGGTGCTGGTTTGGCCCCTGTTCGGCTGCGCCCATCCAGCTGCTGGAGGCGCTGGGCGACAGGGTGGATGAATTGAGGATGTGCACTTGATAACAGGACTGGCCCTGCATCCTTTCAAATTCCTGCAGTCGCCGAAATACATCGGGCGCATCAATTATCACACAGTTTTTTACGGGCCGTACGAACGGGCCTTCTTCAAGGCGGGGAACGTCACAGTCAACTCCGTCCATTTTTCCAAGACCTGGTGGGCGGTGCAGAACTATTACAAGGTGAACACGCTCATCACCGACGTATCTCCGCCCGACGATGAGGGATACATGTATTACGGCGCCATGGGGGTTGCCATAAACAGCGAAGCGGAAGCCGTGGCCAATAAATTCATCGTCCAGGTAAACAAATTCCAGCCGCGGGTAAAGGGCATGCATCACCGCATCCATGTCAGCAAGGTGAACTGGATCTGCGAGCACGACCATCCGCTGCCCCCCCTGCCCCAGGAGAGCTCGACCGATGTTGACCAGCATATTGCGGATCACATAGTGGAGCAGATACCGGACGGCGCCACCATTCAGATCGGGCTGGGCGCCCTGTCCAATGCGGTCGGCTACAAGCTTGCAGCCAAGAAGAACCTCGGGGTCCACACGGAAATGTTCGTGGACTCCATGGTGGAGCTGGCAAAAAAAGGGGTCATAAACGGCAAAATGGTCGCCGGCTTTGCGCTGGGCAGCCAGGAGGTTTACGATTTCGTCGAGAATGTCGAGTTGAAGCCGCTGCGCATGACGAACGACCCGAACGAAATCGCCAAGGTCGACAAGCTGATGTCCATCAACGTCACCCTGATGGCGGACCTCACGGGCCAGGCCTGCTCGGAATCGGTCGGGTTCTTCCAGTACAGCTCCACGGGCGGCCAGTCGGACTTCGCCCGGGGCTGTGGACTGAACCCCACTGCGAAAAGTTTCCTGTGCGTCCCCTCGACAATAAAGAAAAAGGACGGGACCGTTATCTCCACGATCACCGCGGCGCTTCCCCCGGGTGCGATTGTGACCACCCAGAGGACCGATGTGATGAATATCGTGACGGAGTACGGGATAGCCAATCGTTTTCCGCAAGCCCATACCCGACAGGGTCAACGCCATGATAGCCATAGCCCATCCGGACTTCCGGGACCAGCTGCGCCAAGAGGCCATTGCGGCGGGATTGATAACACAAATAACATGAATCACGGGACGCCCGGCGCTCTGCGCCCCGGGCGTTCAATAAAGAAAGGGGTTCTTAATGGCAATAGAGGAAAAATTCAAGGACACAGTTTCCTACCTGGAAAAGATCATCCCGATAGTCGGGAAAATGGGTGTGCAGATACAGGAGTTCGGGAAAGGCCATGTCAAGATAATGCTCCCGCTGCAGCCGAACGTGAACCATGTCGGGATCCTTTATGCAGGCTCCCTGTTCTCCCTGGCCGATTACACGGGCGGCGTCCTGTCTTTCTCAGCATTTGATTTCAAGAAATATTATCCCCTTATCAAGGAGGCAAACGTAAAATACAGGAAGCCTGCCACTACCGATGTCACCCTCGAGGCATCAGTGACTCCCGAAGACGCGGAAAGGATCCGGAAGACCGCGGATGAGACGGGAAAATGCGACTGGCCCCTGACCCTGGAACTGAAGGACTCGCAGGGCGACGTCTGCACGATCGTCAACGGGATGTTCCAGATAAGAAAGAGATAGCCGAGGATCACAGGCTTTGGCAAATAAATTCGGGCACGATTCAGCAACACGCTTGAGTCGCGCTAACTGATATTCCTGGTACAACTTTCAACGTTTTGGAGAAAGGAGGGTCGAAATTATGATACTGGCTTCAGCGGAAAGCATTCGCGAGTGGACCGACAAGGGGATATGGGGAAAGAAAACGCTGGTCGACTACTTCAAGGAAAACGTCGCCAAAACACCTGACGCCGTGGCCCTGGCGGACCCGCCCAACAAGGAAGCGCTCATCGGGGCTCAAGCCGGAGCGGCTCACCTTCCGGGAGATCGACCGGGCAGTCGACGCCGACCGCCGAGGCCCTGATCAGGAAAGGCATCAGCAAGGACGACATCATCATGGTCCAGCTGCCGAATATCTGGGAACTCGCCATGCTCTACCTCGCCATCACCCGGGCCGGGGCGCTGATCTCCCCCGATGCCGATGGCATGGCGCCAGTCGGAAGTCGGAGTACATCCTCGGGCATGACAGAAGCCAAGGCCTTCATCACCGTCGAAGAATTTGCCGGGTTCAAGCACCGGCAGATGGTCGAACAGCTCCAGCCCGGGTTTCCCATCCATCAAGGAGATCATCCCGCTTCGGTGAACTGCGCGAGATGTCCCGCGGGGAAGTCACCGGGAAGCTTGATCAGATCACCATCGACGCCAACGATGCCTTCACCCTGTGCTGGTCCTCCGGGACGGAGGCCCGGCCGAAGGGATGCCCGCTGAGCCACAACAACTGGCTTTGCCAGGGGAATTTCAAGTATGAATCCGCCCCCATCAAGCCCGGCTGCAATTTGATCACGGCGGGGCCGCTCGTCAACATGGCCTCGATCGGGACCATTTTCATTCCCTGGCTGATGACGGGGGGGAAATTCGCCCTCCACCATCCCTTTGACGGCCCGACCTTCATCATGCAGCTCATGACGGAGCAGATCCAGTACACGCTGCTCGTCCCGGCTATCGTCAACGCCCTTCTGAAGCACCCGAAAGTGGACCAGTTCCAGCTGAGCGGCATGGATGCGATCACCATCGGGGCCGCGCCGCCGTCGCTGTGGTCCGTGCAGGAGCTGAAGAGGAGCTGGGGGATAGAATTTGCCAACATCTGGGGCCAGAACGAGGCGACCGCCAACGTGGCCGGCCCGGCGGACATCCCCGACCTGGACATGAGGATCGACCATTTCCCGCAATACGGGAAAAAGGGTTCGAAATGGGCCGACGATCGACTCGAACCTGCGGCGCAACCTCCGGCTCAAGATTATGGACCCGGTGACGAAAGAGGAGATTGACCGAAGGAGGGCGGCGTCGGGGAGCTCTGGTACAGGGGCCCGAACGTGATCCCCTGCTATTACAAGATACCGGACATGACCGCCAAGTCCTTCGACAAGGACGGCTTCTTCAACACGGGCGACCTCTTCCAGGTCAAGGACAACGACTGCATCGGCTTCTTTGACCGGACCAAGGACATCATCATCCGCGGCGGCTACAACATCAGCGCCCAGGAAGTGGAGAACATGCTCCTGGGCCACCCCAGGTCATGGACGTCGCGGCCGTTTCCATGCCCGACGAGGCCCTGGGAGAAAAGCTCTGCGTCTACGTTGTGCCGAAGGGTGATGAAAAGCCGAGCCTCGACGATATCAAGGCCTTCATGAAAGACAAGGGCATCGCCATTTATAAAGTCCCGGAGCGCATCGAACTCATCAGCGCGATTCCCAGGAACCCTGTCGGGAAGATACTTAAAACCGTGCTGCGAGAGGACATCAGGAAGAAGCTGCAGGGGTGAATTCTTAGGCTAAGGTGGCTAAAGGAAAAGATTGCGTCATGATTCCGGGCGGGTCGCAGACCCGCCCGAGGAGCTCGCGCGATTCCTTTTCATCCGTACAAGGGGCTGATCTTAGATCAGCCCAGGGTGGGTGGCAAAAAGGTATGATATTTTCAGTTATTCCAAAAACACCCGCAGCGCGGGCCGGTTTAAGCGGCCAAGGAACCGAACGTATCTCGTATCAGTTTGGAAGCTGGCGGATATGCCAATAATTTTTTGAACCAAGGAGACTTGTGATGAGCGGAAAGATTTTCAGTTTGGAAAAGCAAGATGGTATCGGTGTTGTCACTTTCAATGTCCCGGGCGAGGCGATGAATACGCTTTCCGAGGCGGCGGTGAAGGATTTTGCCGCGGTGGTCAAAGCGGTCCAGGCGGATAAAAGGCTGGCCGGGGCCATCATCATCTCCGGCAAGCCCGACAATTTCTGCGCCGGCGCCAAAATGATCGCGGGACTGACCTCGGCCGAAGAGGCGAGCAGCGTCCTCGACGGCTTCCACCAGTCCTATAATGCCTGGAGCGAGCTCAAGATACCGACGCTGGCGGCGATCAACGGCGTGTGCCTGGGGGGCGGGCTGGAACTGGCCCTGGCGTGCACTGCCAGGCTCGCCACCGACGCCAAGGCGACCATGATCGGGCTCCCCGAATGCAACGTCGGCCTCTTCCCGGGAGCGGGGGGGACGCAGCGGCTGCCCCGCCTGATCGGCTACCCGGCAATCGAACTGATCCTGAAGGGGTCGCTTCTCCCGGCGGCCAAAGGCGCTCGAACTCGGCATATTAGACCGGCTCGGTGCCCGCGGGGGCAGACCTGCTCGGCGCGGCGAAGGCGTTTCTTGCGCGAGATCATCGACGGCAAGGCCCAGCTGAAGAGGCCCGCCCAGGACTTCTCCAAGATCGACGAGGTCGCGGCCATGGCCCGCAAGGGCATCCTGAAAGTCACCAAGGGGCGGGAACTGCCCGGCCCCATGCTCGCCCTCAAGTCCATGCATGAAGGGCTCAAGGCTTTCCCTCAAGGAAGGCCTGGAGCTCGAGAAGAAATATTTCGTCGCAGACGGCCCTTTCCCCCGAGGCGAAGGGGAGCATCAATACTTTCTTCATTAAGACGTTGACGGACAAGCCGAAGGGGATGATGACGAAGGGCTTCACTCCCAAGCCGTCCGAAAAAGATGGCGGTGCTGGGGTTCGGCACGATGGGGCGGGGCATAATCATCGACGTCCTGAGGAACACGCAGATCCCCGTCATCGTCAAGGACTTCCCCGAAACATTCCAGGCCGGCAAGGACTTCATCCGGAAGGTCCTGGAAGGCATGGCCGAGAAGAAGCGCCTGGCGGCCCCGGTTGACGAGACTCATGGGCCGCCTGACGACAACCTCCACAGTACGGCCCGGAGTTCAAGGAAGTCGACCTGGTCATCGAGGCGGTGTTCGAGGACATCAAGGTCAAGGAGCAGACCTTACAAGGAACTCTGCCAGGCTGTGCGGGACGACTGCCTCATTGCGAGCAACACCTCCTCGCTGCTGGTCAACAAGCATGTCCGGGTTCGTCACCCATCCCGAGCGGTTCGGCGGGACCCATTTCTTCTCGCCCGTCTGGCTGATGCAGCTCGTGGAGATCGTGCGTTCGGACACCACGAGCCAGGACACGGTGGACAACCTCCTGGCCTTCGCGGCGGCCATCAGGAAGCGGCCCATCGTCTGCCGGGACAACCCGGGCTTCGTCGTCAACGCCCTGCTGCTCCCGTATTTCATCGACGTCCTGAACTGCCTGGAACAGGGCAACACTATCGAGAAGATCGACGGCGCCATGATGAGTTTCGGGATGCCCGTGGGGCCGATCAGGCTGATCGATGAAGTGGGCATCGATGTCCCCTACAAGGTGCTCGTGGGCATGGGGATCAAGCAGGACACCCTCAAGCAGGTGGTTGAAGCCGGCCGCCTGGGCCTCAAGAAATCCGGCAAGGGCTTCTTCCTCAAGGACGGGTCAATCGATCCGGAAGTCCTGCCCCTCATAGCGAAAAAACCGCCGAAAGAGGTTTCCGCCGAGGAGATCCAGAAAGGCGTCCTCACGGCCATGGTGAAGGTCGGCAAGGACCTCCTGGACAGGAACATCGTGAGCGACCCGCGGATGATCGACGTGGGGATGATCTGGGCGACGGGCTTCCCGCCCGACAAGGGCGGCCCCATGAAATGGGCCGACCTGACCGGGCTGAGCCGCGAACTTTTCGGGAAGAACTTTTACTAGACAAGAAATGTTTGGCTTGAATTGTGATACAAACTTATATTGCGGAAGGACCCGACCCTCCGTTCCCATGCGGAAGGCACAAACCGCTTTTTTTTGGGATAAGGAGATCAACTTGGCAACACAGGATTCAATCCCGGCAATGGCGTGCAGGTCAGCGGGAGCGCAGCCCTCCCGGACTATGAAAGAATCTTTCACCCCGGGAGGATCGCGATCGTCGGCGTGTCCGGCGACGGGTCCGGCTTCAGTTTCGGCAACGGCGTCCTGCAGGCCATGCAGGCCATCGGGTACGAGGGGGAGATCCTGCCGGTCAACCCCAAGGGGGGCAGCTTTGCGGGACTGAATATTTTTAAAAGCATCGAAGAGATCCCGGGAGAAATCGATTTCGCCATCATCGCCGTGGGGGCGCGCCTGGTGCCGCAGGCGCTCGAGGCGTGCCGGGAAAAAGGGGCCGCGGGCGCCGAAGTCATCTCGTCGGGATTCAGCGAACTGGGCACGCCGGAAGGCATATGCCCTCGAGGAGGAGATCCGCCGCGTGGCGGCGAAGGGCATCCGCGTCATCGGGCCGAACTGCTTCGGCATCTACTGCCCGAAGAGCGGGCTCACCTTCATGCCCGGCCCTGACCTGTCGCGGGAAAGCGGCCCCGTCGCTTTCGTCTCCCAGAGCGGCGGCATGGCAATCGACTTTGCCAACACGGGGAAATGGATGGGCCTCAGGTTCAGCAAGGTCGTCAGTTTCGGAAACGGCGCGGACCTCAGGGAAACGGATTTTCTCCAGTACCTCGGCGACGACCCGGAAACGCGCGTGATCGCGATGTACGTCGAGGGCATCAAGTCCGGCGAAGGCTTTTTCCAGGCGGTGAAGCAGGCCGCCGCGAAAAAACCGGTGATAGTGTACAAGGGCGGGCTGTCCGAGGCGGGGCAAAGGGCGGTCGTCAGCCACACGGCGTCCATGGGCGGCAGCAGGGTGATCTGGCCCGCCATCTTGAAGCAGGTCAACGCCGTCCAGGTCCAGGACATGCAGGAAATGGCCCAGGCAAGCCTGGCCTTCTCGTTCCTGCCCGAACGGAAGTTTAAAAATGTTTCCGTGCTGGGCGGGGGCGGGGCCCTCGGGGTGGCCGCCTGCGATGCAGCCGAATCTTACGGCATAGGGATCCCCCTTTTCCCGTCCGACCTGAAAGCGCAAATCGAGAACCATCTGCCGAAGCCCGGGTCCAGTGCGGCCAACCCTGTCGACATTGCGAACCCGTTCGTACCCCCGCAAAAACTGAAAGAGGTGCTCCTCCTCGGGGCGAAGGACAAGAACATTGACCTCCAGATCATGATTTCCCTGCTCTACCACTTCAAGTCCCTTGCCATAACCATGGGCAAGCCCGTTGCAAAGATAACCCCCTTTGCCGAGCTCGCCGATGCGGCCGGCAGTGCGGCAAGGGAATCCGGCAAGCCCGTGATCGTCGTCCTTCCCAATCCCAGGAGAGGACTCGACGACATGGACATCGTGGAGATGCAGGAACAGGCCAGGCAGATGTTCCTCGCGAGGGGCGTTCCCGTTTTCGACGAAATAAGGGACGTCTTCCGGGCGCTGGGGCACGTGAACACTTATTACGCAAACAAGGGTTTTCACCATGAATAAAGAATCAGCAATCTCCATGATCAATGATATCCTGCGGACGGGGCGCAAAGCGCTGTCCGAGTACGAATCCAAGCAGGTGCTGGCGGCATATCAGATCCCGGTAACGCCGGAAGTCCTGGTCAACAAGCGGACGGCCGTCAAAAAAGCGGCCGAGTCCATAGGCTATCCCCTGGTCATGAAAGCCTGCTCCGCTGAAATAGCCCACAAGACCGAACGGGGGCTGATCCGCGTGGATATCCGGAGCTCCAGGGAAGCCCTGGCGGCCTTCGACGCAATCAAGGCGGGGCTCGATGGGCAGCAGGCCGATGTCCTCGTGCAGAAAATGGTCAGCGGCCGCCGTGAACTGGTCATGGGCCTCACCCGGGACGGCCAGTTCGGTCCGTGTGTCATGTTCGGGCTGGGCGGCATTTTCACCGAGATCCTCCGCGACGTCTGCTTTCCGCAGGGCCCCCCTGGAAAGGGCGGATGCCCTGGCAATGCTGGACGAGATAAAAGGGCGCAAAATCCTCAATGCGGTCCGGGGAATGGAAGCCGCCGACAGGGGGCAGCTGGCAGACATGCTGGTCGCGGTGGGGCAGATCGGGGTCGAAATCGATCAGGTCCGCGAGATCGACCTCAACCCTGTCATCCTGAGCGGGAGCAGCCCCGTCGTAGTGGATGCGCTTATAATCCTCGAATAAAAAGTTCCCTCCAATACTTTCCCCAGTCACCGGGTCTACCTGCTCTACCTGCCCGTCCTGCTGGACATTGCCTGCGGGCGCTGTACTCGCCCGATCCCCTTGATAAAGTAGGGTCATTGCCCTCCAAAATGGGGGGTACCCTCCATTGCCATTTTCGCGTGCCTCGACTAAGCAACACACCGAAGATAGTCAAACCAAAGCAAAGGAGGTTCAAAGTCATATGGATCCGACAACCCTTAGCATCGTAGGGATACTCGTTTCTCTCGTTTTCATCATCGTGCTGGCCTTGAGGGGCTGGCACATAATCATTATCGCCCCCCTTGCAGTCGTGCTCGTGGCGCTGTTCTCGTCTATGGACATCCTGCCCGCGCTCACCGGCCCGTACATGAAGGGTTTCATCAACTATGCGGCAAAATTTTACCTGATATTCCTCGCCGGCTCCCTGTTCGGCAAGTTCATGGAGGACAGCGGGGCGGCCCGCTCCATCGCCGAGGGCATACTGAAAGTGGTCGGGCGCAATAACCCGCTCAACGTCATGATAGCAATATCCCTGATCGGCGTGGCACTGACCTACGGCGGAGTCAGCCTCTTCGTCGTTATCTTCGCCCTGCTCCCGATCGGGCGTCCCCTCTTCAAGGAAGTGGACCTTCCCTGGCACCTGTTCATGATCCCCTTTGCCCTGGGCATCGGGTCGGTCACGATGACCATGCTGCCGGGCTCGCCGCAGATCCTCAACATAATGCCGACCAAGTACATGGCCTCCACCCCGATGGCGGCCCCCCTGCTCGGCATCATGGGCGCCGTGGTGGTCATCGGCTTCAACTTCTTCTACGCCAAGTACCAGATCAACAAGGCCCGCCAGAGGGGCGAAACTTACGCAACCTCGGCCGGGGCGACAGCGGCTGAATCAGTAGCCGTGGAAAATCTGCCCAACGTGTGGATGAGCCTGGTCCCCATGGTGGTGGTAGTTGTCCTGCTCAATATCCTGAAACTCGACGCCGTGTGGGCCTTGAGCGGGGGCGTGGCGGCGTGCATCGTCCTGTTCTGGACCAAGTATAAAAATATACTGGACACGATAAACAAGGGCGCCGTCAACACGGTCATCCCCGTCGTCAACACCTGTGCCGACGTCGGCTACGGGATGGCGGTTGCCGCGACTGCCGGGTTCAAGGTCATCACCGCCTGGATGCTGACCCTGCCCCTGCACCCGATCATCTCCCTGGCGGTTGCCACGAACGCCATGGCCGGTATCACCGGTTCCGCCTCGGGCGGCCTCGGGATAATCCTGGAGACCCTGGCACCCAAGTACGTGGCCCTGGGGCTTAACCCCGAACTGATCCACAGGATAGCGACCATGTCGGCCGGATGCTTTGACGCCCTGCCGCACAACGGCGTCATCATCACCTTCCTGGCGGTCACGGGCCTGACCCACGTCAATGCCTACAAGCACATCCTGTGGGGGCACATAATCGCGACGATAATCGCGCTGTGTATCGTCATCCCCATCGGGATCATGATCTATTAAACGTGAAAGGCGAGGGTGATAAAATGGGTCTTCCAATAAATAAAATTGCGGTCCTCGGCGGGGGCGGCGTGATCGGTTCGGGTTTTGCCGTGAACTTCGCCTGGAAAAACATGCCCGTCGTAATTTACGACATCAGCGACGCCGCCCTGGAGACTGCCCGCACCCGCGTGGGCGGCGCCCTTTCATACCTGGCGGCACAGGGCGTGATCTCTCCCGCCGATGCTCAGGCAGCGCTCGGCAGGATCACCTACACGACTGACGTTGCCGAGGCTGTCAAAGATGCCGGGTTCATCCAGGAAGCGGTCCTCGAGCAATACGCGGTAAAAAAGGAACTGCTGGCGCTGGTGGACCGGCACGCTTCCCCGACGGCAATTTTTGCCAGCAGCACGTCGGGCCTCCTTATCTCCGAGATAGCCAGGGACTCGCAGTACCCCGAGCGCTGCGTGGGGGCCCACCCCTACAACCCGCCGTACCTCATCCCCCTGATAGAAGTCGCCAAGGGCGAGAAGACCTCGGATGAAACGGCCGCCCGCACCCTGGAGCTTTACCGCAGCATCGGCAAGGAGCCGATCCTCCTGCAGAAAGAGGCCCTCGGCTTCATCGCCAACCGGCTCCAGATAGCCCTTTACCGTGAGGTGGTGGAAATCGTCAAACGCGGCATCTGCAGCGTCGAGGACGTCGACAAGGCGCTGTGCTTCGGGCCGGGGCTGAGGTTCGCCCTCATGGGGTCCAACATGATCTTCCAGCTGGCCGCCGGCCCCTACGGGATCAAGGGCGCCCTGCACCACATGGGGCCTTCCGCCGAAATGTGGCTGGCCGACATGGCCGACTGGAAAAAGTTCCCGGAAGGGTGGGGCGACCAGGCCCAGGAAGGCGTCAACGCCGCGATGGCGAACCGTCCCGCCGACCAGGGGCGCACCACCGAAGAGATTGCCAAGTGGCGCGACAGCCGCTTGATAGAACTGCTCAGGATTCTGAAAAAGCTTTAAGAGAAAGAGAGTGAACACATGAAAACAATGATACTGGGTGCCGGCTCCCTTGGAACCATTGCCGGCGCGATACTTGCCAAAAAGGGCTTCGACGTCCTGCTGGTGGATGCCAACAAGGAGCACGTCGATGCCCTGAACCGCGACGGCGCCACCGTCGTGGGAAAGATGAATTTCAACGTCCCCGTCAAGGCGGCCACGCCGGACGCCGTGCAGGGCGTGTTTGACCTTGTCCTGTACCTCGTGAAGCAGACCGCCAACAAACCGGCGCTCACCGGCCTGCTGCCCCATCTTCACGAGAAAAGCATCGTCGTGACAATGCAGAACGGCGTGCCCGAAGAGGAAGTCATGTCCTATGTGGGCCGCGACAGGGTGCTGGGCTGCGCGGTGGGCTGGGGCGCTACCTGGATCAAGCCGGGGGTCTCGGAACTGACGTCCGAGGAGACGAAAATGACCCTCGACGTGGGCGAGCCCGACGGCACGGTCAGCGAGCGGGTCAAAAAAGTGGCGGAAGTCATGAACATCATCTGCCCGACCGAGATCACCACCAACCTGCCCGGCATAAGGTGGGCCAAGCTTCTCATCAATTCCACGATGAGCGGCATGTCGGCCGCGCTCGGCTGCACCTACGGCGACCTCCTCGACAATGAAAAGGCGCTTGCCTGCGTTTCTCATTTGTCGCTGGAACTGCTGAAAGTCGCAGAAGCCCTCGGGATCACGCTGGAGCCGATGCAGGGCCACGACCTGAGGATGTTCGGTTTCAAATCGGAAGCCGAGATGAAACAGAAATTCGCAATTTACCAGGCGTTATACGGGCCGCACCGTGCACTGAAGGCGAGCATGCTGCAGGACCTGGAGAAGGGATTCAAAACCGAGATTGACGCGATCAACGGCGTCGTATTTGTGAACGGACAGAAAACGGGCATTCCAACACCGGTTAACCAGACCGTGGTTGAAATTGTCAAGTCCATCGAGGCTGGAAAAATGAAGGCCGTCTTTTCCAACCTGGACCTTTTCAAGCTTCCGGCAATGCCGTAACCACCATCCAGAGGAGATGAGAATATGAAAGAGAAAATAGTCGTAACCTGTGCAGTGACAGGAAGCATCCATACACCGACAATGTCCGAGTACCTGCCCATCACGCCCCAGCAGATCGCCGACGAGGCGGTCCGCGCCTCCGAGGCGGGAGCGGCGGTCGTCCACATCCATGCCAGGAACCCGGAGAACGGGATGCCCTCCCCCGACCTGGCCCTGGTCGAGCAGATAATCAAGAGCGTCAAGAGCCGCTGCCCCGCCATTATCTGCATCACCACGGGCGGGGGCGCGGGGATGACCCTGGAGCAGCGCGTCGCCCCGGTCACCACTTACAAGCCCGAGCTGGCGTCGTGCAATGCCGGGTCGATGAACTGGGGGCTGTTCCCGGTGCTGGGCCGCTACCCCGAGTGGAAATACCCCTGGGAGAAGGCGATGCTGGGCATGACCGAGGACTTCATTTTCCCCAACACCTTCAAGACGCTGCGCCAGTATTGTGAAGTGTTTGCCGAGACGGGGACCAAGCCGGAGTTCGAGATCTATGACGCGGGCATGGTCAACAACGTGGCCTATCTCATCCAGGCCGGGTTTGTGAAGAAGCCCGTCTACATCCAGTTCGTGCTCGGGATCCTCGGCGGGCTTTCCGCGAGCCCCGAAAACCTCATGTTCCTGGTCGAGCATGCGAAGCGCAACATCGGCGAATTCGAGTTCTCGGTCTGCGTTGCCGGCCGGGCGCAGTTCCCGATCTGCACGCAGTCGGTCCTGATCGGCGGCAACTGCCGCGTGGGGCTCGAAGACAACCTGTTCCTGGACAAGGGGCGGATGGCCAAGAGCAACGCCGAGCAGGTGTCCAAGATTATCCGGATCATCCGCGAGCTCGGCAGCGAGCCGGCGACCCCCGATGAAGCAAGGGCCATACTGGGGCTCAAGGGAGCCGATAAGATTGCTTTTTAAACGATAATTGGAGCATGGCGGCGGGATAAACCGGCATTGACAAAGAAATACCCGCCTTTTATACTGCCGCCATCTCATTTCACTTTTCACCTGAATCAAATTATCCATGCCGGGAAGGAACTCAAGGCCCGAACACCAGTACAACAGACGAGCGCCGGATAAGTAACGGATAAGTAAAAAGGTAAAGCTGCGCCAGATGTATATAAAATGAGAAAAGAAGAAAACAGTGGGGATCGGTTAGCCAAGGCATCGCCGGTCTCCCGCCCCAATAGCGACAAAACGAAAAAAATGCTGGACCGTTTCGAAGAGGTATTCGAAAACTCCCCCGTCATGATGTACGTGACAGACCTGGCGGGGACTTTTCTCGAGATAAATGACTCCGGGCTTAAACTCCTGGGATACGATTCCCGCAGCGAGGTCGAGGGGGTCGTATCCGCCAGGGACGTTTATATCGGCCCCGGAGAGCGGGTCAGGTTCAGGGACGCAATTGTCCCCTCCGGCGCTGTCCGGGAGTTCGAGACGCGTTTGAAGACCCGCAACGGCAAAATCAGGGATGTCACGATAACGGCATCTGTCCGGCGCTCCGAGGACGGCGCCATTATCGGGTACGAGGGTTTCGTTGTCGACATAACCCAGCGGAAGTTCGCCGAGAAGGCGCTCCGGGAGTCCGAAGAGAAATACAGGACGGTCATCGAAAATTCGCTCACCGGCATTTTTGCCCATAGGAAAGGCATAATGCAGTTCGCCAACAGCAGGCTTGTCGAAATGCTGGATTACGACAGCGCGAAGGAACTGGAAGGCCGCCCCTTCTGGGACTTCGTGCACCCCGATGACCGGGAGTTTGTCAAGGAACGGGGCCTGAAGCGCGAGCAGGGCGAGGTATACCCCGCCCGCTACGATTTCCGCCTCCTGAAGAAGGACGGCTCCGTGATCTGGGTCGATATGCGGGCATCCACGGCCAAATACATGGGCCAGCCCGCCGTCATCGGCAACCTCAATGATATCACCGCGACAAAAATGGCCGAGGAGGAAATAAGGCGGCTTTCCCGCCGGCTCATCGACGAAATCGAGGACGGCAAGAAAAAGCTTGCCTCGGACCTCCACGATGAGTTCGGACAGGCCCTCACTTCGCTTCACCTGAGCATGGAATCACTGAGGGGCGCTTTTCCCGGACAGGAGGAGCGGGTCAACGGCTTGCTGAAACAGGTGGAGATGCTGGCTGACGCCGTGCGGAAGACAACGGCCCGCCTGAGGCCGACGATGCTGGACCACCTCGGCCTCATCCCGGCTCTCAAGAGCCTTATCGACGACTGGGCAATGAAGCGGCCTTTTATCCAGGTGACATTCGAATCGGCGGGTTTCAAGAAGCGGCTCACCCCGGAAATCGAGCTTGCCCTTTACCGGATCGTGCAGGAATGCCTGACCAATATTTCCAAACATGCAAGCGCCAGGCAAGTCGAAATTTACTTGACTTTTAGCTATCCAAAAGTGATTCTCCTCGTGATCGATGACGGTGTCGGTTTTGGTAAAAAAGCGGACGGTTCCAGGTCCGGGGCCCCCCGGACGGGAATCGGCCTTCCCAGCATGCGGGAGCGCGCTGCATCCCTGGGAGGCTCTTTGGAGATCTCGTCAGCCCCGGGCAAAGGGACCCGGATCAAGGCCCTCTTGCCTGCCGAGGAGTATTGACCATGTCGGCAATAAATATTGCAGGACGATACCTAAAACGAAGGTTGGACCGTGAATTCAACTGTTAACTTTTTAACACATGTCAATTATTGCTCCCCAAAAATAGTCAAAGCAGTAGCGTTAAACCATTATTATCGTTATATAATTGCACTTAGCGGTTTGGTACGCATGTTGCTTTATAATAATGCGGAAAGTCATGCCTAATACGGAGGTAAGGAAAGGGGGTGGAAAGGTTTTTTTGTGTTGTGTTCGATTTTGGTACCAATTTCTGAAAACAAATTTTGAGGAGGAGATGGAGGATGAAAAAGATACTGTTAAGTGTATTTGCGCTCATGCTGGTGTTTATGTTTGCCAGTACGTCATTCGCCCTTGACGCGAGGGATGGAATCCCCGCACCCCCGGGCACCTTTGTTCTGGTCAATTACTACCAGTACCTGTCCGGCCATAAACAGTACAGAGACGGAAATAAGATCAGTGATAATTATGACGTGAATTCAACGCTGTGGACATTCAGGCCGACCTACTACGGCAAGCTGGGGCAATTCCCCTGGGTCGTTACGGCCTTCTTCACCTGGGGCGACAAGGAAGCGGATCTCTCCAGTGCAACGACTGGTGCACCACAGGCTCACCTGAAAGCGCAGGGAATGACCGACTTCAGGTTCATGGCCGGATTCTGGCCCTACTCCAATTACCAGACCAAGACCCATGTCGCCACAGTGCTCTACGTGACTGCGCCGACCGGGGATTACCAGAACAACAGGGTCCTCGGCTTCAACATGGGAACCAACTGGTGGTCGTTCCAGCCGGAACTCGGATTCATTAAAGGATTGGGGTCCCTTCTATGTCCAATTAGTGCTCGGAGGCCTCTTCTATACGGATAACTCTGATTACGGAGCAGCGGGCAGGACCTATAAAAAAGAGCCCAACTACTATGGCGAATTGCATCTTTCCTATGACGTCAACCCCAAATTCTGGGTCGCGGCATCGGCATACGCCATGTACGGCGGACGGACCAAGGTTGAGGGTGTAGGCGACAATTATGACCTGCAGCAGGACTGGACCCTGGGACTTGCAGCCCAGTACCGGGTATTGCCGGAAATGGCCGTGATGTTTGCAACCAAACCCAAACTCCACACTGAAAACGGGTCGGATGCAGCCGCGAATATTTACATCAAGATCAGCTATTTCTTCTAATCCTGGCAGCGGTCCGGGTTGAGCCGCCCGGCTCGACGGGCAAAACGGGTATAAAATGAACAAATAAAGGGATGGAGGTTATTTGATGATGAAAAAATTACTGATTGCTGTTCTTGTGCTGGTTGTTGTTTCTCCAATTTGCGCATTTGGGGCCGAGAAGGAACTTGTAGGCACAGTCAAAAGTCTTTACACAGTCATGACAGGAAAAGACATGGTGGACATGGCGGACCCCAGGGCGGAGCTGGTGAAAAATTTTGTGTTAGTGACACCGGAGAAAAAAAATTATTACATAGTGGGCGTGGACAGTCGTTTTTTGAGCCGCGTCTTAAATCAGGAAATAAAGGTTAGAGGCGACGTTAAAGACCAATATGAGTCAATAAATGCTGAGCAGGTTTATGTTAAAAAAGGCAAGGATTGGAAACTCATTTGGGACTGGACTGCTCCAGGCCATTAATCTGGTGCTTTTAAAGTAAGGATTGGGGGGGCCTTATCTTTCGTGGAAAAGGCCCCCCTTTTTTTGCGTCAGGATTCCTTGTTCAAGGTACCCTGAAATTGAATTTATGGCACTGGTTGCAGTAGTTCTCGCTCTTCGCATGCTGGTGGTGGCACAGGTTGCAGTCGAGCTCCGTCCCGTAATGGGGCGAGGTATGGGGGTTCTCCGGCTTCACCTTCGCCGTCTTTTCCGCGAGCTTCGCCGTGCTGCCGTGGCAGGCCACGCATTTATCCATTGACAGGGGCTCGGGCTTTTCGCTGCCGTGGCATTTCACGCAGTTCACTCCGGAGAGCTGGTGCACGTGGCTCCCCGGCAGCTTGCCGGTGAGGTCCATCTTGCCTTCCCTGTGACACAACTTGCACCCCTTCCAGTCCATTGACTTCACATCGGGATGGCTCTCGGGCATTACCCTGTCCTTGCCGTGGCAGGCCCCGCAATCGCCGGGTTTGGCATCGGGCAGCAGCTTGGGCGCGGCCCAGGCGCCCATTGCCGCCAGCATCAATATAATGAAGCAGTTAAAGCCAGGGCCGGCCAGGCTTTACCGCCTTTTCTTCTCGTCCGCATTTTTTACCTCCTCTAAATTATCAATTCCTTCAGGACCAGGGCTTTTCCTTTGCCGCGTTCGTGCCGGCAATGCGCCCGAAAACAACACAGTCGGTCATGGCCACGCTTCCCAGGCGGACGGCCCCGTGGACACCGCCTGTGACCTCCCCGGCCGCGTAAAGTCCCTTGACGGGTTTGAAATCAAAGCCGATGACCTGGGCGTTCTTATCAATCACGAGCCCGCCCATTGTGTGGTGGACCCGCGGCCAGAGCCTGGCCACGTAAAAAGGCGCCGTCGCGGTCGGTTTTGCTTCGGGGAAGATCATCGTGTCGAAATCCGCGTCCTTCTTCTTCTCGACAAAGGAGTTCCAGCGGGAGATTTCCGCCAGGAACTTGTCGGCGGGGATATTGTAGGCCTTCGCCACTTCTTCCAGGGTATCGAACTTCTTGATTGCGCCGGCCTCCATGCCTTTCTTGAGGGCATTGGGAAAGACCTGCTTGGTGACCGCATAGGAATCGCCCATGATGAGCACCGGGTGCCCGATGACGATTATCGCATCGGCCCTCTCCTTGCGGTTCCCTGTCTCCTTGAAGAAGCGTTTGCCCGTCCCGGGGTCGATCATCGGCCCGTAGCCGACCAGCCTCTCGCAGAAAAGGGGCACGTGGCCGAAACCTTTCTCGTCCGGGCTCGTCCAGGGCCCCAGCTGGATCCAGTCCATCTGGACATCCATGGCGCCCGCCGAGCAGGCCGCCAGCAGGGCCTCGCCCGTTGCCCCGGGATGGTTCGTCGAGTCGAACTTGTCGGTCAGGCGCGGGTCGTGGACCTGGCGCAGCCGGACATCGTTGGAAAAGCCCCCCGCGCCGAGGACGACCGCCTTGCGGGCCTTGATAAACGCGGGCTTCCCGGTCTTTTCGTTCGGGAAGCGATAACCCTTGAGCACTTCAATCCCCGCAATCCTTCCTTCTTTATCGGCAATCAGCCTGACCAGCTTGGTGCGCATTTCAAATTTGACGCCCAGTGCCCTGGCCTTGGCCATCATCTTGTTGACGAGTTCGGAGCCGGAGGCATTTACCGTCTGGACGGACCTTTTAACGGAGTGGCCCCCGTGGAAATTGAGCCGCGTGAACTTGGCGCCGACGAAATTTTCCGACCATTCGAGGGCGGCAAGCGACTGGTCGGCAACAATCCTGGCCAGCTCGGGGTGGTTCAGATAGGAGCCGGCCTTGAGCATGTCCTTGTACATGAGGTCCGGGGAATCGTTGATCCCCTGCTCCTTCTGGAATTTGTTTCCCGCCGCGGCGAAGTCGCCGCCGTTTATCACCGAGTTGCCCCCGTGGACGGGCATTTTCTCAATCACCAGCACGTCGGACCCGGCATTGCGCGCCTCGATGGCGGCGGCGAGCCCGGCAAAACCGCTCCCTATGATTACCACGTCCGCGGTCTGGTCCCACTTTTTCGGCAGGTCACCCCAGGCCGCTTCCGCCGGCCTTCCCGTCAGGGCAGCGCCCCCGACTGCCAGCGAGGCGACCGCAGCGGCTCCTTTGACAAAATCGCGCCGCGACAATCCCCCGGGTTTCTTCGTTTCTTCGCTCATGATTCACCTCCGGTTTTGTTTTTAACTTAAACGTTGATTTTTGGGAGAACAGAAGCAATATTGCATTTTTAAATTATTGTTGCTGTATGGACTGGAATAAAAGGCTGAAAAATGGACATTAGAAACTTTGGCTGCATCACTTTCATCCCCGGGCAAAACAATTCGCGCTACCCCAACTGCAACTCGCTTTTCATCGACGACGAGGTGAAAGCGATTATCGATCCCGGATCGGATGATAAGATTCTCATGGACCTGCTGTCCAAGGGGGTCGGCGTGCTGATCAACAGCCACTGCCACGAGGACCACACCTGTTATAATTACCTGTTTGAGAAAAGTCAACTCTGGGTCCACGAGAGGGAGGCTTCCTGCTACTCGTCCTTTTCGTCCTTGATGGAATACTACGGCATGAGCGCCAACCCCCATTACCGGCTGTGGCACGACCTGCTCGTGGGACGCATGAACTACCGGGAGCGCTTGCCGGGCCGGGAGTTTAAAGACGGGGACATCCTGGATTTCGGCAAAACGAGGCTGCAGGTCATCCACACCCCGGGACATTCGGCGGGCCATTGCTGCTTCCATTTCCCCGATGCGGGGATCCTCTTCCTTGCCGACCTCGACCTGACGCCCTTCGGCCCCTGGTACGGCGACCGGTTTTCCGACATCGAGCAGACCCGCTCGTCGATGGAGGGCCTGCTGAAAATCCCCGCCGATATATACGTAACGTCCCACGAAGCCGGCATTCTGGAGGGCGACATCACCGGCATGGTCGACCAGTACCTCGAGGCAATCGACCGCAGGGAAAGAAAACTTATCGGGTTCCTCGAACAGCCAAGGACAATGGACGAGATAGTCGAGAGCTGGATAATCTACGGCAAAGAGCGCCGCCCGCGGTACTTCTTCGAATACGGGGAGCGCGGCATGATCGGCAAGCACCTGGAGCTCCTGATCAAACAGGGGCGGGTGCGGCTAAAAAATAACCTGTACGCCCTGGCTTAGGACTGCAGGCCGCACTATCACCTTGAAACTCTTCTAGGTCGACAGGGCCCTGCTCCCGGACCAAATCCGTGATTATTTCGATTAGACGTAGGGATGAGACAGGCTAAAGGCGAAAGGCTAAGGGCTAAAGGTTTTGTCTCTTTTTCCTATAGCCTTTCGCCTTTAGCCTTTAGCCTATCCTATTCATACATCGATTCGATCAAATCCTTATACTGCTCGTTGATCGATTTCCTCTTCACTTTCATCGTCGGTGTGACTTCGCCGTCTTCCGTGTAAAGCTTCTTGTCGAGGATCCGGAACTTGCGGATGTTCTCCACCCTGGCGAGCTGGGCGTTCACCTTGTGGATCTCGTCCTGGATGAGCTTTACCACCTCTTCGGCCCTGGTGAGGCTGGCGAAGGTCGTGTACTGCACCTTGTGGTCCTGAGCGTATTTGACCACGTTTTCCTCGTCGATGACGATGAGGGCTGTTATGTAATTGCGGCGGTCGCCGATCACGACGGCATCGTTGATATAGGGCGAGAATTTCAGGAGGTTCTCGATGTATTGCGGGGCGATGTTCTTTCCCCCCGCCGTGATGATCAGGTCTTTCTTCCGGTCGGTGATCTTGAGGTAGCCTTCTTCGTCCACTTCGCCGACGTCGCCGGTGTGGAGCCAGCCGTCGATGAGAACCTGCTTCGTAGTCTCCTCGTCCTTGTAATAGCCTTTGAAAAGGGCCTTGTGCCTCACTATTATCTCGCCGTCTTGCGCAATCTTCACCTCCGTGCCGGGCAGGGCCTTGCCGACGTACCCGAGCTTGAAGTCGGCGATGCCGGACAGGTGCGTGCCGCCGGTCGTTTCCGTCAAACCGTACCCTTCGCGGATGGGGATCCCCATGCTCTGGAAAAACTTCAGGACGTTGTGCGAGATCGGGGCCGCGGCTGAAATCCCCAGGCGGATCCGGTCGAAACCCAGGCGCTTCTTGAGTTTCCAGAATACCGCGAAATAGGCCAGCCGGTAAGCCAGGGACAGGGACAGCGGGGGCCTCCTGTTTGCGAGGACGGCGTCATTGTACGCGGAGCCTATCTTCATGGCCATATTGTAGGCCTTCCTTTTGAGCCAGGTGGCATCGTCCATCCGGATAATTATGCCCGAGTGGTATTTTTCCCAGATGCGGGGGACGGCATGGAACATCGTCGGGGAAACTTCGATCATATCAGCTATCACCGTGTCCGTGTTTTCGGTGAAATTGACGACGTGCCCCACGCTGGTATGGGCAAGGAAATCAAATATCTGCTCGAAGATGTGATTCAGGGGAAGGAAGGAGATGGTCTCGTCATCTTCGGTTATCTGCGCGACCTGACAGATGGTCTCAGCCATCCACATGTACCCCTCATGGCTGAGCATGGCGCCCTTCGGCATCCCCGTTGTCCCCGAGGTGTAGATAATGCCGGCGGTGTCATCCGGTTTCGTCTCGTTGATCAGCTCGAGGAACAGGCCGGGGTTCTCTTCGCCCGTCTTTCTGCCCAGCTCGAGGAGCTCATCGAAGCTCATCACCATCGGGTCGCTGAAATGCCTCAGGCCTTCCATGTCCCAGACGATCATTTTTTTCAGGGAAGGGGTGTTCTTCCTGAATTCCAGCGCCTTGTCGAGCTGCTCCTCGTCTTCGCACAGGTACACGACAGACTCTGAGTGGCCCACGATGTATTCGCATTCCTTTACGGGGTTGGTCGTGTAGATGCCGACATAGATGGCGCCGGAGCACATGGCGCCGAAGGCGCAGTAGAGCCACTCCGGCTTGTTTTCGCCGATGATGGCGACGTGGTCCCCCCGTTTCACGCCGAGCGCGTGGAGGCCCAGGGATACCTGCCTGGTCTTCTCGAGGTACTGGGCCCAGGTGATGTCTCTCCAGATGCCGAGATGCTTCCAGCGCATGGCCACGCGGTCGGGCTTCTTCTGAGCCCTGTCCCAAAAGGCCTTGGGCAGCGTGTCGATCTGCAGCGTCATCTATTCTCCCCTTACCGGAAACGGACCTTCCGGCGATACCTCTTGTATCCTTTGACCGATGTCTCCTGGGCGATGCCGAGGTAGAATTCCTTCACGTCCGGGTCTTCCCTGAGGACCTCCGGTTTGTCGGCGCGCACTATCCTGCCGTTTTCCAGCAGGAAGGCGTAATTGGCGTATTTGAGCGCCATGTTCACGTTCTGCTCGACCAGCAGGATCGTCACCCCGTCCTTCTGATTGATGTCCTTTATTATGTTGAAAATTTCCTGCGTAAGCAGGGGGGAAAGCCCCAGGGAGGGTTCATCCAGCATCAGGAGCCTGGGGCGGCTCATCAGGGCCCGGCCGATGGCCAGCATCTGCTGCTCCCCGCCGCTCATGTAGCCGGCTTCCTGTTTTATCCTCTCTTTCAGGATGGGAAAATGGTGGAAGACGTTGTCGATGTCGTCGCTTTATCCCCTTCTTGTCTTTCCTGGTGTAGGCGCCCATCAGGATGTTTTCCATCACCGTCAGTTCGGGGAACACCTCGCGCCCCTCCGGGACGTAGCTGATCCCCATCCGGACGATCTGGTCCGTGTCCTTTCTCTCGATCCGCGTGCCGAGAAATTCGATCGTGCCCTTTTCCGGCTGCTCCTCTTTCAGGTTGTAGAGCAGGCGCATTATTGTCTTCAGGGTTGTCGTCTTTCCCGCCCCGTTGGAGCCGAGCAGGGCGATGATGTCCCCCTGTTTCACCTCGAAAGAGATCCCGTGCAGGGCGCGGATCAGATCATACCAGGTTTCGATGTTCCTGACTTTAAGCATCGGCGTGCTCCTGGCCAAGATATGCCTTGATTACCTCGGGATGGCGCTGCACTTCCTGGGGAACGCCTTCCGTGATCTTCTCGCCGTGGTTGATGGCCAGCACCCGGTCGGAAATTCCCATGATCATGTTCATGTCGTGTTCGATCAGCAGGATGGTGACCTTGTAGTCTTCCCTGATATCCTTGACCCAGAGATTGAGGTCCTCTTTCTCCTCCGTGTTCATTCCCGCAGAGGGCTCGTCGAGCAGGAGGACCTTCGGCTCCAGGGCCAGGGCGCGGCCCAGCTCAACGAGTTTTCTCTTGCCGTACGGCAGGTTGGCGACAAGGGAATCCCGCACGGACTGCAGCTCGAGAAAATCGATGATTCCTTCCACGATTTCCCGGTGCCTGATCTCTTCCTGCGCGGTGCGCGAGCGCCGCCCCCACATGAAGGCCCCGGTAAAAACCCCGGTCTTCATGTGGATATGGCGCCCCAGCATCAGGTTGTCCATCACGGTGGCGTTCGAGAAAAGCTCGATGTTCTGGAAAGTGCGGGCGATGCCCCTTTTCGCGACCCAGTCCGGATAGTGCCCGAGGATGTCCTCGCCGTCGAGGACCACCCTGCCCTGGTCCGCCTTGTAGATGCAGCTGATGAGATTGAAGATGGTCGTCTTGCCGGAGCCGTTGGGGCCGATGATCGAGAAGATGGAGTTCTTCTCGACGCTGAAGCTGATATTGCTGACCGCCTTGATCCCGCCGAAGCTGATGCTCAGGTTTTCAACCCTGAAATGGTCCATCCTGTCTCCATCTGCCGTTATTTTGCAGTGGGCGCCGCCGGGCTGCAACCGCCCGGCGGCACCACGGGGTTGAGGCTATTATCTTTTTCCAGGTGGCCAGTTCGTTTGCCGTCCATCCCATGAGCTGGATCGTACGAGCCCTTGGGACCGCATTTCATGATCATGTATGGAATCGGTCCCCTGGTGGCGGGCTGCGCGTCCAGGTGATCTTGCCCCCGACGCCCTGGAAGTCCTTGATGCGGTTTAACTCCTTCAGGCAGGCTTCCGTGCTCAGTTTCGGCCCGACTTTTTTGAGCGCGTGAATGAGCGGTTCGGTGAACATGATCCCGGCCATGTAAAACACCCCCCAGCGCTCTTCCGGCGTGTATTTCTTCGCGGCCTCCCTGTACTTCGCGACCAGCGGGTTATCCGCATCGGGAGGAAGAAGGAAGGACGCCCGTGATGACCCCTTCCCAGAGCCCCCCGGAGATCTTGTGCATCAGGTCGTAATCGGAAAGCGTGCACGAGGAGACCCACTGGGGGCTGAACCCGATCGCCTTGCCGGTCTTCAGGGCGATCACGGCCGTCTTCGGGGCGACCCACATCATGACGACTTCCGCGCCCGCGCTTCTTGAATTTCTGCATCTGGGAGCCCAGGTCCTGCTCGGTCGGCTCGACCGGGATCTCCGCCACCGCTTTCATTTTATAATGTTTCAGGCGCTGCCGGACGCCGGCGAGGCCGTTCTTCCCGTAAGGGTCGTTCTGGTAAAAAACGCCGATCTTCTTCATCTTCAGTTTCTCGACCACGTACTTGGTCAGGATGCTGGCCTCGTCCTCGTAAAGGGGCATGATGGTGAAAATAGTAGGGGTTGACCGGGAAGACATATTCATTGACGGATGTCGCCGGACCCACCCAGATCACCTTGTTGTCCGCTCAGATAATCCTTCACCGCCATGCCGCTGGCGGCGGAGGTGCCGCAGACAAACGCGAAAATGCCGTGCTGTCTCAACGAGTTCCTTGACGACGGCCTTGGTCTGCGCGGGGTTGTACTGGTCGTCCCGGACGAAATGCTTCAGCTTCCGGCCGTGAATCCCCCCTTCGGCATTGACAATGGCCGCCATCACGTTCGGGCCCCGGGCCACGTTGCCCCAGGCGGCGGCAGGTCCTGTCTGGGGGCCCCAGGCGGCAATCCGGATTTCCTTGTCATCAAAACCCTGGGCAGCCAGGGCGGCGGGCGCGGCGATCAAAACGATGGTGAAAACAATGGCAGTTAAAACCGGCAGCTTCATCCTGATGTTCATGTTTCCCTCCTTCCGTTTCACGTTTGAGAACCGTTATTATCCTTTGAACCATTTGCCGTTTTCCTTAATAAACGGGAAATCATAATTGGCCTCCGTTCTTTGCCGGACATCCTCGAACAGGATAACGAGTTCGACCTCGACCTGGGCAAACTTTTCGACATTGGGGAAGCGGCGGCGGTCGTCATTGTCCCGCACTTGGGAAACCTTGACGATCCTGTAGCTGACAATCCTGGTCGGTGAGGCCTGCGCCTCCTTCAGGTACATCTCATAAGAGGTATTGGCCCGATAAGGGGAAGACGGGGCAAGGCACTCGTAAACCTTTTTATGATCTCCCTTGACCTCGGCATCCAGGTAATGGCGGGCCGCCGTTTCTATCTCCCTGATTTCGACCTGCTGCGCATCATTTCCCGCTTCGCCCGGCGGCACGAACGGCAATACTCCCCCGGCAAGGAACGCCCCGGCCAGGACGCATAAAGCGGCGCAGAGCCGAATGAGCTTTTTGGGGAGAAACCCTTCCATCAGCCTCCTGTTTTTTTCCGATGCTCGATCAGACCTTTTTCACGTAATGCTTGGCAAAGAGCCCGCTCGGACGGATGCACAGCACCAGGACAATTACGGCAAAGGCAACGATTGGTTTCCATTCCGGCCACATATAGCCGAAGAAATTCTCGATCAGGCCGAGCATTCCCCGCCGATGAACACCCCGGGGATGCTCATCAGCCCGCCCAGGACGGCCGCGGCAAATGCCCTCAGGAACGGCTCCAGCATGAAGCCGGGATCGAGGGTGGAACGGGAGGCAAAGAACATGGCGGCCATCGTCCCGATCAGGGAGCTTAACCCCCAGGCGATCGAAAAGACCCTTTCGACACGGATCCCCATGATCTTGGCCGCATTCTGGTTCTGCTGGGTCGCGCGCATGGCAATCCCCAGCTTGATGTATCTGAAAAACAGGAACAGCACGACCATGATGATGGCCGCAGTCACGAATACCGCAATCGTCCAGTCGTTGATGATCAGGCCTTCGATCGGTTCATGGATGGACTGGAACGACATCGGGATCGTGAATTCCTTCTGCTCCGGCTCCCCATTTCCAGCCGGCCAGGCCCATCAGCAGCATTTCGGCGCCGAGCGTGATGACGATCAGGCCCAGAAGGCTGGGATGCTTGGCCGGCCTGAGGAAACAGAACTCGATCAGGACGCCGAGCAGGACCGAAAAAACCATGGAGATGGCGAAGGCCATCCAGAACGGATACTGGTAATAGTTGAGGATGTGAAAGGCGATGAAAGTGGACATCATCGCCATCTCGCCCTGGGCGAAATTGACAACCTCCGATGTCTTGTAGATTATGACGACGGCAATCCCGAAAAGCCCGTAACAGGCGCCGATGGCCAGACCTTCAATGATGAGTTGCCCGAACATTATTCCTCCCGCGATTCCGATCCCGAACTCAAAAAGGCCATGTCATCCAGTATTTCTTTATGCGCAGCCATATCCCGTACATTCCCAGGGGCTCAAAGATCACGATGCTGATCATGATAAGCCCGAGGACTATGCCGTTGATGTTTTCCAGGCCGATCACCGAAAACCACTGCCGGGAAACGGCGACCAGGTACTCGCCGATAACGGGTGTTTCTGCGACATTCTTCAGCAGGCTGTATTGCAGGTAGGTGATCAGTGCCGCCCCCATGATGGGCCCGGCTATCGAACCGAGGCCGCCTACCACTACCATCACCAGGAAAATGATCGACAGCATCAGGTTGAAGGTAAAGGGATCAAAGAAGCCGAGCACAAACCCGAACAGCCCGCCGGCAATCCCCGCGTAAAAGGCGCTGATCGGCGAAGGCCATCGTTTTGTAAACCGTCAGGTTGATCCCGATCACTTCCGCGGCGATATCGCTGTCCCGGATGGCGACAAAGGACCGGCCCACCCTCGTCTTCATGATATTGCGCGCGGCAATGACCAGGATGACCGTGAAAAACAGGATGAGGTAATATTTCTGCACGTCGGTCGCGACGGGGACACTGAAACCAAACTCCGGCCACCCGATGTCCAGCGGCAGGCGCCTGGATGCCGGTGCGCCCGCCGAAGAACTGCCAGTGGCCGATGATGTGCATGATCGCCATCCCGAAACCCAGGGACGCCACGGCGAGATAAGGGCCCTCGAGGCGCAGGGCGGGCAGCCCCAGGATGAAACCGAAAAAGGCGGCGATGAAACCGGCGGCAATTATAGCCGGGAAGAACGGGACGCTCAGCTTGATCATGAGCAGGGCCGTCCCATATGCCCCGATGGCAAAAAATCCTGCATGCCCCAGGGAGATCTGACCCGTGTACCCGACCAGGATATTGAGGCCGACCGCGATGACAACATGGACCATGATGAGGTTCAGCAGGAAGATGTAATACTGCGGTGAAAACAGGGGAATGAGGAGGAGCGCAAGCACCAGGGAAGCTGTCCAGAACAGGACGACCTTGCTTTCGAACAGTTGAACGTCCTCGTAATAATCGCGCTTCATGTCAGCCATAATGTCACCTGCCCCAGGCTCATCAGAAGAACATGCGATTTAAATACTCAGCAAAAATACGTACCACTGACAAACAGCGTGCTTGGCCCGGAATATGCTGTATTTTCAGGTCAATTGCCAGGAAAAATATTGACTATATTGTTTAACCGTCCCACAGCTCCGGATCGACGATGCCTATCTTGATTGCATACTTGAGGAGTTCCATCCGGTTCTGGACGCCCAGTTTGCCCATGATGCTGGCGCGGTGTTTTTCCACGGTCTTGGGGCTCAGGCAAAGGATGCCGCCGATCTCGGTTGTCGAGTTTCCCTGGGCCACCAGCCGGAAGACCTGCTGCTCCCGTTCCGAGAGAAGATCATAGCCCTTCGTTGCCGGCGAAGCCGGGCGGTTGCGCACGTAGGCCCCGATAATTTCCGCCTGCAGCTTCGAGGAGAGAAAATATTCCCCGCGGTTTGCGACCCGCACAGCCGCCAGGATTTCCGAACTCGGGGAAGCTTTCAGGACGTAGCCCAGCGCGCCTGACGCCAGCACCTGCTGGACATAGGATTCCTTGTTGTGCATGGAGAGCACCACGATCCTCGTGTCGGGGGCCGCTTCCCTGATCAGGCCGATCGCATCGAGGCCGCTCATCCGCGGCATGGCAATGTCCAGCAGGACGACGTCCGGCCGGAGTTTCTTCACCGCCTCAACGGTGGCGACACCATCGTCGGCCTCCCCGACGACCTCCATGTCAGGCTGCGAATTCAGGATTTGTTTCAGGCCGTCGCGGACGATGGAGTGGTCGTCCGCGACCATGACCCGTATCTTGCGCTCTGAGATTTTTACACCTTATCCTTGCGAGTTTTTTACATCCGGAAACAAGGGCCAGGCCCTATGACTGCCGGGCGGGAATATTCTGCCTTTATATACAAAATATAGAAATAATTAGAAAGGAGAATCGCGGGGAGAAAAATGCCGATTTCACAAAAAACAAGGGACCGGTGCGCACCCTGGGAGGTTATTGCAGGTGCGCACACGGGTACCCTCATTTACAAGGAGGGGGCGCAAACCCTCCCGAAAACAAACTTCAAAATTCATTGACCCTGTGCAGGCATGCACCCGGCCTGCCGGCGACTGTTAAATGACGCCCTTCTCCTTGAGCGCTGCGATATCGGCATCGCTCATTCCCAGGACTCCCTTGAATACCTCGTTGTTGTGCTGTCCCACGTCCGGTGCGCTCGGCTCAACGGGAAGTATCTGGCCGTCTATCTTGATGGCCACGCCGGGCACCTTGACCTTGTAGCCATTGGCAAGCGTCACCTCGGCAACCAGGCCGCGCGCTTTGCCGTGCGGGTGTTCCAGCATCTGGCCGGTGTGCTGAATGGGCGAGCAGGGGACGCCGTTTTTCATCAGCATGCCCAGAAGCTCCATTGTCCCCAAACCCTTGGTCCATTCGGCGATGATGGGCCTTAACTCGGCTTCATGAACGCAGCGCTGGTAATTGTCGGCAAACTTCGGATTCTCTATAAGGTCCGTGCGGTCCATGACCTTGCAAAGGCCGCCGAAGTTGTTGTTGTTGGCCGTGGCTATCATGAGCCAGCCGTCTTTCGTGGCGAAAGTGTCAAACGGCGTCACGTAGGCGAGCCGGTTTCCAAAGCGCTCCGTGTTTTTCTGCATGTTGGCCCAGTTCAGGAAAGGCACGTCCAGGGTGTTGAGGACGCAGTCCAGCATGGCTACGTCCAGGTGCATCCCCTTTCCGGTTTTCACGGCATTGAGGACACCCATGACGATACCGAAAGCACTGAACAGCCCGGTAAGGTAATCCGTGGAAGCGGTTGAAGTCCTCGTGGGCGCCCCGTCCGGGAAACCTGTGGTCATCATCATCCCGCTCATCGCCTGGATCACGGCATCATAGCCGGGCAGCGGCGACATCGGGCCGAACTGGCCGAAGCCGGATAACGAGCAATAGACGATTTTGGGATTGATCGCCTTGATCGTCTCGTAATCCACGTTCCAGCGTTTCATGGTCCCGGGAGTATAATTCTCCAGGATGACATCGACTTGCGCCGCGAGCTTGCGGAAAATTTCCTGGCCCTCGGGCTTGTTGAGGTCGAAGGCCAATCCCGCTTTGCCCCTGTTGATGCTGACGAACCCGAGGGGCACGCCGTCTTTCACGGGGGGGAAGAGACGCGCGTCCTCCCCGCGGCCCGGCCGCTCCACCTTGTAAACCTCGCAGCCGTAATCGGCCAGCAAAGAGCCGCAGTACGGTCCGGCAATTGCCGACGAAAAGTCAATAACCTTGATTCCTTTTAATGGCTTCATTTACTTCCTCCTCTTGGTCTTTTTTGTTTTAGGCCAAATTTATTTTTTCCCGAATTCCTGTTTCATCTCATTGATGAGGTCGAGCTTCTTCACTTTCCCCAGCGGCGTGAGGGGCAGCATGGGGCGCCCAATATTGAACTGTCCACAAAAACAAAACTCCAACTTGCCTTTCAAAATCTTTCCAGACAATCTCATTTTCCTGACAGCACTGCTTCAACACAGATCATGGCGGAATCTGCCGCGGCATTCATCCCTATCCCCCTTCCGGTGTAGCAGTCGCCGGCAAAGTAGAGCCCGGGAATCTCGGGCAGGTAAACCGGCGGCCTGAGCTTCCCCGTCATCCCCGGCGAGCGGGCCAGGCCGTCAATGCCGACAATGTAAGCATCCTTGCGCCAGACAAGGTGTTTTTCCACGTTCGGGAACATCTGCTTGACGACTTCCCAGAAGGCAACCAGGGTCTTTTCGCGAAACTCCCTGTTCAAAGCCTGCGCCGGGGTGCAGCAGGCCCCGATGAAGGCTATGGTATGATCTTTCGGCGCAATCGTGTCATCGAAGTTCGTGTGCAGCAGGACCTGCATGGGAAGGCCCACGCCGGGAAGCCGCCACGCCGAAATATAATAGGGCATGTCCAGCAAAGGCGCCCTGGTGCCGATGGTGAAGCCCATGGAAGAGCTTGTCTCCTGCCTCATGGTCCTGATGCGGGCGGCCCACTCAGGCGCCAGTTTCTCGAGCTCGTCCATGGGAAGGATGTCCAGCATGTTCCAGATGGGGGCCGCGACGATGACCTTCGGGGCCTTGCAGCTTTCCTTGTTGGTGACAATCTCAAACTGCTGTGCCGGTTTCACGTTGACTTTCACGACCGTGGTGTCGAGCAGCAGCGTGCCTCCCCTCTCCCGGTAGGCATCCTCAAGGGCCTTGATGAAAGTCCTGATGCCGCCCAGGGGCATGCGCACACCGCTGAAAGGCTCGATAAAGCCCTTCGTGTGGAGGAGCGAGCCGCGGTAAATATACGCGAATTCCCCGGCAGAGATGCTGTCGGCATCGGTCAGGGTCGTATGGACCATGCCGATTGTCCTCGCGTACTCCGCCACGCTCTCGGAGAGGCCCTTGTCCCTGATGAGCTTGTTCAGGGACACCTTGTCGAGTTCGTCGATTTCCGCGTCGCCGATATTCCTTATCCAGTCTTCAAATTCGGCAAGCTGCTCCTTATCGCCTTCGGTCATCTCAAGGTATTCCATCATCGGTTTCCAGGAGCCCTCGGCGTAAAACATGAATCCCTGGAGATTGCGGGACCAGGGGATATCTTTCCCCAGCCTGGCCAGGAGTTTGGAGCAGGCTGAATGGTCCGCGTCATCAATGCAATGGGTGCCGGAATCAACTTTCCAGCCGCCCGGCATCTCGAAAGTCCGGCAGCGCCCGCCGGAAATCTTGCCCCTTTCCAGGACCACGGTTTTCAATCCCTTCTCCTGCAGGATACCGCCTGCCCCGAGGCCGGCAATGCCGCCGCCTATAATAATGACATCGTAATTTTCCATGTGGCTTTTATCGCTTCCGCCGTCTTCAGCGCTTGATAGTTCCCATGATCGCCCGCGCCTCATCGGGGGTCGCCGGCTCGTGTCCCAGGGCCTCAACGATGCGGACGGCGTGCTCAACGAGTTCGTAATTGCCCTTCGCGAGTTCCCCGTTGGGCATCCGCACGTTGTCTTCCAGGCCCACCCGCACGTGGCCGCCGCAGAGAATCGACTGGGTTATCGCCGGCCATTCCTCGTTGCCGATGCCGCAGGTGGTGAAATTGGCCCCCGGCGGGAGCGAGTTCACGAAGGCGCAGAAAGTGGCGGGCCGGAAGGAAGTCCCGCCGCACACGCCCCAGACGAAATTGAAATTGACGGGGTCCGTGAAGATCCCGGCCGGGGCCAGGAAGTGCCAATTGTCGATGCCCGCCGTGGAGTAAACCTCTACTTCAGGTTTTGTCCCTATCTCCTTCATTGTTTTGGCAAAATCGGCGATCATGTTGAGGGGGTTGTCGAAGGTGTAATCGATGAGGACTTCGCCGGTCTTGCGATTGACGCCCGCAAAATTCATCGTGGCCGTGTTGAGGGAGGCCATCTCGGGCCTTACCGCCACGATCTGGCCCAAACGCTGCTCCGGGGTCGCCCCCATGCCCAAGGCGGACGTACAGTTGACGATCAGCTCCGGGCACCTGGCCTTTATCGCGTCATGGCTTTCCTTGATGCGTTCGATGCGGGTGGAGCTCGTCCCGTCGTCCTCTATCGCGTGGACGTGGACCATGGCCGCCCCGGCCTTGTAGCAGAGGTAGGCCGCATCGGCCAGTTCCTTCGGGGTATACGGGGTGTTGGGGTTCTGGGGCTTCCTGGTGGCAGCCCCCACCAGCGCACAAGTGACAATGATTTTTCGCATGATTCACCTCTATATGAGTATGGCGCGGGGCCCGCCGGGGAAGTCGTTGGCGGGCCCGGCCCGGTTAACTTGCATTCAGTCTCGAAACTCCCGTATTGCTCAGCGGATCCCGAAATCCTTGCCGAGTATCTCGCCCGCGCATATCACGCCGGACGCTATGGCGCAGTCCATGGCCACGCCGTAGCCCTTGGCGGTGTCGCCGGCGAAGAACAGGCCCTTGACGTGCTCCGACCTGACGGGCACTTTCTGGGTCCCCGCCTGGGAGATGCTCTTGGCCACGCCTTCGAGCTTCCAGCAGACGAGGTCGATCTGCCAGTCGATGCTCTCCTTGAAGCCCGGGTAGAGCTCCTCCAGGAATTCCGGGAGCCGCGCGACGATCTTCTTCACGAGGGCCGGAGTCCGGGACTCTTTCTCGGTCAGGGGCAGGTACGCCGTTAACAGGTACTTGCCGGCAGGGGCCACGGTCGGGTCGACGGCTGACTGGATGTTCCAGCAGACGTACACGTCGTAGTCGAAGCCCTCCGATGCGGGGAGCACGCAGGTGTTCTTGAGGCCCATCTTCACCTCGTCCTCAGGCATCACGAGCTTGTTGAGGCCCATGTAAGGTGTGTAGCTCCCGTAGCCGTACATGCTTTCGACTTTCGTCGACCAGGCCTCGGGGAAGTATTTTTTGTCGATGACCTTGAATGTCTGCTGGGCAGGGATGTTGCTGACCACGGTATCCGCCAGGAATAATTCTTCACCGGCCGGGGTCTGGGCCCTCACGCCCGTGACCTTCCCGTCTTCGACCTTGACTTCCAGGACCTTTGCTTCATAGCGGATCTCGCCGCCGAAGCCCTCGAGCTTCCGGACCACCGCCTTCGACCACTCCATTGTGCCCTTTTCGACAAATCCACCTGTCCAGCCCAGGACGCCGCGCCGCAGCTTGGGCCCGAAGGCGTGCTTGAAGTAGCGGAAGATCTCCCCGATGGAGATGTCCTTCGGGTCGTTGATGGTCGAGAACAGGGTCATGACCGCGTGCAGGTGGTTGAAGATGATGTCGCTGCGGGTGATCCCCTTGCTTTCGGCCCACTCCTGGTAAGACACCTTCTCCAGCCTGTCGATCTCCTCCTCCGCCATCGTGTACGCATCGGAGTAAAAACTAAGGAAGGGTATCTTCAGATCCTTGGCGATCTGCTTGAGGGTCGGGTCGATGAAAGAGCCGGCGACGTCGCGGTAAAGCTTCCCCTTGTAGTAGTTGCCGTAATGGGCGCCGTGCTTGCCGACTTCCGGCAGGCCCCCGATCAGGTCTTCGAAATCGAGCATGTAGCCCGCGCCGTTGGCGCTGATCGCATGGTAGCCGACGTCGAGCGTGTAGCCGTCGAGCATGCGGTCCGCCAGGATCTTCTCGATAGCGGGTTTCGCATCCGCAATGTATGTGTACTGGGTCGCCAGGACTTTCTTGTACCAGTCGAGGCCCTTGTCAGCTATCTCCTCCCCCTTGAAGGACAGGGCGCGCCCTCCCGGGCGGTCGAGCTGCTCGAGCACCAGGACCTTTTTGCCTTCCTTGGCGAGCAGGGTGGCCACGGAAAGTCCGCCCACCCCGGCGCCGATAACTATTGCATCATATTTTTTCGCGTCCGTCATGATTTGCTCCTTTTCTGCGATATTAGTTCATACAGTTACAGGACCATGTATTCGTGGAGCATCTCCCCGCGAACTGTGTCCTTTTTCCCGTCAATTTCAATGTCCATCCGGTAATCGCCGAGGAACCGGAAATAGAACTGGTCCCATTCCACCGCCTTCGGCAGCTGCATGGTCTCCACCAGGCGCGTCGTGTCGATTGCGAGCCGCATCTTCACGCCGAGGTTGTCCGTGGTGATGACGAGGCTCTGCGCGTATTCCTGCCCGGTCCTGGGGTCCCGGGCCATGTTCCCGAGTTCGGTGTGGATCTTGTTGGTGGACAGCACGATCTCGCTGCCCCGGGCGATGAGCAGGGGCGAATAGATCGGCGCCTGCGGGTCCCTGGGCATCACCCATGCGTAGTCCAGGCAGTAGTCGCCGTGATGGATCCGGCCCCAGTACCACGACGAGCAGAATTCGTGCATCCGCATATTGCCCCAGTTGTGGTCGTGATAGGCAGCCCCCTTGACGGCAATGGCCCCCTCTTTAAGGAACAGTTCACCTTCCACTTCGGCATAGGGAACGGGGACGACCCATCCGGCAACCTTTCCGTTCTCTTCATTTTTATAAAGAAAGCCCGTGCCGAGCTTCCAGCCCGGGACGACGTTCTTGAGCGTGAGCCGTGCACCTGCCCCTTTTATGACCATGGAAAGTTCGTACGTCCCGCCCCCGAGGTCCCGGAGCCAGCTGTCCCCCATCCTCAGGTCGCACCAGTCGGGGCCGGCATAAGTTTCCTCCGGCTTCCACATGGCAAAGCGCGCCGTCTGCTTGCCGTCGGGGTGATAGATCATCAACTGGGTTGTGGGGATGATCGGGTCCAGGAAATGATTCCGGTAATGAAAGGTAAGGACCATGTGGTACCCGTTGTCGAAAGAGCAGTCCACATACCACCACTCATAGTAGTCGCCTGCCGTGTAGATGTGGCTGGCGTCGTCCCGGCGCTGGTAATTGGCGGGGTTGCGCTCGGCCCCGGGAACACCGTCGAAGGCCGCCAGGTAATTCCGTTTCTCTATTTCTTCCATATACACCTGTCCTCTATTATAGTTTGCATTCGCATACCGGGCATTCAAAACAAATATCAGCTTCGCTGATATTTAAAGGTTCAGCCTCTTGCTGATCACCTCGTTCATAATCTCGTAGGTCCCGCCGCCGATGGAGAACAGGCGGGAATCGCGGTACAGCCTCTCCACCATGTACTCGCGGCAATAGCCGTAGCCGCCGTGGATCTGCACGGCGTCGTAGACGACCCTGTCGCAGGACTTGGTCCCGAAGTTCTTCGCCATGCACACTTCGCGGTAGGCATCCTCCCCCGCTTCTATCTTGGCGGCGACAACGTAATTGAACTGCTTTGATATCTCGACGAGGGTCGCCATCTCGGAGAGCTTGTGGCGCGTCACCTGGAAACCGGTGAGGGGCGAGCCGAAGGCCGTTCTCTCCTTCGCATACTTGATCGCCAGCTCGAGGGCGTACTCGGCCACCGCGTGGGCCTGGACGGCCAGGTAGAGCCTCTCCTTCTGGAAATTCAGCATTATGTAGGCGAAGCCCCTGTTCTCCTCGCCGAGGCGGTTTTCCACGGGCACTTCGCAGCTGTCGAAGAACAGCTCCGCCGTGTCCGAGGCGCACCATCCCATCTTCTCGATCTTGCGCGAGACGGCAAAACCGGGCGTGTCTGTGGGGATGATCAGCAGGCTTATGCCGCCCGCGCCGGGCCCGCCCGTGCGCACCGCCGTCGTCACGTAATCGGCGCGCGAGCCGCCCGTTATGAAAGTCTTGGACCCATTTACGATATATTTATCGCCCTTCCTTTCGGCCCTGGTGCGCAGCGACGCGACATCCGAGCCGCCGCTCTGTTCCGTCACGCCCAGCACGGCAATCTTTTCGCCCGCCAGGACGGGGGGGATATATTTCTTTTTCTGCTCGTCGGTGCCGACGGCAAAGATGGGGGGGACGGCAATCGAACCGCAATTGAGGCTGGAGCTGAGCCCCACGGAGCCGCAGCGCATCAGCTCCTCGGTGTAGGCCACCATGTGGAAGAGGTCGGCCGGCGTGCCGCCCAGCTCCTCGGGGTAGCACAAGCCCAGGAAGCCGGCATTGCCCGCTTTTTTGTATATATCCCGGGGGAACGTCTCCTCCTTCTCCCAGTGCTCCACGTAGGGTGCAATCTCGCGCGCGATGAATTTCCTCACGCTGTCGCGCAGCATGTTGTGTGATTCGGTGAAGTATTGCATTGGTCCTCCTTGCGGCTACATGTCGTCTTCGGCGATGTCGGCAGCCGTGGTGTCCTCAAGGTCAAAGATGTGTTTTCGTCCCATGATGTTCGGCACGAAATTCTTCAGGTAGTACCGGGCCGTGCCCGCCTTGGATCGGTAAAAGCGGCTGTCGTGATGCTCCGCCCCCAGCTCCCTGAGCTTTGCTTCCGCGATCAGGGCCTGTTCGAGCAGCAGGTGGCCGATCGCAAGTTCCGCGCAGCAGTCCAGGAACTGGGTCGACGTGAGGGCTATGAGGTCAAAGCGCCCTCCCTTCAGGTACTCACCGTAGCGCCCGCTCATTTGCGCTACCACACCCAGGGCGCCCTTCAGAATGTCCAACTCTTTTTTGAGGCCCTGGCCGTTCTCATTTTTTCCTATGAAGGCCCGCACCTCGCCGAGCCACTCCGCGAATGCCGCCCCGCTGTCCAAGCCCAGCTTTCTCCCCACCAGGTCGGCGGATTGGATGTAATTGGTGCCGTCCCAGATCGAGAGGATCTTGCAGTCCCGCGTGTACTGCTCGACGGGTACTCCTTGCAGAAGCCGTAGCCGCCCATGATCTGGATCGCGTCGCGCCCGATCTCGAATATCCGGTCCGAACAGTAGGCCTTGACGAGCGGGGTAAAGAGCTCGTAGCGGTGCCCGGACTTTTTCTTTTCATCCTCATCCGGGCTGGAAGAGGCAACTTCCTCAAGGAAGTATGTTTTATAGACGAGGGCCCTCATGCCTTCGGTGAGGGACTTGATCCTCATCAGCATCCGCCGCACGTCGGCGTGCTCGATGATCCGGACCCGCTTGCCGCCTTTCTGCCCGAGGAGCGTCCCCTGCGTCCTGTTCTTGGCATACTCCAGGACGTTGGCGTAGATGTTGGCCGCGAAGGCCACGGATTCCATGCCCACGGCCATCCGGGCGATATTGACCATGTCGAACATGTAGGCCAGACCCATCCCGGGCTTGCCGATCAGCCATCCCCGGCACTTGCCGTTCTCGCCGTAGTTGATGACGCAGGTAGACGAACCGTTGAGGCCCATCTTGTGCTCAATGCCGGAACAAACAACATCGTTTGGTTCACCAAGCGTGCCGTCGTTGTTGACCCAGACCTTGGGTACGGCGAACAGGGAAACGCCCTTGGCCCCCTCGGGGGCGCCCTCGATCCTCGCAATGACCATGTGGATGATGTTTTCCGTGAGGTCGTGTCCCCGGAGGTGATGAAGATCTTGGTCCCCTCTATCCGGTAGGCGTCGCCGTCCGGGATGGCCTTCGTGGTTATCATGTGCGCGTCCGACCCTGCATCGGCCTCTGCGAGGCACATGCAGGCGCCCCAGGTCCCGTCGTACATCTTCTGCACGAACAGTTCCTTGAGCTTTTGGGTGCCCAACTTCTCAATCATGATGCCGTTTCCCGCCCCCATCCCGGCATAGCAGGAGAAGGCGAAATTGGCGCTCATGAAGTACTCCTGGACGGCTTCCAAAATTATCAGGGGGGAGCCCCTGCCCGCCGAATTCCTGCCTGCGGTGCAGGGCAAACCAGCCGCCCTCCCTGAACACCTCCCAGAGGCGCTGGAAATCTTTCGGGGGCGTAGACTTTCCCGTTCTCGAAGCGCGCCCCCTCCCGGTCCGCTTCCTGAAAAGTGGGGGCGATCTCTTTTTTGGCTATCTGGTTGGCCTGTTCGAGGATCATGGCGAAATCTTCCGCCGTGAAATCCCGGTAAGCGTCAAACTG
>CAWASK010000006.1:0-78198 GCA_963784735.1 uncultured delta proteobacterium | reverse complement strand
CGGACGAAAGGGGAAATAACGGAAAAGCCATTGCCTGCACAGGAATGATTACCGCCATGCCGATGCCTGCGTAAAAAGTCCATTCCGAAGGAACGGCCAGGATACCTGCAGAGCTGTCCTGATGACGTTCCGATACGGTCAGAAATATGAACAAGCAGGGAGGCTGCGCTGAAAAACTTTCACCCTGGTGGAGAAGATCGGTTCTCCTGATCGTCGTTGTCTCTATTACCCTCGGAGTTATACCGCATTTTATCGCAGTGGCCATAGCCACTGGATATGTACTAAGGCAATGAAATTAGAAAGGGCATGAAACGTTAGCAGACTGCAGCGAAAATGAGCAAAGAAGATCACTGGTACAAGGTCTACACGTCAAATCCACCGGAGAAGCAGGGCTGGTATGAGCCTCATTTGCAAACCTCTCTAACCTGGATCAAGGGGCTCAGCCTGGCCGCTGATGCGCCGATCATCGACGCCGGCGGGGGCGCATCCACCCTGGTTGACGACCTGCTGGACGCGGGCTATCGGGCAATCACCGTTCTCGATCTGTCGGCGACAGCGCTGTCCGCGGCGAAGGAACGACTGGGCAGAAGAGCGGAAATGGTCACGTGGCTGCAGGGCGATGTTACGTCGGTTAACCTGCCGACAGGCTACTATGAATTGTGGCATGATCGGGCAATGTTTCACTTTCTCACCGGGATTGAGCAGCGGCAGAAGTATCGGGACGCGCTTCTGGACGCGTTAAAGCCGGCAGGACACCTTATCATCGGAACCTTTGCACCTGAAGCGCCAGCCAGGTGCAGCGGACTGCCCGTACAGAGGTACAGTCCCGAAGAGTTGGAGAGTACCATGGGCCCGGAGTTTGAACTGCAGCGCCACCATAAGGAACTGCATCGCACCCCGGGCGGAGTAGAGCAAATGTATCTATTTGCCCATTTTCGGAGAAGAACTGGGCGGGCCGGAAACTTTTGAAACAGGCAAAGTGAATGAGGCCTCAAAAAAAACATGATTGGAGAGTGCAGTTATGAAATTTCTTGAAAAGTATGCGGATTATGCCTACGCACTTTTACGCATTATGGCTGGATTCATGTTTTTATTCCATGGTGCCCAGAAAATTCTCGGGGTGCTTTCCGATTTTCAGCCGCCGGTCTGGTCCCAACTCTGGTTCGGCGGGATTATCGAACTCGTGGGGGGGCTGCTGGTGATGGTGGGGTTGAAGTCGCGCGAGGCGGCTTTTATCTGCAGCGGCACCATGGCCGTGGCTTATTTTCAATTCCACTGGAAGTTCCAAAAATCGGGCCCCAGTTCTTTCCGGCAATCAACAAAGGTGAGCTAGCCATCTTCTTCTGTCTAGTTTTCCTTTACATCGCCTGCCGGGGCGGGGTGAAGTGGAGCCTGGAGAAAAACTAGAGAAACGGTCACTATTCGAAACGGGCGGGGGCAACTGCCGCATAATGAAGGCCTGCTGCAACCCAAGCTAAAATTGCCGTCCCTGCAGCAGGTATGGCCTAAAGCTCCGGAAGCCGGAATTCATAACAAGCCTCCTTAACACCGGGGATGAAAAAGTTCAAGCATCACGGGGGCTATAAAAAAAGCCCCGGAAAGGTCCGGGGCTTTGGTTTAATCCTCAGGTTCACATCTTCTTTCTTCTGACCCATGCATCCTGGTAGAGCCTTGCGATGGAGACGAAGAGCCCCAGCATGAAGAGCCCCAGCATGAAATTCGGTTCGGTGTTGAAGACCCTGTCCAGTTTGTATCCTATATAGAGGAACATGAACGAAATGACCACCATCGCGATTCCCCATGCGCTCAGCATCAGGATGTTCGAGAACTGGTTAAATGCTTTCTGGTTGGCGGTTATCATTTTTTGTTCCTCCTTTCCGTCTTCTTTGCAACTTAATATGAAAAGATCGTGCCAAAGATGAGGAACCAGGCCCTCCTTCACGTAATATGCTGTATTTACAGGTATATTCTGAGGAACAGATAAGGGGACGGCAGCGGCGGCAGCGGTCTGAAAGCCCGTTTACATGAATAAAACATTAAACCGGTTGAATGTTGCATTAAAAGCCCCCATACTTCCCGGGACCTCAACACAGTCCCGAAAAGGAGGAAAGTTCATGAGCGCCGGACAAAGATTCCGGACTATATCAGCCGCTTTTATACTCATAATCCTGATCGCTTCCGCCGCCGCCCGGCATTCAGAGGCAGGGTTCTTTTCCCGGGAACCGCAGGCCTCGCCCCTTCAGGCATACAACGTCGACCCTGCCATGGTCTCCGTATCCGGCATCTCCGCCGGGGGGTTCATGGCGGCCCAGCTCGGGATCGCGTATTCATCCGTTTTCACCCGGGGGTTCGGCGTGTTTGCGGGCGGGCCCTATGACTGCGCCCGGGACCAGAAATTCAGCGCCTGCATGGCGAACGCCGCTCCCGATATTTCCCGGCCCCGGGCCAACATGGCCCGCTGGAGCGGCAGCAGGATAGATGACCTGAAGAACCTCGCCGGGCGCCGGATTTTCCTGTGGTCCGGTGACCGTGACAGGGTCATCGGACCCAATGTCGTGAAGATGCTCGATCGGGAGCTTTCCGGTTGGCACAGGCCGGAGAACGTCAGGTTCAAGGCCCTGCCGGGCGCCGGCCACACGTTCCCGACGAATTTCAATTCCGCCGGCAACAACCCGTGCGGGCAGTCCGTTTCCCCCTTCATCAGCAACTGCGGGTACGACGGCGCGGGAGAGGTCCTGAAATGGCTTTACGGGGACCTCAACCGAAGGAACGACAGCCCGGACCCTTCCCGGGTGATCAGCTTCGACCAGGCGCAGTTTGTCCCGAAGGGCAAGGGCATGGACAGGACCGGCTACCTCTACGTCCCGGCGGCCTGCGCTTCCGGCAGGCAATGCAGACTGCATGTCGCCCTCCACGGCTGCTCGCAGGGCTTCAAGAGTATTAAATTTGGCTTCATCAATAACACCGGTTACAACAGGTGGGCCGACACGAACGGCATAATTATCCTGTACCCCCAGGCCGAACCGGATTTCATGCTGCACAGGACCTGGAGCAGCGGCTTTCTGAACAACCCGGCGGGCTGCTGGGACTGGATAGGCTGGTACGACGAGGACGCCGACCGGCACGGGGGCACGCAGATCGAGGCAATCGTCGGCATGGTGAAAAGGATCACGAGCGGCTATAAGAGATAGACATTGCCCTTGACAAACAGGCCGGACGTGGGCGACGCTCATTCCCACCTTGAAAACGGGAGGGCTGCAATGGATATAAAGCGGCGCCTTAAGGAAAAGGCGCTGGAACTGGGCTTCGCCGGTGCAGGCTTCACCGGTGTCGAGCCTTTGGAGCCTTATATCCGGGAGATCGATTCCCGGCCGCCGGAGATGTACGGATGGACCTTTACCGGAACATTCGACCTCAGGAAGGCCGCCCGCTTCAGCGAGAAATACCCCTGGGCCCGGTCGCTGCTCGTCCTCATCCGCAACTACCATAAATACAGGTTTCCCCCCGTCCCTCACGGGGGTGATTGGCCGATACTACCAGGTCGACGAACGGGTGGAAAAAAAGGGCGAGTACGAGCGCATGAGGGCCTATCTTGCCTTTCTCAATGAGCAAGGCATCCGCGCCTGGTTCGATTTTGCCATACCCGCCCGCATGGCCGCAGCCAGGGCCGGCATTGCCACCTATGGAAAAAATTGCTTCGCATATGCAAGGTCGGCCATGCGCGGGGCCTCCTGGATCGAGATCCTCCCCCTTGTCCTGGACGCCGCAGTCGAACCTGATGAGCCCTCGGTCGAATATGGGTGCCCCTCCTGGTGTAAAAACGCCTGCCTGGCGGCATGCCCGACCAGGGCCCTTTACGCGCCGGGCAAAATGGACCCGCGGCGCTGCATAGCCTACCTGTCTTTTTACGGCGAAGGGATCACCCCGCTGGAATTCCGCGAGCCCATGGGCACCTGGGTTTACGGCTGCGACCGCTGCCAGCAGGTCTGCCCCCGCAACGAGGCCTACGCGGTCCATGAACTGCCGGTCAACGAACAGCTGGAAAAACGCGCCGGTGATTTCCGTCCCGACACGCTTCTCACCATGACCGATGAACATTACGTTAACAAGGTATGGCCGCTCTGTTTTTACATCTCCCGCAAGAACAAGGCCAAGTGGCAGATGAACGCCGCCCGGGCCCTCGGCAATCTCAAGGACCCGCAATTCGTCCCGGCCCTGGCAGAGTCGCTGTCCGCAAACCCTAGCGAACTGGTGCGCGGCATGTGCGCCTGGTCTCTGGGGAGGATTGGCGGATCTCCAGGCAAGACAGGCGCTGGAGGCCGCATTAAAAAAGGAAACCGGCCTGGTGATGCAGGAAATAGAACTGGCCCTGGGCCGTGATCAAAAAGGTAAAGATTGAGCATTACCTCCGGATTCATTTCCCCAGGAATCAGAAACTCCCTTCCCGATCTGCATTTAATCTTTTCTTCAGAACCTGTAACCCAGCCCCGCGGATATGAAGTGGATGTCCGTCGTGCCCAGGTCTCCCTCGGCCGTGCTGTATGAGTATCCTGCGACAGAGAACAGGGATTTTGTAAATTCAAAGCCGGCGTTAATACCGATCGTATGCCGCGACACCCTCTCTTTTATGAGCTGTTCATCAAAAACGGTCGAGTATCTCTGACGCGGGCCACTGCCGAAACCGGATATCTGCACTGTGGAACTGGTCCCGATGGACTGGAAGGAATCACCCCGGGCATATTCATAAGAAAGCTCCGTGAAGAAGCGGGGCGTCCAGTTATAACCGATGAACCCTCCAAAAGCGTTTTCAGTATAAGAATAGATATCCTCATCGGCACTGCTGTCCGTGTACTGATAATACTCCCCTGTGTAGAAGCTGTCAGTCCATTGCTGACGTATGTTGATCTTTGCCCCGAAGGCCGCCGCCGTCTGCTCCGAATCGGAAACCGCCTTACCCTGGATGAAAGGTGAAATATTGAGACTCCACACAGGGCCGAAGGAGAAAGTGACACCCGGGGCGAGAGTCCCGCCGATATAGTTCAGGTCGGAATATTCCGCGTATGCGGTGCCTTCAACCATGCTGAAAAAAGTCCAATCGACCTTGCGGTCCCGGGCGGCCTCTTTCATATAAGAAAAGTAACCGGTGAACAGCGTGTCGCTCTTGCCGCTGTTGATTGATCGGTCGACATTGGAGTCGTACCCTATCTTGCCGCCGGCCTCCCATCCCGCCGGTGAAACAGAAGACCAGCCAAAAACAAATGCCGTTATCAGGAGAGGAATAAATTTCTTCATCATCTTTTACCTTTCTTATCTGCGGCCGCGACCTATTCCGCCGCCTCCCCCCACAGGCCCGCTGCCGCCGCCTCGCATGGGCGAGCCGAAACCGGCCTTCTTGCCGGAGCCTGCTGATGCGGACCAGGCAGGATATCCCTCTTCATCCCTGAACACGAGGGCCTTTCCCCCGGCCGTAGTTATCTCCTGCGCGATGATATAGAGCCTGCCGTCAGCCCCGAGCGCCTTCGAGCCCCGGACCTTTATGTCCATGCCCTCTGAAACGTCTGTCTTTATTTTGTCCCAGAACCATGGCGGCCCGGTCAGGACTGTGTAGACCTCTCTTCCCGACCTGACCTGTAACTGAACAGGGCCCTGCTCTTTAGTGACCATTTTCGACCCTTCCCTTGATCTCTCCAGCGGTATTGGGATCATAACCGCCCGGGTAGTGGATCCCGCTCCCGGGCAGGACCGTGTCCTTATCCTGGGCGGACGCAGGCACGGCGGCCGGGAAAAGCGCTATTGCCAGCAGGAAAAGCAGGGCAGCACGGGCTGCCCCGCAAAACCTGCAGAGATCTTTACCGCTGGGATGGTGCCCCATACCCGGTACCGTCTTTCGGACCGGATCCAGCATTGCCTGTTCCATCGCCGGGACCATAAGTATTTCCCTGTTTCTGCTTAGAAGTTTGAGACGCCTGGGTCCCTTTCACACATGAGCCGTCGCGCAACTGGACCCTGTTCTGTTTAAGTGCGCCGCTGCTCACTCCACTTCCCTGGGATCCCTTTCCTCCCCCTGCAGCCGATACCGTGGCCGGAACTGCCGAAGCGAGAAGGAATGCCAGGGCCAGGATGTAAATGCCCGATTTGGATTTCATAACCTTGCTCTCCTTTCTTTTTAATAATCTGAAGAGCAAGGAAGGTGCCAACATCAATGTTCACAAAATTGCCATTGTTTACGGGGGATTTTCCCAGCATGTATTCTTCCGTAATCATGTTTAGTGCAAATCCTGCATTTGGCAATGCAGATGTTGCACTATGTTATCCCGTATTCTTTAAGCCTGTACTGAAGCGTCCGCAGCGAGATCCCCAGCTCCTCCGCGGCCTTCTTCCTGTTCCCGCCGCTTTCCTTCAAGGCCTTCAGGATAAGCTCTTTTTCTCCGGCCTTGATCAGGCCCCCGGGGCCGTTTTCAGTCGAATGAATATCCAGGTTAAGATGAACGGCATCGATCTCAGCTCTGGAAATAATAACCGCGCGTTCCATTATATTCTGCAGCTCCCTTATATTTCCCGGCCAGGGGTAGGAGAGGAGTTTATCCCGGGCGGCATCCGTCAGCCCGGCTGTTTTCTTCCCAAATTCCGACGAGAATTTCGCGATGAAATATTCCGCCAGTGGCACTATCGCCTCGCGTCTTTCTTGCAGGGCCGGCAATTCGATCGGAAAGACGTTAAGCCTGTAATAAAGGTCCTCCCTGAATTTGCCTGCGGCGACGGCCGCTTTCAAGTCCCTGTTGGTTGCCGCGATCACCCGCACATCGACAGCCGTCTCTTTTGTTCCGCCGACCCTCTCAAAGCGCCGCTCCTGGAGGACGCGCAAAAGCTTGACCTGTGTGGAAGGAGAAATTTCCCCGATTTCGTCCAGCAGCAGTGTGCCGCCGTCGGCGAGTTCGAACCGTCCTTTTCTCGCCTGGCCCGCACCGGTGAACGCGCCCTTTTCATGCCCGAAAAGCTCGGTCTCCAGGAGAGATTCGGCAAGGGCCGCGCAATGGACGGCAATGAACGGTTTGTCCTTTCTTGCACTGATGTCGTGAATGTAGCGGGCGACAAGCTCTTTGCCGGTGCCGCTGGGCCCCGTGATGAGCACCGTTGCCGGCGTGTCCGCAACATCCTTGACCAGCTTGCGAACGGCCTGCATGTTTTCCCCCAGGAAAATCAGGTCGGATGATGGGCGCTGTTTTTCAATTTCTTCCGAGATCAGTTTTATCTTTTCCCGCGCTTCGGTTGAGTCCAGTACCCTTCTGACCACATGCCGGAGCTCCTCTGGACTTCGCAGGGGTTTTGTCAGATAATCCGCGGCCCCCGCCTTCATTGCCTCTACCGCATTGTCAATTGAACCGTAGGCCGTGATCACAATCCATGGCGTATCGCCCTCTTCCCTTGCCTTCTTCATTATCTCGATGCCGGAGAGGTCGGGCATCCTGAAATCGGTTATGACCAGGTCAAAATTATCGGCCTTAAATTTCGCGAGCCCCTCTTTCCCGTTCCCGGCTTCCTCGACTCGATAACCATTTTGCCGCAGCACGGTGGCGAGGAAGTTTCGCATCAGTTCATCATCATCGATGACCAGGATGTTCTTTCCCATCATAAACCCCTTGGAAGGGACACTTTCAAGACAGCCCCCCCTTTTTCGCTGTTCAGTAAGCTTATTTTACCGCCCATCCCTTCAATTACCTTTTTCGAATATGCAAGGCCCAGGCCCGTGCCCGCCGCCTTGGTGGTGAAAAAAGGCGAAAACAGGCGCGGCATATCGGAAGGGGAAATCCCCGCTCCATTGTCCTCGATGCATATTTCCACTCCATTGCCGGACGGTTTCGCGGATATCCGGATCAGGCCCTTATCCCCCAGGGACTCACGCGCGTTTTTGATGCCGTTCACGAGGGCCCGCAGGAGCTTCTCCCTGTCAGCATAAACTGCAATATCATCATTTACGTCAACACTGGTTTGTCCCGTCCAGTCCTGGAGCGATATGCCGATGGCTTCCGTTGAAAGCTCAAGTACGCTGACTTTCTCCAGGTCATATTTCTCATCCCTGGAAAACAGGAGCATGTCATTTACGAGGCCCTCAATCCGCTCCGCCCCCTTTATCACGGAGGAAACGGCGGGCTTGCGCGGGTCTCCATCTTCGATCCCCTCCGCCATGAGCTGGCTGAAGCCTTTGACGGCACCCAGGGAGTTGCGGATCTCGTGGGCCAGCACCGTCGTCATTCGCCCGATGAGCGCCAGGTTTTCCTGCCTCTCCATTCGAGCCTGCACCCGCATGTAACGCGTCAATGTCCTCTCGAATAGCAGCCCGATTGCCCAGAGAAAAAATAATACGCCTCCCCCGAGCCACCACATCTTGTCCGCTCCCGCAATTACGGCATCGGCGGGGAAGGTGTTCAATACCAGCCTGAGGAGCTTTGGTTCAGGTTCGGACTGGATAATGACATTGAATTCATATGCCGGGAGCCCCGTCCCGAGCACCACCCGGCGGCTGGAAACGGTGCCGGACGAGAGCCACTCGGCCACTTCATTCTCCGGCAGCTGCATGCCTGCCAGGCGCCTGTTCGTGTGAAATAAAATTATCCCCTGTTTGGTCGCCACGAAAGCGTAGGCAATGACCCGGTCGGAAAAAACATCCCTGATTTCATCCTGCGATGAGCCCAGGCGCAAGGCGCTCTCGGCGGAAGCTGAGATGGAAAGGGCTGTGCTTTCCAGGGACTGCATGGCGAGGAGCCTGGCGGATTTCGAGTTCTGATAAACTGTCAGTACAATCGCTGTTGAAACCAGCAATATAAAGGCAAACAGGCCCGCCCTGAGGTAAACAAGTATGTTCTTTCTCATTGATGTCCACTCATCGCAAGTGCTTGTGTGGAAACGGTTATCCTATGAATCTGCAGTCCAAGTCAAGAGGGGCGCCTCATGACCGTTACAACTTTAAAGGCTTTGGCAAATTCATTTTTTATTTCTGAAAAACTCGTAATAGAGCAAGGGGACCGCCACCAGGGTGAGGGCGGTGGCGAGCACGGCCCCGAACATCATGGAGATGGCGAGCCCCTGGAATATGGGGTCGAACAGGATGACGAAAGAGCCGACGACGACGGCCGCCGCCGTCAGGATAATCGGGCGGGACCTGATCTCGCCCGCCGCTATCAGGGCGCTCCTCAGGTCTCCTTTTTGGGCGTACTCCAGCTGGACGAAATCCACGAGGAGAATGGAATTCCTGACTATGATCCCGGAAAGCGCAATAAAGCCTATCATGGATGTGGCCGTGAAGAAGGCCCCGAATATCACGTGGCCCGGGAGGATGCCGACGAGCGTCAGGGGGATCGGGGCCATTATGACCAGGGGGGTTATGAAATCCCGGAACCAGGCGGTCACGAGGACATAGATGAGGAGCAGCACGGCGGCAAATGCTATCCCGAGGTCCCTGAAGACCTCGTAAGTGATCTGCATTTCCCCGTCCCACTTCAGGGAATAGCTGGTATCCAGCCATGGTTCCATGCGCGTAGTGCTGCTTTAAGCCATATCCCTCCGGCAGTTGGATTTTTTTGATGGCATCCTGCATTTTCAATATGGCGTACGCGGGGCTCTCTTCCTCGCCAGCGACATCCCCGATGACATATGTCAGGTCCTTCATGTTTTTGTGATAGATCGTCTTGTCGCCTGTTGTTTCCTTCTGCCTGATGAGCTCCGCGAGGGGCACAAAGGAGCCCGCGGCGGACTGCAGGCCGAGGGTCTTCAGCGAGACCAGGTCCGCCCGGTCCTGGAGGGGCATGCGCAGGAATATCTCGACAGGCGATTTCTCCCTCACAAGATGGACCAGTCCCGCGGAAGAGCCGGAGAGCGCTACCCCGACACTCTGCGCGACATCCGCCGTCGAGATCCCGTTTGCGGCGGCTTTCTCGCGGTCCACCTCGAATACCAGCTTTTTCTGGTCGTCTTCCACGTACCAGTCGACGTCGACTACTCCCGGTGTGCTCATGAATATTTTTTTGATCTGGGCGGCTATCTCCACGCGGCGCTGGAAGTCAGGGCCGTATATCTCGGCAACCAGGGTGCTGAGGACAGGCGGCCCGGGGGGCACCTCGGCCACCTTGATGCGCGCGCCGTAACGGTCCGCTATGGCCTTCAGGTCCGGGCGGACCCTTTTGGCGATGTCATGGCTCTGGGCCTTCCTGTCCCCCTTGGCGGCAAGGTTCACCTGGATATCCGCCATGTTGCTGCCGGAGCGCAAATAGTAATGCCTGACAAGGCCGTTGAAATTGTAGGGGGATGCCGCCCCCGCATATACCTGGAAATCAGTGACCTCCGGGACTTTCTTCAGGTACTCGCTCATTTCGCGGGCCAGGGCCGCCGTTTCTTCAAGGGTGGACCCTTCCGGCGCGTCGATTATGACCTGGAACTCGCTCTTGTTGTCAAACGGGAGCATTTTCATCTGCACTAGTTTCAGCGGGACGAGGAGGACAGCCAAAAACAAAAGTAAGACAATTGCGCCAAGGGCCATCCATCTTTTTTTGCGGCTGTCGAGCAGCGGCCCCAGCACCCGGTCATAAAATTTATGCAGGCGGCCTGCATCTTCTTTCCCGCCTTCCGGCTTGACGCCGCGCAGCACCCTGTAACCCATCCAGGGGCTCACGATAAAAGCGACGAGCAGGGAAAAGAGCATGGCCGCTGACGCGCCTACCGGAATAGGCCTCATGTATGGCCCCATCAGGCCGGAGACAAAGGCCATCGGCAACAGGGCGGAAATGACGGTAAAGGTGGCGAGGATGGTGGGGTTGCCCACCTCGTCCACGGCCGCCACGGCGGTGTCCACACTCGCGCCGTCGCTGCGGAAGCGGCGGTGAATGTTCTCGACCACGACGATCGCGTCGTCAACGAGGATCCCGATGGAAAAAATCAACGCGAACAGCGTGACCCTGTTCAGGGTATAACCGTAAATGTAATTGACGAACAGGGTCAGGGCCAAAGTGACCGGGACGGCCACAGCGACCACTATCGCCTCGCGCCAGCCCAATGCCAGCGCGATGAGGATTATCACGGATATAGTGGCAAGGAGCATGTGGTCAAGGAGCTCATCGGATTTTTCTTTGGCGGTTTCCCCGTAATTTCTCGTGACCGTTGCATTTATGTCCGAGGGAACAAGCGTGCCCGTGAGGGCCTTCGTTTTGGCAATCGCCTCTTCGGCCACGACGCTCGCATTCGCCCCTTTCTTCTTGGAGACGGCGATGGTGACGGCCTCATACTGGCTGGCATTGCCTGCCTTTATGCCTTTCCTGTCGCGGGCCGGTCCAAATCCCATGAACACATAGTTCGCCGGCTCCTCGGGCCCGTCCTCTATCTGCGCGACCGAGCGCAGGAATACCGGGCGGCCCTGGAAAGAGCCGAGGACAACATTGCCTATATCAGCGGAGTTTTTGAGAAAGCCCCCGGTGTCGACCAGGTATTCCCTGTTGCCGGAAGGGAAAGCGCCTGACTGGGCGAGCACGTTGGCGCTGCGCAGGGCGCCGATGATCCGGGGAATCGAGATATTGTAGGCTCTCAGCCTGTCCGGGACCAGGACGATTTTCACCTGCCGCTTCTGCCCGCCGATCACGGAGAGTTCCGAGACATTGTTCACCTTGGCAAGTTCACAGCACAGTTCGTCCGCCACCCTCCTCAGTTCATATCCCGAGTAGTGTTCGTCAGGGCTCCAGAGGGTCAGGGCAAGGATGGGCACGTCATCAATGGACCTTGATTTTACCAGGGGCTGGGATACTCCCGGCGGGATCCGGTCATAGTTGGACATGAGCTTGTTGTAGACTTTGACCAGGCTCTCTTCGATGTTCTGGCCGACGTAGAATCTCACTATGGTGAGATTGCTTCCGGGGCGGGCGATTGAGTAAACATACTCGACTCCCTTTATCTCCAGCAGGAGTTTTTCCATGGGCCTGGTGACGCGTTCCTCGACCTCTTTGGGAGAAGCCCCCGGGTAGTTCACAAACACGTCGAACATGGGGACGAGGATCTGCGGCTCTTCTTCCCTCGGCGTAACCAGCACTCCAAAGAGCCCCAGGAGAACGGCGGCGATGACCAGCAGAGGCGTCAGCTTCGATAAGATGAAAGCGCGCGCTATCTTCCCGGAAATGCCCGTTTTGCCCTCCGGATTCATCGGGCATTTCCCTCCCGCAACAATCCGCCGTCAACCGCGTTCTGCGCCCCTTTTATAATGATGCGCTCACCCGCTTTGAGGCCGGAGAGCACCTCCAGCGCCCCGTCGTAGGCTTTACCAAGCCTTATGAGCCTGTAGGCAATCACGCCCTCGGGCGATACGGTGTAAATGCCCGTGAGCTGGCCCTTGTCGACCACGGCTTCCCTGGGAACAGCCAGGATTGTTTTCTGGCCGAGCGGTATCTGGACCCTGGCATAAGAGCCGCTCTTCAGCGAGGGGCCGGAAACCGAAATTTTGATGAGAAAGGACCGGCTCGACGGGTCGATGGCCGGGACTAACTCGAAGACCTCTCCTTTGCCTTTGAAATTAATCGAGTCGATGCGGAACTGGACGGGAGTGCCAAGCCGGATGTTCCCGGTCAGGGCCTCATCGACGTATGCCTCTATCTGGAACCCTTTCGCGCTCTCCACCAGCATCAGCGGAACACCGGGGGAAGCCATGCTCCCCACCTCGATCTTCTTTTCGGTTACAAGGCCTGACTCGGGCGAAGTTATGACTGTGAATCCCTTGTGGACCTTTGCCTCCTCCAGGGATGCTTCCATGCGGGCATATTCCGCTCCGGCCACTTTTTTCCGGGACTCGAACTCCTGCATTTCCTGCCCGGTCAGCGCCCTGCCCTCGTAAAGTTTCCTGGCCCGTTCATAGGTGGATTCGGCCAGAATTTTGTTCTGCCTGGCAGCGGCTGCCGCCTGTTCAGCCGCCCTCACCCTCTGCACCGCATCGCTGTCGTCCAGCCTGACCAGGACCTGGCCCGCCTTCACCCGGTCACCGGCCCTGACCGGTATGGCGATGACCCTGCCCGGGACCCGGCTGGAAACGGCGCTCGTTGTCCTTGCCCGGACCGTGCCCGCGGCTTCGTAGTAATCATTGACGCTGACGGGCTCCAAGATTGAGGCCGTAACCCCGGTTACCTCCTGTCCTTTCAACCTTGCCTGCCTCGGAACCGATCCTGTCCTTGCAGCCCTGCAGGACGGCAAGGCAGGCAAACACCGCAAGCCCGATCCTGAATAAATGATTCTTCATGATATCCCTTTTAATGGTCCACGTTGAGATCGGTCGTTATCAAGCCGCTTTCGAAACTGAGATTGAGGACAGCGGTACGGTACTCATTTTCCTTCGCGACGAGGTTGATCCTCGCCCGGTCATTGGCAAGCTGCGCATCCAGGACATCAAGCAAGGTCGAGAAAGCGCTTGCATAACGCACTTCCACCAGCCGCCTGCCTTCTTCAGCCGAAGCCAGGGCTCGCCGCGCAAGTTCGGCATTCTGCCTTGCCTCTTCGACATTCAGAAAGGATTCGTTGATCCGGAAAGAAACTTTCTCTTTCAGGCCCTTGAGGCGGGCTTCCGTTTCTGATGCCTGGTATTTCGCTTTCGCGGTTTCATGGCCCCTCTTCAGGCCCTCGAAAATCGGCCATCTCAACGACGCCATCACCTGCCAGCTTTCGCCTTCCGACCCGAAGGGGTAGTGATGGTCATTCAGGTTATAGGCACCCCCGATACCGAGCGAGGGGAAGTAATCGGATTGGGCGAGCCTGATATTTTTCCTGGCATTTTCAGCCCTCAATTCCATGGACTTGATGTCCTGCCGGGAAAGGGAGGCTTCCTGGTATTTTTCCAGGTTATGGACTATCATTTCCGGAATGCCCCCCTGGGCATCGACAGGGGCGGTCATGCCCAGGACGAGCCCCAGGGACCTCTTTGCCAGGGCAAGATTTTTTTCCGCGCTGACTTTCCTCTGTTCGGCCTCCGCCAGGGCCGTATTGGCCCGGAGGATATCTGAATAAAGGCCCGTTTCCGAATCATATCTCAGCTTGGCGACCCTGAGATGTTCTCTCGCATCCTCCACTCCCAGCTCAGCTGTTTTCAGGTACTCCCGGGCAGTGCCGATGTGCAGGAAACTCCGGGCGACCAGGAACAGGATTTCCTCTTTTTTCCGCCTGAACTCCGCATCCCGCGCGGAATATTCCGTCTTTGACATATCGAAGCCGATAAAGGCCCTGGGGGCGAAAATCGGCTGCTCGAGGGTAATCGCCGACTGGAAATCATTTGCCCAATCAGGCCTGTTGAGGGAATCGATGGCGAAATCCTGGGCTGTAAAGCGGCGCTGATTCAATTTGGACATGAAGGCATATGTGGGATTATCGGTGCCGAGAAACCGTTCTTCGAATGAGAGTTTCGGCAGCAGCGCGCTCCTGGCAATGCCAATATCCTCCCTGCCGGCAGAAACTGAACTGGCAATCGCCTGGAGGTCCGCATTTTGCCTCAGGGCCGTTTGGACTGCATCCGCAAAACTGAGTTGCCGCTCGGCGCCATACGCGGGGTTCTGCAAAAAAGAGGTTTCGGCAATGAATAAAAGGAAAATAAAAAAAAGAATTCTGTAGATCCCGGCTGCTTCAGAAGAATGATCCGCACTCTTTATGAACAACTCGGCCTCCGTCCCGGAAGAAATAACAAACCCTGCAGATGATCATTGTTGTTAAATATTAGCATGACATGCGCCAAATTTGAAAGCGGCAAAGACAAGCAGGCTAAGCTGCTGCATAAGGGTCGGCACCGTTAAAAATTGGATTTGAGAGGGTAATAAATACCCGGTTTTGGGGCAAACCGCCCCTGATTTACCCGACTGCCTGACCGCTTCTGTCCGAATCCCCTGCATAATAAATGGGTTACCCTGTTGGTACCGAAATTGCTGATCTCAGGGTGAGGATCTTTCGTACCAGCACCGGGTGACAAGGAGGTACTTCATCATGGGGGATCATTGCGGCAACATCTACGGAGCCCGGCCGGTCTCCATCGTCCGGACCCTGCCTCAGATCAAGGACCACCGCCTTTTCCAATTGAAGCTCGAGGACGGCACGGCCTGGGAAAGTTTCGGCCATCAGCCGGGGCAGTTTGTCGAGGTGTCCGTTTTCGGGAAGGGTGAAGCGCCCATCAGCATCTCCTCGCCGCCCACGAGGCCGGACACTCTGGAACTGTGTGTGCGCCGCGCCGGGGCCGTGACCAATGCCCTGTTCGAGATGGGAAAAGGTTCGACTCATTCCACATTCGCGGCCCCTACGGCCGCGGATTTCCGCTGGAGCAGCTGCGGGGGCGAAAGCTCCTGCTGATCGCCGGCGGCCTCGGGCTTGCCCCCTTGCGCTCCCTGCTTTTGTATGCGCTCGACAAACGGGATGAATTCGATGAAATCATCCTGATGTACGGGACGAACAATCCCGACAATGTCCTGTTCAAATATGAGCTGCTCGGATTTTTCGACCGGAAGGATATCCGGTATTTGTACAGTGTCGACCGGGATGACGAGGGGATCTGGAAACAGTACGTCGGCGTGGTGACGGGCCTTTTCGACCGGACCGCGCTCGACCCGGAGGAAACGGTTGCCGTCATGTGCGGCCCCCCGATCATGTACCGCTTCGTCCTGCAGAAACTCCTTGAGCCTGGGGTTCGCCAAGGACCACATCTATATGTCCCTGGAGAGGATGATGAAGTGCGGCGTCGGCAAGTGCGGCCACTGCACCCTGGGCGACAAGTACTGCTGCATCGACGGCCCCGTTTTTCCCTATACGCGAGATTGAAAACATAAAGGAGGCGATCTGACCATGGCCAGGACACGGACGGTATGTCCCTTCTGCGGCTGCGGCTGCAGTTTCTATCTGGTATCCGAAGGCGACCGGGTAATCGGCGTCGAGCCCAGCCCCGCAAACCCCGTGAACCGGGGCATGCTTTGCGTCAAGGGATGGAACGCCCATGAATTCATCCACTCGCCCGACCGGCTCACCGTCTCCCCTCGTGCGGAAGCAGGGGGCACTGGTCGAGAGCACCTGGGACGAGGCGCTCAAGATCGTTTCCACACGGTTGAACGGAGATCCGGGCAAAATCCGGTCCCCGGGCGCTCGCCTTCCTGAGTTCCGCGAAGGTGACCAACGAGGAAAATTACCTGTTCATGAAGATGGCCCGGGCGGCCTTCGGCACCAACAACGTCGATCACTGCGCCCGTCTCTGACACAGCGCCACGGTGGTCGGTCTGGCCGCCGCATTCGGTTCGGGAGCGATGACCAACTCCATCGGGGAGTTCGAGGACGCGGACCTGTTCCTGGTCACCGGTTCCAACACCACGGCGCAGCATCCCCTCATCGGATCGCGGATGATCAATGCCGTGGAGAGGGGCGCCAAGCTGATCCTCATCGATCCGCGGGAGATCCAGCTGGCCCGGTTTGCCGGGCTGCACCTGCAGGCAGAATATCGGCACCGATGTCGCCGTCCTCAACGGGATGATGAACATCATCATCGAAGAGGGCCTCTTCGACCGGGAGTTCGTTGAAAACCGGACGGAGGGATTCGAGGCGCTCAGGCACTGCGTCAGCCGTTACAGCCCCGCGGGTCGTGGAAAAGATTTCCGGGATCGACCGCCATGACCTGGAGAAGGCGGCCCGGATGTATGCCGCGGCCGACAAGGCGATGATCGTCTACGCGATGGGCATCACCCAGCACACGACGGGGACGGACAACGTCAAATCCTGCGCCAACCTGGCCATGCTGACCGGCCATGTCGGAAGGCCTTCCACGGGGGTCAATCCCGCTGCGGGGGCAGAACAACGTCCAGGGCGCCTGCGACATGGGCGCCCTTCCCAATGTCTTTTCACGGCTATCAGCCGGTGGCGGATGCGGCCGCGAGGAAGAAGTTCGAAGAGGCCTGGGGGGTTCGGGGACTCGACGACAAACCCGGGCTGACGATCGGGGAGATGATGGACGGCGGCGCTCCGGGGAGAAGTCCGGGCCCTCTACGTCATGGGGGAAAACCCGATGATGAGCGATCCCGACAGCTCGCATATCGAACAGGCGCTCTCCAGTCTCGATTTCCTGGTGGTGCAGGACATCTTCCTTTCCGAGACCGCGGCCAAGGCGGATGTCGTGCTGCCGGCGGCATCCTTTGCCGAGCGGGACGGCACGTACACCAACACGGAAAGGCGGGTCCAGCTCTCGCGCAAGGCCGTATCCCCTCCCGGTCTGGCCCGGCCGGACTGGAAGATCATCTGCGAGGTGAGCCGCCTTTCCGGCTACCCCATGGATTACGGCTCCACCGCCGATATCATGAAGGAGATCAATCGTGCTGACGCCCTCTTACGCGGGGATCACCTATCCCCGGCTCGAAACCTCCCACGGCCTGCAATGGCCCTGCCCCAACGAAGAGCACCCGGGCACGGCCTACCTGCACCGGGACCGGTTTTCCAAGGGCAAGGGGACGTTTCTCCCCTGCGACTTCAGGCCGCTCGCCGAGCCGCCCGATGAGGAATATGACTTTCTGCTGACGACCGGGCGCATCTATTTCCATTACCACACCGGCACCATGACCCGGCGGATCAGCGCGCTGGCGAGGGAGGCCCCGGAAGCCACGGGTCGAGATCCATCCCGAGGACGCGAAACGTCTGGGCATCCGGAACAACGACATGGTCGAGATCGCTTCGCGACGGGGTTCCGCAAAGGCCAGGGCGGAAGTGACGATACGCGTGCCGAGGAAAGTCGTCTTTTCCACGTTCCACTTCCACGAATCCCCGATCAACGCCCTGACCAACCCGGCATTGGATCCGGCGGCCAAAATTCCCGAATACAAGGGATGCGCCGTAAAAGTGAGGAGATGCGTATGAAAAAACTGGCCAAAAGCGAACTGAAGAGACTTACTGAAACAGGTGGGCCGGAGGAATACCGGGTCCTGGCGCCGAGCCTCGAAGGCGAATGGCGATTGCCTGCTTCGACACCTTCGATGAGGATTCCTTTACCCTCGATTACGGAAAACCCCGCTCCCGCCCGAAGTCTGTCTGCTTTCCCCAGAGCGAGATGATCTTTCACAGTGGAGAAGGGCGATTACCGTGAGGTGATCGCGGCAGAACCAGACCCTCCTGTTCGGGATTCGCGCCTGCGACATGATGGGAATCCGCCAGTCCGCCAGTTTCATGACCCGGGACCGGCGCGACCCCTACTACGAGGCAAAGCGCGACGCGGCCATCACCGTGGTCATGGCCTGCCCGGGCCCGCAGAACGAGACCTGCTTCTGCACCACCATGCAGAGCGGTCCCGTGGCCTCCAGAGGGTTTCGATCTGCAGTTCTTTGATGCCGGGGAGTTCTTCATCATCGAGATCGGCAGCGGGAAGGGCGAAGCGGCTCCTGTCGTCATTTCCGCTGCCGGACCTGGATGACGACCTTGCCGGCGAGAACGGATCGATGAGCTTCCGGTCAGAAGTCCGTCGGGCCATTCGGCCGGGTGGACGCGGTCCCGGAGGCCATGAACCGGCTCAAGGACCGCACCGCCGACGAGGGGGTGTGGGAGCAGCTTCGGCGAGAAATGCATCCAGTGCGGCGGCTGCACGTTCGTCTGCCCCACTTGCACCTGTTTCAATGTCTGTGATCATCCGTCCGGCTCCCGGGGCAGGGGATTCGGGAAAGGTCCTGGGATGCATGCCTCTTCGGCGGATTCACCCGGGAGGCGTCCGGCCACAATCCGCGGCCGACCCAGGCCCTGCGGCTCAAGAGGCGTCATGAACACAAGCTTCTCTACTACCACGGAACGGACATCCAGGAGGCCTATGCGGATGCACGGGCTGCGGACGCTGTTCCGACTTCTGTCCCGTGCATATCGGAACCCTGGAAGTCGCCGGGGCGATCGCCGAGCGGATTCCCCGGGAAATAACAGCGCGACAAGGCAGTGTAAGCGAATTGCAATGCAATGATCGGAGGCCGCAATGTCGAAGAAAAGGATACTGATTGTCGATGACGACCAGGACTATGGCGATGCGCTGAGGATCGTGCTGGAAAACAACGGCTATGAGGTGAATCATGTCCTGAACATCCGCGACGGGCAAAAGGCCCTGGAGGGAGAAAAACCGAACCTGATCATTCTGGATGTCATGATGGACAGGCATACCGACGGATTCGATCTGTGCTACGACCTCAAGCATGACGAGGCCTGCCGAACCATACCCATCATGATGGTCACCGCCGTGACGGAAAAGACGGGTTTCAAATTTTCTCCGGAAACGGACGGGGAATATCTGCGAGGCGGACGCCTATGTCGCCAAACCCATCCCCGTTGCGGAACTGCTTTCCCGGGTGAACAAGATGATCGGCGGACGCCGGTTCCTGACGACGGCATGACCGGGACCATCCGGGCGGGCCATCCCGCCTGCAAAGGATGCTTGCGAGACTAACGGGACTTCATCAATAAAATCCGTATGATAAACGATTTTCTTCATTATATTTCAAATCACCGGTTGATCATCGGGCCCTTTCGGTGATATTATCGCCAGCATGAGGAGAAGGCAGCATGGGCAAGCATAACGGGACCTTGCGGGACATTTCCGATGAAAATCGATCCGGGACGGATCAATCCGCTTTCGAAGCTGGATCTGCAAACCCGCCTGATCGGCGGGTTTCCTGATCGCGACCTGCCTGACCGGCTTTGTGGCCACCCTGGTCGGGATCTGGACGATCAACAAAAGCACGATCGACGAAGTCCAGAACCGGGTGCGCCAGGACATCAATACGGCCAAACTGATCTACAACCATACCCTGGAGAGAATTGCCTCCCTGATCCAGTTTTCCGCCGAAGGATCGGATCTGTTCGAAGCCGTGCGCGAAGGCAACAGAGCAGAAGCTGGAAAGCCTGCAACGACCTGATCCGCATGCATCCGGATCATCCAGACGCTCCGGGGAATCACCTCTTTCTCGATATGCTTTCCGTTGTCGATCCTGAATGGAAAGGTCCTCTATCGGGCCGCCAATCCAAAGATCGAGCGGGGATGACATGCTCTGGGATCCCGTGGTCAGGAAATGCATCGAAACCCGGATGCCCCAGGCATCGACCGAACTGATCCCCATTGAAAAGATCCTCCTGGAAAACCCGTCGCTTGCCGAGCGGGCGACCATCGATATCGTCAAGACGCCGAAGTCTATCGAACTGAAAGAGAAACGGCTTTCGGAGGGGATGGTCATGCGGGCCGCCTATCCGATCATGGACAAGAAACGGAAACTGCTCGGCGTCCTGGTCGGGGGCATTCTCCTCAGCCGGGACACGGTCCATCGTGGATAAGGTCAGGGAAACCATCTACCATGATGAGAAATACAAGGGCGCGATATCGGGCGTCGCCACCATATTCCAGGGCGGAGTCCGGATCGCGACCAATGTGATGACCACGGGAAAACCGAACGGGCGATCGGCACCACGCTGTCCAAAGAGGTATACGACCGGGTCATCAATGAGGGCAAGGACTGGGTGGGCCGGGCCTTTGTGGTGAACGACTGGTACATCACGACCTACACGCCGCATCTACAACATCGACCGGAAGCTGATCGGAATCCTCTATACCGGGCATTCTGGAAGCCAAATACCGGGACATCATGTGGAAGATGATCTGGATCAACCTGGGAATCACGACCCTGGGCATGATCATCGCCTTTATCATCTCTCTGCGGCATGGGAAACACGATCATCAGACGGATCCGCATCCTGAAGAAGGCGACCGAGGCGATCGCCTCCGGCAATCTGGATTACCGGCTTTCCCCGGACAAGATTTCGGGATTCGATATTCTCGATGAGGCATTCAATGACATGTCGAAATCCCTGAAGGACCGGGATGAACGACTGCAAAAGGCTCCATGAGCAACTGACCCGTTCGGAAAAACTGACCGCCCTGGGGGAGATGGCCGCCGGCGTCGCCCATGAGATCAACAATCCTCTCGGGGGGATTCTCCTTTACAGCAACCTGGTGCTGGAGGATATTCCGGAAGAGGGCACCGCCCGGGAAAACATGAAGAAGATCATCCACCAGACGAACCGCTGCAAGAATATCGTCCAGGGACTGCTGGACTTTGCCCGGAACGCCGACGGGCGACATGGCCCCCTCTGCAGATCAATGATGTCATCCGCACGGCCCTTGAACCTGGTCAAGGACCAATCCGATCTTTCACGGCATCGAGGTCGAAGCCCGCTTCGCGGAAAACCTGCCCGAGGTGAACGGCGATCCCTCCCGTCTGGAGGAGGTGTTCCTCAATCTGTTCATCAATGCCGCCGACGCGATGAAGGAGAAGGGCGGCAAGCTCAGGATCACGACCTCGTCCACGGCGCGACAGGGTCAAGGTGATCATCAGCGGATACCGGAAAAGGGATCGACCGGGAGCACCTGCCCCATATCTTCGAACCCTTCTTCACGACGAAAGAGCCGGGCCAGGGCACGGGCCTGGGGCTCTCCATTGCGTACGGGGTGATCAAGAAGCACAACGGCTTCATCGACGCGGAAAGCGCGCCCGGCAAGGGCACCACGTTCATCGATCTCCCTGCCTCCTGTGCGGCCGGGGACACCGAGCAGCGGAACGAGCAGGGATCTTCCGGCGGCCTGACGGAAGGGAAGGCGCGCAACCATGACGAAGAAAAGGCACAAGCGGATTCTCATCATCGACGACGAGGAGGTCATCCGGGACGGGTGCTGCCAGGTCCTCTCCCGGAAAGGCTATCCGGTCGAAAGCACGGGGGATGCCCTCCGGGGGCTGGAGATGGCCCTCCGGGATGTCTATGACGTCATCCTGCTGGATATCCGGATGCCCCGGATGGATGGGATGGAGATCCTCAGAAGGCTCAAGGGCGAAAGAGGCATATCGGCCAAGGTCATCATCATCACCGGTTACGGGAGCGTGCCGCTGGCGGTCGAGGCCATGCGGCACGGCGCCTTTGATTTTCTCACGAAACCCTATTCCGCCGCCGAACTGCTGGGCGCGTCGAAAGGGCGCTGGAAAAGACGGACAGATCATCCGGAAAAGAGATCCCGGTGCTGGTCGGAAACAGCGACTACATGCAGGAGCTCAAGGAATCGGTGCGGCGGATCGCCCCGACGGACAGCACCGTCCTGATCACGGGGGAAAGCGGAACCGGCAAGGAACTGGTCGCCCGCACCATCCACAACCTGAGCCGGCAGGGCGGACAGGCCCTTCGTCCCGGTGGATTGCTCCTCCCTGGTCGAAAACCTCATGGAGAGCGAACTCTTCGGCCATGTCAAGGGGGCCTTCAGCGGGGCGACCGAATCCCGGGAGGGCCGGTTTCAGATGGCCGACCGGGGCACCCTCTTCCTCGACGAGATCTCCAACATCAGCCTCAACATCCAGGCGAAACTGCTGCGGGTGATCCAGGAGCAGGAGGTCCCGCGGGTCGGGAAATCAGCACCCGGAAAAAGTGGATGTTCGGCTGATTGCGGCATACCAACAGGGATATCCGGAGGAAATCGAGGCCGGCCGGTTCCGGGAGGATCTGTTCTACCGGATCTCCGTCGTTCCGATCCATATCCGCCCCCTGCGGGAGCACAAGGCGGATATCCTGCCCATTGCCCAGCATTATCTCGAATGTATACGCGCCAAGCAGCGGAAGCCGGGTGCGCCGCTTCTCCGAGGAGGCGAAGAAATCCCTCGTCTTCGTACCGCTGGCCCGGAAATATCCGCGAACTGAAGAACACCATCGAACGTCTCTGCGTCCTTTGCGACCAGGAGGTCGTCAACCCCTCGGATATCTTCTATTACGGGCAAAGCGACGGACCCAGGCGCCGGTGGTCGATGCCTCCTCGGGCAGGATGACCCTGATCGATGTGGAAAAGGAGCATATCATCAAAGCCCTGCGCCATTTTCAGTTTCAGATCAACAAGACGGCGAATTTTCTCGGCATCGACCGGAAGACGCTGCGGATCAAGATGCGCAATTACGGCATCACCGAGGAATCCCCGCATTGAGCCGTCTTCATCGCCCGGGGGTTATACTCCTCTTTGATGGGGTATTTTTACCCCGCGGAGGCAGCGCTGCCTCCCTGATTATGTAAATTGAATAAATCCCACATAAAACAATAACTTGAAATTCTGGCATCATCTTTGCTCCTTTGATTTCAAAGCTTCTCCGCATTCGGTTCCGCGTTCCACGCGATACCCGATGGACAGGGTCACCGGAGCGGGACATTCGATTACCGGGATTCGCTGTTCGAAATCTCCCGTGGGGACAATGGGCAGCCAAAATAACGATGGAGGTGACAAGCCATGACCGCAAAGAAAAAATTCTTCTGATCGACGATGACAAAGATTTCCTTATTGCGACCAAGCTGATTCTCGAGAAGGGCGGCTATGAGGTGTTTCTGGCGGAGGACGGAAAGACCGGCGTGGAGATGTGGAAATCCGTTGCCCCCGATCTGGCCATTATCGATATGATGATGGAGACATGGGGGGAAGGGTTTTCCGTCCTCGACCAAGATCCGTGCCACGGATACCGGCAAAGATACCCCGCTGTTCATGCTGAGCGCCGTCGATCTTCAGGGGCCCTACAATTCCTTTGAGCCGCCGCCGGAATTTCCGAAGGTCAACGCCGTTCTGCAAAAACCCGTCAAGGCCGAGGATCTGCTTCGGCACATCGCCCAGGAATTGGGCGGACAAGACGTCATGAAACAGCCGGCCCCTCTTATTCTGATCATCGATGATGAAGAGTCCATCCGGGACGGCTGCCGGCAGGCCCTGGAAAAATCCGGCTACTGCCGTGCTGGAGGCGGAGAACGGGGCCGAGGGCATCAAGATCGCCCGGGATGCAAGACCGGATGTTGCCCTGATCGATCTGAAGATGCCGGGGATCTCGGGGATGGAAATCATCGAGATCCTCTCCCGGGACATGCCGGATACGGTCCTGGTCATGATCACGGGATATGCGACGATTGTCTCGGCGGTGGAGGCGATCCAGAAGGGGACCTACGATTATCTTCCCAAGCCCTTCAGCCCCGATCAGTTGAGAGCGGTCGTCCGGCGGGCGGTCGATCACCGCAATCTGAAAATCGAGACGAGGCGGCTGCGGGAAGAGAAGGAACGGATGGAAAAGAGTTTCATCACCTTCGTGAGCCATGAAATGCGTTCCCCGCTGGTCGTTATCCGGCAGTACATCGAGGCGCTCAAGGCCGTTGCCGGAGATCGATTCGACCGGGACATGGCGGAGATCATCGAAAGGTGCTGCACCCGCATCCAGGATCTCGAGAGCTTGATCGAACACTGGCTTGACATCGGCCGGATCGGCGAGGGCAGCTTTGCCTGGAAGAAGGAACCCCTGAAACTGCGCCGGTTGATCGAGAGAAGCATAGAGGAGATGGCCCCCATCTGTGAGGAGAAAGGGATCAGGCTCAAGGTGAATATCCCGGATCAACTTCCTGAAATCCTGGGGGATCAGGAAAGTCTGCTCCGGGTCTTCACCAATATCATCGGAAATGCGGCAAAATACACCCCGGAGAACGGCGGGATCGACGTTTCGGCAAGCAGCGACGATTACTATGTCACGGTCCGGATTGTCCGATACGGGAACAGGGATCCCTGCGGACAAACTCCCCTTTCATCTTCGAACCGTTTTACCGGGTGAAGGGAAAGGAAGAGCGCCAGAGGGGATCGGGACTCGGTTTGACCTTCTGTAAAAAAATCATGGAATTGCATGGCGGAGAGATCGCTGCCGAATCAACAGAGGGACGAGGGTCGACATTTCTGTTGAAATTTCTCCCGCACACGCCGTCGGTGCCGGGCGCAGCCAATGTCGTCCCGACGTTCCAGCTGGACCCGAAACACAGTGATGCAGCGTCTTATAAGTTTCACGCCCGGGACCTCTCCGACAGGTGCTTCAAATGCGCCCGGAACCCCGACAAGATGATCATCGTCAGGCATATTGCCAGCAATATGCTCGTCCACCTTTGCCCGAAATGCATGATCGACTATAGTGATGATTATCTGCTCGACAACACGCGGCCCTGGCTTGGCGGGAACTGACAGGAAATGCCCGAGTGCCTCAGCGGAAGCATCGGGAGATTTCGATTGGCTCCGCCCTGCCCTGATATCCTCTGAAAACCTGAATGCTAAACAGGCGTGGGATAAGGAATGAATGCGCGAGTTATCATGTTCATTACGGCGAAGATGACAATAGCGGCAACAATCACCACGGCCGTGAATATCGCCGCTTTTTCCTTGGGCACCTTCATAAGTATCGGCGTCCCCGCGTACAGCAGGTAAATGCTGTAGAGCCCGACCAACCCCAGGATTGCCAGTACCGGGACCAGGATGAAAATCCCGGCGACCCAGGAGGCGGTTGAAGAATATGCCGCCAGTTTGAGCGCCTGCCCCATGTCCCTGAGGCCTTCGAATTTGGGGGTGATATTGTCTATGACTATGGCAAGGATATAAACCGCGGCAAGCGCCAGGGCATATTGTACGATCGCGGAAAGTATGGAGCTCATTATCGGGACGCGGTACGTCCCGACCATCGGCAGGCTTATCCCGACAACCGACAGGCCGATGACAGAGCATACGGGGCCGATGGCCGCCAGCGGCATTGCGTATCCCGTATACAGGTCTGCCAGAGAAGTGGATTCCCCGGAGATGACCTCCCATTCCTGTTTCGGCTGAAGCAAAATCTTTTTTGCACGATCGAATAATGCCATGATCAGACCCCTCCCAGTTAGAGTTCAGGATAAGTTAAATGCCTTCGGGTATTTACTATAGGATTGATCTGTTATGCAAATTGTTTGGTGATTAGTTTGCTAAAGCAATTCGGGCTGTGACGAGCTTTAAAATTAATCAAGAAGACTGGATTACCCGATCAAGTCGGGCAATGGGAAATCCTAAAAATTCCAAGCGGCTGGATTACCCGTCGGCTGTCGAGTGCGAGCGATTCCAGCTTTTCGGCCAGTTCGTCCCAACGGGTATAGAGCTGCTCGATTTCCATCGCGGCCTCCCTGATTTCCCTGCTTAAGGATTTGATCCGCGGCGGGTCCCTCAGGACTTCCGGGGTGCAGACCAGCGCCTCCTTGAGGGCCTTTTCGGATTCCAGGGAGGCCAGGCGCTCTTCCACAGCTTTCATTTCCTCTACGAAAGGTTTCCTGATCCTGGCGAGGCGGTTGCGGGCCTCCGCTTCGCTGCGCTTTTCATCCCTGGTCTTGTACCCGTCAGTTTTTTTGGCAGGCGCCTGTTCGGGCGCCGCGGCTGCAAGAGCAATTGCCTCTTCCTCCATCGAGCGCCGCTTCTCGATGAAATAGGAATAATTGCCGTGGTAGTCGAACATCTTCGCATCCCTGACTTCGATTACCCGGCTTACCAGACGGTCGAGGAAAAAGCGGTCATGCGAAACGATGAGCAGCGTCCCGCCGTAGCCCAGCAGGGCGTTTTGAAATATCTCTTTCGTGCGCAGGTCAAGGTGGTTCGTCGGCTCGTCCAGGATCAGGAAGTTGGTGTCCTGCAGCAGGACCTTGAGGAGCGCCAGCCTCGACTTCTCGCCGCCCGACAATACGGAAACCGGTTTGTGAATGTCGTCGCCCGAGAAGAGAAAACAGCCGAGCAGGTTCCTTTTCTCCTGGTCGCCGCCGCCCGTGGAGGTGCCGGACACATCCTCCCAGACGGTCTTGCCGTAATTGAGGTTCTGGGAGCTCTCCTGGGAAAAGTAAGCCATGCTCACGTTCAAGCCGTACTTGACGCTCCCGGAAACCGGCTCTTCCGTGCTGCCCAGGATCCTGGCCAGGGTCGATTTGCCGGCACCGTTCACCCCGACGAGGGCGATCTTTTCGCCCCGGTAAATGCTGAAATCCAGGTCCTTGAAAACAATCTGCCCGCCGTATGCCATGGTAAGCCCATGGACGGAGGCGACCTCCCTGCCGCTCTTCGGGCATTCCGGGAATTTGATCCTGACGGACTTCGCCGCATCGTGCTCCTGGATTATCTCGTAGCGCTCCAGCATCTTGAGGCGGCTTTGCACCTGCCTGGATTTCGTCGCCTTGTAGCGGAACCGCTCAACGAATTCCTGCGTGCGTTTGATCTCGCTCCTCTGGAGGGCAGCCTCCTTGCGGAGCGCCTCCAGGCGCCGCTCCTTTTCCCTGAGGTAATAGCTGTAATTGCCCTTGTAGATGTTAATATCGTTGTTGGAAAGCTCGGCGGTCTGCGTGGTTATCTTGTCGAGGAACATGCGGTCATGCGCCACCGCAATTATCGTCCCCTGGTAGTCTTTCAGCCAGCTCTCCAGCCACTCCATGCTCTCTGTGTCCAGGTGGTTGGTGGGCTCGTCAAGCAGCATGATGTCCGGATTGGAAACAAGAATCGCGGCAAGGAGGATGCGCATCTTCCAGCCGCCGGAAAATTCCGGGCATCTCCTCGCGGCATCCGACTGGCTGAATCCCATGCCGTTCAACACCTGCCGGGCCCGCGCCTCGAAGCTGTAGCCGCCCCTGGCACTGAACTGGTCAAGGGCTTCCTGATAAGACCTGCTCAATTCCCCTTCGGCCTCAGAGGCCTTCAGCGCCATCTGCTGCTCATGGGACCTGATCCTTTCTTCCAGCAGGGCTATACCGCTCCTTTGCTTGAGGTAATCCATGAGCGTCACGTCTTCGAGCTCGGTCAGGTCCTGCGGCAGATACCCTATGGTCTTGTTCTTCTTGCCCGCAATCTCCACGGTGCCGCCATCGAGCTCCACCTGTCCCATGATGACCCTGAGCAGCGTGGTCTTCCCCGTCCCGTTGTCGCCCACCAGGCCGGTGCGGCTCTTTTCCGTTACCGTCCAGAGGATATTATTGAAGATCGCTTTCGCGCCGAATGAGAGGCTGATGTTGTTGAAAAAAATCATCTTCCAGTTCCAAAATTGAGGTAAATCAGGCCCGCACCCTATGAGAAACGGGGCAGATTGTCAAGAAACAGGGATGGCGGCGTAAAGGCAGGAATCTGCTGCAGGCGACCGCTGGACTAGCCGGTCGAGCATGGGTAAGGGCGGCATGAAAAGGATTAGCGTCAAATTCTATCCGTAGGGGCCGGTCTAAGACCGGCCCGTCCGGCTGGCGTTCCGGCTCATCGGTACCCGTCGCCCTTAATTCTGAATTTATCGCTTGACATTCTACCTATCAATAGGTAGGTATTGGCCAGTTCCTCATTATAAAGCGCCGGTATTTATGACAGACACAAGGGATACCAAAAAACAGATTCTTGATCTGGCGGAGAGCCTCCTGCTCGACCGCGGCTACAACGGGTTCAGCTACAAGGACATCGCGGCCGCGCTCGGAATCAAGACCGCTTCCATTCATTATCATTACCCGAGGAAGACCGACCTGGGCGTCTCGATTGTTGAACGCGCTATCAGGAGATTCGAGAAGTGGGTGCTGTCACTTGAAACGCGCAACCTTGATTGCGCCAGGAAGCTTGACGAGTTCTGTTCGCTTTTCAAGAGCTTTGCCTCCAGGCAGCAGGTATGTCTCGGCGGGGCGCTGCAGACGGATTTCAAAACGCTTCCCGAGGAGATGCAGCAGAAGAGCTGCGAATTCGCTTCCGGCCTTCTTCAATGGCTTGAAGGGCTTTTGAGGGACGGCAGGAAAACGGGGGCATTTCGCTTTCCGGGCGAGGCCAGGGACCAGGCAGTGCTGATCATTTCTTCTCTCCAGGGCGCCATCCAGATGGACCGCGTGACGGCGAGATCAAGTTTCCGCTCCGCCGTCAGGCAGATCACCCTGTCCGTCTCTCCATAGCATGGGGCAGAAAGAATCATAATTCAGGGATACGAAATACTATAATATTCAAAGGGAGCAAGCAGATGAGCAACCAGGCAAAGGAAAAAATTAAAAGTTACGTGTTGGGCCAGGGAGCGGATGACGTGGGGTTCGGGGCGGTGGCCGACTATAAGAGCCCGCTTTCCCCGCCGGTCGAATCCATCTTCCCCGGGGCGAAAACTATGATTGTCGTCGCCTGCAAGGAGCTGTCTAATTGTGAAAGCGACAACATGAGGATAGCGATGAGCGGGAGGCTGGACACCATGGAATTCATGAGGTCCATAAACTTCAAGCTCTCCCGCTACCTGGAAAGAGAGTTTAATTTCAGGGCAATGTCCACCCCGCTTTCCTACCCGTTGAACATGACGAAGGAGGCAAGGTACGGGCTGGTGTCGGATTTTTCCCATCGTCACGCGGCCATTGCGGCAGGCCTGGGCAATTGGGGGCGGCACAATCTTGTCATCCATCCAAAGCTGGGCTCAACCGTGCTTTTCACGACCGTGCTGTGCGATGCCGAGCTGCCGCCGGACCCGAAAGTCACCGAAGAGCTGTGCAATCAGTGCAATGCGTGCGTGGAAAATTGCCCGGGACGCGCCTTGGATGAAGAAGGGAAAACCCACGAGATGAAGTGCATGAGGAACTCGCAGCCATACGGGATAGCGGGCAACATGGCCTTCTGGAAGAAGTTTATCGACGGCACACCCGATGAACAAAAAAAGCTGATGAGCAGCCCCGAATATATGAGCCTGTATCAATCGGCCATTATCGGTTTCCAATATTTTTGCTTCAAATGTTACACGTCCTGCCCTGCGATGAACGGGCGGGATAAATCGTAGGCTTTCGGAGAGCTTCCATCGTTCAAAATTTTATGCCGTGAGATAATGTCTGGCTGACCTTAGAGACTCAAAGGAACAGTTATGGAGCTGCTCGGGATAGAGCATCAGGAAGTAACCAGGGAGAACAATGTACTAATCTATGGACAAACCCGCTAAATTGGCACATCTATGTGATGGCTTTTTGTCTTAATCCCTGATAAATTTATCCATTAATATTCATATTCCGACAATGAGAACAAGGTTCTGCATAATCTCTAGCTGTCGGAGAAAACGCGAATCTAAATGGGAGGAAAAATATGGGATCAAATAGCAGGCAGGTGCAAAATGGACAAAAAGAATCTTTCGAAAGAAAGCTCAAAGCTCGGCTGGCTTTCCTCTCAGAAAAGGGGATCGAATCTCGTGAGATTGATAAAGATGCGATCGTAAAACATTTGCAGGCAAATATCCGGGCTATAAATACCAGGCTTAAAGCAATTGATGCCAACGAAAAGAAGAACGAAGAACTGGCAAAAATAAAGGCGGAAAAGGCAGCTGCCCCCCGGGAAGACTGATTAAGAAGGAAGAGAAGACACCTGTTGAGGGCAAGGAAAAAAAGAAAAAGAAAGAATAGATTTTGGCAGTTATAGCAAACTAGCAAGAAAGATTTTACTTGCGGATGTGTTCACGCATCCCGAACAGGGGTGATTCGATGCTTGTATGCTATATTCTGCAACACGCTTAGATACTGCATACGGTTTAAATGGTAATAATCATTTCAAAGCTGCCCTGAAGAGTGCGGAGGGGCAGCTTAAAAACTATTTCTATGGTGGTTATTTATTTTTCTTATCCCGCTTTGCCAGCTTCTTTTCCTTTGCTGTTTTGTTTGACTTCTTTTTCGCTTCTTTATGAGCATCCCTTGTTTTTGCCATACAATCCTCCTCTTTGAATGCCTAAATCTTTTCTGAATAAATCAGATATAATGGTAATTGTTTCAAGCTCCTGTCGAAGTTGTCAAATTCATCCCTATAATCCTGAGTCTTTGAGTGCTGTTCTTTTTATTAATTATTCCGCCAGGTTAAAAAGAGCGAGCCGTATTCTCATATAGCAATAAAAAAAGCCCCCCCGTGAGGAGAGGCTTTAATCAAAATGAATTTCAGGAATTATAGCTTGCGAACATTCTGTGCAGCGGGACCTTTGGGGCCGGCCACAACATCAAAGCTTACCCTGGCACCCTCGGCAAGGGATTTGAAACCATCTCCCTGAATCGCGGAATGATGCACAAAAACATCCTTACCCCCGTCCTGCTCAATAAAACCAAAACCTTTTGAATCGTTAAACCATTTTACTGTTCCCTCTGGCATCTTTTACCCCTCCTTTTTCATCGGTCCCTTAAAGGAACCATCCTGTAATTTGCTGAACTCTTCAACTGGCGGCCTGTTTGTGTCAACAAAAAAACCGCACTCCCTTATCTGGCTTGTGCGGTTTACTTATTCGTAATTTCTTATCTACAATAATGTACTGCACTTGCTGAAATGAAGCATATTTTATTCTTTCCGGGTCTGCAAGGTTTTTTTGCATCTTGGAATCGGAGGACCGTCAAACATCATCTCTTTCTCTTTGGTTCCTCAACGATCTGATAAGAAAACGGTCCAACTGATCGGCGAAAGCCTGGTGATCTTTCCGGCCGAAAGGCGGTGGACCACCCGTCATCAGGCCTCCGTCCCGCAGTTCGCTCAGCAGATCACGCATGGCGAGCCGGTCATTAATGTTTTCCTCTGTGTAGAGTTTGCCCCGGGGGCCGAGGGCGGTGGCGCCCTTAGTGACGACTCTGGCCGCCAGGGGAATATCGGCCGTAATCACTAGATCGCCCGGTGCGGTCAGTTCGGCGATGCGGTCATCAGCAATGTCCGGGCCTTCGGGAACGATGAGACCCGAAATCATCTCAAAAGGTTCGTGCCGGATCGGCTTATTGGCAACAAAGACCACGGGCACCCTCAGGCGCACGGCCGCCCGAATGATGATGTCCTTTGCCGACTTCGGCAAACCGTCCGCATCGACGTAAATCCGCATGTGTCTTTCAATTCTCGGGGGGGGCCCCATACTCGGGGCACCTTCAGGGCCGCAGGATCTCTTTCACCCGGCCAACGATGCCACTTTCCAAACGCACCTTAATGCCATGGGGGTGGTGAGGAGATTTAGTGAGAATATCCCGGACGACGCCTTCTGTAAGTGCACCCTTTCGCTGATCCTGCTTCTGTACGACCTTCACCCGCAAACCTGGTGATATTTCAGATCGGTTTTGTATATTCATGGATATTTCCTGTGTTGCAGCACCCAGCCTCATTAGCCGAAGGTGCCACAATATATTAACAACCTTTCGAATGTGTTAAAGTATATCATTGAAGATTTCAGAAAAACAACCGGATACAGTGAGAGCGTGGAAACGGTGCTTCCACCCGGCAGGATAAAGTACAGCCTTGCAGGTGTGACCGCTATTCCTTCCTTCCCGAAAGAGAAAATGAGGATCAAAGGAATACTAATCAAGATTGCAATCGGTAATTACGAGTTTTTCGAGAAGTGTTTTTATGCTGTAATTTAAACCACATACGCGGTAATAATTACAACAGTTTTGCGATCATGAAAAGGATTTGCCCGGATAAAAAATCTGCATGATGAACTGACAGGGGGACGGAAACTATGAAACTGTATTTCAACAGAGATAATGGTGCTGTCGACAGGATAATTGAGCAATTGATCGAGACCATCGAGGACGTTCGCAGACCGGAATACGTTCGAGAAATGATCATCACCTCACTCAAGGCCGGGCAGGAAGCTGATGAAGGTGCGGATCTCAAACTCATGAACACAACACTTAAAGAGATGCGATTCACTTCAAAAATCTTCGGCCTTTACCGGAACATACGCAAAGTTACGGTTTTCGGCTCAGCGCGCACCCACCCAGAAGATCCAATATATCAGATGGCGAAGCTCTTCGGGGAAAAGCTAGCTGAAGCGGGATATATGGTCATCACCGGCGGTGGCACAGGAATTATGCAGGCCGCCCACGAGGGGGCTGGCTCCAGACATTCCTTCGGAGTGCACATACGCTTGCCTTTTGATGAGAAGCCGAATCCCGTGGTGAAGGGGAATCCGCGGTCAATTACGTACAAATATTTTTTTAATCGCAAAGTCGCCTTTCTTAAAGAAGCCGATGCAGTGGCGCTCTTTCCGGGCGGTTTCGGCACGCTCGATGAGGCAATGGAAACTCTTACCCTCATGCAAACCGGGAAACGCAACCCCATGCCTCTGGTACTGGTGGATGATCCTGAATGTTCATACTGGTCCAGAGTGAATAAGCTTTTTGTGGAAGAACTGCTGGCCCGTAATTATATCTACCCTTCTGACTTTTCCCTTTTTGAAAAAGTGTGTTCCGTGGACGATGCGGTGGAGCGGATTCGGCACTTTTATTACCGTTATCACAGTATACGGTATGTACATGGCCGGATGGTGATGCGGCTTACGTCACAACTCAGCCCCAATGACATAGAGACTCTCAAAGACCAGTTTGAGGACATCCTTTTGCCTGGGGGGACTATAGCGGCATCCGGAGCATTGACGGTGGAAGAGGCGGATGACGATGTCGTCTCTCTCCCCCGACTATTAATAGACTTTAACCGGAGGAGTTTCGGCAGGCTCAGGAATCTTATTGACGCAGTCAATAATTTTTAATCCGTTCACCCCCGAGTTATAGCAAGCTGGATGATCTCGTCGCGTGATGTCCAATGGATAACCATTAATTAATATTCCACATGGAGATCATGACTGAATGAACGAAAAATTTTCAGTTCGCAAATATCGCCTCACCTCAATCGACATGCTGCGCGGCATCGTCCTTGTCATAATGGCGCTCGACCACGTGCGCGACATGGTGACACACCCTCTGAGTGCGAACTATTCGGCAGCGGTGGATTTTGCAGGTTCTGCAAGCGCGTTGTTTTTTACACGCTGGATCACGAATTTCTGCGCGCCCACTTTCGTTTTGCTGGCGGGTGTGAGCGCCTTCATGTATGGCGCCATTCAGCAGCGGTCCAAGGGCGAAGTTACGCGCTTTTTGGTAACCCGCGGTGTTTGGCTTGTTTTCCTCGAATTGACCTTTGTAGGATTTGCCTGGTCCTTCAACTTGCATACCAAACCCTTCCTGCAAGTGATCTGGGCAATCGGGTGGTCGATGATCGCACTCGCCGCTCTAGTCTGGTTGCCCAGGGGTGTTATCGCGGGTTTCGGAGTGGTGATGATCGTGACTCATAATGGACTGGACAGTATTCAACCTGTCCTCTCCGAGGCTTCTCCCCTGTGGGTGCTTCTTCACATCCCCGGCACTCTTACGGTCAGCGGCACGCCTGTGGCATTAGTTGTCTACCCGCTGATACCATGGATCGGTGTTATGGCACTTGGTTACGCTATGGGCCCGTATTTTATGGGACCCAACCCTGACCGCCCCAGGCGTCTGTTGCTCACAGGTGCAGTTCTGATGCTCCTGTTCCTGGTGCTCCGTGTAACGAATCTTTACGGCGACCCGATGGCCTGGGCACCTCAGCAGAGCATTGCGGCGACCATTATCAGCTTTCTTAATGTAACGAAGTACCCCGTGTCCCTACAGTTTCTCCTTGTGACGCTGGGTGCGGCGCTCATGCTGCTCGGATGGTTTGAGCGACTGACGGGACGAGCTTCCAATATCCTGGTGACTTTCGGAAGGGTGTCGTTCTTCTACTATATTCTCCACCTTTACCTTATCCACGTAATCAGCGTTTCCATAGGGCTTTGGCAGGGATTTACTCTGCATGAAATGGCTGTTATTTTTCTTGAGACTCCACAAAACTTTGGACTCACCCTCAGCGGGGTCTATATCGTATGGATTATCACCGTAACAGCTATGTACCCAGCCTGCAAATGGTTCGCTGAAATCAAAGCTCGACGTCGCGACTGGTGGCTCTCATATCTTTGATTCTTGTTGACATGCAAAAAAAGACGGCAGGGCCCGAGTCCCTGCCGTTTCTTTTTTGCAGCCGTGACGCCTTCTCGCGAACAGGTTACTTCCTCATCGATTTCTCGAAGGCGGCCTTGGACTCTGATTTTTCCTCCGCAACGGCTGCCCTTTGCTCCGCGGCGGCGGCCTTTTCCTCTGCCGCTTTCAGGGCTGCTTCAGCGCGGGCAGCGGCGTCGGCTGCGTTCTTGGCGGACGCATTGGCCTTCTCCAATTCAGCCTTCGATTGAGCGGCTGAAGCCTTGGCGTCCTGCGCCTCCTGCAGTGCCTGGTCGGCTTTCTGATTGATCACCTTGTCCTGGGCCTGCATTTTCTCAAGGTCACCGGTAGTTGCACATCCCGCCACTGAAACTGCGAAACACACCATAAGCGAAATCACCCAAAAACTCTTCTTCATAACTCTATTCACCTCCTCTTTGAATTTTCAGTTCTGCCTCGTCAACACCGTCGAGTCAACCAGGGCTTGCCTGATTAAAAAGTTTTATATAACTCCGGGACTTCACTGTCCCGGGACATCAGCCTTCAACTCGATCAATCTGCCTTCCAGTTCCAAATCAATTCTCAAACGTTTGACGGCGTCCTTCGCATCGGCCATGTTTTGAAAGGGGCCGGCTATGACCCGGTAATCGTTCTTTCTTGTTATTACCCTTGCGGGGATCTGCGGGCCCTGGTGATTGATAATCGCGGCAAGCCTCAAAGCGTTCTCCCGGTGAGGCATGTCGCCGGCCAGGACATACCAGGCGCCCATTTTGAGTTCCGGCACCTCCGGTCTGCCATAGAGCTTTGCCGGGTGCCGGACTTCCGCTATTTCAGCCCCCTTCCCGCTTCCGTCAGGGACCCCGGAAACACTCACGGGAACCCCGCGGGCCTCGGCCAGCGCTCTGTTTGACTTTTCCCCAGTCGACAGGCCGCGCCGATTTCTTTTCAATGCCCTTCAGTTTTGCAAACATCTTGTTAAGTTCGGACTTGTCCGCGTCTTCGCCGTTCGCATGCACTTCGATGTAAATCACGCCGCCGCTTTGACCTACGAGATACGGCTGGTTCACAATGCTCACAGGCGTATTGACGGGGGTGCTTTCGTAAAGCCTTTTAATGTCCTCCGGATAGAGCCTGATACAGCCATTGGTTGCCTGAAGGCCGATGCTGGCCGGCTTATTGGTGCCGTGGACGAGGTAACCCGGCCTGCTCAAATACATGGCATATTCGCCAAGCGGGTTTTTAGGGCCCGGGGGGACTTTCTCGGGCAGGGGATCACCCTTCTTTCGGTAGCGCTCGGCAATGGATGCGGGCACATGCCAGGTCGGCCTGACCGTCTTGCTCTTTACATACATCTGGCCCATTGGAGTGGGCCGGTCCTCGGCGCCGACTCCGACAGGGTAAGTCGCAACCCTGCCGCCGCCTTTGAACAGGAAGAGCCTCATCGCTGCCAGGTTAATGACAATCCCCTTTCTCCTGGCGTCCGGCAGAATAAAGCTCAGCGGCAAAATGACTTTCCTCCCGGCCTCGGGCACCCACAGGTCCACCCCCGGGTTGGCGGCGCTGATGGCATTGATTCCCAAACCGAAGTGCCTTGCTACATCCGGCAGGGTATCGTCCTTCTCGAGCCTGACCGTCGCCAGCCGGCCGATGACGCTGTCTCCCTTCGCCGCTGAAAAATCGTTTCGCTGGATATCTTCTTCCAGCGGCGGACCCGTTTGGCCGGCCGGTTCCAGCACGGTCACCGTTTTCATTGCGCCGCACCCGCTGAGAGCCGTCAATATCACGAACAGGGCTGTCAGCAAGAGCATGCCGGAGGCCGGCGGGATTGAAAGGTCAGCTATCCGGCGCATATTAAATGTCTCGTTGATTGAAAAATCATGCACATCAGCCTCAAAAAAGATCCTTCCCCGCCTTTCAGAACCGCCCCCGCCCGGACAGTTAAAGTTCAGGGGCCCGCATTTCCATCAGCAGCGAAAACGCGGCAATACTCTATGTCTTTTACCATGAGAGACATTTCCGAGAAACGGATTACTGGAAGAATATGAGTAAAACAGGGAGAATCGGCGGTACCGGTTGAGTGTATTTTCTTGTTCGCTATGGCCTTATTTCCACAATTGTATTATTTGGGACCAGCCTTTCGATTTCTTCTATCTCTTCGTCAGTGACGGCAATGCACCCCTGCGTCCAGTCACTTTTTGTATGCGCTTCGCCGATCCACGAATAGCCGTTCTTTATGCCGTGGATCATTATGTCCCCGCCGGGGTTGACGCCCAGCTGCCTGGCGCGCTTCCTGTCCTTCTCGTTCGGATAGGAAATGTGCAGAGACAGGTGATAACGGCTGTCCCTGTTCCTCGAGTCGATTACGTAAAAACCCTCCGGGGTTTTATTATCGCCCGCCCTTTCCTTGGGGCCGACCGGATTGCCTCCCAGGGCTATCTTGTACGTTTTAAGGATCTTGCCCTTGGAAAACAGCGTCAGCCGACGTTCGTTCTTTTCTATCAGAATCTTGTCCGCTCGTCCAGACTGGATTGCAGAAATCTGCTCAATCTTTTTTTGCAGCGCAAGTATCTCATTCCCCTTGTCCCTGACTTCCCTTTCCAGCGCGTCGATATGTTTCCGTTGTGCAAGTATCTCCCCGCCTTTGCTTTTCACCTCGCTCTCGAGGGCCTCGATGTGCTTTTGCTGGGCGACGATCCTCTCCTGTTTGATCATGATGTTATTGATCTGGGAAATCATTATCCCGCTGTCGTGACGGTAGACGCTCTGCGGGTGCTCCTTAATGAGTTTTTCAAAACATTCCAGGGATTTCCGGTAATCGCGCCTCTCATTTCCGGGGTAGGCGTAAATAAGCCCCATCTCGAAAAGGACCCTGTCGGCCTCCGACGGGTATTCCCGGGAGATCTGCTCGTACTTGCCCAGGGAGGCGGCATAATTCCCCCGGTTGAAAAAATCATCGGCCTCTTTCAGCTCCGAAGCCGCCGTGCAGCCGAAAATGAAAACAGAGATTATGATGAATGCGAAATAATTACGCCTGCCTGCGCTCTTCCGTTGTTTAACCATACAGTTTTGAACCCGAACCCGATAATCAGAAACTCAGAGCCGGTAAGGCTCCCGGAACGTTCCTTTACCATATAAACATTTTGAATTCTGTAAATTTTTTATGAAAAGCATCCTTGCCCGCACTCACGCCCCCCGCCCCTTGTCAAACGGGGGAAACAGGTATAACCTTCAGAGTGGAGGATCCATGAAAAGGGAAATGGCAAGAGTTTCCCTGCCGTCCGGCGAATCGGTATCGGCAATCCTCGATTTGCCGCCAGGGGAAAGGCCGGTGTCCGCCCCCGGGGTAATAATAGCCCACGGCGCCGGAAACGATATGGAAAATCCCATTCTTGCCGCGCTCGCGGACGGAATGGCCGGGGCGGGATGCCCGGCCTTGCGCTTCAATTTTCCCTTCAAGGAAAAGGGGCTGAATGCACCGGACCGGCCCGAGAAACTGGAGGAAACCCTGCTGGCGGCCTACAGGTATTTTCGGGAAGGCGCAGGTCTGGGTTTGACGAAAGTAATAGCCGCCGGAAAGTCCATGGGCGGCAGGATAGCCTCGCAGACGGCCGCCGAGGGGAAAATGCCCGTCGAGGGCCTTATCTTCCTCGGTTACCCTCTCCACCATGCAGGGGACACGACGATGACCATGGATACCCTGTATCATGTCAGGGTACCGATGCTTTTCTTCGCCGGGACGAGAGACCCCTTTTGTGACCTGGAACTGCTGAAATCCATCCTCGCCAAATCGCCGGTTTCCTGGAAAGTTGAGGTGATCGAGGGCGGCGACCACTGTTTCAACCTGCCCAAATCCATGGGAATCGGGAAATCCGAGGTCTTCGACCGCATCGTGAAGGCAGCCGTGCAATGGATGCAGGCGAACTTCAACGGAATACTGTACTGTCCTTCCTGAAGTTCCGAAAACCTGCGTTTAAAACGGGGATGTAAATAAAAATGAAGCAGGGCCACGAATGGCCCTGCTCAATCTTGGATTTAGAAACAGCGGGTCTAACTCAGGCTTTTTCTTTGACCGCATTCTGGCCGGCTATGCGGCCGAAAATCAGGCAGTCCAGGGTTGCGCAGCTCCCGAGACGGACCGCGCCGTGCACGCCGCCCGTAACTTCCCCGGCCGCATAAAGACCGGTAATAGGCTTGTCTGTCAAAATATCTGTAGCCTTTGCCTCGGGGGTAATATTCACGCCGCCCATGCAGTGATGGACCTTCGGCGTGAGGCGCAGTGCATAATAGGGCCCCTTTCCGAGGGGCTGCTGATTTTTCTGCAGGTAGCGGCCCCATTCTTCGTCCTTGCCCGCGAGAACACTCTTATTCCATCTCTCGATGCTTTCCTTGAGGGCTTGAGCAGGACAGTTGTAGGCCGCCGCCATCTCGTCAATCGTGTTATACGATTTCACAACGCCCCTTTCGACAATTTTGGCCATGACGTCGGGCATAAATTTTTTGCCATATTCATAACCTGCAGCATCCGTTAACGCTATGCACTTATTCCCTGCCTTGATAATGGCATCGGCGCGAATCTTGCGGTCGGCAAGCTCATTTATAAAACGTTTCCCGGTCTTCGTGTCGATCCACATACCATACATGGCGCCACATATCTGGGCAAAGAATGGGGCCAGACCCAACCCCTTTTCATCGGGACTCCCCCATGGCCCCAACTGAATCCAGGAAAGCTGAAGGGGAGTGCAGCCGACTCTCAGGGCTTCTCTCAGGGCTTCTGCCGTGGCTCCCGGCTGGTTTGTGGAGGGAAAATCAGCGGTCAGGCGGGGGTCCTGGATCATCCGGAAGGCCACATCATTGCCGAACCCGCCCGTTGCCAGGACGACAGCCTTGTTTGCCTTGATGTTCTTAACCTTGCCGCTGTCGGCCTTTGGAAAGGCATAACGTTCCCGGATTTCGATTCCCTTCACCCTTCCCCGGCCGTCATTATCCCTGTATATCTTGGTCAGGTAGCACTGGAGCCTCGGCTGCACCCCCAATTCTTTCAGCTTGGCCAGCTGCTGGGTGATTATGGCCGAGCCGCTCTGGTTGTAAGTGCTGTACATCCTGGGAACGGAGTGCCCGCCTTCCTGGGTAAGGTCTTCCTTATACTTGACGCCCAGCTCGGTTATGGTCCACTGGACCGTTTCGTTTGATTTATCCGCCACGATCTTGGCGAGCTCGACGTGGTTGAGATTGAGGCCGGCCGTCAGCATGTCTTTAAGGAGCAGTTCGGACGAATCCTTGATGCCCGCTTTTTCCTCTTTTGGCGACCCGGCAGCCGAAACGACACCGCCGTTAATGATGGAATTGCCCCCCGGCGTTCTCATTTTTTCCAGGATGACAACCGAGGCGCCTGCTTTTTTAGCCTCATAGGCCGCTGCGAGGCCTGCGAATCCGCTTCCAATTACAACGACATCGTATGTCTCATCCCATTTTTTCGGCAGCGCCGCCGCTTCCGCAGTTGATTTGATATTCAGGGCGCCCGCCACGATTCCTGTAGCTGCAACTGCGCCTGTCGTCTTGAGAAAATTCCGTCTTGTCAGTTTCTTGTTGGTATCCCGCTCGTCAATCATATTGAACCTCCAGTAAGTTGTTCCGGGTTGATTGCTAAAAATCTATCGGAATTTTTGGGATTTAATTTGCAAGGCAGGATATTGGGATGCGCTTGCGAAAGATTTGTACATATTTGCCATAGCTATGTCAAAGTAATTGTGTGGTCACGATAAATAAGAGCATCAAAAAACAGATTTTAAGTTCCAAAAATGAAGTTCAAAGTATTTTTTTGAGGTTAAGTTCTCATAGGGTTTATTTAAACTTCAAATAAGGAAATTCCTGATATTTGCTGTCCTGCACTCCTGTTAATATAATATAAAATTTCAAGAGGAGGTCCAAAATGGCGACCGAATATCGAGACCCCGTCTGCAAGTGCGATTTAGACGAAAAACCCAAATACAAATGTGAATACGAGGGAAAAGAAGTTTATTTCTGCTCCCCCGAATGCAAGGAAAAATTTGAAAAAAATCCCCATGGACTACATGGCGGAATACCTTCGCACAGGGGCTTAATTTCCCCCGATTTGAGCCGGGTCCGTGTTTTGACCATGCCGAGTCGAATTTTACATACGATTAAGCAACTGTAAAAGCTTGATCAGCATGTCATCGCGCCAGCGCAGATCTCTTCGACGGTCTTGCCTTCCTCGGGCTGGCGGTTTGCCATTTCCTGAAGGACCCCTTCCTGGAGAACTTCCCGGCTGCCTTCCGGCCATTTTTTCCAGTCCGCCATATCAGCCCACCACAGCTCTATGGAAGGCCCCACGTGTTCCAGAAGCCCCTTCAGCCCGACCTTTCCGCCACCCAACTGAAAAATCAGGTTCGGGCCCATTAATGCAAAGCGCAGGCCGGGACCGACAGCAAACCGCCTTGTCAATATCTTCGACGGAGCAAACCCCCCGCAGAACGAGATCCATTGCCTCCCTGTAAAGGGCCAGCTGCAGGCGATTTGAAATGAAACCCAGGGCCTCTTTTTTCAGGATTATCGGCTCTTTTCCGATGGATTTATAAAATTTTAAGCCCTCTGCAAAAATCCGTCGCTGGTACGCTCACCCCTGTTGAGTTCGACCAGGGGATCAGGTGGGGCGGGTTATAAGGATGGGCCCCGATGCACCGTTCCGGGTATTTGGAGAACTTCGCTATCTCGGTAATCAGCAGGCCCGATGTGCTGCTCGCGAAAATAGCGTCGGCGGGACCATGCTCGTCAAGGGCCGCGACAATCGACTGCTTGACGGCATAGTTCTCCGGGGCCGCTTCCTGCACGAACTGGGCGCTCTTGCAGGGCCTCCCTGATGTCCGTCGTAAATACGGCCTTTTTCAGACATGCGTTCGCCGCTTTTCTGATGACTTTCTTTTCAACAAGGTATGCCAGGTTGGACGGCAATCCGGTCCCGGGCCAGCGCCAGGGCCCGATCATTTAAATCATAAACGGCGACATGAAGCCCCTTCCATAGAAAATAAGTGGACCAGCTCGATCCGATAATCCCCCCGCCCAAAACAGTTATTTTTTTTATCTCAGGGGAATTCATATATCCTCCGAAATTTGGTCTTCCGCATGTAAACCCTGGGTAGTCATTACATGTGCGGGATGGTAAAACCATCCCGCACAGTAGAGTGAGGTATTACGCACACCTCGGGAGTTCTAAAATTGACCTTGTCCCGTCCTTTCAGGCCCAGGATCTTTCTTGCTTCGTCCGGCGTGGCCGGGTCGATGCCCAGTTCATTGGCGATCCGGGCGATCTTGGCAACCTGCTCAGCGCTGCTCTTGGCCAGTTTCCCCCGGTCCAGGTAAAGGTTGTCTTCCAGCCCGACGCGGACATTGCCGCCGATGAGCAGCGACTGGGTACAGATCGGGAACTGGGCCCGTCCCGCAACACAGACGGAGAACTCAAAATCGCCGATCAGCTTCTTCGCGTAATCCACCAGGAAAAGGAGGTTTTCGGGACTCGGGGTGATGCCGCCGAGGACACCCATGACAAACTGGATGTAAACAGGCTTTTTCACATGTCCCCGTTCAATCAGGAACGCGACGTTGTTGACCATCCCGGCATCGTAGATTTCGAATTCCGGCTTCGTGTCATTTTCTTTGAAAGATGCGGGCGAACTCCCGCATGGATTTGAACGTGTTCGGGAAAATGAAATCCTCCGTCATCGCGAGGTATTTGCTCTCCCACTCGAACTTGAGTTCTTTAAACCTGTCGAGCGCATGGAAGAGAGCGAAATTTATGGAGCCCCCGTTAAAGGAAGCCAGTTCGGGCTTGAAAGTGGATACCGGCACGAGGCGCTGCTCCGGGGTCATTCCGAGCCCTCCCCCAGTTGTTACACATACAACCATATCGCACCGGCTGTTTATATCGGATATGACTTCCTTGAATAAGGCCAGGTCAGGCGTCGGCTGGCCTGTTTCGGGCTGACGGACGTGGACATGGCAGACTGCCGCACCTGCCTCCCACGAGCGGACAGCATCATCGGCAATCTGTTTCGGGGTGAGGGGCAGATAGGGCGACATGGCGGGAGTGTGAATGCTCCCGGTCACTGCCGCGGTTATGATTACTTTATCTTTCATCACCTCCTCCTATCTTTTTGGGATTCAAAAAATCAGGCTGGAGATATTCGGGATTGGGATAAGTGTAAAATCCTTTCCCGCTCTTTACACCCAGTTCACCCCGCTTGATTTTTTCCATCAGTGCTTTGGGCGGTTTATCCTTGGGGTCCTTGGAATTGTTGTAATAGACCATTTCGATATTATAGACCGTATCCAGGCCGACCGTGTCCATCAGGCCGAAAGGGCCCATCCTCATGCCGGTAAAGATCCTCCACGCCCGGTCGACATCCCGGAAATCCACAAAATCGTTGCCCCACATGATAAAGCATCTGCCTTTTTACCGCCCTCCAGACGTTGTTGAAGCAAAAGCCCAGGATTTCCTTCTTCACTCTCAACGGGATGCATCCCAAGGAGCGGATCCACTCTTCACCCTTCGCATTACCTCGGGAGGGTTTTTGTCCCCCCCATCAGGTCCACCATGTTCATGCCCTGAAGGGGGAGATAAAAATGGGTATTGATGCACTGCTGCGGCCGGCCGCTGCTTTTCTCCATCCTCGACACGGGCAGGGAGGAACTGTTTGTGGCCAGTATCGCTTTTGCGGGTGCGTTCTTTCCGAGCTCTTTGAATAGCTTTCTCTTGATATTTACATCTTCGTTACTGCCTCAACCACAAGGTCTACATCTTTTACCGCTGTCGCCAGGTCGGTGGTGAACGAAATGCTTTTTTTGCACGATTCGGCCATTTGTCCCAGGGTATGAAAGGATTTACTCCCTTCGATTTCAGGTCCTTATAAAGCTTGTCGTATGTTTCGTCAAAAGCCCCTTCCTTGATATCGTAAATGCAGACTTTGTATCCGCAGTAGGCCGGACAGCATGGCTATCTGCGTTCCTAGGAGTCCGGTGCCGACAACAGCTATTTTTTTGAAAGGTTTGCCCATGTATTGAAACCTCCTTTGATTCAATTAATGATCATCTATTTTCTTGTAGATCCTGTTCCGCAAGCTGATCCTGAATTCCCTCTACTCGAGTCTCGCTAACCGTAAATCAATGATGCCCAGCGGTATCGCGAAGAACAGGGCAATGGTTGTTGCGACGACATGGCCGAAGAAAATATGCTTGTATGCGTTGTCATGAACGAGACCGGACACGGCGAGCATTGTTATGACCGCCCCGTTATGGGGCATGGCATCAAATGCGCCGGAGGACATGGCGGCTATCCGGTGGATCAGATCGGGGCTCAAGCCGAGGGCCAGGTATTTCGGGGCCATGGTCTCCAGGATTATGCCGAGGCCTCCGGATGCGGATCCGGTTATGGCAGCCATGATGTTCGTCGCAACCGAAAGAGAGATGATTGGATGCATGGGCAATGTCAGGAGCCAGGCGGAAACAACCTTGAATCCTGCCGTCGCTGCCACGGCCATGCCGTATCCGACGTCCGCACAGGTGTTCACTATTGGGATAACCGTATTTACGGCGCCCTTATTGAGAGTATCCAGGACGTTGGCGAAATATCTCCAGAACAGGATAATGCAGGCCAGGACACCGCCTGTAAGCGCCAGAACAACATCCTTTTTGATATAGGGAAGAGGGGTATTGAGGAGCACGAGAACCGTAATGGGCGGGATCAGGCTTAGCCAGACATTCGGCATGGGCCCGGATGCGGCAATTCCTGCTCCCAGGACACCCGGCGCCGGTTCCTCGTACCTCTCACCCTTTGCCTTGGCTTTCTTCAGGATGTAGCGGAAATACAGCACATTAAAGGTGGCCACAATAAAAGCACCTGCAAGTCCAACCAAAGGTGCGGAGGTTGGAGAAGATGCCATGTATTTTGTCGGCATGATGTTCTGGATCTGCGGAGTGCCAGGGAGCATCGTCATTGTGAGCGATGCCGCCCCGAATATGAAGGGCGCCATGAAAATGTGCCATGGCAGGTCCAGTTCCTTGAAAAGGGGACGAGCAATCGGGATAACGGCGAAAACTACAACAAAAAGGCTCACGCCGCCGTAGGTCAGACACAGGGCAACTAGTGCTATGGCGAGCATGACGCGCATGGGGTTTTCCTTGCCCGTAACCCTCAATATCCCGTTGGCGATGGAGCGGGCCGCCTGGCTGTCCTCCATGAACTTTCCGAAAACAGAACCGGCAAGAAATATAAGATAAAATCGTCCGGCATAATTAACGAAACCTTTCATGTAAGGGCCAACATGGTCTCCATAATATTCATGCTGGAAAAAATGGATACGATTACGACTGCCAGGGGGGCAATGATGATGATATGCCATCCCCTCAGAGCAAGGATAACGATGAATGCCAGCGAGAAAATAATTCCAATTACACTCCAGTCCATTTAAATCCCTCCTTTCCATTTTTTAAACTCGGAATTTACCGGTATGGCTCCGGCTATCCCTTCATTGACTAAAGCACTTTCTATGCCAATAAAAAAGCCCAATTTTTCAATGGTTAAAACATTGGGCTTCTTCTTTTGTAGCATACGGCTACAGTAATTATGTCGATTTTAACAACATTATTTCCCGACATGTCTTTTTCATGTTAATACTGTATTCCGGCTCATCTTTTTATAAAGGACGCTTCTGTCGAGCTGCAAATATTTCAGAGGCCCGTTTTTTATTTCCCTGGTCATCCGCAAGAACGTTTATGATCGTGTCCCTTTCCATTTTTGCTCTCAGTTCGTTTAATTTTACTGAATTGTCCTCAAGAGTCTTTTTGTTTGGCATTGTTCAGGAATCGCGGATGAATTTCTCAAAATGATACAGATTGCAGACATCCTGAAAGGGCAATGTTGGCGGCCCTCTCCAGGACATGTTCCACTTCCCGCACGTTGCCGGGCCACGAATAATTTTTGAAATGATTTTAAGACATCTTTGTGAACGCCTTGGATATTCAGGCCCAATCCTTTATTAATTTTCGCGATGAAATGTTTGACCAGTTCGGGGATATCCTCAAGGCGCTCTCGGAGAGGAGGTACATTGAGAGTTACCACATTTATTCTATAGTACAGGTCTTCGCGGAAATCACCCTTTTCAACCAGCTCCAGAAGATTTCTGTTTGATGTGCAAATCAGGCGGATATCGGTGTCGATGACTTTTGTCCCACCTATCCGCTCAATTTCTTTTTCCTGAATTGCCCTGAGGATTTTGGACTGCAGGGGAAGGGGAGCTGATCGATTTCGTCAAGATAAAGGCTTCCCCGGTGAGCCAATTCGAATTTTCCCGGCTTGCCGCCTTTTCGCGCCCCGCTGAATGCCCCCTCTTCATACCCGAACAGTTCCGATTCGATCAGGTCCTTGGGAATGGCCGCGCAATTGAGGGCGATGAAGGGTTGATGGTTGCGGGAGCTTGCCTGGTGGATAGCATGCGCAAACAGTTCTTTCCCTGTCCCTGTCTCACCGGTTATCAGTACAGTAGACTTCGTCTGGGCCACTTTTCTTGCAAGTTCTTTTGTTTCAGTAATTGCAGTCGAGGATCCCGATTATATTTTCCAGGAATATTTGGCGCCCCTGAGTTTCTGCAATTCCTTTTTAAACTGGTTCAACTCGTCGTTTAAGCGCCGCACTATTTCCACCGTGGAAAGTGTGCTCATGTAATCGATTGTGTTCATGGAAGTATATGCGAAAACACCTATTGCTTTCCTGTCCTTTATAAGAGGCACTAATGGGCAATAACTGTTTCGCCATTGGCCAGGGTAAAAAGACTTGAGTCCGGCTTTCCCGATCTTCTTATGTCGGGCATCTTGGTGTTGGGAATTATATCTCGACACATGCCGTCCGATGACATCCTTTCGCTTGCGGTTAAGTATCTTGATGTAATTATCACTGATTGCGACTATGCAATCATTCGAGTCCGTTACAATCGTGACGCCCGTTCGTGAAACGCTCTCGAATATCAGGTTTACGATCTCATGATGCCCGGAATAATCCTGCACTCACTCATCTCCCCTGTCAGTTTTCTTTTCAGAACAATGACTTATCAAGAAGTGTTGCAAATAACAACACGTAATTGTACCGTGACTCTAATGCCTCTTCGGAACCAAGTGTAAGCCCCCGCATGACCGCTGCACTTTGCCGCACCCCGGCACTGAAAACCTGAGGTTCCAATACAAATATCGAAACTGCCGTGATTCAGGCAGTCACTATCGTTGCGTCGACGGCGGCGAAGCCGTCAGCCGTGATGATCAGGGGGTTGATATCAATTTCCCGTATCCTCGGGTGGGCCAGGCCGATATTCCCCAGTAACACCAGCAGCCTCGCCAGTTCGTCCTGTTAACAGGCGGTGCGCCGCGGAAGCCGTCCAGGAGCTTTTGACCCTTGATGCGTCCGATGAGGTCCAGCGCCTCCGGGTGAGTGAGGGGCGCCACGGCGAAGGCGGTGTCCCTGAAGACCTCGGCCATGACTCCACCGAGACCCGATCATTATGCAGGGGCCGAACTGCGGGTCGCGCAGCATCCCCATTATAAGCTCCGCATGTCCCTTCACCTGCTTCTGGACTAGAACGCTGCCCTTCCCCTGCATTTTCTTTGTCAAAGACTTGAATGCCCTGGCTGCCGAAGTTTTATTGCGAATATCCAATTGGACCAGTCCCATTTCAGTTTTGTGGACCCCGCCGGGCTGCAGGCCTTTCATTACGACGGGATAGCCCAGTCTTGCTGCTGTACTCATGCAGGCCTGCGCGTCTTCTGACACGTCCCTCCTCAACGCAGGGTATTCCCCAAGCACCCAACACCCTCTTGGAAATGAATTCGTCCAACGGGCCGGTGAAATTGTCGAGGACTTGTTTGAGGTCCGGGCACTAATGACGGCAATGCGTTTGGCCCGGGCTTATCGAGCACCTGACTGCCGCCGCTCTTTTGCAGGGTTACCGCGCCGAGGCACTCCACGGCGCGATGCAGTTCCTGGAAAACGGGGACCCCGAGCCTGCGGGCGTTCTGCTGAAACTGAAATGCCTCGTTGCGCTCTCCCAGAGCCAGATGAATACCGGCTTGCCCGATCTGTGCGCCTGTTCGGCAACGTCTTCCAGGTTGCAGCGGATAAGTTTTGTGCCGACGAAAACATGCAGGAGCACAGCGTCCACCGCGGGGTCGGCCAATACCGCCTCAAGGGCCTCGCTGTACATGTCCCTTCCCGTGGCGAGATGCTTCTCCATTGCCGGCCACAGATCGACCGGGTTCGACACGGGCATCCAATCCGGGAAGATCGCCTCCAGTTTTCGCCTGGCCTCTTCGGAAAGTTCGGCAACATTCAAACCGAGGGAATCCAGAAAATCCGAGGAGACTATCCCTGCGCCGCCGCTGAACGTGACGATCGCAACCCGGGGTTTGGAGGTATATTTCGGCGGCGGGCTCACGGCCAGCGACCTGCACATATCGGTCAGCTGCTTGAAATCGTCAGCCTCGACTACGCCTGCCTGGGCCAGGGCGCTTTTTACTATTTCGTGGTTGCCGGCAAGGCTCGCCGTGTGGCTCATCGCGGCCCGGGCCCCCTTTTCGCTTTTGCCCCCCTTCAGTACCACTATTGGTTTGGCGCTGTTCCGACAGATGTCAAGAAAGCGACGCCCCTCTACAATCGACTCCAGGTAAAGGCCGATGACCTTTGTCTCCGGGTCGCCCAGGAGCCACTCCAGCAGGTCGATCAGCTTAAAATAACTTTGTTTTGGTTTTCAGCTGCGGTATAAACACTTCTCATATCGCAACTGAAAGCCGGGCAAATTAGATGATTGCAATCCTTCGAGGGCTTCTGAAACACGAAAGCACCCCGTCAGAATCGGGTCCGGCATCATCATTCAGGGGCCGGGCCGGGATGATGGCAATAGCCTGCACATCCTGCCTTTTGCTGGCCCTATCCATTTCCCATGCCGGAGACATCGAGATCGCGCAGAAACATGGTATCGCAAAAGGGCAACCGGCGAAACTCAGGATCGCAATCCTGGAGTTCCATGGCCTGGCCGGGGAGAAAGAGCCCCTGGGTAAAATCTTCTCCGAGGCCCTGACCAGTGCCTTTGCCGACTCCAACCGCTTTAGTGTAATAGAAAGGGCGCAGTTGAGCGCCGTCGTCAAGGCAATGGATTCGAGGCAGACGGGAAAGATTGCGGGCGCCGATGCTATACTGACAGGCACCGTAATGAAGCTGGGGGACGATATCAGGGTCGATGCGCGGATTATCGGCGTTGAATCCGGCCAGATCCTCGCCGCCGAGAAGGCCATGGGAAAAGCGGACCTCGAAAGCATCAGTTCCATGGCCGAGGCCCTGACGCAAAAATTCATCGGCAGGATCTATCCGGCCACAAAATAGCCAGGCCTTCCCCGCAATAGCCCTCGGCCCTGATCCTGGATTGTGACAGGAAACCAGGGCCTCCCTATCAAAGTCTTTTCACGGCTGGTTGAAATAAATATTCATGTTGTACTGGTGGTAAAGCGTAATTCCCAAATCGGAATCGTAATAGCTATAGGGTTTACCTCCACATACGCTGCTGTCGGTATTGAGAGACACTGTTTCAGGATATCTTTTTGTCCCGTCGTTCCATGCGTCGGTTGAGCTCAGGAAACAGTTCCCGATTACAAGTATATAGGTTCCCGCGGGGATGCCGGTGATGGATAAATAGGGGTTTCGCCCGCGGGGAGATCCCTCTATAGGCACACCCGGCACGTGGCCCGGGTAAGCTCCCGCGCTGCTGCCGACAAGAGTCCCATCATTCCTGAACAAATGGATATTCGATTGAAGCCTGTTGTTGTTGATTATCCCGTCGCCGAAATAGTCAACACAGCAGCTGGCTGTGTCACCTTCCCACGCCTGCACATTAACCACTATGTTTCCCGGCGCACTTAAGGTCAGGGGCCAGTGGTCAATTTTATTCCACGGGTCTATCACTCCTTTAAGGGTAAGTGACGGCGTTGCACCAAATGGCGGCACCGTATATATAGTCCCGGACGCAACCGGGCTCGAGGCGCAGGCTTGACGCCCACGTTGGATACATGGCCGGCGCCATCGAACGCGGCAACCTGATAGCAGTAAAGTGTATTCGCCGGCACGGTGTCAGTTGTTGATGTTCCCACGGTCACATCTTTAAGGAATACGCCATTGCGATAAATCTTGTATCCCGCGACCGCCACGTTGTCAGTGGATGCCGTCCACGAGAGGCTGGTCTGGGTTGAAGATGCCGCAGCTGCGGTCAGTCCCGTCGGCACGGTCGGTGATTCCGTGTCCGGCAGAGTTGTCGCGCACATCTCTATGCTCAGGGCGGATTCATTGTTGGCCGCATCGTAGGCGGAGACTCGATAGCAATACTGAGTAGACGCGCTTAACCCCGCATCACTGGTGGTTGTTGCTCCTGCAACAGGCTTGAGGTATACGTCATCGCGATAAATCTCTATACCCCGCGACAGCCATATTGTCCGTCGAGGCTGTCCACGACAGGTTGACCTGGCTGGCGGAAACCGCCGTCGCCGTCAGTCCCGCCGGCACGCTGGGCTGTTGGCCGTCCGTCCCGCTTAGCTGGCCTCCCGGATGGCAGCTCATGCAACTGAGTCCGGGATTAGAGCCCTTGACCTCGTGGCAGTTTTGGCACTGGGTCATTATGCAGCCGTGCTCGGGCACTGCCGTGCAGAGCGCCTCCCGGTCCTGGCCCGCCGTGTGGCAGCTGCGGCAGTACCAATGCGTCTTGCCGGCAACGTTTTCGTGGTCGTGGCACCTGATGCACTCGCCCCCGTAACGGTCCGAATGCTCCTGGTGCTTGAATTTGACGTTCGACCAGGTAATCCCGGCGAACGTGACGATCTCGCTTGATTCAGGTATCTGCGCCTGCTCGACCGTGCCCGAATCCGAACCGCCGCATGTTATTAAAAAGCCCAGCAAGATTATTGACGAAATGATCTTTAGAAATCTGCTCATAAACCCTCCCCTCGACAGCCGGAATCGGCGTTCAAATTAGAGCGTTTAAAATGTGTAAACGATCGTTGCGGTCGGCCCGAATGTCGTGTCCCTGGATTCCGTCTTGTCCCACCGCTCGGGGCTGCGCGCCTCCAGGTACCATTCCTGGTAGCGGAAACCGAGCTGCATGATCCAATTCCGGTAAGGGATAAAATTCAGGTTGGCCTCGAGGTTGAACGCAAACGAGTACTTCGGGTCGATGTCAAACTCCTTCCCGTCGGGGTCCTTCATGGTCAGGTCGATCAGGGCAATGCCCACGCCCCCCTGAGCCCCGAAAACCAGCTTCTCGAAAATCGGGTAGGTAAAGCCGATCCCGACCGTCGGCATGTGGACCTTGGCGTCGAGATTGTACCTGTACGTCCGCACCCCCATTGTGGTGTTGTACGTGAGTACCAGATCGTAGTCGACGGTCTGGTACTTGTACCCGGCGAACACCCGGAAGTACTCGAAGGGAGCAAAGACGTTCTTGTGCCGGGCCAGCGAGTAGGCGACCGCGAAGTCGTAGTCCCGGCGGGTCGTGTCGATGTTCGTCGCAAGGTTCATCGTCCCCACGCTGCCCGTCCAGTCCTGGGTAAAATCACTGAAAGCCATTATGGCCATGGAGAAGTTCCACGACCCGTCGTCCGTCTGGTAGCCCAGGACAGGCCCGGCGAGCCAGCCCTTGCCCCGGTCGACGTCGGACTGCAAATTAACCCCGACCGCCTTGAAACCCGCGGAGATGTCTTTCTGGAACCAGTCCAGGACGCCCGAATCCCAGTTGGTGTACCAGTACTTGGCCCCGACCAGGAATGTCCCCGCCTCGGAAGCCGCGGGACAAAGGGAAAGCACAATGGCTAAAACCGCCGCAACCACGCAAACCTTTTTCATAATCCCCCCTTACTCGCACAAAAACAGTTCGAATCTAGAGCGTTAAAGGTATCGCCGTCGCCAGAGTGGCCAGGTTCTTCCTGGCCCTCTTGTAATTGGGATCAAATGCCAGCGCCTCGGAGAACCTCTCTTTCGCCTCGCGCAGCAGCCGGACGGACTCATCGCGCTTCCCGGCTTTCCTGAGGTCCTGAGCCCTGGCCATCGCGATCTCACCCGAGTAATTCTTCAGGGATGCATCGATGGACTGGGTCTCGACAGCGCCAATGATTTTCGTCTTGTCCTCCTCGCTCAGCATGATCTCCAGGAAACCTATGACCTTGACGAAGAGTTTCTTCTCGACCAGGAAAAAGTCTTTTGTCTCGCCCGAAATGGACGTAGCCCCCAGCTGGATGCCTTTCTCGACTGAAAAGACCTGGGCCGAAAGCCTGAGCTCCCCGTTCATCTCGACAAAGGAGCCGGTAAGCAGGTACTGCGCGGCGACCAGCCTTCCCAGCCGGACAGCCGTCTTCTGGTCGACGAGGCCTGATTGCTGCAGCTGCTGCTCCGCGAAGATGTCCCTTACCCTTTCCCGGTCCACTATGTTGAAAGCGCCGATCTCCTCGAGGTCGGTCGTGAGCATCGCGGCAAGGCCGTACTCCCAAGGCTGGAACTTGAGCGCCTTTTCCGCAGCGGTAATGTTTTTGAAATTGGTTATGACCAGGCACGGCCTTTCCGCCCTGGAAATCTTTTCGGGAGTCAGGCCCCCCGTTCTTTGCCGCACCGCACGACAGGACCAGATGGAGGAGCAAGGCAAAAAGGACAATCGGGATGACCCTGGAAGCCTTGGAGTTAGGTATGTACTTTGCCATTCGATTTCATCCCGCTGCGCAAACACAATAAGATTGAAATCAGTTTCGGGATAACGCTTCAGAAGAGCAAAAATTACAAAAAAAGCTTTTGTCTGATAAAAGAAAATTTTGCGTACCCGGGCGGATACGGGCTGGAAAAGCAAAAATGAAATCTGGTGATTTCATAACAAAGTGACGGAAACGTTTGTCAAACTGATTTTTCCGCACTGGTTTGGTTTGTTTGGTAAACTATGCTGCGGCTTTTCGGCCGCGCGCTGCCGCATTTGCCCTTACCCGCCTGCCGTTCTTTTACAATCTCTTGCTTTTTCCAGGGATTAAGGAGTCCCAGTAAATTTTATAGATCCTGATTTTCTTTGTAGATTTGAAGTGGAAATCGTGATAACGAATTTAAACAGAAGACATTTTTTACGGCTTTCAATGCAAATTGTCTCAGTTTTGCATTCCTCAATCAGACAGCGATGAACCGGGGATTCAACCGCAGGCATAAGTGCAGGGAGAGACCTCGAATGAAAGCAAGCTGTAGATTCACACGCGCATTTGTAATTTCGCTTTGTATCCTGCCTCTCATTGGCTGCGACTCCCCAAAGAAAAGTGCCTGCGACGGTTTCTCTGAAAAAAAGTTTGCAATTACATGGGAAGAATATCGCCCCTGTGCCCGCGAAATTATGGCAGCACTCGACAAGGTCCGCGCAAACCTGGATAAAGGCCTTTCCGGAGACAAGGAAGCCATGTCGCGGGCAAGAAGTGCCCAGGGAGAGCTCGACACACTCCTTTCCAAAACAGGCTTGCATACCGGTGTTTTGACATTTCCTTCCATGCTCCAGCCCGGTGAAAAGTGGTCTGAAGGGGCTCTTAACGATCTCAATGCATATATTGCGCTTGCCACCATGCTTTACAGGCAATGCCTGTCAAGGCCCAACCAGTTGGAATTCGAAAGAGGGGTGGAAGTCCATGAAAAAGCACTCCAGGTTTATCATTCTTTGCGTTAGCCTGTTCGTGGTCTTTATTTTCATCATGGTTTGCTGTGTGTCCTGCACAGAAGAAAAGCCAAAGCCCTCTACGTTTCCATTAAACGAGCCTATTCCTGTCGGTCCCTACTCGCTTACAGTATTGCGCTCCGAAGATATGCGCAATGTGGACGATCATCCGCTTGGCAAAGGGGTCGCAGTTTTTATTGAGTGGGACGGCTTTCGACCTGGAGGTGATTACGAATCGTTTCTCAGGGCTTTTACTGATAAGAGGCTTGCAGTCGTGGACAGCAAAGGTATCAGGTACAAGCCATCATCGCGCATGATACCCGCAAGTCTTTATTACATGGCTGACGTGGGAGGCAAAAACTGGGTAGTTATGTTTGAAGTTCCCAGAGGAAGCAATGGCCTCACGCTGATTATAGAGAACCCTGAAGTACGGGAAAAGCAGCCCCGTATTGCCGCCGTTAATCTTGGTCTATAGAATGAATGTATGGGCAATCTGGAGCAATTTAATGGTCGGGTTTCTCTCCTGAGCGGGTTCGGGGCTGTCTTGATTATGGCGGTGTGGAGCTGGTTTCATCTCCACGGTTTTGATTTTTCATTTCTGCCTTTCATCGGCTATTTAACGGCCTTATTGCTGTTTCAATACGCAACTCCTGTCCTTTGTTTTTCCGCATTGTTCTTTGGTTTCCCCGCAAGGCGCCAACTGACGGCAAAAATTGGCATGGGGTTAGCATTGATAGCACTGGCGAGCTACGCCAGACATATTATAATGACATTCATGTATGCCACGGAATAGGAGAGGAATAATGTAAATGGCGGATCATGGCCTTTGGCGCAATAGCCCTAAATCATACCGGCCCGAAAGAGCACTTCTTGGGGGGATGGTCTGGGGATTTGCTGCGGTCTTTGGCTGCATCTTGTGGGTCTTGTCTTCCGGGCAATATTTGAATACGCTGACGGCATGGATCATGCCTCTTATTGGGGCCGCAGTTGCCTCATTTGTTACCGCACACAAAAAAGGGTCAAGTCCTGGACGTTCATTTTCGGTCTCAGTGTTTGCCTCAATTATAACGTTCTCCTTCAGCATGCTTGCCGACTATTTCTACCTCCTGATCTCAGTCACCGGGCCGGACCTGCCCCAGGATATTGGTTCTCCCTTGGGGTTGCTGAAGGTAAAACTCGCAACCAGCATTCTGGCGGTGATTTCAGGGGCTGCTCTTGGCCTTCTGCTGGGAAAGCGAACATGAAGACGGGCTCTGGGGAGAATAAAAGGCGGCTTGATCGGAGGAGGAGGGAAACCTCTCTGCCAGCCGCCTCTTATTCATTTCGCATCACCATGTGGGGTAGAGATGGTGATGATCCCCAGTCTGTTGCCGGCCGAAACCCTCGCGTTTAACTTTCTCAATGCTTCGCGTTAATTTTTTTCCAGGCATCGACAAGTGCCCTTCGCATCCCATGCTTGATGCTCGCGTATGTTTTCCGGTCTTTCTTTGCCAGGAGACCTGCCAGTTCCAGTGATCTCTGCAGAAGGACATCCGCGGGACAGGCGTCGACGACGACCTTTTTTTCCTTTGCCTCTTTGCCCCCTATTCTTTTCCCGGTAAGCAGCAACTCCGCTGTTGCAAACCGGTCCGGCAAAAGTTCAAGCACCTGGTGCATGATCGGCGTAAAGGGGATCTGGATGTCCACTTCCGGGTAACAGAAGAACCCCCGGTCTTCCATCATGAACCGGAAATCGAATGTAGCTGCCAGTATCGCCCCCCCCGCATAGGTATGGCCCGTCAGGCAGGCGACCGTCGGCATATTCAGGAGGGCGAATCGCAGGTAAAACCGGTCCAGCAGGTCGGCAAATTGGAAATAATAACTCTGCGGCTGGGTCAGGAACCAGTTCAAGTTGATCCCGTTGCACCAGTACTTGGGGTCAGAGCTCGTGACAAGCAGGGCCGTATTCCCGTCAAAGGCCTCCAGCCGGTCGAGCACCGTGAAATATTCATGAATGATGTCTTCAGTGAAGCGATTCTCTTCCATCCCATTGGTCAGCGTCAAGACATGGACATCGTCCTGTAGTGTCAGTTCCATGCATGGCATAGGCATTCTCCTTGAAATTTTGTCCAGATATAAACGGCAAGGCGCATATCGCCTCGCCGTGGGCGGCAGCCTCGTTGCAGATGGCGATGACGGCATCGCAGCCGTAGTTATTTGTTTTCTATGATTACTGGGTCCGGGCACCTGCCGCTGACAGGTGCCCGGGGTCAAACATCTCAGAAACTGTTTTTCTTGAGGAGGCCCATCTCCCGGGCCGATTTCGTGAGTTCATCACGGAACTGGGGGTGGGCGATCTTGATAAGCGCCTCGGCCCTTTCGGGCTCCGTCTTGCCGTAAAGGTCGGCGACGCCGTATTCCGTTACGACAAAGCCGGTGTAATGCCGGGGGACCGTCACGCGGGCGCCCGTGCTGAGCGTGGGCACGATCCGCGAGCGCGTGCCCTTCATCGCCGTCGAGGGCACCAGGTTGACAGCGCGGCCGCCGGGGGACCAGAAGGCACCGACGACGAAGTCGAGCTGCCCGCCTGTGCCGCTCCTCATCCTGTGTCCATAAGACTCGGAGCTCACCTGGCCGTAAAGGTCCACCTCGATGGAGCCGTTGATGGCCACGAGATTGTCCTCCTGAGCGATGACGCTGATATTATTGGCGTACAGGGTCTGGCGGAACTCGCACATCGGGTTGTTGCCCAGCCAGTCGTAGAGTTCCTTGTCGCCCATGGTGAAGGTCAAGACGATTTTGCCGGGATTGACCTTTTTGTAATTGCCGGTGACTATCCCTTTCTCCACGAGCTTGTGCACGCCAGCCGGCGCCATCTCGGTGTGGACGCCGAGGTCCCTGAGGTTGGAGTCGAGCAGGAGCTTGCTGATCATGGCGGGGACGCCGCCGATCCCGACCTGGACGCAGTCCCGGTCCCTGATGAGGCCCACCACGTTCTGGGCCATCTTGATCTCAATGTCCGAGGCCTGGGGCGTCGGGACCGCCGGAATGGGGTTCGGGTTCTCCACGAAGGCGGTGAACATGGACACGGGAAAGTTCGTTTCCCCGAACGTCCTCGGCATGTTCTCGTTGACCTCGGCGATGATGTAGTCCGCCATCTGCATGATGGTATAGGTATAGAAGGTATCGAGGCCGATGTTGACGAAGCCGTGCTCGTCGGGCGGCGTGCACTGCATGATTATCCCCATCCGGCGGGGGTAGACGCGCTGGCGGTGCGGCATTTTTATGCCGATATCAGAGCTCTGGCAGGGCCAGAAATTCGCCCACTCGCTATCCGCCAGGGCCTGCTGGTGCGGCATCGGGGAGTAGAAGGCGGGGATCAGGTTGAAGGTTTCACGGTACTCCGGCTGGAAAATCTTGTAGGGCCGGAGCACCAGCGCAAAGTTGTAGTCGACGTCCTTGAGTTCGCCCTTGCGCACCGCAATGGCATCCATGATCAGCCCCGAGGGCTGGCCGAGACAAAGAGGTGTCCAGAAGCGATCACCTGATTTGACGATTTTTGCCGCTTCTTCCGCAGTCATCAGTTTGCTTTTGTAGATGTCTTTCCAGCTCATAATTCCCTTTCCTTATTTGATTTTTTGAATACCTGCCCGCCAATCCCGCGCGGCTTTCAGGTATAGGTACGCTCATATCCTCGTCCGCACTGACTGTCTCCAGGCTATTTCAGCAGGATACCGGCGGCGATGTCCTTGTTGACCTCCGAAGTCCCGCCCCCGATGGTCGCCAGCTTCCAGTCGCGGTAGAACCTCTGCACCGGGTACTCTTTGCACAACCCGTACCCGCCGAACATCTGAACGGACTCATCAACATTCCTGAGTATCTTGGGGCCCAGGAGGGCCTTGGTAAGGGATGTTTCCATGATACAGGGTATGTTGTTGTCGATCATCCACGCCTGCCTGTAAATCAATACTTTCATGGCCTCGATGTCCGCGGCCATGTCGACGAGTTTGTGCCTTATTACCTGGAAACTGGCGATGGGTTTGCCGAACTGCACCCTTTCCTTCGCATGCTTGATGCACAGCGCCAGGTTGAATTCCATGCCCCCCAGGAAAGGCCCGGCCAGGATGGTCCGCTCCCAGTTGACGCCCGAGAAGGCCACGCTCTTGATACCCATGCCGACCTGGCCGAGAACATTCTCGACCGGGACTTCGCAGTTGTCAAAGACGAGCTCCCCCGTGGGAGAGGCCCGCAGACCCATCTTGTCCAGCTTCCGGCTCGAGTACCACCCCGGCATGCTCTTGTCGACGATGAATGCCGTGGTGCCGTTGGCGCCCCGGGAGCCGGCTTCCGAACGGGTTATGACCACCGATACTTCGCAATTCGGGCCGTTGGTGATGAATATCTTGGTGCCGTTGATGATGTACTTGTCGCCCTTCAGTTCCGATCTGGTAGTGATTGAACTCGCATCGCTGCCCGCATTCGGTTCCGTCAGGGCCATCGAGCCGATCCATTCGCCGGAGGCCATTTTGGGGAGGTATTTCTGCTTCTGCTCCTCGTTCCCCCAGTGCTCGATATTAAGCATGGAAATGACCATGTGGGCGGCCCATGAAAGCAGCGTCCCCTGGTCCGCCCCTCCCCTGCCCGCCGCCTCGAGGGCCATGGTGGTCCCCAGCGCGCCCAATCCGCTTCCCCCGTAATTCTCACTGGCCAGCAGGCCCGGGTATCCAAGCTCACCCATCTTTTTCCACAGGGGCATGGAGAACTCGCCTTTTTCATCGAGTTCCTCGGCCAATGGGAGCATTTCTTTTCTCGCAAACTTCTCAACGTTTTCCGCGACGATCCGGTGCTGCTCACTGACTGCAAAATCCATCGACGATTCTCCTCTCCATGATTGCCGCCGCCCAGGCAGCGACTATTTTTTCTTCAATCTCCTCATCTGCCGCATCTCAGTCCTGAACCGGTTCGAAATGGTCGATATCCCGGATGGTGTTGGTCGTTTTATCTGAAAATACCGCCCTTACCCTCATGCCGATTTTGACCTGTCGGCTCTCAATGCCTTCGACGATATGGACCAGGGGCGTATCGGCCTTGTCCAGCTTTATCATCGCGAGGATATAAGGGGCTTTCCTGGGTAAATGATTATCGTTGTAGTTCACAACCGTATAGTTCGTGATGAGCCCTTCGTTCCCCAGCTCAACCCAGTTCTCGGCGATTTTGGTCATGTCCTTCTCGCAATACTCCAGGGGCGGAACGTAGACCTTGCTGCACTCGGGGCATTTGACGCCAAGTATTTTCCTGGAATCCCTCAGCGATATGATGAACTTCGATCCGACCCGGCCGGCAAAATACTGGTTGGGCAGGGCCATCTTGCCGGGTACGACCGTACAGTCTTTATTGAGCTTTTCTCTCTGCGCTTTCATGCGATCCTCCTTAACCGTCAATTTCGAAGTAGAGCATGTCCTCGATGCTCCCGGTCCTGGTCTCATTCCACACGGGCCTGACCCTCACGCCGTTCTTGAGCCTGGGAATGTCTTCCGGCTTGAACCCGTGGGTGAAAATTTCATTTTTGGAACCGTCCATCAGGACAAAGACGGCGGCATACGGCGTGGCGCGGACCTTTCCGGTCAGCGGGTCCGGGCTGGCATAATACGCAATGTCATAATTGACGACCGTCCCGTTCGGCCCGACTTCCACGAATTCCTCGGAGCGCACCACGCACAATGCGCAGCACCCCCGGGGCGGGGTCTGGGTACGGCCGCACGAAGGGCATATCGTGGCGCAGAACTTCTTTTCCTTCAGCCCCTGGAACCACTTCCCCATGATCGGCCCCGTGGGGAAAAAGTAATCGATGGAGTTTACCACCTGCAGGGAAATAAGCTCCTCGGCTTGAGCATTTTTATTTTCAGACATGATCATACCTCCTGCCAATTCAAGTCTTTTTCAAGAATCATAAGTTCCGTCCACATGCAGCCGCCAAACCCGGAGGCAAGGCCGTGCCTGACCTCCCGCTTGAGCTGGTGCGAACCGGCATCTCCCCGCATCTGCAGGGCGACTTCCGCCGGCTTGAGCATCGCCGTCGCGCTGATGGGATTGCTCGCGATCACGCCTCCCGAAGGGTTGACCGGCATCTTCCCGTCGATGCCCCAGCCGCCGTTCTCCACCATTTTTATGTGTTCGTCGCCCTCCAGCAGGAAGAAATCGCGCAGCCATTCCATCCCCCACCACGCGGACGGGTCGTACATTTCAAAGACGTCAAAATACTCGATGGGGTTGGTGATGCCGTTGCGGGCAAAGAGTTTGCGGGCCGCAACGCGATGGGAGGTCTCGCTGAGCATCGGGAAATAGACGTTGGATGCCGTCTCTTCCCGGTGCACGGCTATGTGGTCCCTTATCCAAACCGGTTTTTTGCTCATCTTTTTCGCCTTCTTCTCGGCGGCCAGGATGAGGACGCAGGCCCCGTCGCTCTGCGAGCACATGTGGATCAGCCTCAGCTCCCCGATCAGCGGGGGCGAGGTCTTCATGAGGTTTTCCATCTGGTCGTACTCAAGCCCGAGCCTGCGGTGCGCCCTCTTGTTGAGGGAGGCATGCTTGTCCATCATGATCCGATGCTTTATAGCGGCCTTCCTGGCACGCTCCGCACCGAATTCTTCAATAGTCATATTGGCCGAGGTGCTCGTCAGGGCCCCCGTCTGCAGATGCCGGTACCACAGGGGGTCCGCCATGTTGGTTATGCCGCCGGTAGTGCTCCCGGCTTCCTGCAGCTTGTTGAACCCGATCGCCATGACAACGTCATACATGCCTGAGGCCACGAGGTTGTCCGAGGCGGCGACCAGCGTCATGCCCGTCGTGCCCCCTGTCGTGATCCTGAACGACGGCTTGCCCAGGGCTCCCGTCCCGAGCGTGTGCCACAAGTCGGGCTGGTGCACCATCTCAAACAGCTCCATGTTTCCGTGGACGACGCAGTCTATCTCATCCATGGTTATCCCGGCATCGGCGAGCGCCGCCCTGACAGCCTCGTTGATCATTTCGGGCTGGTTCTGGTCTTCTTTATGGCTGGAAATTTCCGTCATCCCGATGCCGACTATGGCCACGTTTCTATTTTTCTTTTTCGACATTTTGATCCCCCCTATCTTTCAACTACGACAACAGTCTGATGCTGTCCCGCGCCCCCGGTCGTGCCCTGGATGACGGCGCAATTCACATCGGATGCCTGGTGCTCGCCGGCCTGGCCTTTGAGCTGCAGGACGGCTTCCGCCACCCCGTAGAGGCCGCCGATCATCAGGGGCCTGCCCGCCAGCATGCCGCCCGAGAGGTTGACGTTGTATCTGGCCGGTCCGTGCTCATCGATAAAGCTGCCGCCTTTGCCTTCGCCGCACAGGCCCAGCCCCTCGAGCCACATGGGCTGCTGGTAAGCGTAGCAGTCCATGGCCTCGACCAGGTTAACTGATTTGCGCGGGTCCTTGATGCCGGCCATCTTGTACGCCTGCCCGGCCGCTTTTTTCAGGGCCGCGCTCACCGCCATGTCGCGCATACCCAGGAAGTAGCTGTCCATGCAGTTCCCGAAACCGGTGATCCAGACCGGGTTGTCGGTGAACTCGTATGCCCTGTCTTCATTGGCGAGGAGCATGCACACCGCGCCGTCCGATACCGGGTAGGCATGGAGGGTCTTGATGGGATCGCAAAGCACAGGTGAATACATGACATCGCCGGCCGTGAGCTGCCTTGCCTCATTGGCGCATGAATTCCTGGAGGCCCACTGGCGCGCCCTGACAACCACTTCGGCCAGCTGTTCCTGCGTAACGCCGGCTTTCTCCATATAAGCCCTGGCCTGGAGCCCGGCCGTATTGAGATAATCAAGCCCCAGGCAGCGGCAGTAAAACGGGTCATAGGCCATGTTCGTTATCTGGTTGCGGCTCGCCGAAAGGGATTCCTTGCAGTGTGCCGCCAGATATATGACTTCATCGTGCCCCGACAGGATCGAGGCCATCGCGTAGCCTATGCCGTTGAGGCCCTCCTGGGCCATTTTCTGCTCTCCCCGGTAATTGGCGGCCCCGACGACATCGTTGACCGCATTGTCCGATATCGTCCTGGCATCGAAAAAATCATCGGAGCAGGTGATGACATTCTGCACCCCGTTTTCACCCCCGAAGGTGAAACCGGTCTGGCCCTGTAAATCCTCGAGAATGTCCATCAACATGTCCTGGATACGCTTGTACCAGATGTTTGATCCGATCTGGTGCTGGGCTACTGCACATATGGCAACCCTTTTCATGCTCATACCTCCTTCATTTTTCTGCTTGCTTTATGAAGCAATATTTAAATTCCCCGTCTTTTATCTGCCTGATAATTGAATCCTTATCCGCGCTGCAGTCCATCTCGACCCAGGCACGGCCGCAGCCGAGCCTCATGTGCGAATCATCGGTTGCTACTTTCGGGTAGGGTATAATCTCGGTATCGAAGGTGGGGGTGTAAAATCCCTGGTGTGATATCTCGACGGCATCCAGTTTATAGGACCGGCTCACGTCCGCGATGCATTCCAGGCATTGCCGCAGCGATAATCCATATTCAGCCGGATGGTTGAAGATATAGAGCCGCTCGGTATCGCCCTCAATTTCACTGACGTGGACGTAGCCCCACCTCGTATGCAGGGTCCGCTCAATGCCGAAAAAAACGACCATGTCGGTTTTGACGGCTTCAATAACTTCCCGGTAGCTGGGTTTGAGCAGGTGGTCGTGATCCGTGACAACAATGAAATGGAAGCCAAGCGCCTCGTAAATATCCGCCGCTTCCTGGGGGGTAAGCGTCCCATCGGAAAAGGTCGTATGGATATGGAGCTGCCCTTTCAAACGCATGACGATTTTAAATACCCATATTCTGAAAGCGCTGTTCCTGAGCTTATGACAATCTTTCCCTGCTCATGCCGATAAACGCCGCTGCTTGTACTTTTCCGTTCCTGCCTGGGACGCCATATTGTCAGCAATTATTATGCCCGCAGGCAGCGGGCACCGGCTGCGTTCTCATGTCGTTGAATTCATGTCATTTTTTTAATAGTCCTTGAAAATTTATATGGATTGTGTTTATCAGGCTTGTTTCAAAATGGGACACGTGTCCGAAGACACAAAAAGGGTGATACGTGGTGGAACCGCTCATTTAATCCTGCTGCCTGACATTTATGGAGGACCCGCATGGACCATGTCGAAAGGTACTATGCCATCTACAACGAGTGGAAGAAATTCATCAAAGGTATGCCGATCAATGACCTGATTGTAACTCCATTGGTCAGCGATTCGTGGGAAAGAAGCAAAAGAAATGGCGTTGACCCGTATCTCCAGGAACTGCCCGTACTTGAAAAAGGGCTAATCCTGGAGCTGTTGAACAGCAACAAAGAACTTATCGAAATCAGCCAGCCCTATATGAAAAATCTCCACAGCTTCGTCCAGGGGTCCGGATTCATCGTCGGCTTATCCGATGTCCACGCGCATATGCTGGAGGTATTGGGAGACCATGACGTGCTGGAGTATCTGAGGGGCCGCAGGTTCAGCATAGGCTGCTGCTGGTCGGAGAAAGTGACGGGGACCAACGCCATCGGGACGGCAACCGCGCTGGGCCGGGCGGTCCAGATACACGCAAGCGAGAATTACTGCCGGGGGGCGCACAAATGGACCTCCTCCGCGGCCCCGATCCATGACCCCGCCGGGAGGCTGGTCGGATTTATCAGCATAACGGGGCCCTACCAGAAGACAAACCCGCATACCCTGGGCATGGCCGTGGCCGTGGCCTATGCGATTGAAAATGAAATCAAGCTGCGCGACACCTTGAACAAACTGCAGATCGCCCACAGCTTTCAGAAAACGGTAATGTCCTCCCTGCCGGAAATCGTGGCTTCCATTGACAATGACGGCACGATTTCCATCGTCAACAAGAGTTTCCAGAACATCTTCGGCAAGCATGGCGAAACTCTGACGGGGAGGAACCTCGCAGATGTTTTCGGCCCCCGCAACAAGGGAATCCTGAACTTGATCCGGAGCAACGACTCCCTGACCGATGTCAACGTGCGGATTGCCCTCGGCAATACGCCCGGCGACTATACCTTGTCGAGCTATCCGATCTTTTCCTTCGACGGCATCACGGGGAAAGTCATCGTCATCAACGAGATCAAAAGGGCCAATACCCTTGCCACCAGGATGATGGGGGCAAACGCCCAGTTCAATTTTGACGATATAATCGGACAGAATCCGGCATTCCTCAATACAATAAGGCAGGCCCGAATCGCCTCCAAGATCGAGTCCAACGTGCTCCTCCTGGGGGATAGCGGAACGGGAAAAGATATTGTCGCCCAATCCATCCACAATGACAGTTACAGAAACGGCGGGCCCTACGTGGCAATCAATTGCGCAACCATCCCCCGGGACCTGATCACCAGCGATCTCTTCGGATACTCGGAGGGTGCGTTCACGGGTTCGAGGAAGGGAGGCAGCCAGGGGAAATTCGAACTGGCAGACGGCGGGACCATCTTCCTGGACGAAATCGCGGAAGCCCCGCTGGAACTGCAGGCCGCCCTTTTGCGTGTCATCGAAGACAAAACCATCATCAGGATCGGAGGGACAAGGGTAAGAAAGATCGACGTCAGGATCATTGCCGCCACCAACAAGAACCTCCAGGAGGAAGTGCGCAAAGGCAATTTCCGGGAGGACCTTTATTACCGCCTCAATGTGTTCACGATCCGCATCCCGCCGCTCCGCGATCGCAAGGAGGACTTGCCCCTCCTGATTGATTCATTCGTCAATCATATCAGCAAGAGGATGGGCAAGAAGATTACCAGGATTGATAAAGATGTCTTCAGGGCATTCAGCAACTACAACTGGCCGGGCAACGTCCGGGAGCTGCAGAATATCCTGGAGAGGATGATCAATGTCACCACCGGGGACACCCTGTCTGTCGACCTGCTGCCGCCGGAACTTGCAGGCATCAGGACTGCCGAGCTGAAAAAAGGAATGGGCCCGATCGACAAGATCGAACAGGAAATGATCGAGGATATGTTGAGGTCAAATATCCCGAAAAAGGAAATTGCCAAAAAACTGGGCATGGCCAGGAGCACGCTGTACCGCAAGCTGAACAGCCCTTAATAATATCGCAAGGGCAAAATGGGCGCCCGGCTTTTCCAGGCGCCCATATTTTTTGCCCGAAAGCCGCTCAGAATATTCCGGCTTCCTTCATCCTGATTGTGCGCCCTTCAGCGGGCCGCCATCCGGATCGCCCCGTCGAGGCGGATCACCTCGCCGTTGAGCATCGGGTTTTCGATGATGTGGCGCGCCAGGGCCGCGAATTCCGCGGACGCCCAGCCGCGGCGGGAACGGGACCATTTTGCCCAGGGCCACCCGGGCCGGCTCCGGGAGCGTCGCCAGCAGCGGCGTGTCAAAGATCCCCGGGGCGATGGTCATGACCCGAATGCCGTAATCGGCGCACTCCCGTGCGACAGGAAGGGTCATTCCGACAGACGCCCGCCTTGGAGGCGCTATAGGACGCCTGGCCGATCTGCCCGTCGAAGGCGGCGGCGGAAGCCGTGTTGATGATGACCCCCTTCTCCCCCTCCTCGTTGGGCTCGTTTTTCACCATTTGCTCCACCGCCAGCCGGATGACGTTGAAGGTCCCGACCAGGTTGATCTGGATGATCCGGTTGAAGGCTGCCAGCGGGTAGGGGCCCTTTTTCGACAGCACCTTTATGGCGTCCCCCGTGCCCGCGCAGTTGATCACGATATGGATGGCGCCGAAGGCGTCGATCGTCTTTTTGATCGCCGCCTGGACGGCTTCCTCGCTGGCCACGTCGGCCTGGGCGAAGATCACGTCTCTTGCCCAGTTCGGAGGCGATCTTCTCGCCCCGTTCGGCGGCAAAATCAACAACGGCGACCCTGGCGCCGTTCTTCAGAAGATCCCGCACGCACGCCTCGCCCAGTCCGGAAGCCCCGCCCGTCACAACAGCAACCCTGTCTTTCAAAATCATCTTGATTCTCCTTTCCACACAACCTGATGTCTGTTTTTGCCGTTCCGGGCTGCAGCCTCCCTCCGGAATAAGCAGTCGCTGCGAATCATTGATCTATTCTGTCCGGAATAAAATTTTGTCCCGAAAAACTTCTCAACCCGTCACCCGCAAGCCTGGGAGCTCCTGGCAAGACGTTCCCGGGCCTCAGCGGCCATCCGGTCCAGGAGTTCCCGGCAGGTTGGGATGTCATGGATAAAGCCGATGGACTGGCCGACCATGAGAGGGGCGTAATCGACATCCCCTTTCTTCCAGGCCTCCCTGACCCTCTGGCCGGACAGCAGGGGAATCAGTTCCTGAAGACCGCCGCCCCGCTCTTCGATGGCCAGTATTTCTTCCAGGACCTTCGTCTTGAGTCCCCTGCCCTGGAGATTAATGGACTTGCCGTAGAGGACCGTTTCGAATTCCTGCCGCCGCACCAGTTCCTGTTTGATGTTCTCGTGGACCTCGCACTCCTTCGTGGCCACGAAACGGCTGGCCATCATGATGCCCGATGCACCCAGCGCCAGCGCCGCGGCCAGGCCCCGCCCGTCGGCCACACCGCCTACCGTCACGACGGGGATCTTCACCGATTCGGCAATTCGGGGGGTCAGGACCATCGTCGTCACGTCATCGTTCAGGGGATGTCCCCCTTCCTCGATGCCGGCCGCATAGATGCCGTCGTAGCCCACCTTCTCCGCGTGCACGGCATGGCGCACCGATCCCACCTTGTGGAACAGCTTGACGCCCGCCTTCTTGAGCATTTCGACGGACTCCATCCCCGCCGCCTTGTCTGCGGGGGTGCCCGAGAACTCGATACCGTCCACCTTTTCCTCGGCGCACACGCGGATGTACATTTTGTGGTGCGCGGCGGTGATCCGCACGGACGGCAGCATCGTGATGTTGACCATGAAGGGCTTGTCCGTCAGTTTCCTCGTCTCCCGGATTGCCGCCCGAAACTCCTCTTCCGTTTCGTAATTGCCTGCCGTCAGGTTTCCCATGCCTCCCGCATTGGATACGGCGGCGCAAAGATTGGGCTTGCACAGCCACATCATGGCCCCACAAATTATGGGGTACTTGATTCCGAACATTTCCGTGATCGCTGTTTTGAACATGATGACCTCCCCTTTGCTTGAGCCTTTACGGCATGTGTTTTTCCCGTTCAATTAATCAGCAAATGCTGTGCCGTCTCCCTGGGCTCAACGGCACAATGGATGCAAATCCCTGTATTCACTAACCATTAAAGATTATGCCGGCACCTTGAGCCAATGCCATCGGACGCAATATGTGTCCCATTAAAGGACATGTATGAGGACGCGTACAATGGGAAGATCCAGATTCCCGGATCATGCCGGATTTGGTGGCTGGAAATACCTTGGGAAAGCAGACTGGCCAATGCGATCCTGCTCCCGGAAATCATTGAATATAATCTCCAGTTTTTTCAGGGAGCAGGGCAATTATTCTTACGCGGATTGTCTAATCAAATAAGAGGCTCACTTGTAAAGAATAGTGTACTGGCCGAACTGTACGCCACTGGTCAACTGTGAGTAGGCGATTTTAAAATATCCGAGTTCCCCCCAATCGGTTCCCCAACTGTTTTTTACGATAAAGCATGCCTCCTGGTCATTGTAGCCAACGATCAGAATGGCATGGCCTCCCTGCATCGTGCCGGTCGTATACGAATAAACGCCGCCGCCGTAGGAAAAGAAGTCAGAGTACACGTTCATTGTCGAAACAACCGGTCCATAGGAGAGGGCGTTCTTAATGGCGCTGACTGTCGGCGCGTTGGTGGTAGCCCAGACCCAGGAGGCGATCTTGTAAACCGGCTGCCAGGTGGGGCAGCAGGCCTTTTTGCAGGCAAGATCTGCCGCTCGATATGCACAGCATGTTTCCACCGGGGCGCCTGTGTTCACGAGATACGCCGCCGCCTTATGGACATATCCGCCCCGGCAGCCTCCCGCCTTGCTGCAGGAAACCAGTGCCTGCTCGGACAGGTTACAGGATGTCAAACTGCACTGACTATCGGGTTTCCTCAGCAGGACGTAAGACTCCAATGCGCCGACTGAGGCAAATGCCCAGCAGCTGCCGCAATTTCCCTGATCTTTAATGGGGGTCACATAGTTAAGAGTGCTGCCCATGTTGCCTCCCGCCCTCCAGTCAAGAGAAGGGCCAACGGCACCGGTCCTCGGGGCATACCGCAACCGGCTGACCCGCTTCGGCTTGCGTCGGCTTGACGAGACCGACGCGCAGCGCTTTCAGGTGGGCAGGTAACTTGGATACGGAAGTTTCGCGGGCGTTCCATTTGGCCTTGTGTTTATTGATCGCCGCCTTGACGTCGTCAATTTCCCCTGCAAATACCGACCCGCTGAAAAAAACCAGAAGACACACAGTCAACAATCCCAACAGCAAATTTTTCAGCGACAATCCTTTACTCATGACCGTTACCCCTTTCTTCCAAGATGATAACCCTTAAAGAAAAATGATCTACCGATTTGCCCGCGCCCTCCCACTTCCGATACAGGTCCATCTTAATCCCGGTCGTGCCCTGTTTCCGGGCTTTGAACTTCCATATCCCGACGACAGGAGCCCCGACTCTCCCGTCGTTTGAAACCTGCCTGGTTGATTCCGATACAATCTCCAGGCGTTCCCCGTCCATTTGATCAATATGCCAACTGTATCCGGCGCTGCCCAATGCCGGAAGCTCTACCTGGATGATATCGCCGGGCCTTACTTTTATCTCACTGCCCGACTGCTCTTTCGTTACGATGAACATCCTGGCCTCGCTTGCACACCCATAAGTCTCCAAGACAGCGCCGACAAGGGTCAATTGACTTATCAGCGCCGCATAAACTGCGATCCGGATTATTGTTCTCATTTCTTTTTAATCATCTTTGTGCGAGGCAGCCTCGGCACGGCAAGAGCTATGAACCTGAGACAAAAGCTTTTTGGAAAAAATACAGACAGCCGGTTACGGGAATTCCCTTCTCGACCCGGGAAATTATGAGCAGAACGTGTTTGTTTGTCAATTGAATATATGCCGTAAACTTCCGGGTAAATTAATGGAACATAATGGGTCCTTATTCTTTATGCGAAGTTATTGCACTCCATAAAAAAAGCGGGGCGCCTCCGGACGCCCCGCCAAAAAGATAAAAGTGAGATAACCGCTACGGCAGGGAGAGTTGGTTTGGCCCCGGCCAGTTGATCTGCAATACGTTATTGGCGATTATGGCATCAGCTCCCTTAATCCAGCTGAATTTATTGGATGCCGCGCTCACGCTGCCCGCGAAGTGCCCATTGCTGAAGTGGTGCGCGCCCTGCAGCGTCACGTTCTGCGGCGGCATGCCGGTATTGGCGAAGAACAAGGTGACGGTCTCCATCGCGGTATTCTGCATGGAGCTTCATCGTCACCGGGATGGGAACGATCCACTGCTTTGGGAAAGCACTATTCTTGCCCTCAATATTTTGCGAATCCGCAATATGTTAAGGGATCTTTTTTTGTCCCATTTACAACAAATCAGGGCCATTCAAGTATTACTCATCAAAATCAATTATTTAAAGCTGCAGGCTGAACAAACGATAAATGGTACACTTATTGTAAAAACGAATGGAGGTTAGGACGCGTACACGTGACCCCCTTCGACGGCTGACAGGCAAAGGAACAAAGTAATGCGCCGATTTACCTTACCGCTGCCGTGGTTTTTGTAACAATGGCAAAGAAATGGGAGGAAAAATGAAAGCAGTTAAATTCATCACCGCTGCCCTGGTGCTGATTTTATTATCGGCAACTGCAATCGTCGCCAAAGATGCAGGTTGGCCCCGTATTCGAACTCTGGACGGGAACACGCTGATTACTTACCAGCCCCAGGTTGACAACTGGAAGGATTTCAAGGAAGCTGATTGGAGAATGGCATTTTCGCTGACTCCAAAGGGCGGCAAGCAGGTGGTCGGCGTTGCGGAACTGCACGGCCGGACAACCGTCGATAATGATGCCAAGATGGTGCTGATCGATAATATTAAACTCAAGAGGACCAATTTTCCATCACTGGACGCGGCTAATGAAGCCAAAATGGATCAGCTCTTCAAGAAATTCCTGCCCCAGACTATCACGATTACCCTACAGCAGTTTGTGGCTTGTGTTCCGAAATCCGGGACTGTGCAGGGGGTAAAACTGAAGAATGACCCTCCTCGTATTTTTGTCAGTTATAAGCCGGCAATCCTCCTGGGGGTAAATGGACAGCCCGTCCGTGGAAAGATGAAGGACGGAAAGCTGGAATTCGTGGTCAACACGCATTGGCCGCTGTTTTTTGACCCGCAAAGTTCAATGTTTTATCTTTTGGCCGGTGAACAGTGGCTTATGTCGGCTTCGCTGGAGGGCCCCTGGTCGGCAGCTAAGAAGCTCCCAAAAGATATGAGCACCCTGGTCAAGGAACCGGGGTGGAAAAGCCTGAAGAAATACGTCCCACCACCGCCTGCAAAACCCAATTATGTGGTCCCCGCAGTCTTTTACAGCACTGAACCGGCCGAGATTATTCTCTTCACCGGGAAGCCCGCATATAAACAGATCCCCGGGACCCAGCTCAAACACGCCACGAATACGAGAAGCTATGTTTTCCTCTACACTCCCAAAAACCAGTATTACTACCTGGCGGCAGGCCGCTGGTTCAGTGCCAATAGCCTGGATGGCCCCTGGACGTATGCGACCCCAAGCCTCCCGGCCGACTTTGCCAAAATACCCCCGTCGAGCCCTGCCGGCGCGGTGCTTGCCTCGGTCCCGGGGACTGAAGAGGCCAAGGATGCCGTGCTCCTGGCCCAGGTCCCGATCACAGCGACTGTGAATCCTGCCCGGGCAGCGGCAGGCGTCAAAGTGACATATGCCGGCACCCCCCAGTTCATTCCCATCGAAGGGACCTCGCTCTATTACGCCAAGAACTCGCCACAAGCGATAATCAAAGTCGGTGACCTTTACTATCTTTGCTTCCAGGGTATCTGGTTCGTTTCCGCGGGTCCGCAGGGGCCCTGGGCGATTGCCAAATCCGTTCCTGAAGTGATATACACGATTCCCCCCGGTTCGCCGGTTTATCACGTTACCTACGTGACACAGACTGTGACCTCCGATGGTGATGTCCAGGCCAGCTACACCTCGGGATACACGGGAGCATACGTAGCGGACAATCCAGCAACCGTCGTCGTTGTCTATGGTACAGGGTTCTACTATCCGCCATACTGGTACTATGACGACCACCACCACGATTACTATTACTATCCGCCTCCTCCTACATATGGTTACTACAATTACGTCAATCCAGTCACAGGGGCTTATGGTGTCGCCCAGACGGTGTACGGTCCGTACGGGTCGGCAACGAGAACTGCTTCGTATAACCCTTATACAGGTACATACGCACGGACCGCCTCTGTATCCACACCCTATGGCAGCACAATGGCCGGGCGGGCTTATAATCCCTATACCGGGGCGGCTGCCGCCACCAGGCAGAGCTCCAATGCTTATGCCTCGTGGGGCAGTTCCGTGGTCACGAAGGGAGGAAATACCGCCTACACAAAGCACTATACGACCGATAAGGGAACAGTGGGGTCGGTGAAGACTTCCAGTGGCGGGAAGGCTGTCGGGGTGTCTACTGAACACGGTAAAACCGTCGTTGGCAAGACCGGGGGCGGCGACATGTATGCCACCCACGACGGTAATGTTTACAAGAATACGGGTTCCGGCTGGCAGAAATATGAAAACGGAAGCTGGAGCAGCGTCGATAAACCGACACCCACGGGCACAAGACAAGAATCGAGGCAAAAAGCGGAGCAACGGAGAGACTCAAATTCCGAGCAAGCCGCGGTCAATAAAGAGATGCAGCAGCTGAAACAAGAGGCGCAGAACAGGCAGCGGGGTGAACTGTCGAGCCAGCGTGCGCAGCAATATGGCGGAGGAAGTTCAAGAAGTTTTAGCGGATCCGGAGGCGGATCACGAATCTCCGGAGGCGGTGGCGGCAGCGGTGGCAGAGGCAGCGTCAGTCGAGGGGGGGGCGGACGCGGACGGCGATAGGGAGTTGGCTTCACCGTTATGAGCGGCACGAATTACCGGCTAGGGCATCGAGACCCGGTGCAAGATGAATTCAAAACAAGATCGGAAAGGAAAGCTACAATGAGAAGGATGAAAACGGCGGCAATTTTAGTCATGGTCGTGGCGTTTGCACTGCAACTGGGCGGATGTGGAGTGGGCAGTTATCAGGCGCGCAGTCTCGATGTCAATGAATCGCCCCTGGTGAGCCCGGATATCCTGGTGAAAGGAACCGAAGAACAGGCGCTCTACCGATATGTAAACCCGAAAGCGGATTTCAAGCAGTACACTAAATTGATGATCGATCCGGTCCTCGTCTACAAATATGCGGAACTGGACAAGGAGGAACTGGAGAATTACCAGAAACTCGCCAATAATGCTCATGTCTATCTGTCGAAAGAACTGGAAAAGAGTTACCAGATTGTGAAATTTCCGGAACCAGGTGCCCTGCGAATCCAGATGGCCATCGTGGACGCAGACAGCTCAAAGCCTGTCCGCAATACCCTCTCAACTGTCGTACCTGTCGGCATGGCTCTCTCCCTGGTTAAATATTCCGCAACGGGCAAGCAGTCCGGTGTGGGCGAAATAACACTGCAAATGAAAATGACCGATGCTAACACCGGGGAACTGCTCGGCGCCGCCCTTGACCGGCGCGTCGGCGGCAAGGAACTGACAAAACTCTGGAGCGGCTGGCACAATGCCGATGATGCCCTTCAATATTGGGCAAAGCTGATCTCTTTCAGGCTCTGTGAAATGCGCGGCGGCGCAAATTGTAAAAGGCCATAGTTTTTTCAAAGGCGGCTTTTGCGGTGAACGCCTCAGTGTGGATAGGGTCTTATCTAAACAATAATTGAAAGCATGTGGGACAGCAGGGCTAAGTGGTCCTGCTGTCCGCTGTAGAAAATAGCTATATCGTTTCAGGGTGAATTGAATCTCCAGCCCTCAAAAGATCACAATTTAATCCCCGCTCCACGAATGGTTACATTTTGGTTACATCAGGTACCGAAGACCAAAAAAGGTCGTGACCCTCAAAGTCGCAACCTCTTTATTTTTCTGGTGCCTGGAGAGGGAGTCGAACCCATGAACCCCCTTATCCTGTCTGCATTTCCTGCCATTCTGACCCTGACCTGACCCGAATAGGTTTATCAGGGTAATGCTCAATTTGAGCTTTCACCTCCTCCAACTCATTAAATATTATATGCACCGGGTTTGATGGGAGGAAGAGCCTTCATTTTTCATCGAAAATCAGGGACGGCGATACCTTTTGAGCGAGGAATGCTCAAGCGGCCGCTGTACTTTTTGAGTCTACAGCTTCATGTTTGGGCGCCTTGTCTGTCGGAAAGGCATTTCCCGCCTCCGCGGGGACAAGTTTGAGGCGCTTTTCGGGCAGACTCCACCGGTACACCTCAATTTTTCGAAGCGTCATGCCTCGATGTAATCGTCCCAGGAGTATTGAGGATCTCCATAGAAGTAATTGGTAATCATTTCGGATTGAAAGGTTGGATCTCAATAAAAATTGCTGAATGCTACATAACAGGAAGTAATGACTTAGCTTCGTCTTTACACCTGCTGTCAAGAAAACTCCGTCCAGGGACAGCTTAACGATCAGGCGCCTTTTTCTTCAAATACTTTTGAACCCCACTCGCACTCTATCGCGAATTTAATACAGCGCGAGAAGACCTCAAAATCGAAATCGGGACACACCACGGCTCTTTTTTCCCGGATGGACCGGGACTTCCGATCATCGAATATTCTGGCATCTGTCATGTAGGGAATATAAACTTCAAGATATCGATCGTACAGGCTTTCCAGGGCATTTCTGGGGACGGCGTTATTCTGTCGAGTTTATGATACGGCTCCAGCCCCTCAATCCTGAAAAGTTTTTGCATGTAATCGATCAGGTCCTCGATGCGGGTCAACCTCGGATTGACAATGTGGAATATCCCTCCCTCGAGGCACTCTTCCATCAGGGCCACAAATGCCTCGGTGAAGTAATTGACGGGAATAAGGTTAAGGCCTCCATTTTCAGCAACCGGCACCCTGATGGGCAGATAAAGACCTCCTTCATCGGTGAGTTTCACCCCCATCTCGCCGGCCCTCCTGCCGCCCTGTTCGCGGATATCCGCCTCATAGAGGTTTTTGAGAAAAAGCAGCATTTTGATGGGATAGTAGACTGCGTTGAACTTGATGCTGCGGCCGGTTTCCGAATTGCCGTACACGATGGAAGGACGATAAATGGACAGTCGGATGCCTTCCTGACCGCACCGCTCCGACACCATCCATTCCGCCCGGCATTTTGTTTCCTCGTAATAATTTGTAAACTCCTTGTTTTCAACAAGTTCCTCTCTGCAGACCCCCGTCTTCCTGCCCGCCGCGTATGCCGTGCTCACGTAGTGAAAAAAGGAACACTGCCCGGCATGCGGCAAAATCGAGCAGGTTTTTCATCCCCTGATGTTGGTTTTTTCGAGGTCGGCTTTTTTCCTTGCGGAGAAGGAGGTATCGGATGCGCAATGGACAATCTCACTCGCGGAATTCAGCAGGGCGGCATATTCGTGCGGATTCAGACCAGAGATTCGGCTGGTCGATGCAGCCTTCAATCACATCCTCGAGCCTTGACCGGATGCCGCCATCGAGACCAAACCAGTCCAGCAGTTGCCGGATACGCGCTTCGCCGAAAGCTGTCCGTTCGCACGGGCAAGGAGAGTGATGTTGTATCCCCGCGTCAGAAGCTCGTGCAGGATGTGGCTGCCGAGAAAACCTGTCCCTCCGGTAAGAAGGATCCTGCCGGTCCTGCCGCGCCTTCTCTCGGCCAGATTGCCCGCTGGAAATCCTCAAATTTCGTCCTCCGTTCGATCAATACCCGATCTACATTCGATCCGTCGGCTAGGCGTAAAGAAAGTTCTCCTTTCTGGAACAGCCCTGGGAAAAGACGAATTTGAGCGATTTGACTCCCTTGGTCGTCCTGCCGATACTGTCCAGAAAAGGCTCGATCTCGATCATGGCCCTGCCGATTTTTTCCCGCTCCTCGCGGTTCGTATGGTCGATGTAGTAGTCATATTCGAGGATGCCCCGTTTTCCGAAATCCATCGGGGTCAGGAAACCATAGTCATTTTCCAATCCCTGACTATCGGCAATTCGCCTGAACTCCGTATTGATATGGTTGATGATGTCGACACGATCAAGCGGCACGTAAATCAAAAACGCGAACATGTGCTTGTGCCGTGACATGCGGGAGCTGACAATACGAAACATGTTCAGCCAGACCATATCTGTCATTTCAGGGCGTTCGTACAACTGCACGTAGAAATCTCTCAGATCTTCGTCGACAGCGGCGGCGATGGTATCAGGCGAGGGAGCAGAGCGGCTTCCAGGAGCGGATACATTTCCTCGCCGCACAAAACCGCATAGGGCGGCTTATTGCCTTCATAGGCCCGGATCAAGTCAATCCATTCACCCTTTACCAATCCGGGCAATCCGAGCATCAGGATTCTGAAGAGTCTCTGATCGATGACCGATCCCGGCCATCTTCCGGATGGCGTCTCGTGCAAAACGGTCACCCACGACAAATACCGCGTACTGGATGCCCAGTACTTCGGGAAGAATCGTTCTTGACCTTCTCCGCCAATTCTTTGGAAGGAGACATGAAATTCGCCAGGTAGTGGCTGCCGAGGACGGCGACGGCCGAGCCGATCCTCCTCGCGCTGAGGTCCCTTGCAAAGGCAACGGACCGGTCAAAGTCGTCAAAGGGGACCAGGATGCCCTCTTCATCGTCGGTCGTGGGATGCAGCTTTACAGAGGCTTTGGTGCAGATACCCGGCGACGGCAGGACCTCATGCTGAAATGCGAATACATTGGGAGCGGATTTTTCATTGAGGTGAAAGATCTTCCCGCTTTTGTCTACAAACTCCATATCGACGAAGCCGTCCGCAGCGGTTCCGTATACGTTCGACCAGGTTGAAAATAGTCCCGTGCAGACGATGTTTCCGCATACAGTGGCCGCGGGTTCTGCCGTGTTGACTCTCAGTCCGTGCTTGTAGACCTCTTTCTGCAGATCAAATGATGTGACCCCCGGTTCGATGGACGCGCACCAGTTTTCAAGGTCAATCTCGATCTTTTTCATTCTGTTCATGTCCATAACGATGCCGGAAGAGAAGACAAAGCCGAAAACGCTCCCGCCGTTTCCCCGCACGGCAAAAGGCAGCGCGAGCTCATTGGCCAGGGTGACAATTGCGGAAACCTGCTCCGCGGTCCCGGGTAAAACGACGTATCCCGGCATTTGCATATCGGCCAGGGGGAAAGGGTCATTGGCGTAGGTCAGCAGAATGGCGGGGTCGTTGGTTGCCCATTCGTCCCCGGCGATCTCCTTGAGTCTCCTGAGGGTGTCGTCACTCTCCAGCCTTCATGACGGCTCTTCCCGCTTTTACATGCGCCTCAACATGATCCTTCAATGCCTTCATGACCTTCATGGGGCGCATGCCGGTGACGAAGTGGCATTGCCTGTCGCAGATGCCGCAGAGGGTGCAGGTGCGGGCAATGTCCACAAGGCCCTCCGTCACGGGGATGAGGTTTTCCGAGAGCGCATGGCAGAGGTCCATTCTTCCCTGGGGGTAGTAGGCCACATAATGCTTCTTTTGGCCGGGGGGGCACAACCCCGTCCCCAGGAAGTCGATTTTACACATCGCATAATGACGGCACTGCGCCGCAATCTTTTTCGCTTCTTCAGAAATCATAATCACCCTCGACATTGTCGATCATGGATTCAGGCAACCCTTTCGGGCAAGATAAGCCACCGCGATGCCGTTCGTCAGTCTGCTGAAATGCCGCTGTTATAAAACCCGCCTCTGTTAACATTTCGGACAACCGCTCAGGCGATGGGAAAACGCGGATCGACTCGGCAAGATATATGAAAGGATTTTCGGTGCCGCAGATCAGTTTTGCCGCCCTGGGCATCACGTGAAAAGAGTATATGTCGTAGAGGCGCCGAAACCAGGAAAGCGTGGGCAGGGAAAATTCGAGGATGGCAAGCCGCCCCCCTGGTTTTAATACCCGGAATATCTCCCCGAGACCTGTTTCAAGGTGAACCAGGTTGCGAACGCCAAAACCAACCATGACCGCATCAAAGAACCGGTCAGGGAAGCACATGCTCTCCGCATCACCCTGGATAAACTCAATTTGCCCGCCAAACCGCCGACCGGTTTACCTTTTCCCGGCCCACTTCCATCATTGATCAGATTGATGTCGTATACGATCACCTTGCCCTCTTTTCCGATGTCCTTTGCCGCGAGGAGCGCCAGGTCGGCGGTGCCGCCGCATAAATCGAGCACAGATTCGCCCTGCTTCAATGACAACATGCGAATCGTAATCCGCTTCCAGAGAAAGTGAAGGCCCAGGCTCAGGAGGCTATCGGCCAGGTCATAGGTCCGCGCAATGGCTTTAAACTGTTCATTGACGAGTTTTCGCTTCTCGCTTGCGGTCACGAGCTTATAGCCGAAAGAAACCTTATCCTCAGACATAATATGTTTTATAAATGGTTTGAGGAAACATTAAACACTTTCGCCGCCGATCATTACCTGATCTTATCTTTTGAAGACAAACCTGGCACGTCTACAGCTGCACGATAATCGACCGGGAGCATCTCAACTCGGGTAAGACCAAAGTCTCCGTCCCCCAGATTCCATCATAATTGAAGAGTTAGTTATTTGCTACTCCTTTCAACTTTCTCATAAGCTCGGGGCGCGACAGCAGGAATCGCATCGTCTTCGATTTCCGGAAGGGGCTGTTGGAATGCATCCTGATAAGGTCCGCCAGGTCCGCGGCGGTATCGATATCGCGCCATTGCGGCAGGATATGGGGATGCAGTCCGGCCTGCTTCAAAGTTGAGAGCGTTTTATTAAAAACATCAGCTGTGCCCCACGCGATATTTTCGAAGGCGGCCGGGATAAAACTTTGTGCTTTGAACCCGATCAGGTAATACCCTCCGTCGGGCGAGGGACCGATAACCGCATCTGTCTGTTCGAGATGCCGGTCGAGGCGCCGGAACCCTTCATCGATCGTATCCTTTTTTATATCTGGACAATCCGTCGCAATCAGAACGGCATTTTCGAATCCTTCAGCGAAGGTCTTTCGAAATGCGTCCTGCAGCCGCATGCCGAGGTCTTCTCCTTTCTGGGGAAAATACCCATAATCCGGCCCGAGCCATTCCTTGATGCTGCGGGCCGCCTCCGGAGGATCGTATGCGATTCTCACAGCATTTTTTGTCGAAGAGATAGCTTCCAGGGTGTCCAGAACGAAGCACGAATATAGCCGACAGGCGTTTTCAAATCCGATTCCGGAGCCAAGGCGCGTTTTGACCTGCCCTTTCCGAGGGTATTTCACTAAGATGATGAGGGCATTTCGTTCCATTCCCTATCACTCCTCCTTGAGAGGGCGGCGGGCATACACAATAGCTACGGCACGAAGGATGATCAATGAGATGATCAAAATAATCAACCTAACGGGTATCATCCCTTCCGCGATTCCCCTGGTAAAAGCGTCGGCTCCCGCTACATAGATGATAGTTGCAGGGAGCATGCCGAGCCACGACCAAAAGAAACAGGCCATCAGATGCTCATATGATCCTAAGGATTATTTACTGTAATCAGACTTTTGAAGCAATGAAAGAGGGATTAATAAAGAAATGACGAAGATCGGCGCTGATCCACGCTTTGGAGAATCTTCTGATTCTGACAGAGATGCTGACTCTG
>CAWASK010000005.1:0-52166 GCA_963784735.1 uncultured delta proteobacterium | reverse complement strand
GCAGTCAGATCAATATGAGAGAACAACAGAGAAGTATGAAGTTATCCGTTTGGCCTCGCTATTTGGCGGGGACCTCAACATATGGAGGAAGATGTTGAGGTGATTGTCATTCATTTCCACTTGAAATGCAGCATTGACTAAAACAACTCGAAAAACAACATTTCAGGAAGGACAAAAAAAGGTGATGATAAAAAATTTAGGCTTTTCCCAGATTTTGATTTTAAGTGGAAATCCTGAGATACTATCCCAGAATAATTGATGATTTCGGACTTGTCCTCCACCTCCTACTGTAGAAATACAGCTTCATTTGTAAAGGTATACATTTCCAATAGAAAGACCAACGCGGAGCGGGCGATTTGACGTTCAAAGATTTTCGCATTATCGTCAATTACGATTTGCTGCTGCTGTAATCTATGCAAAAAGATGAGAAATAAGAATGACGGATTGGAATCTTAGGTCCTCATTAGCAGACAATATGATAGCCCGCATCGACGAATGTCATGTTGCCCGTGATGGCTTCGGCCATGTCTCTGATTAGAAAGTATGCTATCGCGCCCACGTCGTCTACAGTCACAAGCCGGTGCTGCTGCGATGTCTTCTCTGCCTGGTCAAGCAGCTCGTCGAAATGCCCTATGCCCGATGCGGCCCTTGTCTTGAGGGGACCGGGAGACAGCGTGTGTACAAGGATCCTCTTCGGGCCAAAGTCCGCCGCCAGATAGCGGGCGCAGCTCTCAGCGCGGCCTTGACCGGCCCCAAACGAGGGACAAGCCAAAATATTCATTGTAAAACTTTTATCTTAAGGGGAGCATTTGGATTAAATCAGGAGACGCTGCGGGGCCATCGTGTGGCGAAGATGATGGTAGGAGACTCGGAGATTTGCTTTATTTGCATAATATTCCATGCGCTTCTGGATGCCGTGGATTGAGATGGGCTCTGCCGTACAGGGGCCTTTCTCTACCAGGAGGATTTTTTCCTCCCGGGACGAGGGCCTTGTTTTCAGTTATGCGATCAATACAATAGCATCCCTACGATATACGGCATTTCCGATTCTACAGTTTCCTCGCGAGGTTCTGGGCGGCTATATGGATCGTGTCCCATCCGCCGCCGAAGGCGGGGGAATAGGCGAGGTCCATATAACCGATTTCTTCGAGGTCCATGTCATTCCAGAGGGCAAATGCCAGGGATTGATCCTATTGACAGCCCCCTCCACACCAACGCACTGGGCTCCCAGAAGCCTTCCCGTCGACTTATCAGCTATCATATTGAGACCGAGTTTCTCGCCCCTGGAAAGAGAGCGGGATACAGGCAAACCCCACATGAAAAAGCTGACCGGGGCGAACCCGCTCTTCACAGCTTCCGCTTCGTTAAGGCCGGTCACGGCGATCTCCAGCCCGAAAAGCTTGACCGATCTGGAGCCAACAACTCCGGGGAAAATTCCCGGGTATCCCCCGATATTCCGCCCGGCGGTGCGCCCCTGCTTGTTTGCCACATCGCCGAGGGGCAGGTACGTCCACCTGCGGCTGACACGGTGGAAAACTTCGCAGCAGTCTCCCACTGCATATATATTCTCCAATGATGTCCTCTGGCTGAAGTTGACCTGGATGGCTCCGGTCTCCCCCATCTTCAATCCAATCGCTTCCGCCAGAGAAATATTTCGTTTCACGCCGATCGCAATCAAAACTATATCGGCGCCAAATTCGCCCCTGCTGGTTTTGACACTGAGGCGGCACTCGGAACCGGGCTCTATGGAGAGGGCCACGGTCTCGGAAAGGAATTCGACTTGATGCTTCCGGATCTCTTCGAGGACGTATTGAACCAGTTCCCTTTCCCAGTTGGCGCCCGGGGCGGGCAGGATATCCAGAATCTTCACGTCCATGATGCAGGTTGCGGAAAGCCTCGGCCATTTCCATCCCTATGACCCCTCCACCGATTATCACGGCCTTCCTGCATTTGTTTTTCTCGAGATAGCTCTTCAGTTTTAATCCGTCAATCAGGTTATGCAAGTGAAAGACGCCTTCCAGGTCCAGACCGGGAATTCCGGGAGAGACGGCGTCGGCGCCGGTAGCGATGACCAGGACATCATAAGGCAGGTCCCGGCCCGTCGATAGGGCCACGATACCTTTTGCCGGATCAATTCCTTCCACAGAGGTCCGGAGCATAACATCGATGCCGGATTTCTTGAATTCCTCGGGGGTGCGGGCTATCAGTCTGTGCCTGCTCTTGATTACATCGCCGATGTAATAAGGCATCGGTCAGGCGGCATAGGAGACAAACTCGCCGCGTTCCACGATGGTGACGTTGAGACTGGGATCTCTCCTTTTCGCCTCGGCGGCCGTCGAGGGCCCGCCTGCCCCGCCGCCCACAATAATAACATTCCTGCCCATCAGCATCCTCCATGAACCAGGGATAGCCTGCAAGGTGTAATAACCATGCTCTCAGGTTAACAGACATTTAAAGGTTTGCGAAATGGAAACTCGTCACCCTTGCGACATACTGATGGTCGACTTCATTAAGAATCCCGCGGCAGCTGAAATATTGAAGATTATTTTATTGAAAGAGAGATTTTCGTCAATACCCCGAACCGCAGCTTTCACCCGGTAATCTGCAATACCGATCAGATCGAAATGGATTTAGGGTTGGAATTTAGTACACCTCCTACTACTCATTAAATTTTATTTAAGTCGAACGTGTTGATTATGATATAAAATGCTTATGTAAGACGCTTCTCTTAAGAGGTGATAAATGAAGATGAACCATGGGCGAGTCCTATGTGCAGCTTGCCTTGTTGTGATGCTGCTCTGGACAGCCGGCTGCGGCCGCCTCTGGAACTACCCGGTAAATGCGCATGTGGAAAGGTACGGAATTCTTAATAGTAGCGATGAGGGCTATGGGGGTAATATGCCACAGGAAAAAATCTTTGACACTGGTAAGGTGAAAATTAATTACCTGGATTATGGTTCTCCATCGGCCGAACCGCTGGTCATGCTCCATGGGGGAGCCTGGCGCTGGCAAGAATATCTTTCCCTCATTCCAAGCCTGTCTCAAAGGTGGCATGTCTACGCTATGGATTTGAGAGGAAATGGCAAATCAGGCTGGGTTTCCGAGCACTATCGTCTGGAAGATTTTACTGAGGACACCGTGGCATTTATAAGACAATTGGATGCGCCGGCTGTTCTCATAGGACACTCCCTTGGCGGTGTAATAGCGCTCATGGCAGCCGCGCGCTGTCCGGAAAAGGTGAAGGCTCTCATTATTGAGGATTCACCTCCGTCCATGGACAACTATAAGAGAATCATCGATTCAAGCCGAGACATGTTTGGTCTCTGGCTGGATTTGAAGAAATCAGTTCGATCTGAAAAAGAGCTATCCCTATCACTGGCAGACAAATATAAGGATTATCCGGGTGTCACCAGTCAATGGATCCTTTTCTTTGCCGGATGCCTGTGGCAGCTTGATCCCACTTATTTCAACGCACTGCTTTATGATTTTAACGGCTTCATCAAGGGATATGACGCCAAAGAGATAATGACGAAGGTTAAATGTCCCATTTTATTTATTCGGGGCGAGATACAGCTCGGTGCGGTGATGACGGATGACGAAATCTCCTGGCTGAAAGAGAATTTCAGCAATGTGCACTATGCCCAGATCAACGGTGTCGGCCATCTTTTGCATCTGGAGGATCGAGGTCAGGCACCGGTGATGAAAGAGATGAAGGCATTTCTTGAGCGTATACCAAAATAGCCAGGACAATGGGATACATCGTACCGGATTGTTATATCGAATATGCCTTATTTATGCCTGTGCGGACAATTACGGATTGAAATATTCTACTGATCCGCAAAATCACCGCCTCCCAATACCCCCGGATGTCAATGGGCTTTATTGCACCTAATCGGACGTTAAATAATAAAAAACCCGCTGTTTCCAGTGGGTTTTGTACTATATTGAACCCTATTGGATTATGTTTTGGTGGCGGCGCAGGGACTTGAACCCCGGACACTACGGATATGAGCCGTATGCTCTCACCAACTGAGCTACGCCGCCGTGAAGATTGGGAATCTAACTAATTTTTGGTTTTCTTGTCAAGCAATTAAGCTTCGTTGTGCCCTCCCTGGATTACTGCTCCTCCCGCTTGGGGGCGGTGAGGCTGTAGGTCACTATCATGCTCTGCCCGCCCGCGACCAGGGCCAGGACCACTTCCACTTCCCCGTCGTTGTCGGCGTCCTTGATCTGGTAATCGGCGACATAACCGCTGATCTTCCGGGTCCGCCAGTTTTCGATGAGGCCATTGCCGTCCCATTCGAGGTTATAAATCTCGGAGGACGTGAAGACCTTGACATTGCCAAGGATCCTTCCCATGGGGGAGATGTTCTTTACCACTATGACCTCGGGTTTCCCGTCCTTGTTAATGTCATAGGAGAGAATCCTGTTGTTGATGAAATAAAGGTCCTGGGTATCGATATTGGGCGACGCGAACTGCGGCTTGGGGAAGTCCAGGAAGTTGCTGCTGCCGCCATACTACCTCATCCGTCCTCTGGCAGAAGCTCTTTCCAAAAAGCTTCTGCAGCTTCACAAGGGGCTGGTCCGTCTCTTCGCAGGTCAGCAGGTGATCAAAATCATCAAGGATCACGAGCATATCCGAACCGCTTTTATCGAGCCGCTCTATGGCCAGGCCGTACACGGAGGTCCCAGGCGGGACCTTCAGCTTTCTGGTTTCCTTGTATTTCCCGTCCTCCCACGCCATCTCAAATATGGGGTTGTCAAACGGCTTGTCCAGGTTCATTGTCTGGCCCAACAGCATCGAACCGTACGAGTTTTCGATCACCCGGAAAAAATATCTCAGATCAGCGGCTATCCTCGTGTACTTCTTGTCCTTGTATTCCAGGACAAATGAGTTGAGTTCCCGGCCCGTGAGGCAGGTCACGTATATTTCCTTGATCCCGTTGCCGTTGAGGTCGATCAGGTCGACGGCAAGGTAGGTATTTGTCGACCTGCCGGCAATGCTCTGGACAAGCCTGATCTCTTTCCCTTTCTTCTTGTAGATCCTGATGGTCTTGATGTCTATGACGACGATTTCGTTCAACCCGTCCCCGTCAACATCCCCGACGGCCATCCCCTTCCATTCGCCTTCGTACTTGGGGCTCATCCAGAACCCCCGGCGGTCCGCCCCGCCCGATACTATGAAATCCGGGTTGATGATGGACGTGTATGTGCCCTTCCCGCTTTTGAGGACTTCCGGGGCATCGGGCTCCCTTCCGGACCTTGACGCAATTGCCCCCGGCGGCAGAACGGCAGTCTTGGGCGGCGGCGATTCGGCAGCGGGGGACAGGGCTGCCGACGGCCGCAGGCTGGTCAAACGTGGAGGGGGCCTGTCCCAGGATATGGGTGTCCACCCTTTTGGCAAAATCGTTCACCTTGGTGATGACGTCGTCAAGGCCCTGGCTTTGCGCGAAAACGCTCACCGGCGACTTGGAAGAGGCGGTTTCGAGCAGTTTGCCGTCCAGGCTCACGCTGTTGCCGATCTTCGTGATGCTGCCCCAGACCACGTAATCGACCTTCATCTTTTTGCCGAAGGCGATGGCCTCGTCCTGCGTCATTTCCGTTTTGGCGCCCAGCGATTCGGTGATCGCATGCCGCCCCAGGACGTCTATCTTGCCGCTCACCCCGATCCGGGAAATGAGCATGTCCCAAACGCCTTTCTGCACGTAGTCGATATTCTCCCCGCTGTGGACCGCGAAACGGCAGCACCGCGACTTTTTTCACATCCGCCGACATTGCCGGGCTGGCGGACAAAATTATCAACGCCAGGCAGAACAGGAAAACTTTTTTCATCCGAGATCTCTCCCATCCTTGAACTTTCGGCGATGTTTAGCATCGAATCTGCTATAATTCAAGCGGGATTATCCCCGGCATTTTCGTGAACCCTTTAACATTAAGGACTTAGAGCAATCCGGCATCGGCGGGAAAGGGCCCGGAAAACACTTGAGAATAGGTTATCCCTGCGTAAACACATCCCTGGGCTGCCGCAACAGGACCTTCAGGCTGAAATCGTATTCCGAGGAGCGCCTGGTCGAGACAGTGCAAAGCAATCTCGAGTGCCTGCGCGCGGTCCTCGAGTTCAACGCCTCCCATGGGCTGCTCTTTTTCCGGATCAATTCCGGTTTCGTGCCGTTTGCCTCCCACGAGGTCTGCGCCTTCGACTGGCAGGCCTGTTTCAAGGAGAAATTCGCCTCGATCGGGGCATTCATCCGGGAAAAGGGGATGCGGGTGTCGATGCACCCCGACCAGTTCACGCTCATCAACTCCCGGGATGAGGAGATTTTCCGCCGCAGCTGCCGGGAGCTCTAGTATCACGCGGATATGCTCGACCTTTTGGGGGTGGACACGTCTGCCAGGATCCAGATCCATGTCGGAGGGGTCTACGGGGACAGGGCCGCAGAGCCTCAGACGGTTCGTGAGCCGCTATGGACTTCTCGAGGACAAGGTCATCAGGAGGCTGGCCGTGGAGAATGACGACCGGAATTACACTCTGCGGGAATGCCTCGCTGTGAGCGGCGAGACAGGCGTGCCCGTTATCCTCGACCTCTTCCACCACGAGGTAAACTGCTCCGGCGAAACCACGGCGGAAGCCCTCGCCCTTGCCGGAAGGACGTGGTCAGGCGAGGACGGGCTGCCCATCGTGGATTACAGCACGCAGTCACCCTCGGGGCGGCGGGGTGCCCATGCCAATTCCCTGGACAAGGCCGCGTTCCTGCGCTTCATCGGGGATTCCCGCGATTGCGATTTCGACCTGATGCTGGAGATAAAGGACAAGGAAAAAAGCGCGATCCGGGCCGTTGAACTGCTAGCGAAAGACCCGCGCCTGATCAGGTGAGCAGCTTGCCGGAGGTACTTCTTTTTCCCTCCCCTTTTCTAAAGGGGAGCCGGAGGGGATTTTTACGGCTTTCAATATTATTTACAGTCTGCAAAATCCCCCTAAATCCCCCTTTATAAAAGGGGGACTTTCCGTTGCAACATTGCTTGCAGTCAACATGATTGCCGGTCAAGCTGCGGGTGATGAAATTACCGGCCCTCAGCGGGCTGGCCTACCGGGATCAGCATCAGTGGGGCCTGGTTCTCGGGGAGCTTCAATACCTGCCTCACCCTGGCGTCCTCGAAGGCGCCGACCGGCACGGCCCCGAGCCCCAGCGAAACGGCCTCGAGCAATATGTTCTGCGCGGCATGGCCCACTTCCATGTGCACGTAACGCTCCGCCCTTCCCCGGTATTTAACCGCCGTACGCTCTATTACGGCAGAGATGACGACCACGGCGGGAGCGGAGCGGACACAGCCCTGCCCAAGGGCTGCCGCCGCGAGCGGGTCTCTCAAATCCCCGGCATGAACCGTCGACCAGGCTGTGGCTGCCGGGGTCGTAATGAAAAGTTCCCTGTTTGGTAACCAGGTATACTTCCAAAGGAAAGAGCGCCCCGGCGGAGGGGGCCGTCCTGCCGAAACGCCGGCCTTTCTCTCCCTGTCCCGCCCACAGCAGCTGCGAGACCTCCTGGACTGAGAGCTGCCTCGCCGTGTAACTCCTCACCGACTGCCGTTTTGCCAGTGCCTCCTCCAGCGATTTTTCGGATTTGAGGACGGGTTTGGGCAGTTCGATCACTTTGCCGGGGAGAGCGTTATCCATGGCATTTCCTCCTTTCGCTGCGGACTCGGCCCCGCCGGCAAGGACGCCGGAGATAAGGGCGAGGGCCAAAGCAGCCTGGGTGGCTCGGGGAAGTTTCATGCGGCCCATATTACAAAATTTTTGCAATTCATGCTTTGAATTTCGACGTCTTGCGGATAATATGGCCGGCAGACCATGAGACATGATTTTGACAGATTCTCCCCGGAATTCTGGGCCTCGAGCGCCCACCTCCAGACCATCTTCGCCAGCCTGAAATTCCGCCTGAAAGGGCGCAACGAAATGGAGGAGTGCGCCCGTGAGGCCGTGCTGGACGGCGCCGAAGGCAGCAGGCTCCTGGGGTTCATCTCCCGCAGGGAAGGCTCGAAGGGCCTTGTCCTCCTCATCCACGGCTGGGAGGGGAGCTCGGCCTCGACGTACATGCTCTCCACGGGGAGGTACCTTTTCCGTAGCGGCTACGATGTCTTGCGGCTCAACCTCCGCGACCACGGTCCCAGCCACCACCTCAACGAAGGGCTCTTCCACGGCGCGCTCACCGTGGAGACCCACAATGCCGTGATCAACGCCGCGGCCTTTGCCGAGGGCCGCCCGTTTTTCGTGGTCGGGTTCTCGCTGGGGGCCAACTTTGCCCTGCGGGTGGCCGCGCGGCACACGGAATTCCCCGTGCCAAACCTCGCGCACGTCTTCGGGATCAGCCCGGCCCTCGACCCGCACCAGGCGACCGTGTCCATCGACAGGAGCATCTACCGGTCCTATTTCCTGAAGAAATGGAAGACGTCCCTGAGGTCCAAGCAGCGGTTCTTCCCGGGGCTTTACGATTTTTCGGAGATGCTGAAGATGAACTCCTGCATGGACATCACCAGGGCGATCATGCCCCTTTACAGCAGCTTTGCGGACTACCTGGATTACTTCAGCCGCTACACGCTGAAAAAGGAGCTTTTCGCCGGCCTGAGGGTGCCCGTGACGGTGATTGCGTCCGCGGACGACCCGATCATCCCGGTGCGCGATGTCCTGGCCCTCGAGGGGGCCCCCAATATGCGCCTCCTGGTCCAGGAACACGGCGGGCATTGCGGTTTCCTTAACCCGTTCCCTTTCGGCTGCTGGTACGAAAGGCTCATCTGTGCTAATCTCGATGCGTACTGATGGACATTCAAATCCTTTCCCATAAAGAAGAATTCCTTGACCTCGTAATAGAGACGCTCGGCAGGGCCCCTGTAGACTTCTGCGAAACGGCGGGGTTTGTGAAGGCGGAAAACCTCAAGCAGCCGCGAGCGTGGGGCGCGGCAGGCGTCCTCCTCCCGCTTTATTTCATGGAAAAGGACGGCTCGGGGGAATTTGCGTTCAAGCTCATCAAGAGGTCCACCGCCGTCGTCCAGGCAGGCGACCTGAGCTGCCCGGGCGGCATGCTGCACCCGCTCGCGGACGAGATCCTCAGGCCTTTGATTGCGAGCCCGATTCTGCCTGTGCTGCGCGGGAAAGCGCGGTCCTACCTGAAGCTCAAAGGCCCTGCCAATTTCCGCGAGATGACGCTTTTCCTTGCCAACTCCCTGCGGGAATCGTGGGAGGAAATCGGGCTGAGCCCCCTCAATGTCCGGTTCCTGGGCCCCCTGCCCTGCAACCCGCTGCTGGCCTTCACGCGGATCATTTTCCCCCTCGTCGGGTACGTGAAGCATGACTGGCGGCCGCGGCTCAGCGGGGAAGTGGAAAAAGTGGTCAACATACCCATCCGCGAATTCTTCAACGACGACAATTACTGCCTTTACACCATCGAGAGCGAATACCCGCTCAGGAACAATATCGCGACCCGCCGGGAATTCCCGTGCTTCAGCGCGGCCGATGAAAACGGCAGCCCCGAAATCCTCTGGGGGGCCACTTTCTTCATCATAATGAACTTCCTCAAGACGATCATGGGACTGGAGGTCCCGGATTCCCACCGCAACAGGAACTTCCGGAAGGTCCTCAGCGCCGAATACATCAACGGCAACAGGAACAGGGAATTTTCCAAATGAACGCACCGGGAGAAGATGTTCGAGCAATGATCCAAAAGATTGACGTGGACACGGTTGTTTTTGATTTCGACGGCACCCTTGCCCGGCTCAACATAAATTTCACCGAGATGCGCAATTCCGTCATGAGGCTGATTGCCTCTTACGGGGCGCCGGCCGAAGACTTTGCCCACCTGTTCGCCCTGGAGATGATCGATGCGGGGCGCCGGTGGATATCCCTCCACGGGACGGACGGCAATGATTTCTTCGAGAAGGCCGGCCGCCTCATCAGGGACATAGAACTGGCGGGGGCGAGGAAAGGGGAACTGGTCCCGGGTGTCCGGGAGATGCTATCGTCGCTTAAAGCGAGGGGCATAAAAACGGCGGTTGTGACCAGGAACTGCCGGGATGCCCTGGTCGTGCTCTTTCCCGATCTAGATTCCCACGTCGGCGCGGTGGTCACCCGTGAATCAACGCCAAAGGTCAAACCGGAACCGGATCACCTCCTGATCGCCCTCGGAAAAATCAGCGCAGACCCGCGGACGAGCCGCGATGGTGGGCGATCATCCCATGGACATCGAGGTCGGGAAAAAGCTGGGGATGTTCACGGTTGGGGTCCTTACCGGCTATTACCAGCGCGCAGGCCTGGAAGAAGCGGGGGCCGACCTTGTCATCGAAAGCGCCGCCTTGATTACCGACTACGTCTGAATCGCTTCCAGCCTGCCCTGCCGACAGCCATCGCCAATAATCCCGTGAAGATGAACAGGGCGCCTGCCGGGTGCCTGGCCGAGGCGGCCACCGGGATGAACATGGCGCGCAGGGGCGCGCGCAGCGCTTCGTGACCGGCTATGAAATCCGCCACGGGGGGCGAGTACCTGTAATAAGCGGAGACGAAGGCCCGGCCCGCCGGGTTCGTCAGGAGGTATTCGTCCCTGAATTCCCTCAATGCCTGCACGTCCGGGTGGAACGGGTCCTGGTAGACGGCGGTGGCTATGAAACAGCTTATCCAGATGTCGGTGTCGTCATCATCGTCAACCGGGGTCGTGGCCGAGACCGTATCCGAATCGCTGTGGCCGTCGTTGTTGACGACCCTGACCATATAAGAATAAGTCGTACCGGACTCGATCGCCGTATCGGTGTATGACGTCGTGTCTGCAGGCAGGGTAACCCAATAATGGAGATCGCTGCTGAACACCGCCCTCCATATTTCGTACCTGGTTTCGGTTGACGAATTGTCTCTCCAGGACAGGGTAATCTGGGATTTCGTGACAGATGTGAACGTGAGGTCTGTCGGCGCTGCAGGCACGGCCTCGATGATCAGCCCTTCGAGGATGGACGATTCCTCCTCTCCCGGAGCCAGTGCGGCTATGGAAAATAAGGCGGCGATAAGAATCAGAATGGCGATCAGCTTCCTCATCTAACTTTTTTTACATATCTTTCAGCCCATTTCAACAATAAACGATCTGGCAGCCCCGCAAAGTCATCGCCCTGCGGCGCGTTTTCAGTACTCTTGAACCATGAGCCGCAACCAATTTCCTTGTCAATGGCCCGCGTCGGAGTTAATATCCCCTCAAGTCCCGGTTTGGCTGCCCCGCTTCCCTTTATACATCTCGGCATATTTGATATATTTCGAAGCGATCCTTTGAAGCCGTGTTTTCCAGCGAACCTGGACCCTCAGAACCACAGGAGTGATTATGCCGCTCGATTATTTGAAACAGAAATACCCGGAAAAATTTGCCTCCGAAACAGTCATCTTCAACAACATCCACCGGGGGGATACGATCTTCATCGGCTCGGCCTGCGCGGAGCCGCAGCACCTCACGCACGGGCTGATCAAGTACGTGCAGGCGCACCCCAAGGCGTTCTTCGACGCCGAGGTGCTCCATATCCGCTCGCTGGGGGTGGCCCCCTACACAAGCGAGAAATACCGCCAGAACTTCCGCCATAATTCTTTCTTCATCGGGGAAAGCACCCGCAGCGCCGTCAACCGGGGGGCCGCCGATTACACCCCGGTCTTCCTCTCCCAGGTCCCGGGCCTCTTCTACAGCGGGCTGGCGCGGGTCGATGTCGCGCTCATCCAGACTTCCAGCCCCGACATACACGGGTACATGAGCCTCGGCGTGAGCGTGGATATTGTCAAGGCCGCGACCGAAGTCGCCAAGATTGTCATTGCGCAGGTCAATTCGCACATGCCGCGTGTCCACGGGGATGCGTTCATTCACATTGATCAAAATAGATTATATCCTGCCGTATGATGAGCCTATCCTGGAATACAGCCCCGGATGCGGACACCGATATAGCCCAGAGGATCGGCACATATGTTGCGCGCCTGATCGAGGACGGCGATACTATCCAGGTAGGTTACGGAAGCATTCCCAATGCCATCCTGGCCCACCTTTCAAGCAAAAAGGACCTGGGCGTCCACACCGAACTGGTCAGCGACGGGATCGTGGACCTGATGAAGAAAGGCGTCATCAATAACTCCCGGAAGAAGATCGACAGGGGGAAAACCGTCGCCACGTTCTGCATGGGGAAAAGATCGACGTACGAATACATCAACGACAACCCCACGATCGAATTCAAGACGATTGATTATACCAACAACCCGCTGATCATCGCGCAGTTCGACAACATGGTCGCAATCAACAGCGCCCTGGAGATCGACCTCACCGGCCAGGTCACGGCGGAATCCATCGGCAGGCAGTTCTACAGCGGCGTGGGGGGCCAGGCCGACTTCATGAGGGGCGCGACCCTGGGGGGCGGCAAAACCATCCTGACCATCCAGTCAACGGCGGCCTGCGATGTCGTCTCCAGGATCGTCCCGAACCTCAAGGAGGGCTCCGGGACCACCCTCGTCCGGGGCGACATCCAGTATGTCGTCACGGAATACGGGATAGCCTACCTGCAGGGCAAGAACATCCGCGAGCGGGCGATGGAGCTCATTTCCATAGCCCATCCCAAGTTCCAGCCATGGCTGATCGAAGAGGCGAAAAAGGCCGGCTTCATTTACAGCGACCAGGCATTCATCCCCGGCAAGCGCGGCGAATACCCCGAGCACCTGGAGACATGGAGGACAACGAGCAAAGGCGAGTCTGTCCTGTTCAGGCCGGTCAAGATCTCCGACGAGCCGCTGCTGAAAGATTTCTTTTACCGGCTGTCCGACAACAGCATGTACCGGCGCTTCATCTCTTACCGCAAGGACATGCCCCACGAGAGGCTGCAGGAGTTTGTGGTGATCGATTACACGCAGGAGACGGTGATCCTGGCCGTGGTCGGGCAGGAGGAAAACGAAAAAGTGGTCGCCACTGGGCCAGTACGGCATCAACCCCGGGACGCACACGGCCGAAATCGCCTTTGCGGTCATTGACGAATACCAGGACGCGGGGATCGGCAGCGAACTGCTTTCCTATTTGACTTACCTTGCAAAGAGGCAGGGGCTCCTCGGCTTCACGGCGGAAGTCCTGGTCGAGAACAAGCCCATGCTCCGCGTTTTCGAAAAGGGCGGTTTCGACATGGAGAGGAGCAAGAGCGAAGGCGTATACGAGTTGAAAATGGTCTTCAGGGAAACTGAAACGAAATAAAGGATGGCCCCATATGGAAAAGCTGCTCACCGAGTGAGCGTTTTGCTGGTTTCGTTCTTGGCCTGGCTGATAGGCATGTCAACCAGTTCCTTGATCCTTACCCCCCTGATGAACCTGTTGGCGAAATACTGGCTGTCCATGTTGTCCACCTTGGCCTGGCGGCTCCGGTACGACATGTGGACAAACTGGTTGTTGCCGACGTAAATGCCGACATGGTCGCGGCGGGTCTTGAAGAAGACGATGTCCCCTTCCTGGAGTTCGGTTTTGACAACCCTCTTTCCCGTCAGGGACTGCTCCCGCGCCGTCCTGGGCAGGCTGACATCAAATATCTCGTAGAGCTTCCTGACAAAAGCCGAGCAGTCTATCCCCCTGTACGGAATTCCCGCCCAGCTTGTAAGGCACTCCCAGGAATGATTTGACCACCTTTATGAAGAGGGACCTCTCGTCGGGGTCCTTCCATTTGCCCAGGGCCGCACTCGGGGTCCCCGGCGCTACGGTTTCGGGTACCACGTCGGAAGGGTCTATTTCTCCGGCCTCATCCTCTTCGGGGGCAGGTTTTGCCGGTACCAGCACCTCTTGCCCTTTTTTCAGGCGCGTCTTCTTGCCCATGTGGTTCATGCGCTTGAACTGGGCAACGGTGATGCCGTTTGCCGCGGCAATGCTGCGCACCGTGTCGCCCTTTTTCACAACGTAGGATTCGGTTTCCGAAGCGGAGGATTCGGTTTCCTTATCTTTTTTATGCTTTTGCGCCAGCTGCTCCTTTTTCGAGCTTTTCGCGCCCTGCTTCTTGCCTTTTCCCGGGATTACGAGGGTCTGCCTTACCTTGAGGTCATTGCCCTTGAGGCCGTTTGCCGCCTTGAGGTCGGCCACGTTTACGTGATATTTTTTCGCTATTTTTGCGAGGTTGTCCCCGGGTCTGACTTTGTAAGTCTGAGCAGCCGCAACCGGGTTTGCAAAGGCGAATATCGAAACCGCAATTAGTATGAGAACCGAAGCCCATGGCCCCCTCATGGCGTCCTCCTTGACTCCGTCATTCAGGGTAAGTAGGGGGATTGAATATAAAATCTGGCCGGGCTTGTCAAACTTATTATGCCCTTTTTTGTGTTTTTCAGCCTTTTTCTGAGCTGTTTTGTGGAAATAAGACCTCAGTAAACGTTCCGCAAATCTGACCCCGGTGCAGGCGATCTGCGCAAATTACCCAAGAAATTCAACATATTTCCAAGAGAAGAGGAATGTAGCAACTGGCCGGCAACGGCAGCTTCCGGCCCATGATCTTCCTTTGAAAGAAGAACCCGGACAGGTCGAGCAATTCGCAAACCATTTTTCTTACCGTTAACCTCTGCCATGAAAAAAGCCATGGGCCGTCAGGGTGCCCATGGCTCTTCCACATATACACCGATTCTTTAGATGATTGTCATTTAACCGCTTCCTGAAGGGCCTTGCCGGGCGTGAATTTCGGGACATTTTTCGCCGCGATATCAATTTCCTGCCCGGTCTGCGGGTTGCGGCCTTTCCTCGCCGCGCGCTTGGAGATGCTGAAGGCGCCGAACCCGGCCAGGGTCACCTTCTGCTGTTTTTTCAATGCCTCGGTAATGGTGTCCAGAACGCAATCAACTGCCGTTTCCGCCTGCTTCCTTGTTCCAAGGACCTTTGCCACCTCATTGACCAAATCCGTTCTGTTCATTTCTCCCTCCCTTTTATAATTGCATTTGACAATTTCATTAATCAGGCCGCCCCCATATTAGCCACGGCGCTGACAATTTTCAACGTCAATTCTTGCCCCGAATCAGAAAAAACGCCTCTGGAGCTTGCACTCCAGCAGGACCGTGGCCGATATCTCCTCTATGGACATCGAGGTAACGTTCACAAACGGGATCTCTCACTCTCGAACAGGCTCTCGGTCATGGCGACTTCGAGCTGGCACTGGCTCAGGGAGGCGTAACGCGTATTGGGCATGCGCCCGGAGCGTATCCTCTGCAGGCGCTCCGGGGAAATGGTGAGGCCGAAGAGCTTTTTCCGGAACGGCACCAGGGCTTCGGGCAGCGTCACATGCCTTTTGAGGAGAGTCTCTTCCGTCAGGGGGTAATTCGCCGCATAAATCCCGAACTGCAAGCCGAGGTAAAGGCAGGTGGGCGTCTTCCCCGACCGGGAAACACCCAGGAGGATGACTTCCGCCTGGTCGTAGTCCTTGGTGGAGATGCCGTCGTCCGTGCCCATGGCATAGTTCATCGCGTCGATGCGGACGCTGTAAACGGAATCGTTTATGAGGCCATGGTACCGGCCTATGGTGTGCGAGGAGCGCATGTCCAGCTCGCTTTCCAGGCGGCTGATGAAGGTGTCGAAGAAATCGAAGAAAATGCACGAGCTGTTCTTGAAGAGCCGGCGGATGTCCGGGTTGATCAGGGTGCTGAACACGATCGGGCGGATGCCCTTGGTGTTCGCATCCTTGTTGATCTGCATCAGGGCCCGCCCCGCCTTGCTGAAAGTGTCAACGAACGGGAGGGTCACCTGGTCGAATTCCAGGGGCTCGAACTGGGTAAGCAGACTTTGGCCCAGCGTTTCGGCAGTGATCGCCGTCGAGTCGGAGATAAAGAATATTGTCCTTCTTTTTGCTGCAGAACCCAAGCGGGCAGGCCTCATTTCAAGCTTTGCTGTCTATCTTCTGTATACGTTTAATTACCGAAATTCAACCGTTATTCCATGGATTGCCCCGTGCCCCGGGTCTGGCCCGCCAAGTCCCTCCTCCCGGGGATGTACTCCAATCCAGGGCAGGCAACCCCCGAATTTCAGAAGCATCCCATTTGACACAGCCCCGCTTCAGGTATATAAAACCCCGCATGTATGAGGTGACAATCAAAAAGGATTTTTCGGCCGCCCACGTGCTGCAGGAAATCGGGGGAAAATGCGAAGAACTCCACGGGCATAATTTCATCGTCGAAGCCACTATCGGCGGCGCAGCCTCAACTCCGAGGGCATCATGGTCGATTTCCGCGATGTGAAGAAATGGCTCGCCGAGATACTGGAGGAGCTTGACCACAGCTGCCTCAACGAGCTTCCCTGCTTTTCAGGCATAAACCCGTCCTCGGAAAACATAGCGAATCTTATCTACGAGCGGATAAGCGGCAAACTCCCCCGGGGCCTTTCGATGCTGAAAGTGACTGTCTGGGAATCGGACAACGCCCGCGTGTCCTATACCGGGTCGCGATGTAAATCCGGAGATAATAGCAAATTTGGGTTATGGTCGTATCCAGAACCATAAAGACGAACGCAACATCAATATAAAGAAGGTCGGGGTAAAGGGGATCAAATACCCCATCATCGTCCTCGACCGGGCCAACGGCATCCAGCACGTAAACGCCACCATCAACATGTACGTGAACCTCCCCCACCATTTCAAGGGCACGCACATGAGCCGTTTCGTTGAAGTCCTCAACGAATTCCGGGGCCAGATCAACATCAAGACATACCAGGTCGATCCTCGAGGAGATAAAGGGCAAGCTCGATGCGGAATCCGCCCACATGGAAATCGAGTTCCCGTATTTCATCGAGAAGACGGCGCCCGTTTCAGGCGCAAAGAGCCTGATGGAATACACCTGCTGGTTCTCGGGCCAGAATGACGGGAAGAGAAACCGACTTCCTGGTGGGGGTTATGGTGCCGGTGACGACCGTGTGCCCCTGCTCGAAGGAAATCAGCGACCTGGGCGCCCACAACCAGCGCAGCATCGTGAAAGTCAATGTCCGCTTCAAAAAGTTCTTCTGGATCGAGGACGTTGTCAAGTTGTCGAGGAATCGGCGAGCGCCGACATCTACTCGCTTCTCAAGAGGGTGGACGAAAAGTATGTGACCGAGAAGGCCTTTGAAAACCCCATGTTCGTCGAGGACGTCGTCCGCAGCGTCGCGGAGAAGCTCAACAAGATCTCCAATTTCACCTGGTACAGCGTGGAGGCGGAGAACATCGAAAGCATCCACTACCACAGCGCGTATGCCTGGGTGGAAAAGGAAAACCCGCCCGGAAATCAATCAGCTAAATAAGGCCATCCCGCAGAAGGATGCTGCGGTCCGCAAGGGCGATGAGTTCCTGGTCGTGGGTGGCCATGATCAGGGTACAGCTCTGGCTGCGTGGTCAAGGCGATCATCATCTGCATGATGCTGATGCCGGTAGCTGAATCGAGGTTCGCCGTGGGTTCGTCGGCCAGAAGCAGGCTGGGATTATGGGATATGGCGCGGGCCACCGCCACCCTCTGCAGTTCTCCCCCGGAAAGTTCATGAGGCATGGCCGCTCCTATATCGGGCAGGCCTATCAGTTCGAGCAATTCCGAAACCCGCCGGTTTCTCGTCCGGGCGCCGACTCCGTTCAGGTTCAGGGGGAAAGCGATATTTTCCGCCGCCGTCAGGAAGGAAAGAAGGTTTCCGTGCTGAAAAACAAACCCGATATTTTGCCTCTGAAACAGGCATAGGGCACGTTCGGAGAGAGACTGAATCTCCCGCCCTTCAATGACCACCTTTCCCGTGTCGGGCTTTTCGATTCCGCCGATGCAGTTCATCAGGGTCGTTTTGCCCGAGCCGGATTTGCCCACGAGGGCCAGATTGGTCCCCTTTTCCACCTGGAAAGTTATTCCCGAGAGCGCCTGCACATGGCCGCGTCCGGAGAGGTATTGCTTGGATATGCCGATAACTTCGATCATGCATTATACCATTCTGAGTATCTCGGCCGCCCGGCGCCGGGACACGAGGACAGCCGGCCAGACGGCGGCGATAAGGGAGAAGAGGAAAGCCAGGGCCGGGGGCACCCCCCACGCGAAGGGCGTCAGCCGCGGGTATATCACCCCCGAAACAGTGAAATACTGGTTGTGAGAGGTATAAGCCGTCAGATCGATCCCCGTTGACTGGACCAGGACCGACAGGAAAATCCCGAGTATTACCCCCAGGGTGGACGCAAAGAGATTCATCAGGAGGACCTCGAAAAAAATCAAAAGCATGGTTTCACGGGATGTGACGCCCATGGCCTTGAGGATGCCGTATTCCCGAATGCTTTTCAGGATGATGATGACGAAGGCGCAGGCAATGCCCAGGGAGACCACGCCAAAGACCAGAAGAATGACGATACCCATGGAAACATAATTCAAATCGATCAATTGCTTCAAATCGGGCATCAAGGTTTCCCATGATTTGAATTCCGCGCTGCCCGGAATGAGATTGCGGTAAGCGGATATGACCTTCTCGGGCTCCACCCCTTCCTTGAGGAAAACGGCGGCGGACCAGCCGTGCCCGGAGGCGGGAAGCGACCCGAGAGGACAAAATGCGGTTTCCCCGTCGAGTTTATCTATCCCGGTGCTATAAATGCCCGCAACCCGCAGCGTGGTCACGCCCGTGCCGGTGAAGGGCTTAAAATCAACAGTATCTCCGGGGCTCACGCCCATTTTTCCCGCCAGGGACCGGCCAAGCAGGACATCGCCCTTTTGCTTCTGTCAGATATGTGCCGGCGACGACTTTCCTGCCGATTGCTGTGAATTGGAGTTCCTCCCGGGGTTCAATTTCCGTGACGATCACTTCGTGAAGTCTTGTTGCCTTTCAGCCAGGATACCCGGATTGCTCAGGCGCTTCAGGACCGCTGCCACACCGGGAACGGCCAGGGCGTCCTTCCGAACATCACCGGGAATATTGAAACCCGATATATGGCCGGAGTAAAGGCTCACGGAATTGCGGATCATGGCGTCATTTACGCCCATCGCCAGGGCGGAAAGAAAAATCAGGGCCGCGACCGCACGTCATCAGCATGAGCGACATGATTCCCGTCGCCCGCAGCGAGCGGGAGAGAAAAAGGAAGGCAACCTTCCACCAGAAGAATATCAGTTTCCGTGCCTTCATGGGTATTGCGCCAGATACGCCTCGGCGCCGATGCGCCTCGCAAGGATGGATATCACCGTTTGCACCAGTTCCGGCGGGGGGTTGCCCAGCAGGGCATTTATGCCGGAGTCGAGATACAGGCGGCAGCGGGCGACCGCCATTCCAATGGGGCCGGGAATCGGCTGATAAGATCTTGCGCGGCCGTCGCATGGTCGGGGAACGATGACATTTCCCGCAGGCTTTCCCACGCACCGGGGCCCTGGTGGTGATAAATCAGGGAAGCCACATAATTGTGCCGCTTTTTGAGAACGTCCCGCTGCAGGTCCACCAGGTCGTCCAGGATCTGGCAGCCCATGCCGATCCGATACAGGCCTTCCAAAACCTCAGCCGTTTTCTCCTTATCCGTACTTTCCAGCACGGCCGGAACGGCCCAGGGTGACTGGAACAAAATACCCGTCTTGTAATGATGGATCGATTTCAGAATCGTTTCCGGCGGAAGGGCTTCCGCCGTGCCGCCCTCTTCCCCCGCTTCCTGGGCGCCGCTCCTGGTCAGGGCCCGCAATGCGGCATTGACGGCCGGCAGGAGCAGGTCTTCCGGAATTTCGCCCCGGCGCGACGCCGTTGCCAGGAGATTGAACATGACGTGTTCGGAAACCATGATATCCAGAACGGACCGGAAGCGCCAGGCCTTTGCCGGCAGATCCGTTTCCAGGGTTCTTTTGTACTCGTCGTCGAGGAGATTGTCACAGCCGGTCACCATGCCCCGGAAACACTGGTTTATCGCGGCGTAGAGGATCCTGCGAGGCCGGGGGACTCCCAGGCGATGGTACGAATACAGGAACATGGCCGAGAAAAAGTTATTCTCCAGCAAAACATAGCCCTCCGGCGGATCGAGCAGGGCAATGCCGCCCCCCTGCAGGACCTCCTTCGCTGTTTTCCAGTAGAGAGAGAGGGCGGATCGGAGTTCATCCAGCAGGTCCTGAAAACCGGGCATCACCAGAATTCGGTCAAAAAGATCAGGCATGTGTTTCTCCTCGTGTTTCTGTCCGGATCATCCCTGCAGGGGTTTACGGCTCGCAAACAGGGCAATATAGCCGAAATAGACATTGAGCAACTCCGGGGAGGTAAAGCCGGTCCGCGAAATCAATCCCGGCATGACCCCCGCAATATTTTCACCAATTTGCGGCTGAAGAAAAAACCATCGGGAGATGTGGGAGACGAGGGCGCCGGCAAAGGTGGTGGGGGTGTGCATGTCGGCGATCACCAGGCGCCCTCCGGGTCTGAGCACGCGAAACGCCTCGGACAAGCTTTTCTCCTTGAGATCAAGGGGCACATGATGGAAAAAAAGGCTCGAAACCACGGCATCAAAGGAGCCATCCTCAAGCGCCAGGTTTTCCGCCGCCATCACCTCGAAACGGCAGGCGGGACCGGCGCGTTTCTTTTCCGCCACCGCGATCATTTTCGCCGCCGCGTCGATCCCCAGGCAGAAGCCGCCGGCATTCGGGTCCAGCTGATCGGCGATCAGCCGTGTGAGCACGCCTGTGCCGCAGCCCAGATCCAAAACGCGGTGTCGCGGTTCAAGGCCGAGGGCATCAACGATGCTCCGGTTATAGGATTCATGCTGGCCCAGCATCAAAACGGGCTCAAACACATCGTACACCCAGGCGGCATGATCCAGGGTGCGGCCCCGGGTCGGGATGGATTTTCTCTCGGGCGGTTTAATCATTGCTCACTGCAAAGGTTTTAACTTATTTCTGACTGCGTTTCGCCGTGACAAGCATTCCGGTCTTTTCCGGGCAGGCCTATGAACCCGCGCTCAGTTCGTCATTATGGCATTTCAGGCAACCCTTGAAATTCGGATGACTTGTCTTGGGCGCAATGACTGATGGTCCGGGTCCGTGGCACATCAGGCAGGATCGATCAGCTTTCAGGTCGGCGTGAATCAAAGACTGAGTTTTAATGGCGGTCCCGGCGGTCTGCAGACGCGCGTCAGGACATCCTATGACATTTCAGGCAACCCTGCTGCGGGTGATGGTTTTAGGCGAGGCTGCCGATGATCCGGGATCATGGCACATCAGACAAGATTGATCAGCCGTGAAGTCATGGACTAAAGGATGTTTTTTGACGGAGGGACCGTGCAGGCCCAGATAATGCCTATAACCGCAGGAGGAAAGCAGGAAAATTACGGCAACGACGGCCATGGCCTTCATCCGGCCTTGAAAAGAGTTCTTCCCTGGGTGGCAAAACGTTCATGGGAAAGTTCCTAAGGTGACTCATGGAATATTTTATGTCCGGATCAGATGTCCCATATCAGGCAGGCTATTTCAAGAAAAATGAAGACTTTGGTATTTTTTTCGCAGGCTTTCCAGGACCCTCCGGGCCTCTCCCAGCCCCTGTTGAAAAGCCTCTGTAAAAGCAGAATCGTCCATGCAGCAGCTTAGAAAAACCGGGGAGTAGAAAATCGAGTTGAATGAGTCGAGCTCTTCCCCGTCCCCAAACATTTGAAGAATCAGGTCTTCTGTCGATTTCCGCCAGGAGTTGAACTGCGGGGAGCAGGACTGAAGGGCGGCAAGGCTTTCTATTTCCTCAATTTTGGACGACAGGTTTTTGCGAAATTTTTCTTTTATCATCATGTCCCTTTCCATTAAGATACCCGCATGGAAAATTGCGTCTTTTGCCTGATCGCCGCGGGTGAACTGGAAGCCTACAAAGTTTACGAGGACGATGTCATGCCTTGCCTTTCTGGACGAGCGGCCCGTTTTCCCGGGGCACACTCTGGTCATTCCCAGAGAGCACCACGAAACTTTAGCGGACCTTCCGCCCCGGTCTTGTCTCCCCTTTTTTCTCGGCAGTCAGCTCATTGCCCGGGCGGTTGAATCAGGGCTTGGCGCCCATGGGTCATTTATCGGCATCAACAACAAGGTCAGCCAGAGGGTGCCCCACCTGCACGTCCACGTGGTCCCGAGGCATTTCAAGGACGGCCTGCGGGGATTTTTCTGGCCGCGCAGCAAGTACGCAGATGAAGCCGAGGCCAGGGGCTTCCAGGAAAAGCTCGCGGCCGCGGCAAGGCTCATTGCGCAAATCGGTACGCACCAAATTTCTTGACAAGAACACGCGGGCTGAATATTTTTAGCTATATTCCGCGAAGGAGATCTTATGCCGACTTACGAATACCAATGCACGGCCTGTAAGAAAAAATTCACGCTGATCCAGACAATGGCGGAGCATGCAAAGGGAAAAGTCGCCTGCCCCAAGTGCAAGAAAAAGGAAATCGAGGCAGCTCATCTCCTCTTTCATGGTCAAAACGAGCAGGAAGAGCTCGAACCGCCCGAGCCTCAAAGGCCTTCTTCGAGAGGCATGATAAAGCCTCTCACTCCCGCCCTGGGGGTGCTCTTTTTTCAGCTCCCCGATCAGGCGCGCAGCTTGCCGGACTTCTCCTCTTCAAGGGCGACCATCAGGACGTTGTTCTTTCCCGGCCAGATGTGCGTGCCCAGCTTCGGCACCGTTTCGGTGCCTTCGCCATGGGCCTCCTCGAGTTTCGTGTACTCCCTGATCCCCGCCTTTTTGAATAGCGTCAATCACGAACTCGTCCGCCGCGTCACAGTAAACCACAAAGCACATTTTCATCTCGATCCCTCGCTTGTGCATTTGTCTGGACTTCAACCAGTTGCCCGTTTTCCTCATCTTCCGCTTCCGCAGGTCTTCTTTTCCTTCGCCAATTCCGGACGTATTCCTTCCAGTCGTCAAACTGGTCATAAGCCGCAGGGACCACCACCAGGGTCAGGAACAGCGAGGTGAGCAGGCCCCCGATGACCGCAATGCCCATGGGGAGCGCGGTTTCGGCCCCTTCCCCGAAGCCCAGCGCCACGGGCAGCATCCCGAAGACCATGGCGAAGGTGGTCATCAGGATGGGCCTCATCCGCACCGGCCCGGCATGGATGATGGCCTCCCTTCTCGCCATCCCCCGCTCGCCGCAGGGTGTTGGTGTAATCGACCAGCAGGATCGCGTTCTTCTTCACCAGCCCCATGAGGAGTATGAGGCCGATGAAGCTGAAGATGCTCAGGGTCTTGCCGGTCAGCAAGCAGCGCCCCGAATGCCCCGATAAAGGAAAGCGGCATCGACAGCAGGACCGTGAAGGGTGGATGAAACTTTCAAACTGCGACGCCAGCACCATGTAGGCCATGATGATACCGAGCATCAGGGCAAAAAGGAGGAACTGGAATGATTCCTTCATGGTATCGGCGGCCCCCTTGTACTTGGGGATGTAATCCGCAGGCAGCACTTTTGCGGAGATCGCGTTGAGCTCTTCCATTGCCTGGCCCAGGGGTTTCTTCTCCAGGTTGGCGAAAACGGTGATCGCCCTCTGGCGGTCCACGCGGTTGATGACGCTCGGCCCTCCCCCCTCGTCTATGCTTACCACGTTGGAGAGCTCGATCAGCCGGCCGTCCTCGGGCCTTGACGTAAAGCCGGTTGAGGTCCTCCGGGTTCATCCTGTCGGCGGGGTTAAGCCTGACGCGGACTTCGTAGCGCCTGCCTTTCGAGACTTCCTTGAACTTGGTGATATCGATTCGCCGCTGATGAGCACATTGATCGCCTCGGCGATGGAAGTCACGCTCACTCCCAGGTCGGCGGCCTTGTCCCGGTTTATATAGACCCTGATCTCCGGTTTGCCGGCTTCCAGGGAGGTGTCCACGTCGACAATCCCGGGCAGTTTGGAGAATTCCGATACGATCTGCTTGGAGTAGGCCGTGAGCGAATTCAGGTCGCTGCCCCTGATGCTGTACTGGATGGGCACGTTCCTACTGCCCGCCGCCGATGAGCGACACGTTCTCGGCCGTCCCCTTGAGCCCCGGGATGAGCCGGAGCTTGCCGCGGATTTCCGCCATGATCTGGTCCTGGTTTTTCTTCCTCTCCCCCTTGTTGCTGAGGGTCACGAACATGAAGGCCTTGTTTATCTGCGCCGTCCGGCCGTAGCCCATGGCGTAATAGAGGCTCTTCACTTCCGGGAAGGAGCGCTACCGTCTGCTCCGCGCCCTTGAACAGCTCGTCGCATTTGTCCACCGAATAGTCGATGGGGGCTTCGAGCCTCACGATGAACTGGCTCTGGTCCTCCGGCGGGCACAAACTCCTTCCCCAGGAAGCGGGTCATGAACAGGCTGAAAATGAATATGATGAGGGCCAATCCCAGCACCAGTTTGCGGTGGTCCAGGCATACTGAAAGGAGGCCGCGGTATAGGTCTTCCATTTTCCTGTAGCCCGACTCGAACCAGTCTCCGGCCGCGCTGGACCAGCGCATGATGAAGTTGCCTTGCGAACGGGCCTCCCCCTGCATACCGATGGGCTTGAGAAACAGCGAAGCCATCATCGGGGTGAGGGTAAAGGACACTATAAGGGAAACCAGGACCGAAAAGACAACCGTGAGGGCAAACTGGAGGAAAAATCGCCCGATGATGCCCTTTCATGAAAGCGACCGGCAGGAAGATCACGACCACCGCCAAAGTGGTGGCCATGACCGCGAGCCCGATTTCCGAAGTCGCGAAGCTCGACGCCTCGCGCGGCATCATTCCCTCCTCGATATGCCTGTGGATGTTCTCGATGACAATGATAGCATCATCGATGAGCAGGCCGATGGAAAGCGTCAGCGCCAGCATGGTCATGTTGTTGAAGGTGAACCCGAAAAACCTGATCAGGGCGAATGTCGATATGACCGAAACCGGCAGGGCGCAGGCGCTGATCAGCGTGGTCCGCCAGTCCCTCAGGAAAATGAAGACCGCCAGGACCGCCAGCAGGCCTCCGAGTATCAGGTGGTTCTGGACCTCGTTGATGGAGCGCTTGATGAAAACGGACTGGTCGAACGCGTAGCCGATGGCCATGCCGGGCGGCAGCGTTTTCTCGATCTTCCTGACTTCGTTCTTTACCCGGTCGACGACCTCCACGGTATTGGTCCCGGACTGTTTCTGGATCCCCATCCCGATTGCCGGAATCGCCGTTGTAGCGCGCTATGGAGCGCTTCTCCTGCATACCGTCCTCGACCCGGCCGATGTCCCTGATCCTGACCGGGGCGCCCTTGTAATAGGCGACCACGAGGTCCTCAAATTCCGAGACCCTGGGGAACTCGCCTTTGATCTTTACGGAATATTCCTTTGACGAACTCTCAATGCGGCCGCCGGGCAGCTCCAGGTTTTCCGTTCTGAGGTACTGCAGGATTTCGTTCGGGGATATATGGAAGGCGCTCAGCTTGTCCTTGTCGAGCCAGATCCTCACTTCCCGCAGCCTCAGGCCCGCGAGCCTGATCGCCCCGACGCCGTTGATCTTCTGGAGCTGCTCCTTGAGGACCTCGTCGGCATAAGTCGACAGGTCCCGGATCGGTTTCTGTCCCCTCAGGTTCAGCCACAGCACCGGGGTGGAGTCCGGGTCGACTTTTTCTATCATCGGTTCATCTATGTCGTTCGGGAGCTTGGAGCGGATGGTTGATATCTTTTCCCGCACGTCCTGCACAGCCATGTCGATGTCCCGCTCCAGGACAAACTCGACCGTCGTTACGGCCGCACCCTCGTAGCTGGCCGAAGAGATGGTCTTGACTCCGTTAATGGTGTTGACGACTTCCTCTATCTTGTCCGAGACGTCGATGTCCATAATCTCGGGGCTCGCGCCCTTGAGGGTCGTCGTGATGTTGACAATGGGAAAATCTATCTTGGGGAAAAGGTCGACCCCGATTTCGGGATAGCTCACCAGTCCCAGCACGACCAGGGCCATGATGAACATGGTCGCGAAGACCGGGCGTTTGATCGAGGTGTCAGCGAGCCACATTAACCTTCACCCCCTCCGCGAGGTTCTGCTGGCCCGCCGTGACTATGGTCTCGCCGCCCTTGAGGCCTTCGGTGATCTCCATCATTTCGCCGTACTTGGCGCCGGTCTTGACAAACTGCTCCTTGGCCCGCTCCCCCTGGACAGTGAAGACCTTGACCTTGCTGTCGTCATAAAGCAGTGAGGTTATCGGCACCAGCACCGAATCGCGGGCCTCACCGGTATAGAGGGTGACCTTGGCGAAGGAGCCGGGCCTCAGCAGTTTATCCCTGTTGTTAACCAGGGCCTCGACCTGGAGGGTCCGGGTCTTCTCTTCCAGGCTGGGATAAATTGTCTTGACCGTCCCTGAAAATTTCTTTCCGGGCAGCGGTTCAAGGCTGAACTCGACCTGCTGGCCGGTCTTGAGTTTGCCGATCTCGCGTTCCGGAACGGTGAAATTGAGCTTGATGGGGTCTACCTGGATAAGGGTGAACATGGCAGTGCCGTTGCGCATGTAATCTCCCTGCGACACTTTTTTCTCTTTCACGATGGCGTTCAGGGGAGAGATGATCTTTGTCTTGGCCAGTTTCTCGCGCGCGAGCGAAAGGGCCGCCTTCGCCCTGTCCACGTCGGCATCGGCCAGCGCCACCCTGGTGCTGATATCGTCAAACTGCTGGCGCGTGACGAGCTCCTCTTTCAGGAGGGCCTCTTTCCTCTTGTGCTCCTGCCTGGCATTCGCCAGGGTCGCCTCGGCCTGCTTCAGGGCGGCCTCGTCCCTCCTCACCTCGAGCCGGTAATCGGTGTCGTCGACCAGTGCCAGGACGGTCCCCCTGGCGACCGGCGTCCCCTCTTTCACGTTGGAGGCGCTCAGGATGCCGTCCACCCTGCTGCTGATTATGATCTCTTCAAAGGCGTTGAGCGTCCCGATGCTTTCGATCTTCGGCCTGATCGACTGCAGCTGGACGGGCTGGACCCTGACGTTTACCGTCTTCTCCTCGGCGACCTTGGCCTCGTTCTTCCGGCAGCCCGCAGGCAGAAGCAGGGCGGCGGCCATGAAACATATTGCCGCCCATTTCACGTGCTCAAATCTCGAAGTCATCCATCCTCCTGTCAAATCTCGTCTGTTCACTACATTCACTATTGCTTCAGGTCCGCAAGAAGAAGGCCCGTGGTCCTTTTCAGCCTGAATATCGCGAGCTGGTAGCCGTACTCGGCGTTGGCGAGCTGCCGCTGGGCGCTCACCAGCAGGTTGTTCGCGTCCAGCACATCGAGGCTGCTTGCCAGGCCCAGGTCAAACTGGCGCGAAACCGCGCTGTAATTGTCCGTCGCGAATGCCAGCTGGTCCTGGAGGGACTTGAGGATGCCCCTCTGCGTTATCAACTCGAGGTACGCGTTCTGCACCTCGACGCTGACCGTCTTTGCCGTGTCCGCGTACAGGAGGTCCGACTGGCGCTGCTGGGCCCTGGCCTGGTCCACTTCCGCCCGGCGCAGCCCCCCTTCGAAGAACGGGTACGTCAGCGTGACGCCGCCAAAGGTGCTCTCCTGGTTGAACGTCGGGCCGGCCGGGTCCTGGTCGGCGCCAACGTAAACGGCGGAGAGGGCCAGGTTCGGCCAGAACAGGCCCTTGACGAATTTCACGTTTTTCTCGGCCATATCCTTCTGGAGCTCCAGGCTTTTCATTTCGGAGCGCGTCTGGAGGGCACTCTTCTGAAGGTCCTCGAGCCGGAGGTCCTGGGGCTCTTGCGGGGGGACTTCCCTGAGCTCGAAATCGGGCGGTATGCCGGTAAGCCTCACCAGCTGGGCCCTGGCGAGCTCATAGATGTTTTTTGCCCTGATCTGTTCCGAGACGGCGCCTGAAAGTTCGCCCTCGGCGCGCAGCAGGGCGGTCTTGGTCACTTCGCCGACCTTCAGCCGGGTGTTTGCGGCATTGCGGTATTTAGTGAGCCTCTCGACATTGGAATCCGTTATCTCTATCCCCTTGCGGGCCCGCAGCACTTCGTAAAAAGCCGCCGTTACGGACTGGACCCCCAACTGGCCGCTCATCAGGTAATCCTCCTGGGCGGCCCGGTGGTCGTAACGGGTACGCTGGACATTTTCGTCGGCTATCTGAAAAGCGGTTATTTCCCTGCCGTTCAGGTACATCGACTGGTCAAGCCGGGCGCCCCACGAAGCCGCATTGCCGGGCTGGATAACGGCCCCCGAAGCGCCGGTCTGCTTGCTTTCGGTGTATTTCGTATAATTGCCGAAACCCGTCAGCCGGGGGAACAATGCGGACACCGCCCTGCCCTTGTTTGCTTCCGCTATCCGGACGTTCTCCTGCGAGATCATGATCCTCTCGGAATTGGCCAGCGCAATGCGATACAGATCATCAAGTGTGTAAACTTTCTGCTGCGCACCAACTGTCCCCGACAGGAGCAGCACTCCGGCCAGGGCCAAAACCACACGCTTCATACAACCTCCATGCTGCAAAACATCCCTCCCGCCCGCCTGTATTCCGGTCCCGGAGCGTCTTTCCTTTCGCCTTTAGCCTTTAGCCTTTTGCCCAATTCCTATCTTATCACACTCCCATCGACCTCTCCAGCCGGCTCCTCGCAATGTTGAAATCGCTCAGGGCATTGTAATAATCCGACTTGGCGCGGGTCAGCAGCGTCTGGGCATCGATGACGTCCGTGGTCGTCGCCACCTGCTCCTTGTACCTCTCGTTGTTGATCCGGAAATTTTCCTCGGCCTGCGTGATGGCCTGCCCCGCGACGGTTATCCTCTTTTCAGCCTCCCGCAGCTGCAGGTAGGAATTTTTCACTTCCAGCGCCACCCTGTCCCTGACGATGGAAAGCGCGTCCGACGACTGGCTGTGCCTGCTCCTGCCCGCATCGACGCGGTGTTTGGTCCTGCCCCATTCCCAGAAATTCCAGTTCGCAACGGCGACTACCGACCAGCTCTCGGTATCCTGGTACAAACTCCCGGAAACGCTGGGCTGGTCCCCGAACCTGCCGTAGGTCCCGACCAGGTTCACGGTCGGGAAGTATTCGCTCTTCGCAAGGTCGACCGCCTTCCCCGACTGGTCGCGCCTTGTTTCGTAGCTCTTTATCTCGGGGCGGTTTTCCATGGCGGTTTTCAGGCATTCATTGATGTCCGGCGCGAAAGCCTGGTGGGCGAGGATATCCTCGACCTTCACGGGCATGTTGATGTCCCTGCGCAGGACGGTGTTAAACCGGGCACTGGCCATTTCGAGCTCGTTATCAGCCCTCACGAGGGACTGGGTCCCATTGGCGAGCTGGACCTCGGACTGGAGGAGGTCGTTCTTGGGGATCAGCCCCACCTCGATAAAAATTGCGGGCGACGTTGGCGTGCGACGAAAGCTGCTCCACGGACTGCCTGGCCACCTCCCTCAACCTTTCGGCCTTGAGGATATCGAAATAGGAGACCTTGACATCGAGCACGACGTCCTGGACCGTCGCCGTTTTGTCGTGCCGGGCAATCTCCTCCCCGAGCTTGCTGATCTGGTAATTTGTGTAAATCGAACCGCCCGCGAAAACAGGCTGCCTTGCCTGGACGGCCCAGTTGTAGTTGTCTTCCGTTCCGGTAATCACAGGCACAAAACCCGTTCCGGCAAATTTAACCTGAGGAGCCTCATTGAGCTTCGTGTAACTGTAATACGTGTTGAAGGTCGGGAGGAACCCCGTGAACGCCTCTTTTTTCCTGGACTCCGACACGCTTATCCCCTCCGCGGCGGAATGGATGGCGGCGCTCTCTTTCAGGGCAATGTCGATGCTCTGCTGGAGGCTCAGCACCGGCGGGTCCGCGGCCCGGGCCGCCTGCGCAAACAGGAATATCACAACTAAAGCGGCTGTTTTAAATCTCATGGCCCACCCCCTTCAGAAATATGTCCAGTACCACATTCGACTTCCCGGTCAGCTGCCATGCCCCGGGCTCCATGATCCACCTGAATTTGAATGCGTTCATGATGCCCACCAGGGCGGAACCTATATCGCGGGAATCTCCCGATAATTTCCGGCCTTCCTTTTTAACTTCCCTTCTTATTATTTCCGAAATGTAATCTATTTCCCTGAGATGGTGCTGAATCATCCTTTCCTTGAGGGATGTCCCGCTCTTTTTAAAATCGACATTTTCGCACCGGGCAAACAGGCGGCAGAAATCGAGGTTGTCCTCGACAAACTCGAACTGGGTCCTGATGAACGCTTCCAGCTTGCCTTTGAGCCCGCTTTGGCTTTCTACCGACCCCTTCACATCCGCATAGAGCCTGTCGAGCTTGAGGTTGATCATCGTCGCGTACAGATGCTCCTTGCCCTCGAAGTACTGGTAGATGCTGCCTATCGAAAACCCCGAGGCATTTGCTATCTCGGCAACGCTGGTGTTGTGGAAACCCTTTTCGGCGAAAATCTTTTCCGCCTTTTCCAGGATGGCCGCCCTCCTGGCCAGGTATTCCAATTCCTTTCTCTTCAGCTTTTCCATACTCAGCGACCAGTTTGATGATCCGGGTTTTTGAACCATTATTCAAAAATTAGAATTATGATTCAGTGAGCCTGCTGTATATTGTATCTTCTTTCGTGAAGTCAAGGGAAAAGCACTGACCGGCAAGCCCGGGAACGGGTCATGCCCGCACTTTTATTGGAGCAGGGATGGAATGGTATTTTCCGGCGACTGGCAGGGGTTGCACACGATCTTCCCGGCCCTGTCGACGAGGACGTAGGCGGGGACGCCCACGATCCTGTACTGCTCGCCGACCTTTCCGCTTCTGTCGAGCAGCACCGGGTATTGGACCTTGTATTTCTTGATGAAAGCGGCGATGCGGTCCGGAGGCTCTTCTATATCGATATGAAACACCTCCAGCCCTTTGTTCCTGTACCGGGAATATATGCCGTTATTATCGGACACCTGCTGGCGGCAGTGCGGGCACCAGGTCGTGCTGAAAACCAGCAGGACCGCTTTCCTGCCCCTGAAATCGCTCAACCTCACGCTCCTGCCCTGCATGTCTTTCAGGTTGAAGTCCGGGGCAAGGCCGCCGACCGCAGCGCCGGGGCCCTTCTGGGGAGGCTTCCCCAGGGCCCGGGCGTCCCCGGGCTGTAAGGCGTAAATGAGGTAACAAAAAATGGCTATGGATATTACAAATAAGAATCTTTTCAAGTGCAAATCTCTTTCATGTTAAACCCAATACTGCCCCGCCGTGATCAGAAAATATTCCCCGAGGCCCAGCAATATGACGCCAAAGGCCTTTTTCACGGCAACCATCCAGGAGCCGGCTTTGGGCAGGGAACCGATCAACCCGGAAAAAGTCCCCAGGAACAGCAGCAGGGTGCCCATACCCAGGGAGAAAACAAACAGCAGGGCCATTCCGTAAATGACGTTCTGCTGGGCGGCGACAAATGCCAGCAGCACCCCCAAAATCGGGGTGGTGCAAGGGCCCAATATCAGCCCTGACGTCGCACCCACGATAAAGCTGCCCGCCAACCCTTTGCGCCCGGCAGGCCCGGCTGCAAAGCCGGGCAGGCTTATGTTGAGCGTGAACGCGTCCAGCATCGAAAGGCCCAGGACAATGCAGACATTGGCGACAATGAAATAGGTCCAGGGGCTGCTCTGGATCTGGCCGAAAAGCTTTCCGGTCATGGCCGAAACGGCGCCCAGCGCGGTGTATGTCACGGCCATACCCAGCACGTAGACCAGCGACAGGAGAAAAGCCCTCGCCTTTGAGCTTTCGCCCCTGGCCCCGACGTATGCGACTATGATTGGGGCGAGCGGGTACACGCAGGGAGTAAAGCTTACAAGGACGCCCGCCGCGTATGCGGCAAGGAACGCAATAACAAACGAACCTTGCAGGAGCTGTTCCGGGTTTTCCAAAAAGCCTTCCATTGGATGAATATAGCATGTAAGGGACATCCATGCAAACATTAATCACATATTTTGTTTGCATCTCAGTTGCAACTAAAGTAATGAATGAATCATGGATAAAGGACACTGCAACGCGGGGGAAATTCTCAAGGGGGCGGGCCTGAGCCGGACACCCCAGAGAGACTGCATCCTGAATATCCTGCTGCAGGCGGAAAAGCCCCTGAATGCCAGGGACATCCTGGAAAACTGCAGGGACCGGAAGATCAACAGGGTCACGGTGTACAGGATCATGGAATCCTTCAAAAGGCAGGGGATCGCAAGGGAGCTGCCGACCGAATCGGGAATAAAATACTTTGAGATAGCCTGCCGCCACAACCCCGCTGCACCCTCATTTTTTCTGCAAGGACTGCGGGGCAATGGCCTGCCTGGGCCCTCTTACCCTCACGGAAGCCTGGGAGTGGTTTGCCCACCCGCATGCTTTCCGGATTGACGAAATTGTCGTGAACATTACCGGGCTTTGCAAGGACTGCAGCTCTAAATAAATGCAATATGGTTGCCAGAGGAAACGTCGATGGACCGTAAGGCGATAATTATTTTTTCCGTGACATTTGCCTTTTTCCTTTCAATTGCCCTTGAGGCCCAGGCAGGCCCGGACAGGATAAAGGTTTCTGTCAGCGTCCCGCCGCAGGCCTATTTCGTAGAGCGGATCGGGGGCGACAGGGTCGAAACGCAGGTAATGCTGCCCGGGCACAGCGACCACGACACATACCAGCCGACGCCCCAGCAGCTGATCAGGCTCTCCCAGTCCCGGGTATACGTGAAGGTCGGCGTTGCCGATTTCACCTTCGAGGCGCGCTATATAGACCCGGCCCTTGCCGGGAGGAAAATCAAGGTGATAGACATGTCGCAGGGCGTCAGGATTTTAAACGGCGACCCCCACATCTGGGCCGCCCCCGCCCCGGTGCGGCAGGCCGCCCTGAATATCTACCGCGGGTTATCCGAATTCGACCCCCCCAGTGCGGCCTTGTACAAGAGGAACCTCGATAAATTCCTTGCCGATATCGACTCGCTCGACCGGGAGATAAAGGGCCTGCTGAAAGGCAAAGCGGGGGGGGCTTTCCTTATCTACCACCCTGCCCTGGGTTACTTCGCCGCCCAATACGGGCTGATTCAGCTCTCCATCGAAACGGAGGGGAAGACCCCCAGCGCTTCGCAGATCCGCAGGACAATTGAAACCGCCCGCAGCAAGGGGATCAGGACGGTATTCGTCCAAAAAGGTTTCGACCGGAAGAACGCCTCTGCCATAGCGGCTGATATCGGGGGCAAGCTCGAGGAGATAGACCCCCTCGAAAGGGACTGGCTCAGGGGCACCAGGGCAACGGCAATCAAGGTGAGCGGAGCGGTCCGCAAATGAAGAAGCTTATCGAAATAAAAGACCTCTATTTCGGCTTCGGGAGCGCCCCGCTGCTGGAAAACGTGAGCATGGAAATCTGCGAAGGGGATTACATATTGATGATGGGCCCCAACGGCGGGGGGAAGACCACCCTGCTGAAACTCATCATGGGGATCCACAAGCCGTGGAGCGGTTCGGTCCAGCTCCACCCCGACGATAAAGGAGCGCCTGGGTTATGTGCCGCAGTTTTCCGGGTTCAACAGGAATTTCCCCATTACCGTCTCGGAGATGGTGCTGACCGGCTGCATCAATTCCCGCAATGTCCTGAAGCGATACACCGCGCCCGACCGGGAAAAGGCCCGGGCGATCCTGGAAAAGCTCAACCTTTATGAAAAAAGGGACGCGAACATCAACTCACTTTCCGGGGGGGAGGTCCAGAGGCTCCTGATCTCGAGGGCGCTCGTTTCGGAACCTGTCGTCCTGCTGCTCGACGAGCCTACGACCTCCATCGACATGCCGTCCCGAAAGCAACGCTGCTCGACCTCCTCGACGACCTCCACAGGGAAATGACCATCCTGATCGTGACCCACGACCCGACCCCCTTTGCCGGGATCTACAACCATATCGCCTGCGTCAACCGCAGCCTCCATTACCACAACCGGGGCGAACTGGAGGCGGGCCATCTCGAACAGGTCTACGGCTGCCCGGTCGAACTGCTGGGGCACGGGATACCGCATGTCCTGCTGGACTTGCATAAATAGGCAGGCCCATGGAAATCCTCTCTTACGAGTTCATTCAAAACGCCGTTGCTCGCAGGCATCCTGGCCAGCATCATCTGCGGGCTGATAGGGCCTTTCGTGGTCTCGAAGCGGATGGTTTTCATCAGCGACGGGCTGAGCCATACCGCTTTCGGCGGCCTGGGGATTGCGTACTGGGCGGGGGTGAACCCTCTCTACGGGGCAATCGTATTTGTCGTCCTGACCGCGGTTATCATAGGACTCTTTGAAGAGAAGAGCCTCTACAGGAACGACCTGCTGATCGGCATCCTCTGGTCAGTGGGGATGGCTGTCGGGATCATCTTCATTTATATAACCCCCGGCTTTGCCCCCGACCTGATGAGCTTCCTTTTTGGCAACATCCTTACCGTGACCAGGTCCAACATAGTATTTACCTCTGCCCTTGTCTGCATCGTGCTGCTGATCATGTCCGTTTTTTACAAGGGGTTTGTATCGATAACCATCGACGAGGAATTTTCCCGCTCGCGCGGCCTCCCGGTCAAATCGCTGAATGTCGGCCTGCTCCTCCTGGTCGCGATATCTATCGTGGCCCTGATCCAGGTAGTCGGCATAGTGCTTATCATCGCCCTGCTGACGATCCCCGTGGCGATAGCCAACGAACTGTCCATTCGCTTCAAGACTATCATGCTGATATCGGTTGTGATCGGAGCAATGATCTGCCTGGGGGGACTGTGGGCCTCCTACTTCGTGGAACTGCCTTCGGGGGCAGTCATCATCCTCATAGGGGGCGCGCTCCTGGGGGCTGTCAAGGGCCTGAAAGTTTCGCTGAAACTGTAGGGGCGTATTGCAATACGCCCCTACGGGCGGGCATTTCCTGCAGGGCGATGCCTAGAACGGAACCGGTGTAAAGGTCAGCGCGAAGACGACGATAGTTGCCCAGCCGATTATTTTCCTCTTCATGTCGAGCGGGACCCATTCATAAACAACCGGCGGGTGCTTCACCCCTATAAAGTACAGGATGGCGGCCCAGACAAGCCAGCCTATGCTCCCGAATATGCCCAGCAAGATCAAGGCGGCCATGACAAGCCATGCTATGTACTTCTGGCGGTAACCGAAAAGGGCGTATGCGACGTGTCCCCCGTCGAGCTGGCCGACGGGCAGCAGGTTGAGAGAGGTGACAAGCAGCCCGATCCAGCCGGAAAAGGCTATCGGGTGAAATATCACGTCCATCCCGCCCGGGATTGTCCCGTGGATTACCTGGGTCAGGATGGCCATGAGGGCCGATGAGCCAAGGGTTATTACGCCGTCCGGGGGTATGGGCTCGACCTTTGACATGTACAGACCCGCTATGAGGATGGGGAGGGTCACAACCACCCCGACCAGCGGCCCCGCGGCCCCTATATCCAGCAGGGCCCGCCTGTCCATGATCGGGGATTTCATCCTGATCACCGCCCCGAAGGTGCCGATCAGGGAAGGGGCGGGAATGAACAGGGGCAGCGTAGTTTCTACCCTGTTGCGGCGCGCCAGGTAATAGTGGCCGAACTCGTGGGACCCGAGGATGAACAGCAGGGTAAAGGAAAAAGGGATGCCTTTTAAAATCCCGGCGAAGTCTTCAAACGGGTTGACGCCCTGCTGCAGGGCCCCGGCGCCCAGGGTGGTAAGGAGGGTGACGAAAAACAGCACGACCGGCCACAGGAATGAACGGCGGGGTTTTACCGCCTCTCCAGGGGCCTCATTCGGGTTGAAAGAATCATCCATGGCTCAGAAAAAAAGGGATCCCAATGATCCCTTTTAAATACGGTTAGATTCAATAATTGCAGGTTATTTATTGATAGTCTCTTTAAGTTCCTTCCCCACCTTGAAGAAAGGCAGTTTCTTGGGGGACACCTTGATGTTGTTTCCGGTTTTCGGGTTACGGCCCGTATAGGACTGGTACTCTCTTACCACAAAACTTCCGAAACCGCGGATTTCTATCCTGCCTCCGTTCTTCAGCTCATCGACGAAGCCGTTAAAGACAAGGCTGATTATATCCATGGCCTTTTTTTCAGTGAGATTTTCTTTCTTGCTCAATGCCTCAATCAAACCGGATTTGTTCATAACTACCCCCTGCGGAACTCCCAACGCAAAACCTTGTGTTGGCGTTAAGTTGGCTGAAAATATTATCTATTTTGCCCTCTATGTCAAGTTAATTTTCTGGAAACCGATGCAATTAAAGGCTCTTAGCTGCTGACCAGTTTTTTTATTTCCCACTTTTTCAGGTGCCTGTATTCTCCCTCGTTGAGGCTTCCAAGCTCAATTTCATCGATTGCCGTCCGGACCAGGCGCGCCACAGGGTGCCCAAGTTCATCAAAAAGGCGCCGGATGACCCTGTTGCGTCCCTCGTGGATGGTCATGCTCACCCAGGTGCTCTTCGGGTTTTTGCTCTCTACCTTGAATGACAGGGGTTTGAACAACCCGTCGTCGAGTTCGACGCCTTTTTCGATGGCGGCGACTTCCCTGGGGCCTATACTGCCCCGCACCTTAACCATGTACTTTTTCCCCGTTTTAAAACGGGGGTGCTGCACTTTCTGGGCGAAGTCCCCGTCATTCGTCAAAATAAGCAGCCCCTCGGAATCATAGTCAAGCCTGCCGACCGGGAAGACCCTCTCCTCGATGTCCCCCAGCAGGTCCTTGACAATAGGCCTCCCCTCGGGGTCCTTGAGTGTCGTGACATACCCCCGGGGTTTGTAGAGCATGACGTAGACTTTGGAAATTTCCGTGGAGATGAGGCTGCCGTCCACCCTGATCTCGTCAATGGCGGGGTCGGCTTTGGTCCCGAGTTCCCGGACAGTTTCGCCGTTCACGGAAATCCGGCCCTCCAGGATCATTTTCTCTGCCGCCCTGCGGGAGGACACCCCGGCTGCCGACAGGACCTTCTGCAAACGCTCCTTCATTCTTCCTCCTGGAGCTCCTTGAGCTCTCTCAGGGTGGGGAGCTCCCCGAGGTCCTTTAAATTGAATATTTCCAGGAACTCCCGGGAGGTCCCGTACATCATCGGGCGCCCCGGGACGTCCTTGCGGCCCAGCATCTTGACAAGTTTCTTTTCCAGCAACCCCTTGAGGGCGCCGCTGACGTCCACGCCCCTGACCCTGTCGATATCGGCCTTCAGAACGGGCTGGCGGTACGCGATCACCGCGAGCGTCTCCATTGCCGCGGGGGAGAGCGACCCCGGCTTTACGCCCTTTATTTTCCTTATCCATGCCGAAATGTCCGGCCGGGTCCTGAACTGGTAGCCGCCCGCTATTTCCATGAGGACAAAGCCCCCGGCACGCTTGTCATGCTCCTCCCTGATTTCCTCTATTTCCCTGAGGATATCCGATTTCTCCGCCGCATCGCCCAGCGCGTCCTTCATTTTATTGAGGGTAAGGGGCGCCTCGGAAGAAAAAATCATCGCTTCTATCACGGCCCTGAGATCTTCCATTTACTCCTCCACCGCCAGAAAAATCCTGATCGCACCGAAAGGGTGCGCCTGGTAGGCCCTGATCAGCCTGAGCTTGATCAATTCGAGGACGGCAAGAAAGGTGTACACCAGCCGCCGGCGGCTGAATCCTTCGCCCAGCAGGCCCGTGAAGGTCACATCCTTTTCGGAGCCCAGCTTTTCCAGGATCTCGTTGATAGTATCCGTCAGGGAGATCCTCTCCCCTTCGATCTCCATTATATCCTCTTTCTTCATGGTCGAAAGGACCCTCTGGAAGGCTTCGATCAGCTCAAAGATGTTCAGTTCGACAAGCTGCTGGTCTTCTACGTCAAGCTCCCTCTCGGGGAAGCCCTCCCGCTTGAAAACGTCGCGGCCCAGGAGGCTGCGGTTCCCCAGGTTGAGAGCGACCTCCTTGAAGGCCTTGTACTCGAGCAGCTGCCTGACCAGTTCCGCCCTCGGGTCTTCCTCCTCGCCCTCGACTGCATCTTCCGGAACGGGAAGCAGCATTTTCGACTTGATATGCACCAGGCTCGAAGCCATTACCAGGTACTCGCCGGCAAGGTCCAGGTTGAACGACTTCATCACTTCCAGGTGCTTGAGGTACTCCTCCGTGATCGCGGCTATGGGTATATTGTAGATGTCAATCTCGTTCTTCTTGATAAGGAACAGCAGCAGATCGAGCGGCCCCTCGAAGACATCGAGCTTGATTTCGTATGTCATGATCAGGTTTCTTCAGAAAGGCGACCGCCAGCCGCCCCTGCAGGGTATAGTATTACGGCCGCGACCTCTAGATCCGGACGGCATCACTGACTTCCTCCATGGTGAAGGCGGCTATCTTGCGGGCCCGGCTGTTGCCGTCCTCGATTATCGCCCTGACCTCGTCGGGATTGCCCCTGTAATGGTCCTGCCTGGCGTGCATGGGATTGAGGAACTCCTCGACCCTGCGGGCCAGCCTTCTCTTGCATTCCACGCAGCCGATAGCGGCCTTGCGGCAGTCCCGGTTGATCTGCTGGACTTCCTGAAATTCAGAATAAATCCCGTGGAACGCGAAAACATTGCAGATGTCCGGGTTGCCCGGGTCGGTCTTTCTCATCCGCTGGGGGTCGGTGAACATTGCCTCTATTTTCTTCTTGAGGACATCGCCCCTGTCGGAGAGGTAAATCGCGTTATCGTAAGACTTGCTCATCTTGCGGCCGTCGATCCCCAGCAGCTTGGGGACCTGCGCCAGCAGCGGCTCCGGTATCGTGAAAACTTCCCGGTAGAGGAAGTTGAAGCGCCTGGCAATCTCGCGGGTAAGCTCGACATGGGGGAGCTGGTCGACGCCCACCGGCACGCCGTAGGCCTTGTATATCAGGATATCGGCGGCCTGCAGGACAGGGTACCCGAGGAAGCCGAACGTGGAGAGGTCCTTGTCGGCAAGCTCCGTGCGCATTTCCTTGTATGTGGGGTTGCGCTCCAGCCAGGGCAGGGGCGTGATCATGGAGAAAAGGACAAACAGCTCCGCATGCTCTTTTATGGCAGATTGCACGAAAAGCGTGCTGGTGATCGGGGTCGAGGCCGGCGCTGAGCCAATCGACCACCATGTCGAAACCGTTTTGCCGTATATCACCGGTATCGGCATAATCGCTGGTGAGCGCATGCCAGTCGGCGACAAAATAGAAGCACTCATAGCCGCTGTTCTGAAGGTCGACCCAGTTGGCCAGCGCCCCGTGCAGGTTTCCCAGGTGCAGCTTTCCGGTGGGCCTCATTCCGCTAAGTATTCTTTTTTCCCATTTTATACCTTATATCGAATATTTATGGCGAAGACGCAGTCATATAGCAGAATTTCGGCAGGCCTGTCAATTGAGCCTTCTGCCGAAAAAAAAGCCCCCGGAATTCACCGGGGGCCGATCAGAAATAAGTATAATATGATTACCTAACCTTATCTGCCAGAGCCTTGCCGGCTTTGAACTTGATGACTTTCTTTCCGGCTATCTTGATCTTGTCGCCTGTCTGGGGATTTCTTCCCGTTCTCGCTTTCCTCTTCACAACTGAGAATGTCCCGAATCCCGACGATTCCGAGTTTACCGGTCTTCTTCAATTCCTTGCCAACACTGAAAACATACGCGTCCAATGCCTTCGCTGCGGCAACCTTCGTAATCCCAGCGTCCTCTGCCATGATAGCTATCAATTCTGCCTTCGTCATTCTTGTTCTCCCCTTTCTAAATTATTTTTTCCACCTTTAAAGGTGGGACCCCCCTGTCCGGTGCAGACTAAATATGAAATAAAAACCCGACCTGTTCAGAGTTCGATTTTGAATGCAAGGACCTTAAAGGTAAAAATCATAATCAGGTAAAACTCAAGAATACCGAGGCACTCACGAGTTCGGCCCTACCTACCATAAAGAAATTCAACAATCAACCAAAAAAAATAAGGGGAATTCCAGTAACTGTACTGTTTCCGAAGATTGAGGCGAAACGGCCCCAATTACTTTTTCATGACAAGGAAATAAAGTTCGCCTTCCTCTTTCATGCACCCCGCCTCGAGTTCCGCCTGGCTCCCGGTGCCGAAAAAAATGTCGACCCTGCCGGGCCCTTTTATGGCCCCGCCCGCATCCTGATTGAGGACGGCGCGGGAGAACTCAATCCACCGGAGAAGCTTCCCGGAGTCATCGAACACCGGGCGTCTCGTCTTCACCAGCGCCAGCGCGCCTCTGGGGAAATACACGGGGTCGGTGGCGATGGAGCATCCCGCGGTCAGCGGTACGCCTATGCCCCCCACCGGGCCCTGCGGCACGATGCGGAAGAACACGTAGCTTTCGTTCTGGCAGAGGATGTCCGAAAGTTCTTCCGGGTGCTCCCGCAGGTACTTGTTTATACTCTGATAGGACATCTCCTGCTCCGAGACCTTGCCCTGCTCCTGGAGGTACCTGCCTATGCTCCTGTAGGAGCGGCCGTTGGCGTTGGCATAGCTTACCTGGATGCATTCTCTTGTCCGGGTAGCAGATCATCCCCGAACCCTGGATGTGGAGATTGAAGACATCGACCGGGTCGGCAAACCAGGCAATTTCCAGGCCCCTGTCCGCGAGGCGGCCGTTACGGTCGATTTCGCACCTGTTGTAATAGGGGACAAGGGCCTGCTTTTCCACCCGGCCCACTATCCTCTCTCCCCGGTATTTGTCCCGGAACCTGCCGAGGTCCACGGTAATGAGGTCGTCGGGGGTCATGTAAATCGGCCAGTTGAATTATTCTGTCCTGGTCTGCGAGGCGTTCAGAACCGGCTCGAAATATCCGGTGAAGAGGACTGTGCCCTTGCCCGGGCGGCCCACTGACTTGTACGCCAGGAAATTTTCCCTGACGCGCCTTTCCTTTGATTCGGGCGGGTCGGAGTCCCGCAGGATTTCCAGGAATCCAGGAGCGATTGCCTGAGATGATCCGCGCTGTAAGTATCGCTGCCGAACCGGAAACTCCTGCCGGCGCTGCGCTCGTAAAAGCCGATGCTCTTCAGGACGGCGATTTCCAGCGGGAGTTTGTCTACGCCGCTGAATATGGGGGGAAGAGTATTGGCGTCGACCCGGACCAGGGCCTCCTGCTGCCTTTACAGGGGTCGGGGGGATTTCCGCGGGCTTGGCCGGCCTGGGTTTGACCGGGGCCGGCGCAGGGGGCTTCTCGATAATCCTGGCGCAGCCGGATAAGACAAAAAACAGGAGGATGAAAATCAAACTCTTGTACTCTCGATTCTTATTTGTCTTCCCATGAGCGCCGGGTGTCCTGTTACAGCTCGATTATCATCGCTATTTCATCGCAGAAATCGGGGTACTTGGCACACCTGAAGCAATCGGTCCAGATCTTCTCGGACAATGTGAGGCGGTCGACCACCCTGAACCCCATTTTCCGGAAGAACTCGCCCTTGTAGGTAAGGGTGAATATCCTGTAGAGCTGCAGCGTGATCGCCTCGGATATGCAGGCCTCCACAAGGTTGCGCCCGATCCCCCTGCCCCGGCAGCTTTCGTCAACGTACAGCGACCTGATCTCGGCCAGGTTTTCCCAGATGATGTTCATGGCGCAGGCGCCCATCACGGTATCGCTCCCCTCGTCAATATAGACGAAGAAGTCCCTCAGGCTGCCGTATATGTCCATCAGCGACCGCGGCAGCATCTCGCCTTTCGAGGAGGAGACATTTATCATCCTGTGAATGGTCTTTACGTCCCCTATCCTTGCTTTCCTCAGCATGTCACTTCTCCCTGCTCCGCAGCCTCGAGCATCTCGCGGGCATGCTCCCTTGCCCTTTTCGTTACCTCCACCCCGGCCATCATCCTGGTGATCTCGTCAATCCGTTCCGTTTTCGAAAGCACCTTTACCTGCGCGCTGGTCACATCGTTGTCGCTCGACTTCGAGACCAGGAAATGCATCCGGCCGAAGCACGCTATCTGGGGAAGGTGCGTGATGCAGATGACCTGGTGGGTCTTCGCGACCTCCGCCAGCTTCTCGCCGATGACCTCGGCGGCAGCCCCGCCCAGCCCGGCGTCCACTTCATCGAAGACGAGGGTGCCGACCCGTCCGACCCCGGCCAGGATTTTCTTGAAAGCCAGCATTACACGGGACAGCTCGCCGCCCGAAGCAACTTTGTTCAAGCGGCTTCAGGCCCTGCCCCTTGTTCGCTGAAAAAATGAATTCCACATTATCAATGCCGTTCTGGTCGAGAACAGGCCCATTGCCGCCCGGTTCCCGGAAGCTGATTCCAAAGCGGGCGTCGGACATCCGCAGCTCATGAATTTCGTCTTCTATCAGGGACTGCAGTTCCCGGGCGGCCTGTTTCCTTTTTCCGGACAGCAGCTGCGCATCGGCCACCAGGCCTTTTTCCATGTCCCCTATCTCGGCCCTGGTCTGCTCCAGCTCTTCATCGAGAGAGGCCATGGCGGCCAGTTCACCCTGCAGCCTCTTCTTATTTTCGAGGACGCTTTCAATGCTCCCCCCGTACTTGCGCTTGAGGGCCTTGATCACCTCCAGCCTTTCCTCGATTTCCTCCAGCCTGCCCGGGTCAAACGACAGGCCTTTCAAATATTCTCTCAGGGTCAGGGACATGTCATCAAGGGTGAAAATCACCGAGTCAATATCGCCTTCGGCGATCCTGAAATTCGGGTCGATCTTGCGGATCTCTTTTATCCTGGAAGAAATTAGCGCCAGTTCGGAAAGCGCCGAATCTTTTCTCTCGTACAAGGATTCGTAACAGCCCCCGGCCAGCTCGGTGAGCCTTCTGACGTTGCCCTTCAGGTTTTTCTCTTCCAGCAGGGCCTCGTCCTCTCCGGGCAATACGTTTGCTGATTCGATCTCCCGGAGCTGAAAACGGATGAACTCCTCCTGTTTCAGCTTGTTGCGCTGCAGGTTCTCAAGCTCGCACAGCCTCGACCTTTTATCCTGGAACTTCTCATACAGGCCGGTAAAGCTCTTCTGCTCGGCCTCAAGCCCCCCGAAGGCATCGAGGTATCTTATGTGGTTGCGCGCATCGAGGATGAGCTGGTTTTCGTGCTGACCGCATATATTGATGAGATAGCCCCCGAGCTCGGTAAGGTAGGCGATGTTGGAAAGGCTCCCGTTTATGTAAGTCCTGCCCTTCCCGGAACGGGAACTGACCCGCTTGATAACGAGTTCGTCGGAAGCCTCGACCCCCATGTCCTCGAGCATTTCCCTTATTTCGGGCCTGCCGCCGATATCGAACAGCGCCTCAACCGAGGCCGAGTCTTCAGAGCCCCTTATCTGCTCGAGCGATGCCCTCTCGCCGAGGATAAGCCCCAGTGCCCCGATGATGATGGACTTTCCCGCCCCGGTCTCGCCGGTGATGACATTGAGGCCCTCGGCGAAATCGACCCGGAGCTCGTCGATAATGGCAAAATTGGTGATCCTGATTTCCTTCAGCATTTCAGATCTTGCTTATCCCCGTGGGCAGACCGCCCCAACCGAGCTTTGAACGAAGTATTTCCAGGTAGTCCCTGTGGGGTGAAACAATGAGCCTGGTGAAGTATTTGGATTTCTTCAGGACAATTATGTCGCCGGGGTTGAGCTGGAAAGAGATCTGCCCGTCAAGGGTGAGGCTGGCCTCGCCCTCCCCGGACCAGATGGCCACCCTGAACACGGACGTGTCCGGCAGGATTATGGGCCGGTTTGTAAGCGTATGCGGGCAGATGGGATTGACGATTATGCAGTCGTGCTTCGCGAAGACGATGGGGCCCCCGGCCGACAGGGAATATGCGGTGGAGCCGGTGGGAGTCGACACGATCAGCCCGTCGGCCTTATAAGTGGTCAGGTACTCGTCGTCGACGACCGTCTCGAGCTCCAGGAGCCGGAAAACATTGCCGCGGTTGACCACGGCATCGTTGAGGACCGTGTATTTCCCAACCTCTTCCCTGTTCCGGAAGACGATGGCGTCGAGCATCATCCTGTGTTCAATGCGGTATTCACCCTTGAGGATCATTTCCAGCGCATTGAACATCTCGTTGAGATTCACGACGGTGAGGAACCCGAATGTGCCGAGGTTGATGCCCAGGATGGGCGTGTCATGCCGGCACATGGACCTGGCGGCCATCAAGAGGGTGCCGTCCCCGCCGAATACGACTACCAGGTCGAACCTTGGAGGCAAGCTCGTCCCGGTCATAGCCGGGGGCCTGGCCTATCCTGGCAGCCAGGGCCGACTCCAGGAGGGCTTCCAGCCCCATGCTCTGGATCCATTTCTGGAGCCGGATGGTGTATTCAGGCGCATTCGGCTTTTCGATATTGGCTATTATTCCGATTTTACTGATCATGTGCGGCTCCGGGCAAATTTGAGTATCACAAAAAAAAACCGCTGTCTATTGAACTTACCGGACACGATGCCGGCGCTGCCCGGAGAAGGATGGAGACGGGGCGGCTCATAAAGGTTCCGGGCAAGAATTTCCGGATTTTTTTACGCCGCCTTTTCAGGTAAAATGTAGGACTGTTGCCAAGAAAATTGTTCCAGTTAAAAGTATAGGGGCTGATCCAGGATCGGCCCCTATAGCGGGAGTTTCGGGAATTCAGGACAGACGGATCAACCGGGCATCTGGAGGGTTTTGGCTTCTTTTACGACCTGCTGCATTTTCACGGAGAGGTTCTGCCACATTTCCATTACCTCACTCAGGTCCTTCATGAGCTTGTTGTCCTTCTTCTCCGCGGCAATGCCTAAGGCCTTGTTCTTTTTCCGTTCTCTCAGCAGGCGGGTCATATCCTTCGAGCAGTCTTTGCATTCACTCCTGAGGCCGTCCCTGGTCCTGGAATTCGTGTAAAAGCCCGTGCTCCTTTTCCGCGCCCCGCACCTCGTACAAGTTTTCATTTTATTCTATATATCTCCTTTCCCTGTAAAAATTAATTACTCGTTTAATTAGCCATAATCCTACACGTAATTATCATAAATGTCTATAAAAAAATTAGGCATCTTGCTAGATTCTTGCTTACTGCGACAAGCCCTCTTACCCGGAAGCTCGTCGCTGAGGAAACCAGAATTCGATTGATAAAACCCGGGCACTGGTATATTGATCGCTTGAAAACCGAGATAGCAGGAAGTGTACGCAACCAAAGGGTAGGAATGAATTCGAGGCGCAGAAATCTCAATGTACTTTTAATCAATCTCCTTTCAGTATTTTTTGTCTTTTTTGCCTTGCCCGACAGGGCAATTTCTGAAGACTGGTCACCCCTTGCGGACAGGCTCATCAAAGACGGCTTTGAAGAGGCTTCCATCCGGGCGCTGTTCAGTTCCCCGGACCTGGAGTACGACCCGATGGTAATGACCCGCAAAATTGAAAGCCTCATAAGGGCCAAGTATTTCAGGCCGCCGCCGACGCCGGGGGCCAAAAAGACGACAAGGATATACAAGAGCTTTGAGAACCCCCGGGTGATCGACGGGGCCTTCGCCTTCCTGAAGGAAAACTCGAAAATGCTTGAGCAAGCCCAATCCCGGTACGGCGTCCCCAAGGAGATAATAGTCTCGATACTGCTGGTGGAAACAAAGCTCGGGGAATACATGGGAAACAGGAAGGCCTTCAACACGCTGGCGAGCATGGCCCTTTCGCGCGACCTCGGGAAGATCAAGCCCCACGTCTCACCGGGCCTGCTCACGGAAAGGACGGAAGGCTTTGCCGCTGCCCGCTGCGCTTCCAAGGCGGACTGGGCATATGGCGAGTTGAAGGCCCTGATACGCCACGGGATGGACGGGAGCGTTGACCTTTTGAACGTACCCGGTTCAATTTACGGGGCAATCGGGTTGTGCCAGTTCATGCCTTCCCAGATATCGCTGCACGGGGTCGATGCGGACGGGAACGGGAAAATCGACCTGTTCACCAGGGCGGACGCTTTCCTCAGTGTTGCGAATTACCTGAAAAACAACGGCTGGAAAGCAAAGATGACCAGGAAACAGCAGGCCAGGGTCATTTACGCTTACAACCACAGCACGGCTTACGCCAACACCGTTCTGTTCGTGGCCCAGCGCCTGAGCGAGAAACAGGCGCAGGAGCCAATTTAGAATGACTGAAAAAAAATGCGCAGGGGTTATTGCCTGCGCATCATATCTTTTTTCCTTCCCGCTCCCTTGAAAAATCAGGCCGGATTGATTGTGTGCATCTTTAAGAGAAAATCCTTGAATTCTTCCTTGGTCGTTTCCTTTATGTCCCCTATCTGGACAAAGATGGCCCGGTTGCAGAACGCATATCCGTCGGGAATCTTTTCGGGCTCGCTGTCCTCATCCATGAAATGCTTGATAAACTCGAGTGCGGCTTTTTTTGCTTCTTTGGGGCCCTCTGCTGAAACGAGATAGTGGTGCCGGATGATGTCCTCATCTTCCTTTTCAATAATCTTAACCCAAAAATCGCTCATGTTTACACTCCGGATACATTCGAATTGTTGTATAATATCATCAAAATCATGAAAATAAAAACTTTCTTTGACTGCTATGAAAGAAAATCGCCCCAGCGGACTGATGTTTGTGCTTTTTTATTTTCAGGCCTTGAGCGCTGATTGGTATATTTGTCTTGTCAGCCGGCGGGGCCATCTGCTAATTCACGTTGGGTAACGGTTCCGCGAAGGGGCCCCTGCACTATCCCGGACCGAAAGGGGGAGTAACAATGGACGTGATCCATGGTAAGACGGCATTGGTCACCGGGGCAAGTTCCGGCATCGGCAGGGCCTGTGCCGAGATGCTGGCCTCGGAAGGCGCCAGGCTCGTGCTTGTCGCCCGCAGGCTGGAGAGGCTGGAGGAGCTCCGGGCAAAAATCGGCGCCGTCGACGGCCATGAAGCCGCTCATCCGGCATCTTGATGTCAGGGACCGCGATGATGTCCTGAAATTTTCGGGCGAACTGAAGGGCCTGGGTATTTCACCCGACATCCTCATCAACAACGCCGGCCTTTCCTCCGGACTTGACAAGCTTCACGAAGGCGACTTCGAGGACTGGGACAAGATGATTGACACAAACGTGAAAGGCCTGCTCAATGTGTCGCGCGCGATGATCCCCCTGATGGTTGAAAGGGGTTCCGGGCACATTGTCAATATAGGAAGTGTCGCCGGCCACCAGGTCTACCCCGGGGGGAATGTTTACAACGCGACAAAGTTCGCCGTCAGGGCCCTGACGGAGGGGATGAGCATCGACCTGCTGGGCACCAGGGTGAGAGTCTCGTGCGTCAGCCCGGGGGCCGTCCAGACGGAATTCTCGGAGGTGCGGTTCCACGGGGACCCGAGCCAGGGCGGAAAAGGTATATAAAGGCTACAAGCCCCTCGGCGCCGAGATATAGCGGAGGCAATCCGCTATGTCTTAAAAACCCCGGAGCACGTGAACATCCTCGAGCTCGTGATTCTGCCGACGGCGCAGAGGAACGTGTACTGCTGGGACAGGGAGGGTTAGATAGACATGGCCGGCATATATGAACTTTACGTCGAGGCGGGTTTCGCCGCGGCCCATTGCCTGGAGGGATACGAGGGCAACTGCTCCCGGGTGCACGGCCATAACTGGAGGGTCAGGGTTTACCTGAAGTGCCGGGAACTGGACAGTGTCGGGATCGGCCTCGATTTCCGGCAGATAAGGAAAGATCTCCAGGACCTCCTCGACGGCCTCGACCACAAGCACCTCAACGACCTGGAGCCTTTCCGGGACATAAACCCCACCTCGGAAAACATTGCCCGGTATCATCTACAGGGAGCTCAGCGGGAAAATCAACTCGGGAGCGGTTTCGCGTCTCCACGGGTAAGGGTATCCGAAACCGGCAACACCGGGGCGACGTACTGGGAGGAATGAGTGTCTCTCAAGGTTAACGAGATCTTTTTCAGCCTGCAGGGGGAATCGTCATTTGCGGGCCTGCCCTGCGTATTCGTGAGGCTCACCGGTTGCAACCTCCGCTGCTCCTGGTGCGATACGCGTTATGCCTACGATGAGGGGACGCAAATGGACATTGCGGGCATTATAAAAAATGTCGCATCCTTCAATTGCCGGCTCGTCGAAATCACCGGGGGCGAACCTCTTCACCAGCGGGAAACACCGGCGCTGATCAAGGCCCTGCTCGACCTCGGGCTGACAGTGCTCATGGAGACGAACGGCAGCATGGATATCAGCCTCGTCGACCGCAGCTGCATAAGAATACTGGATGTCAAGTGCCCGTCCAGCGGGGAGAGCGCGAAAAACGATTTCGGCAATTTCTCCCGGCTGACCCATGATGACGAGGTAAAATTCGTTGTCGGCGACAGGGCGGATTACGACTACGCGAAAGACATCATCCGGAAATTTTCCGGGTGCCCTGAAGCTCCTTGAAGCCCCCCATCATCTCGCCGGTCTTCGGGAAAATGGATCTGAAAACCCTGGCCGGCTGGATGCTGCAGGACAACATTAATGCCCGGCTCCAGGTGCAGTTGCACAAACTGGTCTGGGGGCCCGAGCGAACGAGGCGTCTGAGCGCCCGCCTGAACCCCTCGGGGAATAATATTGGATAGTCTGGCACAATTCTACTCCGTCCGGCTGACATTGGTCATTGCCTCGGTGGCAGCCCAGCTTTATATTTTTTTCACTATCCGCTCCGCCCTGCTTTGTTCCCGCAGGTCCGAGCGCTTCAAATCGATGGCATCATGGGGCGCCGGCCTCGCGATGGCTTCCCTCACAGTCGTCTTCTGGTTTACCACGGTCAATGCCGTCACGCTCCCGGACACTCCCGGGCTGCTGCATACTCTGCTTTTTTACATCCCCGCAGTATGGAATCTGGGCGCGGTTTTTTCCGCGGTGGCCATAATGCTCGATCCAGGGCCTGCGCCATGCCTGGCGCGCCCTCGTCACGCGAAGGCGCGATACATTGCCGGGCAGCCGGGCCCGCGAGATAATGAGCCCGGGGCGGCGTTCATTTCTCCGGGCCGGGGCGGGCAGCCTCGCGGCAGCCCCTTTTGCCTTCGCGGGGTACGGGGCCTTTGGGGAAGCGAAGAGATTTGGGGTCCGGGAAGTTTCGATCCCGTTCGGGCGTCAGCTGAAAGCCGTCCAGCTGACCGATATCCACGCAGGCCACTTTATGACGAGGGCCGAGATAGGACAGTGTGTTGAGAAAATCAAGCCGCTTGACCCGGACCTGCTTCTCCTCACGGGGGATTACATTTCCAATTCGATGAATTACCTCCCCGCGTGCCTGGAGGAATTGTCACGGGTCCGTGCCCGGTACGGGACGTATGCCTGCCTGGGAAACCATGAGCACTGGTATGGGAAGACCGATTACCTGGCGAGGGCCTTTGAGCGGCACGGCATGCGCCTGCTCGTCAACTCCCACCAATTGGTGAATACCGATGACGGCCCTCTCGAGGTCCTCGGCATACCCGACCTCCTGAGGGGGAACGCGAAGCTCGAGGAAGCCCTCTGCGGGACCGCGCCCGGCGTCCCCCGGATACTCCTTTCGCACCGCCCCGAGATATTCCCCCGCGCCACGGAAAGGGGGATAAAACTCACTCTGGCGGGACACTACCACGGGGGGCAGATTGTTCTAAAGCTGCCGGGCATATCCCTCAGCGTGGCGGATTTCAAGACTGATTACCCGCACGGGCTTTTCCGGCTGGACGGCTCATATCTTTACGTGAGCCGCGGGATAGGGACAACGTTCACCCCTGTGCGTCTCAACGCCGAACCGGAAATCACTTTCCTCAAATTATACTGAGGCCGCACGCAAAAAAGGGGCCGATCAAAAAAGTTCGGCCCCTTTCGGACTGGCAGAAGAATCTGTTAATTTCTATTACACGACACCGTAGGCGAGCATCGCCCTGGCGACTTTCAGGAAGCCGGCGATATTGGCGCCCGTCACGTAATCTCCCTTTGTGCCGTAGGTTTCGGCCGCATCCAGGCAGGACTTGTGGATGCTCCTCATGATCCCGAGCAGCCTGTTATCGACCTCCTCGCGGGTCCACAGCAGGCGCAGGCTGTTCTGGCTCATTTCGAGGCCTGAAGTCGCCACGCCGCCGGCGTTGGCCGCCTTGCCCGGGCCGTAGAGGATCCCGGCATCCTGGTAAATCTTTATGGCTTCGGGCGTTGAGGGCATGTTGGCGCCTTCGGCAACGCACACGCAGCCGTTCTTCACGAGCGCCTTCGCATGCGAAGCGTCAACCTCGTTCTGGGTCGCGCACGGCAGCGCAATGTGGACCTTCATTCCCTGGTCGCGGATAACATCCCAGACGCTCTTCCCTTCATAGCACACGGCTTCGGTGTACTTGTCGGCGTATTCCTTGATCCGGCCGCGCTTGACGTTTTTCAGCTTGATCACGTATTCGCATTTCTTGGGGCTGATACCGGCTTCGTCAATTATTGAGGCGCTCGAATCGCAAAGCATGATGACCTTGCCGCCCAGCTGGTTGACTTTTTCGATGGCATACTGGGCCACATTTCCCGATCCGCTGATCGCTACGATCTTGTTTTTGAAATCCATGCCCCTGGTGGCCAGCATCTCGGCCGCAAAATACGTGGTCCCGTACCCGGTCGCCTCGGGACGGATCAGGCTTCCGCCGTACTCCATGCCCTTGCCGGTCAGCACGCCCGTGTGCTCGTTGCGGATCTTCTTGTAATACCCGTAAAGGTAGCCTATCTCACGGCCGCCCACCCCGATGTCGCCCGCCGGGACGTCCGTGTCGGGGCCGATGTGCCTGAATAGCTCCCTCATGAACGACTGGCAGAACTTCATGACTTCGTTGTCGGACTTGCCCTTCGGGTCGAAATCGGAGCCGCCCTTCGCCCCGCCCATCGGCAGGGTTGTGAGGGAATTCTTCAATATCTGCTCGAAACCGAGGAACTTGATGGTGCCAAGGCGCACGGACGGATGGAACCTGAGGCCACCCTTGTACGGCCCTATGGCGTTGTTGAACTGCACGCGGAAGCCCCTGTTCACCTGGACATTGCCTTTATCATCAAGCCAGGGCACCCTGAACATCAAGGTCCTGTCCGGCTCCACGAGGCGCTCGTAGATCTTCGCCTTGACAAATTCGGGGTGCTTTTTCACTGTGGGTTCCAGTGTTTCCATGACCTCTTCCACTGCCTGATGGAACTCGATCTGGTCGGGGTCCTGCCTCTTAACCTTTTCGATGACTTCTGTAATAACGGACACTTCAAATCCTCCTTCATTTATTTAATTGTGAATAATTACAACCTATCCAGGTTTCCTCATTTCCGCCTTAAATCATCTATATGGACCAAAGCGCTGTAATCCAGCAAAGTGGACATGGCGTGATGTTCGGCGGAAATGCCGGCCTCCTGGGCGCACGCTATCGGGTTGAGCCCCCCTACAAGGATCAGCCCTATCTTGTTCACATCCACCGGTATCTGGCACAGCGATTTGCTCTTTTCTCCGAGGGCAAGGACGCCATAGATTTCAGACTTTTTCATGTTTTCCAGGATGTTCCGGGTCAGGTCATGGCACACACCCGGTATTTCCCTGTAGTTTGCAAGGATATTCCCGCTGCCCGTCTCAACGGCCTTTCGGACCGAGGTCATGTTGGCCCGGATAAACGCCTCGGAAGGGTCAAGCGATGAACCGTTGTAAAATATGAGTTCGACAAACCGGTGCGGCTGAAAGTCGGAAATCTCGAGGATTGCCCCGAACCTGGAATCCATGGGGACCCCGCTTTTCAGGAGCACGCCGTTTACAACTATGCTGCAGACGGTCGCCAGGGCCGTTTTGCCCGGTGGGACGACCGTATCGCCTATCGTCTGGCCCTCTTCCGCCTTCATTACCAGCTCGCTCACCGCCAGGCCCGACTTGAAGACCGGCACCATCAAATCAACGGCCTCGTCAAACTGGCCCTTTTCGAAGTACGAGATATTGACGGGAACGAGGCCCTGCTTCGAAACGGGGTCGAATGTCGTGCGGAAGGCCAGGGACTCGATACGGGAAATCACGAATCCGATCTTGTCCTGGACGCGCGAATGTTTCAGCTCCTCGATGCCTTTCGGCGTTATCACCCGCCCGTCGCGCCTGCCCACGAGCCTGGTCAACCCCCGCTCGTCCGCGATGCGCAAATGGTAGCGCACCGTCCTCTCGCTCAGGGATACCCCCATCTCTTCCATCTTGCGGGAGATGACCCTTGACCCGAGGGGGTCCCGGGAATTTAAAAGTATCCGCAGGATCAGGTCGGCCTTCCTCTCGACCTCCTCGGGGTTGAATAAGCCGATATTTTTTGTCGATGATTTTTTATTCAGCATGGCCGTTAGCAAACGGCAACCTTTAACCATATTTTATTGGCGAAATCAAACATTTTTGTGTGATTTTCAGCCAAATTTTCGGGGTATTTGGCCGAAAAAAGATAATTTTGTAATTTTTATAAGGCAGTCATTTGCCGTATTATGAGGCACAAAATGTATAATTATTCAGAATTATTCCT
>CAWASK010000004.1:0-127448 GCA_963784735.1 uncultured delta proteobacterium | reverse complement strand
GGAGAGCGGGACATGGACGGCCATCTGGTCGCCGTCAAAGTCCGCGTTGAAAGCCGTACAGACGAGCGGGTGCAGCTGGATGGCCTTGCCTTCGATCAGGACGGGCTCGAAGGCCTGGATCCCCAGCCTGTGAAGGGTCGGCGCCCTGTTGAGCATTACCGGGTATTCCCGGACGACTTCGTCGAGGGCGTCCCAGACTTCGGGTGATTCCCTCTCCACCATCTTCTTGGCGCTCTTTACTGTTGTTACATAACCCTTCTCTTCAAGACGGTTGTAAATAAATGGCTTGAAGAGCTCGAGGGCCATCTTCTTGGGAAGCCCGCACTGGTGCAGCCTCAGGTCCGGGCCGACGGTGATGACCGACCTTCCCGAGTAGTCGACGCGCTTGCCGAGGAGGTTCTGGCGGAAGCGGCCCTGTTTCCTTTCAGCATATCGGACAGGGAGCGCAGGGGCCTCTTGTTGGACCCGGTAATCGCCTTGCCTCTCCTGCCGTTATCGAACAGGACGTCGACAGCTTCCTGGAGCATCCGCTTTTCATTGCGGATAATGATCTCCGGCGCATTGAGCTCCATGAGCCTCTTCAGGCGGTTGTTCCTGTTTATGACCCGGCGGTACAGGTCATTGAGGTCGGATGTCGCAAAACGCCCGCCGTCAAGGGGGACAAGCGGCCGCAAATCCGGCGGGATTACCGGCAGCACGGTCAGGATCATCCATTCGGGCCTGTTTCTGGATTTTTTCAGGGCCTCGCTGACCTTCAGCCTTTTGGCAATTTTCTTCTTCTTGGTATCGGACGTCGTCTCCTTCAGTTCCGCGCGGAGTTCGTCCACCATCTTGTCGATATCGACTTCCTGCAGGAGTTTGCGGACTGCCTCCGCTCCTATTCCATACTCGAAAGCATCAGGGCCGTAAGTCTCCTTGGCTTCCATGAGCCTCTCTTCCGAAAGGAGCTCCATTTTCTTCAGCGGGGTGTCTTTCGGGTTCAGTACCATCCAGGACTCGAAATACAGCACCTTCTCGACTTCCTTCAACGTGAGGTCGAGGATGCTGCCGATTCGGCTGGGCAGGCTTTTGAGGAACCAGATGTGGGCTACCGGGGCAGCCAGGGCGATGTGGCCCATCCTGTCGCGCCTCACCTTGGACTGGATAACTTCGACGCCGCACTTTTCGCAGACGACGCCGCGGTGCTTCATTCTCTTGTAGCGTCCGCACAGGCATTCGTAATCTTTCACAGGGCCGAAAATCTTGGCGCAGAAAAGCCCGTCTCGCTCCGGTTTGAATGTCCGGTAATTGATTGTCTCCGGTTTTTTCACTTCGCCGTAAGACCAGATATCCGGCGGCTTTTTATTTTCTGAATAAATCTTATCCGGCGAAACCAGAGATATTCTGATGGCATTGAACCGGATAGGATCTTTTGGTTTTTCAAAAAAGCTGAATATATCTTCCAATTCGCTTACTCCTTGTTTTTGTGATGGGTAATGTTACCGACCACTACTCCTTCTCGACCAGCTGCACGTCAAGTGCGAGGCTCTGGAGCTCTTTTACCAGGACGTTGAACGACTCGGGCAGGCCCGGTTCAAGTGTGTGCTCCCCTTTCACGATAGCTTCGTAAATGCGCGTGCGGCCGGCGACATCGTCGGACTTGACCGTGAGAAATTCCTGGAGCGAATAGGCCGCCCCGTAGGCTTCCATGGCCCATACTTCCATTTCTCCAAGTCTCTGGCCTCCAAACTGCGCCTTTCCACCAAGCGGCTGCTGCGTAACAAGTGAGTACGGTCCGATGGACCTCGCATGAATCTTATTGTCAACAAGATGGTGAAGCTTAAGCATGTAAATCATACCAACTGTGATTTCCCGGTCGAATGGTTCGCCCGAGCGACCGTCAAACAGGACCACCTGGCCCGTCTGCGGCAGGTCCGAAACTTTGAGCATTTCCCTGATGGCCGCCTTCCTCGGCCCCGTCGAAAACGGGGGTGGCCATGGGGATGCCTTTTTTGAGCCTTCCGAAGAACCTCTTGATTTCATCTTCTGTCGCGCCGTCCACAAACTTTCGAATTCTTTCGAGCCGTAGAACTTCTTTATTTCCTTGCGGAGAAGATCGATATCGCGCTTCTGATCGTAAAGTTCCCCGATTTTCTCTCCAATGCCTTTCGCCGCCCAGCCCAGGTGCGTCTCCAGGATCTGGCCCACGTTCATTCGCGAGGGGACGCCCAGAGGATTCAGGATGATATCCACGGGCGTGCCGTCCTTGAAGAACGGCATGTCCTCTTCCGGGAGGATCCTTGACAGGACGCCCTTGTTGCCGTGGCGCCCGGCCATTTTATCTCCCACCGAGAGCTTTCTCTTGATGGCGATATAGACCTTGACCATCTTGATAACGCCGGGAGGCAGCTCGTCCCCGGCCTTGAGCCTGTCGATCCTCTCGTCGCAGAAGGCTTCAACCAGGTCTATCTTCCGGCTAAGGTTGCTGAATATGGTCTTTACCTGTTCCTCGAGGGCATCATCACCCTGCAGGGTAATATTTTCCCAGAGCGAAAACGGCATTGCTTCGAGGATATCCTCGGTAATCGTGTCGCCTTTTTTCAGCAGGATCTTTTTCTTCTTCGGGTCCATGATCTTGGAGGCCGAAGTCTTGCCGACCAGCATGGAAACGATGTTCTTCTTGACGCTTTCCCGGATGATCCGGATTTCGTCGTCGCGGTCTTTCATGAGCCGCTGCGCCTCTTCCTGCTCGATATCTGGGAACGGCGGTCGCGCTCCGCGCCTTTGCGGGTGAAAATCTTGGCATCAATGACGATGCCCTCGACCCCGGGAGGCACACGCAATGACGTATCCCGCACATCTCCCGCCTTCTCGCCGAATATCGCGCGCAGCAGTTTCTCTTCCGGAGAGAGCTGGGTCTCCCCTTTGGGAGTGATCTTGCCGACCAGGATATCGCCGGGCTTCACTGCAACACCCATGCGGACGATTCCGCTCTCGTCGAGGTTCTTCAGGGCCTCCTCGCCGACGTTCGGTATATCGCGGGTGATCTCTTCCTTGCCCAGTTTGGTGTCCCGCGCCATGGTCTCGAATTCCTCGATATGGATCGAGGTGTAGACGTCGTCCTTCACAACCCTCTCGCTGACCAGGATTGAGTCCTCGTAGTTGTAACCGCCCCATGACATGAAGGCGACCATGACATTGCGGCCCAGGGCAAGCTCACCCATATCCGTTGCCGGGCCGTCCGCTATGACCTCGCCCTTGTTGACCCTGTCTCCCACATATGACTATCGGTTTGTGGTTGAAGCAGGTATCCTGGTTGGTGCGCTGGTACTTGGTCAGGTTATAGATGTCCACTCCGGTGTCGAAACCGTTGTCCTTTTCCTGGATATCGCATTTCACGACAATGCGCGAGGCGTCCACGCTCTCGACCACGCCGGAGCGCTTGGCCACGATGACAGCCCCCGAATCGCGGGCGACAACGCCCTCCATCCCGGTGCCGACGAGGGGCATTTCGGGCCGCATCAGCGGAACAGCCTGCCTCTGCATGTTCGAGCCCATGAGGGCCCTGTTGGCGTCGTCATGCTCCAGGAACGGAATCAGGCCGGCCGCAACGCTGACCAGCTGGTCGGGCGAAACGTCCATAAGATGGACTTCCGTCGGCACCACCGCGACAAAGTCCCCGCCCTTGCGGGAGGAAACAAGCGGCTCGAGGAATTTGCCAGAGCATCTATGGGAGCATTGGCCTGGGCTATTACGTACTGCTCTTCCTCTATTGCAGTGAGATACCTGATTTCGTTGAGGACCTTCCCGTCCTTGACCACCCTGTAGGGGGTCTCGATGAATCCGTATTCGTTCACCCGTGGCATACGAGCTGAGGGAAACGATCAGACCGATGTTGGGGCCTTCCGGCGTCTCAACCGGACAGATGCGGCCGTAATGGGTCGGGTGCACGTCACGGACTTCAAAGCCCGCCCTTTCACTGGTCAAACCGCCGGGGCCCAGGGCCGAGAGCCTGCGCTTATGGGTAATCTCCGAAAGCGGATTGGTCTGGTCCATGAACTGGGACAGCTGGGAACTGCCGAAAAATTCGTTGACCACCGCCGAAACGGGCTTGGCATTGACGAGATCATGCGGCATCATGGTCTCGACGTCCTGGATGTTCATTTTTTCCTTGATCGCCCGCTCCATCCTGACCAGGCCGACGCGGTACTGGTTTTCGATGAGCTCGCCGACCGACCTGACCCTCCTGTTCCCGAGGTGGTCGATATCGTCGACACTGCAGTCGCCGCTGCCGTTTTTCAGGTCAATGAGGTACTTGACGGCCGCCAGGATATCTGCGTTCCTGAGGATCGTGAGGTTCCTCGCGGCATCCAGGTGGAGCTTGTAATTCATCTTGACCCGGCCGACATCCGACAGGTCGTAGGTCTCCGCATCAAAAAAGAGGCTTTTGAAAAATTTCCGGGCCGTCTCCGGGGTGGGCGGGTTGCTGGGCCTCAACCTCCGATATACCTCCAGCACTGCCTCGTCTTCTCCCGCGGTGTTGTCAACGATAAGGGTGTCCCTGATCGAGGTATTGGAGCCGTCCTCGTCTATATGAATGAAATTCAGTTCCCCGATGCCCTTCTGCAGGACTGTATCGAGGCGCTCGCGGGTCAGCTCGGTATTGCAGCGGATCAGGACTTCGCCTGTTTCGGGGTCCATCACATCCGCAGCCAGTATCTTGCCAAGAACGTAATCGCTCTCTACAGGCATCTGGGTCATCTTGAGCTCGGTAGAGCCTCTTGAGAGAGGCTTTTGTGATCTTTCTGCCCTTCTTGACCACGACCTCGGTTCCAGAGCCTTTGATGTCCTCAGGGGCCTTGTCTCCAAGCACCGCTTCATTTAACGCCAGGTAGAGCTTGTCTTTATCGATTTTTATCTTTTCGATGCCGTAGAAATACTGCAGTATGTCGGCCGCGGTATTACCCATGGCCTTCAAAAGGATAGTGACAGGCATTTTCCGCCGCCTGTCGATTCTCACGTAGATAAGATCTTTCGGATCAAATTCCAGGTCGAGCCAGGACCCCCGGATAGGTATTATCCTGGCGGAGAAAAGGAGCCTGCCGCCGGCATGGGTCTTGCCCTTGTCATGGTCGAAGAAAATGCCGGGCGAGCGGTGCAGCTGGCTGACAATGACCCGCTCGGTGCCGTTGACCACGAAAGTCCCGCTTTCCGTCATCAGGGGGATCTCGCCGAAATAGATTTCCTGCTCCTTGATGTCGCGGATCAGTTTCTGCTCGCTGCCTCTATCCGAGTCAAAAACTACAAGCCTGACCACGATTTTAAGGGGTGCGGCATAAGTCATGCCCTTCTGAACACACTCCTTTACATCGTATTTCACGTCTCCGATCTTGTAATTGACAAACTCCAGCGAACATTTCCCGCTGAAGTCCTTTATCGGGAAAACGCTTTTAAAAGCGCCCTGAAGGCCGATATTCCCGCGCTTGTCAGGATCGGTATCCATCTGGAGAAACTTGTCGTACGACTTCCTCTGGATTTCGATCAGGTTGGGAATATCCACGATTTTCCGGATATGTCCAAAATTTTTCCTTATCTCTGTCATAGTTCCCTTCGATATGGTCTTTAAGCCATAAGCGGAAATTCCGGATAATCCGGAATTTCCGCGCCGTTTCGCTTTACTTTATCTCTACGGTTGCGCCGGACTCTTCCAGCTTCTTCTTCACGTCCTCGGCTTCCGCTTTCTGGACACCTTCCTTGACCGGCTTGGGCACGCCTTCCACGAGGTCCTTGGCTTCCTTGAGCCCGAGGCCTGTCAGGGCGCGGACAACCTTGATAACCTGGATCTTCTGTTCGCCGAACCCGGTGAGTATCACGTCAAATTCCGTTTTCTCTTCCTCTGCAGGGGCCGCCGCCGGGCCTGCCGCTCCGCCGGCCACCATCTGTACCGGGGCCGCTGCCGAAACGCCAAAGCGGGTTTCGAGCTCTTTCACGAGCTCGGAGAGTTCAAGAACAGTCATTCCCTCAATAAATTTGATTACGTCTTCTCTGCTGATATCTGCCATTTTTCTATTTCCTTCCTTCCTGTATGTTGTTTTAAGCTGCTTTTTCTTTTTTGGAGCGATAGGCTTCCAGTACCTGGACGAAACTCCTTGGAACCGCGCTCAGAACGTTGACCAGATTGGTCTGCTGACCCACCATGACCGAAAGCAGTTTTGCCAGCAGGACTTCCCTGCTGGGCAGTTCCGCCAGCTGCTGAAGCTGGTCCCTGGTGATCAATTTGCCGTCCAGCAGGCCCGCCTTGATGTCGAGCTCCGAATTTTTGCGGGCGAAATCCACCAGCACTTTCGTAGGCTCGACCACGTCGCCGCTGTTCAGGATTATTGCGAGCGGCCCCTTCAGGTAATCTTCAAATGCGGCAACGGCTGTATCCTGGGAAGCTATCCTCAGCAGGGTGTTTTTAATTACCCTGAATTCCGTGCCGGATTTGCGCAGATCGTTTCTCAGGGACTCGATCTTGGTGACTTTCATCCCGGTATAACCCGCGAGAACGGCCAGTTTCACGCCCTTGAGCCTGTCGTGGAGCTCTGCAACAACCTGCTCTTTCTTGGTTCGATCCAATTGCTAACCTCCTCTCATCTCTGATTCAATAGACCGCCTAAGGCAGCCTTGAGCCAGAACACATACAGGAAGAATACCTTGATAATCTCTGCAGTCTCGGCAGGCCGCCGATCGGATTAAACATTCTGTACCTGCTGTCTCTGACCGTTATAAGTTTGCTTGTCTAAATGTTTATTTCAGGACATTTCTTACGTCTACGGGATCCACTTTTACTCCGGGCCCCATTGTTGCGGAAAGTGATATGGATTTTAGATAAGTCCCTTTGCTTGATGCCGGTTTCAGTTTGATAATTGTTTCCATCAGGGCTAACAGGTTCTCGAGGAGCTTGTCCGACCCGAATGACACTTTTCCGATGGGGCTGTGGACGATCCCGGCCTTTTCGACCCTGAATTCAACCTTGCCCGCTTTTTGTTCCTTAACCGCCTTGCCCACTTCAAATGTGACGGTGCCTACCTTGGGGTTCGGCATAAGCCCCCTCGGGCCCAGGATCTTGCCGAGCTTCCCAACCGTCCCCATCAGGTCCGGCGTGGCTATCACCCTGTCAAAATCCATCCATCCCTCTTTGATTTTTTCCACGAGCTCGTCGGAACCCGCGAAATCCGCTCCGGCATCCAACGCTTCCTTCTGCTTCTCGCCTTTGGCAAAAACAAGGACCCGAACGGTTTTCCCCAGGCCGTTGGGAAGGACGACGCTCCCCCTGACCATCTGGTCGGCATGCTTGGGGTTGACCCCCAGGCGGATTGCCGCATCGACCGTCTGGTCGAATTTGGCCGTCGCGGATCTTCTCAACCAGTTCCATCGCATCCTTGAGGGGATAACGCTGGCCCGGCTCAATCAATTTTTTAGCTTCTTCGTATTTTTTACCTCTGGACATTGTATACCTCGTCTTATTTACTTCACGACCTCGATTCCCATTGATCTTGCCGTGCCCTCAATAATGCGGATAGCATTGTTTATATCGACCGCATTGAGGTCGTTGAACTTCAACTCCGCGATGTCCCTCACCTGTTTCGCGGTCACCGACGCCACTTTGTCCCTTTTGGGGTTGCTTGAGCCCTTGGCGATCTTGGCGGCCTGTTTCAGGAGCACCGAGGCAGGCGGGGTCTTTGTAACGAACGTAAACGAGCGGTCGGCGTAAACCGTAATGATAACCGGGACCACCATCCCTTCCTGGCTCTGCGTCATGGCGTTGTAAGCCTTGCAGAATTCCATGATATTGACTCCGTGCTGACCGAGGGCGGGGCCGACCGGCGGGGAGGGTGTTGCCTTGCCTGCCGTAATCTGTAATTTGATATTTGCGATTACTTTCTTTGCCATTTTTGCTTCACCTGAAATTTATTGACCCGCTGCCCGCGGGGTTTTAGCTATGAACCACCTGGATGAAATCGAGCTCAACCGGGGTTGACCTGCCGAATATGCTGACTATAACCCGCAGCTTGCCTTTTTCCGGCTTGACCTCATCGATTACCCCGTCAAAATTGGTGAACGGGCCGTCGATGATGCGGACATGGTCGCCGTTTTCAAATTTGAACTTGGGTTTCGGCTTCAGCGTCCCCTCGTCAATGCGGGTCCTGAGGGCTTCCACCTCGGCATCGGAAATGGGGGAAGGCTTGTCCTTGCTCCCGATGAATCCGGTCACCTTGGGGGTGTTTTTCACTATGTGCCATGTCTCGTCGTTCATCTCCATGCGGACCAGGATGTAACCCGGGAAGAACTTCCTCTTGGAGGTCTTTTTCTCGCCCTTCACGAGTTCGACAATGTCCTCTTCGGGTATGAGGACTTCGCCGAAATAATCCTGCATATCGGACGTCTCTATCCTCTCCTGAAGGGAGCGCTTTACCTTCCCCTCAAAACCCGAATACGTATGAACCACATACCACTTTAGAGCCATTTTTTATCCCAGAATCAGCCTTATAAGTCCTCGTAAGGCCGAAGTCGACGACCCCGAGGAAAATGGAGACAATCACGACAACAACGATAACGACTGACGTGGAAGCCATCGCCCCTTTGAAAGAAGGCCACGTCACTTTCCTGAGTTCGACCCGGACTTCCCTGAGGAACTGTTTTATTTTTGCCGCAAGTTCTTTTATTTTATCCATTTTTACCCTGCAAAATAATGGCAGGCCAGGAGGGATTCGAACCCCCAGCATCCGGATTTGGAGTCCGGCGCTCTATCCGTTAGAGCTACTGGCCTGTTCCTTAATTATTTAGTCTCCCGGTGGATTGTATGCGAGCGGCAGAATTTGCAGTACTTCTTCAATTCCAGCCTGTCCTGCATGGTCCTCTTGTTCTTGGTGGTGGAGTAGTTCCTCTGCTTGCAACCGGTACACGCCAAAGTAATGATATTTCTCATAAGACCTGCTTTCAATGGAGCCCACGACCAGGATTGAACTGGTGACCTCATCCTTACCAAGGATGTGCTCTACCGACTGAGCTACGTGGGCCTGTGCCCCTATAATTTTTCACCGGATTCCCCCGGCGTTGATACCCGCTCTTTAAAATTTGGAGCGGGAAACGGGATTCGAACCCGCGACCCTCAGCTTGGAAGGCTGACGCTCTAGCCCCTGAGCTACTCCCGCTCACTTTTTTATGGTGGAGGGGGGAGGATTTGAACCTCCGTAGGCTGCGCCGGCAGATTTACAGTCTGCTCCCTTTGGCCACTCGGGTACCCCTCCATTGAGCTGACAATGGAGCTGGCGATGGGACTCGAACCCGCAACCGGCTGATTACAAATCAGCTGCTCTACCTGTTGAGCTACGCCAGCAAACTCCCTGTAAAATCGCATATCTCCCCAGAGATGAATAAAGCTATTCACCTTCGAGGGAAAATCGAAATTGGGAGTTTAGGGGGAAAAGTCACTTATGTCAAGAATTATTTGCTGAATTACGAGCGGCTTTCTCCAAAAACATCTGCGGAAAAAATGTAAACTTTTGTGCCCTTTTCTTTCCACGCCCCGGGCGGCAGGCCCGCCTTCCTGCAAGTCTCTTCCAGGAACCTGATCCGGTCCCAGCCCCACTCGGTGGCAACCTGGGGCAGGAGCAGGCCGCAGCATGCTGCCCCTTTCGACAAACAACCCATGCACCCCTATTGTTATTTCCCCGGTATTGCTGATTGGTTCAAGGGGTGTGAGCACGGAAATTTCAATATCGAGGTCCTTAAGCTCGTCCGCCCCCACCGGCGGGAATCTCGGGTCCCTGAAAGCGGCGGCATTCACCATTTCCTCTATGGTTGTCACGAGCGGCTTTCTCCCCTCAATGCAGCCGATGCAGCCCCTGAGCCTTCCTTTTTTGTGGAGGGACACGAAAGCGCCCCTTATCTCTTTGAGAATCGAGGATTCCAGGTCGCCCTCACCCGACATACCCTTTCCAAGCAATTTTTTTTCCAGGGTCGCCCTCGCAAGCTTCAGGAGGCTTTCCTTTTCCTCGTCGGAAAGCCCGGAAGCGGTTCCCACCAGCCCTTTTTTTTCCATTTGGATCAACCCTTCGTAAAAACAGCCGATAAATATCCCACGACCTGGGAACGGTCCCCGGTCACATCGCCGGAATTGGCGTATTTCAGGACGGAGCTTTTGCCGGCCTTGAGCCCCCTCGCCGCCATTATGGCAGCCGCTATGGGCCCTCCCCCGCACGCCTCGGCCCGGCCGGATTCCAGGTCGGAGAGGAGCCCGTCCGCATCCATGGCTTCTACCCTGTCCAGGATAACCCTGTCAATGGCCACCGCGGAATCGTAAGGGCGGTAATGCGACAGGTCCGAACTGGCAATCAGGATCGTCTTCTCGTCCATGAGGGGTATAATGGCCTTCGCCAGGGCCTCACATGTCCTCCTGCCCTGGTCACCCATGAGCACGGGCACGAACTTGAAGGCCCCGAGGACGACCTGAAGAAAGGGCAGCTGTATTTCTATCGAGTGCTCCTGGGCATGGGCATCCGGAGCTTGTCCCGATGGACGGGTCTTTTCCCGCTATCCTGGCGGATAGGTCAGTGTCCGTTTCGACAATGCCCAGGGGGGTTTCGAAGCCTCCCTCCCCGTAAAGAGCGGCCCCCCGGAAAGCGACCCTGTGGCTCGGCCCCAGCACTATGACCTTCTCGATTCCCCGCCCCTGGAGAAGTTTGTAGCCAAAAGCCGCGACCTGCCCGGAATATACATAACCGGCGTGGGGAGATACCAGCGCGACAATCCCGCCGAGCTGCGGGGTTTCCGCCCTGTCAATATACCTTTCAATTTCCCCCCTGAGCGTCCTGGGGTTCCCGGGATACCATGTCCCCGCGATGATCGATTTGCGGATCTTCATAGCCCTCATTCAAATCTCCCGGGCTGGAAAAGTCAATAAAAAAGAGCCCCTCGAACGGGCCGGACCGGGCGTTTCAAATTCTCCAGGCGACCCCGGATTTTTCAATGCCCGCCCCCTTTCAATTTCTTTTTCAGCCGCCTGGCCAGAGGGACAGCGAGTAGCTCACACCGGGACCTTGGAGGGGACCGGAGAGATGCTAATTGCAACCCTGTCCACTCAAATATCATTTGACTAAACACCTCACGCAGGATTATCATTCCTCGGTTAAATCACCATAAGTCCGCCACGTTGAGAGCAAGGCGGAACTAATTAAACTCGGAGGTCCATAATGGGAATCCGCATCGGCATAAACGGCTTTGGCCGCGTTGGAAGGTATTTAATAAGGACTTGCATAGACAGCGATGACCTCGATATTGTCGCGGTCAACTCCCGGGCAAAATCAGACGTACTGGCTCACCTCCTGAAATACGATTCCGTGCATGGAAAAATCCAGGCCGAAGTGGCCTGTGACGGCGACTGCATCATCGTAAACGGGAAGAAAATCAAAATAACCAATGCAACGAACCTCGATCAGATCCCCTGGAAAGACCTGGGGGTGGATATAGTGATGGAGGCAACGGGCAAGTTCCGCAAAAGGGACCAGGCTGCCCAGCACCTGGCCGCCGGCGCGAAAAAAGTGATCATAGCGGCGCCGGGTAAAGGCGTGGACGCAACCTTCTGCATGGGCGTCAACGAGAAAGATTACGACCCTGCGAAGCACCATATTATCTCCAATGCCTCGTGCACGACCAATTGCCTGGCCCCTGTCGTGAAAGTCCTCCATGAAAATTTCACGATCAAGAGGGGCCTGATGACGACGGTGCACTCTTACACCATGGACCAGAGGCTGCTTGACGGCTCCCACAGCGATTTGAGACGGGCCAGGGCCGCCGCGATGTCCATCGTCCCGACTTCGACGGGGGCGGCCAAGGCCGTGACCGAAGTCATCCCGGAACTGAAGGGAAAACTTGACGGCCTTGCGCTGCGGGTCCCCACGCCAAACGTGTCCCTGGTCGATTTTGTGGCCGAACTGGGCCGCAACGTGACAGTCGATGAAATCAACAATGCTGTAAAAGCAGGCCGCTCAAAAGGACCTGAAGGGCATATTGCAATATTGCGAGGAAGAGCTTGTCTCCGTGGACTTCACCAGCAGCCCGTACTCGGCCATTTTCGACGCGCCCCTCACGAAGGTCCTGGACGGCAATTTCGTCAAGGTATTCGCCTGGTATGACAACGAAAGCGGTTACGCGTGCCGGATGAGAGACCTGGCAGTATACATCGGTAAAAAGTTGGGGGCCTGAAATGCCGCGGGCACTGATCGCGGCCAACTGGAAAATGAACAAGACCGCCGCGGAAACGGCGGATTTCATTCGCGCCCTGAAGCCGCACCTTCCGGCTCCCGCCAACCGTGAGGTGGTCCTGGCTCCCCCGTTCACCTCTTTGCAGGCAGCCTCGGCGGAGGCACGCGGCTCCGGTATAGGGATAGCTGCCCAGGACGTGTTCTGGGAAAAGCAGGGGGCCTTCACCGGTGAAATCTCGGCCTCCATGCTCCTGGAGGCGGGCTGTTCATACGTTATAATCGGGCATTCCGAGCGGCGCAGGATATTCGGGGAGAAAGACCGCCAGATCAACCTCAAGACAAGCGGGCTTGCCTGGAAGCCGGCCTCAGTGTAATATTCTGCATCGGCGAAACCCTGGATGAGCGTGATGCGGGGAAAACATTCAAGGTAATAAAAAGGCAATTAAATCAGGGATTGAAGAATATCCCGAGGGGTGATATAAGCCGGGTCGCTGTCGCTTACGAACCGGTATGGGCAATCGGCACGGGCAAAACAGCGACACCCGGGCAGGCCGCAGAGGCTCACGCTTTCATCCGGTCGGAACTGGGGAAGATGTATTCCGGGAGCGCCGCCGCCCAAATGAGAATTATTTACGGGGGCAGCGTCACGCCGGACAATATAAAAGGGCTGATGTCCGAGCCCGATATAGACGGAGCCCTCGTCGGGGGGGCAAGCCTTGACCTGGACTCTTTTGTGAGGATAATCAGGTCCTAATTTAAACAGAGGTCTTGAAGTGCAGATTTTCATAGTTATCATTCATATTCTTGTTTGTTTCCTGCTGGTTTTGATAGTGCTGCTCCAGAGGGGAAAAGGGGCAAGCATGGGGGCCGCTTTCGGAGGCTCAAGCCAGACTATATTCGGGAGCAGCGGGCCCGGCACATTCCTGGGAAAAATAACGACGGTTGTGGCCCTGGTATTCATGATGACGTCCCTGTACCTGGCGTATTTTTCCGCTAGCAAAGGACGTTCCGTTATGGATTCCGCACCGACTGCCGCCGAGCAGACTGCCCCAACGCAGCCGCAAGTGCCGCAGCAGCAGGCACCCCAGCAGAACGCTCCGGCTCCCGAAGCAAAATAGAGATCTTTTCCCAATTGACAAGATTGCCAAAAGACTCTAGTATGATCGCTCTTTTGAACGTGCCGAAGTGGTGGAATTTGGTAGACACGCTATCTTGAGGGGGTAGTGGGCACAACCCGTCCGGGTTCAAGTCCCGGCTTCGGCACCATAAAAATAAACAAAAGGGGTTGGACATTATCGTCTAACCCCTTTCTTTTTTTTCGACCCTGTGCCGTCCGAAACTGCAATCCGGCACATTTATTCAAATCCAATTCTGTTAAACCGGCGGGCATGGCAGACGGGGCATCCCCGGGATTTCCCGCGGGGCAAAATCAACCTTTACCTGAGAATCTCGTACATATCATCAAAGGTTGCCTTCATTGCCTCATCGAAGGACGCTGTGGCGCCGCCGTTTTCCCTTATAAAGGCTTGCGCATCGGCCCTGTTTTCGAAAGCCCATTTCCCCTTGATCGACATGACACCCCCTTTATTTCCGCCAATCACCCAGACGGCCTTCTCGGCATCAATCAGCCTCTTCGTGCGATAATCCCCCACCAATGTGACCTCGGGCATCTTTTCGATGTTCAGGGCCAGATCGATGGCGGAGCAATGGATGCTGCAGGTCCCCGTGGCCGGGCCCCCGGCATACCTGATAAGCATCCTGCTGAATGCGTAGAGTTCCCGGTTCATGCCGCAGTACTTGCATTCCGGATGGTCTTTTACATCCTGCAGGGCTGCGGCGTGCCGCGCCCTTTTCTCCCGGATCAGCTTTATATCGTCATGCATATCCTGAAAGGTGGCGCGCATGGCATCCTCGAAGGCTGCGAGTTTCCCTCCCTGCTGCCTCGTGAAGCCCTCGGCATCGCTTTGCCTTTCGAAGGCCCACTTGGCCCGGGCTGTCATCACGCCGGGCCTGCTGCCGCCGATGACCCAGAATGCCTTCTTCGCATCGATCAGTTTTTTCGTGGTGTAATCTGCGGCGGAGAGATTCAGGACAATCTTCTGGCGGTTCAGGGCCAGTTCCATTGCCGCGCAGTGAATGCTGCACGTGCCGAGAGAGCTCCCGTCGCGGTACTGGAGCAGCATCCGGCTGTGCGCATAGTCATGCCTGTCCATGCCGCACAGCGGGCACGAGGGGTGATTCTGCACGTCACCTTGCGCCCAGCAAATACCCGGCAGAAAAAAGGCTGACCATGCGACGATGGCGCAGATGAGAAATTTCCACATCTTCAAACCCCTAGGAATGAAAAAACAGGAATAGACCCCGGGCAGAGCGCCATGGTCTATCCCTGTTCAGGTTCGAGTCCTTTCCGGTTATTTTCCCACTTTAACCATGTCGGCACCGCAGGTGCACTTGCCGGGGTTCTGGCTGATGGTGTCGCATTTGCAATCCGGTCCGCAATTGCAGGTGTACTTGCCGACCGTTTTGAAAACCCGGGGCTTGTCCCATGAATCAGCCTTGATTTCCGCGGTCCCCGGTTCGACCTTGAGCACCTTCGCCTTGACCATTGGCGACCCGCAGGTGCAATTCCCGGGGTTGCGCGACATGGTGTTGCAGGGGCACTTCTCGCCGCAATTGCACGCATAGATCTCATCGCCCACCTTCAATTCCATAGTGCCCTTTTCGGCCATCGCCAGGCTGATGGCTCCCAGGATGAACAGGACTGCCAAAACACCGGTAAACAATTTTTTCATTTTCCTCTCCTTTTCTGTTTGATTGAGAAACTCCATCCCGATTCGTCTTATAGCGCTTCTAATCAGGCAATTTGCCGTAGCATAGTAAAAAAAAGAAAATTTTCAAATTATTTATTGGCTGAGGCTGACAAGGAGGGGGATTGAGCAGGGCGAGAGTGCAGAGAATATTGCCCTGAAAAACAGACAACCCCGAGATGCCGGGGTAAGGCGGGAATGGTGATTCTGTACTTCACCTTATTATAGTTATGTTGATAACTTGGCTGATTTTAAGGTTTTTCGTAAGCAATTATCAGGAATCTCCTTATAGAATTTAACTATGCATATGTCAGAATACAGCACGGTTTTTGATAGTTATTAAGGAATAGCCGTATTGTCAAAACACATCTGATCATTGTCGAACAGGGAAAGAGAGGCGCAAAATATGTTGAAGCCGATAGTCACGGGGTTGCTGCTGTTTTCATTCGTTCTGGTTCCATATTCTGATCTTTTTGCCGCTGGGGAACTGCAGACCCAGAAGGAGAAGGAGAGCTACAGCATCGGTTACGAAGTAGGCCGGAGCATGAAGGCCGACGGGGTGGATGTCGACTTCAAAATCCTCACCCAGGGCCTGGAGGATGCGATCAACCAGCAAAGAGCCCCGCCTGAAGGACGAGGAGATGAGGAAGCTCATCGTCGATCTCAGGAAGAAGGCCCGTGAAGCCCAGCAGAGAAACCTTCAGGAGCTGATCGTCAAGAACGCGCAGGAGTCCGAGAAGTTCCTGGCGGAGAACAGGAAGAAAGAGGGCGTCAAGGTCACCGCAAGCGGCCTCCAGTACAGGGTGCTGAGGGAAGGCGACGGGGCCACTCCCAAGCCGGAAGACTTCGTCAAGGTCAACTACCGGGGCACGTTCATAGACGGCAAGGAATTCGACAGCTCCTATAAAAAAGGAGAGCCGGCAAGAGTTCAGGCCGATGGAGTCATCAAGGGCTGGACCGAGGCCCTGTCGATGATGAAGGTCGGCTCCAAGTGGCAGCTTTTCGTGCCCCCGGAGCTTGCCTACGGAAGGGGCGGGCTCGGTCAGCGAATCCCGCCGAACAAGGTGCTTGTTTTCGAGATGGAATTGCTCGCGGTCGAAAAGGCGGCGGACAAGGCCGAACAGCCGCCGGCACCGCAGGCCGCCCAGACGCGCAAGATGAGCATTATGGGGGAAATCGGAAAATCGCAGAACGGCTACATCATCCGGAGCAAGATAGCGGCGTGCTGAGCGAGATCTACACGGTCCTGAACCCCGATCCGAAGATCTTGGACGAGTTCGTGAAGAGCGAGAAAGACGTACCCATCGAGGTCCGGGTTGTTTCAGGGGACAACGTGAACATCGAGAAGATCGACGGCAGGGAATATCGTTAAGTCCCTCCGGGCAGTACTAAAGTGAAAGAACAAATTAAAGGAGGTGATGAGAGAGGAGGTTGCAGATAAAAACCTCTTCTAGAGCAGAAAAAAGCGTACCCTGAGTTGTATCAAACCAAAATAACAGACAGAATCGAAAATGGAGGAAAAACCAATGAAAACAAAAATAATATCCATGGGCGCGATATTTTTCCTGCTCAGTCTGGCATTGCCGAAGCGCAACTGGCCCCGGCCCAGCCACCGGGCCCGACCGTCAGGTGCTGCTGCCCGGCACGCTCATCCCGAAGTTCGTCGACCAGCTGCCGGTGGCGGGAGGATCTCGGTTGTAACAGCAGCAATGGCGCCCTTATAACATTCACATCAAGGAATTCCAGGCACAGATCCTGCCCAGCACGGGCGTTCCAGCGACTAAGGCGTTGCCGGCAGCCTGCCGGCCAACACCGCATCGTGGGTCTGGGGCTATCTGACGGATGCTGACGCTGGCAGCTGCAACCTGCCGTCCGTCCGAGCTATCTCGGCCCCGTCGTCGTGGCGACAAGAGGGATCCCGGCGACCCCGACCTACATGAATGAGTTGCCTTTTGGAACAGGCTTCCAATGTCCAGCCGCTCCTCCCCATCGACCTGACGCTCGACTGGGCGAACCCTGCTGGGCACGGACTGCGTGCCGGATCTCCTGGCAACTGCACCTAACCCGGTGTTGCGGTACCGTCTACACAGGGCCTGAAATACCCGTGCAGTCCACATCCACGGCGGCGAGGTGGCGCCTGCTTTTGACGGCGGCCCCGATGCCTGGTTTACGCAAGGCAATGCGATCGACGGGCATCGGCTTCCCGGGCAACACTTACACCTATCCCAACGGCCAGCAGGAATCGACGATCTGGTTCCATGACCATGCGTTGGGCATCACGAGGCTGAACGTGTTCGCGGGCCTGGCGGGTATCTATCCCATCGTGGACCCGGGACCAGGTCAAGTGCGCCCATGCCGCTATGCCGGCTTTCCCGCAGTACGACATCCCGCTCATCATCCAGGACAGGAGCTTCGACACGACCGGCCAGATCTTCTACAACCTGGCCTCGAACCCCCAGCCGAACCCGACGGTCCACCCCTTCTGGATCCCCGAGTTCATCGGGGATGCCATCGTCGTGAACGGCAAGACCTGGCCCAATCTGAACGTGGAGCCCCGGCAGTACCGCTTCCGCCTCCTGAACGGCTCCAACGCCCGGTTCTATGACCTCTCGATGAACAAGGGGCTGCCCTTCATCGCCATCGCCACGGACGGCGGCTATCTCCAGAATGCCGTCTCAACGCCGAACATCATCATCGCCCCGGGCGAGCGCTACGAGGTCATCGTGGACTTCACCGCTCTGGCAGTGGGGACCAAGGTCGTCATGATGAACGCGGCGCGGACCCCGTTCCCGGGCGGTGCAAAGCCGACGCTGAACGGCACCGATACGGTCATGCAGTTCACCGTGGTGGCCAACTGACATCCGGATTGCCTAACACAGCCATCGCAGACGGGACAGCCCTCAGGGCTGCGACCAACCCGATTCAGCCGATCATCAACGGCACATAACCCCGCAGGCACCGGCAGCATCACCCGCCAGCTCACCCTGAACGAGGTGATCGGCCCGGGCGGACCGCTCGAACTGGTCGTGAACAACTCGAAGTATCAACCTGACCGCTGAATACGCCGGGCTGCCCTGACGCCGGCTTGTGCCGCGAGACGGAGCTTCCGGCGGTGGGCGACACCGAGATCTGGGAGATCATCAACATCACTGCCGATGCGCACCCGATGCACACCCACCTTGCGACCTTCCAGATCCTGGACCGCACCCCGTTCCAATGCGGCAAAGTGGATCAACCAGTATGACGCGGCCCTTCTGGCCAATGGCGTACTCCCGGGCGGCGGCCCCCCGAATGCGTACAACGTGAAGAAACGCCGACGGCGCCATCGGCGGCAACCCCGCCATCAACCCGTTCCTGCAGTTGAACAACGCGGACACTGCCGCTGCCCTACGAGATGGGCTGGAAGGACACCGCCATCATGTACCCGGGCGAGGTCACCCGGATCGTGGTCAGGTGGGCGCCGACGGATGCTCCCGTGCTGGACGGCGTGCAGTCGCACGGGACATGAACCTCTATCCCTTCGACCCGACTGCGCTCATCGGCGGCGTGGGCTATGTCTGGCACTGCCACATCATCGACCACGAGGACAACGAGATGATGCGCAACTACACGGTGATGACGGCAAGGCAGCCTATCCAGTAGTGCATGAGTTCATGTTCTTAACCAGAGAGGGGGCCTTCGGGCCCCCTCTCTTAATGTGACAAGCCAGAGGATGACGTCCGAGAATTGCATGCCGGTAGTGCCGATGCTTTGTCCAATCAGCAGGATTGAAATCTGCACGTGAATCAGCGGATTGACTGCCGGATCATTCGCTGTCTGTAAGGTTACCGAAGTAATCATGATGAAAGAAGCTTGGAATCATGAAAAAAGTCGTCGTCGTCATTATGGTCCTCTTCATCGCCGTCCTCTCATTCTGGGCGGGAGGGCGCTACGGGAAGAACGGTCCGCCGGCACCAGGCCCCAGGGTGAGCCGACCCGTGCAGACACAATTGATGAAGGACAGGATGACTCCGCAGCGTCGCTGGTTCCCGGCGCGGTAAAGGTCAGCCCGGCCCGGCAGCAGCTCATCGGGGTGAAGGTCGCCGCCGTAGAGAAAAAGCCGATGACCTACACCCTTCGCCTCTACGGGAAGGTTGTTCCCGACGAAACGAAGATCTACCGCGTCAACGCCTCGACCGACTGCTGGATCAGGGAGCTGTCCGACGTCACCACGGGAAGCATCGTCCGAAAGAATCAGATCCTGGCCGAGGCCCTCGCCCCCGCCTACTACAACGCCCAGGTGACCTATCTGATTGCCCTGGACAACATAGACCGCATCAGGCAGCAACTGGGCGGTGAAACCCGCCACCAGCAGGCCGACCTCGCCAACAACCAGATCCGCATGGCCGTGCAGGCCCTCCAGAACCTCGGGATCACCGACGCCCAGACCGAAGAGCTCGCCAATACGAGGCAGGCGCGGCCATACCTTCAGGTGAGGTCTCCGACCGGGGGCGTCGTCCTGAGCAGAAAGCTCACCCTCAACCAGTGGTTCAAGGCGGGAGAGGAGTTCTACACCATTGCCGACATCGGGAGGGTCTGGGTCTATGCCGATGTCTATGAGGACGAGGCGATGCACATGAGGCCCGGAATGACCGTGGCGGTAAGGCACGGCCAGATGGGAAAGACCTTCAGCGCAAAGGTGGGCAAGGTGCTTCCCCTCTTCGATCCCGCGGCCAGGACGCTGAAGGTGCGGATCGATGTCGACAATCCCCGATATGACCTCCGGCCCGACATGTTTGTCGACGTCGAGATCCCGATCACCATGCCGCCGTCCATAAGTGTGCCGGCCGACGCCGTCCTCGACACGGGCAAGAGGACGATTGTTTACGTGGACAAGGGCAACGGCGTCTTCGAGCCCCGCAGGGTCAAAACGGGCTGGAGCCTCGGCGGGCAGGTTGAGATCACCGACGGCCTCACGCCCGGGGAAAAGGTCGTCGTTTCGGGCAATTTCCTCATCGACTCCGAGAGCCGGATGGAGATCACCGCCTCAGGCGCGGAAGTCGAGATGAGCGAAGAGCCTGTCCGAGCGGGACGTCCGAGAGACGCAGACGGACGGAAAGAAAAGGGATCGCGCCGTCACGCCGGGACGGACCGCAGCTGGGCGGATATGCTCGACCCTGCCAGGAGGCAGCGCGGCGCGAAGGCGGTGCACAGATCGAAGCAGGAGGCGAAGGACAGCTCGGCAAGTCCACGACCTCGCCCGGGGTCATCGACTGGGACGGGCCGGACAAGGAGGGGGCGCCGCCCAGAGACTGGAGCGGGTGGGGCAAATTCCCCGGGGCCGATTACCTCGGCATCAAGCGCCAGCCCAAGGACAGCCCCTCGCAGCAATCGAACCCGGCCGAAGCCGGAGGCGAGAAGGCAGCCGGAGAAGAACAGGACAGCCTGACGGAGCTCCGACGCCCGAACGCGACAGCACGGAGATTTGAAGCCGGGATCAAGATCGCCAGCAGCTGATCAACCTCAGCCATCCGCCAAGTGATACCATGATGATTGACCGCATCATAGATTTCAGCGTCAAGAACAAGTTCATCGTCTTCGCCCTGATGGCCGTCGGCTGCGTTGCGGGCTGGTGGTCCATGAAGCACATGACGCTGGACGCCATCCCGGACCTGGGCGACACCCAGGTCATCATCTATTCCCGCTGGGACCGCAGCCCCGATATCGTCGAAGACCAGGTGACCTACCCCATCGTCTCGACCCTGGTGGGCGCGCCGAAGGTCAAGGCCGTCCGGGGTTTCTCCGACTTCGGCTACTCCTATGTCTACGTCATCTTCGAGGACGGCACCGACATCTACTGGGCCCGGTCGCGCACCCAGGAATACCTTTCCTCCGTGCTGCCGCGGCTGCCCGACGGCGTCAAAAGCGAGATCGGGCCGGACGCCACGCCTCTCGGCTGGGTCTTCCAGTATGCCCTGGTGGATGAATCGGGAAAACACAGCCTTGCCGAATTGCGCTCCTACCAGGACTTCTACCTCAAGTACTACCTCCGGGAGGTCCCGGGTGTGGCCGAGGTGGCCCCGGTCGGGGGGTTCGGGAAGCAATACCAGGTGAACGTGGACCCGAACCGGCTGCAGGCCTACGGCCTTTCCATCAACCGCGTGGTGGAGGCGGTGCGGGGCGGCAATTACGAGTCGGCGGGACGGCTCATCGAGTTCGGCGGGACCGAATACAATGTCCGGGGCCGGGGATACATCAAGTCCGTGCAGGACCTGGAGGACATCGCCGTCTCGGTGAGCGATTCGGGCACGCCCATCCGTCTCAAGGACATCGGGCAGGTGACGGTGGGCCCCGACATCCGCAGGGGAGCTGCCGATCTCGACGGAAAGGGGGAAGTGGTCTCGGGCATCGTCATCATGCGCCACGGCCAGAATGCCCTGGACGTGATCAAGCGGGTCAAGGAGAGGCTCCGCGAGATCGAGCCGGGGCTCCCTCACGGCGTGAAGGTCGTGCCGGTCTACGACCGGTCGGACCTGATCCTGCGCTCCATCGACAACCTGAAATCGACGGTCATCGAGGTGCTCATCACCGTGTCCCTGGTGGTGTTCCTCTTTCTCTGGCATATCCCGAGCGCCCTCATCCCGATCATCACCATCCCCGTGGTCATTCTCCTCTCCTTCATCCCCTTCCGCATGATGGGGATCACGGCCAACATCATGTCGCTGTGCGGGATCGCCATCGCCATCGGGGCCATGGTGGACGCCTCCATCGTGGTGGTCGAGCAGGCCCACAAGAACCTGGAGCAGTGGGAGAAGGACGGCCGGCGGGAAGATTATCAATCGGTCGTGATCCGGGCCGTGAAGCAGGTGGCCGGTCCCAGCTTCTTTGCCCTGCTGGTGATCGCCGTCTCCTTTCTTCCCATCCTCACCCTGGAGGCGCAGGAAGGGCGCCTCTTCAAGCCCCTGGCCTACACGAAGAACCTGGCCATGATCATCGCCGCCGTGCTGGCGATTACCCTGGACCCGGCGCTGAGGCTCCTCCTCATCCGCATGAAGGATTTCAGCTTCGAGCCCCGCTGGCTGTCCCGGATCGCCAATACCCTTTTCGTGGGCACGATCCACCCGGAGGAGAAGCACCCCATCAGCCGCTTCCTGATGCGGATCTACGATCCCGTCCTGACCTGGACCCTCCGCTGGAAATGGGCGGTCATCGCGGGCGCCCTTGCCCTGATGATCATGACGGTCCCGGTCTATCTCAAGCTGGGTTCGGAATTCATGCCGCCCCTGGAGGAGGGGTCCATCCTCTACATGCCCACCACCATGCCGGGCATCTCCATTGCCGAGGCCCGGAAGGTCCTCCAGGTCACGGACCGGATCATCAAGCAGTTCCCGGAGGTTGAGACACGTGCTGGGGAAGGCGGGGAGGGCCGAGACCTCGACCGACCCCGCGCCGCTTTCCATGCTGGAGACCGTGATCATCCTCAAGCCCAAATCGGAATGGCGAAAAGCGGACACCTGGTACTCCTCGTGGGCGCCGGAGTGGCTGAAGGGCCTGCTGCGCCGTATGACCCCGGACCACATATCCCAGGACGAGCTCATCGGCCAGATGAATGAGGCCCTGAAGATCACCGGCCTGAGCAACTCGTGGACCATGCCCATCAAGGGGAGGTTCGACATGCTGAGCACCGGGCTTCGCACGCCGGTGGGGATCAAGATCACCGGCGCGGACCTTGGCGCCATCGAGGAGATCGGGGCCCGGATTGAATCCCTGCTGCCCTCCGTCAAGGGGACGAGGGCCGTCTTTGCCGAGCGGACCGCCGGCGGCTATTTCATCGATATCGAATGGAACCGGGACGAGCTTGCCCGCTACGGCCTGAGCATGCAGGAGGCCCAGGCGGTGGTGGAGAACGCCATCGGCGGCGACAACGTGACCACCACGGTGGAAGGCCGGGAGCGCTACCCGGTCAACGTGCGCTACAAGCGCGACTTCCGGTCCGACCTGGGGGCGTTGAAGCGGGTGCTGGTCCCTGTTTCCGGAGGACAGAAACAGATCCCCCTGAGCCACCTGGCGGACATCCGGATGAAAAGCGGGCCCTCCATGATCCGAAACGAGAACGGGCTCCTCTCCGGCTACGTTTACGTGGACGTTGCCGGCCGCGACCCGAACGGCTACATCGAGGAGGCGGACCGCCTGTTGAGGAAGGAGATGAGCATTCCCCCGGGCTACGCCTTTGTCTGGAGCGGGGACTACAAGGCCTCGCAGCGGGTCAAGGAATGGCTGATCGTGATCGTGCCCGTCACCCTGTTTCTGATCCTCCTTCTTCTCTACATGAATACGAGATCGCTGACCAAGACCTTCATCGTTTTGCTGGCCGTCCCTTTCTCGGCCATCGGCGCGTTCTGGTTCCTTTATCTGCTGGGGTACAACATGAGCATCGGGGTCTGGGTGGGGCTCATCGCCCTGCTGGGAGTGGACGCCGAAACCGGCGTCTTCATGCTCCTCTATCTCGATCTGGCCTATGAGCAGGCCAAAAAAGAAGGCGGCCTCAAGAGCCTCGCCGACCTGCAGGAAGCGATCCGCTACGGGGCGGTCCGTCGGCTCCGGCCCAAGTTCATGACCGTAGGCACGACCTTTCTCGGGCTGGTCCCGATCATGTGGTCCGTCGGCGCCGGGTCAGACGTGATGAAACGGATTGCCGCGCCCCTGGTCGGGGGGATCTTCTCCTCGTTTTTTCTGGAGCTGCTGGTCTATCCGGCTGTTTACCAGATATGGAAATGGCATTTTGAATTAAAAAAGCAGGTAAGGTGAATTTGCGGTGAGTTCTGCCAAGAACAGATTTTTCGGCCACATGTCGCGGCGCGAAAGGCTGTCCGGACATAAGCGCAGACAGACCGCAGCGGTTGCGGCCTTCATGGCGCTGCTGCTGATCCTCTGCATTGCGGCAGAAGGCGAGGCGGGTGATTACCGGGTTCGCAGAAAGACCTCGAACCATGTCGTCGATGCCGCCATCAACCGCAATCCCCCGGTGATGGGCGAAAACACTATCCGGATCGACATCCGGGATGCAAGGGGGCGACATCTCACCGGGGCGCGGGTGTCCGTCAATTACTACATGCCCCCCATGCCGGGGATGGTGCCCATGAATTACACGGTACCCGCTGCCGCGGACGGCAGCAGGTACAGGGCTGAAATGAATTTCATTATGACGGGGCCCTGGAACATCGTCATCAGGGTGGAATCCGGCGGCAGCCCCTGGAGGGTCACCTTCCCCATAGATGTGAGATGAAGCGAAATGGCGGTGATGACCGCTTGCATTTTGGCGTCGAGGCAATAACAATAAACAGTAGACACTGGAACCTGAAAAGGAGGATGTCATGATGAAGAGATGGATGGTTTTGATGCTGGTTGGCCTGATCCTGTCTATTCCTGCGGGTATATGTCTGGCCCAGGATGACGTCGCGAAGAAGGACTCGTGCAGTTACTGCGGCATGGACCGCAACACTTTCGCCCACAGCCGCATGCTCGTGACCTACGAGGACGGCTCATCGACGGGCACCTGCAGCCTGCACTGCGCTGCTGTCGACCTTGCCCTCAAAATCGACAAGACCCCGAAGTCGATCGAGGTGGGTGATTTCAAGACGAAGAAACTCATCGACGCGGAGAAGGCCTTCTGGGTCATCGGCGGCAGCAAGCCCGGCGTCATGACCAAGCGGGCCAAGTGGGCCTTCGAGAACAAGGCGGATGCCGAGGCCTTCATCAAGGAAAACGGCGGGAAGACTGCGTCCTTCGACGAGGCTATCAAGGCCTCCTACGAGGACATGTACGCCGACACGAAGATGATCCGCGACAAGCGCAAGATGATGAAGAAGATGAAGGCGCCCGCGCAGCACGGGCACTGAGGGTTTCATTTATGAAAAGAGTTACAGCGGCAATCCTTATCACCTTGTTTGCGGTATCCCTGGCGGGCGCAGCGCCAAGCGCGCCTGCCAAGCCGGGGCCGCGGGACAAGTGTCCCGTCTGCGGGATGTTCGTGGCGAAATACCCCGATTTCCTGGCTTCCGTCGTCTTCCGGGACGGGGCCGTCTTCCATTTCGACGGCGTGAAGGACCTGATGAAATTCTATTTCCGCCTCGACCGATACAGCCCCGGGCGCAAGCAGGCCGATATCGCCGGGGTCTGGGTGACCGACTACTACCGCATGAAACTCATCGACGGCCGCCGGGCGCACTACGTCATCGGCAGCGACGTCTACGGGCCCATGGGGAAGGAACTGATCCCCTTCGAAAAGAAGGCACAAGCGGAGGAATTTCTCAGGGACCACCGGGGTGAGCGGATCATCCCGTTCGAGGGGATCACGCCCGAAGTGATCCGGGGGCTCGACTGATGCGCCTGCGCAAATCCAGCCTGTTCATTGCCTTCACTGCGGGCAGCGCTCGTGTGCCTTGCCCTGCTGTTCGCCCACGGGGCGGCCGAGAGGCAGGATCAGGCCCCGGTGATCAACGAAAAGAGACTGATCGTGGAGCGTCTCGGTCTGACAGACCTGTGCCTGTTCACCGATGCACGGTACACGAGAAACCCGGCGATGGCCGACCGGAGCACGCCCTTCCAGGACAACCCCATGTCGCTGGACTACTTCCCGTCCGGGTCGATCCTGCCGCCGCCGCCGCACCTGAGGTCCCATGAACTGGCTCGATAGGCAGAGAAACATCGTCGACTTCTCCCTGTCGTCGCTGCTCAGGCGCTGGAAGAAGAACCTTGCCCTGCTGAGCGTCTACACCTTTGTCGTTTTCATCGTCGCCTCCGTCGTCTTCTTCGCCGAAGCCCTGAAGCGGGAGGCCGCCCTTGTTCTCGAGGGGGCCCCGGACGTAGTGGTGCAGCGCCTCGTCGCCGGCAGGCACGACCTCATCTCCCGCACCCACATGGAGAAACTCGGCCGCATCACAGGGGTGTCCGACGTGAAGGGACGCCTGTGGGCCTACTACTTCGAGCCGTCGGTGGGGGCCAATTACACGATGGTCGTCTCCGAGGAGTCCTCGGCCCGGCCCGGGTCGGTGGCCATCGGCGCCGGTGTCTCCAGGACCCTGGGGGCCGGGGAGGGGGATATCATCTCTTTCCGGGCCCACGACGGGACCTACGCGAGCCTTGAGGTCGCGCGGGTCTTCCCGGCCTCGTCGGAACTGGTCGCGGCGGACCTGGTGGAAATCTCCGAGGCGGATTTCCGGTCCCTGTTCGGCATGCCGGACAGCATCTACACCGACTTGACGCTCCGGGTGAGAAACCCGAAGGAGACCATCGTCGTCGCCGATAAAATCCGCCGCCTCCTGCCCGACACGCGCCCCATCCTGCGCGCGGAGATGCTGAGGACCTACGAGGCGCTCTTCGACTGGCGGGGCGGGCTCGTGCTGGCCGTTTTCGCCGGGGCGGCCCTGGCCTTCATCATTTTCGCCTGGGACAAGGCCACGAGCCTCACCCTCGAGGAGCGGCGCGAGCTGGGTATCCTGAAGGCCGTGGGCTGGGAAACCTCGGAAGTCATCCTGCTGAAATCCTGGGAGGGGATCGCGATCTCACTGACGGCTTTTCTCCTGGGCCTCATCCTGGCTTATGTGCACGTGTTCTTCACGTCCGGCACCATCTTCGAGCCCGTGCTCAAGGGTTGGGCCGTCCTCTACCCGCGTTTCCAGCCCGTGCCCTTTATCGACCCCTACCAGGTCGCCACTCTCTTCTTTCTGACCGTGGTGCCCTACACGCTGGCCACCATCATCCCCTCCTGGGGGGCGGCAACCATAGACCCTGACACCATCATGAGGCAGTAGGAAGTGAGCGAGCCATGTGCCTGATTGCGCTGAATGACATCACAAAGATCTTCAACCGGGGAAGGCCCAACGAGTTCACGGCCTTGAGCGGTGTGAGCCTTGAGATCGAATCCCAGAGGCTGGCCGTGTTCAAGGGGCCGAGCGGCTCGGGGAAGACGACCCTGCTTTCCATCGTCGGCTGCATGGCCAAGCCGTCGGAAGGGCGGGTCTTTGTCGGGGACCGGGAGGTCACGAGCCTGCCCGAACGCTTCCTTACTGACATCCGCCGCCACACCTTCGGCTTCATCTTCCAGCAGCTTCACCTGGTCCGCGGCGTCAGCGCCCTGGAGAACGTCATCCTGCCGGCGTACCCGTCGGGCGAGCGGCTCACGGCCCTCCGGGAGCGGGGGCTTCGCCTTCTCGAAATGCTGGGCCTCTCCGGCCGGGCAAACACGAATATCGAGTGGCTTTCCGGCGGAGAGGCCCAGCGCGTGGCCATCGCCCGCGCCCTGATCAACGAACCCTCCATCGTGATCGCCGACGAGCCCACGGCCCACCTCGACTCGAAACTCTCACTCGATTTCATGGCCGCGATGGAAAGGCTCAAGGCGGAAGGTAAGACCATCCTGTTCGCCAGCCACGATCCCCTGGTCTACGAGTCGGCGATTGTGGACCGCGTCCTGGAGATGCGCGACGGACAGATCGTTGCCGAAAGGCGGGCCCCATGATCCTCAGCCCGGCGATCCTTGCCCTCATGATGGGATCGGCGGCGGCGGTTCTGCTGGCGCTCTACGCATCGGGCCTGGGCGTGAGGATCCTGCGGCACTGGGACCTCTCCAGCGGCAGCGAGCTGCAGCTCGGGCTCGAGAAGCGGACCTATCTCGTCTCGACGCTCATTGCCTGGGCCTTCGCCTTCCAGATTGGATCGCTCTTCCTGTTCATCTTCACCGCCGAGGACCTCCACCGGCTTTTCACCGGCGCCATGTGCGCCGCCGGGACCCTCAACGTCAATGAGTTCGGCTACCCGACGATCCTCCTGAAAATCGGCAACACCCTGCTTGCCGGGATCTGGCTGATTGTCAATTATGCCGACAACCGGGCCAGCGATTACCCGCTGATCCGGAAGAAATATGCCCTCCTTCTCGTCATCACACCCCTGCTCGCCGCGGAAGCCCTGCTGCAGGGAAACTATTTTGCGGGCCTGAAGGCGAATGTCATCACATCGTGCTGCGGAAGCCTCTTTGGCGCCGGCTCCGAGGGCCCGATTTCTTCGCTCCTCGGCCTTCCGCCGGGGCCGATGCAGGCAGCCCTTGCTGTATCGCTGTCGCTCACCTTCGTCTCGGGGATTCTGTTCCTTTGGGGGCGAACCTGGGCGGGGGCTGTGTTTGCCGTCTCAAGCCTGGCGAGTTTCTTTGTCTCTATCGCCGCCCTGGTGTCCTTCATTTCCCCCTATATATATGAACTGCCGACCCATCACTGCCCATTTTGCATTTTGCAGAGGGAATACTCGCATATCGGATACTTCTTTTATGTAACTTTGCTCGGAGGGGCAATCCCCGGGGCGGCCGTGGGCGCACTAATACCCTTCCGGGGCATCGGGAGCCTCAAGGAGAAGCTGCCGCCCATCCTCAGACGGCTGACCCTCGCCGCACTTTTATTTTATTCCCTGTTCTCGATCCTCGCGGTCTTCAGCATCTTCTTTTCCGGTCTGATCATGACCGCGGACTGAAAGGTGGGCATGCCGCTGAAATGTGAACCCTTAAATATCCCCTGCCGGCAGCATGAAATAGAAAGCGGCGCCTTCACCGGGTTTGCCCTCTGCGAAGATCCTGCCTCCGTGCCTCTCGATGATCTTCTTCACAATGGCAAGCCCGACACCGGTGCCTTCATAGTCCTTTTCACTGTGGAGCCTGTGAAACACTTCAAACATCTTGTCGTAATATCGCATATCAAAGCCCACACCGTTGTCCCTGACGCAATACGTATTGAAATCACCCGAATTTGCACCGCTGATCTCTATTAGCGCCCTGTCTGTGTTACTGGTGAATTTAACGGCGTTGCCGAGGATATTGGAAAGGGCCTGCCTTAAAAGCATCCTGTCCCCGCAGACCGGCGGCAGGTCACCGACCCTGAATTCAATGTTCCTGTCGGGGTCCCCGGCCCAGAGCTCTCCCCGTACGTCCTGGACAAGCAGGTTCATGTCAATGGCCGACATCGACAAGGTGGTGCGCTGAGTCCGGGACAGGACCAGCAGGTCGTCGATGAGCTGACCCATTTTCTGGGCATTGACGCTGATCACATCGAACTTTCGCTTCGATTCCGGATCGAGACTGCCGCCAATGTCATTCAGCAGCATCCTGGAGAAGCCGTCTATGGCCCTGAGCGGCGCCCGCAGGTCGTGCGACACGGAGTAGGTAAAGGCCTCCAGCTCCCTGTTGGCCGCCTCCAGGTTCGCGATCAGTTTTTCCCGCTGAGCTTCGGCCCGCTTGCGTTCTTCCATCTCCCTTTGCAGCTGATCCTTGGAGACCGTGACTTTCTGAAGCTGATCGGTCATCTCATCGAAAGATCGGGCGAGTTCCGCCAGTTCGTCCCTCCCCGATAGGGATATCCGGTAGTCAAGATTGCCGGCCCCGACGACCTCTGTGCCGCGGCGCAAAACAGCGAGAGACGCGCTGGTGCTTCTCATCATCAGGAATAAGCCGATCATGAGAGGGATTGTCGTGCCGGCCATGACGATAAAAATCAGGGCTGTCGTCCACGCCTGGGTCTTCCTGATCCCGTCGTCCACAAGGCGCCGCAGGCGGGAAGCTCCCGTGTCCAATTCGCTGTAACGGACCAGCAGCTGTCCGACGAGTCTTTCCTCGGCCTCAGCGGACACCCCGCTGCTTCCATAAGAGCCGGCATTCTCATGAACCGAAATCAGCCGGAGAAATGTTTCTTTCATTGATCTGCTGTCGGATCTCAGGGCGACCAAAAGCTGCTGCTGTTCGGGGTCCCGGACCTTGACCCCGGAAATGAGACTCATGAGTTTATCGTGCTCCGCCAGCAACTGCTGCTTTGGCCGCTCCTCGTGATAGAACGCATATGTACGAACCAGGACATTGATCTCGGCAATGCTGTTCCTTATCCGCCTGACAATGTCGCCGTTTTCCTGGACCCCTGCCATCTCCACATGGGAAAAGACCAGCGTCAGGCTGACGATGAAAGCCATCAAGGCCGGCGCCAATACCGCCATTTTCAGTTTCGTATTGATTTTCATTTTATCCCTGCTTGCCGGCGATCCTGACGGCATCGGGCTTTACGGTATTCAGGCCTTCTGTGTAGATAAAATCAAGGAAATTGGGCATCCGGTGGCGCATCCCCTCTCTCTTGATCATCCACCGCGCCTGGTCCTCCATGTTCAAGATCAGGCTCTGGTCGAGCACGGCTAAGAAACGGTAGTTCCCCCACTCTTTTTCAAGGAAAGGACTCTCTGTTCCGATGTATTGTCTCGATGCAACCCGCGCCTTCCCGGGACTGTCGGTTATGAACCGATTGGCCCTGACGATGGCGCGCAGTAATTTGCGGACCCGTTCGGGGTTGTTTTTTATGTAATCAGGCGCTGCGACAAGGTTCCACATCAAGGTGTAAAGACCCGGATCGCCCAGGACGAGCGCGTTGTCGCCGAGTTTGTCCCGCAGCACCGACGTATGAGGCGACCAGGTGCTGACGGCGTCAACTTCGCCTTTCAACAAAGATGCAACGGCCTTGTCGGGAGCCATATTTATAATTCGGACTTCCCGGGGATCCATTCCGTTGGTCGTCAGGAATACATGGAGAAAATAATCGGCGGCTGATGTCGCTGCCAGGCCGATTTTCTTCCCTTTAAGGTCGGAGAGCGAGGAGATGCCCCTGTCTTTTCGCGCGATGACCAGGATAGCCTGATCGATTTCACAAATCGTGGCGACAACCGAAATCGGCTTGCCCTCCAGGGCAGCCCGGGCAATCGGGCTTTCCCCGGCTGTTGCCATGTCCTCTTTTCCCGCAAGCATGGCATTGAGTCCCAGGTGCCCCGAAATGTAATTATGAAGGGTCACCTCGAGGCCCTCTTCCCTGAAATAACCTTTCTCCTGGGCGATATAAACCGCCGAAGAAGCCGGCCAGGGACTTACAGCCAGGGAAATCTTCTCCAGGCGCCCCGGCTGCCCCTTCTGGTCGCATCCGGGCGCGGCGCTGAGCAGGAGGGCCAACGTTGCTGCCAGGAGGGCCGCAACGGGTCTGGAACGGACCAGAATCTCACTCTTCCGGACTCGGGATTTTTTGATGCTCATTCGGGTCTTCTTTTCGAAGCGGGCTTAAATTTCAACTATTTATAACCCAAACAAGCACCATTCGCCATCATAATAACATGGTTCGCCATCCCTGCCTTTATAAACTGTAATCAAGGCAGCAGGATCCTGATGATCCCCAGGATAATAAACCGGAAGAATTTAATCACCGGGTCCAGGACACCGGTGTAGAGCAGGCCGATTATGATGAAAAAGCCGTATGGCTCCAGGCGCGACAGGGCGTTCTGGAACCTCTGGGAAGAGACCCCCATCAGGATCTTGGAGCCGTCAAGGGGCGGGATCGGTATCAGGTTGAAGGACGCCAGGATGATATTGATCTGGGCCATGTAGAATATGACCTGGGCGGCGGGGCTCGACGGGGGCGGCGACAGGACCCGGTAAAGGACGAACGAGAAAAATGCCAGGAAAAAATTGGCAATGATCCCCGCAGACGAAATCAGCACAAGGCCTTTGCGCGTTTTCTCAATGTAGCCGAAGTTGACCGGCACCGGTTTTGCCCAGCCGAAGCCAAAGATGAAAAGCATGATGGTCCCGATGGGGTCCAGGTGCTTCAGGGGGTTCCAGGTCAGCCTGCCCGCCAGTTTAGCCGTGGGGTCGCCCATCCTGAAAGCAACCCAGCCATGGGCCAGCTCGTGGATGATTATGGAATACAAAAGCGGCACGGCCAGCAGAAAAAACGTGACCGGATCGTTTATCAAAAGGTTTAAAAGTCCCATTTGCCTGTCCCTCTTCTTGCGTTTGCACCCGTGCCGGGCGGCCGTCTTTGCCCGCATTTGTATCTCATGGGGTTTGAAAAAACAAAGATAAAAAATGTGTGCATTAAAGCTGCCGCATGCAATGCACGAGGGAAATTTTGCTTGTAAAAAGCAGATCAGATTTGCTAGTAATTTTCAGATCATAAAGGAGCACACGTTTAATAATGGTCAACATATCCGATGCCACACAATGCACAATCGACCTCCGAAGGCACATGTGGATGGCGGGCGTGGAAATGGAGTTGAGGCGCCTCATCTGGCAGATCGCCGTAACGGGGAAATACATATCGGCAAAGATCCACGAATCCAACCGCAAATTTGCCGGGCTCAGGAATATCTTCGGGGAGGAGCAGCTGGCCCTCGACCGCGCTGCCGACGAGATATTGCGGGCCCAGCTCCACTTCTCGGGGTTTGTGCGCGAGTACGCTTCCGAGGAGCAGGACTCCGTCATCCCCCTCGGCAACGGCACGGAAAAATATTTCGTGACCGCCGACCCGCTGGACGGCTCATCGCTGGTCGATACCAACCTGTCGATCGGCACGATAATAGGCATTCACAGGGAATGCCTTCTTGCCAGGGGCCACGACAGCATGGTGGCGGCGATGTACATCACTTACGGGCCCCTCATCACCATGGTCTATTCCGCGGGAAAGGGGACGCACGAGTTTGTCCTCAACCGCGAAGGGGAATACGTCCTTTCCGAAGACAATATCAGGTTGAAAGACAAGGGCTCGATCTACAGCCTGGGAGGACTCAGGAAGGATTGGACCCCGGGGCACCGCAGATTTGCAGAATACCTGGAAAACGAAGGTTACAAGATGCGCTACTCCGGCGGTTTTGTCCCTGACATAAACCAGATCCTGATCAAGAAGGGCGGGATCTTTTCTTATCCCGCGCTCAACGACTCGCCGAACGGAAAACTGAGGCTTATCTTCGAACTTCAGCCCATGGCCTTCATAATGGAGAACGCCGGCGGCATGGCCACGGACGGCAAAGCAGGATATACTCTCGATCAAACCCAATGACCTTGACCACCGGTGCCCCGTCTACATCGGGAGCCGCTTTGAAGTCGAAAAGGTAAAAGAGTTCCTGTAACAAGGCCTGTTGGCCCATCTTCCTTCCCTAGAGGTTAATTATGATTCTGAAAAATGCAGACCAGTTGAGAAGTGAGCTCAAGGCCGTTTTGGAGGTGGAAGGGGAAAATGTCCGCATCCTTGATGAGATCAGGTTCAAAGCCGGGTTGCTCGAGGACCTGCTGAACGCTGCCGTATTCAGCGGCGACAACAGGACAAGGCAGATGGCGCGCTGGCTCATCCGCAGGGCAGGCGCGGCCCTTGGTATAATCCCCGTTTCCATTCACCCGCTTTACGAGGCCATGGGGAGAGGGGAAGCCGGCGGATTCACGGTGCCGGCAATAAACATTCGCGGGCTCACGTACGATACCGCCAAGGCGGTGTTTCGCGCGGCCATGAGGGGCAAAGTCGGCCCGTTCATCTTTGAGATCGCCACGGTCGGAAATCGGGTATACGGAGCAGAGGCCCTCCGAATACACGACATCCATAATTGCGGCAGCCATCAGCACCGGCTACCGGGGGCCGCTGTTCCTCCAGGGCGACCATTTCCAGATAAGCGCCTCAAAATTTTCCAAGGACCCTGACAGTGAAGTCAGTTCCGTCAAGGACATAATAACGGAAGCGATTGCGGCCGGGTTTTACAACATCGATATAGACTCCTCGACAATAGTGGACCTGGGCAAACCCACCATCAGGGAACAGCAGAAGAACAATTACGAAGTGGCCGCGGAGCTGACGGCATTTATCAGGGGGCTGGAGCCGGCGGGCGTAACCGTCTCAGTCGGGGGAGAAATCGGAGAAGTCGGCGGGAAAAACAGCACGGTTGAAGACCTGCGGGCCTTCATGGACGGATTCAATGAATCCCTGGCCCGGAAAGGAAAAGGCCTGAAGGGGATCAGCAAGATAAGCATCCAGACCGGGACGAGCCACGGAGGCGTACCGCTTCCCGACGGCACCATCGCCAAGGTAAGCATAGATTTCCAGGCCCTGGAGACAATCTCCGCTGCCGCCCGCAAAGAGTACGGGCTGGCGGGTGCGGTCCAGCACGGGGCCTCGACCCTGCCGGATGAGGCGTTTGACCGGTTCCCCAAGACCTCAACCGCCGAGATCCACCTCGCAACCGGTTTTCAGAATATGATCTATGACAGCCCCGCATTCCCGCAGGAGTTGCGGGCATGCATCTACGATTATATCCGAACCGATCTCAGGGGGGAGAAAAAGGACAAGGACACCGACGAACAATTCATCTACAAGACCAGGAAAAAGGGTTTCGGGGTTTTCAAGCAGCAGATGTGGGAGCTGCCCGAAGATTGCCGGGGTGAAATCGGTAAATCCCTGGAAGAAAAATTCCAGTTCCTCTTCACAAAATTAAATGTCCTCAATACCGTCGACCTCGTAAACAAATACGTCAAGCTCATCGACGTCCCCGCCGGGAAATTCGGCACAGATCGCGGAAATGAAGCAGATGGAAGAATACGGGGAAGGAGAATGAACACCTCCCTCGCCTCTTATTGTTTTGTTCTATCTTACTTCCGAACCTGCCTTCGACAGCTTGTCGAATGTGAGCAGTGTCAAGCCCGCTCTCGCCGTCCGTCGCCAGCAGCATGCCATGGGACTCGACGCCCATGAGCTTCGTCGGCTTCAGATTGGCCACTACGACTATCTGCTTGCCGACGAGGTCCTGGGGCTTATAGTTCTTGGCGATGCCGGCCACGATCGTCCTCTCTTCACCCATCCGGACGCGCAATTTGACAAGCTTTTCCGATTTCGGCACGGCCTCGGCCTCTATGATCGTGGCGACCCGCATGTCGATTTTCTTGAAGTCGTCGTAAGTTATCTCGGGCCTGATCGGGACCTTCAGGGCCGGCTCTTCCTTGACCTCCTCTTTCTTGAACTCGACCCTGGGGAAGAGCGCGTCGGCCCGCTGCAGGGTGCCGCCGGGCTTCAAGGCGCCCCATTTTTCCAGGCTCGCGTGGTCCTGGTCGCTTTCGGGGCCGATCCCTATCTGCGACTGGATCTTCCGGGCGCAATCCGGCATAAATGGCGAAGTCATGACGGCAATGAAGCGCAGGGATTCGAGCAGGTTGTAAATGACTGTGTCGAGCCTGCCCTTCTGGTCGGGCTGCTTCGCTATGCTCCAGGGTTCGCGCTCCACGATGTACTTGTTCACGACATTGATATAATCCCAGATCGCGATCAGGGCCTTGTGGAACGAAAGCTCCCGGAAGCACACATCGACTTCGGAAACGGCCCGGGAGGCCGCCTCCGCCAGCGCCTGGTCCTCGTCGCGGCTGTCCGTCGGGGAAGGCGTCTCCCCGGCGCAGTATTTCATGGCCATTGCCATGATCCGGCTCACCAGGTTCCCGAGGTCGTTGGCCAGGTCGGAGTTGATCCTCTGGACCAGGCCTTCCTCGCTGAAGCTGGAATCAAGACCGAAGACCATGTCCCTCATGAGGAAATACCGGAACGAGTCCAGCCCGTATTTGTCTTTCAGGTCGAGGGGCTTCACCACGTTGCCCAGGCTTTTCGACATCTTGCTCTGCTCGATGTTCCAGTACCCGTGCACATTGAGCCGGCGGTAAGGCTCTATCCCCGCCGCCTTGAGCATCGTCGGCCAGTAGATCCCGTGCGGCTTGAGGATGTCCTTGGCTATCAGGTGCTCGGACCAGGGCCAGAACGTGGCAAATCTCTCGTCATCCGGGTAGCCGATCCCGGTGATATAGTTGATCAGGGCGTCAAACCAGACATAAGTCACATAATTCTCGTCGAAGGGCAGCGTTATGCCCCAGGTGAGCCTTGACTTCGGCCTGGAGATGCAGAGGTCCTCGAGGGGCTCCCTCAGGAAGGCCAGGGCCTCGTTGCGGTACCTTTCCGGCCGGATGAAATCGGGGTTGTCCTTGATGTACTGGATGAGCCAATCCTGGTACTTGCTCATCTTGAAGAAATAATTGCTCTCTTCCCGGTATTCCGGCTTTACTTTGTGGTCGGGGCACAGCCCGTCCACCAGCTCCGATTCCCGGTAAAAGCGCTCGCACCCGACACAGTAGAAACCCTCGTACTTGCCGAAATAGATATCGCCGGCCTCGTAGACTTTTTTCAGGATCAGCCTGACGGTTTCCACGTGGTCCGGGTCAGTGGTCCTGATGAAATAATCGTTCCTGATCTCCAGCTTCGGCCACATATTCCTGAACTGGGCGCTTATCTGGTCGGCGTATTCCTTGGGCGTCACGCCTGAGTTCCGGGCCGCTTCCGCTATCTTGTCGCCATGCTCGTCCGTGCCGGTCAGGAAAAAGGTGCGGTAGCCCGACAGCCTGTAATACCTCGACATGACGTCGGCGACTATGGTCGTGTATGCGTGCCCTATATGGGGCGAGGCATTGACGTAGTATATCGGGGTCGTTATGTAGATTGTCTTTTCCGCTGTCATCAAAGCACCTCCTGTTGAGCCCTGCTCACATTGCATTTTGGGGCTTTTCTTCTTCCTTTTCCTGGACCTGGACCTCTATCTCAACTTCCTTGCCGTCCTCGAGGATCACCGAATAGCTGCCCTGGAGAAGGTTCTGCCTGATAACCTTTCCCCGGCCCTGGGGCGTATCGATGGTCTTGCCGGTTTTGGGCATGAACTTTTTCAGCCGGAGATAGTTTTCGTATTCGTATGACAGGCAGCACATCAGCCTTCCGCATATGCCGGAGATTTTCTCCGGGTTGAGCAGCATGTTCTGCTCTTTCGCCATTTTGACTGAAACCGTATCGAGGTTCTGCAGGAAAGTCGAGCAGCAAATCTCGCGTCCGCAGATCCCCACGCCCCCGAAGATCCTCGTCTCGTTCCTGACCCCGATCTGGCGCAGTTCTATCCTTGTCTTGTATTTCTGGACGAGGTCCTTGACAAGTTCCCGGAAATCCACCCTGTTGTCAGCCGTGAAATAGAAGATCATCTTGCTGCCGTCGAACAGGCTCTCAACCTCCACAAGTTTCATCGGGAGATTCCTCTCCTGGATCCGCTTCAGGCAGAAATCAAAGGCTTCCATTTCCGTGCGCTTGATCCCCTCTTCGGCCCTCTTGTCTTCTTCGGTAAGCTTGCGGATGACGGTCTTCAGTTCGGCGGGCATACTGGCGATCAGCGGCAATGCTTCCTTCGCTATAATGCCGATCGCGGGCCCGTTTTCCGTGTTGACCAGGACGCGGTCATTCTTTTTGAGCGGGATCCCGGCCCCGTCAAAATGATACACCCTTCCCTGCTTCCTGAACCTTACGCCTACTACATTCTTCAAATCGCTCATTGCACCTGCGCCTATACGGCTGCCCTCACATTTGCCCCGAACAGGCGAAACATCATCATCTCCAGCAAAAGCTGCCTGTTCGCATTCTGTTCCAGGGCCCTGACGGCCTTGTTAATAATCCGGATCGATCCGAGCACCTGCTGCTTCGAGTTCCTCTCAGCGGCGGAGCGGATAATCTCAATGCGGTCGCCGTTCATGATTTTGCCGCTTTCGCCTGTTTCCCCCAACACGAGCACGTCGCGGAAATACATTTTCATGATTTCCAGGCCTTCAATAACCGCGTCGCGCTCACTGCCCAGGCAATCCAGGACCGGGTAAAAATCGAGGGGGGTTGAAATCCCGTGAATCCTGTCTATGATCTCCCCCCTGCGGTCCGAAAAACCGCTTTCCTTCATCTCCAGGGCCTTCCCGACACTCCCGCCCGCAATTGCCGCCAGGGTCGAAGCATCTGCCGGGTTAACCGAAAATTTTTGGACAAGCAGCCCGATTATCATCCTCACCGCGAAGCGGGTTGAATTTTATCTTCTGGCAGCGCGACAGGACGGTCAGGGGGAGCTGGTAAAGGCGCGCCGTGATCAGGACCAGTATATTGGACCCGGCGGGCTCTTCCAGCGTCTTCAGGAGGGCATTGGCCGCGGTGCTGTTCATCCTGTCGGCATCGAGGATAATGAAAACCCTGTACCTCCCCTCGGAAGGCCGGTACATCATATTGCTCTGGAGCTCCCGTATCTCCTTTATCCTGATAAATGCGCCGTCCGGCTCTATTGTTATGACGTCCGGGTGGCTGCCCCTCTCTATCTTGAGGCAGGACCGGCAGGCCCCGCAAGGTTCCGTCCCCGCCGTCTCACAATTCAGGGCACCGGCAAAGGCCAGCGCCGACGACCGTTTCCCAACGCCGTCCAGGCCGTGAAAAATGTAGGCGTGGGCAATGCGCCCCTGGCCTATCGCATTTTTCAGCAGGCTTATCTGCTTATCCTGTCCCCTGATGTCTTTGAAAAGCATACCGGCCCGATTTGCCTTTTTACTTTTTTTACGGTTCAGGGCGCTCCAGGCCGAAGATGCGCTTCATTTCATCCCTGACCTGCCCGGCTACCGACTCGATGTCCCGGGTGGAATCGAACACGCGAAACCTGCCCGGTTCGCTCCGGGCGAGGCTCAAGTAACCCTCTCTCACGCGGCAGTGAAACTGAAGGGCCTCGTGTTCAAAGCGGTCTTCCGCCTCCTGCCGGCTGTTATTGTTCCCCGCAATCCTGTCCAAAGCCCTATTTAACCCGGTCCGGGCCGGCAGATCGAACAGGAACGTCATATCCGGGACAAGGGCCTGTGACGAGAACCGGTCCAGCAATGCCACCGTCTCCAGGTCAAGCCCCCGGCCGTAACCCTGATAGGCGATCGTCGCGTCGGAGTAGCGGTCGCACAATACCACCTTGCCCTGCTCCAAGGCAGGCCTGATCACTTCATCGACGTGCTGGGCCCTGTCGGACAGGAAAAGCAGAAGCTCGGCCCTCGGTGAAAGGGCCTCCGCCGCGGCTCCCCTGTTGAGGAGTATCTTCCTCAGTTCCACACCGAGGGAACTGCCGCCCGGCTCCTCGGTCACAAATACATCAAACCTTCTGCTGCGCAGAAAATCGGCGGCCTTTTTTACCTGGGTCGTCTTGCCGCAGCCTTCAATGCCTTCGAATGTCAGGAAGAATCCCATCAAGATTTTTCCGCAGGAAATAAAAGGGGAAATCACCCCGCTTGCGGAACCGTGATTTCCCCTGCAAAAGGTATTTTACTCTTCGGATATTATGGCCTCAACGGGGCATATATCGGTACAGGCCCCGCAATCGGTGCAGAGCTTCGGATCAATTATATACTTGTCCTCACCTTCACTGATCGCCTGCACGGGGCACTCGCTTTCGCAGCTTCCACAAGCAATGCATTCGTCATTAATCGAATAGGACATTAAAAATCTCCTCCTTGTTTAAACTATCAGACTGACCGGACTTCCTTGACGGCCGGGACAATCTTCTTCAAATATTTTTCTATCCCCATCTTCAGGGTCATCTGCGACATGGGGCATCCGGCACAAGCGCCCTTGAGCTTCACTTCGACCACCCCGTCTTCGCTGACATTGACAAGTTCCACATCGCCGCCGTCCGCCTGAAGATTGGGCCTGATTTCTTCGAGGGCCTTTTTTATCTCTTCTTTCATATCCACCTCTTGGGACTACATATATTAATTAAAAACAAATACTTATAACACACTTGCCGACATTTTTCCACAACTAGTGCGGCATGTCCGAAAGCATTTTCCCGGCCAGCTTTCGTGCCACATCGGAGAGTTCCGGTTTCAGGAGCACGTATTTTTCGGATTGGGAATGAGCCGACGTCCAGACATCTTTCCCGGTCCTGGCGTCAATAAGCCGCAGACTCAGGCCGACCCTCGCCAGTTTATCTTCATTTTCGACAACATAACTCCACTGGTCGACCGTGCACAGCAGGAAGCTTTCGACGCCGCAAATGCGTCCTATCCTGGAGCTCAAACCGGGGTCCGAATAACTGACGGCCTTTAGTTTTGAAATGTACCCGTCACAAGCCGCCTTCAACTCGGGATTTGCCTCGACCTGGCTCTTCAGGCTTGCAGCGGTCACGACTTTTTCAAAACCCCTGTTGGAAAGCGCCTCAGCAATCACCTTGTCTATGACGCCAACGCTTTCGGCATTGACGCCCGTTTCGATGGGTAAGACCGCAATCGCCCTGGACTTGTAATCCTGTATGAATGTCTGGGAGTAATTCAGCCCTGAACAGCCCGCGAAAAGCAGGGCCGCCATGAACACGATCAGCTTCCTCATCAATCCCACCGCCGTAATTACTGGAATTTTTCCGCTTTCTTAAATAATTCCGGAACTTCTACCACAAAGAATTGCCGGATTCCAGAGAAAATCAGGCGCGGCAGGCGGCATAAAATGCGGCATCCTATTCTTTGCCGTAAAGGCGTTCGATCTCAGCGACTATCTCATTGATGATCCAATCGGGAGTGGAAGCGCCCGCCGATATGCCGATGTTCTCATATTTGTCGAGGGGGATGTCCTTGATTTCCGCGGCCGTTTCAATATGAAACGCCGGTTTGCCGCTGCTCTCGGCAAGTTTGGCGAGCCGCTTGGTGTTGGCGCTGTTCTTTCCGCCGACGATGAAAACCGCGTCCATTTCTTCGGCCAGTTCCTTGATTTCGGCCTGCCTCTTCTCGGTCGAGTCGCATATGGTCTTGAAAATAAGGCTGGAAGAGCATTTTTCCGCGACTTCTTCGGCGATTTTCGCATAGTCGTCCATGCTTTGAGTCGTCTGGGCCACAATGCATACCTTTTCAAGGCGGGGCAGGGATTTCAGGTCCTCGCTTGAACCGACACAAAGCCCTTTCCATTCGAGTACCCGAGCAGGCCTTCGACCTCGGGGTGCTCCCTGTCCCCGATGATCAGGATGGAATATTCGGCAAGGGAGTGGTTTTTGATTATGGACTGGACGTGCTTCACCCTGGGGCACGTGGCATCGATTATCTTCATCCCTGTCTTCTCAAGTCTCTCCCGTTCACTCGGGGAGATGCCGTGAGCCCTGATGATTATGAGCCCGCCTCCGAGCTCTTCCACATTGTTGACGGGCATTATGCCCCTCTCGCATAAAAAATCCACCGCCTGGGGATTATGGATCAGCGGGCCGTAAGTGTAAATCTCTCGAGTCCCCTTGTGCATGGCAATATTGAGTGCAATGTCAATCGCCCTCCTCACCCCCATGCAAAACCCGGCCGTCTTGGCCAGTTTATCTTTATCCTGCCCATTTCTTTACTGCACAGATAAAAAATTCCCTGTTGCCCTCCGGCCCTAACAGGGGGACTCGATGGTGCCTTTCACCTCAAGAAGGCTGGCTTTGAAAAAGGCCCTGATTTCCGCGACGACCCTCGCATGGACCGAGGGTCGCGCACCACGCCCTTTTTGCCCACCTCGCCCCTGCCCGCCTCGAACTGGGGTTTGATAAGGGCCAGGATAATGGCGCCTGCGGGATCAAGGCGAAGCACGGCGGGGATAACCAGCTTAAGGGAAATGAAAGAAGCATCCACAACGGCAATGTCGATTCGGCTCCTTGATGTCGCTGCCGTTGTAAAAACGGATGTTCGTCCTCTCTATGTTCACCACACGCGGGTCCTGCCTGATCTTCCAGGCAAGCTGGCCGTAGCCTACGTCGACTGCATAAACTTTGGCGGCCCCGGCCTGCAGCAGGCAATCCGTGAACCCTCCGGTGGAGGCGCCTACGTCAAGGCGCACCATGCCGGCGACGTCTATCCGGAATGCCTCGAGAGCGCCCTTGCAGCTTAAGCCCTCCCCGGCTGACATAGGGATTGTCTGCGCCGCGGATTGTATTTCGTCTTCGGGCGGAAAGCATTGCGCCCGCCTTGCTGACGGCTCCCCTCCGACTATCAACAGAGCCGCACAGGATAAGGGCCCTCGCCCTTTCCCGGCTCGGGCAGATTCCCCGCTCTACGAGGAAGGTGTCGAGCCTGACTTTCCCGGCCCTTTTTTCTATTTTATCCGGCGCCATCCCGGACCGCCCATCCTATATTTTCATCAACTTCCGGGCGGCTTCGGCGATTCCCGCGGATTCATCGATTCCATACTTCGCCCTGAGTTCATCCTGCGTTGCATGCTCGACGAATTCATCCGTATCCCGAGCCTGATTGTCTTGACGCCGAATGCGCCTTGTTTTCTCAAAGAGTTCCAGGACGGCGGTCCCGAAACCTCCCATGAGCACATTTTCCTCGACAGTCAGGACCCTTTGCAGGGATGAGGCGCGGCATTACGAGCAGCTCTTCGTCGAGCGGCTTGACAAACCGGCAGTTGACCACCCCGGCCCGGATGCCTTCCGCTCTCCAGGGCCCCGGCAGCCGCCAGCGCAGGATAGACGGTCGACCCGATTGCGAATATGGCCAGGTCGCTCCCTTCCTTGATTATTTCCGCCTTGCCGATATCGATCAGGATCTTCGGGGTCCTGCGAGCGGGACCCCCACCCCTTTTCCCCTTGGGTATCGGACCGAGGCGGGTGATCCGAGGGAAATGCGCCGTCTTCAGCATGTCGCCGCAGCTCGGTTCTCGTCTTTGGGCGCCATAACTGTCAGGTTCGGGATCGACCTCAAATACGAAAAATCGAAAAGGCCGTGGTGGGTGGGCCCGTCGTCCCCGACAATGCCGCCCGCGGTCCAGGGCAAACACGACGGGCAGGTTCTGGAGGCAGACATCATGAAGCACCTGGTCGTAGGCCCTTTGCAGGAATGTCGAGTAAATGGCGACAACCGGTTTGAGACCCTTCCGTGGCAAGCCCCGCGGCAAAAGTCACCCCGTGCTGCTCGGCAATGCCCACATCGAAAAAGCGCTCGGGAACTCGCGGGCAAAATTCTCGAGCCCTGTGCCCTGGCACATGGCCGCCGTTATGGCGATAACCTTTTCGTCCTCGCGCGCCAGCTCCACCATGGTGCTGCCGAAAACTTGCGTGTAGGACGGCGGCGAGCCCGGGTCCGCAGACGCACTCCCCGGTTTCCAGGCAGAAAGGGCCGACCCCGTGGAATCTCGAAGGCTCTTTTTCCGCAAACTCGTATCCCTTGCCTTTCTTCGTGAGGACATGGACCAGGACGGGCCGGTCGAGCTCCCTGACATTGGCCAGGGTCCTGATGAGCGGCTCCAGTTTATGGCCCTCGAGCGGCCCGACGTACTGGAAGCCGAGTTCCTCAAAGAGGCCCCCCGGGACAATGAGCGCTTTCATGGACTCCTCGATCTGCTTGGTAAATTTGAATACCTGCTCGCCGATAGAAGGAATGTGTTTTGATCAGGCCCTTTATCTCGGACTTGATGCTGGGTCACATGCTGGCCGGTCATGATCCTGTTGAGGTATGAAGAAAGTGCGCCGACGTTGGGCGAGATGGACATTTCGTTGTCGTTCAGGATTATTATGAAGTTCTTCTTCCGGTCTCCGACCCAGTTGAGCCCCTCGAACGCCATCCCGGCGGTCATGGAACCGTCTCCGATCACCGCCACTACCTTGGCATTTTCCTCCTTGAGGCACTTGGCCTCGGCTATCCCCGCCCCGGCCGAAATCGATGTGCTGCTGTGCCCGACATTGAACACGTCGTACGGGCTCTCCTCCCGGCGGGGGAAGCCGCACACCCCTCCCCGGCGGCGCAGGGTATTGAAGATGTCCTTGCGGCCCGTAATGATCTTGTGGGCATAGGCCTGGTGGCCGACATCCCAGATTATCTTGTCATGGGGGGCATCGAAAACGTAATGCAGGGCGAGGGTCAGTTCCACGGAACCCAGCGAAGACGCAAGATGGCCGCCGTTTTTCGAAACGGTCCTGACTATGAGTTCCCTTATCTCCTCGGCGAGGGCAGCGACAGTTCGGGCAGTTTGAGGTTTTTTCATGTCGGCCGGCGAATTTATTCCCGGCAAGATTTTCACATCCTTTTTAAAGCTGTCGGGCATTACGGGTTCAAACCGTCCTTTCAACAACGAATTTTGCTATCAGCCGGAGAGGTTCGGCGCGGTCATCAAACCCCTCTAATTCAGCCAGGGCCTCTTCAAGATGGTATTTGGCCTTTTGCCGGGCCTGCTCGACCCCCATGAGGAATGGGTAAGTCATTTTGTTGAAGGCGGCATCCTGTCCGGTTGCCTTTCCCAGGGTGTCCCTGTCGCCTTCGATATCGAGGATATCGTCCGTGATCTGAAAGGCAAGCCCTATATTTCCGCCGAACTTTGCCAGGGCTCTTTATGCTGTTATCGTCCGCCCCCCCCAGGAGGGCGCCCGTGATTACCGATACCCTGATCATCTCGCCCGTCTTGTGCCTGTGGATGAATTCCAGGATCTTGGGGTCCGCCGCCTTTCCTTCGGCCTGAATGTCCGCCACCTGGCCGCCTACCATCCCGAATATCCCTGCCGCCCTGGCGATCTCGGATATCGCGCAGAGGATCTTTTCGGGGGGAAAGTGCGAAGCCGTTTCTTTTCTGGCCAGGAGGTGGAAGGCCTCCGTCAGCAGGGCATCTCCCGCCAGCACGGCCATGTCCTCGCCGAACACCCGGTGATTGGTGAGCCGGCCCCTGCGGTAATCGTCATCGTCCATGACGGGCAAATCGTCATGGATAAGCGAATAAGTATGGATCATTTCCAGGGCGCAGGCCACGGGCAGCAGCCGCGAGGAATCGCCTCCCACCGCTTCGGCGGAGGCCAGGCAGAGTATGGGGCGAAGCCTTTTCCCCCCTGCGAACATGCTGTACCGGACCGACTGGAAGATGATCTCCGGGAAATTGTCTTCGCCGGGCAGGCATTCCTCGAGGGCCCTGTCCACCAGCAGTTTTTTTTCTTTCAGGTAAGATTCGAGGTAGGCTTTCCTGTCATTCATTATCGAGCTTTTCCTCAAAAGGCATGGTGGCGCCGGTCGCGCCGTTTACCAGGATTTCCACCCGCCTCTCGGCCTCGTCGAGCCTCTCCGAGCATATCCTTGAAAGGCGCACACCCTCCTCAAAAGCCTTGAGCGATTCCTCCAGGCTCATGTTCCCGCTCTCGAGCTTCCTGACGATTTCCTCGAGCCTTGCGAGGGCCTCCTCAAATTTTTCCTTTTTCATCTCTCACCTTCTGTTCTTTCCACCAGCGCGATTAATGCTGCCCCTGGAGAGCTTCACCCTGATGTCCTCTCCGGCTCGAACCGATCCGGCCTCCCGGATGACCCTGCCCCCCGGCTCTGTGAGGGCAATGGCATAACCCCTGGCCAGGATAGAGAGCGGGCTCAGGGAATCCAATACCGCCGCAGAGCTCTCCAGGCCGTGGCGGGCATTTCCCAGCGTGCTTCTGATGCAGCCGACCATATCAGCCCGGTGCCTGAGCACGGCAAGCCTCAGGTCCCGGACCTTCAAAAGCGGGCTCACCCTGCGCAGCCCCTCCCGGGAGTTCTCAAACTGCATCTTCTTGAACCCGGCGTGCCGGACCAGCAGCGACCTGAGCTGCTGGCATTTGTCATCGAGCGCAATCCTCAGGTCGGCAATCCTCCGGCCCGGGCCCCGGAGGCGTTCCCCCAGGCCGCCCGCCCTTGCGGAGGCCTCTCTCAGGATGCGATTTTCCGCTATATACAACCTTCGGAGAAAATTATCCACAAGCTCACAAAGGTCCTTTTGCCTGGGAACGGCAAGTTCGGCGGCCGCGGACGGTGTGGGCGCCCGCAGATCGGCAATGAAATCGGCGATGGTGAAATCGACCTCATGCCCCACGGCCGAAATAACGGGTATTTTCGGCTCAAAAATTGCCCGCGCCACCGCCTCGTCGTTGAACGCCGCCAGGTCTTCCAGCGACCCTCCCCCGCGTCCCAGGATGATGACGTCCACCCCCGGGCAGGAATGCAGGGCGGATATTGCCCTGACGATTTCCCGCGGAGCTTCCGGCCCCTGGACTTTAACAGGGGCGATCAGGATATCTACGGAATTAAACCGGCGCGCGGTCACGTTCAGGATATCGCGGATCACGGCCCCTGAAGGCGACGTCACCACGCCGACCCGCCTGGGCAGGAAAGGTATCGGCTTTTTATGGACCGCGTCGAAGAGCCCCTCCGCGCCGAGGCGCGCCTTGAGCTGCTCAAAAGCCACCTGCAGGGCCCCCGCGCCCAGCGGCTCGGCGATATCAGCTATCAGCTGGTATTCGCCCCGGGCAGGATAGACGTTGAGCCTCGCCCGGCAGACGATGTGCATCCCGTCCTCCACCTGGAACCGCAGGAACGCAGCCGTCGACCTGAACATTACGGCGCGTATCTGGCTCAGCTCGTCTTTGAGGGTGAAATAAAGGTGGCCGGAAGCGGGCCTGCGGAGATTCGAAACTTCCCCCTCGACCCAGAAGACCCCGAAACCCGACTCCAGAAGTGACTTTATGTTTTCGGTAAGCCTTGTGACCGAAAGTATTTCTTTTTCCAAAATTCCCTTTTAATTACGGCCTGTTTCGTTGCCCCCAAATGGAGAGTTATTGCTTTAACAAAGATTTCCGCGCCTTTGCAAGAAGATAATGCTTACAGCCCCGTATTTTTTGCAAATTGGGGAGATGGTTGACCAGACGGGCCTGCGGAAATGCCGAGCGCTCTGACCTGGTAAATCACCTGCCCGCAACCAGGTTATTAACGCATCTTGCCGGCCGAAAGACATATCACGATCAGCGCACTGGAACTATCTGGCGATGCGGTTGAATACCCCAGAGGTGTAAGAAGAAGTGATCAGGAGAGGTCCCGCGTGGCCCGTAAAATCATCCCGAAACGGCAAAATAATTGCGGTAGGCTCGGCTAATGTGATAATCAACACGGAAATGAAACTCCCGGTGAGGTAAAAAAAATCCAGCCCGGCAAAAGCCGGGCTGAACGGGATTTCCTGGTGGAGATGAGGGGGCTCGAACCCCTGACCCCGGCATTGCGAACGCCGTGCTCTCCCAGCTGAGCTACATCCCCTGTTTGCAGAGCGTTTTTCATATATGAACTGGCCCGATAAAGTCAAGCAATTGTTCCGATATTCTTGATTTCAAGTACTTACATCACTTCAATTTGCGAGGGAGATATGGCCAAGATTGACGAGTTATTCAAGATCATCCACGATGAAGGGGCATCGGACCTTCACCTTTTTGCCGGCACGCCCGCCACAATGAGGGTGCGCGGGGACATGGTGCGTTTCGGGAAAGAGCCGCTGGATGACGAGCAACTCACCGAGATGCTCTACGAAATCGCCCCGGAAGACAAGATCCGGACCTTCGATTCTACGGGGGACGTCGACTTCGGGTACGAGGTCGCCGGCCTGGCGCGCTACCGCTGCAACTATTTCCGCCAGAAATACGGGGTCGGCGCCGTCTTCCGCGAAATCCCGAGCCAGATAGCGACCCTGGAACAGCTCGGCATGCCCCCGGTCTTCAAGGAACTGGCCATGCTTTCCCGCGGGCTTGTCCTTGTGACAGGGCCGACGGGAAGCGGCAAGTCCACGACCCTGGCGGCGATTGTCGATTACGCCAACGCCCACCGCAAAGGACACATAATAACGGTTGAGGACCCGATCGAGTTCGTCCACACGGGCAAGTCCTGCGTGGTGAACCACCGCGAGATCAACACCCACACGAAATCTTTTACCGCGGCCCTGAGGGCCGCCCTGCGCGAAGACCCGGACATAATCCTTGTCGGCGAAATGCGCGACCTCGAAACGACCGCCCTGGCGATCGAGGCTGCCAATACCGGCCACCTCGTGTTCGCGACCCTTCACACGATGGGAGCGACCCGCACCGTGGACAGGATCATCGACCAGTTCCCCGCGGACCAGCAGCAGCAAATCAGGATGTCCCTCTCCGAGTCCCTGAAGGCCGTTATTTCCCAGGCCCTCTTCAGGAGGGTAGACAAGAAGGGCAGGGTTGCGGCCCTCGAGGTCCTGATATGCAATACGGCGGCAGCAAACCTGATCAGGGAGGAAAAGACCTTCCAGCTGATGTCGATAATCCAGACTTCCAGGAAAATGGGCATGATCTCGCTTGACGACGCCATCATGGAGCTCCTGCAGCGCAAATGGATCAGCGCCGAAGAGGCCTACGAAAAGGCGTTCGACAAGAAGAAGTTTGTCGGGTTCCTCAGGACCCCGCTCCCGGACTGGATTTAGCCTTGTCCAATGCGGCCGAGGCGAGTTCGTCTCTCGCCGAGGGCCGCGTACGACCGCGCCAGGTACAGATGGTAGAAGTTGTTTTGCGGGTCCAGTTCAATCGCCTTCTTAAATGCTGAGACGGCCTCGGAGTGGGCCTGACGGCGGGCCAGCATATTGCCAAGCCTGTTGAAGAAGCCTGCGCCCGATTGCGGCCTCAGGGAGACAGCTTTCTCGTAAGCGGCCCAGGCACCCCGGATTTCAGCAAGGCAGATCAGGGCGTCCCCCAGGTCGCAATGGTACATCGGGTCTTCGGGGGCGATCTCTATCGCCCTGCGGAAAGCGCGCTCCGCCCTGCCGCACTCGTTCACTTCCATGAAAGCCGCGCCGAGCCTGCCGAAATAGGTATGGGCCCCGGCGGCGTCCCCCCGGGCGGCTTTCTCGAATTCCTTTTCCGCCCCGTCGTAGTCGCCCGCGGAGATCCGGGCGCTGCCTAGCCTGGCGATGACGGCAGTCGAGTCGGGCTCCATTTCCACGATTTTTCTGAAGGTCTCGATGGCGCTCTGGAACTGCCCCGCCTTGAAATAGGCGTCCCCGAGCGTGGTGAGGAGGCTCACGTCATCCTTCTGGACCTTTGCGGCCTTTTCACAAATCTCGATGAGCCGGTCATGGCGTCCCTGCTGGCGGTAAATCCGGACCAGTTCGTCAAAGGCAAAACCGGTAAAAACCCTGCCGTGCAGCTCCTTTTCCAGCAGGCCTTCGAAAAGTTCAACGGCCTTATCCATCTGGCCGGAATCTATGTAGGCCCACGCCAGTTTAACCATGAAGGAATCCTCGCCGGGAGAGCCCTGGACCAGCTCGCCGTAAATGCCTATCGCTTCTTCGTGCCGGCCGGCTTCCATGAGCTGGTCGGCCTCCTTTAAACGTCTGTCTTTTTCTGTTTCGCTCATAATTTTCCTTCTTATCCCACTTGGTGAAACCTTGCAAGCCGCCTTCGCTTTTTTGACAAAGCCGCCGGGCTCCGCTATAAGTTCCCTGATGAAGACAGATCGTGACGGCAGCTGTAATCGAGAAGGACGGCAAGGTCCTGCTGGCCCGCAGGAAAAAGGGCGACCGCCTCGAGAGAAAGTGGGAGTTCCCCGGCGGTAAGCTCGAACCCGGGGAATCGCCGGAATCCTGCCTTGCGAGGGAGCTCCGGGAAGAGTTCGGGATTGAATCCGAGATAATGGAGTTCGTTTGTTCAAGCCAATACGTCTATCCCCACGGCGCCATCGACCTGAGGGCCTACCGCGCCCGGCACGTTGCGGGCAGCTTCACTCCAAACTCGCATGAAGAGATCGCCTGGGTCAGCCCTGAAGAACTGCTTTCTTATGACCTCTCCCCGGCCGATATCCCGATAGCTGAAAAGCTGGCAGCCGAAGCAAAGGAATAATTTTAAAGACTTTTGTCGAGCCCCCTGCGGACTTCATCCAGGACCGCTTGCGGAAGCTTTATCCCGGAAGCCTTCCTGAGGACCTCTTGCGCTTTTTCGGGTCGGGCCGCGAGGGCGCGGGCGGCGAGCACTTTCGTGAGGGTCCTGGGAGGATAGGCTTCCTTATATGAACGCCGCTGCGGGTCGAAAAACAGGATATGCCCCCTTTTTGCAGGGATGCCGTATACATTGAAAGTTATGGTAGGCCCGTTGTCGACGTTTTTCATCTCGTGGATCCCCTCGTTGAAAGGCAGGACCGATGTGATTCCGCGAGGGTTCATCCTCTTACTTGCGAGCGTCTCGAGTTCAGCGTAATACGGCCGGGAGCCGTCGTCCAGCCGGCGGTACTTGGTTTCTTCCAATTGGCCGCGGGCGACGCATACGATCCCCCAGGCATTATGGTCATGGACAATATCGGCCATGCCGGTTTCCCAGATATACATCAGGATGGAGAAGATGCGGTCCGGATGCCTGTAGACCGTGACTTCGTTGGGCCAGACCGACTCTTTCTGCATCGACATGAAATCGCCGTCGATGAGAATCCTTGCGAGGCACTCATCGACAAAATCATCGTTCGCGGACAGTTCCGCAACAGGGGCCGCGCCTTTTTCGATAATCTGCCCTGCTTCCCCGCGATTTCGCAATTTCCCCGAATTCCCGGATAAATTTTTCCAGATTCACGGCTCATCCTTTGACTGATTTTTTTCCGATACCGTCCCGCTTGTTTGAGTCCCGATGGTGGTACAACCAATATAGCGATTTTGGCGGCGAAAATAAAATGTTATCGTATCGGGGAAATTTCTTGAAAAATGTCCGGATACAGGGAAATATGCTTCCCTCACTATCTTGGAGGTGGAATAGTTGTCAGCATTGGAAGGCACGCTTGTCATCGACATATCCCAGCTGCTGCCCGGGTCCCTGTGCAGCCAGATCCTGGCCGACCTGGGGGCAAAGGTCATCAAGGTTGAAGGCCTGGGCGGGGACGGTTTCCGCCACTCCACTGTAAAGGCGGGGGAAAGCGGCAGCTTTTTCCAGGTCCTGAACCGCAACAAACTCGGGATGTGCCTGGACCTCAAGAAAACCAGGGGCCGCGGCGTCCTGCTCGACATGGTCCCCAAGGCCGACGTATTCATCGAGAGCTGCCGCCCGGGGGCCCTGGACAAACTGGGGCTGGGCTATCGGGACCTGGAAAAAATCAACCCCCGGCTCGTTTACTGCTCTCTCACCGGGTTCGGCCAGGACGGCCCTTACCGGGACCGGGTCGCCCACGACATAAACTTTTCAGCCCTGGCCGGCATCCTGCACCTGCTCGGCGACGGCACGGGCCGGCCGCCCATCCCCTCGGTCCAGATTGGCGGCGCTGGGGGCGGGAGCCTCATGGCCGCGGTCGGGATCCTCGCGGCGCTCCTCGGCCGGGCGCGCACAGGAAAGGGGCAATACCTCGATGTGGCGATCCTCGACGGGCTTACCCCCTTCATGGCCCTGTCCATGTCGGAACACCTCGCGGGGGCGAAAACGGCCCCGGGGGAAACAGGCTCAACGGCGGCTACGCTTCCTATAACATCTACATGGCAAAGGACGGGCGCTACCTGGCCGTGGGCTGCCTCGAGGAAAGCTCGTGGCGGGAGTTCTGCAAGGCCCTGGGGCGCGAGGACCTGTTCGGCGACCTCACCGCCCCCCTGGAGAGACAGGCGGAAATAAAAAAAGACCTCGAAGCGCTCTTCCTGGAGAAACCGCGGGCCGCATGGATCGAGCTGTTCGAAAGGTTCAAGACCTGCGTTTCCCCTGTAAACGACCTGGAAGAGGCCCTCCGGGACCCGCAGATCAGGGCCAGGGGCCTGTGGTTCACGGCTGAGCACCCCCGGGACGGCAAAGTCCCCCAGCAGGCCTTCCCGATAAAATACGGCAAGGGGCGCCCGGGTTGGAGGGGCCACCCCCGTCACTGGGCGAGCATACCGACGAGATACTGAAGGAGTTCGGGTTTGACGCTTCCCGCATAAAGCTGCTGCGGGAAAAAGGGATAATTTTTTAGGAGCCTGACAGTTTGGAAATCTACATTCCTCTGTGCATAATCGCCCTGCTCGCCGGTTTCATCCAAGGGCTGACCGGCTTCGGCTCCATCCTGCTTTCCCTCCCCTTAATAGCCTTGTTCCTGGATTTTAAAATAGCCGTCCCCCTGATGAACATCCTGGGGATCGTGCTGTCCCTTGTCCTCATTGTCCAACTGCGCAGCGCCTGGGAATGGGGGAAGATTTACCCTCTCCTGATCGGCACAGTACCGGGAATCCCAATAGGCACGTACCTGTTGAAAAACCTGGAAGCCTCCCCCATGTACATCTTCCTCGGCACTGTCCTGGTCGCCTACTCTCTTTTCGGGATACTGTTCAGGGGGGCGGTGAAAGAGCTCAAAAAAGGCTGGCCCTACCTGTTCGGGTTCCTGGCGGGATGCCTGGGCGGCGCCGTGTCGGCCTCGGGTCCGCCGGTGATCATCTATACCTTCCTGCAGCCCTGGGACAAGGACAAGATCAAGGTGACCCTCCAGGGTTTTTTCGTTGTCTCGGGATTGTTCATCCTGGCTTATTTTTACTGGCACGGATTGATCGTCCCCCAGGTCGTCAGACTGTCGGTTATCGCCCTGCCCTTCATTATCGGCGGGACGCTCGCAGGTTCTTTCTTTTACGGCAGGCTCGCCGAATCGGGATACAGAAAGCTCATGTTTTACACGCTTGGGCTTCTCGGCATAATGATGTTCGCCCAGGGATTTTCATGACATGCCTTTTCGCGGGGGTTGTCATGACCCGGCCTTTATGGTAAGTGAGTGCGGCTTAAAGGAGCCCAAATGCGCGAAATTCTAAGGAAAGTTCATGTCAATTGCCCTTTTCAGGACCTTGTCCACAAGCACCTGGAAAGTTTCCTGGAGTGGGGCATAAACCCTGAAATCGGCTTTAACTGCGCCGCTCTCGACGATTTCACCGAGGCCGATTTCATTGCGGTCGCCGCAAAGATAAGGAGCGCCGGGCTCAGGGTCACAATGCACGCGCCCTTTATGGACCTGCGGCCCGGGGCTGTTGACCCGCAGATCAGGAGAATTTCGGAAGACAGGATCCGGCAGGCCGTGGCAGCGGCCGCGATATTCAGGCCCGTCAACATCGTGGGGCACCCGTCTTTTGACAAGAGATACTATGTTTCAAACGAAGACGCATGGCTCGCCAACAGCGTACAGACATGGGGCAAGGTTATCGGTGATGCGGACGGCACGGTGATATGCCTGGAAAACGTCTATGACACGGGGCCGCAGCAGATCAAAGCGCTCCTCGACTCACTGGGCTCCCCCAAAGCCGGGTTTTGCTTTGATACCGGCCACTACAATGTTTTTTCCGAGGCCCCCCTGAGTGAATGGATCGAGGAACTGGGGGGATACATCAAAGAGGTGCACCTGCATGATAATTTCGGCAAGACTGACGACCACCTTCCCGTGGGCGAAGGTAATTTCCCTTTTCATGATCTATTCACAATGCTAAAAAAAACAGGGAAAAAGCCGGTTATCACGCTCGAGCCTCACAACGAAGACCACCTCTGGAAGACCCTGGAGAACATCGAAAAGATGAACCTGCTCGGGGACTTTGAGTGACCTCGCAGTTCTCATGCACAGTCTGAAGGAGTAGAAGCCTTGCTGCAGTATCTCTTACGTAGGGTCGCGCTGATGGTCCCCCTGTTCATCGGGATCACGATCATCTGCTTTGCCGTGATCCACCTTGCCCCGGGGACCCCGACCGACCTTCAGACCCAGATGAACCCACGGGCCTCCGTCGAGATGAAGGAGAGGCTCAAGGCCATGTACGACCTGGACAAGCCCCTCTATGAGCAGTATTTCATCTGGATGAAGAGGCTTGTGGGGCTGGACCTGGGGACGTCGTTTTCGCCGGACGCGAGGCCGGTCTCCGACAAGATCCTCGAAAGGCTGCCCGTCACCATCTTCCTCAACGTCCTTTCCATGGCCCTGATACTCCTCATAGCCATACCCATGGGAGTGCTGTCCGCGGTGAAGCAGAATTCGCTCTTCGACAAGCTGGCCGGGCTTTTCGTTTTCATAGGCTTCGCCATCCCGACGTTCTGGCTCGCCCTGCTGCTGATGATCCTGTTCGGCGTGGAGCTGGGATGGCTGCCCATATCGGGCCTGCGGTCGCTCAACTACGAGTACATGTCGCCCCTGAAATCGTTTCTTGACCTCCTGAAGCACCTTGTCCTTCCCGTGCTGCTGTCCGCCTTCGGCGGGCTGGCGGGGATGTCCCGGTACATGCGGGCGAACATGCTGGAAGTCATCAGGCAGGACTATATCACGACCGCGCGGGCCAAGGGGCTGAGCGAACGCACGGTCATTTACAAGCACGCCCTGCGCAACGCCCTGCTCCCGGTGATCACGATCCTGGGCCTGTCCGTTCCCGGGCTGATCGGCGGGAGCGTCATCTTTGAGACCATTTTCGCGATCCCCGGCATGGGGCAGCTCTTTTACATGGCGGTCCTCTCCAGGGACTATCCGGTAATCATGGGGATACTGGTGATCGGGGCGGTGCTGACCCTGATCGGCAACCTGCTGGCGGATGTCTCTTATGCCGTGGCCGACCCGAGGATAAGGATCTCATGAGCACGCTGGCAATGGGGAAAAAATCGTTTTTCCGCAACAGGGCCGTCTCCGCTGAAGTCGGATTTTGCGCAGAGTTTCGCCGGCAACAAGCTCGCCATGGGCGGCTTCGTCGATCGTCCTGGCCCTGTTCGTGGTCTCCCTGCTGGCACCTTGGATCTCCCCGTACGAGCCCACGGCCATCGACCTCCGGAATGTCCTGGCCGCCCCATCCTGGCAAGCACCCCCTGGGCACGGACCAGCTCGGCAGGGACATCCTGTCGAGGATGATCTGGGGCTCGCGGATTTCGCTGAAGGTGGGGTTCGTGTCCACCGGCATCTCCATCATAATCGGCGCCTTGCTCGGCGCAGTGGCGGGCTACTACGGGCGGCGGGTCGACGCGCTGATCATGAGGATGGTCGACATAATGCTGTGTTTCCCCACTTTCTTCCTGATCCTCGCGGTCATCGCCTTCCTGGAGCCCTCGATCTGGAACATCATGCTCATCATCGGGCTCACGAACTGGATGGGGATAACCCGGCTCGTCAGGGCAGATTTCATCACGCTCAAGGAACGGGATTTCGTCAAGGCGGCGCGCGTGATCGGGGCCGGCAACTGGCGGATCATTTTCATTCACATCCTGCCCAACGCGATGGCCTCCCTCCTCGTGGCCGCGACATTCGGGGTGGCGGGCGCGATCCTCACCGAGTCGGCGCTGAGCTTCCTCGGGATCGGGGTCCAGCCGCCGACGCCAAGCTGGGGAAATATCCTCACGGACGGCAAGGACAATATCGACATAGCCTGGTGGCTCTCGCTGTTCCCCGGGCTGGCCATCCTGGTCACAGTGCTCGGGTACAACCTCCTGGGCGAGGGTATCCGCGATTCCCTGGACCCCCGGCTCAGGGAGTAGAGATTTTTTCGAACAAGGTGTATATTAAACCGATTGTAAATAACCGGCAAGGAGACTGGCCTTATGGTGAAAAAGAAGAAAGATATTTACAATGGGGAAATGGACAAACGGATTATCGAAAAGAAAATGCTGATGGGCCGCATGAGCAAAAAAGAGCTTGAGAGCTACCTCAAAAGCCTTCCCGACCTCTCCTCGAACGTGGAAGAAATAAAGATTGAAGAACCCAGAAAAAAGTAGCCCTTTTTTCCTGACAGATTCCCATGCCCACCTTGAGATGAGGGAATTCGACCGGGACAGGGAGGACGTGATCAGGAGGGCGGCGCAGGCCGGGGTGGCGAGAATCGTCACCGTGGGCACGACCCTGTCCGACTGCGTGAAAGCGGCCGAAATCGCCGCAGCGCCATGAGGGCGTCTACGCCGCGATAGGCATCCATCCGCATGAGGTCAAATCCATCGGCCAGGCCACCTATGACAAGCTAAAGGTGATTGCGGCCAGAAGCAAGGTTGTCGCCTACGGCGAAATAGGGCTCGATTTTTTCCGCAACCTCTCCCCGCCGGAAGTCCAGGTCAGGCGCTTCGGGGAGCAGCTCGAACTTGCCGCCGAGCTGAAGCTGCCCATCATAATCCACGACCGCGACGCCCACAGGGAGACCGTTTCCATGCTTAAGGAAAGCGGCCCTCACCGCGGCATAATCCATTGCTTCTCGGGGGACTATGCCATGGCCCGGGAATGCCTGGACATGGGATTCTACATTTCCGTCCCGGGGACCATAACCTTCCCCAAATCCGACCGGCTCAGAGAGATAGTCGCCAAACTGCCGCTCGACAGGCTGCTGGTGGAAACCGACTGCCCGTACCTGACCCCCGTGCCCTATCGGGGCAAGAGGAACGAACCGTCCTATGTCGAGTACGCCGCGAGAAAAGTGGCCGAGGTAAAGAAGACCGGCTTCGAGGAAGTGGCGAGGGCCACCTCGGCAAACGCGGCGGCGGTGTTTGGGTTTTAGGCGTTAGGCATTGGGCGTTAGGCATTAGGCAAAGGTGCTTCTATTATAAAACCTGGTGCCTGATGCCTAACGCCTAAACCACAGTACCTTGCCTAACGCCTAACGCCTTATGCCTAATGCCTTTTTTTCCTTTGCTTTCCCACAGCCCGTAATGTAAATATATTCCTTCAGGGGTGCCGATATCGGCTGAGAACATACCCTTTGAACCTGACCCGGGTAATTCCGGCGTAGGGAGAGGCAGTTGCAAAGTCAATACAGGCCGTATCCCGAATCCAGGGGTGCGGCTTTTTCGTTGGAGGGGCATGAATAAGGCAAGCGCAGTTAAAAGAGTTCTGACCATAGCGGGTTCCGATTCCGGCGGAGGGGCCGGCATCCAGGCCGACCTCAAGACCATAGCGGCCCTCGGCGGGTACGGCATGAGCGTGATCACGGCCCTCACGGCCCAGAACACCACGGGCGTGCAGGGTGTCTTCGAGGTCCCCGTCAGTTTCATCGAGAAGCAGTTCGATTCCGTGGCTTCGGACATCGGGATCGACGCGGCGAAGACCGGCATGCTCGCCAGCTCCGAGATAATAGAGGCCGTAGCGAAAAAACTGGTCCGCTACAAGGTCCCGAAAATCGTAGTCGACCCCGTCATGGTCGCCAAGGGGGGCTCGCGCCTGCTGGCGCCGGAAGCCCGCGAGGCGCTTATCAGACACCTCCTGCCGCTTGCCTGTGTCCTCACCCCCAATATCCCCGAGGCTGAGGCGATCACGGGGATGAAAATCAGGTCGCTTGCAGGGATGAAGAAGGCCGCCGCGGCCATCCATGAAATGGGGCCGCAAAATGTCCTCGTCAAGGGCGGGCACATGAAGGGAGAAGCCCTTGATATCCTGTTCGACGGTGAGGCCTTTCACGAGTTTGTGTCGCCCCGCATAGAGACAAAGAACACGCACGGTACAGGCTGCACTTTGGCCAGCGCGATCGCAACGTACCTGGCAAAGGGCCTGAGTGCGCCTGACGCTGTCGCCGCTGCCAAGGAATATGTGACACTTGCCATTCGCAACGCTTTCAGCCTGGGGCGGGGGCACGGGCCGACAAACCATATGGCCCATCTCCTCGTGGAAGCATCAAGAGGAGAATGTATCGGGGAGGTGGAGTACCGCCTTCCGGGAGAAAAGCGGCGGACAAGATTACGTCCGGTTTGCGTCAACCGGGTGAAAGATAAGGGGAAACTGTTATGACCCAGCTCGAATCAGCCCGCAACGGGCTTATATCGCCGGAGATGGAAAGCTGTGCGGCGGCGGAGGGCGTGGAGCCTGAATTCATCCGCCGGGGCATCGAAGACGGTTCGATTGTCCTCACCCGCAACAGGTTTCATGAAAACGTCCGCGCCCTGGCCATAGGCAAGGGGCTGCGGACAAAAATCAATGCCAACATCGGCACCTCGAAAGATCGGGTTGACATCGGGCTGGAAATCGAGAAAATCAAGATCTGTATATCGTGCGGCGCCGATACGGTGATGGACCTTTCGACAGGCGGGAACATTGCCGAAATCAGGAGGGCTGTCATCGCCAATTCGCCCCTGCCGGTCGGGACAGTCCCGATTTATCAGGCGGCCCTGGAGACGGTGGGGCAAAAACGCGCAGTGGTGGACATGACGGCAGATGATCTGTTCCGGGTCATTGAGGAAAACGGCCGGGACGGGGTCGATTTCATAACGGTGCATTGCGGGGTCACCAGGGAGAGCGTGGACCGGTTAAGGCGGCAGGGCCGCGTCCTGGGAATCGTGAGCAGGGGCGGCTCCATGCTTGCCCACTGGATGGACCTCAACGGCCAGGAAAATCCGCTCTACTCCCAGTTACGACCGGCTCCTCGAGATAGCCGGGCGCTACGACATGGTCTTGAGCCTCGGGGACGGTTTGCGCCCGGGCTGCCTTGCCGACGCAACTGACAGGGGCCAGGTCCAGGAGCTTCTCATCCTCGGAGAGCTTACAAAGGTGGCAAGGGAAAAGGGCGTCCAGGTGATGATCGAAGGGCCCGGCCATGTCCCGCTGGGCGACATAGAAACCAACATGGTCCTGCAGAAAAAGCTCTGCAACGGCGCACCCTTTTACGTGCTCGGACCGCTCCCGACGGACATAGCCCCCGGTTACGACCACATAACCTCGGCTATCGGGGGGGCCATTGCCGGGGCCTCGGGTGCGGACTTCCTCTGCTACGTCACTCCGGCCGAACATCTGAGGCTCCCCTCGCTCGAGGACGTCCGGCAGGGCGTGATCGCCTCGAGGATAGCCGCCCATGTTGCCGACATAGCCAAAGGGGTGAGAGGCAGCATGGAAAAGGACCTTGCCATGGCCAGGTGCAGGAGCAATTTTGACTGGGAAGGGCAGATCGCCGGCTCCATCGACCCGGAAACGGCGGGGAAGCTCCTGGAGAAGAGCGAATCCGCCCAAAATGAGGGCTGCACGATGTGCGGCGAATTCTGCGCCATCAAGCTCGGAAAGCGAGAAAAGGAAGGGAAAGCATCATGAGTCCAGCCTTGATGTACTGGTTCCTGGGGGGGATCGTACTGATCTCCCTTTATTACCTGTTGGGCGCGCCATTGACGGTGGCGAATGTGATCCTGGGGGGCGTCCCCCTTGTTTTCATCATCGTCGTCACAATTATGATCAACCGTGAAAAGAGGAAGCAGAAAAGGGAGGCACGGGGAATCAGGCGTAATCCCCCCTGATAAGCGCAAAACGGACATTTTTTAGGCGCGGCGGAGATTACTGCAGTCCGGAATCGCCTTGATCAATTACTTTCCCCGAGTTTGAATCAGGATTGCCGGCAAAATGTTTGTCCTTGACCACGAGCACAGACTGGTGATAGGGAATCCCGGCTATAAAGCCAGGACAGGAAGTAACTGCATGATTTTTTTAGCCCTGTTGATATTCCTCTACCCGCCTGCCGTGCTTGGGAATGACGTATTCATGCCATTCGAAAAGTTCACGGTCCGGCAGGAACTGTCGCCGGATTACACCCTTATGCTGCCTTCCCGGTACTCCCTGGAGGAATTTGAGGACTTTTCCCACCTGGTGGAGTCTGAAACTCTCCAGGAAAAGAAAAGCGAGGCCAGGGCGGGTTCCCGCGTCCGCCTGAATTTCTCGAGGATGATGTCCGCAGGCGAGAGCGTAGACCCCTTTGAGCGGGACAGGATAGACAAATGGAGCATGCTGAAGTCGCTCCCCGACACGCTCCAGAATGCCCCCACCTACCAGGAGAAATTCGAGACCGTCGGGAAGATCTTCGAACCGAAGGTCACCCTCAGCATTGAATTCTAGGGCTGCTTTTCCGCCGACTTCAGGATTGCCGCGACCCTGTTCATTTCCTCCCCGTAGGCGGCCCAGTTGCCCTGCTTGAGATATTCCTGCGCTTTCCTGAAATGGGAAAGGGCCTCCAGCGCGATGGCCTTGTCCGATTTCGGCGCGCCCGGCGCAGCCGCGGATTCGGCGCGGTCAGGCCCTGTAGGGGCGCCCCGCCTCCAAAGACGCGCTGCAGGGCCGCATCGAGGGTCTCTTCCATGACTATGGAATTCCCGTAGGCCACTATTACCCTTTTGAGCTCGGGCAGCTGGCCTTTTTCCGCCGCCAGGAAAAGGGGGCCCACATAAAGGATCGACCGCTCGATCGGTATCGCAAGCATGCCCCCCCTGATCACCTGCGACCCGCGCTGGTTCCAGAGGCTCAACTGCTGGGAGATATATGTGTCCTGGTTTATCCTGGCCTCGATCTGGCGGGGGCCGTACACGAGCCGCTGCTTGGGGAATACGTACACGACGAGTTTCCCGTAATTCGGCAGCGTCGCACCGCGCCGCCATCCAGGCCGACAGGTTGTCGCGCTTGCTGGGCGTGAAGGGCAGCAGCAGTATATATTCCTCTTTTTTCTGCCCGGGGATGCGCATTATCGTGTAATAAGGCTCCATTTCCTGTTCCTGCCCCCCTGCATTGCTGCACCGCGGGGATGGACCAAAGGTCTTCCTTGTTATAAAAGACCTGAGGGTCCTGCATGTGGTAGGCCCTGTACATCCTCGCCTGGATCGCGAACAGGCCCTCGGGGTAGCGGGTGTGGGCAAGCAGGTCTGCCGGCATGTCCTCGAATTTGAAGAAAGTCCCGGGGAAGATGGTGCTGTAAGTGCGGATTATAGGGTCGGCGGGGTCGCTGATGTAGAGTTTCACCGACCCGTCATAGGCGTCCACGGCGGCCTTCACGGCGTTGCGGATGTAGTTGCCGAACCGTCCCGCCGGCTCGGAATAGGGAAAGCGGCCCGTTACGGTATAGCCGTCAATCATCCACACGAGCCTCCCGGAATCCGTGATCACCATGTACGGGTCATTATCCAGTCTCAGGAAAGGTGCAACGAGCATTACCCTTTCCTTTATGTTCCTGTAGTACATGATCCGGCTCCCCGGGCCGATGTCTGTGGAAAGCAAGATGTTGAAAGCCCCGAAACGCCCGGCAAAAAGCAGCTTTTTCCAGAATGACAGGGGCACCCCGCCGCGCCCCTCGTAGCGTGAATATACGTTCTTGTCGCCGACTGGATAGTCGAATTCCGGGCCCTTTGCACCCACAATCACGTATTCATTTGATTTCTCGCCGAAGTAGATTTCCGGCCGGGTTACTTTCACGTTGATGGAGCTTACCGGGGGTATGTCCTTGATGAAAAAGTCGGGCAGGCCCTCCGAGGTCACCCGGTTCACGGGGCTCAGCACCGCCCCGTAGCCGTGGGTGTAAGTCAGGTGCTCGTTCACCCAGGAGCGGGAAGGCAGGGCGTCATAGGAAATCTCCCGGGGGGACAGCATGGTCTGCCTGTATTCCCCGTTGATGACATACCGGTCGTTGTCCACGTCGCCGAACTTGTAATAAGTCCTTATTTCCTGGAGCTGGCTGTAAGTGGAAAGCAGCGGGGCATGGTTCCAGAGCCTGATATTCTTTATGGTCTGCTCGTTCCGGCGCAGGTCCTGCCTCGTGAGGCTCTCTTCCGCAGCAAATTCCTGCTCCTCGACTGAATCGATGCCGTATGCCATCCTGGTATACTTGATATTGTGCTCGAGGTAGGGTTTCTCCAGGACAACCTCGTTGGGCACAACCTTGTATTGTCTGGATAATGGACGGATAAATTCCCCTCCCTACGACCGAAATCAGCACAATCACCAGGACTGCCGCGAGCCGGGATCCTCCAGTTAGGCCGGAATGCGTAGACGATGAAAGCGGCCCCGCCGAGGATGTAGGCAAATATCAGCGCGTAAAGCGCCCAGACCTGGGTCGTGGCCAGCGTGTAGCCAGGACCGAAGACGACCCCGGTTTTTTCAAAGAGCAGGTCATACAGATCAAGCCAGGAGCCGAAAGCACTGATAAGAAACAGGGCCGCCGCCAGGCACGCCATGTGAATCCGCGCTTCCGGGGCTATGCGAAATGTCCTCGGCGGGGTGAACTGGAACGAGCGGCGCATCGTGTAAAATACGGCTGTGACAACGGCAGTCAGGATGACAGAAAACGCGGCGAACCCGTGAGCGTACCTCAGGAAAGGCATGCTGAAGACGTAGAAGCCGATGTCTTTCCCGAAAAGGGGGTCCTTGATGCCGAAGGGAAGGCCATACAGGAGCAGCAGCAGCGATTCCCATTGGGCGACACCCACCTGGGCGGCCAGCAGGGAAAAAACAGCGGATAAGATCAGGATAAACTTCAGGGTGGCCCGGCGCTCCGCCAGGAACGGGGGCACCTGGAACTGATCGTCCCTGTCGATAACGACGAGCTTCGACGTCAGACGGTTCACCAGGAAAAGATTGCCAAAAAATATGATAAAAAAGGCTATGCCGAAGATAAGGAATGCCGCAATTTTCGCCGTGAATGTCGTGGTGAAGACATTATGATACCCGACCTCGACAAACCACAGCCAGTCTGCCACCAGAGAAACAACATTCCAGGAAAACATCAGCAGGATGCCGACTGCGAGCAGGATCAAAAACGGCCTGATGCTTCTGACCGGGGGACGTACCTCGAACGCCATCTGTTCCTCCGTGCGAGAATTTGTTTTTTTAGAATATAGGTAAAAAGGCGGGCCTGCGTCAAGGAAAAGGGCAAGCTTGGGATAGGCTGCGCAAAAAAGCTTGAGCTTCCGGGCTTTTGCCTATAGTTTTTCTGCATGGAAACCCTGTTGTTCCAGAAAGCGGCCAAAGTTGTGAGGCGGCTCAGAAATGCAGGCTTCGAGGCCTATTTTGTCGGGGGCAGCGTGCGCGACCTGGTGCGGGGCATCGAGCCGCGGGAGTACGACGTTGTAACCTCGGCAAAGCCAGAGCACGTGCGGCGCCTGTTTCCCCGGACCTATTCAGTAGGCGAGAGTTTCGGGGTCATAATAGTCCTGGAGGAGGGCGAAAAATACGAGGTCGCGACCTTCCGGACTGAAGAAGACTATGCCGACGGCAGGAGGCCGGCACGCGTCGCGCTTGCGGCCAGCGCCGAGGAGGACGTCAGGCGCAGGGACTTCACCGTGAACGGGCTTCTCATGGACCCGGAGACCGGCCGGATACTGGACTTCGTGGGCGGCAGGGAAGATATAGAAAAAAAACTCATCCGCACGATCGGCGACCCCGACGCAAGGTTTTCCGAGGACCACCTGAGGATGCTGCGGGCGCTGCGTTTTGCCGCCAACCTCGGTTTCGAAATCGAACACCGTACCATGGAATCAATCAAGGAGAAGGCGCCCTCCATCCTGCGCATCAGCGCGGAAAGGATACGGGAAGAGCTCACGAAGATCCTCACCGGGTGCAATGCCCGCAGGGGGATGGAACTCCTCGATTCTTCCGGCCTGCTGAAACTGCTGCTCCCGGAAGTGGACTCCCTGCATGCCGTCGAACAGCCCCCTCTCTTCCACCCCGAAGGCGACGTCTGGGAGCATACTCTTAAAATGCTGGAAATACTGTCTACCGGCCAGGGCGGGCGGGCCGACCCACGGCTTGCCTGGGCCGCCCTCCTCCACGACGTCGGCAAAGCCCGGTCACAGTCAGTGGACGCCAGGGGGATCCATTTCTACGGGCATGCCGCCGAAGGCAGGTCAATAGCCGCCGGGATCATGATGCGCCTGCGTTTTTCCAACAGCGATACGCACACAGTCGACTCCCTGATCCGCCGCCACATGGATTTCATAAACGTGAGCCGGATGAGGCCCCTCAAGCTGAGGAGATTTCTCAGCATGCCGGATTTCGCCCTCCACCTTGAGCTGCACAGGCTCGACAGCCTGGCAGGCAGCGGCGATCTGGGCACGTATGAGTTCTGCCGGGAGAAACTGGTGCAGCTGGAAGGGGAAGAGCCGCCGCCCCCTCCCCTGATCGACGGGAATGATCTTATTGAAACAGGCTTCACCCCGGGGCCGCTTTTCAGCCGCATCCTCGCCGAGGTCGACGACCTCCAGGCGGAAGGCGAACTGGCTTCCAGAGAAGAGGCCCTCGAATTTGTCCTGAAAAAATGGGGAGGTGAAAGGAAAGCGCCCGGCAGGTAAATTCGGCAACAAACTTCTTGGAGATATGGGGCCCTCTCATATAAAATGGTCCCATGGCAACCGAATTGATTTCATCAGTCAGGCACCTCATGGAAAGGGTGCGGGAAATAACGGGCAAAGGCTTTGAAACCTCCGAAATCAGCAGCCTGCCGGTATCGGCCCGCATCGAGCCGGCGGGAAAGGACAGAGAGGCACACCGGCTCGTGCTCAGGCCGGGCGCCGACAGGCAGGCCAATTACATAATAGCCAACCAGTGCTGCCATCTCATAAGGATTTACAGCGCCCCCGAGGAAAAGCGCCGCATTCCCGTCGCCAACCGCCGGACGATGATGAGCTACATAATGGAGACGGAGGAGGACATCCGCCGCATCGGCGAGAAGGCCGGCAAAGAGAAAGTCAAGCAGCTCGTCAGGCTCTGGTACGAGGGCGTCGTCTACCAGCTCACCAAGATGCCGCCTGATATAATGATCGACAAACAGATCTATGACGAGTTCCCGGACCTGCGGCCGATCCAGCTGGAATCGATCAGGAAACAGAGGATTACGGCGGTCCTCTCGCTTTCCGAAGACCTGAAAAGCATTACACCTCTCAAGGTCTACAACAGTTCCAACATTATGAATTATGCCTTTTTCAAGACCCTGGAGGACCATTTCCATCTCGACTTCGTTGCCCCTTACCACAATACCCCCTTCATCTTCGAGGGCGGGACACTGGCGAGGATAACGGAACAGGAGTACGTCAACAGCCACGAGGGCGACAACGAAATGATAGACAGGTGGGCCGCACGGCTCAACCTGACGGGCTGGTTTGAATGGAAGAAGTACGGGGAAAGTTGATCTGTCCGGACAACCAGGAAAGGAGGCAAAAAAATGGCGGCGAAGATCCTTATCAGGCGAAAAGTCTCTAAAGAGAAAAGCGGCGAGATATTGTCCCTGATTATGAAGCTCAGGTCGCTGGCAATGGAGCAGGGCGGCTACGTTTCCGGCGAGACCCTGCGCAGCGCCGTGAACCCCGACGAGTACCTCGTAATCAGCTCCTGGAACAGCATCGACGAATGGCGGCAGTGGAAGTCCAACCCCCAGAGGGAGGAACTGCAGCAGAAGATTGATTCCATCCTTGGCGAAAAGACAACCTACGAAGAATTCTATTACCCGGAAAGGAGCCCTGCAAGCCTGCACAGGTTCAAGGGCTGGGAAGGCGGCTGATCTCCACCCCATCACACTCTAACCGGGAGCGGACGGGAACCATTCCCGTCTGCTCTGCACACCTTTGAACTGCTCCGGGCGTCTGTGAAGCTTAAAAAAATTCCATAAACCTAAGCGCGTTTTGCGGGAGAGTGAGGGAACTTCCCTTCGGCTCAAGGTCTTTTGCCTTCGGCAAAATCCCCGATTCGCCTGCGGGAAATTCCCTCCCCCTCCCGCATGACCCAACGCTGAAAAAAATAAAAAGAAAAACTACAGCGTGAGGAGCGGGCGGGATTTATTCCGGAGGGCAGATTGGCTGCTTCACATTTCGACCACTTACATCATTATGCACAGCGGTGACGTGAAGCAGACACGGCCCGAGGAATGAAGCCCGACCGCTCCGGGGGCTCGGTAAGGCTTAAAAAAATCCCATAAACCAAAGCGCGTTTTGCGGGAGAGTGAGGGAACTTCCCTTCGGCTCAAGGTCTTTTGCCTTCGGCAAAATCCCCGATTCGCCTGCGGGAAATTCCCTCCCACTCCCGCCTGCCTGACACTGAAAAAAATAAAAAGAAAAAAACTATAGATTGAGGAGCGGGCGGGATTTATTCCGGAGGGCTGATTGGCTGCTTCACATTTCGACCACTTATATCATTATGCACGGCGATGACGTGAGGCAGACACGGCCCGAGGAATGAAGCCCGACCGCTCCGGGGCTCGGTAAAGCTTAATAAAATCCCAGAAAGTCCAAGCACGTTTTGCGGCGTGCGCGGCAACACTCCCAGATCAGGAGAGAAGCTATTTCAGATAGCTGTGCAGGCCCGGGAGGTAATTTACGCCCAGGTAGGTGAAGAGCACGGCGGCGAAGCCGACTATGGACATGACGGCGATCCGCTTGCCCTGCCAGCCGCGGACATACCGGGCATGGACCATCGCCGCGTAGACGATCCACGTCACGAGCGACCACGTCTCCTTGGGGTCCCAGCTCCAGTAAGAGCCCCAGGCCCGCTGCGCCCAGACCGCCCCCGTGATTATCCCGAGGGTGAAAATAACGAGCCCCAGGAAAGTGTTCTGGTAAATCAGCTCGTCGATGACGTCCAGGCCCGGGAGGAAATTCAGCCCGCTGCCCGGGTTCCCCGTCCGGCCTTTCCAGAGCCGCACTATCCCCAGGCAAAACGCGATTGAGAAAAAAGCGTACCCCAGGAAACAGGTAAGCACATGGCTCAGGAGCCAGTTGCTTTTAAGGGCCGGCACGAGGGGCTGTATCTGGCTGTTGACGCCGGGGGAGAGCGAGGCATAGGCCAGGGAAATGAACGCGAGGGGGACCACGAAAACGCCGAGCCCCCGGTTCCTGGTGCGGAATTCCACTATGTAATAGATGAGCATGACGGACCACGCGAAGAACACCAGCGATTCGAAAAAATTCGAGAGCGGCGCATGCCCGATGCCCAGCCGGTAAGACTCAATCCACCTCAAACCCAGGGCGGCCGTCTGGAGCGCCAGCCCGGCCACTCCGACAGCGGTGGCGGCGCGCCCGGGGAAATCTTTACCGGTGATAACCCTGGCAAGATAGAAAACCCCGGCGGCGAGATATATGAAAGTCACCCAGCTCAGCAGTACTGTGCTCGTCATTTAACTCACCCCCTGCCGGACGGCTTCCATCACCCTTTTTATTTCCCTCTCGAGGCCCACGGGGTCCCTGCTGCTCTTTCCCGCTACCCTGACGCGGACCTTGCCGCTGCCGATATTTTCAATTTTTGCCCATACCTGCCGGCGGGAAATGAGATATATCACGAGGAAACCGAATATCATGAGGGCCGCGCCTGCCCCGACCACGGGCAGCCCCGGGTCGCTGTTGACCTGGAGGCCGGTGAACTGTTTTGATTTGATCCCCTCGAGGGAAAACGTGTACGGGGCAACCAGTGCCGGGTTGAACATGGGCGCCATTTGAAAGATGCCGGGGTGTTCCTTCATTATCCCCTTTATCTCCTGGAAGACCCAGAGCTGGACCTCGCCGCCGGGCGTGTCGATCGCCAGTTTAACGGCAGGCCCCATTCGCATCAGGTCTCTTTCGACGCGCAGCACATAAGCCTGGATAGAGCTCCCCGGCAGGCCGAAGCTGTCCCCCCGCCCGGCCGTGACCAGCGTGGAGCCCGAAGGGTGATTTTATGCTGAGTACGGCCTCCCCAGCCTCCTCTCCGTAGCTCGCCTGGAAGATCCTCACCCCCTCGAAGTGTAGCGGATTGTTGACGGTCAGAGGACCCTGCAGTACGGGGGCGCCGTCCTTCAGGAGGGTGATTTCCGACCGGAATTCCCGGGGAGCGCCCGTATTGTAAAACTCGGCCTTGAAACTGTCGCACCTGATCGAAAACCCGAGCGGCTGTATGCCCTTGCCGTTTTTCAGCATGATTTCGTCCACCGCAGCGCCCTCGGGAATGTTGACGTAACCGTCGAAGCCCATTAGTGAGCCTATGACGGCCCCGATAATGATGACGATTACGCTCAAATGGACAAAATAGACCCCGAAATGAGAGAAAGCGCCCTTCTCGCCATAGACGATATTTCCGGAGATCTGGGTCTTGCCGAATTTAGATTTTTTCAGGATGGATTCGATGCGCTTTGCCGCGTTTTCGCCCCCCTCGCTCAATTCCACCGCAGGCAATGCTTCCCCGGATTCCGGGAAGGAACCGGCCCCTTCCCTTTTGCGCAGGAGTTTCAACGTGGACGGAAACCTTGCCCATGAGCAGGCAATGAGATTTGCCGCCAGCAGGCCCATCAAAACATAAAACCACACGGAATGGTAAAGGTCGAAAATCTGCAGGGCATTGAGCAGGGAAAAAACGCCGGGCCCCAGTTTGCGGGACAATTCCTCGGTGGCCCCGCCCTGGGGGACCAGCGTCCCCACAATCGCGGCCAGGGCTATGAGGACAAGCAGGGTCAGCGTCAATCTTACGGATGTGAAAAAAGATTTTATCTTCAGCTTAAGGCTCCCTGCAGTCTTTGCGCAGGCGGCGAAACCGCCTCGATATGCCTGAAAAGCACTTTACCGGCAAATACCCCGGGGGGCAAATAAAAAAATAGGGCTCAGTCCCCGAGGGAGATGTAGCTGGATTCCCTGATGCCGCTCAGGAGCTGGAATGAGGTGAATTTTACGGAGAATATCTCCGTCGACCTGTCGTCCAGGAGTTCCTTTAAATGAGGGTGCTTCGCGAGCAGCAGGGCCTTGATGGACTGCGCCCGTTCGCCGGGGACTTCTTCGAAAACGCCGGCCGCCGTCAGGGCAAGCGCCGGGCTGGACTTGTCGCTCCGGTTATCAAACAGCACGCTTACGGCCCTGTTGCCGGCAAGATTTTTATATTTCCTGGTATCCTTCAGGGTCGCCATGTAAATACGGCGGCATTCCCCGTCCGGGATATAGGTCATCAGGGAGCAGTGCGGCTGCGGGCCTCCCGCCGTTGCGAGAACGCATGTGTTCTGGGTGCGGATCAGTTCGATGCAAGTGCTGAGCATTGGACCACCTCTGGATTTTATTTGCTGTTTTCATACTTGAAATCGGCGTTTTCCGCAAGGACTCCCATATCAGGCAAAAACTGAGGGTGTCTAAGCAATATTTGCCGCGAAAATAAGGTTTGGGCTGATTGATTTCTTACCACGAAACTATTATTGATACATTAAATGGGCAGCCCTGGCATGCTACACCCTCTTTCTCGGCGCGGGCACATGTCGACCCGCATGAGTATGCCAGGGTTTTTCATTATCCGGGAACCGGAAAAAGGGACCCCCGATCGGGATATTGGGAAGTAACGCAAAAAGGCCTCGAGGCGAGGCCTTTTTGTCTTTTGATATTTGAACCCGTCTGGAATAACAGGGTTTTCAATTATTTGCGTTTATGCCTGCTGAGTTTCAGCCGCTTGCGGTATTTATGCTTGCTCATTTTTTTGCGGCGTTTCTTGACAACACTACCCATCTATCAGCTCCTGTATCTTTACTCAGTGAATCTCATGATTGAATTCGACCTTTTAGCAGTAATTGCCGCAAGATGCAATAAAGAATTGTTCTATTGGGCAAACACCCCAAAATGATCTCGAACGTAGCCCAAAACTGTGCTACTAAACCGCGATATTTCAATCAGGAGCTCCGTATGAAAAGAAATAAAATCAGCGTAATAGGTTCCGGCAACATCGGTGCCACAACGGCATATCTAGCGGCCCTCAAAGGGCTCGGGGACGTGGTCCTGCTCGATATCCTGGAGGGAATCCCCATCGGCAAGGGCCTGGACATATACGAGTCCATGCCGGTCGAGGGCGCCGACTGCAGGGTCCTGGGCACCAACAGCTACGAGGACACCGCGGGATCTGACGTCGTCGTCATCACGGCCGGGGTGCCCCGCAAGCCGGGGATGTCCCGCGACGACCTGATCGACATCAATAAGGGCATAATTAAGGCAATAACCGCGGAAGTTGTGAAATACTCTCCTGATTGCATCATTATCGTGGTCACGAACCCCCTGGACGTGATGGTGGCCCTGGCCCACAAACTGAGCGGCTTCCCCGGCAGGAGGGTCATCGGCATGGCCGGGGTCCTGGACTCGGCCCGTTTCCGCTGCTTCATAGCGGAAGAGCTGGGGGTCTCGGTCGAGAGCGTTTCCGCGCTGGTCCTCGGCGGGCACGGGGACACCATGGTCCCGCTGGTGAGGCTCGCGAATGTCGGCGGGGTCCCCCTGGAGGGCCTCATCCCCAAAAAGCGCCTGGACGAAATTGTCCAGCGCACGCGGGATGGGGGCGCGGAGATAGTCAATTACCTGAAGACCGGCTCGGCGTACTACGCCCCGGCATCATCGATTGTAGAGATGGTCGAGTCGATCGTCAGGGACAGGAAAAAAGTTCTCCCCTGCGCCGCCTACCTCGAGGGGCAATACGGCGTGAACGGGCTTTTCATCGGGGTGCCGGTGAAACTGGGCGCCGGGGGGGTCGAAGAGATATACGAGATCCCGCTTGAGCCCGCGGAGAGAAAGGCATTTGACGAAACCGTCGAACAGGTCCGCGCGCTCGCGGAAAAGATATAGCCCGCGCATTTCGGGCGGCCAGGCGGCCGCCCGCGACCTTGAGGAGCCCTCCTTCAGCCCCTTTGGATCACGGTGTCCCTCTTCCAGTTCCTGTCGTCTCTCTCGGGGTAGTCGATAGTGTAATGGAGGCCGCGGCTCTCCTTCCGGCGCATTGCGCACCGGATGATGAGTTTCGCGACCACCGCAATGTTCCTCAATTCCAGCAGGTCGCGGGTAATGATGAAATTCCGGTAGTACTCGTCGATCTCCTGCTGGATCAGGTCTATTCTCCTCTTGGCCCGGGCGAGCCTTTTTTCCGAGCGGACGATGCCCACGTAGTTCGACATGCACCTGCGTATCTCGTCCCAGTTGTGGGAAACCACTATTGACTCGTCGCTCTGGGTGGCGCCCCGCGGGTCCCACTCCGGGATGGAGACGCTCTCCTCGGCCAGCCCCGGAATGATTTCCCTGATTTTCAGAAAGGTGCGGTGCGCAAAAATTATCCCTTCCAGGAGGGAGTTGCTCGCGAGCCGGTTGGCGCCGTGGAGCCCCGTGCAGGCGACCTCCCCGCACGCGAAGAGGCCCTCGATGGTGGTCTGGCCGCAGTGGTCCGTCAACACGCCTCCGCACATGAAGTGGGCCGCCGGGACCACCGGTATCGGTTCGCGGGTGATATCGATTCCGAACTCCAGGCATTTCTGGTAAATGTTGGGGAACCTTTTCTTGATGAATGACCTCTCCCGGTGCGTGATGTCGAGCAGGACATATTCGTCGCCCGATTTCTTGAGCTCGCTGTCGATGGCCCTGGCGACGATGTCGCGGGGCGCCAGGCTCTTCATCGGGTGGTAATTCTCCATGAAGGCCTCCCCGCTTTTCAGCCGCAGGATGCCGCCTTCGCCCCTCACGGCCTCGCTGATGAGAAACGATTTTGCCTCGGGGTGAAAAAGGCAGGTAGGGTGAAACTGCATGAATTCGAGGTTCGCCACCTTGGCCCCGGCCCGGTAGGCCATGGCGATGCCGTCGCCCGTGGCTATATCGGGATTGGTCGTGACAAGGTATACCTTGCCGGCCCCGCCTGTCGCGAGGGCCACAAACTTGGCCCGGAAAGTGAGGACGCTTCCCTTCTGCGGCTCCAGGATGTAGGCCCCGATGCAGCGCCCCTGGTCGTGCACGCCGCCGGACGGCCCCGGCTTGCGGATGAGCTCGACGGCCATGCAGTTTTCATAAATGTGGATATTGGGGCTCTGCGCCGCTTTCCTGACAAGCGCCCGCTCGATCTCGCGGCCCGTGAGGTCCTTGGCATGCAGGACCCTGCGCGTGGAGTGGCCTCCCTCGCGCCCCAGGTCAAAGCCGTGTTCATTGCGGGAAAACTCGACCCCCCACTGGATCAGTTCCCGGATACGCTCCGGCCCCTCGCCCACCACGAACCTCACCACGTCTTCGTGGCAGATGCCCGCGCCGCAGACGAGAGTGTCCCTGACATGGTCTTCAAAACTGTCCAGCGGGTCCATGACCGCCGCAATCCCGCCCTGGGCATAGTTTGTATTTGATTCAATCGCCTCTTTCTTGGTAACGATTGCCACGGAACCCAGTTCGGCCAGCTTGATAGCCAGGGTGAGCCCCGCTATGCCGCTGCCCAGGACCAGGAAATCAGTTTTTACTTCCACTCGGGCTCCTTTTTTCCCCTCTTTCTTCAAGGCCTGTTCGTACAGGTCGTTTCCCCTGGTGTCGTTTATCACTATTGCCGGGAAATCCTCCACTTCCAGTTCACGCACTGCCTCGGGACCGAGGTCTTCATAGGCTATCACCCGGGCGCTCTTTATCCTTTTCGCGAGCAGGGCGCCGGCCCCCCCGGTGGCACCGAAATAGACCGCCTTGAATTTCCTGATGGCCTCCAGCACCTGGGGCGACCTCTTCCCCTTGCCGATCATGCCCTTGAGGCCCAGTTCGATCAGGACGGGCGCGTAGCTGTCCATCCTGTAGCTGGTCGTCGGGCCTGCAGAACCTATGGGCTTGCCTGGCTTGGCCGGGGTAGGCCCGCAGTAATAAATCACCTGCCCCTTGATTTCCATGGGCAGCGCGTTCCCTGCCGCGATTGCGGCGCAAAGCCTCCGGTGGGCGGCATCCCTTGCGGTATATAGTTTTCCTGAAATCAGGACCCTGTCCCCGGCCTTGAGTTTCTCCAGGTCTTCTGTCGTGAGCGGCGTCCGCAGCCTGACAGGCCCTTTCACAGGACAGCCTCCTTGTGCCTTGCGGCATGGCATTGGATATTCACCGTAACGGGGAGGCTCGCGATGTGGCAGGGCTCCACTTCCATGAACACATCAAGGGAAGTCGTGTCCCCGCCGTATGCCATCGGTCCTATCCCGAGAGCGTTGACCCTCTCCAGGAGGCGCTTTTCGATCCCGGCTATCTACGGGTCAGGGTTCCTATCCCCCATTTTCCTCAGGAGGGCCCGTTTCGCCAGGATGGCCGAGCGCTCAATGGTGCCGCCCACCCCCACCCCGATTATCGTCGGCGGGCAGGGATTGGCACCGGCCCTCTCCACGGTTTCGACTACAAGGTCCTCGACCCCCTGGAGGCCCGCTGCCGGGGTCAGCATCTCCACCCGGCTCATGTTTTCCGCCCCGCCGCCCTTGGGCATGGCGATTATCCTCATCCTGTCGCCGGGCACGATATCATAATGGATGACCGCCGGGGTATTGTCGCCCGTGTTGGCCCGGCTGAAAGGATCGCAGGCGGATTTCCTGAGGTAACCCTCGGCATAGCCCTGCCTGACGCCCTCGTTGATGGCGGCCCTGAGGTCTCCCCCGGAAACATGGAGGTCCTGCCCGATTTCCACGAACAGGACCGCGAGCCCGGTGTCCTGGCAGATCGGGGAACCCTCTTCGCGGGCAATGGCCGCGTTTTCCCTCAGCTCCTCCAGGACGCCCCTGGCGGTGCCCGACGTTTCCTGCCTCAGGCAGGATTCGAATTTCGCGAGGATGTCGTCCCCGAGCCGCTGGTTGGCATCGATGAAAAGCCCTCTCACCGCGCTGGTGACCGCGGCGGCGCTGATTTCTCTCATTGCTGATCCTTTTTCGAACTGGACAGTCCCGGCCGCAGTGCGGCCGCGCCGTGTTTAATAATACAAACCGCTTAAAAAATCCAGTATTTAAGATATGTTAGATACCATCACTTCTGGAGTGAAAGTCGGTTTTATGATAGTAATACGCGTGAAATATAGTCGAGGAATTATTCCAGCAAAATCGGGTTTTGTTTTATGAAAACAGCTTCCTTCTCATCTCACTTTTCTTCTGCTTTGGATTACACCAAAGGCATCCATTTTCCGCAAGTAAATGTCTTGTATTTAATGAGCAGAATACCTGAAAGTGAGAAACTTAACCATCCTTTATCCTACATATAGCTCAAGAATAACGCTATTTCACTTGATATAGGGCATCTCATGTGTTAGACGATGCGGCTTATTGGAGTAAGTACCTTTGGTTTCAAACAGTTATGGTTCTTTATGCCTGTTTATGAATACACAGCCCTGGATTCAACCGGGAAAAAATTGAAGGGAATAATCGACGCCTCGAGCGCAATCGCGGCCCGGCAGAAGCTGAGGGACACCAACTTTTTCCCGGTGGATTTGCGAGAATCCGTTGCCGGGGAAAAGGCCGAAAATCTGGCAGGGAAATCCGTCGGCAGCATCCTCAAAAGGATAGGGCCGGTCGAGACCTCCGTGATGACGCGCCAGCTCTCGACACTTCTCAATGCGGGGCTTCCCCTGGTCCAGTCGCTGACCGTGCTTGTCAACCAGACGCAGAACACGGAACTGAGGAAAACGCTCTCGCAGATCCGTTCCGAGGTCAATGAGGGGAGGAGCCTTTCCCAGGGGATTTCCGGGTTCCCGAAAGTCTTCCCCCCGTATTTCGTCAACATGGTCAGGGCGGGCGAGGCCTCGGGCAAGCTCGATTCCGTCCTCGAGAGGCTTGCCGATTTCGGCGAAAGGCAGCAGGCGCTGAAGCTGCGGGTCAGGACTGCCCTGGCGTACCCGATCTTCATGTTTTTTGTCGGCGGGCTGGTCATGTTTTTCCTGCTCGCCTTTGTCGTGCCGAACATAACGAAGGTCTTTGACGAAATGCACCAGGACCTGCCGTTCATAACGGTGGTCCTCATTTTCGTCAGCAATTTCCTCCAGTCCTTCTGGTGGCTTGTTGCGCTGCTGCTGGCAGGGGGGTTTTTCGTCCTGCGCTATTTTTTTGTCGGCACGGAAAGGGGAGGACTCGTCTGGGACATGCTGAAAATGAAAATGCCCCTGTTCGGGCCGGTAAACCAGAGGCTCGCCGTGGCGCGTTTCAGCAGGACCCTCGGGACGCTGCTCCAGAGCGGTGTGCCGCTGCTCAACGCCATGGAGATTGTCAGCAGCATAGTGAACAACAGGCATATCGCCAAGGCTATACAGGATGCGTCGGAGGAAGTCCGGGAGGGACAGAGCCTTTCGGCGCCCCTGGCCAAAAGCAAAATGTTTCCCCCGATCGCAACGGAGATGATTGCCGTCGGGGAACAGAGCGGCAACCTGGAAACGATGCTGTACCGCATTGCCGATGCCTATGAAAAGGAAGTCGAATCGAGCGTTACGATGATGACCTCAGTCCTGGAGCCCCTGATGATCCTGTTCATGGGGCTGATTGTCGGGTTCATTGTTATTTCCGTATTGCTTCCTATTTTCGAGATGAACCAGCTGATCAAATAATGGAGGCCTGCCACATGCACATATTTTTGAAAAACCGGGAGCGCCGGGGCGAACAGCGGTTTCACCCTCATTGAACTGATGGTCGTCCTCGTGATCCTCGGGATCCTTGCCGGACTGATAGTGCCGCGGATCATGGGGAGGCCCGAGGAGGCGCGGCGCTCCAAGGCGCGCATCCAGATAGAGAGCCTGGAGACGGCCCTGAAGCTTTACAAGCTCGACAACGGCAATTACCCGACTACCGAGCAGGGCCTCAAGGCGCTGGTGGAGCCCCCGACGATCGGCAAACTGGCCGGCAACTGGCGGGAGGGCGGATATCTCGAAAAAGGCAAGGTCCCGAAAGACCCGTGGAACAACGATTTTGTATACGTTTCACCGGGCAGGCATGGGGAATATGACCTGAGTTCGTTGGGGCCCGACGGGGAAACAGGCGGAGATGGGAAAAACAAGGACATCAACAGCTGGGAATCGGACTAGCCCGGGCTATACGCTGATAGAGCTGTGCGTTGTCCTGGTGCTGATCGGGATAATGCTGTTCATTGCCGCCCCGCAGATCCATGACATGCTCTACAAGGACAGCGTGCATGCGGCGATGAAGTACATCGTCAACAAAGAGCAGGGAACTGCGCCTGGATGCGGTTCGGGAAAATGTCGATTACGTGATGCATTTCGATCTGGACCATAACCTCCTGTGGTACGAGACTTCCGACATGACGGCGGCCAAGCGCGACGAGATGAAAAAGATGTCTTTCAAGCTCCCGGACAACGTGAAAATCCTGCAGGTGGCCATTGTCGGGGGCGGGAAAAAATCCCAGGGCGACGCGACCGTGAAGTTTTTCCGCAGGGGTTATACCCAGCCGGCAATGCTTTACCTGTCCCAGAACGACCGGGTTTTTACCCTAGTTTTCAACCCGTTTTCCGGCACGGCCAGGATTTACGACAGGCTGGTGGAGATCGACGAAAACAAGACGGAATTTTCTCTTTCCCATAAGGAATGTCCGTTCGATATGCCTTGGCCCCGGACCGCCTGAGAGGGCTGGCTGACTCTTGAATCAGAAAGAAAACGCGTGATCCTCAAGAATTTGCAGAGAAATAAAAACGAGCCCGCCCAATGCGCCGGAAGGGGGTTTACCCTGCTGGAAGTGATGGTTGCCATGTGCATCCTGGCAATAACGCTCGTGGTCGTTTTTCAGTCGCAGTCCCAGAGCGTTGCCATGATGGGGAACTCGAGGGTGACCACTAACCTCACCCTGCTGGCCCAGGGCAAGATGGCGGAGCTGGACACGATGGATATTGCGGCCCTGAACTCGGGAAGCGGCGATTTCGGCCCCGATTACCCGGATTACACCTGGAAGAGCTCCGTTACATCCGAAGATGAACGGCTTCCTGAAAAAGATCGTCCTGACCGTTCAAAATAACAGGCTGACAAGAAACAATGCGATTACCCTTGTGCTTTACAAATTCAAAGGATGAAAGGCCCCGTGCCGAGGCACTGAGAGGCGGGTTCACCCTGCTGGAGGTCATGATCTCAATCCTGATCCTGGGGGTCGTTGTTTCGACAATATACGCCGCCTTCTCGGGGACGTTCAGGATATCAAAATCCACCGAGTATACCGAAGGGGTATACAGGATGGTGCGGATAACGGCTGACCGGATGCTGCAGGACCTCGAATCGCTCACGCCCCTGAGGGGCTCCTATGAATTGTCCCTTTCCGGGAGCGATATCGCCGTGGAGAGCCAGGAACTGAGCTTTGTCTCCTCGGCGGGGCTCAGCTACACGGACGGGAATTCCACAGCGAATGCGAAGATCCGCTATTACCTGACGAAGGACCCCGAAGGCGAGGGGTATTATCTCTGGAGGAGCGATACCGCTTCGATCAACGACAGGGCGGGGGAAAGAGCGCCGCGGGGGTTCCTGCTGTGCAGCCGGGTAAAATCCCTCAGGTATACCCTGCTCGATTCGTCGGGCGCGGAACATGAAAGCTGGGACTCGAACTCCCGGTCGGGGAAAGACAAGGCGCCTATGTCGGTGCTGGTCAAATTCGAGTTCCTCAACGAGCAAGACCCCAGGGGGGAGCCCTACAAATTCATGACCCGAATAGCCATACCGGCCCGAGGCTGAAGCTGCATGAAGATTATCCGGAGCGAAAAAGGGACGGCCCTGATCCTCGTCATCCTGATGGTCAGCATCATAGTCGCCGTCACGATCGAGCTCAATGCGTCTTCGCGTTCCGAAATATACGAGGCGGCGAATTTCCGGGACCGGGTAAAGACGCTTTACATCGCCAAATCGGGTTTCAACGCGGCTGCGGCAATTTTGCTGAGGGACAACCTCAGCTACGATTCGCTCAACGAGATCTGGGCCAAAACGGAGGCGCTTTCGCCTTACTCGGCCCAGTTGTTCGAGGGCGAAGGGGCCTGCAGCCTCGCTATCGAAGACGAGAGCGGGAAGATACCCGTTCACAAGATTGTAAGCGGCGGAGCGTTCAACGCGCAGTACAGGGAAATATTCGAGCGCTTTTTGAGCCTCCCGGAGTTCGGCCTCAGCCCGGCCAAGGTTGCGGCCATTATCAATTCCGTCAAGGACTGGATTGATGCGGACGAGGAGGTGACGGGAAAGGACGGGGCGGAGAGCGCCTACTACCGGACATCGTCTGCACCTTACAGCGCCAAGAACGACAGGCTGGACTCCCTTGACGAACTGCTGCTTGTCAAGGAGATCACCCCGGAGATATTCTTCGGGTCCGAGGGCCGCCCCGGCATCAGGAACTTTTTAACCGTTTACGGGGAAAGCGGGAAGATCAACATCAATACGGCGCCCAGGATGGTGCTCAGGGCACTCTCCGCGGACATGAGCATCGAAAAGGCCGATGCCATGGACGAGTACCGGCGCAACCCGTTGAACTCCCTTGTCGGACGCTGGCTGGTACAAGAAGATCGACAGTCCTCTCGGGAGTCAGCCTGGGCGATGTCGTATCGATAAAAAGCGGCCTGTTCCGGATTTCGTCAACCGGCATCCTCTCCGATATGAGAGAGAGCGTCTCAGGGGTCGTTGAAAGGACGGACAATAAAAAAATGAGGGTGCTTTTCTGGAAAACCGGGATATGAAAGACGGAATTCTCGGCCTCGATATAGGCCCCAGACATCTAAGAGCCGTGGTGCTCCATTCGGGAAAACGTATCAGCGCCCTGGAGACCATCCAAATCGGCACGGACGGCGGCCTGCGGGCGGCCCTCGAAGAGCTCCGGGCGAGGGGGGTGGACTGCAGCGTGTGCGTGACGGCCATCCACCCGGGCAGGGTGTCCCTGCAGGAACATAACAATGCCGTTCCGGGATGAAAAAAAGATACGGCAGACAATCGCCTTCGAGCTGGAACCGTCCATACCCTTTTCCATTGAAGACGCCCTGATCGACTTCGCCATTTCCGACCCTTCCGAACCAGTGGAGGTCCTGGCCGCAGCGGCGCACAGGGAGGCCGTCGGCGAAATGATCAGCGCCGTGGAGAATGTCTTTCCCGAGGCGTCTTTCATCGACCTGGACGGGGTCCCGCTGGCTGTGATTCTGGCGGCTAAGAGGAAGGATTGCGCCCTGATTGTTGACGTGGGCTCGGAAAAATCGGTCAGCGTCCTGATTGACGGCGGCAGGGTCCGCCACCTCAGGTCGTTCGATTTCGGGGGGGATTCTTTGACTCAGATCATCGCCGGCGCAACTGGTGCAGAGTTCCCGGAGGCGGAAAGGAAAAAGTTGTCCGGCGATTACGGGGCTTCCCTGGAAAAGATGAACGGGGCCTGCCGCGGCTTCGCGCGGGACGTGAAAGCCACGATCGAACAGGCCGGGGCCGGAAAATATGCGGCGGCAGGGCCTGCGAGAATAATGCTCACCGGGGGCGGGGCGCTGTTCGGCGGGATAAAACAGGCTTTCGAGTCCTGCTTCGCCGTGCCCGCCGAGATGCTGGATTTGACGGAACTCGAGGACTTTGAAATTGATTCGGCCCTCCCGGAGGCCTGGACGCCGCAAATGAACGGGGCCCTGGCGCTTGCCCTGCGGGGCGCCAAAAGGTCGGCCGGTTTTGATTTCCGCAGGGGCCAGTTCGAGCTGCGCAAGAATGCCGTGAAGCTTCAGAAGGACCTGAGGTGGGCGGCCCTGATGATGATAGTGGTCCTGGCAGCCCTCCTTGTCGACCAGGGGGCGGGTTATTACCTTGACCGTTTGAAACTCAACCGCGTCAAGGCTGCCGTCAACGGCGTGTTCAAGGCAAACTGCCCGGAGGTAACAAAGATTGTCGATCCGGTCCAGCAGTTCCGGACGAAAATTTCGGAAGCCAAAAAGCTCTCCCTTGGTCCGGGGGCGCCTTTCCTGGACCTGCTGGGCGAAATCAATACCCTGGTCCCGCAGTCTTCCGGGATTGCTGATAACGAACCTGGTCTATGACGGGGAGCGGATCGAAATAAAGGCGGAGGCCGCGAGTTTTGACACGGCCGAGGAAATCAAGAAGGCCCTCGCCGGTTCCAGTCGTTTCAAAAACATCAGCATCAGCTCGGCGACGGCGGTGCGGCAGGGCAGCAGGGTCGAGTTCGGGCTTAAGATGGATGTGGGCAGATGAAAGCTTTCTGGCAAAACCTGGGCTCAAGGCAAAAGCGCACCGTGCTCGCCGGCGGGGCCCTGATCGTGGTGATCCTCTTTGTGCAGCTGGCGCTGCTGCCCTTCCTGGAGAGCAAGGGCAAAATCAAGCGCTCAATAAAGGCCAACGAGGCCGCCTTGAAGGAGATGTACCTGCTCGAGAACGAATACAGGTCCATCAAGGACAACTTTGACGCGATCCAGTCGGCACTCGCCCAAAGGCCTCCCGACTTCAGCTTTTTCTCCTTTATTGAAAAAAAAGCCGGGGAAGCCGGGGTCAGGGGGAACATGAAATCCCTCCAGCCGTCAAAACCGGCCCAGGCCGGTTCTTTTGAGGAAATCGCCGCGGACATAAAGTTTGAAAAAGTAACGCTTAAACAGATCGTGGACTTCCTCGCGGCGGCCGAGGCCCCCGGAAGCGCGATCGTGCTTAGAAGGATCTCCATCGGCAGGAGCCCGGAAAGCGCCGAGTACCTTTCCGCCCAGCTGCGGCTCGCGACGTTTCAAAAGACGGGCGCTGCCGCCGCGCCGGCCGGGGCCAGGTAAGACCGATGGACGGGAAGAATCAAAATATGGGCCGCCCTGGGCATAACCATGGCGGTGCTGCTGTCTTTTTATTTTTTCATCCTGCCGGGGATAATAAAGCAGCAGCTGATCAGTATCATTGCGCAGGGCAATCCCGGGTACTCGGTCACTATCGGGGGAGCCGCCGCCGGGTTCCCGCTCGGGGTAAGGCTGAGCGACCTCAAAATGGAGAAAGGCGGCCAGACGGCGTTTGAGGCGAGGAAACTCAATGTGCAGGCCGATATTCCCAAGCTCTGCGGCGGCAGCCTCTCACTGGCAATTGACTCGGCCCTCTACGGGGGCCGCCTCAAGGGGTCCGTCGATTACGAGGGGACCTCAGCGTCGCGGGGCCCGGCGGCCTGGAGTTTCACGTTTGAAAATATCAAGGCCGATGAGTGCGGCCTGCTCAGGTTCGGCAAACAGCTTACCGGCAAGCTGTCCGGCTTTGTCGAGATGGCCGGGGAAACGGGGCGGACGTCGCAGGGGAAAGGCCGTATTGAGTTCACCTTGGTCAACGGCACATTGCCCTTTTCCTCGGGAAGCATGGGGATCGCGACCCTGCCGTTTGAAAAACTCGAAGGCGCAGCCGTCCTCGACGGGGGAATAATGGACATCAGCAGGATAACCATAAAAGACAAATCGGTTAACGGTTCTTTCCAGGGGCGGGTATCGCTCGACGGCAAATCCTTGGCGCACAGCAGGCTCTGGCTTCAGGGGCACCTGACATTCTCCTCCGACCAGGGCAACCGCCAGACTGTGATTATTGCCGGGACGGTTTCCGAGCCGTCGCTCAATACAATGTGAGAAGATGATGGATAAAATGTTCAGGGTCATCTCCTATATAAAAGACTGGTTCAGGGAGCTGAACATCAAGGACCATATCCGGGTCGTTTTCACCGTCCTGGCTGTTGCCTGTGCGGCATATGCGGCGGCGGATACCGCCGTGAACATCAGCCGTCTTGAAATCCCCGGTCCGCCGCAGGGAAAATCCCCTCAGCGGGAGCAGGCCGCGGCAGCCCGGGCCGGCGCCGAGGCGTACAAGGGCATCATTGACAGAAATATGTTCGGCTCCAGCATGAAGCCCAGCCTTTCCGGCTCCGCCCAGTCCGCCTCCGATTACACGGGCGCCCAGACAAGCCTGCACCTTGAACTCCTGGGCACTATCGCAGACAGGCAGGGACACGGGTACGCGATCATCGAAGAAAAGGACCGGAAAAAGCAGTCTCTCTTCAAGGTGGGCGATAAGGTTGCAGGCGCCACGGTCAAGGAGGTAAGGAGGAATGTCGTCGTCCTCAGGGTGGGGGCGGCCGACGAATACCTGCAAATGAGGGCCACCCCGAGCGAACCCCTGCCCCCCGGCGGCGATGCGGCGGCCCAGCAGCGTCCAGCGCCGTCGGTGAGGAGCGTCCCCAATGTGCCGCAGCCCGGCCAGCAACAGGCCGGTCCCGAACACGCGGCGGCAAGGGAGGTCCGGGACATGGTGGCCGACGGGTCGGTGCGGCCCCATTTCAATTCCGGCAAAATGGAGGGTTTTTACATCAACAAGCTAAAGGACGGATCTGTTTTGAAAAAAGCCGGACTTGAGGACGGGGACATAGTCCAGAGCGTCAACGACAGGAGGATAGAGAACCCCAATGACGTGATCTGGATCCAGAAAATAATGAACAGCCCTGGAGAAAAGGTTTCTCTCCAGGTAAACCGCAAAGGCAGGCAGATAAGCCTGAATATCAACTGAGGGAGACAAAATGTATTCAGTTTTTTTTGGCCTCGATGAGAACCCGTTCAACCTGACACCGGACCCGAAGTACCTTTACCTGAGCACGGCAGCACCGCGAAGCGCTCAATCACCTGATTTACGGAATTAATGAGAGGAAAGGGCTTCATCGTGGTATCCGGCGGAATCGGCACGGGCAAAACAACGCTTTGCCGGTCCCTGCTGGCCAGGCTCGACCCGAAAATCGATTCGGCCCTCATCTTCAATTCCTATGTGACGGATATCGAACTGCTGCGAAGCCGTCAACCAGGAATTCGGGATCGATATGGAGGGGCTGGAGCGGGGCAAAAAAAATTACATAGACGCGCTCAACCGGTTCCTGCTGGACAACTTCGCCTCGGGACGCAACGCGATTATCCTGATCGATGAGGCACAGAACCTCTCGAACGAAGTGCTGGAACAGATCAGGATGCTTTCCAACCTGGAGACGGAAAAGGAAAAGCTGCTGCAGATAATTCTCGTCGGGCAGCCGGAGCTCCAGGAAAAGCTCAAATCCCCGCGCTCAAGCAGCTCAACGAGCGCATTACGGTCAGCTATGATCTTAACCACCTGGCCGAGGATGATATTCCCAAACTATATCGAGCACCGGCTCGAGGTCGCCGGGAATAAAGGCAACCTGCATTTTTCGGATGCCGCCTGCCGGCGAATATACAAGCATTCGGCGGAAACCCGAGGAGGATCAATGCCGTGAGCGACAGGGCGCTGCTGATAGCCTTTACAAAATACAGCAACCAGGCCTTCTCGATCGGCAAAGACGAGATTAATTCGGCCATCTGCGACCTTGAGGGCAGCGGCCGGGACGAGAAAAAGCCCTGTCCAGGTTCGGGCAGGCCTGGATCGGGATATTGATATTCGCGGCGGCGCTCGCTATCACGGCGGCCCTGGTCTGGAACGGCTTGCCGGGAAACCTTATTTGGACGGTTTTGAGAGATGAGCTTTATACACGACGCCCTGAAAAAAGCGCAGCAGCGCAAAGACAGCAGCTACTCCAATTACGAAAAGCTGATATCCGACCCGAAGCAGCCGGTCCGGGAAAAAAGCGCAGGAAGATGCCAAATGGGCAATTATTCCGTCCTGGCCGTGCTGGTCCTGCAGGTGCAGGCCATAATAATTTACCAGGAAAGCTCCGGCATTAATTTTTCGGCAAAGAAAAGCTCTGTTACAGCTAAAGCAGCAGGACGCAGTGCAGGCCCCTGCCGCGCAGCCGCAGGCAGCCCCCTGTCGATGCGGCGGCGCTTTACCAGGAGGCATTGAAAAATCAATTAGCAAACGATAGCGCGAAAGCCGAGACAATTTACAGGCAGATAATCGCTTCCAACCCGGGGCATGTGGATGCCCTGAACAACCTTGGCGTGATACTCATGTCCGCCGGAAAGACCGAAGGGGCGACGAGAGAAGCAATAGACCTGTTTCAACAAAGCGATATCCCTGAAGCCTGATTTCGCGGATGCATATTACAACCTGGCGTGTTCTTATGCGAAGCTCAACCAGTTGGAAAACGGCCTGCAGTTCCTGGAGCACGCTATATTGATAAAACCCGAGCTGGCCGCATTTGCCGGCCGGGATAATGACCTGCAGAACCTGCGGTCTTCACCCAAGTTCAAACAAGTGATCAATAAAAAAGAGCAAGGATAGGAAATGAAGTTTTTGAAAAAAACAATTTTGCTGGTGATAATTTCTGAGTCTTATATTGCCGCCCGGAGTTCTTAATGCGGCGAGGATATCCGGGGACACGCGCAGCCCGGTTGCAGCCGAGCAGGCCGATACGGGCAATGCGGCAACAGCGGCGGCGAGGGCAATGCGGCTTCCGTAAAAGAGGACGAGACCCCTAAAAAGAAATCGTCTTCCAAAGCGGACAGGATTGCCGGCTCCAAAAAGAACAAAAAAGAATCGACGGCAAAGAACGGCCGGAAATCTCCGGAAGGCCCAATACGTGACCATTGATTTCGACAACGTGGATATCCCCGTATTCGTCAAATTCATGAGCGAGGTCACCGGGAAAAACTTCGTTATCGACAACAACGTAAAGGGAAAGTGACAATCTATTCACCCAAGCAGATCTCGCTTGCCGAAGCATACAAAGTGTTCGAGTCCGTTCTGGAAGTGCATGGATTCACAACCGTCCCTCCGGGAGACATCATAAAGATCATCCCCGCCAAGGACGCCAAGGAGAAGAGCATTGAAACAAGGCTGGCGGGCGCAGGCCGCAAACCCGTCCGACAAGATAGTCACGCAGATAGTTTCGCTTAACCATGCCAACCCCGACGAAATGAAAAAGGTCCTGGACCCGCTTATTTCGCGATCGAGCATCATCCTTTCCTATCCTCCGACGGGCATGCTGGTCATCACGGACTACCTGTCCAACATAAAGCGCCTTCAGACAATCATCGCCTCGCTGGACGTGGCGGGCGTCGGCGAGCAGATTTCTGTCATTCCCGATCAGTATGCTCGCGCCGCCGAAGTCGCCAAGAATCTCACGACCATATTCCAGGGCGACGCCCAGGCCCAGAGGCGCGGGCCGATAAGCTCCCCCATGAAGGTGATCGCCGACGAGCGGACCAATTGCGTCATCCTGGTCGCCAACGAAGGATTCACCCAGAGGATGAAGCAGCTGATCACCCTTCTGGACCGGGATATCCCCAGGGGCGAATCAAACATGAACGTCTACCGTCTCCAGAACGCCAATGCCGAAGACCTGGCAAAGATCCTCATGAACCTGCCCAAGGACCCCAAGGCGGCGGCAGCAGCCCGGACGGTGAGAAAGGCAAGGCCCCCGTCCTGTCCAAGGATATTACGATGATGGCCGACAAGGCGACAAACAGCCTCGTCATAACGGCCGCCCGGGACGACTTCAAAGTCCTCTCGGACGTCATTGCCAAGCTCGATGTGCCGCGGACGATGGTTTACATTGAGGCGCTGATCATGGAAGTGAGCGTCACGAAGAATTTCCAGGTCGGCGTCGAGTGGCGCACCATGCAGTGCCTCTCGGATAATTCCGGCTATTTCGCCGGGTCCGGAGGCATTGGCACCGGGGGAAATTATAATATCCTGCCGAATGTCCCGATTACTGCGGCAACTGCCGCCACTGCCGCCGTTTTCCCGACCGGGTTCAGCATGGGAGTGATCAAAGACAGGGCTCACGCTGGGCGGAATTACTTTCCCCACCATTGGCGCGGCCGTCCAGGCCATGCAGCAGGACCAGGACATCCATATCCTTTCCACGCCCCAGCTCCTGACGCATGGACAACGAAGAGGCCGAAATCAATGTCGGCAAGAACGTGCCGTACCAGACCAGGGCGGAGACAAGCACGGACCAACATCGATTACAGCACCTATGAATACAAGGACGTCGGGGTCAAGCTGAATATCACCCCTCATATCAACGACGACCAGTTTGTCCGCCTGAAGATCCATCAAACGGTGACCCAGCTTACCAGCACCAGATCGAGGGAGCTTTACGCCTACCACTTTCAAGAGAGAGGCAAAAACGACCGTGGTCGTCAAGGACAGCGAAACAATCGTGATCGGGGGATCATCGGCGACAATACGCAATTCGACGAATACAAGGTCCCCTGCCTCGGGAGCATCCCGGGCCTGGATGGGCCTTCAAGTCGGTCGCAGCAGACCCGGGACAAAACCAACCTTTTCATCTTTATAACGCCCAGGATCGTCCGGACCCACCAGGACACGGTGCCCATCACAAAGGGCAAAAGGGAATTTATCGAGGGCGTCAGGGAAGAAGCCACGATTAAACTCTTCGACAGGAAGGAGCGCGAAAAGGACAGAGGAAAAGTTGAAAAGCAGAATGAAACCGTTAAGCCCGCTCCGCAAACCGGTGCTCCAGGCCAAACCGGCGCCTCTGAATGAAACAGTGAACAAGCCCGCAGCGAAAAGTGAAAATCCGGCCGGGGCAGGCGCTCCGCGCAGCGAGCCGGTAATTGTGCCGGCTCAGCCGAACAAAACAGCGACATGAGGATTTAACAAGTGACATAGCTGAAAAACTGAAAACCCTTCTCGGCAGGCCGGCGGAGGGAAGACCTGAAAACAGCATGCGGCCCGCCCAATGCCGACGCGACCGGGCCGGCCCCGCAGAAGGCCTTGGCGGATGCAGATCAGCGAGCCCGAAGAGCTTCAAGGCTATGGGCGTCCTTGTTCCGGCCTGCCGGTCCGGAACGAGCTTCCCTACGAGAACATGAACCTTGATTTCACGCGGAAATGTCCATCCAGTTTCTGAAGAAATTCAAAATGGTCCCGCGTTGAGACCTCCGAGGGCACCTATCATAGCTGTCCGCGATCCGTCCAACTTCCAGGTCATCGACGATCTGAAAAATATGATGGATTCGCGCGTCAGCGGGATCGTGCTCGCTCCCGGAAGTCCGCCATCATTGCCGCGATCAATTACGCTTACGACCACAGCCGGGACACCGCCGAGGAATTCATCCAGACCATGGACGGGGAATCGACCGACAGCATAATCTCGGAAATCGAGGAAACCGGCGACCTGCTCGACGACACCAGCGACGCCCCCATGATCAGGCTCGTCAACCTGATGCTCTCCCAGGCCGTCAAGGACAGGGCCAGCGACATCCATATCGAGCCCTACCAGAACAGCGTCAAAGTGCGCTACAGGATCGACGGCGTCCTCTATAATATCCTGAACCTGCCGCGCAAGGTCCAGTCGTCGCTGGCGTCCCGCATCAAGATCATGGCCAAGCTCAACATTGCCGAGAAGCGGCTTCCCCAGGACGGCAGGATCGATATAAAAATCGCCGAGCGCAGCGTGGATATCCGCGTCTCCAGCATCCCGACGGCCTTCGGCGAGCGGGTGGTCCTGAGGCTCCTCGACAAGACCGCCTCCATCCTGAACCTGTCGGAGCTGGGCATGGACGGCAAGCGGATCAAGCTCTTCAACAGCCTCATCAAATCCCCTTACGGGATAATCCTTGTCACGGGCCCGACCGGCAGCGGCAAGACGACGACCCTCTACTCGGCGCTCAGTTCGATCAACAACCCGGACATCAACATAATCACCATCGAAGACCCGATTGAATACCAGATCGAGGGCATAGGGCAGATCCAGGTAAATCCCAAGATCGACCTGACTTTCGCCAACGGGCTGCGCTCCATTGTCCGCCAGGACCCGGATGTTATCCTGGTCGGGGAGATCCGCGACCGGGAAACGGCGGAAATCGCCATCCAGTCGTCGCTCACCGGGCACCTGGTCTTCTCGACCCTTCACACGAACGATGCGGCGGGGTCCGTTACCCGGCTCATCGAAATGGGCATCGAGCCTTTCCTCGTGGTTTCATCGGTGATCGCCATCGTGGCGCAGCGGCTTGTCAGGGTCCTGTGCCCCAAATGCAAGGAGCCCTTATACGCCGGATGACGAATCGCTGGGCAACATGGGCTTCGACCGCAAGATCCTGGAAAAGCACGTCTTCTACAAAAAGAAGGGCTGCGTGTCCTGCATGCACACCGGCTACAGGGGCACGCAGCGCCATTTTCGAGATCCTGCTGCTGGACGACGAAATAAAAAGACTGATCCTCAAGACATCGGATGCCAACCAGATAAACGAGCTCGCCATCAGCCGCGGCATGACAAATCTTCTCAAGACGGGGCGCGCAAGGCCCTGGAAGGCATCACCACGGTCGAGGAGGTCCTCAGCGTGACCCGCGTCCTCAAGCGGGGTACCGATATTTCCCTCTCCCTTGACGAATAGTAACTAAGTGAATCGAGCAGCAGCTTAGACAATGGGCCAATGGATTGCTCCGGGGATAATGCTTTTAACCGCAGTTGAAAATCCTTTTTAGCTCCGAAGCTTTTCGATGTAGCCCATTACAAATTGGGGGTTTATCGTGGCGAATAATTTCCCGGCGATGCCCCCTGCTTGCTGCTCCTTCTGCTGATGCAATTTGGCTGCGCTTCCAAAGATAAAAGACTGGTCCCAGGAGGTCTACAGGACCTCCGAACCGCTCATTACCGAGCTGCGGCAGGGAAAACTAGGGGTTCTTCCGGTCATGGTCCTGGAACAGCCGGCCAAAGAGGATAAAAAGCGCGGCATCCAAGCAGCCTGCCGCGCCCTATGCCCCGGAACAGGTTTTCGAGAGCGCCGGAAATGCCCCCGCAATCGACGGATCAGACCCGAACCGCTCGGGATCAGCGAGATACTGCTGCGCAAATTGAGCGCCAATATCCATTCAATTACCAGTTATTTCGCCGGGGGAGTGCCTGAAACGCATAAACGACTCGCGGGCTCACTGCCACTTATCTGCGTTTTGACCGGAATTTCCCGAAGCTGGGAGTGGATGCGGAATCCCTGACGAGCTTTTCCCGCGCAACCTGGGGCCCGCTACCTGCTGATCAGCGCGGCATTTATATCGAGAATAATTCCGACAGCTCCATGACATGTGATCTGGACATTTGGCCGTAAATCCGTGCTCAGGACCGTGAAGATTCTGGGACAGATCTGGGATGCCGAGAGCGGCCGCAAGCTGTGGGAGGGCTATGCAGTAGGATACAACAGCATGGTCCCTTACGAATCACCCCCGTTGCCGGAAGAAATGATGGACCAGGCGGTTGAGAGTTTTGTTGATATCATGCTTCCCGGCCCCGAAAATGGACAAAAGATAAGTGACTATTTGCGCAATATTTCTCAAGAAAAACCCTTTTTTTCCCCTTATGCGGGTTGACAACACTGGTCAATTCCGATAGAAACAAATCTCCCTGATTTTTTTGAAGTCCCGACCGTCGGGCCTCTTATCAATTCCGGCCCTGATTTAATCTTAACAGGTAAATTTGCTGCATGCTGATTAAATGCTGGGGCTCAAGAGGCTCGATTCCGGTATCAGGAAAAGATTACATCAAGTATGGGGGCGACACTACCTGCATTGAGATCAGGGGGTGAGACGGGCGGGTAATTATTATCGATGCCGGGACCGGCATCCGCAACCTCGGCAATGCCTTACAGGAAAGAAAGCTGCCGGAGCGTGGACTTGTTTTTCACCCACGTCGCACTGGGACCATATCATTCGGCTTTCCTTTTTTCCGGCCCATTTACTCTGCAGATTTCGAGATCCGGATCCACTGCCCATATTCAGTCAACATCGAAAAGGTTTTGGAACACCAGATGGTGGCGCCGTTCTTCCCGGTCAACCTTATGATCAGATCCGGGCGAACCTCACCTATCTCCATGACGGGCAGAACCGCGTCGAGCTGGAAGACTTCCGGTCAGACCTATTCCTTTGAGCCATCCGAACAGGGGTGCCGGATTTAAATTCACGGAAAACGGGAAATGTTTTGTTTTCATGACCGATAACGAGCTGGGCTATGTGCATAAGAGCGGCCTGTCATCGGACGCTTACCGGGATTTTGTGCAGGGGCCGATCTGCTGATCCATGATGCCGAATATACCGAAAGAGAATACAAAAAATTCCGCACCTGGGGCCACAGCTCATATACATGAGTGCCCTGGAACTGGCCATCTCCGCGAAAGTGAAGCGGTTCGGGTTGTTCCATTTCAACCAGGAACGCACGGACCGAGACAGATCGACGAGATGGTGGGCGACTGCAGAACGAAAATAATGCAGGCCGGGTCCCGTCTGGAGTGCTTCGGGGTCAACTGCGGATATTCAATACAACTTTAGCAGCTTTATAGCCTCAACGGGTGCAAACCTCGCTGCGATGGCGTTGGATTTCGCCCACTGTTAAGGTTTTGAACGCCCGAGGTGCTGGATAATCTTTTTTGAGTATAAATATCGCTTGGCTTCACGATTCATTCATTCCGGGTCCTGATCTGCTTGATATCTGCTGATCGGGGTCGCCTTTTACGGCCTCCTCGTCTGGTTCCGGAAAACAAGGTCCCGGCTGGTGCTGGCGGGCATTGGCCTACTCGGCCTTGTCTACTTCCTGTCCCGCTGGCTCAGCTTTATATGACGGCCGTCCTCCTGCAATCGCTCTTTGCGGTCATTATCTTTGCCTTTATCGTCCTTTTCCAGGAAGAGCTGCGCAGGTTCTTTGAGAGGATCGCGATGTGGGGCGGGTTCAGGAAAAAGGCCGCCTGTATCTTCGTCAGAGCACGCAGATCGAGATCCTTGCCCAGACCGCGGCCAACTTGGCCCGCCATGAAGTCGGGGCGCTGATAGTGCTCCAGGGCGCAGATCCGCTGGACAGGCACATCCAGGGAGGCGTTCGCCTGGACGGGATCTTAAGCGAGGAGCTCCTGGAGAGCATCTTTGACCCCAATTCCGTCGGCCATGACGGCGCGGTCATCGTGGACAGCGGCAAAGTCGCCAGTTCGGCTGCCATCTGCCCCTTTCCTCGAATTTCCCGCAGTTCGGCAACCTTGGCCTCCGGCACACGGCTGCCCTGGGACTTTCCGAGATATCAGCGACTCCCTCTGCATCGTCCTGTCCGAGGAAAGGGGCACCATTTCAATCGCCCAGAACGGCGAACTGAAGGTCCTGGACAATGCCGCCCAGCTCAAGGTCGCCCTTGACGATTTCTTCGCCAGACTGTCTCCCCGGCGAAAAAAAGACCATTTTTTCCTGGTTCGGCGCGCATCTGGCCGAAAAAGTCGCCGCAGTCCTCCTGGCCCTGCTCGTGTGGATAGGGCTGGGCTACCAGAGGGAAACTGTTCAGCGCGATTATCATCGTGCCCATAGAATATCGCAACATAGCCCCCGAATGGGTCATCGAGGAGCCAAAGCTCGTTGACGCGAAAATTATGCTGATGGGCCCGGAACAGGCTTTCCGCCTGTTCGACGCCTCGGGCTCGAAAATATCCCTTGACCTGTCAGCCTCAAGCAGGGGGGGCAGGAAATCGCCCTCACCAAGGACATGATCAAGACCCCCGGCAGCCTCACCGTTGTAGGCCTCAAGCCCGACCGCATATTCTATTACCGCCTATAAGCTCCATGCCAGATCCTTCCCGGTGGAGATAAAAACGGTCGGGATCCCGCCGCCCGGCGTCATCCTGCAGAAAGATCGAAGCATCATCCCTTTCTGCATCACCGCGCTGGTGCCGCCCAAACTGCTGAGAGAAGGCCTGCGTATCACGACGAAGCCCATAGACCTGAGGCAAATCACGGCGTCGACCACGGTCGCCTCCGAGATAGATTATCCTGCGGAAGTCCGTTTCCCGGAAGACCGGCCGCCCGCGTGACATAAAAGTCGCACCAAGTCATAAAGGTCCGCTCCGCAGGCCCTGACGCCGGACGGCTCAGCGATGGACAGGCCGGATTCCTTGTGTTAGAAATAAACACGCTGAGCGAAATGGGCAAGGTACCGGCAAAATCCTGCCTCTGCAGGTCAACCTATGAAAAGTATATTCGAAATCCAGTACGATTACAACTCGTTGCGCCCGGCATATTTTCCCTGCTGGATTCCCTGGGAGGCGGCCGGATTGGCAGATCCTCCAGGGTACTGATCAAGCCCAATTTTCTTACCGCGGCGAAGCCCGGATGAGGCGGTGCTGACGCATCCGCCAATTATCCGGGCCGCCGTCGAATATGTCCTGGCCAGAGGGCGCGCGCGCCCTGGTGGCCGACAGCCCCGCAGTGGGCTCATTCAATAAACTCCTCAAAGACAACGGAGTAACGGAAGCCCTTCCGGGCCTGGATGTCGAATGCCGGCCCCTTAAGAACTCGGTCGCCTTCGATATCGGCCCCCCCTTCGGGAAAATAGAAATAGCCGGGGATGTATTTGACGCGGACTTCATCATCAACCTGCCGAAGCTCAAGACCCACAACTCCATGCTGCTCACCCTCGGGGTCAAAAACACTTTCGGCTGCATTGTGGGGCTGAGGAAACCGCAATGGCACCTGCGCACGGGCGTCGAGGTCGAGAGGTTCGCCGAGCTGATCGTCCTGATCCACAAGGCCGTGAACCCCTTCATCACCATCCTTGACGGCATCCTGGCGATGGAGGGAGAAGGGCCGGGGAAAAGCGGCAAGCCGCGGCACGGTCGGGGTCCTGATGGGAAGCAATGACGCCTTTGCCTTGACATGGCCGTCTGCAAGATGCTCGGGATCAGACCGGAAGAGCTGTTCACCTGCAGGGCGGCGCAAAGGCTGGGTTACATTACGGGCGAGCCTGCTGTGGACGGCCCGCTGCCCCTGGTCAAAAATTTCGACCTTCCGGGTATGTCCCCCTCGTCTTCGGGCCCAAACCCCTTCACGGACTCATCCGCAAATACCTCGTCCGCAAACCGGCCGTAAATCACGCGCAGTGCACAATGTGCGGGGAGTGCTGGGAGTTCTGCCCGGCGCACGCCATCAGCGGGGAGGAAAAGACGCTCGGCTTCGATTACGAAAAATGCATCCGCTGCTACTGCTGTCTGGAAGTGTGCCCGCAGGGGGCGCTCAACTCAGCAGGGTCGCCGGCAGCAAAATTGTGGGACTCGTACCTGAAAAGGCGGGGCAGGACGAAGCCTGAAGGCACAACCTAGCTGGAAAGCTTTTTGAGAGCTTTACCGAGCCCCCGGAGCGGTCGGGCTTCATTCCTGGGTCTGTGTCTGCTTCACGTCACCGCCGTGCATAATGACATAAGTGGTCGAATTGTGAAGTCAGCCAAATCTGCCCTCCGGAATAAATCCCGCCCGCTCCTCACGCCGCAGGTTTGCTCATTATCTCGTCATTCTGAAGGAGCTTTTCGACAGGCTCAGGATAAATTCCGCGACTGAAGAATCTATTTACGCGGAAGAGATCCTTCGCTTCGCTCAGGATGACTTGCAAGAATTAGAGAACTCTTGCTTTAGAGAGCTGCCGGAGGGTCGCTCATTCTGAGGATCTTGCTGCTCAGGATTGAGCGAAGAAGATCCTCATCGATAACGTGCTAAAGAGATCCTTTCGCTTCGCTCACGGATGACGTCCAAAACAGAAGTTAGAGAACTAATTAATTTCAGCGTTGGGTCAGGCGGGAGGGGGAGGGAATTTCCCGGAGAGCGAATTGGGGCTTTTGCCGAAGGCAAAAGACCTTGAGCCGGAGGGAAGTTCCCTCCCCCTCCCGCCAAAACGTGCTTCGGTTTATGGAATTTTTTTAAGCTCTACCAATCCCCCGGGCGCCGAAAATTAATTAAATCTGCACCAGTTCATACTCCCGCGACCCGAGGCCCAGGGCTTCCGAGTATTCCATGATGCGCCTGCCATCGACACCAGTGGCTTCCCGGAAGATGTCCCGCCCGTTGTGTTTTTTCAAGGTCAGGTCATAGGCGGCCTGTTCGCAGGCAACCGGGTCCGTGGATGCCGCTATCCCCACATCCTTCCCGATGATCTTCGAGTCCGACATGCAGTCGCAGTCTTTCGCGATTTTATTGATGAAAGTGAAGCAGATTACTTTTTTGCCCAGCGCGGCGCCGTAGGCGTATTCGGCGCACCTCTCGATCACCTCCCGCGAAGTCGCCCCCTCCCAGGGCACCGAAACGGCCTCGACCTCGCAGGCGGCAATGCACCGGGCGCAGCCTATGCACTTGTCGTGGTCGATGACGGCGGAGTCCCCTTCCGTGTCGATGGCGTCTGCGGGACAGACCTCGACGCACTGGTCGCAGAGGATGCACCCCTCACCGACGGAAGGCTTTATCCGGGAATGCATTTCCAGCTTACCCGGCCCGCGAGCCGCACCCCATCCCCAGGTTCTTTATGGCCCCGCCGAAACTGAACAGCATGTGGCCCTTCAGGTGCGACACGGCAACGATTGCGTCGGCTTCGGCTATCCGCGCCGCGATCTTCACTTTCTGGAAGATTTTTTTCCCGATCGGTATTTCCTTTTCGTCCTCCCCCTTCTCCCCGTCGGCGATCACAAGCGGGACGCCGAGCCGGCCAAACCCGTGCTCCCGGGCTATCTGCAGGTGGTCGGCCGCATTGAGCCTCATGCCCCTGTACAGGGTATTGGCGTCTGTGAGGAAGACCTCCGGGCTTACCTGCCGCAGCGCTTCGGTAATGGGGCGGACCTGGTCCGGCTGGACGAACTTCGTGTTCCCCTTTTCCCCGAAATGGACCTTGACCGCTATCTTCCCGGAGGATATGCCCGAATCGGCAAGCGCTTTCGAAAAAAGGCCGCTGATCGCCGCGAGCTTCAAAACTTTTCGAAAAATAAACCCTGGCCCCCATTGTCCCCGTCTCCCTGATTTTTCTCTGAACTTAACCTGAAAAAGCCCGGGAGGGAAGCCTAAATTACCGGGTTGAACCGATTGCCGGCCCCCAGTTTCGTGTTGACTTCGAAAATGACTTAAAATAGATTGACCGCTCGCATTCAACTCAGATACGGCGCAGTAGTCAATGTCCAACAACCAGATATCGAGATCGTCTTTGATGGACTGGGTCACCCTGTCCAGGCCCCCCTTTCATTCTGTCGGGCTCCTGCCTTTTTTCCTTGGCACCTTGCTGGCCTGGAGGCTGGAAAACGTTTTCCGGTTCGATATTTTCGTGCTCGGCTCTTTTGCGGTCATTCTGATAATGCTGTCGACCTACCATGCCGGGGAATATTTCGATATCCGGGAGGACACGATATCGAAGAGCATATACCCGAGCCGGTTTGCAGGCGGTTCCGGCGTGATGCCCACGGGCCGCGTTTCCGGGAAAGTGCCCTTCCGGACCAGCATTGCCGCTTTCATAGCGGCGGGCCTGATAGGCCTGGCCCTGCAGTTCTACTATAAAACCGGGCCTTACACCCTCGTGCTCGGGGCGATGGGGGCGCTCCCGGGATTTTTTTATTCCACCAGGCCCGTCCGTCTCGTGGAGACGGGATTCGGCGAATGCTTCATCGGGTTCTGCTACGGGTGGCTGCCCGTGGCCGCGGCATTCTACATCCAGGCCGCATACCTGCACCCCATAATCAACTGGCTCTCGGTCCCCATCGCGGCCTCCATTTTCAATGTCATCCTGGTCAATGAATTCCCGGATTATGAGGGCGACCGGGAATCGCGGAAGCGCAACCTGCTTGTCCGGTTCGGAAAATCCCGGGGGAAGCTGATATATTTCGGCATGACCTTCCTTTCCTGGATCGGTTTTTTCCTCTCGATAAAGGCGGGGGTGCCCTCCAAGGCGCTTTATCTTTACGTGCCGGTGGCACTGGTTTCCGTTGCCGCCCTGTTCCTGCTGGCGTACAACAGGCAATACAACCGCAAATTAATGGAAACGACCTGCGGGCTCACGATCGTGGTGAACCTGGGCACGACGGCATCCTACATCCTGGCGTACTGGTGATGAAGAGACTCGCGAAATCCAGTTTTTGGCCCCCCTCCCTGCTGTTCAGGCAGCTGGGAAGCGCCCTGCTGATGGCATACCTCAACGACTGGGAAAAGCTTCCCCAGTGGATGGCCAGGCACAGCATCCGCTCGATCCCCGTATCCAACGGGTCCCTCGGCATGGGCTGCATCGGCTATCCCGGCCATCCCGTCTGGGAAGTCACCGGCGCCTGCAACCTGCGCTGCATCCACTGCCACGCTGTGAGCGGCGAGCCGGCCCCCGATGAGCTGACCACTGACGAGGGCAAGAGGCTCATCGACCAGATAGCCGAACTCGACGAGTTCCGGACCCTTATCTACACGGGAGGCGAACCTCTTGTCCGCAAGGATATCTTCGAGCTCCTCAGGCATTCCCAGGCCGCGGGCCTGGTCAACATAATCGCCACCAACGGGACCCTCATCGACGAGGAAACCGCCTGGAAGCTCAAAGAGCACGGCGTGGCCTGCAACGCGATCAGCCTCGATGCCGCCGACCCCGATGTGCACAACAAGATCCGCAACAAGCCCGACGCCTACGACCTGGCAATCCGCGGCATGGAAGCCACGAAAAAGGCGGGGATCCTTCTCCAGGTGAACACCACCGCCATGGAGTACAACATGCCCCACCTCGAAGGGCTAATTGATTTCGTCGAGTCCCAGGACGCCGGGATCATGCTCATGTACCAGCTGGTCGCCGTGGGCCGCGGCGAAAAGATAAAATCCGCCACCCTGAAAAAATCAGCCAACCAGGCGCTGAGCGAATTGATTTCCGCGAGGCAGAAGAAGGTCAAGACCATTATCGAACCTGTTGCCGGCCCGCAGTACTGGCCCTATCTGCTGGAGAAAAAAGGGTTCAACCGGGGGTGGAAGCTCAAGACGGCCGGGAAAGTCTTCCACGGCTGCGCGGCGGGCCGGGGATTTGTTTACATAAAGGCCAACGGCGATGTGTGGCCCTGCCCTTTTGTGGAAGTCAGCGGCGGGAACGTCCGCGATGAGACCTTCGGTAAAATCTACACCTCATCGCAGGTATTCAGGGACCTCCGGGAACGGGAACAAAAGCTCAAGGGCCTGTGCGGGGAATGCGACTACCGGACGGTGTGCGGAGGCTGCCGGGGGCGGGCCCTCGCTTACAGCGGCGATTACCTCGCCGAAGACCCCCGCTGTTTCCTGCGCGAGAAAAAACCTGAACGGGCCGGAGGGGCTGCCCCTAGTGAGCTTCGGCCTTGTGCCTGATGCGGACAAGGAAAAAGACCAGCGGCAGAATGGCGATCAGGAAGAACGCCAACAGGAAGAAGACATCGCTGAAGGCCATCATGGATGCCTGTTTTTGCAGGTGGTCGTAAATCATCGCCGAGCTGCCCTTTGGCAGAGGAAAACGCATCCATCCCCCTCCCCTGGAGGAAGCCGGAGAGCTTCTCGGCAGTCCCGCTTAAGATCTGGTCAAATGGAGTGAAATGCTCGCCAAGCCTTGACTGATGGAACTGGGCCCGCCGGGAGAGCATGGTGGCTATGAACGCCACGCCGAAGCTCCCTCCCAGGGTCCTCAATGAATTGAAGACCGAAGTGGCGTTGGCCATGTTCTCTTTTTTTATCCCCGAGAGCGTCAACGTCAGCAGCGGAATGAAAACAAAGCTCATCGTGAAGCCCTGCAGCCCCCGCGCCCAGAACACCGTTGTAAAATCCGTATGCAGGTCGAAGAGGCACATCCTGTAACTGGCGTATGAGGTCGCGACAATCCCGGCGGCGAGGACAATCTTCGGGTTCATGCGGTTGACCAGTTTGCCGGCAAGCGGCATGCTTATTATGGAAGCGAACGCCCCCGGGCCGAGCACGAACCCGGCCAGGGTGGCCGTGTATCCCATCAGGGTCTGCAGGTAAAGGGGCAGCAGGACAACGGAGCCGAAGAGGTTCACGAAGAAAACGATCATCATGATGTTGCCCACCGTGAAAGACGTGTTCCTGAATACCCGCAGGTCCACTATGGGGTGCTCCGCGTAGAAAAGCTCGATTATCACAAAAAGCGCCAGGGCAGTCACGGAGATTATCATCATCCAGACCATGGCGTCCGATGCAAACCAGTCGTACCTTTCCCCGCGGTCAAGCACCATCTGCAGGCAGCCGATCCCGACCGCCAGAAAGGCCAGTCCCCAGTAATCGACCTTGACCTTGAGGGCCTGCATGTAGTGGGGGTCCTTGATGAACACCATCGACATGAAAATCGCAATGATGCCCATGGGAATATTGATATAGAAGATCCACGGCCACGACCAGTTGTCGGTGATCCAGCCCCCCAGGAGAGGCCCGATGACAGGGCCCACCATCACGCCGGCTCCGTAAATGGCCATTGCCGTCCCGTGCTGGACTGGGGGAAAGGTCTCGAGGAGAATGGACTGGGAAATGGGCTGGAGCGATCCCCCCGCGATGCCCTGGACAATCCGGAAGAAGACAAGGCTTTCGATGTTCCAGGCCGCGCCGCACAGCAGCGAACTCAGTGTGAAAAGGCCCACGGAGAAATGCAGATAGCGCTTGCGCCCGAAATAGCGGCTCATCCAGCCCGTCATCGGGATCATGACCGCGTTCGCGGCCAGGTACGACGTAATGGACCAGGTGGCCTCGTCGATTCCGGCCGAGAGGCTCCCCCGGATGTGATCGAGGGACACGTTCACGACGGAAGTGTCGATGATGACCATGAGCGTGGGCAGCATGACCGTGACGGCCACGAGCCATTTATTGCTCTGCATACGGGATCAGTCCTCTACCAGGATTGTCGGGACAACCGACATCCCGACCCGCAGGACATGGTCCGGGTCAGCCCCTTTTTTGAGTGTGATCTTCACGGGGATGCGCTGGACTATTTTGACGTAGTTGCCGGTGGCGTTTTCCGGGGGAAAGAGCGAAAAGGCCGACCCGGTCCCGGCCATGATGCTGTCCACCACGCCTTCAAAGGTCTTGCCGGAATACATGTCCACCTTGATCCGGACTTTCTGTCCCGGCTTCACCCCGGCCAGCTGGGTCTCCTTGTAATTCGCCACGATCCAGGTGTCCTCCAGCGGCACGACCGACATCAGCGGCTGCCCGGGCTGGATCTGGTTGCCCACTTCCACCGACTTCCGGGTGATGTAACCGTCGGCCGGGGAATAAATCTTTGTGTACCCCTGCTTGAGCTTCTCGGCCTTGAGGGAGGCCTCCCTCTGGCCCACTATGGAGCTCTGCGCCGTCAGGGACGAGCGCGTCTGGCGGATGAGGGCCTTCTGTGTCTCCACCGAGGCTTCGGCCTGCTTCAACTCCTCCCGCGCGGTCTGGGCCCGGGCCGAGGCCATTTCATAAGCGGTCCTGGTCCTGTCCATCCTGTCCTGGGAAATCACGTCTTTTTTAATGAGGCTCTCCGCCCTCTTCAGGTCAAGCCCGGCCTGCTTCAGATTGCTGAGCTGCAAGTCGAGGTTTGCCCTGGCCGATGCCAGGCGGTGCCCGGCCTCGGTGAGCTGCTTTTCGGCAACAGTGATTTTCTCCCGGGTCTCGACAAGTTTTGATTTTTCCGCCTCGAGCAGCGCCCCGGACTCTTTCACCCTCACGTCCTGGTCCACGGGGTCGATCTCGCAGATGAGGTCGCCTTTTTTCACGGCCTTGTTGTCATCGAAATGAATGGCCTGCACGGTGCCCGATATCTTGGAGGCGATCACGTGGATTTTACCGCTCACGAAGGCATCGTCCGTCGAGATGTGGGTCTTCTGGTATTGCATGTAGAAGAGGACGGAAAAGACGCCCGCAACAAAGAGGATGGCAAAAAAGATGACCGCTGTTTTCCTGCGTTTTCCATTGCTGCCGATACCGGTTTTGCCGGTATGATCAGTATCCACTCGGAACCCCCCTGCCCGGATGCCCGAATTTCGGGACTCCCCGAATTTTAAAATTAAACGGCAACATATCGAATTTTAACCGGCATAACAAGCGGTAGTCTTTGGTTATCATACAGATGAGCAAGATATTTCTCTTGCACTGTTAATATATATAGGTTTTATTATGGTGAAATAAGCAAACCAATTCATTTAAGGGGGTTTCCATGCTGCCTCTCGAAGGAATCAGGGTTTTAGATCTTTCCAATTATGTCCCGGGCGCGCTCTGCACGATGATCCTGGGCGATATGGGTGCGGAAGTAATTAAAATCGAGCCTGCCGAACCGCTGGCGTTCGAGGGCGTCGGCTATTCCGTGAAGGGCGAGGAGAGGCGCAGGGAAACGGCCTTTTTCACCCTCAACCGCAACAAGAAAAGCCTGGGCCTCAATCTCCGCTCCGAAGCGGGCAGGGACGTGTTCCTTAAAATGGCAAAGGACGCCGACATAGTCATCGAAGGCTACCGTCCGGGCGTGGTCAAGCGCATGGGCATTGATTACGATGCGGTCAAGGCGGTGAACCCCAGGATAATTTACTGTTCCCTGAGCGGTTTCGGCCAGGACGGCCCTTACCGGCTTTACCCGGGGCACGATATAAACTACATCTCACTGGCGGGGGTCCTGGGCGTGATCGGGAACGCTGAAGGCCCGCCCTCCGTCCCCCTCAACATAATCGCGGATTTCGCGGGAGTCTCCCTCTACGGGACAATCGGCATCATGCTGGCCCTGCGCGTGCGCGACCTCACGGGAAACGGCCAGTACCTCGACCACACCTACATGGAAGGGGCCCTCCACCAGATCACCTGGTTCACCCAGGACTATTTCCGGGACGGCTCGGTCCTGAAGCGCGGCTCTTCCTGGGTCACGGGCGACTGGGCCTGCTACGGGGTGTACGAGACGAAGGACGGGAAATATCTCTCGGTCGGCTGCCTGGAACCGCACTTCTGGGTCAACCTCTGCCGGGCCATCGGCAAGGAGCAATACGCCGACCACCTGTGGACCATGGCCGGGACCACGTTCAAGGAACCCGACGAAAGGGACCGCGAGATCAGGAAATCTCTCGAAGAGGTATTCAAGACAAAGACCCGCGACGAGTGGTTCGACCTGCTCATCGCAAAGGATATCCCGGTAGGGAAAGTATACTCGATAGACGAAGTGTTCAGCGACCCGCAGATCCTGGCACGAAACATGGTCATTGAAATAGACGACCCGAAGGTGGGCAAGGTGAAGCAGATGGGCATCCTCCCGAAACTCTCTGCAACCCCCGGCAGCGTCCGCGCCCTGGCTCCCATGCACGGCGAGCACACGGACGAGCTCCTGCTCAGGTATGGCTTCAGCGCCGAAGAGATCGAAAAAATGCGGGAAGCGAAAGTGGTCGGCTGATAACTTAACCATTTCGACCGGATTCCCCGGCTTGCCGGGGAATCCGCGTTTATTCCTGCCGTCTCATCAGTTTAAATCCCGAACCATTGCAAAACCCGCATCGAAGGCCTGGAGATTGAGGGGGATATGTTCGGGCGCCAGCCGCAGGGCTATGGCCTTCCTGAAATCGTCGCGGTCAAAGGGGATGAGGGCCAGGCCGCCCAGGGCCCCGATCATGACGATGTTGGCGAGGATCGGGTTCCCGAGGGCAAGCGCCTTCCCTGTGGCGTCGACAAAAAACGACGAAGCGATAACCTTCTTGACCGCGTCCCGCATCTCGCCGACGGGCGGATATTCCAGCTCCCCTTTTATAACCCCGACGGGATAGACCGGGTGGGTGTTGGCAGGATGACTGTGCCGGGATTCCCGTAAGAGGCAAGGACAGCGGACGGCTTCCGCCGGTTCCAGCGACACGATCACGTCCGCCCTTCCCTTCGGTATCTGGGGGCTGGAAACGGACTTCCCGGGACAATCGGACATGGCTCATTACCGAGCCGCCGCGCTGCGATGCCCCGAAAGTTTCGCCGATGGTGACCAGGTACCCTTTTTCAGCCATCATGCCGCCCAGCAGCCGCGAGGCCAGGACATTTCCCTGCCCGCCGACCCCGGTGATGATGACATTGTAAGGATCCCTGGCAAGAGTCAGTTCAGGCATCTCAGCACACCTCCTTTTTGGCGATGGCCCCGGCGGGACAGATGTCGGCGCACACGCCGCAGCCGGCACAGATGATCTCGTCGATGCGGCTCACCATTTTCTCCCGGTCCCAGATGAGGCCCGGACAGCCGAAGATCCTCGTGCACAGGCGGTTGCAGCCGCAGTTGTCGCCCCGGCAGCGCGCTTCATCAACTGTCATCTCGTATTTTTTCCTGCCCCGCTTCTCCGGGCTCAGGGCGCACGCCTGCTTGAGGATCAGCACCTTGGCCCCTTCCGCATATTCCAGCAGATGGTCGAGCTTTTTGCGCGTCTTTTCCAGGTCGAACGGATCGCTCGTTTCCACCTTCGCGCCCATGGCCCGGCAGATCTTTTCCATATCGAGTGCCGGCGCCTCCTCGCCCAGGACGTTGACCGGCAGGCCCGGGTGGGGCTGAAATCCCGTCATGGCGGTGCCGCGGTTATCGAGCAGGATGACAGTTATCGGCGATTTTTGATGGATCGCGTTGACCAGGGCCGGCATGGCGGCATGAAAGAAGGTGGAATCCCCGCAGACCGTCAGGACCGGCTGGTCCATGCCGAACTGCCTGAGCTTGCCGAAACCGCTCGCAACGCCGCTGCCCGAACCCATGCAGTGGAGCGTCTTGACCGTGTTGAACCCCGCGGGAAACATGCCGAAGACATAGCAGCCGATATCGCCGCAGACGAAACCGTCGCGGCCGTCCAGTGTCACAGAACTGTGGATTGACCAGTACGATGCCCGGTGAGGGCACCCCGGGCAAAAGGTCATGGACCGGGCCGGCGCGTAGCGTGCCGGCAAGGGACTTGAGCTGCGCCGCGAATGACTCCGGAACCGCGTCCTGCTTTACCCCGCAGAGCTTTGACAATGCAGAGATAACAAGATCGGGATTGAGTTCGCCAACAGAAGGGATATGCCCTGATTTCTTGCCGTAAAAATTATTGGCGCCGATCTCCGCAAACGATTCCGCGGCGATTACCTTGACATTGTCCTCCAGGGTCGGCGCAACTTCTTCAACGAACAGGATATTTTTGCGAAGATGCCAGGTGCTTCTTCACCAGCCTCGCGGGGAGCGGCCAAGTCGTGGCAATCTTGAGGACCCCCACCCGTTTCTCCAGGCCCAGGATCTGTATGGCCTCCCGGCTGTATAGCGAGCAGATGCTGCTGGTGATGATCAGCAGCTCGGGGGCGGGCGGGCCCGTATAGGTGTTGAAGGGGCAGCTCTCGAATATCTCTTCGGCCTTTTTCAGTTTGTCCTGCTGGGGCCCGTGCTGGATCTCAGGCGCCGCAACCACCATGCTGACCACGGGCCCGTTCACCGGGTCGAGCAGGGGCCCGCTGCAATTGTATTTCGCCTTGGCCGCGGTGGCCGGCAGGGGGCCGTAAGCCACGTTGCCGCTGGCATGGGACAGGCGGGTGACGCTGCGGAGCATCACGATGTTGCCGATCTTCTCGGATAGTTCGAAAGCCCAGGGCACGATGTCCTTGGCCTCCTGGAAATCCCCCGGTTCCAGCAGGGGGAACTCGAGGAGCTTCGCAAAGAGCCGCGACTCCCCCTCGTTGACGCTGGAGAGGGCTCCCGGGTCGTCGCAGGTCACCAGCACCATGCCGCCGCGCGTGCCGGAACTCGAAAGGTGCAGGAGAAAGTCGGAGGCCACGTTCACCCCGTTCTGTTTCATCACGCACCATGGAGCGCAGCCCGGCGAAGGACGCCGCGGCGGCGACTTCCGAGGCGACTATCTCGTTGGTGGACCACTCGACATAAATGTTGCGCTCCCCGGCCACTTTTGACAGGCACTCGATGATTTCCGAGGAGGGCGTGCCGGGATAGCCGGTCGCCACATTGACACCCGCCTCCAGCGCCCCCCTGACAATCGCCTCGTTGCCCATGAGCAGGTGCCGGATGCCTTGGCCTTCTTCGATCAGGAATGACATGAGGGCGACTCCTTTCCGTTTTCCAGGATCTTTTCCACCGCATCGGGCTTGAGGCGCAGGCAGGCCTTCCCTTCCTCGGCGTTGAGCCTCCCCGTTTCGCGGCAGCGCAGGACCCCGCGCTTTTTCTTGTTGCCGGCGGCCCACACCAGGTGCTCCAGGTTTTCCTGCGGGCATTTCCTCCAGTTCGAGGTACCCAAGCCGCCGGGCCTCGCGGACGATCTCTTCGCCGCGCTCCGTCCGTACGATTAGCGTGTTCATATCGGGCCGGCCCTCCAGGACGCCGACGGAAACGTCGGCAAACTCGGAGGTCATGTCCGGGCAGTACCCGCAGGTCTCCGGGACCAGGGGCCGGATCTCGTCAAGGGGAAACTCGCGCCTGCCCTCCTTCAGGTACACTTCCAGGATAGACGCCGGGGGGGGCGGGATATCGACCTTAACCACGTCGGCCAGGGATACCCTTTCCGCGAGGAAGGCCTCGATCTTCCGGAAGTCGAGGGCCCACGTGCAGAACAGGCCTATGACGAGGGCCGTGGGGTCCCGGAACGAGGGGTCTTCCAGGGGGTTGAGGCGCATCTGGGCGATGGCCGTCGCCTGGCAGGGGGTGGCAACCACGCCCAGCCGGTCGTACCCTTCGTCGATAGCCCGGTTCAGGGCCGCGAGGGTCGAGGCAGCCGCATACTTCGAGAGGCTGCGGCGAAAGACATCCGCCGGCCTGGTGACCAGGGACGGGGACGGGAAGGAGGCTGTTGTTTTGCGCCTGGCCCGTCAGCACGGCAGCGCGGATGCGCCTGCTGCGCAGGGCAAAGTAAACAAGGGCGGAAACCGTGCCCCCCGCCTGGAAGGAATGCCGCTTCACCTTTGCCCCGGCGCGGGAAATATAGATGCTCCGCCAGTGCCCGAGCGGGCTCCCGTCGTACCCCCGGTTGAAGAGGAATGACGAGAGGCGCTCCGGGTCCACCTCGACCTTGGGGCAGTAAGCGAAGCACCTTCCCTTTTCCTTTTCGCAGGGAAAAAGCATCGCGGTCTTCCCCCGGTACGATTGAAAATACGGGCACAGGCCGATGCAGGCCCCGCACCCGATGCAAAGTCCCGCCTTGATGACAGCGCTGTCAAGCCCTGCGGATCCAAAATTTTTCATGGGAAACCCTCTTCTGTTCCATCGTCAGCGATTGTCCGCCCCTCATCCGAGGCCCTCACCGTATCCGGGCACAATCGGGTCCAGGAGCTGTTCCCTTCCTTTATCATCTATTCACTTTAAGAACAATTGCGCACAAGCCACCGGAAGCCTGCCTTTGCGGAACAATTATAATTACCTTGACAGCACGAGGAGAAATCTTTAATCATTTCAGACCATAACAAACAATTCAGCATATTTGCGCAAACTCAACTGTGGAGCAGCTGGAATGAAGCGCAGAAAGGCGCCGGCGGAGAATCCGGCCCCGGATGAGAACGGCCCGGCAAATTCAATGGAGCGGGTGCCTTCCGAAAAGCGCCTGGAATTTGAGACCCTGCTGGCCGACATCTCCGCAAGGTTTGTATCCATATCCCCCGAGCAGGTCGACGATGCGATACGGGACGCCCTGACCGGGATCATGAATTTTTTCGACATCGACCGCATTTCCCTGCTCCGCCTCATGCCGGACAAATCTTCCTTCATCGTCTCGCACAACGCTGACGTCGCCGGCCAATCGCCATACCCCGTTGAGACCCTTGTACCTGTGTCTGTTGCGCCTTACGGGGCCGGTATGCTCCAGGCAATGAGGCACTACTCTTTTTCAACTCTGGACGACCTGCCGGAGGAGGCCGCGACCGACAAGCGGACATACGCGGCCTGGAGGATCCAGTCCGGGACGTACATACCTATAGCTGCATTGAGCCGGTTCGAATACAGCCTCGGCATCAATTCGTCGGAAAAGAACCGCAACTGCCCGGAAGAATACATCCCGCGGCTGCGCCTGCTGGGAGAGCTTTTCGTGAATGCCCTGGAGCGCAGCCGGGGGGAGCTGTCCCTGCGCGAGAGCGAGGAGCGGCTGAGCTTTGCGGCAGCCGCGGCGGAGGCGGGCCTCTGGATCATGGAAGTGGAAAGGGGCATCGTCTGGGCCACCCCCAAGTTCCGGGAGCTCCTCCAGTTCCCCCCGGATGAGGAACTGTCGTTCGAGAGGTTCCTGCAGAGCGTCCATCCCGACGACCGCAAACGCTTTAAATCCCTGGTCCGGCGGAGCCTGCAGAAACAGGAGGCTTTCGAACTGGAATACCGTGCCGCGCGGCAGGACGGCTCGGTGAGCTGGATAGCGACACGCGGCAAGCCCTTTCCCGGGGCAGCGGGCATCCCGGAGCGCCTCATGGGGGCGTCCATGGATATTACCCAGCGCAGACAGATGGAAGCGGAACTGCGGGAGCGCCTTGATGAGATCGAACTACTCAAGTCTCAGCTGGAGAAAGAAAATATTTACCTGCGCGAGGAGATCCGGACGGGGCGGGGTATAAAGAACATTGTGGGGAACAGCGAAGGGCTCCAGTATGTTTTTTTCAAGATCGAGCAGGTCGCCCCCACGGACTCAACAGTCCTCATTCTCGGCGAGACGGGAACCGGCAAAGGCATCGTCGCCCATGCCATCCACGAGATGAGCAAGCGCAAGGACCGGCCTCTGATCACCGTAAACTGCGCGGCCCTCCCCGCCAACCTCATCGAGAGCGAGCTCTTCGGGCGCGAGAAGGGGGCGTTCACCGGTGCCCATGCCAAGCAGATGGGCCGGTTCGAGGTCGCGCACGGCGGGACGATCTTCCTGGACGAAATCGGGGAAGTGCCGCTGGAGCTCCAGTCAAAGCTCCTGAGGGTCCTGCAGGACGGGGAGTTCGAGAGGCTGGGAAGCCACAGGACCATCAAGGTGGACACCAGGGTTATCGCCGCGACCAGCCGGGACCTGAAAACCGAAATCCGCGACGGCCGGTTCCGGGAAGACCTTTACTACCGTTTGAATGTCTTCCCCATTTCCATCCCGCCACTGAGGATGCGGTCCGGGGACATACCCCAGCTGGTGCAGTATTTTATTGACCGCTACGCGCGCAAGATAGGCAGGCAGATAAAAAGCATTCCGAAAACTACCATGAAATCCCTCCAGGAATATGCCTGGCCCGGCAACGTGAGAGAGCTTGAGCATGTTATTGAAAGGGCTGTCATAACCAGCATGGGGCCGTTGCTGCAGCTGGCGGACCGGCTCGAACATAAGGGGCCGGAGGCGAAGCAGGAGCTTCCAAAGGAACTTGCCGAAATGGAACGCGAGCACATCCTCAGGACGCTGCAGCAGACGCGCTGGAAGATCAACGGGGAAAGCGGCGCGGCCGCCCTGCTCAATATTCACCCAAGCACGCTGCGCTTCCGTCTCAAAAAATTGGGGATTGAGCGCCCCTGAATATCAAATCCTGCTATCAAAATATTGACGCACTATCAATATGTTGATAGTTTTTCATTACCTGCCTTTTTCCACTTTTCAAATTAAACCAAATGAAATAGGGCATTTTTGCATCCGGCCCCGGCGTTTTCCCGACTGGTATGCTTTTTGTTTCATAGAGGCAAATTCCAGGAAAAAAAGTGCCGCTTGATTACCGGCTGCATGGATTCCCCATGAAACTTACAATAGAAATGAAGGCGAGGGCGGAAAAGGCCCATGAACTTGACCAGACATTGCATGCCCTGCTCCCCGCGATCCGCAGCGAGAAGGGCTGCCGGGCTTGCCGTGTCTGCCGCGACCTGGAAAACAGCGGGATATTCTTTTTAGAGGTCGACTGGGATGCGCGGGCAAGCCTCGAACAATTTTTGCAGTCACTCCGGGGGGGGGCGCTCCTTGGTGCGATTGACCTGCTGGGCGAATCGGCAAGGGCCCGGGTCGGCAATGATGTCTGGGAGGGGATGGAAACCCTGAAGAAAATCAGAAAGCCAAAGAAAAATATGGGCCGCGGAAGAGCCGGGGTATCCCCTGTCCTGCCTGTCCTCAAGAAATCCAAACCGAAACGAAAGGAAAGGGAATAATGATATCGAAAATCGCACGTATCGCAATCGGGGCGGCATTGGTGGCCTCCTTGACCTCAGCTGCCGGAGCATCAGATGATTTAAAACATTTCAGCCCCAAAGGCAAAATGCCCTCGAAATATACCGTCGAGGCCCGGAACAAGGCGCTGAAATCAATGCCCTTCGAAGACAAGCAGGATTTCGAGGAGGCAAAAAAGGGTTTCATCGCGGCGCCCCCCTACAGGAAGATCATGCAGGACAACGGCGGCGTGGCCTGGGACCTCGACAACTGGAACTTCCTGCTGGAAGGGAAAGACTTCAACAGTGTCCATCCCTCGCTGCAGCGCCAGGCTATTCTCAACATGGAATACGGCCTGTATGAAGTCATCCCGGGGATCTACCAGGTCCGCGGTTTTGACCTCGCCAACATCTCCTTTATCAAGGGCAAGACGGGCTGGATCGTCATCGACCCTCTTACCGTTAAAGAGACGGCCCGGGCAGCACTCGAGCTGATCAACGAGAAGCTCGGGAAACGGCCGGTCGTGGGGGTAATAATTTCCCATTCCCACGGGGACCATTTCGGCGGCGTCAAAGGCGTGGTGAGCGAGGAAGACGTCAAATCCGGCAAAGTCCCCGTTATCGCGCCCAAAGGCTTCCTTGAAGAGGCTATCTCGGAAGGCATCTTTGCAGGCAACGCGATGATCCGGCGAAAGAGCTTACACCTATGGCGACGCTCTCCCGGGCAGCCCCTTCGGCCACGTGGACAATTCAATCGGCAAGTTCACGGCCAAAGGCGACTATCGGCATAGTGCGCCCAACAGGAGCATTGCCCAGCCTTATGAAGAACTGACAGTCGACGGCGTCCGCATGGTTTTCCAGAGCACGCCCGGCACGGAAGCCCCCGTGGAGATGAATACCTGGTTCCCCGATTACAAGGCGTTTTGGGCCGCCGAAAACATGGTCGGCTTCCTGCACAACCTTTAACGCTGCGCGGCGCGAAGACGCGCGACGCCATGGCATGGGCCCATTTCGCCAATCAGGCGCTTTACCGTTTCGGTCCGAGGCGCGAAGTGATGTTCTCCTCGCACAGCTGGCCCCGCTGGGGCAATGACCGGGTCCGGGAAGTCATGCGGCGACCAGAGAGACATGTACGCCAACCTCAACAATCAGGTGCTGCATCATGCCAACAGGGGGTGACCATCAACCAGATCCACAACGTCTACGACCCGCCGAAGTCCCTGCAGCAGCAATGGTACACCCGTGGCTATCACGGCTCCTACGAGCACAACAGCCGAGCCGTGATCCAACGCTACCTCGGTTTCTGGGACTGAATCCGGCCACGCTGGTGCCGCTTTCACCGGAGTCTTCAGCCCCCCTGTACGTCGAGATGATGGGCGGTGCTCGAAGGTGATGGCCAAGGGACAAAGCTCTATCCAAGAGGGCAAATATCGCCATGCCATGGAGATCCTCAACAAGCTGGTCTATGCGGAGCCGAGCAATCAGGACGCCAAAGATCTGCTTGCCGACACCTACGAGCAGATGGGTTACCAGTTCGGAAAGCCCGAGCCTCGCGCACACTTCCTGGCCGGCGCGAAGGAACTACGCGACGGCGTCAATCGCCGTGAAGGCGGCAAAGCGCGGCACTGCGGATTCGTGCGCGGCACCGCACCGAGCTGTTCCTCAATACCTCGGCATCCAGATGGACAGCCGCAAGGCCGAAGGCATGAAATTCAAGTTCAATCTCATTCACCCGGACATCGACGAAAAGTTCGTTGTCGAGATGAGCAATGCCACCCTGACGACATCGACGGCTTTCAGGCAAACGATGCCGACCTGACTATCACGCTTAACCGCACCGATTTCGAGGAAATCATGCTCAAGAAGGCCAAGCTGGCCGATTTGGTGCAGGCCGGAAAAGCCAGGCTCGAAGGCAATCCGGCCGTTTTGAAACAGCTGGCCGGCTCCTGCGAGATGTTTGACCCGATGTTCGGAGAGGTTCATGCCCGGTACAAAGGCCGCCCCGAAGACCTCCAAATCGAAGGACGAGCCGTTCGCGCACGACTCGCCCATGGTCAGAGAGCCGTAAACGAAACTACGAACGGAAGGAGAACGAGATGCACAATGACCTTACCCTGAAAAAGAAGGCCGGCATTTGTGCCGCAGTCGGCTCGGTGCTGGCGGGAGGGGCGCTTGTTCAGCGGCGCCTCCGCCCAGGAAGTCCTGCCCGGCCCCGCCGCCCCCGTTCAAGGGGCAGATCGGGCTGAGCGTGAAGGACTCGAAGTCGGATTTCCCGCAGGAGGTCCAGGCGCCCAAGGGGGCGCCCAACATCGTCGCTGATCATCCTTGACGACGTCGGCTACGGCGCGTCGAGCACGTTCGGCGGTCCCTGCAACACGCCGACCCTCGACAGGCTGGCCAAAAACGGGCTGCGCTACACGCAGTTCCACACGACGTCAATTTGGTCGCCCACGCGCGCCGCGCTGCTCACCGGCCGCAATCACCACTCGGTGCACACCGGCAACATCATGGAACTGGCCACCGGCTTTCCCGGCTACGACAGCTTGATGGGCAAGGACACCGCGACGGTCGCCGAGGTCCTCAGGCAGAAGGGCTGGAACACCGCCTGGTTCGGCAAGAACCACAACGTGCCCGACTGGCAGAACAGCCAGGCCGGGCCGTTCGATCTCTGGCCGACCGGCCTGGGCTTTGAGAAGTTCTACGGCTTCATCGGCGCCGAGACCAGCCAGTGGCGGCCCGCCGTCTTCGACGGGACCAAGCCAATCGAGCCCTACCTGGGCAACCCGGACTACAATTTTGATTACGATATTGCCGACCAGGCCATTGAATGGGTCCGCACCCAGAAAGCCGTGGCGCCCGACAAGCCGTTCTTCCTCTACTATGCGCCGGGCGCCACGCATTCCCCGCATCACCCGAAAAAGGAATGGATCGCGAAATACAAGGGCAAATTCGACCAGGGCTGGGACAAGGTGCGCGAGGAAACCCTGGCGCGGCAGAAGAAACTGGGCATCGTGCCGGCCAACACGAAGCTCACCGAACGCAGCCGCGGCATGCCCGCCTGGGATTCGCTCAATGCCGAGCAGAAGCAGCTCTACGCCTACATGATGGAAATTTACGCCGGCTACCTTTCCCAGACCGACTACAATGTCGGCCGGGTCCTGGATGCGATCGAGAAGCTGGGCCAGATGGACAACACGCTGGTCATCTACATCTGCGGCGACAACGGCGCCAGCGGCGAGGGCATGATCCAGGGCTCCTCAACGAACTGGCCATGATAAACAGATCCCGGAAGACTACAGGGAGGTCCTTAAACAGAAGGACAACCTGGGCACGTGGAAGACGCACAACCACTACCCGGCTGGCTGGGCGCACGCCATGAACGCCCCGTTCCAGTGGGTCAAGCAGTCGCCTCGCACTACGGAGGCACGGCCAACGGGATGGTCGTCTCCTGGCCGACGCACATCAAGGACCAGGGGGGAATCCGGGCGCAGTGGCACCACGTCATCGACATCGTGCCGACGCTCCTGGAGGCGACGGGCATCGAGCAGCCCTCCATGGTCAACGGGGTCGCGCAGAAGCCTATCGAGGGTGTGAGCATGCTCTACTCTTTCGACAACCCCAAGGCCCCGTCGACCCGCCGCACGCAGTATTTCGAGGTGTTTGCCCACCGCGCCATCTATCACGACGGCTGGATGGCCTGCACCACCCCTCCGTACGGGGGGCCCTGGGAGGACCAGACCAAGTTCAACGGGTCGATGTGATCAATGGCTATAAGTGGGAGCTGTACCATGTCGCAGAGGACTTCAGCGAGGCGGTGAACCTCGCGGATAAGTATCCCGACAAACTTCGCGACCTTCAGCTGCTGTTCTATGCCGAGGCGGCCAAGTACAACGTGCTGCCGCTCGACGACAGCGGCTCGGAGCGGATGGACCCGACCATACGCCCCAGCCTCACGCGCGGACGCACCGAGTTCATCTACGCTCGGACCCGTGACGCGCATCCCCGAGGCCTCGGCGCCGAACGTCAAGAACAAGTCGTTCAGCATCACCGCCGACGTGGTCCTCCCCAAGGACAGCGAACAGGGCGTCATCGTGACCCATGGCGGCCTGTCCGGCGGCTACGCGCTGTTGCTCGAGAAAGGCAAGCCGGTTTTCTATTACAACTTGGCCAATGTTGCCCATTACAGCATCGCGGCGAAGAAGGCCCTGAAGCCGGGCAAACACACCATTGTCTTCGACTTCAAGTATGACGGCGGCGGTATCGGCAAGGGAGGCACCGGCACAATCAGCGTGGACGGCCAGCAGGTCGCCCAGGGCCGGATCGAACGGACCGTGCCCTTCCGTTTTTCCCTTGATGAAACCTTCGACGTGGGCGAAGACACGGGCACGCCGGTCACCTTGTCTTATGACGTTCCATTCAAGTTCACCGGCACCATCGAAAAAGTGGTGATCAAACCTGCGGACGGCAGGCTGTCGAGTTCCGACCAGCGGAAGCTTGAACACACAGAGGCAAGGCTGAGGGCTGACTAAGGCGGCTGACTGTTCTCCAGAACCCCCACCCCGCAGGGGGTGGGGGAATGAAGAGGAAGACAACGAACGTGAAATTCATAAGGAGGAAGCCATGAGATTCGCGTGCCGCCCGGTGGGTTTGGATTTCCTGGAATCGGCTCCGCTTAGATTTGTGAATGAGGTAGAAATCAACGCTGCCCCGGAGGATGTGTTCAAGGCTCTCGCTGATGCGGATTCCTGGCCAGCCTTTGTCAGGGATATCCGCAAAGCGCAATGGACAAGCCCCGCACCCCACGGGGTGGGCTCCACCAGGACGGTAGTCCTCATCGGCATGACAGTATGGGAGAAGTTCATCGCCTGGGAGCCGGGGAAACGGTTCACGTTTTATATCGAGGAGTCAACCGCCCCCCTTTCACGGATAGTGTGCGAAGATTACCGGCTGACACCTGCCGGTGGAGGAAGAACTGTGCTCACCTACGCAATGGCGTGCGAGCCCGCGCTCCTGCTGACCCTGACAGGCCCACTGGGAAAGCGGCAATTGAGCGGATTGTGCAGCAGGATCGCTCACGGAATATCAGCCTTCATGGAAAAAAAGCGACATGAACTGGGCCGGGAGACCCCATGAGCACGCATAATGCACCGCCCGACATGCCCGGGGGCAGTCCCGCAGCGGGCATCCACCTCATGGCCAAACCGGCGGGGCCGCAGTGCAATCTCAACTGCGAGTATTGCTTTTATCTCGAGAAAAAGGCCCTGTTCGGCCCCGGCGAAAAATACCGGATGTCCGACGCCGTCCTGTCGGCTTTCATAGACAAATATATTACGCTCCCAGCCCACCCCGGTCGTGGAATTCGTCTGGCAGGGCGGCGAGCCGACCCTCCTGGGGATCGATTTTTTCAAACGGGCCATCGAACTGCAGAAGCCGTTTCGCGGGCCTGAAAACGATCAGCAATTCCCTCCAGACGAACGGCACGCTGCTCACCGATGAATGGTGCTCGTTTCCTGAAGAGGAATAACTTCATGGTGGGGATCAGTATCGACGGCCCGCGGGAGATTCATGACCTTTATCGCCGGGACCGGGGCGGCAAGGGCACCTTCGACGCGGTCATGCGGGGTCTGCAGGCTGCTGCAGAAACACAAGGTCGAATACAACGTGCTGGCGTGCGTCGGCCGGGAGACGGCGAAGCACCCGCTGGAGGTCTATCGGTTCTTCAGGGATGAAGGCGTCGAATTCATCCAGTTCACTCCCGTCGTGGAGCGGGCACCCGACGAAGAAAGCAGGGCACTGGGCCTTCATCTCGCCTCCCCGGCGCCGCTGGATGATCCTGACGCCAGGACACAGAAGTCACACCCTGGTCCGTTGTGCCTGAAGAGTATGGCGATTTCCTGATTTCCATTTACGAGGAATGGGTGCGCAGCGATGTCGGGCAAGATCGTTTGTCATGAACTTCGAATGGGCCCTCAATGCCTGGATCGGAAACGCCTCGCCCGTCTGCATCCACGCCGAACAGTGCGGCAGCTCTCTCGTGATCGAGCACAACGGGGATGTCTATGCGTGCGATCACTGCGTTTACCCGCGGTTCAGGCTGGGCAATATCATGGATGATTCCCTGCCGGGCATGGTCGAAAAATCGCTCCAATGCTCCCTCGGGGCTGCGAAGGAAACGGCCCTGCCTCGCTACTGCCGGGAATGCGAGGTGCTCGCGGCCTGCCGGGGCGGCTGCCCCAAGCACCGGTTTGCGCAAAGCTGGTACGAGGAGCCGGGCCTCCACTATCTGTGCGCCGGGTACAGGAAATTCTTCCTGCACATCCGCAAGTACCTGCGGGTAATGGCGCAACTGCTGGAAAACGATCTCTCCCCCTCGCTCGTCATGGAGGCCCTGAAAGGGCCCCTCGTGATCAAGCGCGGCAAGCCGGGAACCGGCAAAAACAATTTGGTTATAAAGTGAGGTTGATGACAATGGCCAGGATTAAAAATCCCCTTCCAGGAGCCCTGCTTTCCGCCTTCTTCTGCACGGCGGCACTGGTGCTGTTGCTTTCCGGGACCGCCTTCGGGGAGGGCACCGGTAAGGGCAGGACGGATTTCCAGAAGCTCGAAGGCCGGTGGGTGCGTCCGGACGGCGGATATGTGATCGAGCTGCGGGACGCCAAAAAAGACGGGACTGTGACGGCCGCCTACTTCAATCCGGTGTCGATCAGGGTCCACAGCGCCAAGCTGGCAAGGAAAAACGGCACGGTGACACTTTACATGGAACTGAGGGATATCAATTACCCGGGATCAATTTACCGGCTCGTTTACGACCCGGCCGCAGAACGCCTGAAGGGGACCTATTTCCAGGCGGTGCACAAACAGCTGTTTGATGTTGAATTTGCAAGGGCCAGGTAACGGCCGGGGGGGGTGCATTGAAGCCGCGGACAGGCCATTTTCAATTGTTTTACGAACAGGGAGGATCATCGAAATGAAGAAGTTATGGTCGGGTGCGCTGTGCTGGATGGTCATCGGGATTGTCTTCATCTGCGGCCCCGCTTGGGCCGGCGGGATCATGCTCTACCAGTTCGGCTCGCCAGACGTGGGTTACGCGAACGCAGGTTACGCCGCCCGCGCCCAGGACGCCTCCACGGTCTTCACCAACCCCGCGGGGATGAGCCGGCTCGAGTCGTCGCAGTCCCTGGTGGGGATGCAGGCCCTTTACTCCAACCTGAAGTTCAGCCCCAATGCGGCAACCGATGTGCCGGGAGGGGGCACCGACGGCGGCAACGGCATCGGCTGGGTGCCCGGCGGGAGCCTCTTCGTCGTCCAGAAACTTAACCGGGACTGGAGCGTCGGCTTCGGCGCCCTGTCTTATTTCGGCTTGAGCCAGGGCTTCGACGGCAACTGGGTGGGCCGCTATTACCTCCAGAAATCGACCCTCATCGGCATGACGTTCATGCCCGCCGTGAGCTACCGGGTCAACGACTGGCTCTCGATAGGGGCCGGGCTCAACATGATGTACGGCATTCTAAAGGACCAGGCCGCCATCAACAACGCAGACCCGGCGCTTGCCGACGGCCGGCTCAACTACAAGGACACCGAAATGGGATACGGGGCGAACCTGGGGATCCTCGTTGAGCCGAAAAAGGGCACGCGCTTCGGGCTCACCTACCTTTCGGAAGTGAAGCTTGATTTCAGCGACGTCCCCGAGTTCAGCGGCCTGGGCGACGGCCTGCGGGCCGCCCTGGCCAAGGCCGGCCTCCTGAACAGCAGCCTGGACCTGGGCATGACCGTTCCCCAGATGGTCATGTTCAGCGCTTACCATGATTTGAATCCCTGTTGGGCCATCCTGGGCAACGTGGGCTGGCAGGACTGGTCGCGCTTCGGCAGGGTGGAGGTGGGCATCAGCACGGACAACCCGGCGACCCTGACGGCGGACAGCCACTACAAGGATACCTGGCACGCCGCGCTGGGGCTCCAGTACACGCATTCGCCGGCCTGGAGGTTTTCATTCGGCATAGCCTACGACAGCTCGGCCGTCAGCGACTCGAACCGCACCGTCTCCGTCCCCATGGGCGAGATCAAGTCATTCGCGCTGGGCACGCAGTATGCCTTCTCCCCGAACCTGACACTGGGAGCGGCTTACCAATTTGCCTGGCTGGGCGACATGCCGTCGACCAGAGGCGCGGCCCACTGGCGGGCAGGGTGGCCGGAGAGTTCAGCGACACCACCTTCAATTTTTTCGTGCTGAACCTGAAATGGACATATTAGCGGAGGAGCTTCCCGGAGCGATTCGGGAATACGCCGGGGCGAAGAAAACACGGGAGGCTGCAGTGCTCTCCCGTTTTTCAAAGCTTCACAACTTAAGCCCCGCCCCAGAGGACCACGAGCACCTTCGCCGGGACTTCCGTGAGGGCGCGGAAACCGTGGTTCATCCCCGACTCAAAGAACAGCGAGTCGCCCGCCTCCAGGACTTCCACCCGGTCGTCGGTGCGGAACTCGAGTTTTCCTTCCAGGACGAAATGGAATTCTTCCCCTTCGTGGCTCATGTACAGGATATCGGACACTTCCATGGGCTGAAAATGCACCAGAAACGGTTCGATATGCTTGTTCTGGTTTTTCGGCTCCAGGGATTCGTAAATATATTCGACTTCCCCTTCCTGATAAAAAGGCTTCACCTTTACTTTGACCCGGTCATTGCTCCGGGTGATGAATATTTTTTCGACAACCACCTCGTCCTCAAAGAAATACGCCATGCTCACGTCGAGTATTCTGGAGAGTTTAAGCAAGGTGCCCAGAGGAGGGACGAATCGATCGTTCTCAATTCTGGTCAGGATGTTTTCCTTGAGATCGAGCTTTTCGGCCAGGCTCTCGAGCGTAAGATTTTTTTTCTGGCGGAGCTCCTTTATTTTTCTGCCGATCCTCAGCCTCTCGTCAGTTTTAACCGTATCTTTAGCATTCTCATTCATAATGCCCCCGCAAAACCATATGGTTTAGAAGCTTGATGATTGAGGCCCTCTGGTCAATTTCCCACGGAATTCCGCAGCTGCCGATTCCCGGGCAAACATCCATCTCCAGGAAATCGGGCGACTTCCTGCAAACCGGGGGCAGATAGATCTGCCCGGGTCAGCTGCTTTTCAGGCGGTCTATCAGCACCTTCATGATCACTTCCCTCTGCTTCAGGTGACGCCTGAATTCGCGGTCATCGGTGTTGGCGATTTCGACTCGAAGACGGTAATGAGACCCTTCGAGGATTTCCAAAAGCTCGATTTGCTCTTCTCGCTGTCAATTCAAGGGTGGACATGGCTTTCCTCCTTTCTCATTTTTGCAGTTTTTCCTTGGTGGCGCCGATGGGATAAACAGGAAAGATCTCAAAACTCAAGACATCCACCCACGCCGCACGGGCAGCGATGAGGCCCTTGGCATCGGTTTCGACGACATAGATAGTTCTGCATCCCTGGAGATCATAGAATTCATAAAATACCTTGACATCCTCCGGCCATTCCCAATTTGCCTTCCTCGTCCTTACTTCCTTCTCGTCCATCGGTTCCCATGTGCAAATCATCATGAAATACATTTTTCACCCCTCCTTTCTTTGGTTGCGGACAAGCAACACCGGGCATCTTGCTTCCTTGATAACCTTATCCGCCACGGAGCCCAAAAAATATTTCTTCAGGCCAGTTTTGCCGTGCGAGGCGATTACAATCAGATCAATGCCCCGCTCCGCCGTTTCCCGCAGTATTTCCTCCAACGGGAATCCCTTGCGGACTTCCGTTATGACCTTGACCTCCCGGGTCTTCGGAAATTTCTCGAGCGTCTCCTGGAATTTTTCGTCGGAAAAAAGGATGCTCTCGTTAAGAATCCTCTCCAGCGTGCGCTGGTCGATATGGTAATCGCCTATGGCCTGCTGAAGCGTGCCGCCAAGCACGTGAAGAAGGAAGACCCTCGCGTGATACTTGACGGCAATGTCCAGGGCCGTCTGGAGGGCCTGCTCCGAATCTTCCGAGAAATCCGTCGGCACAAGGATATTCCTGGGTTCAAACATGCTGACCTCCTGTGACCTTATATGTTCCTACACGCACATCAACCCCCCACGGCCGGGCAATCTCCCTTATCTGCTGCATCTTCATTGCGAGTACCCCATTTGCAATTGTTTCAAAGACCGCCAGCTGGCTGCCCACCCCGATCCGCGGCGGCTGCAGGTTTCCCCCTTTGCCTGATCGGACTTTCCGGCCAGACATCCTGCACCGGCCTACGGCCCTGCGAATCGCCTTATGGCCCGGCCAGCACTTCCTGTTTCTCGAGAAGCGGCTGGGCCTTGAGGACGCGCATTATCAGCACAGGCACGGTGGCGTGCGACACCACCTGTTCCGCAACGCTTCCGAGCACCCAGGCAATTTCCCCGCGGCCGTGCGTGGCCATGGCGATCAGGTCGCACCGGGCCTCCTCGGCGTAACGGATGATTTCCCGGGCCGGGACGCCTTCCGAGTACACGCAGTTCACCTTCAGGCCTTTACCCTCCAGTTTCTTTGCCGTTTCCGCAAGATACCTTTCCGCATTCGCCCTGAGCTCAGCCATGGTTGATTCGATGAGCTGCGCGTTCCACGAGAACCCTTCGGCCATTGCAAACGTGCCGGTGGCATGACCCACCATAAGCAAAACAATCTCGGATTTTTCGCTCCTGGCAAGGTCCTCGACCTGGGACAGGATGCTGGCGGCCAGGGCCGAACCGTCCAGCGGGACCAGAATTTTCCGGAACATAAATCCTCCCCCCTTTCATTATTTTTTTGAGGTTTGCCAATGGTGCGGGTCGCTGTAAACAAGCAACCTCGTTTTGATTGAAGGATAAGATGCGGCAATGCCGGCGGGCAATACGGAATAAATATGGAGTCAATACGGATTGAAAATAGGTATGCTAAGAGAGCTTCAGCAGGAATGACCTCAGGCCCGTACGCCTGTCTTTTATGCCGAGCTTCTTCCGGATGTTGTCCCTGTGGGTGTCGACGGTCCTGACGGAAACACCGAGATGACTGGCGATTTCCTTGCTTGTCTTCCCGTCTTTCACCAGGGCGGCCACCTGGATCTCCTGGGGTGTGAGGTCGAAGTAAGCCTGGCTGAACCTGTGCAGGAACGGCGAGATGATTTCCCGGAGGTGCGATTCAATTGCTCCCAGACAAACACTCTGGTTTTGGTCCAGGGTGCCGGCACCAAGCTTCTCTATGAGGGGGAGGATGCTCGTTTTCACGTTCGCGAGGACGTTTTCCTCCAGTTCCACCCGGTCCTCGTCCCGCTGTTTGAGAAGGGCCCTCAAGGCCGCGTTCAATTCCTCGAGGTTGCGGGATTTTATGAAAAGCTCTTCCTCCCTTTCTTTCAGGGACGTTTGGATCTTTTTAAGCTGGGTTATATCCATCAGTGACAAGATGCTTTTTTTTGTGCCCGGGACCATTGCCACCGTAGCCAGCACGTCCCTGACCTTTCCCTTGCGGCAGATATACCGGGTCTCATACCTTCCCGGGGGGGCGCAGGGGTCCTGCCTGAGGTGGAAATCCCTGACAGTCCCAAGGTCTCCTTCGGGGATGAAGTCGGTCCATTTTTTTTTGCCCTCCACCGCTGATTTCAGACAGCCTGTCCTGTTTTCAAAAGTCTTGTTGACGCAGGAAATGGTGAGGTCTTCCTCGATAACCACGGTCCCGGCAGAGGTCGTTTCAAATATCGTCCGGTACCATTTTTCGGATTCCTCCAGCCTTTCCCTGATCCGTTTCTTTTCAGTGTAGTCCTCGACCATCTCTATGGCCGCCGCAATCTTCCCATGCCGGTCCCTGATGGGAGTGGAGATTATCCTGAAGTTCCGGACGGAGTCCCCCGTTGGCGTCTCGGTCACCCACTCGTGGAATTCCCCGTCCTGGAGGGTCCTGTAGGTCGGGCAGCCGGAGCAGATGCGCCTGCGGGGCGGGGCGTTGAAAGACTCGTAGCAGACGGGCTTGAGCGCGGGGTCAACGTTGGGGAACCATTTCTTCATTTGAGAGTTCATCGTCAGGATCTGCATTTTCGGGCTGATAAGCGCTACACCGATCCCTATATTTTCCACGACGCTCCTGTATTTTGCCTCGTTCTGCCTCAGCCGGTCTTCATAAATGCCCCTGTATTTGTCCAAGCTGCTGCTCAATTGGGATTCCGCCCGTTTGAGTTCGGTGACGTCGTGAAAAAGGGAAAGCACCATGTCGTTCTCAAGTCGCTGCACGGACCACAGGACATGGCGCAGTTCCCCCGACTTTGTCCGGAAGGTCACAGGCTCCTCCCGGAATGAGCCCTGCTTGCGGACCTTATCGGCCAACCGGGGCACGGCCCCGGGTTTTCCCGGCGACATCAGCTCGTATACCGAACGGCCGGATATCTCCCTGCGGGAGAGATCGAAGAGGCTCAGGCACCTCTTGTTAAAATGAAGGCAGCGGCCTTCCTCCATTTCGCTCAGCAAGGCAGGCGCCGGGATGATGTGGATTATCTTTTCCAGCCCGAGGCCCGTCGGGCGTGAATTCGCGGCTTGCTTCACCCCTTTTCATGGCAGAGGGGTTGAGGGGGGATTGGGGGGTGGCTGACGGCTTTCGTGTAAGGGATTTCGCCTTCATGGACTATTTCACCGTTTGGCATGTAAAGTGAAACGAACTGTTCAAGGATGGTCTTAATACTTAGGTACTACGAATATCCGCTCGATGTAAAGAACTCAATGGTAAACATGTTTGGTAGACAATGAATCCTTCCACAAGGAATTATCGTTAACATCTTTCCTTCCCACCACGGGTTCATCAATATGACGCCCCGGCTGAACGAGTGCCTCAAGGAAGGGAAACGCCAACAGTTACCGAATTTGAAAAGGCCTTCCCTTTCAGAGAAGGCCTCGCCCTGATGAATACCCGAAACGGAAATTTGGCTACATCAGCAAGACCAGAGAAGCCTGTCCGTCGCTATATCCTTCTCCTGCGCTTGAAGCACCACCTTCCGAAAACCCCAATAGAGCCCAGCAACAAAGCAGACAGCATCATGGCCGTCGCCAAATCCGCCCTCAGGGCCAGGAAGCTGAATCCAATAACCGGCAGGAGTATAATCTGCACAATCACCCTGAGGAATGGATTTGCCGCAACCTGCTCTGCAATTTTCGGAGATGTCCTGTAGTAGAAGTCCACAAAATTCCGGCCGACGGTGGTGGGCACCAGGAAAGTATCGCGAAACTCCCTCAGGATTGCCACATAAGGATCCAATGGCGATCCAAAGGCAGCAGTGGCGATAAAGCATCCGCCATCTCCATCGCCGCTGGAGACCGTTTGCGATAGTGTAATGTTCACAGACGCGCTCAGCGATGCAGACACGTTACCGGCGGCGTCCTTTGCCCAGGCATAGAGGGTTTTTGAGCCTTCAGTGGCAAAGATGTGACCAACTGGCGGCGTGCCGCTCCACCCTGCTGCCCCGGCAGCCGGCGCGGAGGCCGTCTCCGTTAAAAGATAGCCTGTCACCGCGACATTATCGGTGGCGGTAAATGTCGTAATGGTGACTGTGAGAGAACTGGACGTTGCGGGGATAACAAACGCCGTCACCGTGGGCGCAATTGTATCAGCGCCGGCCGGCAGCGTAATGACCACAGACGCGCTCAGCGATAGCAGACACGTTACCGGCGGCGTCCTTTGCCCAGGCATAGAGGGTTTTCGAGCCTTCAGTGGCAAAGGTGTAACTCCCGGCTGGCGTGGCGCTCCAGCCTGCTGCCCCGGCAGCGGGCGCGGCAGCCGTCTCCGTTAAAAGATAGCCTGTCACCGCGACATTATCGGTGGCGGTAAATGTCGTGATGGTGACCGCGAGAGAACTGGACGTTGCGGGGATAACAAACGCCGTCACCGTGGGCGCAATTGTATCAGCGCCGGCCGGCAGCGCAATAACTACAGACGAGCTCAGAGATGCAGACACGTTGTTGGCGGCGTCCTTTGCCCAGGCATAGAGGGTTTTCGAGCCTTCAGTGGCAAAGGTGTAACTACCGGGTTGCGTGGCACTCCAGCCAGCTGCCCCGGCAGCGGGCGCGGCAGCCGTCTCCGTTAAAAGATAGCCCGTCACCGCGACATTATCGGTAGCGGTAAATGTCGTTATGGCGACTGTGAGAGAACTGGACGTTGCGGGAATAACAAAGGCCATCACCGTAGGGGCGATTGTATCCGCAACCACAGGAAAACTGGTGGGGTCACCAGGAAAAGTCCGGGCGGTGATTTCTTGAATATTCGTGAACCCATCGTTATCGGAATCGACGTTTTCGATGGCAGTGTAAGAATTACCGGCTGCTGAAAAGTCCACAGCAAAGTTGTTGAGATTCGCAGCATTGTTTCCGCCGCCGGCCGGATGACAGAGGACGCACGTATTCAGCACGGTGCCAGTTGTTCCGTATTGATTATTGAAAGTTGTCAAATAATCACCTATGGCATATGCAGACCCCGCTATTACACATACCATCATGATGCTGCACAACATCCTCCATTTAATCTGTTTCATGATCGGCAGTTCCTTTCTTGCCCTTTTGCTTCTCAGATGGCATTTGAAAATTGTGGGTTGTCCCATCCCTGACTGAATCACGTTAAACTTTCAAATAAAACCGACTATCGGAGAGAATTTATCGATCTGGAATTAAGGCTTATTGATTTATTGTGTACAAGAGTGGGGACTTAGCTGCCATCAGGAAATGACTTAATTGCGGCTGCTAAAATCCTGAAAAGAGATGCGGGAACGACAGATTTGCCTGTTCAAGCCCATAATCAATTCTTGCACTAATGCCGCAATCAGGGAAATCCTGACCGACTTTAATCATAATCCTTATTTACAAGGTGCTTTTCAAAGATAAGAATTTTAAAGATACAGTCCATGAATTCAAGGAGATCTCTATGCGGTTCATGATGCTTATGATTCCCTAAAGGATACGAAAAGGCACAGCAGGAAGCAATTGAATGGGCCTCCCGCTGTCCCGCCTCCGACAACGAGATAATTGAAATTCGCCAAGTTCAGGAGTTCGATGATTTTCCTGAAGACGTTCAAAAAGCCGCGGCCAGCTATCCGAAGATGAAAAGTCAATCGCCTTAAAGAAACATATACATAAACCTCGAACCTGATACCCGTGGAGAGACGGAACGGCTCTTTAATGCCTTGTCGATCAACGGGAAAATTGAGATGCCGCTTCAAGATATGTTTTGGGGCGCCTACTTTGGCAGCCTCACTGACCAGTTCGGGATCCAGTGGATGTTCAATTGCACCAGCAAGACTTAAAACATCAGGGTCAGGCCTTGGAAATAAATGAAGGCAATGCTCGAAATGAAAAAAATTGACATAGAAAATTTAAAGAAAGCAGCTGACAACAGGCTTTAATCAGTCAGGCGACGGTGACAGATGAAACGCTGCGAATGGGCCGATAGAGGCGGACTCGAACAGTCCTATCATGATAACGAATGGGGTGTGGAAATACACGATGACAGGACCCTGTTCGAGTTTCTTGTTCTGGAAGGCGCCCAGGCGGGATTGAGCTGGTCTACTGTCCTTAGAAAGCGGGAAGGTTACCGGAGGGCCTTTGATAATTTCGACGCCCGGAAAATCTCCCGGTACTCTCAGGATACCGTGTCCCGGCTGCTCACCAATTCCGAGATCATAAGAAACAGGCTCAAAATTGAAGCGACGATCACCAACGCCAGGGCATTCCTGCAGGTTCAAAAGGAATTTGGGAGCTTTGACAGCTACATCTGGCGATTCGTCGGCGGCAGGCCTATCCAGAATTCATGGAGAACGATGGCCGATATCCCCTCGAGCACTCCTGAGTCTGATGCCATGAGTAAAGATTTGCAGAAAAGAGGGTTCAAGTTCGTTGGGACAAAAATCTGTTACGCCTTCATGCAGGCGGTAGGCATGGTAAATGACCACGTAGCAGACTGTTTCAGGTACATTGAGAGAGAACTAGCATAAATAAGAGATTCGGGCCCTAAGAAGCCTCACAAATGGGTGGAAATACCTATTATGAGGCTTTTGCTTTCTGAAGGCGTAAAATCCAGTACTCATATAAATTGCATCATTTCATTTGGCAATCTATAATACCGTCCCATAATTGATTATCGTCCTTGCAGATGAAAAAAACACCGCTGATATACATTTTAGTTTCCGCAACCTTCTTCGGTATTAGCCCGCCCATAGCCAAATTACTTATCAGGGATATAGAACCCATCCCTTTAGCCGGATTGCTTTATCTTGGAGCCTTTCTCGGCCTTTCGATTTACTCTGTTTTAAGAAGAGCACTTTGGGGAGAGGGGACTGCAACTGCGAAATTGGGGAGAACCGATTTTCCCTGGCTTTTGGGAGCCATATTTTGCGGCGGAATCATAGCGCCAATCAGCCTGATGTTTGGGCTCAAAATTACATCCGGATTTTCCACGTCCTTATTGCTTAACCTGGAAGGGGTCGCCACAGCCGTTATTGCCGTTTTGGTTTTTAAAGAGAATGCGGGAAAGCGTTTATGGCTGGCTTTGTCTTGCATGACTGTTTCCGGTATTTTCCTTGCCTGGGACCCAGGAACGGGCGAGTTCAAAGTATTGGGGCCCGCAATGATTATCATAGCCATGGTTTGCTGGGGTATTGACAACAATTTAACCCGGAATATCTCGGATAAGGACCCGATCCAGATCGCCCTCATAAAGGGCCTTTTCGCCGGGGCCGCATCGCTTGCGCTCACTTACGTTCTGGGCATGAAAATGCCTTTAAACGAGAGTACCGTTTTCGCACTTGTCCTGGGCTCTTTCAGCTACGGTCTCAGTCTTGTCTTTTTTATAAAAGCCTTGGAAAGGCTGGGCTCATTCAGGACCGGTATTTTTTTCAACCTGGCCCCGTTTATTGGTGCAATTACTTCTCTTGTATTGCTCCGGGAGTGGATAGGCTGGGTAATGCTCCCGGCTACTGCGCTCATGGTTGTTGGGTACTGGCTGATGATAGGAGAGGGCCATTCTCATTTGCATGTGCATGAGGTGATGACCCATACGCATAGTCATGATCATAAAGGGTTACACCACAGGCATACACATTCCGGCAGCCAGGAAGGTCCTCATATCCATGAGCACACGCATAAACAAGAAACCCATGCCCATGCCCATTGGCCTGACAGCCACCACAGACATTTGCATGATTAATGGGCGTTTTCAACCACTTTCCTTAATTATTCTGATCCTTCCTGCAGTTGTGTTTTTCCACGGTTCTTGTCCAACAGCATAGTACTTCTCTCTCGTCATTTTTGCTACATCGTGCAACAATCTAAGCACAGGCGTTTATCTCATGTATTCAGGAGGGACTTATGAAAAAGGCAGTAGCAGTTACGGTGGACTAGGTACAAATATATATAGGGTTTATGTTTCGGATGGAACGACAAACTGGATTGGCATGGTGACGCTTAGCACCGATGTTATGCACCTAGCAGGCCGTTTCTTTGTAGGTGACATCGATATTCTGACCAATCCATTTCCGAGTTAATCGATAATGAGAATTACGGGATGAAAGGGGCTACTGAATAAATCAGATATCATGGTAATTGTTTAAGCTCCTGACGAAGTTGGCAAATTCATCCCTAGCCCACCGCCACTGCCTCATCCTCCATGTAATCGTCGAATCCCACCATCCTGTCAATGGCCCCCAAAGGCGTTATCTCAACGATCCTGTTCGCTACCGTGGAGACGAACTCGCGGTCGCGGGAGGAAAAGAGAACTACCTCCGTAAAAGCGATCAACCCGTTGTTCAGTGCAATGATGGACTCAAGGTCCAGGTGATTTGTCGGTTCATCGAGAACGAGGGCATTGGCGCCCGACAGCATAGTCTTGGCAAGCATGCAGCGGACACGCTCACCGCCGGACAGGACAGAGATCTTTTTCATCGCCTCTTCCCCGGAGAAGAGCATTTTCCCGAGGAACCCTCTGGCAAAGGTCTCCCTCTCAGCTTCGGGAGAAAACTGGGCAAGCCACTCAATGAGATTCAGGTCTGAACTGAAATACGTGCTGTTGTCTTTGGGAAAATATGAAGGGCTGATTGTCACTCCCCAGCGAAAGCTGCCGCTATCCGGCTCCATTTCCCCCGCCAAGATCTGAAACAGAGTGGTCTTGGCCAGGCTGTCTCCCCCGATTAAGGCTATCTTGTCCCGCCTGTTGACGGTCAGGTTGATGTTATTCAGAGCGGGAATCCCGTTTATTTCCTTGGAGAGTCCCTTTATCTCCAGAATAATATCACCGCAAGGCCGCTCGGGTTTGAATAAGATAAAAGGGTATTTCCGGGAGGAGATCGGCATATCTTCGATAGTGAGTTTTTCCAGGAGTTTTTTCCTGGAGGTTGCCTGTTTCGCCTTGGAAGCGTTCGAGCTGAAACGCCGGATGAATTCTTTCAACTCGTCTGCCTTGGCGGTTATTTTTTTGTTTTCGTTCTGTCTCTGCGTCAAGTGCAACTGGCTCGCCTGGTACCAGAAATCGTAATTCCCCACGTATACCTGGATCTTTCCGAAATCTATATCCGCCACGTGAGTACATACCTGGTTAAGAAAACGCCGGTCGTGAGAGACGATTATGACCGTATTCTCGAAGCGGGAGAGGAAATCCTCAAGCCAGGCGATGGACTTGAAATCCAGTTGGTTGGTCGGCTCGTCCAAAAGGAGAATATCCGGGTTACCGAAGAGGGCCTTGGCTAGAAGCACTCGCACTTTATCGCTCCCATCGAGTTCCTTCATCTTCTTTTCGCGCAGTTCTTCCGGTATGCCGAGCCCGCTTAGAAGCACCGCCGCTTCAGACTCCGCCTCATAACCGTTAATCTCGCCAAATTCGGCCTCCAGTTGGCCGCAGCGAATCCCGTCCTCCTCTGAAAACTCAGTCTTGGCGTAGATCGCCGCCCTTTCGGCTATCAGTTCGTAAAGCCGTTCATGGCCCCTTATGACGGTGTTGGATACGGTCTCTTCCTCAAAGGCAAACTGGTCCTGGCTCAGGACCGCTATCCGCTGCCCGACACCTACAGAAACACTGCCTTTGTCCGGCTCGATTTCGCCCGCGAGTATTTTCAGGAAGGTGGATTTGCCTGCTCCGTTGGCGCCGATCAATCCGTAGCAATTCCCCGGTATGAATTTTATGTTGACGTCTTTGAAGATAACCCTTTTCCCATATGAGAGGGCAATATTCGATGCATTTATCATTATAATATCCTATCCCTGCGATTTAGGTGGTGTTCGTTTTTATTCCTTCATCATCCCGGAAAAAGGGAGAAGAGGTACTGCCACGTATTCGGTGAAGGCAATAAAAAAAGCCCCCCCGCAAGGGGAGGCTTTAATTGCAAAATGAAGTTCAGATCTTATAGCTTGCGAACATTCTCAGCAGCCGGACCTTTGGGGCCGGCGACAACATCAAAGCTTACGCGAGCACCCTCAGACAGGGATTTGAAACCTTCTGATTGAATTGCGGAATGATGCACAAAAACATCCTTGCCGCCGTCCTGTTCGATAAAGCCAAAACCTTTTGAATCATTAAACCATTTTACTGTACCTTCTGACATCTTTACTACTCCTTTTCACTGGGTTCTTTCAAGGGAACCATTCTGTAATATTGCCGAACTCTTCGACTGTCAGTCTGTTCTTGTGTAAACAAAAAAACCGCACATCCTTATGTAGTCTGTGCGGTTAAGTTTTCGTAATTTGTTCACTACAATTATTTACTGCACTAATTGGGATGCACTGTAACTGATGCTTTCCGGGAATGCAAGGTTTATTATCCCTTGATTTTCATTTGCCTCCGACTTCTTAATAACTCCCGGATATAAGGGGGTGTCAGATCGAAAATTTGGCAGGAGTATTTTTATTAATAACTCCCAGATTATCTCTGTTTTGGACAAATTTCTCATGATATACCAACTTGGTTTTTGGTCATTATTATCGTGGAATGCCAAATAGCATAAAATCATTTTCTGCTGGCATTTATAAAGGAGGTATACGCATGGACATGTGGAAGTTCTTTGACATCACGCATCGGGAGCACATTCTCTGCAATCCGATGAGTCTTGAGAAACTTGAACAGCTTATCACACTTATGCCTCTGAAACCTGGGGCATGCGTGCTTGATATCGCCACTGGAAAGGGCGAGTTTCTCATCAGGCTTGCAGAGCGGTACCGACAAATGACAGGGACAGGAGTTGATTTCTCTCCCTACTGCATTGCTGCTGTCCACAAGAAGCATCAAGAACGTGTTCCGGATGCCCAACTCCATTTCTTGGAGATGGACGGGGCCAAGTATGTCCCAGAGACCTTAGAAAGCTTTGATCTGGTAGCCTGCATCGGTGCGAGTTGGATTTATGGCGGGCATCGAGGGACGTTGAACGCGCTGCAGAAGATGGCAGCCCCGGAAAGTTGGATCGTTGTGGGAGAACCGTACTGGCGTCATGAACCGGAAAGAGAATATTTAGAAGCGATCGGAGCGACACGGAGCGACTTCGGAACACATTATCAGAATGTAGAGGTCGGGCGAGAGCACGGATTGGAGGCGGTCTACACACTCGTAAGCAGCCAGGATGACTGGGATAGATATGAAGGGTTACAGTGGTATGCTGCGGAAACCTGGGCGAGTGATCATCGGGATGATCCAGATGTGGAGACCGTGCTGAAGCGAGTGCGTGAGAGTAAGACAGCGTATCTGAGATGGGGACGAGAAACGTTGGGGTGGGCGATTTATGTGTTCAAGAAAGGGGGGTATGGCACAGTTCCAGTTGGATAACGCGCCTTATTGGGCATGCCCATGACGAGCCAGATGAGAAAAGAGGCATCACCGCCTCCGAACATCAAGCTGTCCCACCGGATCGGCGGGGAAAGGCGCCCGCCTCCCGGTGAACTTCACGTTCCGGCTCCACTCTCTTTCGATCCGTAATGCTCGTTTCCGATAATGTGCTGCCAC
>CAWASK010000003.1:0-170286 GCA_963784735.1 uncultured delta proteobacterium | reverse complement strand
CCTTTCCATGTAAAAGGCATTGGCTGATGTAAGGCTGGAAGGTGACAGTGTCATTTATCTTGAGCCGGAAGCGAGAAATAGAACGTTGCCCCCTTATCCAGTTCGCTTTCCGCCCAGACTCGACCGCCATGGCGGTGGACGATGCGCTCGACAATAGCCAGGCCTACCCCGGCTCCTTCGTATTCCCTGGCGCTGTGCAGCCTCTGGAAAACGCCAAAAAGATTTTCGTAATACTTCATGTCAAAGCCGACGCCATTGTCCCGGACATAGCATACGCTTTCTTTTCCAGTATTATAGCCGCCCACTTCGATAACAGGCATTTGCCGGGCCCTGGTGAACTTGATTGCGTTTGAAAGAAGATTAACGAGAACCTGCCTGATGAGAGATCGGTCTCCCATCACCGGCGGAAGAGGATCGATCTTCAACTCAACGGGGCTGTCGGGGTTACCGGCATTAAGCTCCCTCCATGCATCCCTGGCCAAATCCTCCACGTTGACTTTTGCAGGGGAGACGGTCCCCTTCCCCATGCGGGAGAGAGACAGGAGATCATCGATAAGCTGCCCCATCCTCTGGGTGTTGACAAGGATCACATTGAAAAGAGATCTCGTTTTCTCATTGAAGCCATCCCCCGCTTGCTCGAGGATCATCCGCGAATACCCTTCTATGGCCCTTAAAGGCGCGCGAAGGTCATGAGAAACAGAGTAGCTGAAGCTATCGAGCTCCTTGTTTGCATATTCCAGCTGCCGTGTTCGTTCCTTCAGATTCATTTCCGTCTGTTTCAGCTTGCTTATATCCAAATTAATTCCCGCCCAATAGACGACCTCACCCTGTTCATCCCGAACCGGCACACCGCGGGCCAAAATGGGATGCCACTGCCCATCGACACCGCGGATAGCGGTGTTCGATATCCCAGATACAGCCGGTCCGGACGCATTCCTTCCAGGCCGCAATAGTTCCCTCGGCATCATCCGGATGGAGCACGTCGCCCCATCCGAAGTTCGAGCATTCCTCCTGGGTCTGGCCGACCAGCCTGAGGAACGATTCGCTGGCATATATATTGCGGCCGTCAGGGGCGCAGACCCATACGCCGTAGTCAATGGATTCGCCGATGGCACGGTACATCCGTTCGCTGCCCTCCAGGCGTTTTTCCTCCAGCCTGCGCTCTGTAATGTCGTCGAAAATAATATAGACCTGATAGGGCTTATCCTCTCCCGGCCGGAACAGTGGCTTGGCACGGACATTGAGCCAGCGATAGACCTTCTCGCGGGGGTTATACACACTCATGACCACGTCCCTCAGCTCCTGTCCGGTACGGAGAGCTATCATGGAGGGGTGATCCAATCCTGACAACAGCGAGCCGTTACTGAGGAACGCCCGATGCTCCGCATCGCTTTCCGAGGTGTGTCCCGTGAATTCCTCCGGGCTCTTGCCAAGAATCCTTATCGCAGCCGGGTTCATCGATATGATCTTTCCCTCGGTATCCTGGTACACCACTCCCTGAAGCATGGTGTCATGCAACAGCCGGTAATTTTGCTCTGACAGAAGAAGCGCCTCTTCCGTCCGCCGGCGCTCCGACACTTCAGCCTGCAGCGACTCAGTTCTTTTCTTTACCCTGCTCTCCAGGTTGCTGCGGGCTTTCCGGAGTTTCTCTTCCGTCCTGCTGAGTTTTGTAACATCGCGGGCCGCTGCAAAAACTCCCTGCACCTCACCCTTTTCGTTCTTGTAGGTAGCTGCATTGTAGAGGACTTTCGTCACCCGGCCGCTGATGTGACGGATAGCCAAAGGATAGTCTTTGACGGACCCCTTTGAAAACACCCGCTCATAACCGCGCCGCGCCTTTGCAGGTTCTGTAAAGTAGTCAGAAAAGTCATTGCCGATGATCTGATCCCGTGGAACACCCGTAATCTCCTCGGTCGCCTTGTTCACATCCATCACCTTGCCGTCAGAGCTGATCGTGACAAGCGGGTCAAGGCTGGTCTCAATGAGGGTCCGGGAATAAAGATAGGCTGCGTGAAGCGCCTCTACCGCCTTCTGGCGCTCTTTATGCTCCTTCGCCTCCGCAAGGGCCCTGCGAACGGCCGGAACAAGCCTGTTGAGGCGATTCTTCATGACATAATCTTTGGCGCCATTGGTGAGCATTTCGATTGCCCGGTCTTCACTGATAGCACCGGTAACCAGGAGGAAAGGAACATCCGGGCATTGCCTTTTAGCCGCGGCAAACGCCAGGGAGCCGTTGTATTGGGGAAGATCGTAATCGGACAGGATCAGATCGGGGGAAAATTCCCGAAGCTCTCGTAAAAAATCACCCTCGGTCATTACCAATTTTGATGTAAAGCATATCCCCTCCTCCCGAAGCTCGAATTGAATCAGCTCGGCATCAGCGGGGTTATCCTCCAAAATCAGAATACGCAGAGGGTCGCTCACAATACCATCGTTCCGCTTAGTTAAAGGGGAGATAAGCCATGCATATTTCAATACATCAGAATATATGAAGAATCAAGATTCTTACGACGTTAATCACGTGCGGTTTAAATCGCGGTGGTTGACATTGACAGTGTAGCCCCGCTTTGCAAGGTGCTCGCCCAGCCTGTTGAGCATGACAACCGACCGGTGCTTTCCCCCCGTGCATCCCAGGGCTATGTTGAGGTAGGCCTTGCCCTCTTTTTCATAGTTGGGGATCAGGAACTCCATCATGCTGAAGAGCTTCCGCAGAAAGGTCTTGCTTTCTGCCCATCCGAGCACGTAAGACCTGACCCGCTTGTCGTTCCCGTCCAGGGCTTTCAGGTCCTTGATGAAATACGGGTTGGGGAGGAACCTGACGTCCATTATTATGTCCGCATCCGGCACACCGTACTTGTAGCCGAACGAGACGATGTTGATGACCATCTTCTTGCGCCGCGAGGAACTCATGTAATGTTTCTGAATCACCTGTTTGAGCAAGTGGACGTTGTAGCTCGATGTGTCGACGACCTTGTTGGCCGATTTTCTCAATTCCGTGAACTTTTCCCGCTCCAGGGTAATCCCCTGGATTATGCTGCCCCGCCCGGCAAGGGGGTGGGTCCTCCTCGTTTCCCGGAAACGCTGCAGCAGTACCTCATCGTCCGCGTCCAGGAACAGGATCTCTATCTGAAAACCCATCTCCTTGAGACTGGAGAAAATCCCCATGCATTTCTCCAGGAACCCCTTCTCGCGCAGGTCCATGACGAGGGCCACCTTGGTTATCTCGCTCGAGGCATCGGTGTTGATCTCGAGGAATTTGGGCAGGAGCACCACGGGAAGGTTGTCAACGCAGAAAAAACCGATGTCCTCCAGGGCGCGCAGGGCGGTGCTTTTGCCCGAGCCGGAAAGGCCCGTTATTATCACCACCCTGATGTTTTTCATCTTCGGTCTCAGTGACATATCTTTTCCAGGGCCCCCTTCACCAGGTCCGAGACGCGCCGGCCTGAAAACGGAGAAATCCTCACCAGGGGTATGTCCAAGCCGATCAGGCTGAGGGCGCCTTCGGGCGGGCCCTCTTCAGTCAGTTCAAAAGCCAGGTCGATTCGGGACTCATCCAGGATGGCATCGCTTCCGATGAGGGAGCTGACTTCTCTGATGCCGAGCCCTTTTATTTCAATCAGGTTCTTTATCTTTTCCGGGCTCTTTCCGGTAAGTATGCGGCCTTCCCTGTGGATTTCGACCATGTCGTCCGCCACAAGCTGAGCCCCGTCAAGCAGAAGGTCCAGGCAGCAGCGGCTCTTTCCGGTGCCGCTTTCCCCGGTTATCAGCAGGCCGGTCCCGCGATAGCAGACCAGGCAGCCGTGGGCGAAAATCGTATGTTCAAGCTTTTCCTGGACAAGGCCCGCTATCCGGCTGGCGAGATGCTCCCGGCCGATGCTGGAACAAATAACAGGAATAGATTTCTCCCGGAAAGGTTTGAACAATGATGGGTGACAGGGGACGGGCGACGATAAGAAAAGGCAGGCGAAATCCGGCTCCGAACCGGCGGGGAAAAACCGAAGATCCTCGGCTCCAGCCACCACGACCTGGCCCGGCTTCACCCGGGACCAGAACTCGGGCCCGGTGCCGTCGTAAACAACGGCGGTACTCTCCAGGATACCCCTGTCCAGGCCTTCCCCGGAGAGGACGCTGCAGGGGAAACTCTTTTCCGCTCCAATCAGGAATTCTCTTGCATTCACGCAGATTACACCAGGATGTTAAAGCAGTTCTTCATCCTTGATCTTGATAATCCTGTAAAGAGAATCAACTGTATCCGCTTCAAGCAAATCGGCCCTGAACTTTTCGTCTTTGAGCATCCGCGAAATTTTAGCCAGGGCCTTCAAATGTTTTCCGTTGACGTTTTCGGGAGCGACCAGCACAAAGAAAAGATAGACAAGCTTCCCGTCCATGGCATTGAAGGGGATGCCGGCCGGGCTTTTCCCGAAACACACAATAGTTTCCCCCATACCCTCGAGTTTTCCGTGCGGTATGGCAACACCGTCGCCTATGCCGGTCGTCCCGAGCTTTTCCCTCTCTTCGAGGATTGACGCAATTTTTCCAGCGTCAATGCCTGTCGAGGCCGAGACGGCCGTCGACAGCTCGGACAGGACTTGCGCCTTGCTCATCGAAGAGAGTTCCCGGATAATATATTCTTTTTTCAGCAGGTCAATAATCTGCATTAAATTTCCGCTAAGTTTCAGGCAGACTCGATCAGCGTATAATTCCCGTCATCGCGCCTGTACAACATGGTCACATTTTCGGTAAGGGTGTCCCTGTAGAGCACGAACCTGTTCTTCGAACCTTCCAGTTCCATTACTGCATCATCAACGGACATCGGCTGCAGGGCAACGCGCCTCGTCTCGACGATCCTGGGCCTGCCCTCTTCGCCTTCCTCTTCACGTTCCGCGGCGGCGGTCATGCCGAGGCCGGCCTTGTTAGAGTTCTCCTTGTGGTTCCTAACCTTCTCCTTGTGCCTGACGAGCTGCCGCTCTATCTTGTCCATCACGATATCAAATGCCAGCTGCATGTCCTTGGCTTCTTCCTTGCCGTTAATGCTGATCCCTTTCGCAAGCAGGTTGACTTCCGCGATATTCCTGAATTTTTCAACGGTCATAATGACATGGGCTTCAAGGGGCTTATCGATGAATTTTCTGAGTTTTGCGAGCCGTTCATTGGCATAATCCTTGAACCAGTCTTCCGCTTCTGTATTTCTGAAAGTTACCGAAACCTGCATTTCAATCCTCCCGGTAGTAGTTAACTCAAATCCGATTTCCCAGCGGGGAAACGGCTTTTATATTGAAGTACCCGCCAAAAGTCAACTTTTTTTCGGGCCGTCAAAATATTTCTTCCTCTTGGAAGAAGGCAAAATCCCCAAAATGTCCCTGTACTTAGCCACGGTGCGCCGCGCGATGCTTATTCCGGATTTTTCGAGTATGTCCACAATCTCGTTGTCGCTGTAAGGCTTCTTCTTGTTTTCCGAAAGGATAATCTTCTTGATATCCTCCTGGACGCTCTTTGAGGCAATCGAGTCGCCGCTTGTCATGCCGATGCTGCTGTTGAAGAAATATTTCAGTTCGAAAATTCCCCTCGGGCTGTGCATGTACTTGTTCGTCGTGACCCTGCTGATCGTCGATTCATGCATCTGCACGTCATCGGCAACGTCCCGCAGGATCATCGGCCTCAGGTAGTTGATTCCCTTGTCGAAAAACTCCCTCTGGAACTTGACTATACTTTCCGCAACCCTGTAAATGGTCTTTTGCCTCTGCTGGATGCTCTTGATAAGCCAGGTAGCCGACTGGAGCCTCTCCTTGACATAATCCTTGCAACTCGATGACTTATCCGCACTGCTCACCCCTCCCAGGATCTCCTTGTAAAAATTGCTGATTTTCAGCTTGGGCAACCCGTCCTCGTTTATCAGGATCTTGTACTCGTCTCCGACCTTGAAAACGAAAACGTCGGGCACGATGTACTGGTCCCGTTCATCACTGTAGATCCGGCCCGGTTTGGGATCCATGTTGCTTATTATAATGACCGCGGCCAATACGCCTTCAAGCGATACCTTAAGCTTCTTTGCTATCAGGTTGTAATTCTTTGTTTCCAGATCCTTGAGATGCTCCCTTATTATCCTTTCGAGCAGCGGGCTTGATTCGACCAGGAAACGGGACTGGATGAGGAGGCACTCCTGCAGGTCCCGGGCCGCTATACCCGGTGGATCGAATTCCTGGACCTTTTTAAGGACTTTCACCACTTCTTCCGGAGTGACGTTCTCGAGCACGGCAATCTCATCCACGGTCGCGAGCAGATACCCGTTCCCGTCAAGGTTCCCTATAATCTGCTCGGCAATCGCGCCTTCCTGTTCGGTAAAGCGGGAAAGATTGAGCTGCCACAGGAGGTGATCAGTAAGGGATGCCCTCTTCGTAAGGACGTTCTCCCAAGTCGGCCCCTCGAGGTCCTCGTGATAATACGTCACCCCGACGGGACCATAGTCCTCGAGGTAACCGTCCCAGTCGAACTCTTCCTTGCCGTCCCCTTCCCCTGTGACTTCGGTGCCGTGAGTAGCGACCTGCATTTCATCGGGTTCGGAGGAGACCTGGTCTTCAGGCTCGCTTTCCTGCGAAACGTCCTCGAGCAACGGGTTTTCTTCCAGCTCCTGCTGGATGGCCTCCACCAGTTCGATCCTGGAGAGCTGCAGCAGTTTTATCGCCTGCTGCAGCTGGGGGGTCATGATCAGCTGCTGGGAAAGCTTGAGGCTCTGTTTTAACTCAAACGCCATGTGAATATAAATCCTTTAAAACTAGTCAATTCGAAAATCTTCGCCCAGGTAAATCTTGCGCGCAATCTCGCACGCCGCGATTTCGTCCGGCACGCCCTCGACGAGAACAGCCCCTTCGTTAACTATGTATGCCCTGTCGCAAACCGACAGCGTTTCCCTCACGTTGTGGTCTGATATCAGGATGCCTATCCCCTTCGATTTCAGCTTGAAAATAATCTTTTGAATGTCCTGTACAGCGAGGGGGTCTATTCCCGCGAACGGCTCATCGAGGAGGATGAACTGCGGCGATGTTACAAGGGCCCGGGTGATTTCCACGCGCCGGCGCTCGCCCCCCGAAAGGGAGTATGCCATGTTTTTTGACAGGTGGTGGAGGTCGAGTTCGCCCAGCAGATCATCGAGCCGCTGCTTCCTCTCATCCCTGCTCATGTCAATTGTTTCCAGGATTGCCATTATGTTCTGTTCGACGGTCATTTTCCTGAAAATCGAGGGCTCCTGGGGAAGGTAATTTATCCCTTTGCGGGCCCTCTTGTACATCGGGTAATTGCTGATATCCTCCCCGTTGAGCATTATCGAGCCGCCGTCGGGCTTTATCAAACCCACGATCATGTAGAAGGTGGTTGTTTTCCCCGCCCCGTTCGGGCCCAGCAGGCCCACGACTTCGGACTCGTGCACGTTGAGGTCCACCCCGTTTACTACTTTTCTCTCCCCGTAAATCTTGGTCAGCCCGCAGCCGGCAAGTTCGCTCATCCGCTATTTCTTTTTCCCTTTCTCCGGATTGATAACCGCCGTCACCCGTTTCTTTTCTGAACTCTCCACTATCCCCTTGTTCTCGTCAAGCAGCACGGTAATGCGCTCGCCCTTGATCACGTTGTCCCCCTCCCTCATGACCGGGTTGCCGGTGACGATGATCTTCTGATCGTCCTGGAGAAATACGGCCTTTTCACCCGTGACCACGCGATTGAGTTGGACCATCTTCACATTCCCGACGGCCTCGATCCTGTCAAGGTCGCCCCCACCCGGCTCCGCTTTGCCCTTCTGGGGCTTGGGGCCTTTCTTGTCGGGATCTTTTTTATAATAGACATTTAGTACATCGGAGTAGATGGTCTTGTCTTCCTGCTTGGAAACCACGTTACCCGAGAAAACAACAAGTTTCTCCTCGTTATAGGCGTCAAGGCGGTCCGATGTGATCTCGATGGGGCCGCCCTTGCCTTTCAATGCTCCAAGGGTGTCCGCGCCCAACAGGGCCACTGGAGCCAGAACAAACGACAAAAACAGGCATATGCTGAGAACTCTCTTCATTGTTTCGTCACTACGGCTTTGATCTCGGAAAGAAGCTGTATATGCTGCTTGTCCACGAAAAAGACCATCCCCTTTCCCTTCAGGTTCAGGCCCGGCCTGGTAAACACGATCCTGTCATCTGTAGAGACTTTTTTTTCCTTGCCTGAATAAACCACTTTATCGGTGCTGATCCTGTCCCCCCTGTTGGAAGTGAGGACAACATTACCGAAAATCTCCGCGTCCCTGGTCTGGGGTGTTGACCTTGCCATGGTCTCCCGACATGCTGAAGGTCCTCCCGTCCGGCCTGATCATTGTAATCTGGACCTTTTCAAACATGGCCAGATTTTCCTTTTTCTTGTAGTGGGCAGTTTCCGCCTTGATGTCCCAGGTGGAATCAGGATCGCCGACCTCCGTGAAATGGACGTCTTTGACCTGAAGGTCCACGTTTTCGGGCATGATTTTCAGGACGGGGGATTCTTTTGCTTTTTCCCGACCCAAACAGGAAAAAGCCTGCTACTATCAGGAGGGAAGCAAATGTCCCAATTGCGGCAGCATAAACCCACTTTCGCCCCGTTGCATAACGGGCGAATATACTCTTTATTCTTTGGGGCATTGGATTCTTAACCTGGGTTAAATATATCACCCACCCGTAAATATGTAAAGAACCTAAACCCCTGTAGATTTAGCGAAATCAGGGCAATTCATATTTCTCTGCGATCTCGTCCCAATTGCCCTGGGCCTTGAGGATCAGCTCGCAGACTTCCCGCACGGCCCCTTTCCCTCCCTTCATCGCGGTGACGAAATCGGCAGCCTTCCGGGCCTCAGGCCACGCATCTGCAACAGCCGCCGAAAAGCCGGCTGCCCGGAAAAGGGCGACGTCCGTAATATCATCACCCATGCAGGCCGTTTCCTCGGCTTTAAGGCCTTTTTCAGCCAGCATTTCATTGAAAACGGCCACTTTGTCCTTGGCACCCTGGTAGACCGATTTAATCCCGAGATCTTTCGCCCGGTGTTCCACGACCCGGGATTCCCGCCCAGTCAAAAAAATCACCTCGATGCCGGTCCGCATCAGCATTTTTATCCCATGGCCGTCCCTGACATGGAAGAACTTGAGTTCCTTGCCTGTATCGTCGAAGATGATCCTGCCGTCGGTGAGCACCCCGTCCACGTCAAGGACCAAGACCTTGATTTTCCTGATTTTTCCCACAAGGGGCGCATCCAGCCCTGTCTTCATTCCCCTTCACCCTCCGCAATAAATTCTTTGCCGCCCTTGACGATGGCATCTATCTGTTTGAGCTCCTTTAAAAGATCCCCGAGAGAGTCGAGCGAAAGGGAATTGGGCCCGTCGCACAAAGCCTTTTCCGGGTCCGGGTGGACTTCCATGAACACCCCGTCAACCCCCGCGGCCACGGCCGCCCTGGCCAGGAAGGGCACAAGCTCCCGTTCCCCCCGGACGCGGTGCCCTGCCCCCCGGGGAGCTGGACGCTGTGGGTGGCGTCGAATATCACCGGGAATCCCATTTTCCTCATCACGGGGAAGCCCCGGTAGTCGACCACCAGGTTGTTGTAGCCGAAACTGGTTCCCCGTTCGGTTATAATGATATTCCTGTTGCCGGCTGCCTTTGCCTTTTCTATCACATTCGCCATATCGGAAGGTGCGAGGAACTGGCCCTTCTTGATATTGATCACGCGGGCAGACTTTGCCGCTTCCATGATAAAGTCGGTCTGGCGGCACAGAAAAGCCGGGACCTGGACAATGTCAAGCACGCCCGAGGCGGCAGCGATCTCTTCAAACCGGTGCACGTCCGACAGGACAGGAAGCCCGAACTCCTCTTTTATGCCCTGCAGTATTTCCAGCCCGAGTTTCAGTCCGGGGCCGCGGAAGGATTTGAGCGAAGTCCTGTTCGCCTTGTCATAAGAACTTTTGAAGACCAGCGGTATCCCGAGCCCCCCCGCAAGTTCCTTGAGGCGGCCGGCGGTTTGCCTCGCAAGTTCCCGGTTTTCGATAACGCACGGCCCGGCCACGAGGACAAAAGGCGCGCCCCCGCCGATCTCGAAATTATTGATCCTGATTTTCTTCATCTAAACACCTACTCTTTATGCTTCTGCTGGAGCATCTTGATCTTGAGCTGGGGGATTTTTCTTCCCGCCCTGGACTCCGGGTCTATCTCGTAGGCGGCCGTGTACTCGCGCAGGGCTTCGGCAAGCATGCCCTTTTTCTCGTAAGCCGTCCCGAGCCCGTAATGCGCCGCTTCGTCATTTTTGTCATGCTTGAGGGCTGTCTGTAATTTTCAATCTCTTTTTCCGTGTCGCCCTTGAGCCCGTAAACACGGCCCATCCCCGCATAGGCCGCTGATTTCTTCCCCGCCTTCAGGAGCTTCTGGTAGGCCCCGAGCGCCGCATTGTAATTCTTCTGCTTTATGTAATAGTCGGCCACATACGAGATCGACTGCGCGCTGGGTTTCACCGCCGCATATTTTTCATAGTATGCCACCGCACGCTTCTGGTCCCCGAGCTTTTCATAGGTGTATGCCAGGTTGTAGTAGACCTGGGGATCGCGGGAGCCCGCCTTGACGGCTCTCTCGTAGGCATCCGCCGATTCCTTCAGCCTGTTGGCCTGGCCAAGGGCGTATCCCAGGCCCGCATGGAGGGCCGGGCTCTTCGGTGAGGCCTTTATGGCGCGCTGGTAAATGGAAACCGCCTCTTTGAATTTCTTGTCCCTCACGTAAAGGTCGGCGAGTTTCGAGAGGCTCTCGGAATCGGCGGGCTTCAGCTTGAGGGCTTTTTCCAGCTCCGCGGCCGCCTCCCTGTAATTTTTCTTCTTTTCGTGCAGCAGCGCGAGGTTGTAATGGATGACAGGGTCCCTGGGGTTAATGGCGATGGCCTTGCGGTAGCTCTCGGCCTCTTCCTTCTCCATCCCTTTTTTCCCGTAAGCCAGGCCGAGATTGGCATGCGCCGAAGCATTCTTCGGGGCCACCTTGGTCAGCTGCGTGTAGTATTTGATCGCTTCGTCATATTTTCCCGTTTTCATGCTTGAATCGCCCAGTGCGGTCAGGATGCTCGTATCATTTGGTTTTTCCTTGTAAGCTTCCCGGTATTGGGCGACTGCTTCCGCCGGTTTCCCCAACCTGTCGTAAAGTTCCGCCAGGTGCAGCCTGACGGCGATGTTGGGAGATGATCTTCAGGGACTCGGAGTAACTGGAGGCCGCCTCCTTCATGCTGCCTGTTTTTTCGTAGCACAGGGCCAGGTTTGCCCGGGCAGAGGCGTCCCTGGGATTCAGCTCCCGCTATCTTGCGGAATACCGGAATCGCATCCTTATAGTTCTTCTGATCAAGATAAATTTTCGAAAGCTCTATCAGGGTCGGCAGGTCATTCGGCTTTATCTTGAGGACAGCCTGGTATTCAGAAATCGCGTTGGGCCTTTTGCCCTGCTTGGCATACGAGGCGGCCAGCATCTTGCGCGTGGCGACGTCGTCCTTATTCGAATCCAGGGCCTTCTTGAGGTATTCAACCTGGCTCTTGCCCTCTTCCGAGCCCTTGGCAAGCCTCAGCCAGTCCTGGGGGGTTATGTTGACTTTGACCGGTATTTCGCCGATGACCTTGTCGTCTTTCCTCACCTTTATGGCATAAGAGGCGTAGGTGCTTCCCGACTTGCTTTCGGCAATCGCCCTGTCAACCAGCTCTACCCCTTTCAGCAGCGTCCCTATATCGTTTTCGGACCCCGTGCCCTCCACGTCAGCCGAGATATTTCTGCTTAACAGCGAGTCCGTGCGGACCTTCTTGATCACAAACTCGTCACGGTATGAGACCTCGAAGGTGTCGGCAGGGGTCAGCTTCAGTTCCTTCCCGTTCATCTCCATTTCCAGGTACTCGAGCGAAGGGCCTTTCATGAGTGATTTGATCGGGTTAAAGCCGGGGAAAAATATGATCATGGCGGCAATCAGCATTAAACTTCCAGTGACCAGGGCCGCCGCAATTACCACACCGGGCTTCAGCTTGATCCTTTTCGGTTTCTTTTCCGGGACCTTGGCCGTCTTGACCGGGCCGCTGTCCACATCGCGTTCGGATTTGTAATAATCCATTTTTCGCTGTCTAACCCCTTGGGTGAAATTTCTTGTGCACTTCCCTCAGCCTGTCCTTGGTGATGTGCGTGTATATCTGGGTGGTTGCTATATCAGCGTGCCCAAGCATCATCTGCACGGAGCGCAGGTCAGCCCCGCCCTCGAGCAGGTGAGTGGCGAAGGAATGACGGAACGTGTGAGGGTGAATTTTCTTCGCCAGGCCGGCTTTGTTAGCATACTTGCGCACTATTTTCCAGAACCCTTGCCTGGTGAGGCCCTTGCCCGACCTGCCGAGGAAGAGGGTCGCGGAGCTGGAAAGACGCAAAAGACCGGGCCGGACCGTGTTCATGTACTCATCAACGAACTGCAGGGCAAGGCGGCCCACGGGCACGATCCTTTCCTTCCCGCCCTTGCCGAACGCGATGATGAAACCCGTCTGGGCGTTTATGTTATTCACGCTCAGGGATATCAGCTCCGAGACGCGCAGGCCGGTAGCGTACATCAGCTCCATCATAGCCCTGTCCCGCAGGCCCGCCGGTGTATCCTGGGGCGGCTGGGTCAGCAGCCGTTCCATTTCGTCCCTGCTCAGGGTATCGGGCAGGTGCAGCCACGTCTTCGCCAGTTCAATGTGAGCGGCTGAGTCCTCGCTGGGCCGCCTGCTCCCGCAGGAGGAATTTATGAAAACCCCTGACAGCGGCAAGGACCCTGTTGACGGATCTCGCCGAAAGGCCCTCCTTCTTCAGTTCTCCCAAAAAGGACACTATCGTATCGGGCCTGATATCATCAACACCTATCCCCTTCCCGGCCATGTACCGGGCATAGCGGCCCAGGTCCCTGCCATAGGCATCCAGGGTGTGAAGAGACGACCCTTTTTCTACGGCGAGGTGGTTGAGGTATGCGTCCACGAGATTATGCATAGAGTGCTTTTAGCCAATGACGGCGGCCAGGTAAAGCATAATTTCCATTCCCCATATCAATTATTTGACTTGAAATCGCGATTGTGAGAAATAAAGCCACTCTTGCCAAAAACAACCAAGGAGGGTCCGTCATGAAGAAGCAAATATTCATTGTCTCTCTCGTATTGCTTTTTGTAATTGCCCTGACCGGGGTATCCTTGCCCAGAAGGGCGACACGATCCGGATCGGGGTCTTCCTTCCCATGACCGGCGGTGTCGCCGCCTACGGCCAGGAGGAATGGGAAGGCATACAGGTGGCCAACCAGATGCAACCCACCGTCCTGGGGAAGAAAGTCGAGCTTTTCCTGGTTGATGAGAAGAGCGACAGGATCGAGGCTGCAAACGCCGTCAGCCGGCTGATCGAGAAAGAGAAAGTCGTTGCCATCCTGGGCTCCGCTACCAGCAGCAACACGATGGCCGGCTCGGCCGTGGCTGAAAAGGCCAGGATTCCCATCATTTCCCCCACGGCAACAGACCCGCGCGTCACCCAGAACAAGAAATACATGTTCAGGGTCTGCTTCACCGATTCCTTCCAGGGGGAAGTGGCGGCCAAATACGTATACAACAACCTGAAGGCCAGGAAAGCCGCTTTGCTGGTCGACAAGGCCCAGGACTATTCAGTCGACCTGGGCAACATCTTTGAGAAGAGCTTCACGAAGCTCGGGGGCAAGGTTGTCATAAAGACCTACTGCCGCTCCGGCGACCAGGATTTCAGGGCCCAGCTGGCCAGCATCAAGAAGGCCAACGCCGATGTCCTTTACCTTCCCAACTACTACACCGAGGACGCCTTAATCTGCAGGCAGGCGGTTGAAATGGGATTGAAGATCAAAATAATGTCCGCGGACGGGGCCCAGAATGACGTGCTGCTCAAGGTCGGGGGCAAGGCGGTGGAAGGATTTGCGCTGACCGGCCATTTTGACAAGGAAGGCGCCACGACAAAGATAGCCAGGAATTTCCTCAATACTTTCAAGGAAAAGTACAAGAAAGACTCCCCGGCATTTTCAGCCCTGGGCGCAGACTCTTATTTCCTTATGCTTGACGCGATGAAGAGGGCAAAATCCTCTGAAGGCCCGAAGGTCAGGGAGCAGTTGGCAAAGACAAAGAAGTTTGAGGCCGTCTCCGGCATCATCAATATCGGCCAGGACGGAAACGCGGTGAAGAGCGCCGTTATCCTCCATGTGAAGGACGGGAAATTCCAGTACCTCACCACGGTGAACCCGTAATAAGGATCAATTTCTTTGATTTGAAAAACAGCGGGGGCGAGATATTCGCTCCCCGCTGTTTTAATATTAACGTAGTGGCGTATTGCCATACGCCCCCTTGCGGTAGTCTTTATGGATTTCGAGTTTCTGACCCAGCAGCTGATCAACGGCATATCATTGGGGTGCCTTTACGGACTTATAGCCCTCGGCTATACAATGGTATACGGGGTGATCCGCCTCATCAACTTCGCCCACGGCGACGTCATGATGATGGGCTGCTATTTCGCTTTTTACGGGATCCTGGTTTTCTCGCTTCCCTGGTGGTCGTCGTTCATCATCGCGATTGCCCTGACAGCATTGCTCGGCGTCGCTCATCGACAGGGGCGCATACCGTCCCGTGCGCAACGCCCCGCGAATCTCAGCCCTGATCACCGCGATCGGGGTTTCTTTTTTCCTGGAGAACCTGGGTATAGTGATTTTCGGCGGCCAACCCAAGGCCTTTCCCCTTCCCGATTTCTTCAGTGAGATCCGGGAAGTCGGCGGCATAATGTTCACAGACCTGTTGATCTGGACGCCCCTGCTGACCCTTGTCCTGCTCGGGGCGATCCTCTTCACCATCCACCGAACCAATACCGGTCGGGCAATGCGCTCCATCGCGAGGGACATGGAAACAACCATGCTGATGGGGGTCAACGTCAACAGGATCATCGCTGTCACCTTCGCGATCGGTTCCGCCGCTGCTGCCGCCGGCGGCATAATGTGGGCGATGCAATACCCCCAGATCAACCCCCTCATGGGGATCATCCCCGGCCTCAAGGCCTTCGTCGCGGCCGTCCTGGGCGGGATAGGAAACGTGACCGGGGCCATGCTGGGCGGGCTGTTCCTCGGGATAACCGAAATTATGCTAGTTGCCTTTTACCCCGATCTGGGGCGGCTATCGCGATGCATTGGCCTTCGGGCTGCTGATTTTGATACTGCTGTTCAGGCCCACAGGCCTGATGGGCAAGAAGCTTCCGGATTGATCATGGAGAATACTCACCGCACATCCCAGCTGCTCTGGATTCTGGTCCTGGCCCTGTTTGCCGCGTTCCTCTCGTGGATGGAACTGCAGCGGCTCGGATTACCAGATCAGGATCCTGATCACCTGCGCAATCTTCGTGGTGTTCGCCGTGAGCTACAACCTGATCAACGGGGTCACCGGGCAGTTTTCCCTCGGCCCCAACGCCTTCGCCGCTGTGGGGGCTTACACGGCGGCGCTCCTGACGCTCTCGCCTGCAGAAAAGGAGCTTTCGTTCATTATAGACCCTCTTGTCTGGCCGCTGAGCATAATCCACGCGCCGTTCATTGTCGCTCTGCTGGCGGGCGGCTTACTCGCGGCTCTGCTTGGTTTCCTGACGGGCTTCCCTGTTTTCAGGACCAGGGGGGACTACCTGGCCATTGTCACCCTCGGGTTCGGTGAGGTCGTAGTCGTTATCGCCACAAACGCCCAGAGCGTTACCAACGGGCCGCTGGGGCTCAAGGCCATTGCGGATTTCACCAACCTGTGGTGGGCATGGGGAGCCGCCGTCATAACAATTTTCGTCATATCCCGGCTGGTGCACAGCAGTTACGGCCTGGCCCTGAAGGCAATTAAATACGACGAGGCGGCAGCCGAGTCGATCGGGATCAACACGTTCTGGCACAAAATGATGTCCTTCACGTTCAGCGCCTTCTTCGCCGGGATCGGCGGAGGCCTTCTCGCCCATCTGATCACGACCATTTCCCCGACGCTCTTCACCTTCTTCCTGACATTCAATATCCTGATCATGATAGTGCTGGGCGGGCTCGGCAGCACGACCGGGGCGGTCATAGCCGCGGTCCTGATCACGTGGGGCGGCGAAGCGCTGCGTTTCGTGGAGGAGCCGATGACCTTCGGGTCCCTTGAGATACCTGGCATACCCGGGTATGAGAATGGTCTTCTTTTCATTCCTGCTGATAGTAATGATGATCTTCGCCCGGCGGGGCCTCATGGGCACAGCGGAGTTCTCCTGGGACTGGATCTTCGCTAAAATTAAAACGTTCCGCCGGGGGGCTTCCTGATGGATTTCTTCTCGGCCCGCAATATAACCATGAAATTCGGCGGCCTTACCGCGGTGGACGGATTTAACCTCACTCTGCACAAGGGAGAGCTCGCCGGGATCATCGGCCCCAACGGCGCCGGCAAAACAACGGTATTCAACATGATCTCGGGCTATTATCAGCCTACTTCCGGGACCATTGATTTCATGGGCAGTTCAATCGCGGGCCGGAAGGCCAACCGCATCACAAAGCTCGGGATAGCGCGCACTTTTCAAAATATCAGGCTTTTCCCCGACCTGACCGTCATGGAGAACGTCACGATAGCCCGGCATTGCCGGATACGTTCAAGCTTCATCGAGGCGGTCCTGAGGCTGCCCAGGTACACGCGCGAGGAAAAGGAAATGCGGGAGCTGGCTTTGGGGCTCCTTGCCGAAGTGGGGCTCGAGGACGTGGCCGGGGAGAATATCCTCTTCGCTGCCATACGGCAAACAGCGAAAACTGGAGATAGCGAGGGCGCTTGCCACGGGCCCGAAACTCCTGCTCCTCGACGAGCCGGTGGCGGGCATGAACCCCAATGAGACGATGGAGCTCCTGGAACTGGTGCTGCGCCTCAAGGATAACCATGACCTCACCGTCCTGCTTATCGAGCACGATATGAAATTCGTCATGAAGATATGCGAAAGGATTTCCGTGCTCGATTACGGAGTCACGATAGCCGAGGGGACCCCTGCGGAAATCCAGGCCAACCCAAAAGTGATCGAGGCCTATCTGGGGGAGACGACATGCTGAGCATAAGCGAGCTAAACGTCTCATATAACGGCATACATGCCCTCAAGGGCATTTCGCTCAATGTGCCCGAAGGGAAAATCGTGGCGCTCGTCGGGGCCAACGGCGCCGGGAAAAGCACACTGCTGCGCACGATCAGCGGCCTTGTCCCCTCCTCGTCGGGTTCAATAAAGTTCCTTGATCAGGAAATCGCACGCATGCCCGCCCACAGGATCGCGCGCGAGGGCCTGGCGCTGGTCCCGGAAGGCAGCAAGGTCTTCGCCGAACTCAGCATTTACGAGAACCTGCTCATGGGCGCTTTTGCCCGCAAGGATAAGGAGCAGATCAAAAAAGATGTTGATTGGGTTTACGGAATTTTCCCGCAGGCTCAAGGAGCGTTCGTCACAAACAGCCGTAACCCTCTCGGGGGGCGAGCAGCAGATGCTGGCCGTCGGCCGCGCCCTGATGAGCCGCCCGAAACTGATCCTCCTCGATGAGCCATCCCTGGGCCTTGCGCCGCTGCTCATCAAGGAAGTCTTCCGCGTGATCTGCCAGATAAACCCGAGGGCACAACCATCCTGCTCATCGAGCAGAACGCCATGGCCGCCCTCCATATCGCCGATTACGGCTACGTCATGGAGACCGGCACCATTGTCCTCGAAGGGACAGGCAAAGACCTCCTCAACGACAGCCGCGTCAAGGAAGCCTATCTCGGGGAGAGCGTGAGCTGAACTGCTCTTAAATCCACCCTGGTTTCATATATGAGCTTGAAATACGTTCAATTCTTTTAAAGCGAAGTCGCCTGAAAATTAACGAGAGGAGTTAGCTATGTCATTTTTCCGTAAAGTTGAGAACTGGATCACGCGGCGCAATTTTCTCAAGGGCGTGGGAGCCTCGCTGGCAGCGGCGCCGTTCATATCAGGGCTAACCGGGTGTGAATTGACCGACTCGGATTCGAGTACTTCCACTTCTTACAATGCTGGACTTGTACTTCTCGGCACGAGCGGCGGGGTCAGCTGGTTCCAGGGCACGGCGCGCGCGAGTTCCTCGTCTGTCCTGCACATCGACGGCACCATGTACCTGATCGACCTCGGGCAAGGCAGCGCCTGGCGGCTTTCACAGGCATTCAACCCGCCCGACGGCCAGGCATCCTCCACTTTCCTCAAGAACCTGAAGGCGGTCTTCTTCACCCACCTTCACCAGGACCACACGGCCGACTATCCATCCCTGCTCCTTATCGGTCCCGGAGCAGGCCTTGCAACCACATATAACCCTCTGCCGGTATACGGCCCCTGCAACCGCGGCCAACTGGATATCCCCAATAAAGATTGCGGTTATACAGTCGCTGACGCGGTCTCGACCGACAGCGGGACGCCGACACCGGGCCTGGCGGAGATGACAAAATACATCTGGCAGGCGTACGCAGCGACCGTCAACAACATGGTGCTCGATAACGGCTACCGCCCCTTCCCGCCCCTTATCGATGTCCATGAAATCGGCACTCCCGGACTTGTCAGACCCGAATAACACCTGCCCGGAAACGCCCGCGCTTTTTGTTTACGAGGACAATAATATTCATGTCACTTACACCCTGGTCAACCATACCCAGGTATACCCATCCTTCGCATTCAGGTTCGATTTGAAGAAATACGGCAAGTCCGTGGTTTTTTCAGGCGATACCAGCATGAACACAAGCAACAACCTGCAAACCCTGGCAGCCGGCACCGATTACCTTGTCCACGAGGTCATAGACTACGACTGGATCATGGAAAAATTCCCTAAAAAACTGGACGATGCTTATCCCTGCAATGCCGCGCTCCGGAACCACATGTTTAAATCGCATACCCTGATAACCGAAGTGGGCGGAGTCGCAGAGTCGTGCCTGGCCAAAAACCTGGTCATCAACCACATTGTTCCCGGCAATATAGAAAAGTCTAAACTCTATGCTGCGAGGCAGGGCTTTTCCGGCAATCTGATCCTGGGTGAAGACCTCATGAGGATTAAAATAGCTTAGTTATTTGGTTTAGTGATTGCTGGATGTATTGTTAGCCATAAGAGGGAAATGAAGAAAAAGGAAGCGTGGTACAACTTTAAGGTGGAGTTGCCCCCAATAAACCGGACACCCACCCCTAACTTAGCTGCTGGTTTCTAAATTCCCTCGGTGACCTCATTTTCAGGCTCTTGTGAGGATGGTTCTCGTTGTAATCCTCAAACCACTTTGGCAGCTGTTCCATCGTCGTCCTGGCATCGTTTAGGGATGCATCTGGACGTAATCCCTCTTAAATGCCTAAGTTAATTTAAAAAGTTCACGAGTGGTATTCAAATTAACTTTGAACCCTTTTTGGACGTGATACCTTCTGGAATAAAGGTAAACGAATAGCCGAATTGACTTGGATATGTAATAGGAGTACCAATTAATCTATATCTGTGAACCTCATCAAAAACATGGCCCTTGTCATTTTTCCATGCAACTCGAACAAGAACAGGTAATCCTCTTGCACCTTGAGAGCATACATCTTTTTCCAAATCGAACATGCCAGTAATAGTTACTTGAGCTGATTTGATTTCTTCACTTTTTGAATCTCCTGGTTCTAATTCCGTTATGAACATCTGGGGTGCTGATGGATAAGGCTTTCCATCAATAATTCTCTCTCCAGGATTTTTATCATTTTTTTCTTTATCAGCTTTTATCCATTCTGTAATCCATGCGTTTTTGCCATATTTGAGATCAATTCCGATATCGAAAGCTTTAAATCCGCTATAATTAGCAATATTCAAAATTGTAGTAGTAAAATAAATGCCTTGGGCATTAGGTGCTTGGGCTACGCCAACAGGAGTTACGTCGATCAGAGGTGTATTCGCAGCTGTGAATAACTTTTCCGATCTTTTGTTTGCTATAGCCGTATATGAAAAAGCCAGAATTGCAAAAAATGCAATAATGATCTGTGCTATATTTGTTGCTCTCGTCCAATGCTGATCGCTAATAGCTAGAGTAAACTGTGAGGATGGGGATAAATATAAAATTAGGATAATTATGGAAAGAATACAGAGATAGATAGCCATGAATGCTATTCTGAGGATGTCATTCCTTATTCTCCTTTCATATCTCTTTTTTTCCTACCAACCTTCAACGTCCGAAGCTTTAAACTTATAAGCGATTTAATGCAATATTTTTCCAATGCTCTTTTGGTCTGTTGTAATGGCGTGGGTGAAAGCGACTACCGGGCTAATACATAATGGACAAAGTCGGTAAAGTGTGACGCAAACAAAAATCGTTCTCTCTTGGTGGACTGATTTTTTGAACGGATTGTCAAAAAATCATCATAGAGCGAAATTCCTATTTCGCGGACGGTTGGATAAGAAAGTACCTTTTGTACTTTTAGCAGTGCTGATCGCCTGGGGTTCGGGGGAAATCCGGGGGAATTGAATATGATTGATAAAGGCAATAATATCAAATACTTATGGCGGAAGCACATGGGAATCGAACCCATATACCGGATAAAATATGTTATAAAATCCAGGTATTTGCAGTTAATATTATTAGGTCGGGCAAACTTCGGGCAAATTGTTTATAAAGTTATTGTTATTCACTTCTCTCAAATTTTCGCGCTTTTTTCTAACAAATCAATCATCTTTGATAAATCTGTGAGAAATTCAGGATCAACTTCAAATTCACCGTTCTCTCTTAAATGGATTACTTTCTCTTCTATTAAGTTAGAAAAATTAGGTTTATATTTTAAGAAATTTTTGGATGATTCCTCAGCTGTGGCCATTTCTAGCAAGGAAGATTTTTCTTTGAAATACTTTTCTCTTGAGATCATGTTCCTTAGACTCAATTCTTAAGCGTGAATCGTTATTCAAAAATGACAGCCAAATCTTGAGCTTTTCCAAACCGCCCCAAATATAATTATCTATAAGTAGATTTGCATTCTTTTCTGAAACTTTATTTTTAATTAATTCATTGAGCTTTCTTTTAAGTCTCTTCTCTTTCGCTTTATCTCTCATTCTACTACTCGTTTCCACTGTAAACGCAATAGCAAGCAACAATATAACGCCAAAAACAAAGTAGATAATCATGCGGGCTGAATTAATAAGAAATCCTCCATAGAAGAACTTATCGATAAAACTATAATTTAGGTTTTTCTCCCAAGTCTTCACGATTTCAATCTTATCTAAACCTGCAATCTTGCCTATAAAGCTTATCCCGGGATAAACATCTCTACTATGCAAAACAAGTATTTCGATATTTATAAACTTACCTTTCTCAAATATAACCTTATCTAGTGCAATGGTGCTGTTCTCAATAACTTCAGGATTTAGATTGTTTTTAAGATATTCTGAATTTGTACTCAATATCCTTATGTTATTGATAATTCTCCCACTACTTACTTTAATTCCCCATATAAGTTTTTGGTCATAATATGACTGCAAGATATCTGCTTCTCCATTATTAATGATTTGCAAGTTAATAATTCTTAGATTTAAATTACTCTTTTGAATATCCTCTTTGTGGAAATAAATAGTCAGATCATCTAACTGTTTATGCAAATCTAAAACGTTCGATTCACTTATTACATCTAATTGCAAATTAGGTTTTTTTCCATGAAAATAAGTGTATAGACCGACAACTCCGAAACCAATTGTGAGTAGCACTCCGACAACACCCCAGAAAACACCATTATTGAGTCTTGATCGCCAGTTCTTTTTAACAGTCTTTCTATCCAATCCAGACATATTGAGCTCCATTTCTCGAATTGTTAGTAAAGAGTTGTAGCACAGCAAATAGATAAATAGATTTCTATTGGTCCAAATTATTAGTCTTAAGCAGGACAATACGTCCCATCAGTTCCCTTTTCCTCTCCAATTCAACATCAGCGTATTTCAGAACGCTGTTTCTATGAGCCTCAGCACTAATGATTCAGATGCCAAGAAAGCAACTTTTTTGCATAAATCAAGGTGCCCTTTGCTCACCGTTAGATTTCCGTGCGCAATGTCGTTTCTAATGTCTGCAATTTCTATACAATTTGTAATATTGAGGTCATTAGGTATTGCACGTAATAAAAAGTATAGCTTTGTTCTCTGACTACCCTTGCTACTAAGAGCAAAATTGGCAATCTCTTGAGCTATCTTATCGCCAGATGGACAATCTCTCGCTGCAGCCAAATCATCAGACACTATCTCTATGATGCTATAATAAGAAAGGAAACTGTATCTTCGAGAGATATTTTCAAGTCTTATTGCCTCCTTTAATCTACTCCGAATAGCAACGGCCTTCTTGGATCTTTTATCGGTTCGTCCAGACAGTTTTTCATATGCAGCGACAATTGAGTGTGTATTTGGGGGAAGATCGGGGTGACTAATGAGTTGTGAGCCTGATGCATACACAACTGTTACTTCAAGCCATTGTCCCTCGTACTCCTCCCATTTTTTGTATTCGATTGGTAGCCTATAATCAAAGCCAATTATTGGAAGAATAAGGTCAAGAGTCTCTTGTATATTAAACTTATTATCGTCTTTATACGTAACTTCACATCGGAATGCGGCGCCATAACCTTCAATCAGACCACGCGGGATCTCATTATCCATAAGCGGTAGCAAACTGAGAGTCTGCTCCTTAAGTGCAAAATGAACGGGAACTGCTAATGTATCCGTAGAGAATACGATAGTGCTAAATTTGTAAAGAGTTGGCTTAACACCTTTCTGCTGATATTCCAGCCATTTTTTCATCTTTTCTGATTTCACAGAGAACCTCTATTCCGGGTATTTTCCAATAATTTTCGAAATCCTACTTTAGGCGATTAAAAACGAAAAGGTATAAGATTGCGCACTTTAGTTGAGCTTGACGAATTCATAACTTCTATTCAATTCTCAAAATTCAGCGGGGGAAAGATTATTCTTTAAGCACTTATCAAATTCTGCCTCAATCATGTCCGCTAATCCAGGCATTACTGGTATTTCTTTAATTATTACTTCCCATATTATAGGTCATTATTTGCCTACAGTGTCATATATTGTAATCGTTGTAGCATTTTTATCGCCACGGGTCTCTACCGTAGATATTCTGACTGAAGATTTTTTGCCCTTAATCTCTATATCTTTAACAGTCATATCTGGATTAGACGATTCGTCAGTGCTAATTTTCGCATTAGTACCATCCACTAGAATATATTCTTTTATTGATTCATATAATGCTCTACCTACTTCTTCCGGAGTAGATTTTCCTCTCGTCCAGTGTCTCGTTATTTGATTAATTTTGCCATTCCTGATTTTTAATACTCCAACAATCAGGTTTGAGTCCCGTTCTGATATATAATAATTTCTTTCAGGACCGCTTTCAGTATTATCGATCCCTATTTTATATTTATCTCCACAAGAATTAAAATTTGACAATATTTCCCGGCTTTGCTGCCCAACATAATAAGAGCCACATCCAATTGTTATGTGACAATCCGAAGAAAAGCATACAGCCGGTATACAAAGCAAGAGTAGAAGCGAAATGCTGAGTTTCTTCATAGCTCCTCCAAGTATGTTTCTGTGGAATTGTTAAATCATAAATACTTCTAGGATGGACATAAATTCATAATATGCATAACAGACTGTATGGTGAATGTCATGCATGAATACATTGGAAATGTTTTTGCATTCTTTTTGCTCTGCAAAGGAGACGTTTATCGGACCGCTATCGGACCGCTTTTTAAATGTAAGTTGATTGATTATATTGAATAAATTGGCGGAAGTGCATGGGAATCGAACCCACCCACATTTCCTCAAAGCCCGATCGATCCGCTTATCTCGTTCATTGCCTGCAGGGAAAGCTGGACAAACTCGTCCAGGGGGATCCCTATCTTCTCGCACTCGAGGATGTAATCCCTGTTTACCGAAGCGGCGAAGGCCTTTTCTTTCATCCTCTTAGTGACCGATTTGGGTTTTACGCTTGCCACTTTCTTGTCGGGATAAACCATGGCGGTCGCCGTTATCAGGCCTGTGATTGTCTCCCCCGCCGCCAGCGCATGTTCGAATTCCGTGCTCCTCTTGATCCCGGCTGCCTGCTCGTTGTGCATCTTGATCGCGGAGATTATTTCCGGGTCGATTCCCCTGTCTGCGAGGATCTTTTCCGCTTCAAGGCCGTGCACGTTCAGGTCGGCGTTTACGAGTTCGACGTCAATATCATGCAGCAGGCCGGCGAGGCCCCACTTCTCCTCATCCCTGCCCAGCCTGCGCGCAAGCGCCCTCATCACTGCCTCCGACGCAAGGCAGTGATATTTCATTTTCTCGTTTTTTATATACTGGTCAAGAAGCGCCAGCGCATCATCATGTGTAAAGGCCATCTCGTGCCCTCCCTGAAAACTGCATGTCACCGTTTCTTTTCAAATATAATCCGGAGTTCGACGCTGTATACCTCGGCATTCATCTTGTCGTGATACCCGCTTAAGTCCAGGAGTTCCCTGCTGGGGAAAAGCATGATGCCCCCGTCCCGTTTTCCCTGGTCCACCAGCGCCCGGTATTGCTGAGTGAGATCCACTGTCCAGGTGTCTCCCTGGCTTGTATCGACTGCAACGGCCCCGGGCAGCGGGGCGACGGGCTGTATTTGCTGTGACGGGGAATAATGGACCTGGTCCCACCCGGAACAGTCCGGCTGGGGGTTTGCCGTGAGCAGGGCGACTCCGCCCAGGCAGGGGGCGGAATAGGCCGCAAAATGTGTGTTTGCCTTCTGCAAGCGCTTGATGACGAGTTTTGCTTCCCTGACGGACCCCAGCCCTTTATACCATTGGTCGCTGTCATGGAAAAAAACGCGGCTGCGCACCACGTACTGGTCTATATAGGAAGGCACCGACGCACCGGATTCCGGGCTGAAGTAATTCTTGAATGCTACAACGGGATACTGGGGCGAGGGCAGCACGCCATGCATTTTCGATATCTGGTTTGCAAACGTGCTTTCATGGCTTACGCCTTTCTTGAACAGCGTATAGAAACAGATTGTTTTGTGTTTCATTGGATAAACGTACAGTTTAGCATCTGTCGGGGTAATGACCCTGAACACGGGGCTGATATTGGAACAGCCGAATTTGCTGGTCACGCGGACCTGGTACCTGGTCTGCGGTCCAGGGGTGCCCCCAATTGTGAGTTTGCGCTGCCAGTTCAGGTATCCGGTGGGTCCTTCACCCAGGAATTCAGCGGGCCCTTGCATCCCTCCTGCAACCAACTTACCGCTGCCATCAATTTGTTCGACAAGGAATACTTCGTTGCGCACCGGCCCGTCCTGGGAAGTGTTGCAGGTCGTCGTCGTGGTCCATTTGACCGGTATGACATCTCCGGCGGCCCTGTCCTGCTGTCCGGGGTTCGTCACGGTAAGTTTGGGAGTACCCGGCGGGGGAGTCCCCTTGGCTATCTTGAAGGGACCCGCTGTATCCTTCGCAGCCCCGTCCATGGTTTGGATTCTCACCTTGTACATTGTTTCCTGGTCGGGCAGAAGATTATCTATATACCACATGAACTCTTCCGCATTGACAAAATCCTCGCCAATTGTCCGGACGACCGTAGTCCCGTGGATGTCCAGCAGTTCCAGCTTCATCTTCGCATTTTTGAGGTTTATCGACTTCCAGGTGATCTTGTATCCGATCCCTTTATGGAGAAGGTCCGCCCTGCGGGGGTATGTCAGGGAAACCATCTTTACTGTTGTCGCAGGCGCAATCTTCCCCAGCGACTGGCCTCCCGATTTCAGGGATGCAGCCTCTTTCACTTCTGCTTTAGCCATGATGCTGAAAGCGCCGTTGCTCGTGTCACTTTTTCCCCCTGCCCTGATGACGATTTTATAATCATCACCTGCCGGGGCAGTCCCGCCCTGCAGGGTTCCGACAATCCAGCTGTATTTTTCCAAAGATACCGAGATGCCCGAGGCGATAGTCCCTATTTTATTTTGAGCGCTTGTGCCGCCGCGATAAAGATCTATTGTGATGTACCCTGTAACGTCTTTGGATCTCTTCCAGACGATTTCATGCTGCGTTCCCAGCACCCATTTTTCGCCGCCGTTGGGGCTGTTCAAAGCAAATAAGGACGCAGTCGCCGGGACAGCCTTAACTGCCGTCGGGAGCTGCGCCTGCGCGGGAAACACCGTTTGAAATTGGACGAACAACATGGTCAACACCAGCAGCAAAAGACCTTTCTTCATAACAAGCGCTCCTTTCACAATATGAATGCTCAGTACCCAAGATCAATATGCTTGTTTATCCTGAAGGACATTTATCTCCCGAGGCCGCATCCTTACATATATTCTCGTCGAGCAGACCGGTTTCTCATGAAGCCCAGGTTTGAGATTTTTTCTCTGTTCCGATTTGACGCTCTGTTTCAAACAATATCGGCGGTAATCTTGCATGTTTTTCGGAATTCATCAACTCAATAGTTCAGGGGATGATGGACCAGATTGCCGGAGAATGCAGGGCTATTGGCCTGTTTTACGCGCTTCACCTGCAAGTCCGCGCTGAACAAAAATTCAAGGTGTGAAGATTACTTAACGAGATGCTTGACGCAAAGCTCAGGATGTTTCTATTGACAGATAGATTGCCGGGAGTTAAATATGCCATACAGAATTTGTCATAATATTTCCTCTCATCAAAAATCTTTTTCAACAGTGCCGTTAGGGGTGCATCGTTTCAGCTGACTGTATTTAACCGGAAAACAATGGAGGTCATTATGAAATCGGATCGCTTTGCACCGCGTGTCTTTGGCATCGTTGCGTTGTTTTGGATAATGGTCCTCATGATCTCATCCCCTGCCCAGGCAACGAACGGCTGTTACAAGTACATAACGTTTAAGAACCAGGGGGCATATATCGCCAGGGCAACAGTATCGTACAAGCTTGACGGTCGCGACATGTCTCAGCAGACCGGCAATTTTCCCGCCGGTCAGGAGAGGCGCGTAAGCGTGCCATGCTCCGCGACATCCGTTAAGGTACTCGCTCAAGCGTATGGCGGCCATGATATATTTAGCAGAGAGCTTGGCAATGCCCAGGACCGGTGCTTCAAATTGAAAGGCGCGACGTTAAACACGAGTTACGAGTCCTGCGACCCTCCGGGGACGACGCCTATTGAGGTTTCGAACTGTTATAAACACATCACGATCAAGAATAATGGTGGATATGTGGCAGATGCCAGAGTCAGTTACAAGTATAACAATCTATCCTCAACTCACCCGACGGGTCATTTTAGTGCCGGCGTGACCAAGCGCGTTGCAGTGCCCTGTGATGCAACGAATGTCTGCGCCTCCGCAGAAGTCGTCGATCCAATATTTGCCGGAGTGACAATCTTTTCCGATTGTTATGATAAACCCGCAGACCGGTGTTATTCCCTGAGAGGTACTCATTTAAATGATTATTATGAATCCTGCGACGCTTCAGAATCTCTTCCCCCGGTTGACTGCTGGAAACACATCACGCTTAAAAATGAATCAGCATATGTGATGCGCGCGAAAGTCAGCTACTCTATAGGCGGCCGCTCGAAGGAGGCCATTACGGGGAGCTTTGCCACGGGTAAGGTTAAGACAATAGCCGTTCCCTGCGATTCTTCGTCCCGTATAGAGGCCAGCGTGGTTGCGGGTAAATCGCGCTTCATGAGTCTTGGCTTGGAAAAGAATAAGGATCACTGTTTTATATTCAGGGGAACGACCTTGATTCCACGGTATGAGCTTTGCGTAAAGCCGCCGGCTGCCGCGCCGCCGCCTCAACACAAAATCACCATTCGGAATCATGGCGCCTATGCCACCGAACTGACGGTCAATTACGACTTGAACTACCAGAGAAAGTCGGCAAAAAAAGTGATTCAAACTCAGAAGCAGGGCGAACTTTCCATTCCCATTGAGGCCAAGAACGTCCAGGTGACGGCGCGAGCCATCGGCGGCGAGCGGATATTCGAAACGGTCTTCCAGACGGGGCAGAGCTACTGCCGCGAAGTGAGAGGAACGACATTGATTACCAAACACGAGCCATGCAATTAGCACTAAGAATGTCGTCCATAAGGTTATAAGAAAAGCAGTCGTCGGCTTTTTCATGTCTGGAAGGTGTGTACGAGGTATTAGAAAAACGGCAGGGTTAGTTTGGGGCCCTGTCTCTGATAAGAATTTTCCATAAGTTTACTTGAAGATTTCCGAGTTTAGAACTCGATCAAACCCGGTGAGGGATTTTTTTCATGCCGTTTGCTCCTTCCCGACAAGCATCATGAGCCCGGATGCGATCAACGCGAAGATGACGGCAATTGAGAACGGTATGGAGAACGAACCGGTCATGTCCCGGACGTAGCCGCCAAACCAGTGGGCCGAGATCGCGCCCAGTGCATAAAATGGCGTGAATGCGCCGATCACGGTCCCCATTATCTCCCTGCGGAAATAATCGCCGCCGCAGGCCCCGTACATGGGAAAGGTCGAACCGTAGAATATCCCAAAAAGGAAGATCCCGGCGTACAGCATGCCGGCGTTGCCTTTCGCAATGATTATCCAGACAATTGTTGCGGCAATGCAGAGATTCGAAATGGAGATCGTCCTTTTCCGTCCCAGGTAATCGGAAATAAGGGGTATCGTCAGCACGCCGACTACCTGCCCGAAGCCGTGCATTGTGGCGAGGAAAGATGCCCGCTCATACGCGAAACCAAGTTCATACCGGGCGTAATCAACCATGAATGTTGTGATCATGTACAGGGTCGCGCCGATTGAAAAATACGAGGCTGCGATAATCCAGAACCGTTTTGCAGAGAGTATCTCTCCATAGCAGGACTGCTGCTTAGCAGCCACCGCAGGCTCAACAGGCTCATCCGTCCTTGTGCCCCAGGGTTTGCAGCCCGTATCTTCCGGCCTGCTCCGCAGGAGAACGATATTTACGATGATCATGCACAGGGCGGCTGCACCAAAGATATACCAGCAGTAGCGCCAGCTCCAATTGGATACTATGATGGGGTAGAGTTTGCCGGTAGCGGCGAAGCCCAGGCCAAAACCGGCCGATAATATCCCGAGGGCCATTCCCCGCCTGTGCGGAGCAAACCATCGCTGCACGAGCGTAATGATGGGTGTCCACATTGCCGCAGCACCGACGCCCACGAAGAGGAACGGGACCGAAGCGCCCCAGAACGATTGTGCGCTCCCCATGAACAGGGTCCCGAGGCCCAGGACCAGCCCGAAGGCGGGGAGGACGACCCGCGCGCCCAGCCTGTCTGTCAGGTACCCTGCAAGCGGCGAGAACACGATATATGCATAGAAATAGGCATTGAAGATCTGCCCGCTATCTTTGCGTGTAATGCCAATCGTGCGTATCATCTCGGGCAGAATAGTGCCGTATCCCAGGCGAATCGCGTAATTTATAAACAGGTTCACGAAACATACTGCCAGGATGACCCACGCCCAGTGAAATGACTCTTTTTTGCCTGACATAATTTGTGACCTTTCACAAATATCCATGCCGCGTATTACACAGGAAACGGCCGGTTCAGTAAATATTTTTGGCATAAAAACAATGCATGCAGATATCGGAGATTTGAGTATATAATATGACACAGCTTAAATGAACAATTTAGAACCAATACTTATAAAGGCAGCTTCAGGAAAAAATATCAGACGGGGAGAAAATGAATAAAAAAGGCTGGAGCGATTTTGAGAAATTTCAGGAAGAATACTGGGACTGGTGCCTGAAAGAATACCCTGAGTTGTCTACCTGGACAGGTGATAACAGGTATAACGACAGGTTTACGGATTTGTCTCTGCCCGCTATTGAACAGAGGCGCGCTGACGAACGCCAGTGGCTGGCAAGGGTGCAGAGATTCGATATATCCGGTCTCTCTGAACAGGACGCCTTGTCTCACAAGCTTCTGGCCTGGAAACTGGACCTTGCTGTCAAGGCCCAGCGGTTCCCGCCTGTCTTGCTGCTCACGCAGATTTACGGCCCCCACCTCGATTTTGCGCAACTGGTTCCGCTGACGCCTTTCCGTACATTGACCGATTACCATAATTATCAGGCAAGGTTGAGGGCCTTCCCGGTCTATCTCAGCCAGGTCATTGAACTTCTCCGGCGCGGAATTGAGACCGGATGGGTCTTGCCTGCCGTGCCGCTGCGTGGGGTACCCGGTCAGATTGCAGGCCAGCTGACCGATGATATCAGGCAGAGCGCATTTTACAGGCCGCTCGACAATATGCCTGAGGGCATTTTTCCGGCGGACAGGGACTTGCTGCGAGCGGACATTTCCCGGCTTATCTCAGGCTCGGTATTCCCGGCCCTTAAAAATTTGCATGATTTTGTCGTCGATGAATATCTGCCTGCAGGGACACAGACAATCTCCGCAAGCGAACTCCCCGACGGCAAGGCCTATTATGCCCACTGCATACTGGAGCATACCACTGCAGACCTGGCCCCCGCAGATATCCATGAAATCGGCAAAAATGAGGTGCAGCGTATCGGCCGGGAAATGCTGAATATCCTGAAACAAACGGGATTCGAAGGGTCGCTGGAGGAGTTCTCGTCTTTTCTGCACGGCGATCCCCGGTTCTATTTCACTGATCCGAATGAGATGCTCGTGGCGTACCGTGATATCGCCAAACGCGCTGACGCGGAGCTGCCGGGGCTTTTCGCGGAACTTCCCCGCAACCCATACGGGGTGCGCGCAATGCCCGATTACGAAGCGCCAAGCCAGACTACAGCCATGTATTACCCGGGGGCTGCCGATGGATCGCGGCCGGGGTACTTCATGGTTAATACTTACAGACTGGACATGAGGCCGAAATATGAAATGGAGGCCCTCCTCCTCCATGAGGCCGTGCCGGGCCATCACCTGCAAATATCGAGGGCGCAGGAACTCCATCATTTATCGCGTTTTCGACGGAACGCGTCGTTCACGGCATACATTGAGGGCTGGGCGTTATACGCCGAAAGCCTCGGCGAAAGAATGGGGTTTTATGCCGACCCGTATGCAAAATTCGGGCAATTGATGTACGAAATGTGGCGTGCATGCCGCCTTGTGGTGGATACGGGCATCCATCATTTCGGCTGGAGCCGGCAGCAGGCTATTGACTACATGAGGGAGCAAACCGCAAAAACCGAGCATGATATCGCCATAGAGGTAGACCGTTATATAGTCATGCCCGCCCAGGCACTGGCATACAAGACAGGGGAATTGCGGATCAGGCATTTGCGGGACCTTGCACAGCAGAAACTCGGCCCGGCATTCGACATCCGCAGTTTCCATAATGCGCTGCTCGACAGCGGGGCGCTTCCACTGCCTGTGCTCGAGGAACAAATAGAGGCATGGATAAATTCCCAACAAGGTCAAATGCCCTGATGGAACTGAGCGCGTATAAATGTTCCTCAGGGAGAGTGCCCCCTCGCGCCTGCGCGGTTTGCCCTGCGCAGTCTTCGATGGCCTTTCCCGGCTTACGACCGCAAAATCTAAGCATTTGGCGGGGTTATCAATATTTTGCTGTTTTTTGTGTAAAAATGTTTATGGAATATTCCCCCCCCGGATTGGTATATTTATATCAAGAAACCATCAAATATCCGCTATTATTTCCTTTCGGGCTTTGCTAGCATTTCATTATGATTTTTAAGATGGGGTTTTTACCATAACGCTTCAAGGAGGGAAAACCATGAATTCCAATTTCACTGAAGACGCGATCAAGAAAGGGCTTGAGAATTACAACAAAATGCTCAAGGCATGGGAAGACCTGTTACGCTTATCTTCCCGGGAAGAGTCTGGGGATACAATGAAATCGTGGATGGACTCCATGGCATCCATCAACAAGGATATATTCGGCATGTTTTCCAAGCCGCTCGCGAAACCCGACCTGTGGCTTGCGCCTGACAAGGAAAAATGGGAAGAAATTGTCAAGTCTTTCCAGAAGCCGTTTAAGGCATTCCCCACTGACGCTAAAATGCCTTTACAATCGATGGACGACCTGGCCAAATTCTCGAGCGAATGGCATGAAAGCTTCACCAAGCTCGTCAATTCCTGGCTCGAAGGGGTTCGTAAAATTTCTGAATATCAGAAACTGGAGGACAAGGACAAATCGCTTGCCGAATATTTCGACGCCACCGAGGAATTCCTTAACAGCTGTACCTCTTTCAGGAATGAGCAGACAAAGGCTATGTTCAATTTGTGGAAGAATTCTGTACTTAAGATGAAAGAAACTGCCGGGAAGAAGGAGCCCGAGAAAAAGGGCGCAAAGAAGTAACAATTGGAATAAAAAGACGCCGGGGGTTAAAGGCGCCGTTCTTTAACCCCTTTTATTTTGATCAGTTGCCCTTCTCCGGCTCAAACGACAACAGGGCATCGTACAAGGTCGGGAAAATTTCCAGGTCATCCTGGAGGGAGACCATTTCTATAAGGTTGCTGACCGGATCGGTAAGGTTGCAGAAAACGATCCTGCCGTCGTGCGATTTGACATGCCTTATCAGGGAAATGAAAACCCTGATACCGCTTGAACTCAGATAATCGAGTTTGCCCAGATCAAAAATTATTTTATCAACCCCCTCGCTTATCAGGGCGTTCATCTCTTTTTCCAGAACAAAGGATTGCGAAAAATCAAGTTTCCCTTCCAGGAAACACACGTTTACATCGCCTTGCTTAAGACGTGAAATCTTCATTACTGTCCTCTCCGGCGGGCATAATTGAAATAATTCCAAGACGCTTCAACTAACTGGTTTATTATATACATGTAATTAATCCATTTACAACAGTTGAGTTCTGCATTACATAAATGACGGCCTCAACAAAATATTTTGCATTTGAGGAAAAGTGCTTCCTGGGGGAAAGACCGGAAATGAAAGTTTCACAATGGCTTGATGCGAAGACAGCCGAAGGGATAGACGTCTCCCACATAGAACTGCCGGATGGCCTGGCATATGAAGCGCCGGACGAGACCATCTATTTCAAGGAGATCCGGCATTGCAGCATTCTGTGCACAGGCAACCACCCTTTTGCCACAGTGGAGCGGTTCGGGCACTGGTACTGCAGCCGCGGCTCCGACAGGGAGGAAGGCAAACACACCACGAAACCCCAATGGCGGCTTTTCACCAGGAACAGGAATCTCGGGATCAAGACCGCCCGCGAACATATTGAAGGGGCCTGAGAAACCCGGACCTGCGGAAAGGGGAAACGGTCCTCAAACAGCAAACCAAATGATCCAGGGATTTTTCAGCTCTCCAAAGCGGTTTCAATACTTCCCTGCGAGTTCCGATCAGTCGATCCCCTGCAACTCCCTTGCAAAAGCGTCATACGCCGGTTTGCCGAACAGGACGAAGCGCACAAGCTCGATTTCGGGATGGCCCTTCACGTATTCGGCCGCGGTTGTGAGTGCGATGCGGGCGGCTTCATCCATGGGATACCCGTATGCCCCGGCGCTCAAGGCCGGGAACGATATGCTTTTTATCCCGTTGGCCGAGGCAAGCCTCAGGCTCTCCAGGTAAGCGCTGCGAAGGAGTTCCGGCTCCCCTTTTTTGCCGTCCCGGTAAACCGGGCCGACTGCATGGATGACGTATTTCGCCCTGAGATTCCCGCCCCCTGTGATTACTGCCTTTCCTGTCGGGCAGCCGCTATATTTTTTGCTCTTCTCGGCCATGATCGAGGGACCGCCCGCGCGATGGATGGCGCCGTCCACGCCCCCGCCGCCCGCAAGCCGCGAGTTGGCGGCGTTGACTATCGCATCGGTCTGCTCCCTGGTAATATCGCCTTCGACAATGGACAGACACGGAATTGTTTATTTTTACTTCCATGGCTATCAACCCTCCTTTACAGGCCTGCCTTCACCATATACCAACATCCTGTACGTCTTTTCTATCCTGTCCCAGTTTTCCTCCCGGTCCATCGACCAGTACCGGCCGATAACGGACACCACCTTCCCCATCCCAGTTCTCCCTTGTCTTCTTTTCAACGATTTCGATATAATTGGCGCCGCTCTCCGGCATCTCGCCCCGCCTGCCCAGCATCGCATGAATTACGAGATTATGTATCCCCTTCCCTTGCGGCCATTTCCATCAGGGCCAGCAGGTGGTTGACCGAACCATGGGAGCTGAAGAAAGACACTATCCCCATCAGGTGCAGGGCGGCATTTGTATCGCGGGCGCGCCGCATCGGCTCCAGGAAGGCTTCATTTTTGAAAAAAGAACCGTCGGCGATCGCCTGGTCGATCCTGGCCCGGTCCGAGTAGATCCTCCTTCCCGACCCGATGTGCAGGTGGCCCACCTCGGAATTCCCGACAGTCCCGGCGGGAAGCCCGACTGCCTCGCCCGCGGCCGTCAGTATCGGATGCGGATATTCGGACCATAAATCGGTCCATGTTGGGCGTATTTGCCCCGGCAATGAGGTTCCCTTCTGTTCGGCATTGTAGCCCCAGCCGTCGAGGATGAGGAAAAGGACCCTGCGCCTTACCGTCTTTCAGTGCCGGCTTTACAGAAGACTCTGCCCGGTCATGCACCCGGCTTTTCCATCGCCGAACATTTCCAGTACTGTCGGGGCGATATCGGAAAGCTCGCCTTCGGCCGGAGCAGTTCATTTTATTTTCCGGATCTATTACCATGAATGGGACGGGGCTGTTTGTATGGCCCGTATCCACGGCGCCGTCCGGGTATAGCCATTTCTCGACAGTACCGTGGTCGGCGGTAATCATGACGGTCATACCGTTCTCAATGGCCTCTTTCACCGACAGTCCGGCATTCCTGTCCACGGCTTCCACCGCGCGCATGACGGCCGGTTCGTTCTCAATATGCCCGACCACGTCCACATTGGGGTAATTGGCCACGATGAAATCATAACTCCTGTCTCGGATCTTTTCGCTTATTGCAGCTCGATTATGCCGTCGATCGACATCTCCGGGGCCTCGTCGAAGAGGGCCACATCCTTCCTGGTCGGGACAACAACCCTTTGCTCGCCCGGGAAAGGCTCCTGTCTCTTGCCGTTGAGGAAATAGCTGACGTGGACGGCCTTTTCCGCTTCGGTTATCTTCACCACCTTCAGGCCGCTGCGGAAAGCACCTCGAAAAGAGTGTCGCAGACCACGTCTTCGGGGGGGAAGGCAACTTTTACATCAAGCGCCGCGCTGTACCGGATCATAGTGGCAAAATCGAGGTCGAGCCCTTTTTCCGCCGGGAAATTGCTCGAAATTCTTTGCTGTCAGGCTTTCTGTCAGCTCGATTTCCCGCTCGCCCCTTATATTGTAAAAAATGACGGAATCGCCCTTTTTGATCCTGCCCACAGGGCGTCCATCCGGCCCGGTCAGGACCAGGGGCAGCAGTGTTTCGTCTTCCTCTCCATTTTTATAGGCCTGCCGTACAACTTGCGACAGCGGGCAAGAATCCTTATAATTCATTAAGTTCTCCGTGTTTAATTAATACGGCAGAATTTTTAACCAAATGCCCCAGGCATGTAAAGGAAATTAAAATACGTTCCTTTTGCATTGAAAACTTAAAATGTAAATGTTAGAAAAACTCAAATTTTTACAGCTATGGACTTTAAAAAAGAAAATGTCGAAAAGACCGACCTTGAAATCCTCCAGGAAAGAGCGGAGGTGCTCGGTCGCGCAGGTGAAAAGCTTGCCCTGGCCCTGAACAAACTCAAGGCCATTGAATCGATTATTAACATCAAAATGGAGTCTCTGACGGCCCCCGGCAATCAAGAACACAGCTCCGCCGATCTGATCGGGGACATCAACGGGGAAATCAGGCACTATAACGAGGCCAGGGAATACGCCAAGCTGAGATATTATTATCTCATCGTGACAAGAGAGGCCATGGGCTTCCGCCGCCACAAATCGGTCGAAGAGGTCTACTCTATCCCGCCCAAGAAGAAACCCCTCAGCAAGAGGAATAGATTGGACAGGTACAAAAACCAAAGAATCAGGATGGTAGAACTCCCAACTCCGCTCCCGGGGAATAAAGGACGAGCGGGTTTTGAAGGCGATGGAGACTGTCCCGAGACACCTGTTTGTAGACGAGGGCCTGAGGGACCAGGCTTATTCTGACGGCCCGCTCCCCATTGGGGAAAACCAGACCATTTCCCAACCCTATATAGTGGCCCTGATGACGGAGGCCCTGGAACTGACCGAGCGGGACAAGGTACTGGAAATCGGCACCGGCTCCGGCTATCAGACAGCCGTCCTCGCCGAACTTGCCGAAAGGGTGCTTTCAATTGAAAGAATAGCTTTCCTGGCCTCCCGGGCACGAAGACTGATTGAATCACTAAATTATTTCAATGTAGCCATTAGGGTCGGCGACGGGACACTGGGCTGGCAGGACGAAGCCCCCTTTGACGGCATCCTGGTTGCGGCGGGCTCACCGGAAATCCCCAAGACCCTGATCGAGCAGCTAGCCGTGGGAGGGCAGGCTCGTCATTCCGGTTGGCGACCGTAACTCGCAGCAGCTTATCAGGGTGACACGCAAATCCAAGGACGTGAAAGATTTGAAAAAAGAGGACCTCGGCGGTTGTCGGTTTGTAAATTTGATTGGAGAATACGGCTGGCAGGCAAATAAAGGGATTGAAGCAGATGCGAGATATTGAAATTCTATCTGTCTGGTTCTGATGATCATCTTTGCCTTTGTACATTCGGCTGTACGCTATGCACGTCAAGAGAACGCGGGCCCCAAGGTGTTTATCACCAGGTGAAAAAAGGAGAAACGCTCTTCAGCATTTCCCACGCCTATAATGTCAGCATCCAGCAGATCGCGGAATCAAATAAAATCACCAATGTCTCCCAGATAAAAGAGGACACGGTACTTTTCATTCCCGGAGCCGAGCGTGCCATCGATTGCACCCAGAAGACCGGCTGCCCTGCAACCGGACCCGGCCGAAGAGGAACCTCCCGGCGAACCGGAAGATGTGACCAGTGGACAAGCCGGGATCGCCACGAAAGACCTCGCAGATCCTGAGCCGGCGCCTGCCGCCCCAGCCGAAAAAAGCGGCAAAACTGATCCTGCTCCTGTTGGCGTTCCAGCGAAGCCGGCTGCAAAACTGATATTAAGCCGGAAAGCAAGCCCTCTGAAAATAAAGCAAGCCAACGAAGCAGAAAACAAACCCTCCGAGACTGTCATACCTCCAGGCCAAACCTGTCCAGGAGATTCCGAGCATGGACAATAAGAAATTGGCCTGGCCTGTGAAAGGGACCGTTGGCATCCAAATACGGCATCCAGCCCAACGGAATGAAGATTAACGGCATCAAGATCCTTGCGCCGGAAACGCACCCATCGTCGCCTCGGCAGCGGGCGGCCGGTGATCCACTCGGCAAACATCAAGTATTACGGCGATACAATGATTATCAAGCATGATGAAAATTTCTCGACAGTCTACTGTCATCTCAAAGACAGGACGGTAAAGGTCGGGGATATTGTAAAAAAAGGAGACAAGATAGCTCTTGTGGGCAAGCCTGAAAACGGGGACGGCAAATCATATCTCCATTTTGAGGTCCGCTACCGGAGCAAGCCCCGGACCCCCTTTTCTTTCTACCTCCCATAACGGCACTCGAAAAGGAGAACTTAGATGAAGGTTATCGGCGATATCTATTTTTATGAATGGACCAGCTATTTTGAAAACAACTGCAACAGCTTTTATATAGGCGGGAACGTCCAGGCGCTCATTGACCCGGGCCTGAAGAATTTCGTCCCCGACCTGCTCGGCAGGATGGAAGAGGACGGGCATAGACCCCTCCAGGATCAAATATGTCATCAATACCCACTCGCATCCCGACCATTACGAGGGCTCGGAGCTGTTCAGCGGCAAGGAGGAGGTGCAGATAGGATTCATCCCGCGGAGATCGAGTTCATGAAAAAAGGCGGCGCCGAACTCTACGACCTGTTCGGGCTGCACGTCTCCCCAAGGTGCACATCAACCTCCCCATCCAGGAAGGCGAGCTTGAACTGGGCGGCGAGACATTTCAGGTGATCCTCGCCCCCGGACACTCTCCCGGGTCCATAGGCCTTTACTGGCCGAAGTGGAAGGCGCTTTTCTGCGGAGACGTGATTTTCGACCGGAACGTAGGGCGGACGGACTTTCCGGGCGGCAGCGGCGACCTGCTCAAAAAGAGCATTACCGATCTGTCGCTGCTTGACACCGATTTCCTCCTCCCCGGGCACATGGGGATTGTCAAGGGGAGCAAGGCGGTCAAGGACAACTTCAAGATCGTCATGGAGTCCATCTTCCCCTATATTTAGCAGTTAGCGTTGTGGGGGCGACCGGCCGGTCGCCCTTTCTTTTCAATCAATGAAACCCGGTTCGATTCCTCTTTCTCAAATATCTTCACAGCCCTCTCTCAAGGACCATAATATAGTAGATTCTTCGGTCGCGTTGCTCCCTCAGAATGACATGACCTTCATACACGTCATCCTGAGCGAAAGCGAAGGATCTATTTCCCCTGCATTTCACACTTTCACATGAACTATCGGCAGCCCCAGGTGCTTGCGTTTCGTTTCGCCCTTGAACCGGGTCTGTTCGCGGGCCGTGGGCTCGCCGCGCCTGCCTTTGCCGCGCCGCTCGATCTCGTGCGAGCCGCCGAGGTGGACGGCGTGCTTGCCGAACCTGGCGCCGAGCAGGTCGGCCGCCTTGTAGATCTCCCTCACTTTCTCGGCCCTGAGGGTGTCTTCGAAAAGGGAATACTGGATGTTGCTGTCGGCGACGAGGTCCAGCAGGACAACCCCCGTACCCCTGTAGATTTCCTTCGGGTCGTAAATGGAATCGAAAATCTCGCGGACAAGCTCGGCCATTTCGATGGGGTGGACCGTGGGCCGGACAAGCTTCGTCTCGTTGCCGCGGTAATCGAAATTCTGCAGTTTCAGGAAAAGCATGATCTTCCGGGGCGCGAGCGAATAACGGCGGGCCTTTATGCAGGCGGATTCGAAATTCCTCAACAGGTGGGCAAACAGATACACCGGGTCTCTGCGTGGGCGGCGCGAAGGTCTTGGTCTTGCTGATCGACGCATAGCTGCTCTTCTCTTCCGGGGTCACCGGGTAAACGGACTCGCCCCGCAGTTCCTGCCAGATCTCGACCCCGGGCTTGGTGAATTTTTTCCTGACGAGGGCTTCCGGGAGTTCCGCGAATTCCAGGGCCGTCCTGATCCCCATCTTGTCGAGGTAATTCGTGGTGGCGGGCCCGATCCCCCAGACATTCCCCACGGGCAGGTCCCGGATGAATTCCGGGATCTTGCGCCCGGGGATTGCCGTGAGGCCGTCGGGCTTGTCGTACTTGGAAGCGACCTTGGCAAGCACCTTGGTGATGCTCAGGCCCACGCTCACCGTGATCCCCAGGGACTGCTGGATCTCCTTCTTTATGTCCGCGGCGATTTTGCCGTAGGGGGAGCGCAGTGCCCGCCTCAGGCCGGTTATATCGGCAAAGGCCTCGTCTATCGAGTATTCCTCGACCTGGGGGGTGAAGCGCCTGATGATGTTGAACATCCGCCGGGAAAAAATACTGTAGGTCTCATAATCCGACGGGAGGATTATGAGGCCGGGGCACATCCGGCCCGCCTCGTGCAGGGGCACCCCCCGCTTCACGCCCATTTTTTTCGCCGCGTAGCTCGCGCAGGCCACGATCCCGCGCTCGCCGCCGGTGATGAGGGCCTTCCCCCTCAGATCGGGATTGATGGATTCCTCGATGGAGGTGAAAAATGCGTCGCCGTCTATATGCAGAATGGCCTGCGGCCAGGAATGGATGTTTAAAAAATGCTCCGCCCATAATCTTCAATTCTGTCCCCCTCTGGAAGGGGCGCAAGGGGATATACCTGAATCACCCCCTTATTCCCCCGCCAGGGGGGACAAAGGAGAAGTTTAAAATATGCAGGACAAGAGAATTGAACACTCAAGGATAAACAGAAGCGTAAAACCTTTACATTACAAATGGTATTTCCGGATCACGGCGCTTATCACCCCCGCTATCCTCAGCTCCTCTCGGGGCTTTATGGGGGCATACTTCGGGTTGGCGGCTTCCAGGACGATCTGTTTCCCTTTTCTGCGGAAGTACTTCATTGTCCATTCCCCGTCCACCTGGGCTATCACCACGTCGCCGTCCTTCGGTTCCCTGCCCTTCTCCACGATGACCAGATCGCCCGGCTTGATCCCCTCGCCCGTCATGGAGTCCCCGCTGACCTTCAGGATAAAGGACGATTCGGGCCGCGTGATGAGGTATTCGTCAAGCGAGATCAGGTCCCGCAGTTCCTCCTCCGCGGGGGACGGGAACCCGGCCTGGATTTCCCCGACGAGGGGCAGGGCAAAGCCCTGCTGAACGGGCCGGAGAAATCCGCCCGGGTCCTTTTCCAGGATGCCCTCTTTCAGAAGTTTACTTATCCAGAAATGGACCACGCTCTTGGAGCGTACGCCGAGAACCGTGAGCATTTCCGAATAGGTCGGCATCCGCCTGTACACCTTGAAGAAATCAAGCAGCCTTTTTTCAACGGTTTTGACGGTCCTCTTTTCCATGCCCCCATTAATTCTCCATTTGGGCATATGTCATTCTGAAGGAGTAGCGACGAAGAATCTTTCTTTTTAAAGAAAATAGATTCTTCGCTTGCTCAGAATGACAATGATATTATTAACCTTCATTCCTGATTTTTCTTGACTATAGAACGATTGTTCTATTATAGTCAAGACAAAAACGAGGGACGACAAAAACGCCAAATCCCGGGGCCCTCGCGGGGCGTGCACTTCAGGAAAGGGCCGGGACATTGACCCAAATTGACCCAAATTGAATTGACACTGCATTTAAAAGACGTTAACTTAACCCGAAATCGGGCGCGCAGGGGTGGCTTTCTGTTTGAAAATATTATCAAAATGACCGCAACCGGGTTGGGCAGCGGTTACGCCCCCGCCGCGCCGGGTACTGCCGGGACTCTCGTCGGGATACCTCTTTACCTGGCCCTGTCATCTCTCCCCTGGCCCTTTTATCTGGTCGCGATAATTATCCTGGCACTTTTGGCCGTTTATGTCGCCGGGGAGGCGGAAAAGATCTTCCAGGAGAAGGATTCCCAGAAGATCGTCATAGACGAAATAGTCGGGCTGCAATTCTCAATGTTCCTGGTCAGCCCCACCCTGCCGCACGTAATTGCGGGTTTTTTCCTGTTCAGGTTTTTTGATATATTTAAGATCTTCCCGGCAAGAAAATGTGAACGGCTCTCCGGGGGGGCGGGGGTCGTGGCCGACGATATAGTCGCCGGCATTTACGCTAACATTGTACTTCTTCTCTCAGTGGAGTTTCTGCATCTATGAGCATCAGGATCGGCATACTGGCAATCGGCAATGAACTCACGAGCGGGCGCGTCCAGGACTCCAATTCCGCCTTCATCTCGCGCCTGGTCCAGATGCAGGGGTGGCAGGTCCCGTCCATCGTTGCGGTCGGCGACAGCGAGGAGGCCATCCGCAAGGGACTGGAATTCCTGCTGCCGGCGTGTGATGCCATCACGGTCACGGGCGGGCTCGGCCCCACGGCCGACGACCTCACGACGGAGATGATCGCGAAGATCTTCAACCTGCCGCTGTACACCGACGAAAGCGCGCTCAACTATATCAGGCAGCGCTTTGAGAAGCTCCGGCTCGAATGGACGCCGAACAACGCCAAGCAGGCCCTGTTCCCGCAAGGCGCCCGGACCATTTTCAATCCTATCGGGACAGCATGGGGCTTTGCCCTCAGTGTGTCCGGCAAGCTGATTGCAGTTATGCCCGGCGTGCCTTCCGAAGCCGAGAGGATGCTGACCGAAAGGGTCATACCGCTGCTCAGGGAACATTTCGGCATCTCCGAAACGGTCATGAGCCGCACGATAAAACTCTTCGGCCTTCCCGAGGCAAAAATCGATTACGCCCTCGCGGATGCGCCGCTGGACAGGCCGGGGCTTCAAATCGGTTTTTATCCCAGGTTCCCCGAAATCCAGGTTGTCCTGACGGCAAGGGGAACTGCGGAACCCGAGGTGAAAGAGACCCTCGCGGCGGCCTCTGCGATCGTGGAAGATAAGCTGCGGAAATATATTTTCGGCTATGATAATGAAACCCTTGAAGGCATTGTCGCAAAGCTGCTCACCGAAAAGGGCCTCATCCTCTCGGTTGCGGAATCCTGCACGGGCGGCTTGATAACGGACCGGCTGACCAACGTACCGGGCAGTTCGAATTTCCTCGACAGGGGTATAGTCGCATACAGTAATGACTGCAAAGTCGATACGCTCGGCGTGCCGCGTGAGATCATCGAAAAGCACGGTGCGGTGAGCGAAGAGACTGCTGTTTTAATGGCACGGGGGGTGCGGAAACTGGGTAATGCCGACCTGGGCCTTGCGACGACCGGCATTGCCGGGCCGACCGGGGGCTCCGATCTGAAACCGGTCGGGACCGTTTTTATAGCGATTGCCGACAGGAACGGCTCTTTCTGCAGGCATTTCAATTTCCGCTGGGACAGGCGCAGGATAAAGGAAATATCCTCCCAATGGGCGCTCGAGCTGTTGAGGAGGCATGTGGGGGAAAATGGAAACTGACAAGAAATTACGGACATTCCTGGCAATAGACCTCCCGGACGAGATAAAATCCGAACTCGGGAAAATCCAGAAGCGCATCAAGCCGAAGGTGGAGGGGGTGCGCTGGACGAGGCCGGAAGGCATCCATCTCACCCTGAAATTTTTCGGCTGGGTCCTCGGCGAAGACCTGGCCAATATTTCCAATGCAGTTGCAGAGTCCATCAAGGGCGTCAAGCCCTTCACTCTGGAACTGGCCACGGTCGGCGCGTTCCCCGGCCCAGTGAAGCCGAGGGTCATCTGGATCGGCGTCCAGGGGGATTCGAAAACACTTCTGGACCTGCAAATGGGCCTGGACAGGAACTTTGAAAACATCGGGTTCCCTCCCGAAGACCGCGCCTTCAAGCCTCATCTCACCCTGGGGCGGGTAAAGGTCCCCGGTTCGGCTGTCGGGTTCTCGAAAGTGCTGGAGGAAGGGAAAAATTATAAGGCCGGGAGTTTCAAGTGCGACCGCCTGATCCTGTTCAGGAGCGAGTTGAAGCCGGACGGCGCGGTTTACACCAGGCTCGCGGAATACCTGTTCGAAGGATAGCATTATTTTTTTTAATTCTTGAGCTTGCAAAAGATCTATTGAAAATAGTTTTTATTAAGAAGCTCAGTGAAAATTGAGTAGATGTTTGAGAGAGCGAAGGATCTATTAATTCGCACAAACTGTTCAGTATCAAAATTACATTTGGATTTTTTGAGTTCCGGGAGTCACATAAATATTAGAAGGAGGCAGGACATGGCAGGTTCGGATAGGGAGAAGGCGGTTGATCTGGCGATCAGCCAGATTGAACGGCAATTCGGCAAAGGTTCCATAATGCGGCTGGGGTCACACGAGGTCCTGTCCGACGTCCCCGTTATCCCCACGGGGGCCTTGAGTCTCGATTTCGCCCTGGGGGTCGGAGGCGTGCCCCGGGGAAGGGTCATTGAAATTTACGGCCCCGAATCGGGCGGGAAGACCACCCTTGCCCTTCATATAGTCGCGCAGGCGCAGAAAATGAACGGCCTTGCCGCCTTCATCGACGCCGAACATGCCCTTGATGTCACTTACGCCAGGAAGATCGGCGTCAATACGGACGACCTCCTCATCTCGCAGCCGGACACCGGGGAGCAGGCCCTGGAAATCGCGGAAGTGCTCGTGCGCAGCGGGGCACTGGACGTAATGGTCATAGACTCGGTCGCGGCCCTCGTCCCGCGTTCGGAACTTGAAGGCGACATGGGCGATGCCCAGATGGGCCTCCAGGCAAGGCTCATGTCCCAGGCCTTGAGGAAACTCACGGGCAGCATCAGCAAGTCCAAGACGACCGTGATCTTCATCAACCAGCTCAGGTCGAAGATCGGCGTCTTCATGGGGAACCCCGAAACGACAACGGGCGGCAACGCCCTGAAATTCTATGCCTCGATGCGCCTCGATATCCGGCGTATCACGGCAATCAAGCAGGGCGACAGCGTGATCGGCAACCGGACCCGCGTCAAGGTCGTGAAAAACAAGGTGGCTCCCCCGTTCCGGGAGGCCGAGTTTGATATCATTTTCGGTGAGGGGATTTCCCGGGAAGGCGATCTGCTGGATATCGCAGCCGAAAACGGCATCGTCGAAAAGAGCGGGGCCTGGTACTCGTACAAGGGCGACAGGCTCGGCCAGGGCCGGGAAAACGTCAAAGCCATGCTGCGCGACAATCCGGAAATCTGCAAGTCGGTCGAGGACGAGGTCCGGGCAAAGCTGGGCATCAAGCCGGCCCAGGAAGCAGAATAATACTTGGAGAGAGATAAAGATTACGACAGGGCCATGAAAATGGCCCTGCGCCTCCTTTCGGCCCGGGGCAGGAGCTTGAAGGAGGTCCGCACCAGGCTCACCGACAGGGGTGTGGAAGCCCCCGTGCTGGAAAAAGTTATTGAAAAACTCCTTGATCTCAATTATTTAGACGATACTGAATTTGCCGGGCAATGGACCCGGCACCTTGCTTTTAACCTCCTTTACGGAAACAGGAGGATAGCGGAAAGTCTGAGGGAGAAAGGCGTCCCCGAAGAGATCATTAAAAGGTCGATTTCTCAAACGAGGGAAGAGCTGGACGAGAAAGAGGCGATCCGGCGCATTTTAGGCAAGAAAATCAAATACCTGGGTTCAGAAAAACTCGATTTAAAGCAAAAGCGGAGACTCTCCCAGATGCTGTCAGGCAGGGGCTTTTCCACCGGCCTGATTTACGAGGCATTGAAAAACCCGCAGGAGGATTACGAATGACCGGCAGTGAAATGAGAGAGAAGTTTCTGAAGTACTTCGAGGAAAACGGCCATGCCGTCGTCCCCAGTTCGTCCCTGATCCCCAAGGACGACCCTACCCTGCTGTTCACCAATTCGGGGATGGTACAGTTCAAGAACTGTTTCCTCGGCCTGGAGGACCGCGGCTACACCCGGGCCACAAGCTCGCAGAAGTGCGTCAGGGCCGGAGGGAAACACAACGACCTCGAGAATGTCGGCTTTACCGCCCGCCACCATACATTTTTCGAGATGCTGGGGAATTTCTCTTTCGGGGATTATTTCAAGAAAGAGTCCATCTTCTGGGGATGGGACTTCCTCACCAGGGTAATGGGTCTCCCTAAAGAAAAGCTCTGGATCACGATTTACCAGGATGACGACCAGGCCTTCGAGATATGGAACAAGGATATGGGAGTGCCTGCCGAGCGCATTGTCAGGATGGGGATGGAGAGCAACTTCTGGATGATGGGCGAAACAGGGCCGTGCGGTCCCTGCTCCGAAATCCTTTACGACCAGGGGCCGGGTGTGGGCTGCGGGCGCCCCGATTGCAGCGTGTTTTGCGACTGCGACCGCCACCTTGAAATCTGGAACCACGTCTTTACCCAGTTCGACCGCGACAAGGACGGGAATTTTAACCCCCTCCCCAAGCCGAATATAGATACCGGAATGGGCCTTGAGCGGCTCGCCGCCATAGTACAGGGCAAAACGAGCAATTACGACACGGACCTTTTCATGCCGATAATCAGGCGCATCGAAGAGCTCTGCGGGAAGAAATACGGGGCGGACTGCGATAACGATATCTCCATGAGGGTCATCGCCGACCACAGCCGGGCTGTCACTTTCCTCATCGGCGACGGCGTATTGCCCAGCAACGAGGGACGCGGATACGTCCTGCGCAGGATCCTGAGGCGGGCCGCCAGGCACGGCAAGCTCCTCGGCATGGACAAGCCCTTCCTCTGCGAGGTTGTCCCCACGGTCGTGGACCTCATGAAAGACCCCTATTCCGACCTGGTGGATAAGGAGTCCTATATCCGCAAGGTAATAGTCAACGAAGAACAGCGCTTTTCGGAAACTCTTGATTCCGGCCTGCGCATTTTGAGCGACGAAGTTGCGTCTCTTAAACAATCAGGGATGTCGGTCGTTCCGGGAGAAGTTGTTTTCAAACTCTATGACACCTTCGGCTTCCCCGTCGACCTGACGGCGGACATCGTCAAAAAAGACAACCTGACCCTTGACATGGACGGCTTCGAAAAGGCCATGGAGGCCCAGCGTGAGAAAGCGAGGGAGTCCTGGAAAGGCAGCGGCGAGCAGGCTGTTTCCGATGCTTACAAGAGGCTGTCGATCAAGGGGGTCTCCACCGAGTTTGCGGGATACCGCGGCGTGACCGGGATCAAATCATACGTGACGGCCATCCTGAAAAAGGATGCCGAGGTGGACTCAATTTCCGCCGGGGACAATGCGGAGATATTTGTGGCCCGGACACCATTCTACGGGGAAGTCGGCGGCCAGATCGGCGACACCGGCGTCATCCAGGCGAAAGGCACCTTGTTTGAGGTGTGGGACACACAGCGTCCGCTGGAGGACCTGATCAGCCATATCGGCAAACTCAAGAAAGGCACCATCAAGGTCGGCGATCCCGTCCTGCTGAAAGTCGAGAAAGAGACCCGCCGGGCAACAGAGGCCAATCATACAGGCACCCACGTCCTCAATGCCGCATTGAAAATGGTGCTGGGCGACCACATAAAGCAAGCGGGCTCGCTGGTGAACCCGGAAAGGCTGAGGTTCGACTTCACCCATTTCTCCAGGATCGAAGATGATGAGCTTGTGAGGATCGAAACAATCGCCAACGACCACATCAGGAAGAACATCCCGGTCATCACCCGGGTCCTGCCGAAAGAGGAGGCCATGAAAACGGGAGCGGCGGCTGTCTTCGATGAAAAATACGGGGACACCGTCCGGGTCGTCCAAATTGATAATTACAGCAAGGAGCTCTGCGGCGGCACGCATGTTAACCGGACGGGAGACATCGGGTTCCTGAAAATCGTGAGCGAGTCTTCCGTGGCCGCGGGCGTGCGCCGTATAGAGGCCGTGACCGGCAGGGAAGCCGTTAAACTGGTGAAAAAAGAGGAAGAGGAATTGCGCAAGACGGCATCCCTGCTGAGGTCGTCTACCCACGAAATTGCCGACAGGGTCGACAGGCTTATCAAGCACCAGAGGGACCTGGAAAAAGAAATCGAAGCCCTCAAGGGAAAACTTGCTGCCAAGGACTCGGCAGACCTGCTGGGCAAGGCCCGGGAAGTGAACGGCGTAAAGGTGCTCAGCACTATGGTCGATGCGCCCGACGTGAAAACGCTGCGCGATTTCGGGGACAAGCTGCGCGACAGGCTCCAGTCGGGGATAATCCTCCTGGGGAGCAAGACCGGAGACAAGGCAATGCTGCTGTGCCTTGTCACAAAAGACCTTACCGGCAAGTATGACGCCGGGAAAATCGTCAAAGAGATCGCCCCTATTGTCGGCGGCAGCGGCGGCGGCCGTCCTGATATGGCCCAGGCGGGCGGGACCAAACCGGAAAACCTCCAGCAGGCCTTAAGCAAACTAAACGAAATACTTTAAAGACTGCCAAAAAGGGCGGTTTCACCGCCCTTTTTATCTCTGTACGCGGCTATCCCCCTTAATGAGTTTCCGGAGGTTGCCGGCATAATTCCTGTTCCCGGGATCTAGGCCCAGGGCTTTTTCGAATTGCTCGCGGGCCTCGGTCATTTTCCTGATATGGAGGATAACCCCATTTCTGTTGCGGGCCGCTGCATTGTCCGGCTGGGACGACCAGCTTCTTTTATCACCTATTCAGCTTCCTCCATCTCCCCTTTTTTCAGGAGGGCCATCGCAATCTTTATCCGGCCGTTGGCCCGGAGAACGGGATCAACCCCTTTTTCCGTTCCCAGAAACCTTTTGTACGCGGATATTGATTCGTCCAGCCTGTTTTGCAGATCATATAAAACAGCAAGGTTGTATATCGCTTGAGAGTAATCCGGGTGGATCTTCAGGCTTCCCGGAAATGGATTTCCGCGCTGCTGAAATCCATTTCCTTGATAAAGGCTACCCCGAGATTATTATGGGCCACATAATTTCCGGGCATAACGTTAAGGGCATGGGTATATATAGCCTTGCTGTTTTTCCAATGGGACGCCTGGACATTGGCGTTGACCGCCAGCGCCAGCGAGAGGGCACATCCCAGGGCAAAGGCCGCAACCTTGCCATGCTTAAAATATCCGGCAACGGCTTCCGTGCCCCAGACAAGGATTATGAATATGCCAACCAGGGGGATATAAGTATACCTGTCAGCCATGGATTGTGAGCCCACCTGCACAATGCCGATTACCGGCACAAGGGTCCCCAGGTACCAGAGCCAACCCACCGGAAAATAAGGAGCGATTTGGGCAAACCTGAAGGCAACCAGTGTCAACCCGATAAGGGCGGCGGCGCAGATAATCACTGCGCCAATTTCCATGAAGCCCGGGAAAGGATAAAAAAAGGCAAGGTCGGCAGGCCAAAAGGTTTTTCCCAGGTAGCGGAAATAAGAAAGAACCGCATTGCCCAGGCGAACCGCGACAGGGAATTCCTGCGTCGAATACATCGCATTTTGCTGGGCCGATATTGTCATTGCCGAGGATATTAGCGACAATACAAAAAAGGGCATTTTTTTCCGCAGCTGAGCCCCCAGCAGGGCCATACTTATCCTCGGCTTAAGCCGGCCCAGTGGCCAGTAATCAAGCAAAACAAGCACAAAGGGGAGCGTAACGAGCATCGGTTTGGACATCAGGCCTGCTGCAAACAAGAAGACTGCGGCCCAATAGAATTTTCTTTCCGACTTTACCGTATAGGACCAATAGGCCCAGATAGTCAGGAAGGCAAAAAAAGCGCTCAGCAGGTCCTTGCGTTCCGAAACCCACGCCACAGATTCGACATGCAGGGGATGAACCGCGAACAGAACTGCTACGAAAGCGCTCCTCCACATTCCCCCCGTCATCTTCAGGAGGATGATGAACAGGAGGATTGAGTTTAAGCTGTGGAGCAGCAGGTTGGTCCAGTAATGGCCGCCCGAGGTCATACCAAACAATGAGCAGTCCAGCATATGAGAGAGCCACGTGACCGGGTGCCAGTTGCTGACAGAAAAAGAGGTGAAAGCCCAGTAAATATTGGAAAGGGTTAAGCCTTTCTGGACAACCGGGTTTTCGACAATGTAATGCAGGTCGTCGTAATTATTGAATTCAAAGGTGGGAATCGAATTGTAGACTAAGAAAACAGATAAGAACAACCCGAAAGCGATCAGAAATTCGGCTCTTGTTTTACCTTTTCCTATCACATGCTCACTGCATCAAAAAAGTTTTTAAATGCCTAAAGGGTCAGGATAAAAAAAGGGGGGCCCTGCAAAGCCCCCCCCGTTTCTATCGAAAAAATTAGTTGGTCACCGTCTGACCAGTTGTGCTGTCGTACACTACTGTTTTCGCTGTCTTGGACGAAGTAACAGTTACCGAGAAATCTTTCGTAATGTCGCTCACCGCCGCAACAACGACAGCGTTTCCTGACGAAAGGTTCTTCAGGCCGTAATTTGACAGGTCTGTAGCTTACAGTCGTATAAGTATTGTTATTTGTATCCGCAAAATACGCTTCTTCCGCCGTCCTGACTGCCGACACATCCGCCTGCATTGAGGAGATGAAGCCTCTCTCCCTGTACGCGGCAAACTGCGGGATCGCTATTGCCGCCAGGATGCCGATGATCGCGATGACGATCATCAATTCGACCAGTGTGAAACCACCCTCTTTTTTCCTCCTTAAGCTCTTCATAAACCCACCTCCGTTAGAATTAGAATTAGTAAGCACCCCTCCAAAATATGCAAACCGAATGGCTTGCCAAACTTGATTCCTTGATTATCACTTCCTCCGTGCGATGTATGTGCGGCAAATCACAATTCAGCAGCTTTGTGATTTATAGTTTTTTCTTACTTTGTTGCTTTCTATTATACTTACTTTCAGCATAAGTCAAGTGGTGGTTAACGGATATTTTGATTATTATTTCCTGATGAGGCGGGCGTTTTTTTACTCTCGCGGCAATCCCGATTTTGAATGCGCCAATGCCTTATTTTGAAATATACCGGTTATTTTTTGGAACGGGAAAGCACCCGCCGGGCGGGAGAATCAAGGCACTTATCATAAACGAAGACGAAAACGCTCATGAGCGTCAGCAGGAAATCTCTCAAAAAATAGGACCAGTTGATCTTCCCGGCGGAAGAAGAAAAACATCCGCAGCTTATGTCGAGGCCTCTCATGAGGTTGAATGCGACAGCGGCGCTGAATACCGAGAACAACACGGCCGCGAAAAGGCTGCCGCCCTCAATCCAGAAACCCGCCAGCAGCGCAACACCTATGGATATTTCAACCCAGGGCAGTATTATGGCTGCCGGAGGGACCGCCCACGATGGCAGTATCTGGTAATTCCCTATAGCGCGGGCGAATTCTGCGGGGTCACCGGCTTTCAAAACCCCGGCATATAAAAATATGGCGCCTATTATGATACGACAGAAAAGGGCTGCCCGGGATGTCAATTTGTTTTCTGCAGTCTCCATATTGCCTGTCGTTTTTACCTGCCGGTAGGATAATTTTGAGCGGTCCAGAAACTCAACCCTTTTTCCAGGACCTTGACGTTGGATACCCCCAACTGGGTCAAAGCCCGCGCCAGTTCAGCGCCCAGTGAGCATCCCGGGGTGTCGCAGTAGGCAATCAGCACCATTCCCGAATCTGAAAGGGAACGCAGCATCTCAATGTTCAAGGAAACCGTCTCGGAAGTTATATTCAACGCCCCGGCTATATGCCCCTCCCTGAAACTGGAGGAATCCCTGGCATCCAGGAACACCGCTTTCCCCCTGTCGAGGAGCACGCGTGCCTCTTCCGGCGATATTTCTGCCAGACCGGCTTGGGCAGGGTCAACTTGAGGTGCAATCCAGGATATGCCCTGCGGGCCGAACTGATTGAAAACAGCGCCGAGCAGCAGGCTCAAAACAAGGATCAAAAATGCCTGCCCCAGGCCCCTGACGATTTTTGGTTTCATTGCTGGCAAAACTAATCTCTTTCAAACCCCGCTTTTTTGATCCATTCGGAAACCGTCCGGTCTTCCTGGATGTCGGTTTCCAGAATAATGCTGTTCCAGGAAAAAATGTTTCCGTTTTTCCTGGACCCGGATTGGTCAATTTCTGCTGGAGCTGGGCCCTCTGGTTCCTCATCTGGACCAGCATCCGGTCAGTTTCAACATGTTTGGGCGGGTTATTCTGGAAGGACTGGATATTCAATTCCAGGTCCCTGATCTGCTGCCTTATCCGGTCAGTCTCATCCTCGGTGAAGGGCTTCGCGGTGTTTTCAATATTAAGGCGCAGCCTGCCAACGCCCTTGCCGTCCTTGACCGAGGTGAGCAGGAAAGTGTTCTCGCTCTTTTGAGGATAGGAAAAGAAGTTGTCCCTGCTGTCCATGATGAAATGAATCCCGCCCACTTTCGCCGCGACCTGCCGGTCGGTCTGGTAGCCCAGGTCTGAAAGCAGGATAATCAGATCCGCCTTCCTGCTCATTTTTTTTACCGTGTCCCGCGCGGCAGCGATCGGGTCCTTCACGGTTATCTTTTCCTTCTCCGCCAGTTTCCTGTCCAGCTCCGGCCTCATTAGCCCGAAAAACCCGATGCGGACACCGTTCACCTTTTTTATCCTGTAATTCGGGAAAACCAGGCCGCCCTTCAAATCAGCCAGGTTGGCCGAGGTCAGGGGCAGTCCCTTTGCAGCTTCCCTTTTCAGGAAATTCACCCCGTGCTGCAGTTCCCAGTCGCTGACATTGACGGCTGTCATGCCCATTTTCCGGTAGACTCTACCGAGCATCTCCGATTTGTCTTTTTTCGCTGCTCCCGCCGAACGGGGGTCGGGATAGAGCCGTCCTGAGTCGACCAGGATAATGTTCTCCCCGCCTGCTTTCGCCTTGTCTATGAATGCCACGCGCCGGGCCAGACCGCCCTGCAGTTTATTCCCTCATGTAGGGCAGGGATACAAATGCCCTGAAACGCCGCCGGTCTGCAGAACCGTGATTTTTGCCGGTTCCGCAAAGGACAAGCCGGTACCGGCTGCGGCCAGCACTCCGGCAATGACAGAATAAGAACGAGTCTTTTCATCAAACATCACCTTCCTGTGAAATACCCTGGAAATACATTGAAAAATACCACATTGGCGGGAATCCGTAAAGCCCATTGGTGCTGAAAGGCAGGAGTCGCTGACCGGCGGGAAAGCCGCCAAAAATCTTCATGTATATCAATTCAGACATCAGCCCCGGGTGTCAATATCCTCCTTAACCGGGCGGGCGCCAGCCCGGATTTTTTTGAGATATTGTATTATGGTCGATCGATATTGTAGGATGGCCTCATGATCATAGACTGCCATTGCCATATGTTTACCGCCCAGGTAATTACAAATGTGACTTCGAGGGCGGCCTTAATGAGCGAGCTGCGCCTGAGCCCCGAAGCTGAAAGCAGGTCCGACGCCGGCAAACTCGAGCAATCGGCGGTTCAGAATGGGGTTGAATTCTGCATCCTGTTTCCGACCGCTCCCCCCGAAAGCGTGAGAAAAGAGAACGACCGCCACCTTTCTGCTGCCTCTCTTTTCAAGCGCATCAAGACCCTCGCGACCCTGCATCCCCGCTTGGAGAATATCGAAGAGGAAGCGGGGAGAATGATGGATGCTGGCATCAGGGGTTTCAAGTTCTGCTCATTTTCTCAACGCTTTGATATAGATTCGGACGAGACGGAGAATAATGTTCGCTGCGATAAAGAGGGCGGGCATTCAAAGAAATATAGACGTCACCATTGCTTTTGATACGTTTAACAGGGCGCACGTTCACTTCGGCGCAAGGCCCAGCACCTCACGACGCCGGAGAAACTGAACCGCGTGGTTGAACGCCACCGGGACATCAATTTTCTGGCCGCCCACATGGGTGGCCTGGCGGCCGATTTTGATAAAATCCGCAACTGCCTGGCGCCCGCTCCCAACCTTTTCCTCGACACATCGAATGCCGCCCACGTACTTGAACCCGGCGAATTCATCCAATTGCTTCAATCACATGGGCCCGGCCATATCCTTTTCGGCACAGACTGGCCGTTCTTCGACCATACCGCGGAAATTAAACTCATAGATTCGCTGCTCGACAGGGCAGGATTCAACAGGGAGCAGAAAGAATCGGTGTTCCGCAAGAACGCCGAGAAATTATTTATTTAAGCTTTATGCATGCGGACTTGAACAGCACGGCCGTCCGGGACACTTTAAAAATGGTATGGATGAAGGCCGCCCTGATCCTGTATGAATTTTACGGTAGTAAACGATGCCCATCTAATGTGAGCCACCGCATAAACTCAGAGCGAACCGGCCAGGATTTGCAGCGCCCGTTCGTCGTCTCCCCGGACCCAGTTGATCAGGATTCCCCTCTTCTCCATCCTCCTGAACCAGGTCATCTGGCGCTTGGCAAACTGGAATATCCTTGTTTCGAGTGTGGAGACGAGTTCGCCGCGGCTCATTTCCCCTTTGAGGAAACGGCTGACGATACCGGTATTCCAGGCCGAACGCCTCCAGCCTTTCCCAGGACAGGCCATTCGCCCTGAGCCTCTCGACCTCTTCGATCAGACCCTCATCCAGCCTCGACCGGAGCCGGTCTGCTATCCTTTCCTTCAGCCTTTCCCTTTCCCAGAGAATTCCGAACACCCCGGCCCTGATCTCCGGCGCCCCGATATTATCTTCATCCTGCCTTGGGGCAGCGGCTATCTCGATTGCCCTCAAGATCCTTGGCCTGTCGGCGAAATCCGAAACATTGTGCAGGACCGGCTTAAGCCCCTTCAGGATATCGATGAGCTCTTCCGTGCTTTTCTGTTCCAGCTCGCCGCGCAATTCACGGTTGACGGGGGCACGCGGCATCCTGTACCCGAGCAGGACCGATTCGATATACATCCCGGAACCGCCGACAAGGACGGGGACAATCCCCCTCGAACGGATTCCCGTGAAACAGCGATAGAACAGCTGCTGGTAATCGTAGACGCTGAATTCTTCCCGGGGGTCAATGATATCTATCATATGGTAGGGAACGGCGCGGCCGTCCACTTCGTAATCCGCCAGGTCCTTGCCCGTCCCGATGTCCATTCCGCGGTACACCTGCCGCGAATCCGCCGAGATTATTTCGGAGCCCAAAAGGGCGGCAAGCCTCGCGCCCAGCCGCGTCTTTCCCGAGGCGGTGGGGCCGAGAATGACGATGAGATTATGAACGGATTTCATCACGAGAATAAAACGCCCCGGGACAGGAAGGGCCTCCCGGAGTTTTCAATTTCCTGAACCGCTGCATTGAGATCGTCTTGCGATATCCAAACATATTATTCCGAAGTTCTATCCTTGTCGCCGGATATCACGAAAATCTCCCCGCCTTCCTCGATCGCGGGCAGGGCGCCGCTCGCTTTGAGGCGCTCTATCTTGTCAAGCGGCCTTTCCAGCTGCCTGCGGCGCGTGACGGCCAGGGTCTCGTACTCCTTCTGCGCATCAGAAATTTTCTTGCCAAGCTTCTCAAAATGCTCGACATATTTCACCCACTGCTCCCGGAACTCGCCGAGCAGGCTCAGGATCTCATGCGATGTCCTTTCGAGGGCAAAATTGTCCACTGCCTGGCGGATAACGGCCAGGACGGCGAAAAGGGTCACCGGCGAACAGAATACGACCTTGCTCCGGAGCGCGTCTTCCAGTATGGCACTGTCCTGCTCGTGGATAAACGCGTAAATATGCTCGTTGGGGATGAACAGCAGGACGTAATCAACAGTGCTTCCCGCCGGGTCTATGTAATTGCGCGTCGATACCTCTTTTATCTTGTCCCTGATATTGCGGAGGAACACGTCCCTGAAGCCTTTCTTCTCCGCGTCGGTCGAGGCTTCTATCCATTTCAGGTAGTTGTCGAGGGGGAACTTCACGTCCATGTTGAGCTTCAGGCCCCTGGGCAGCAGAAAGGTGAAATCGGGCCGCGAGCCCCCCTCGAGCGTCTTCTGCTTCATGTAATTGACGTCTTCGACGAAGCCGCACATCCTCAGGACGTCGTCGGCCATCCTCTCGCCCCACTGGCCCCTCACCTTGGAGCTGGCCAGCGCCTCGCGCAGCGTGCTGGTGTTCCTCGCCAGCTCCGAAGTCAGCTCGCCCGTCTTCTTCAGCTGGCTGGAGAGCTCCTGGAACTTGCCGACCCTGTCCTTCTCCAGCTCGGTGATTACCCTGGTCACATTTTCCAGCCCTTTGTTCATGTTCTCAAGCTGCTGGTCGATAAGGGCCTTGCGGGAATCAAGCTCCTGCGCGGTCGACTCCCTCTCCGTGTCCAGCTTTGATTTTGCCAGTTTCAGGAATTCATCGGTCGACCTGGAGAGGGTTTCCAGGGAGATGCTGGAGAAATTCGCTTTCAGGTTGTTCATGATTTCGTCAAGGGCCGCCTTTTTTTCAATCTCGCTCTCCCTGAGGACTTCCCGGGCTATCTCAGTGGCCGCTTTTTCCCTGGACGCCCTTAACAGGTAAGTGAGAAATGCCCCTGAAACGAGCCCGATTACCAACCCGAGCAGAAAAGTTACCCAGTCCATGTTCTACCTCGCTCAATCAAATCAATAAAGCCAACCCGACGGTCAATCGAATTTGAACCCTTTCTCGGTTAACAGCCTGGTGCATACGTCGACGACTTCAGGATCGTAAAGATTGCCCTTGTTCTCATTGATCTCCGCAAGCGCCTTGTCCATGCCGACTGTGGGGCGGTAGGGGCGGTGCGAGGCCATTGATTCCACCACATCGGCAACCGCCAGGATCCTCGCCTCGAGCAGTATCTCGGCGCCCTTGAGCCCCCCGGGATAGCCTGACCCGTTGAGCCTTTCATGGTGCTGGGAAACTATCTCGGCAACAGGCCAGGGGAACTCTATCATGCTTAGTATGTCGAAGCTGACCTGGGGGTGCTTCTTCATGATGTCGTACTCTGTTTCGGTGAGGTGACCGGGCCTGCTCAGCATTTCAGCGGGCACGTATATCTTTCCGATGTCGTGGAGGAGTGCCGCGGTGCGAATGCCCTTGATCCTGTCTTCGGAAAGGCCCATCTCCCTCGCGATGGCGGTGGCAAGCTTGTCAACCTGCCTCTGGTGCCCGGCCGTGTAAGGGTCCCTCGTCTGGACAATCATCGCTATGGTCTGGATTGTGTCTTCCAGGCCTTTCTGAACCTTCTCAAAACTCTGCTTAAGATCCGTTTCCGCCTTCTTCCGGGCGGTAATGTCCTCGTAAGTCGCAACGATCCTCCGGTTCTTCAGGGATGAACCTATCCGGGAAGTGCTCACCATGCATATAATATCCCTGCCGTCCTTGCGGCGGCAAGGGAACTCTTCCATGAAGGTGGGGCTCTTTTCCAGTGCAGGATAGAAATCGCTCGCTATCTGTTCGTATTCCTTGTCGGACCTGTAGAGAACGCGCGTGCTCTTGCCTATGAGTTCCCCGGGGTCCCAGCCGAAGACAGTGGCGACGGCATTGTTTGCAAAAATGATCCGCCTGTCCTTGAGACCCAGGACCGCATGCGGGATCGCATCCAGGATGGAAGCCTCGAGCGTCTCCAGCTCCTCGATGCTGGAGCGCCATTCCTTCTGTTCGGTGATATCCATGTAGCTGCCGAGAACGGCCTTTCCTCCCCTGAAGGGTATGGACGTGACCGTCTCCATAATCCACCTTGTGTCGCCCTGCTTTGTCTTTATCCGGAATTCATAAGGGGCAACGCGGCCTCCCTTGAGCATCTCGACGGCGTTTTTCCGGGCGGCGGCCCTGTCACCGGAATGAACGATGCTCAGCACGTTGTGCCCCGCAAGTTCGTCCATGACTGTAACCGGTAGACTTCTGGAACTGGGCATTGGTGAAGATGAATTTACCGTCCTGGGCAACAAAGATCCCGACCGGCGAATTGTTTGCGAGCTTTTCATACAGTTCCTCGGCCAGGCCCCGTTCTGTCACGTCTTCGATTGTTTCCAGGGCACCGATGATTTCCCCTTTATCATTCCTCAACAGGGAAGCCGTGAACCCTCAGCCACTTCCCGCTCTTTCCAATATCGGGGAAGAAATTCGTAGCCTCGTAAGCCTCGCTTATCAGCTTCGATTTCCTGAACATGAGAGGGTGTGAATGGATGGCCTGATCGGCCCGGCCATCGATGAGCAAGTCGGCCATGAGCTCTTGTTTTTCCTGGAAAAACAAGCGCCAGTATTCTCCAGTCCCGAGCATCTCGGCGGCCTTGATCCCTGTAAGTTCTTCAAGGGCGCGGTTCCAGAAGATTACCTTGTGCTGCCTGTTGATGGCGAAGGCGGGGATGGGAGAACCCTGCAGGATGGCCCCGAGAAGTTGCAGGTCCCGGACCTTGCCGGACCCGGATTTAGCCTCGCGTTTTTTAGTGTCGATCTTCTCAGCCATTTTTGACCATGTCCAGGTAGCCGCTGACTATTTGGATCAAGTCCCTTTCCCTGCCGAAGAAAAAGTGGTCCGCCCCTTCAACTACGGCCATTTTGAAACCGTTTGCATCCGCATGGTCCCTCAAAGCGCCCGCGGGGCAAAATGGGTCCGAATCGCCGCAGATTGCCAGGCCGACCCGGGAGCCGGAGGCCGCAAAATCGAAATCCATTTCCGCAAGCGGCGGCGCCACCAGGATGACGTCAGAAATGCCATCCGTCATTGCGGCCCGGAAGCTCACCCATGCGCCGAAGGAATATCCGGCCAGCACGATCTCTTCATGTCCCATTGATTTCAGAAAATTGACCGCGGATTTCAAGTCCTCCTGTTCTCCGATACCGTTGTCAAAGAAGCCCTCGCTCCTGCCCGTCCCCCGGAAATTGAACCTCAGGGTGGAATATCCGGCATCTCTGAACGCCTCCGCAAGCGCCATGAGGACGTTGTCCCGCATGTTGCCGCCCATCATGGGATGGGGGTGGGCAAGGACGGCGCCCTTGCGGGTTGTCCCCAGCGCAAACAGGCCCTCAAGGGTCAGTTCGCCTGATTTGAAATTTATCCTGTTTTCATTCATTGCCTTCCCGTCTCTTTCAGGTGAGTTCCGCAAAATGGCAGCTGGCAAAATGCCCGCAGCCGAAATCCCGCAGGGCTGGGGCCTCCTTTTCGCAAATATCCTGTTTCATGGGACAGCGCGGATGAAAATGGCACCCGGCAGGCGGATTGATCGGGCTCGGGACATCGCCGCCGAGAACGATCCTCTTCCGCCTTTCCAAATTGGGGTCCGGGACCGGAACCGCCGAGAGCAGCGCCCTGGTATAAGGGTGAAGGGGGGTTTCGTAAAGCGCACTGCTGGGCGCAAGCTCCACTATTTTGCCCAGGTACATCACCCCTACCCTGTCGCTGATGTGCTCAACAACGCTCAAATCGTGGGAGATGAACAGGTAAGTCAGCCCGAATTCCTTCTGCAGGTCTTTCATGAGATTCAGTATCTGGGCCTGGATGGACACGTCCAGGGCGGAAACAGGTTCATCCGCGATGATGAGGCTGGGCTTGAGCGCGAGCGCCCTGGCGATCCCGATCCTCTGGCGCTGGCCCCCGCTGAATTCATGAGGATAGCGCCTGGCCTGCTCACTCGTGAGCCCCACAATTTCCATGAGCCTCGCCACTTCGGCATCGCGTTCCCGGGGCTCCAGAATGTCGTGAATCTTCAAGCGGCTCTCCAATTATGCTCCCGGCGCTCTTTCTCGGGTTCAGAGATGAATAGGGGTCCTGGAAGATAAGCTGCGCCTCCCGCCGGTATTTTTTCAGTTCGGCCCCCGCAAGCCCGGTTATCTCAACGCCCCGGAACAATATTTCGCCCCCGGTCGGTTCTTCGAGCTTTACAATGAGTTTCCCGTAGGTTGATTTCCCGCAGCCGCTCTCGCCCACAAGGCCGAGGACCTCGCCCTCGAACAGTTTCAGGCTCACGCCGTCTACCGCCTTTACCGTCCCCGCCCGGGAGGAGAAAAACCCTCCCCTTGGCGAGAAATATTTTTTCAAATCGCGGGTTTCCAGTATTAATGACCTGTCCGGACCGGCCTCCTGGGTTGGGCCTGTTCTATCAACGACACCTCCAGCAGCGGGCGAAATGCCCCGGGGAGAACTCTTTAAGGACAGGCTCCTCCCGCCGGCATTTGCTCCTCCGCGACCGGGCAGCGGTCCTGGAAACTGCAGCCGGGGGGGAGCGAATAAAGGCTGGGCACTGTACCCGGGATTGTCTTCAGGTATCCTGCTTCCCGACTTTCGCCTTCGTTGATTTTGGCACCGACTGGAGAAGCCCCATCGCTGTAAGGGTGGAGCGGCTCGGCAAAAAGCTCCTTAACGGGGCTGAATTCCACGACCTTGCCGGCGTACATGACCGCAACATTCCTGGCTGTCTCTGCAATGACCCCAAGGTCGTGGGTGATGAGTATGACCGAGGTATCAAGCTCCTCCTTGAGCCTTTCAAGGATATCAAGTATCTGGGCCTGGATGGTCACGTCCAGGGCCGTTGTGGGCTCGTCCGCCAGGATAAGCCTGGGACGGCACGCAATGGCCATGGCAATTATGACCCTCTGCCTCATCCCGCCGCTCATCTGGTGGGGGTATTCCCTGGCCCGCTGCTCCGGGGCGGGTATGCCGACCATCCTGAGGATCTCCACCGCGCGCGCCAGCGAATCGGCCTGGGACAGGCCCTGGTGGAGCCTTATGACCTCGGAGACCTGGTCCCCGATTTTCAGCACCGGGTTAAGGGAGGTCATCGGCTCCTGGAAGATCATGGAGATGTCCTTTCCCCTGATCTCCCTCATCCGGCTCTCGTCAAGCGTCAGCAGGTCGGTGCCTTCGAAAATGATCTTTCCCGCGACGATCTTCCCGCCGGGCTTGGGCACCAGCCGCATTATCGACAGGGACAGCACCGTTTTGCCGCAGCCGGACTCGCCGACCACACCGAGGGTGTCGCCTTTCTTCAGTGTCAGGTCGACGCCGTCAACGGCCTTGATCGTGCCCCGCCCCGTCTCGAAATATGTCTTGAGTCCCCGGATCTCCAGAACGTTCATTGCCTGTTTCAGCCCATTCTTCACGAAACTCACGAGCAGCCTCACCCCGAAGCCTGTCGCACCCTTGGGGACATAGCCCTTCGCGGATGACGACCATGCAGGTCCGGCAATATCGAGGTGCACCCACGGCAACGTCCCGGCAAACCTGTTGAGGAAGAGCGCGGCCGTGATTGCGCCGCCAAACCTTCCCCCGGTATTTTTCAGGTCGGCGACATCGCTCTTTATGAATTCCCGGTATTCATCCACGAGCGGCAGCTCCCAGACCTTCTCGCCCGTCTGCGAGGACGCCTCAATGAGCAGAGACTTGAGCTTTTCATCGTTGGAAACATGCCGCAGACCTTGTCCCCCAGCGCTACATGGCATGCCCCGGTCAAGGTTGCGATATCGATCAGGGCTGCCGGCTTGTACCTCGCGGCATACGTAAGGGCGTCCGCCAGGAGCATCCGGCCCTCGGCATCGGTGCTGATCACCTCGACCGTGAGGCCGGACATGGTTTTGATTACGTCGCCCGGCTTATAGGCCTTGCCGCCAGGCAGGTTCTCCGCGGCGGGCACCAGGCCGACGATGTTGACCGGCAGCTTCAGCGCGGCAACGGCCTTCATTACCGCGATAACGGCGGCCCCGCCGGACATATCTGCCTTCATCTCTTCCATCTTTTCGGCGGGCTTGAGGGAAATGCCGCCGCTGTCAAATGTGATCGCCTTTCCCGCAATGACGATCCGCTCATCGGACCCGCGTTTCCCCGCGTATTCCATTATGATGAAAGAGGCCGGCTCATTGCTGCCCTGGGCGACGCACAAGACCGCGTTCATCCCCAGTTTCTTCATCTCGGCCGGGCCGAGGGCCTTCACTTTCAGGTTTGGGGCCGATAACTCAAATGCCTTACGGGTCATTGCCGCAGGCGTTACCAGGTTCGCCGGCGCGCAGGACAAATCCCTCGCCAGCAGGACGGCTTCGCAGACCGTTTCAGCCGCTTCCAGGCTCTTTTTCACATTCCGGAATTTAGCCCGGCCGGCCCGGTCATCAACATACACATGGAGCTCTTTGACTCTCGGCTTTTTGCCGTCATCGGCCTTGTACCGGTCAAAGCAGTAGCCGCTCAGCATGAAGCCCTCCGCCATGGCTTCTGATGCCTGGTCTATTGGGAGGTCCCCGAACTCATCATCGAGGGAGGCGGCAATGCTCTTGATTTTCAAATCGTTGGCCCTGCGGCAGGCAGCCGCGACGGCCCTCCTCATGGAATCGGAAGAGAACTTCTCGGCCTTGCCCAATCCTGACAGGATAATCCTCTTGGACGGGACAGAGCCCCGGGTGTAAAGGAGAGTCGTTTCGTCCTGTTTACCGGTAAAGTCGCCAGCCTTTATCAAATCGGCAATGATCCCCCCGGCAGCCTTGTCGATGCGTCCGGCAATCCCTGTAAGCGCAGAACCTGGTGAACGTTTCTTTTTGCCGGTGCCGGCCCCGCCCTCCCTGATGAATAAAACAAGGGCGTCTGCGGGGGAAATTTCCAGCAGACCACTCTTCATTTTTATTTTCATTGTGATTACCCCCGAATAATGGAAAAAGATAACACAACATGGTCAAAAGTCAACCTCATCGTGCATTTCCAGGGACTGTCATGGGAAGGAACTTGCAATGATCACAGGCAGTTGGACTTGACAGGACTCAGCGGCTCCCCTATACTCATGCACCTGCCCGGGGCTGGACGCGGATCGCTCTTGCACGGTTCGATCCGGCTAAAAAACAGAAAGGCAACCCAATGCTTGATGAAAAAGAAATCATGGACAGGGCGTTTTACTGCTACAGCGTGTGTCTCCAGCTGAACTGGCTTCTCCAAAACGATTCAATCAGCCCGCCCGAGTACCTGAACGCGCTGGAGAAATCTTCCCTGAAGCTCGCGGAAGATGATTATATCAGTCAGAGTATCGGTGAGGCGCTCGTGTCCGGAGAGGAAGACGGCGGGCTCAATTCGCTGATCATGATTTACGAATCTTTCACGCTGGCCTACTGCGAGGTGCTCGAGATAGGGATGGATGACCTCCGCCAGTCTATCCCGCCTGAGCGACTTGAGGAACTCGCTGCCGAAGTTGGGGCCGTGGCCAGGACAGAATTAGATTTAGGGTATGGCTCTTACCAAGAAAGAAATTTCCGCGATCCTCGACAACATAGGGACCCTGCTGGAGTTGAAAGGCGAGGACCCGTTCAAGTCGCGCGCGTATTTCAATGCGGCCAGGCGGATCGAAAACCTCGAAGAGGACCTGTATGCCCTGATATCCGAAAACAGGCTCTCGACCGTCAAGGGCATAGGTTCCGCCCTGGAAAAAAAAATCCGGGAGCTGGCCCTGACAGGAGCCCTCGCGTATTACGACGAGCTCAAGTCCTCCGTCCCCCCCGGGCACCTGGAGATGCTCAGGATCCAGGGGCTGGGGCCCAGGAAGATCCGCAAGCTTTACGAATACCTCAACATTGAAACAGTCGGCGAACTCGAACACGCCTGCCTGGAAAATCATTTGACGGACCTCTCCGGGTTCGGCGCTAAGAGCCAGGCCAATATCCTCGCCGGCATAAACGCCCTCAAGAAATTCTCCGAGAAGCGGCTTTATCATGAAGCATTCGACATCGCCTCCCCCTGCACGAATCCCTGCTGAACAACCCTGATGTCATACGGGCGGAAATTGCCGGTTCGCTGCGGCGCTGCAACGAGGTAGTGAAAGATATAGACATTGTCTGCTCGACCAGCCGGCCCGCCGCTGTTGCCGATTTCTTCAGCGCCCTCCCCCAGGTGGACAGGGTGACTTCCAAAGGCGATACCAAGGCAAGCGTTGTCATGTCCTCCGGTATAAATGCCGACCTGCGGATTGTTTCGGACGGGGAATTCCCTTACGCCCTCCACCATTTCACCGGGAGCAAGGAGCACAATGTAGCCATGCGGGGCCGCGCCGGGAGGATGGGCCTCAAGATGAACGAGTACGGGCTTTTCTCCGAACGAGGGCCTGGTTGCCTGCCGCGACGAGCAGGAGATATTTGCCGCCCTCGGGCTGCATTTCATCCCGCCGGAGCTCAGGGAGAACATGGGCGAGATCGAGGCGGCGGCCGACGGATCGCTCCCCAGCCTGGTCCGGATGGAAGACATCCGCGGGGTGTTCCACCTGCATACCACGGGCAAGCGACGGCACAAGCACCCTGAATAGCATCGTTGATTACGCCAAAAGGATGGGGCTCGAATACATCGGGATAGCGGACCACAGCCGTTCGGCTTTTTACGCCGGGGGTCTGAGCGTCGAAAAGGTGCTCAGCCAGTTCGCCGAAATCGACGAAATGAACAGGAAGGACAGCTCTTTCCGGATATTCAAGGGAATCGAATCGGATATCCTGCCCGACGGCAGCCTTGACTATGACGAGGACGTATTGAGGAAGTTCGATTTCGTGATCGCCGCAGTCCATTCGCATTTCTCGATGCCGGAACAGGAAATGACGGCGAGGATCATCAAGGCCGTGGAAAACAGGTTTACGACAATGCTTGCCCATCCGACGGGCAGGATCCTCCTGGCGCGAAATCCCTACGCGGTAGACATGGAAAAGGTGATCCAGCACGCGGCACGGGCCAATACGGCCATCGAGATCAACTCGAACCCGCACCGCCTCGACCTCGACTGGAGATTGTGCCGGGCTGCGAAGCGCGAGGGGGCCAGGGTTGCAATCAACCCCGATGCCCATCACGACGAGGGGCTCTCGGATGTGCGGCTTCGGGATCAACATCGCACGCAAAGGGTGGATTGAAAAACACGATTGCCTGAACTGCATGGGCACCAGGCAAATCGAAGACTTCCTGAATAATAAATGACCGCAATTGCAGTTTTTCCAATTTTCCCTTGACACTATTTCCTCGGATAACTTATAAAATTCGAGTTAGTTTTTCGCATACTGTTGAAAGAATTCCCTTGTTGATTTTTTTGAGACTGTCTTGCTGCTGACCTCTAAAATTGTTCTTATCAGCCGCATTACATTGTGACTTGTTTGCACTTGAAAACTGCTGGTGACGATGAGGATTAATTTTTCACTTCTCTATTTTCAATACTCCCCTGTTGCTTTTCAGTCTGCTACAGGGTTTTCCTTTCATATAAGCTATTCCACGAATCTTCCCGCACATAATTTCTTCAATGAATTCAAAGTATACCAGATTTTAAGGGAGAAACTTTCCGGTAAGGCTCCCGGAAATCTTTTCCCGGCAAATAAACACCGAAGGGAGGTGAAATCCTGGTTTTCGGCGTACTTTTTCTAAGTTTTTGTTGTGGGGGTTTTGAGTCAACACTAAAAGGAGGTAGATATGCGAATTCGCGGAAGTTCGAAGAAGGCAGAAATATTGACCCTTGAAGAAGCTGTCAAGAAACATGCAAAGAACGGAATGCAGGTTGCTTTCAGCGGCTTTACGGGCTTCAACAGGAATCCAATGGCATTTGCCTGGGAGATGGTGAGACAGGGGGTCAAGGACCTTCACGTTATCGACAGGCACGGCAGCTGCTGCACCTGGCTCCTCAATGCGGCCAGTGCCATAAAGATTTATGAAACGGACTGGATGGGCTGGGGCGAAATGGCAGGGAAGCTCGATATCAACATGAATAGAAATTACCTGTCGGGCAAGGCTATCCTGGAAGATTACTCCCATGGCGCAATGGCCATGAGGTTCCTTGCCGGCGCAATTGGAGCACCCTTTATCCCCTATTATGCCCCTCTTGGATCAGACCTTTACAATGCCAAGTATGACGCGCTGGGGAAAGCCGGACTGAGGGACGGCAAGAACCCCAAGATCGCAAAGAAGAAATTCATCCAGATGGAAGAGCCCTTCTTTGGAGAGGGAGACGTTGTCCTGCTGCCGGCCGCCAGGCCCGATCTTGCAATCATCCATGTAGCCCAGTGCGGTGACAAAGGCACCGCCAGGTGGAGAGGCGTCGGCACCATCGACAAGGAAATCTCTTTTGCCTGCGACAAGGTCGTTAGTCATAGCAGAGGAAGTCGTTCCCGAGGCCGAGATGCGCAAATCGCCGGAATCCAACCAGATACCGTACTTCACGGTTGACACTATTGTTGAGTGCCCGTGGGGTGCTTTCCCCAGTTCCGTACCTTTCTATTATGACTACGATGCGCCTTTCATGCGCGACATGGACGCGGCATCCAGAAACGAATCCGACCTGAAGAAATGGATGGAGGAGTGGGTGTATGGCCCGAAAAGCTGGGAAGAATTCATTGTAAAGCTCGGCGCCAAGAAGCTTCTTGATCTGAAGGCCGACAGCGTTACAGGGTACAGTGTCAGGATGATGAGAGGCAAAAAGCCCGCGCCCAGGATGAAGATGGCCTTGTCCGTGGCCAGAAGCGGTTATTAAGAGAAAGGGGGGAAATAGAATATGGCTAAATCGATGGAAGAATTGATGGAATTGATCGATAAGATTCCCGACGAGCCTGCGAAACCGGGCGAGTTTATCCTTCCTGAACTGATGGCTATCGCGGTTGCTCACGAAGTCAGGAATGACGATATAGTCTTTGCCGGCACGGGCCTTCCCATGGTCGGAATCATGACGGCGAATTTCACCAATGCGCCGAAGGCGACCCTTATCTATGAATCCGGGATCACCGACGGAAAAACAATGCACGTCCCCATGTCCGTCTGCGACCAGAGGGCCGCAAACATGAGCTCAGTGCTTGGCGGACTGGTAGACACTTTCGGCTATTACCTCCAGCAGGGGTTCGTTACCCTTGGGTTCCTCGGAGGCGCCGCTATCGATAAATACGGCGGAGTCAATGTCACCTCGATCGGTGACTATTATCGTCCCTCCCACCGCTTCACCGGTTCAGGCGGAAATTCCGACATCGGGACGATGGCGAAGAGGACGGCCTACATAATACTCCAGGAGAAGAGAAGGTTCCTCGAGAGGAATGAATACACAACCACGCCCGGATGGTGGTGCTGGGATTTCAAAACGAACGAATGGAAACCCAAGAAGGAAGTCTGGAAGAACACGCCGTTTGCGGACTGCGGGCCGACCGGCGTCGTTACCAACATGGGCGTTTACAGGTTTGATGATAAAGGTGAGATCTACCTCGAAACGCATCATCCCGGCGTCACGGTGGCGCAGGTGAAGGAAAATTGCGGCTTTGATCTCAACGTCAAGAATGTCAAAGGCGAAACGCCCCACCCCACTTACAGGGAGCTCTTTGTGCTCAGGGAATTCGTTGATCCCGAACTGATCTTCCTTCCCGCGAAAACTGAGTATCCTGCGGCGATCAAATCCATAATTGAGGTTAAGTTTCTTAAAAGGGGCCAGGCTTCCTGGCCCCTTTTTTTCAAATTGGCATATAATCCATTCACTCCACCCTTGAATGGTTTTATAGAATAAAAGAAGGAGATGGGAAATGAATTTAGATCTGACCGAAGAGCAAAAGATTATCCAGGACACCGCGAGGAGCTTCGCCAAGAGCGAACTCGAGCCCGTGGCCGCCATTCATGACACCACCGGGGACAGGCCGACATTTCTGAAGAACCTGCGCAAGCTCGGCGAACTCGGACTGATGGGCATCAACGTGAAAGGCGAATACGGCGGATCGGAAGCGGGAGTTATCGCGTTCAGCCTTGCCGTTACTGAGATTGCGCGCGCCTGCGCGTCAACGGCTGTCACGATGTCGGTTAACAACATGGTCTGCGAAGTCATCCAGGCAATCGGGACCGAAGAGCAGAAAAAGAAATACATCCCGAAGATATGCTCAGGCGAGTTCTACGCCGGCGGTTTTGGACTCACGGAAACTATGGCCGGTTCGGACCCCGCGGGAATGAGGTGCCATGCCGTTGCCGACGGCGATTCCTACATCCTCAATGGGAACAAGCTTTTCATCACCAGCGCGGAATACGCCGGGGTGTTTGTCGTCTGGGCGGTCACCGATAAAGAGGCTAAGAAAGGGAAGAACATCAGCACATTCCTCGTTGAGAACGGGCTCCCGGGCTTCACAATCGGGCGGGCTGAACACAAGATGGGCCAGCACGGCTCGGTAACAAACGAGCTTATTTTCGAGGACTGCCGCATTCCGAAAACAGCACTGATGGGCAAGCTAAACGACGGTTTCCGGACAGCCGCGGGCGAACTTGCGGGCGGGCGCATCGGCATCGGCTCCCTGGGCCTCGGCGTCGGCCAGGCCGCGATCGATTTCGCGACGCGCTATGCCAAGGAGAGGAAGCAGTTCGACCAGCCCATCACCAATTTCCAGGCCATCCAGTGGATGATCGCCGAATCGTACACCGAACTGGAAGCGGCCCGGCTCCTGCTGATGAACGCGGCTTTCAAGAAGGAACAGGGGAAATTCTTCGCGCGCGAGGCATCGATGGCCAAGTACTACGCAACGGAAGCAGCCGAAAGGGCCTGCCACAGGGCTATCCAGATGCTGGGCGGCTACGGCTACACGAAGGAGTTCCCGGTCGAAAGGTACTTCAGGGACGTGAGGATCACATCCATTTATGAAGGCACCAACCAGATCCAGAGGCTTATCATCGCAAGGGATATCTTGAGCAGTATAGCTTAAGGGCAGGCGTTAGGTATCAGGCACTAGGCGCTAGGAAAAAATTAAAAAAGAGGGGCGGTTTAATCCGCCCCTCTTTTTTGTCTATATCATTCTGGGTATTCGGAGAGTATTTCGTCGAGACAGCTGAGCTCGAAATAGACCCTTTGCTGTTCGAAAAGCGGCCTGTGCCCGAATCGCCTGTGCGCTTCCTTGCGGGCGGCGGCAAATAAGGAAAGAAATTCCTCATAACCCGGCTTTACCTCCGGCACGAACCAGATGACTCCGCCCTTTTCCCTGAGCCTGCCCTCTTTTTCCAGATGCGCCCTGAGCCTCGTGCCGGGATAGGGCACTGCCGTTTCCGTGTAGGCGATCTGGGCCCCCGATTCAAACAGCCGGCGCGCAAAGGCGATTGTCTCCCGTATCGTGAGGACGCTGTCGCGGGGGCCGAGCAGGATGAAATTAACGACGGGCATTACATTGCTGTTTATGCAGTGCATGGCCCCCGCGAACACCTCGTCCGGGGTTGTCTTCTTCCTGTAGAAATCCAGCACGCTTTGCGAGGCGGATTCGGCGCCGGCGTAAATATACCGGAACCCGGCCTCCCCCAGGAACTGGGCGCTCAGGGGATGGCGCGCGATGTCGTCAAGCCTTCCCTCGGTAATATATTCCGCCCGGCCTGCCAGGCCGGTTTTTATCATTGCGCCGCACAGTTCCCTCAAGCGATTGCGGTCCGATGTGAAATTATCGTCCGTGAACATTATGCGGCGCGCACCCAGGGTGGTGAGATGAAAGATTTCCTCGGTGACTACCGGGACCGCCCTGAACCGCACGCCTTTCCCGTACATCTCTTTTATGGAACAGAAGGAGCAGCTGTGGACGCAGCCCCTGCTGGATGAGATGCTCCTCGCCCGGTAATTGCCGTTCGGGACCAGTTCATGGGCAGGCACGGGGAACTCGTCGAGGCCGGCGGGAGCCCCGCGCGGATTGTGCACGATACCGCCAGTTGAGCGAAAACTGAGGCCTTCTATACCCCTGTGATCCCTTTTCCCGGCCAGGCTCCGGACCAGCTCCAGAAAAGGGTGTTCCCCCTCCCCGCGGATCAGGAAATCCAGTGCCGGTACGCTTTCGAGTATGCCATCCCCGGCAAGCGGTAGCGTGAACACCCCCCAGACCGTGACAATACCGGGTGAAAATTCCCTGGCGCAGCCGATGGCCCGTACAGCGGAATCATAGTTGCGGCTGGTGGAGGTCACCCCCAGGACGGATGGGCCAGAATTCGCGCCATTGCGGATCGCAGGGTCACCGATGCGGGTCTTCGAGGCCGGGGACATCGAGGTCAATCACCCTGGTTTCCACGCCTGCGCCGATCAGGACAGAAGCCAGGCACAACAGGCCCAGCGGCGGCACCTCCGCACTGCCGTCGAACGCAGGGTTAACCAGCAGAACTCTCAACAGGCGCTCTCAAAAAATCCGGGCGGAATTATTCCGCCCGGATGGTTTGTTGCTTCAGTTAGCTGCTTTCTAATCAAAAAGTTCTGAATAAGTCTTTCTCATTTCCCTCTTGAGTATCTTCCCAGTCGGCGTCTTGGGGAGGGCGTCAACAAAAACAATCCCCTTGGGACATTTGAACGGGGCAAGCTCTTTCTTGCAGAGATCCATTAATTCCGCCTGGGTGATTTTCTCGCCCTTCTTGGGGACAACAACCGCAACGACCGCCTCCACCCATTTGGGATGGGGCACGCCGATGACCGCCACTTCCTGCACCCTGCTTGTCAAGGTAAATGGCCTCTTCGACTTCCCTTGTCGGGACATTTTCACCGCCCGTTTTTACCATGTCCTTTTTCCGGTCGGCAACCGTGATGTACCGGTCTTCATCCATGATCCCGACGTCACCCGAATGGAACCATCCGCCTGTCATGGCCTCTTCGGTTTTCGCGGGGTCCTTGAAATAAAGCATCATGGCATGGGGGCCCTTTGCCGCAAATCTCGCCCGGTGCATCCGGCCGCCGCTAATGGGGTTGAATTGGTCATCCTCCAGCCTCGTCTCCATGTTCAGCCCGCCCATTCCGGCAGATCCGAGTTTGGCCATGGCGTCTTTTGCCTTCAGGATTGTATGGTAAGGAGCAAGCTCCGTCTGTCCGTAATAGTTGTAAACCTTTGCGCCCGGCATCCTGCTCATCAATTCCTTCAGTACCTCGACCGGCATGATGGAAGCTCCGTAATAGCATTTCTTCAGCGAGGAAAGATCATACTTGTCGAAATCCGGGTGCCTCATCATGCCTATCCAGACCGTCGGCGGGGCGAAGAACATGGTCGCTTTGAAATCGGCTATGTTCTTCAAAATCTGCCCGATGTCAGGGGCGATCAGGACATTGGTCCCGCCAACCCAGAAAACCGGGTTCATGAAAACGTCCCGCTGCGCGCAATGATAGATGGGCAGTGCGTTGATGCTGATATCGTCCTCGTCGTACTGGCCGTCCACGATCGTCCCCATGTACTGGGCCATCAGCGCCTGGTTATTTATGATAACGCCTTTGGGCAGTGATTCGGTGCCGCTGGTGTAAGTCATCTGGACGGGGTCCGTGATGTGCAGGATAGTGTCCGGCTCGCTCGCGGGGTATTTTTTATACCAGGAATCGAAATCCGTGAAATTCTTGTTTTCCGAGCTCTTCCCGGCGCCCTGGTTCGACCAGATCCAGGTCTTCACGGAAGGCATATCGTCCAGCACGTCTTTCACCAGGTCATAGAGAGAATCCTCCACTATGAAAACTTTCGCTTCCGAATGCTTGATGCAATACGAGATATCTTTGCCGCGCAGGAGATAATTGATGGCAAGGTAAACCATCCCTGCCTTGCAGCAGCCGAACCAGGTCAGGACGTGGTGGATTGTGTTATGGGCGAGGATCGCGACGCGGTCGTATTTCTCCAGTCCCAGATCAAGCAGGGCATTGGCCACCTGGTTGCATTCATTCTCCAGCTGCGCGTAGCTCAAGGTCTTGCCCTGGAAAACAACCGCAGCTTTATCGGGATAATGATAGCTGCTCCTCCGGATCATATCGGCAATGACCCAGCGGTTTACCCGGTTGTACCTGTTGAGGAGAAATTCGATATTTTCTTTGTCCAGCTTGTCATAGCGCGCTTTTTCCGCATCGGTCAGGGGCTTCAAAACACTCATGAATTCCCTCCATTTAAATTTTCAAGCATAGGTGCACATTATTTATGTATGTTGAACACCCTATTTCCCGTGTTTCATATTTTCAGCCGGAGTAATTGAGCTCTCAACAAACTGCTGACGGGGTCAAATTTAAAAAAAGGGGGGGCGCGGCCCCCTTTTTCAAAGGTTCGTGATTTCAAATGATTCCCTTTTCGGCGAGTGCTTTCAACCTGGTCGGCCCGATGCCCATGTATTTGAGGTATATGAAGGGATTGTCATATCCGACGGGACGGCAGACCCATTTTGTCCGGGGCGGCGTCTCGGTTGACTTCCACTGCGACTGGGCGCAAACGATGCTTCCGTATACGGGATCCTGGACCGGGGTGAATATCCCGCGCTCTATCCAGTTCGGGTCCTGCATGGCCTTCCAGGGCGACACTATCTCCGCGACAACCGGCGTTATGGGAGCGAGGCGCCCGGTCTTTGCATACTGGATTGATTTTTGCGTCAGCTCTTCGCTGGTGTACTGGGCCGTCAGCGGATTGATCATGTCCTGGTATTTAAGCTGCCAGTCCTTTTTCATGAACGGCGCAAGGCTCGTCCACTCCGCGGCGCCCCATTCATCATACTTGCCTATTATATCAACAAAAGCTTTCCACATCTCCAGGCGCAGGCCGCCCAGGAAGACGCCCCCGTCCTTTGTGGGATAGAACCCGTAAAGCCACAGGGCCGTGTCCAGGCTTCCGAACCTCTCGTTGAGGACCTTCTGGTCCGAGTACCAGTGCAGCGCATAATCGTGGAATCTTTCGTAAGCCTCCGGCGTGCTGACGTCCAGGTGCTGCCCCTCGCCTGTTTTAAGCCGGTAATAAAGGGCGGAAAGGATTCCCACCGCCCCGAATGTGCCGGCAGTGTACCAGGCGATCCAGGGGCCCGCCTTGGTCGGGACGGCATAGGGCATGTCTTCGTAGGTCTTTCCCTTCCGGCAGGACCTCGCCCGTCCCGTACTGGATCCCGAGCTTGCCTGGCTGATATTGTCATAATCGAACTGGCTGCCGCCCGCTTTCCGGTCCGAATTGGCCGAATCCCGTTATGGAAGTGTATATCAGGCGGGGATTGATTTTGCTCATCTCCTCGTACCCCAAGCCCCCATTTCTCCATGGTGCCGCAGGGGTACGTCTCGATCAATATATCGGCCTGCCCGACAAACGATTTGAGCAGTTCCCTGCCCTCCGGCTTTTCAAGGTCGAGCGTGATATGATACTTGTTCCTGCCTTCCTGGAGATACGCAAGGCCGGTCCCCTGGTGCATTATCCCGTAGGGGGAATACGTCCTTACGAGGTCGCCGCCGGGCTGTTCAATCCTGATGGTTTCGGCGCCAAGTTCGGCGAGCAGCGACGAGCAGAAGCATCCCGCCATGCTCCTGGAACTCAGGTCCAGGACAACCAGATCATCCAATGCTTCCGGTTTCTTATAATTCTCGGCAGGATCGTCGAGAGACCTGATCTTGTCTGCCCAATCCGCCCATTTTGCTCTTTTATAGTCGGCCATATTCTCACCTCCTTATGATCATGCCGGAAGATTTGTCCCAGTCACCGGGAGGACGCCGGCCCTGCTGGTCTTTCCATTTACCCAGGACGCCTATCCTGTAGAGTTCGTCGATCTGGGCCTGGCTGCGGCCGAGCAGTTTCATCATTATGTATTCATTGTCGAACCCCACCGGCCTGACGGTCCACTTGTTCTTCGGAGGCGACTTTGACATCATGACCGGAAATTCATGGTCGGAGTACAATCCATAAATCGGGTCGTCTATCATTTTCTCTGAACTCCCGCTCGGAGCGGTGGACATCCTCCGCCATGTCCTTTGAGGAATGGACGCGGGTCGCGGAGAAACCGTGCTTTTTCCGAGTGCTTCAATTTCATCGGCCTTTTTCGAGCGCGCCCAGTCGGCCACGATCTTGAGGATGGCCAGGGCGTTCTCGTCCTTGAGCCTTTCCGTATGTTCCTTGAACCGCGGGTCGGACGCAAGCTCCGGCTTTCCCATCGCCTCGCAAAGGCCCTTGAATTCCGCGGGGGCCGGGGCTGCGATTGCGGCAAACTGGCCGTCGCTGCACAGGAAAGTGTCGGCCGGGCAGATGCACAGGTCGCGGTTACCGGCAGGCTCGGCGCCTTTTCCGGTCATCTGCTGGTACGGCCACACCCATCCGAGGACCCTCATGATATTTTCGGTCTGGGACATCTCGATGAACTGGCCCTTCCCGGTTTTCTCCCTGTGGTACAGGGCGGCCAGGACCGCAACTTCACCCATCAGCCCTCCAAATACATCGCAGACCCAGATGCTCTGCTTGAGCGGGCGGGCGGTTGGGGAAACTTGATATCCAGGAATATCCGGAGAGGGCCTGGGCCGCGCCGTCGTTGGAGGGCCGGTCCTCTTCGGCATACTGCCCCCATTGGCCAAAGCCGTTCTTTTCGATGTAGATTATACCCGGATTGACTTTTTTAATGGTCTCATACCCGATGTTCCACCTGTTTGTAACGGCGGGGCGAAGATTGAATTCCACGATGTCGCGACTTGGCGCACAGCTCGTGGAAGATGGCCTGGGCGTCGACCTGGTGGAGGTCCAGCGCCATGTAATACTTGGATGGGTTGATGTGCATGAACATGGGCCCCTGCTCCTTGTAGAACCACCCGAACGGGTTAAGGGAGCGCGTCACGTCGCCTACCGGCGGGAGCTCGATCTTGATGACCTCGGCGCCCAGTGTAGCGAGGAAAGAGGGGCCTGCCGGCCCGAAGAGCAGATGTGCAGACTTCGAGCACCCGCAGATCCTTTGAGGGGCGCCGGTTTTGAGTACTTCTTCTTTACATAATCCTTAAATGCTTCTGTCATTGAATTCCCTCCTTTTTCTATCGAATCAGGTTCAATTGACTAGTCGCGTCTCTAGAAAGACCAGCACCTCCTTTGCTGTAAAATTATCCCCCGGCAGTATTGCCGGGCCTTGTAGAACAGACTGATTAGATGGGAAAACGGTGAAACAGTTATATACACTATGCTTGTGCGTGTATATTTAGTCAAAACTGTCATCGGGAATGGATTATAAAGCAATGCTCGAAACATCGTTTGAAGATTTACTACTTTTTAAGGGATAAATCAACGGCAATCAAACTCGGAAGATCAATATGATCTCAAATATTTCCTGATATACCCGCTGACCCTGTCACGCGGCCGGAATATGCCGAAATGCCCCTCGCAAAGGACATCGGCATCGAGGGCCAGGAGCTTTTCCATCGAGGACTTCCAGAGGTTGATATCGGATTTGAAGCTCGGCAGGAACGGCCCGTGTATATCCTGCCCGAAAAGGACCCTTTCCCCGCCCCTGTCCAGATAAAGGCAGATGGAACCCGGTGTGTGCCCGGGGGTATGCAGCCACTTCAATTCCCCCCCCGGCACCAGGGCGCCTTCCGGCCCCGACAGGCGTTCATCGATCTTTGTCGGGGGGAAATCAGTCTCGTACCAGTTCGCCGCGGTCAGCACCGGGTCCCCATCGGCAACCGCGTCGGCATCAAGCTCGTGGATCACGAGCCTGCAGCCCAGTTCCCTTATAAAATACGGGGCGCCCCCGATGTGGTCAATGTGGCAGTGCGTCAATACCAGCGTTTTTATGCCCTGGGGGTCCAGCCCGGCGCTTTTTATATTGTCCATAATGCGCGCGGCGCTGCGGCCCGCCCCGGAATCGATCATGACAAGCCCGCCCCCGTCCTCAACTACGAAGGCCGTTGCGTCATATGAATGGGAAATATCGGGGCCGCCGACAAGATAAACGCCTTCACATATTCTTTCCGCTTTCATTTTCACTCCCGCCTGACCTTAAGGGAACCTATGATTTCATCGATGTTTTCGATGTTGTTTTCTGAAAGAAACTTTTCAAGCCCCTCGACAATTTCTACCGTGACCGACGGGTTGATGAAGCTGGCAGTCCCGACCTGGACGGCCCTGGCCCCGGCGATCAAAAATTCCAGGGCATCCCTGTGATTCATGATGCCCCCTATTCCGATCACAGGTACGGAAACCCCGTTGGCCACTTCCCAGACCATTCTCAATGCCACGGGCTTGATTGCCGGGCCGGAAAGGCCTCCGGTGACATTGGAGAGCTCGGGCTCCCTTTTCTCGATGTTTATTGCCATTCCCCTCAGGGTATTGATCAGCGAAACGCAATCGGCCCCGCCCGCCTCGACCGCCTTCGCGATCGCGACTATGTCCGTGACATTGGGCGAAAGCTTCACAATTATCGGCAGGTGGGTTGAGGACCGTCACTTTTCGTGTTATCTCGTAGGCCTCGTCGGGGTCAGCCCCGAACGCAATGCCCCCCTTGCAGACGTTGGGACAGGAGATATTCACCTCTATGCCGTCGATGCCTTCCGTCCCGTCCAGGATGGCGGCTATTTCACCATACTCGTCGGCCGATTCACCCAGTATATTGACAATGACCCGGGTATCGATGTCTCTTAAGTATGGCAGCTTTTCGCCTATGAACCGCCTTACCCCGACGTTCTGAAGGCCGATGGAATTAAGCATCCCGCCCGCGGTCTCGACTATCCTGGGAGGCGGATTGCCGTCCATGGGCTGCAGGGATATGCCCTTGACCACAACGGCGCCCAGCCTGCCCAGGTCCATGTACCCGGAGAATTCCCTGCCGTAGCCAAACGTCCCCGACGCCGTCATGACGGGGTTCTTGAGACTCAGCCCCGGGCAAATTTCCACTTCCAGGCGATTGTTCATCAATCCAGCTCCACCTTTTCCAAATCGAAAACCGGGCCCTCGGTACAGACGCGGACGTATCCGCTCTCTGTCCTGACCGCGCACGCCAGGCATGCCCCTATCCCGCACGCCATTTTTTCCTCGATGGAAACCTGGACCGGCACCCGGACCCCTGCGAGCAAAGTTTTCAGGCTCCTCAGCATCGGGGTCGGCCCGCAGGCAAAGACACGGGCTCCGGCATTGAGGGAGCCTAAATCTCTCTGCAGAAGGGCTGTTACAACCCCGGCCTCTCCCCTGCTGCAGTCTTCCGTGCATATTTTCAGGTCCAGCCGCCCCGTGAATTGCTTTTCCAGCCTTTCGAGGCCCAGCAGGTCCTTAGCGGACCTTGCACCGTAATAAAAACTGACGTCCTGCGACCCGCTTTTCATGAGCAATTCGGAAAGGAACGAGATCGGGGCTATCCCAGTCCCCCCCGCGACAAGCACAGACTTTTCGAAATCTCCGGAGGTGTCGAAACCGCGGCCGAGCGGCCCCAGGACATAAACAAAATCGCCCGGCTTTTTCCGGCTCAACAGTCTTGTCGTGTTCCCGACAACCCTATAGAGCACAAGGCAGGCAACGGCCCCCTCGCCCCCGCTGATCGAGTAAATGCTGAAAGGCCTGCTCAGCAAGGGGGTCTCCCGCAGGTCGGCCCTCAGCATGACAAACTGCCCCGGCCGGGCCTCCGCGTAATTGTCCGGGACGTTCATGGACATGAGGAAATAATCCCCGTTCAGATTCAGGTTCGAGACGATTTCCGCCTTCGCCAGACCGTTACCGCCCGCGTTCAATTTCACGATTGTTCTCCACTTCCGACCACATAATGAAAGCGTCTTCCAGAGTATCAGTGTAATAGCGAGGCCTTATGCCCTTGACCTTGAACCCGAATTTTTCATAAAGGGCTATTGCGGCACGGTTTGAAGGCCTCACTTCCAGGGTCAGCCACCGGGCGTCCTCTTGCTTTGCCTTTATCACCATGTGCCCCAGCAGGAGCGAGCCTATGCCTTTGCCCCTCAATCCCGGGTGGACGGCCACATTGTTCAGATGGACCTCACCGGCAAAAATCCAGAAATTTATGTATCCGGCGACCCGCAGGTCCGAGGCCCGCCTCGCGACAAAATTCCTGGATAACGGCGATTTGAGCTCATCCCTGAACATCCGTTCCGACCAGGCCGCCGGAAACGACAGGCGCTCGATCTCCAGGACGCCCGGCAGGTCCATCATGGTCATCTCTTCTATAACGTAATCGGGGCCTCCCTGGTCAGATGCGCTCATATTCGCCACACCACCTCAAAAACGGCTGCCATGATCAGGAAAACACCGGAAAAGACGGGAATCGTCCCCCGCAGGTGGATCGTGTTGAGGGCAACGGCGACCCCAAGCACCGGCAGAAAAAAATAAACGTAAGAGAGCGCCCTTGTCAAAGCGGGGGGGATTAAAGGGTAAATACCTGCCACAGCATAACTCCCGACAAGTAGAGCTGCAAAGATAAAAACCGTGTTGACCAGGTATGTCCTCGCCAGCGACTTTACATGCAGGCGCGAGACCCCGTCAATATCCCCGCAAGAGGCCCTTTCAACGGCCTTTTTTGAAATTTTATCGTTTTCCCTTATCGTCCAGGTATCAATTAACTGGCCCAAAATGGCCGTCGGCAGGAGAATTATGATCCCCAGCGCAATCAGCTCGCGGGAAACCGCCCCCAGGGACTTGCCCGCAATGATCACGGCTGCCGCTATAACTATGGAGGCAATGGTCTCATTGGGGGGAACAACGGTCCCGATCGGGGACCTGTCAATCCAGAGCAATTCCACCAGGGCACCCGAGACGAGGCCAGTGTAAGGGTCGGAAAGCAAAAATCCGATCAGTGTGCCTGAAACGACAGGCCTCGATACCATGAATTGAAGGAACACCCGGTCAAGGCATAAACAGCCCCCGGCCAGTGCCACAATGGAAGTTTCGAACAGCAATTGGGAACCTTTTCAGGCTGTATTGAATTTCTTTAGAATATCCCTGAAATTAACCGGCTTATCCCGCGGGACACACCTGAGTTCAACAGATACCCCGGAATCGGAAAGAGACCGTACCTCCTCAAAATCCCTGTCATTAAGGCATATCGAGGTTGAACATGCCTTCCCGCTGTCGTTGTAAACATTGCCGATATTCAGCGCCGGATATTTGAATCCCTTCATATAAGCCGTGTAAGCGTCATGGACATTGCTGAACAGGAGGATCGTCTTTTTTCCGCCGGCCTGAATTGACTTGCCCATCGACGAAAACTCTTCCATGCTGAATATCAGCACTTCGATTTCGCGGGGCACCGCCATCTTGATAACCGTTTCGCGGAAAAAATCCCCGGCAACCTCATCATCAACAACCATTATGCATGAGGCCTTTACCGAAGGGACCCAGGCTTCGAGGATCTGCCCGTGCACAAGCCTGTTATCAACCCTGATCAGTACGAAATCCACACACTGTTCTCCACGGCCCCCGGAAATGACGGTTTTATCTACTTGCCGCCGATGTCCCGCTTCAGGATTTCGCTGGCTAACGAAATGTTCTTCCTTCCGTAGTCTTTAATGAAATAGGAGAGGTCGGTGAGTTTCTTTTCTTTTCTGATATCCAGCTTCAGCATCATGGGCAAATTCACGCCGGTAACCACCTCGACCTTGTTCTCTTTCAGGAATGACAGGGCGATATTGGAAGGCGTGCCCCCGAAAAGGTCTGTCAATATAAGGACTCCGTCGCCTTTGTCGACCTTCTTGATCGCAGCGGTGATCTCTTTCTTTATATCTTCGACACCCTTATTGGAATCCACTGAGACCGGGAGGACACCCTCATATTTCCCCTTTATAAGCTCGGCGGCCTTGATCAATTCATTGCAAAGGTCGCCGTGAGTTATTACCAGGACACCAACCATTCAAATCCCCCTGAAACCTACTGACTTAAAGCGGTAAGCTAAATTATAGCCCCCGAATTGTCAAGAATGTAATAGGGCAGCTTTTTCAGGCATTGACGCCATTTTAGGCAATCAGAACGGAACGCCTTGCACAACGATGTTTCATGAGGCTGTAAACAGGTTTTTCCACATGCTTTCAACAGCTGCTGTTTGATCCCGACCGGAAAGGATTGAAATGAATGGGAAATCCGGACAACAAGAGGCTTATACACCTATCCGCACGGCGTAGGAAATATATTGACAAACGATTTTCATGATATAGATTAAGGTTTAAATAATCAGCGGGTGGATAATTAATGACGAATCTTTATAAATGCAAGAAGACAAACATTTTTATCACGGAGCCTTGCCAGGACAACATGTGCGAGTGGTGGCTTAAGAATGAGACTTTCTGCAACTGCACCTGGGTGGCCTGTAATTACGGGCCCTTCACCCTGGAAGAGGTGGGTGAAATGATGGGCGTCACCAGGGAAAGGATCAGGCAGATAGAGGCCAAGGCCCTGCGCAAGCTCCAGCACAAGAAAAGAAGGGACCAGCTCAAGGATTTTGCTTCACCCAATTATGACGAGGAGGTATTCTGAGGAGGGGGATTTTTATCTCTTTTTTCTTTTCTCGAGTTCAGAAATAAAATTACGCATATGTTCTTTTCTTTCAGCCCTGGAGAATAATAGAGCCGAAATCTCGAATTCATGCTCCAGGGCTGATCCTTTATCCAGCCTGGTAACTACATCGGAAATCTTTTTCACCGCCTCCACGGCCTTTGCGGACCGGCGGGAAAGTTCCCGGGCCGCTATTTCGGCCTCCTCCATGAATTTGTCCGGGGGGGCAACCTTGTTTACCAGCCCTATGCGCAGCGCTTCCTGGGCCCCGATGGGCTCTCCCAGCATTGTTATCTCTTTGGCCTTGGCCATCCCGACTATGCGCCGGAGAGGGTCGAAAAGGGGGTTCAGGCCGAACTTGAGTTCCGGGTGCCCGAATATCGCGCTTTCCGAAGCGATGATGATGTCGCAGACAGTGGCAAGATTGAAACCGCCCCCCAGGGCGATCCCGCCGACTGCAGCAACTACGGGTTTCTTGAAAAGATAAATTTTCAGAAGATAACTGGAAATGGATTTGAAATAATCGTCTATCTCGCCCTCCGGCAACGACGACATTTCTTTGATGTCCATCCCCGCGGAAAAAACGTAATCACCCCCGGTAATGAGGACCGCCTTGACTGAATCGTCCTCTTCGCAATATGAGAAGCACAGCTCAAGTTCCTTCCTCATTTCGCGCGTCAGGGCGTTTAATTCGTGGGGGCGGTTCAGCTGAATCTTCAGGAACCCTTCCTGCCTGGAAACCAACAGGGTCTTGTAGGTATCGCTGCTCATGTTAATTTGGCTGGGGGATATTGCTGATAAAGTAATAACCGGCGCCCGACATCTCCTCTTTCATCTTACGGAACATTGTCGAGGTCATTTCGTCTGCCAGGTACTTCCACAGGTTCAGAGCCTTCTCCTTGGAATATACGACCTCTGGTTTTCCCGATATGCCGGCAAGCTTGGCCGCAAGCTCAATCGCCGATTCAAGGTCGCCGTTCTCATCCACAAGCTTGAGCTTGAGCGCCTGCCTTCCGGTCAGGATACGGCCGTCGGCGATGTTGCGCAATTCATCTTTGGAGATTCCCCTGCTGGCCGATACCGCTTCCAGGAACTGGTCATAGATGTCGTCAATAACGGCCTGCATGAGTTCCTTTTCAGAGTCGGTCATGTCCCGGAAGGGTGAACCTATGTCTTTGTATTTCCCGCTTTTCACCACGGAGGACTTCAATCCGACTTTCTTCACGAGCTCTTCTATGTTGGAGAAGTGCATGATCGCGCCTATACTCCCGGTAACTGTCCCCGGGTTCGCTATGACCTTCTCGGCCGCGCAAGCTATATAGTAACCCCCCGATGCGGCGACTGACCCCATAGAAGCCACGACCTTTTTCTTCTTTTTGGCGCTGAGCACCGCATCATAGATCTCCTGGGAAGCTGCAACACCCCCTCCGGGCGAATCTATTCTTATCACGATGGCTTTTACTTCACTGTCCTCGGAGAACTTTTTGATCTGCTCAACGGAATTCTTGGAATCGGTTATAAGCCCGCGCACGGTGACAACGGCCACTTTGTCCCTGAAATGAAAAAAGCCCCTGTCTCCAGCAATATAGCTGAAACCAAAGGCTAATATGAACGAAGATATCCCCAGGATTACAAGGAGCAGAACTCCGAAAATTATGGGGTGTTTTCTCATCCGGGTCTCTTCTAAACGTCCGAAAGCTTAACCCCTGCAAGCGCTTTTCCCAGATTCGAGGTAACCTTTTCCCTGTTATTGAGGTACTGGTTGGTCGTCTGGGAGTCGCCCGATGATTCGAAATCCTTGATGCTGAGACGGATCTTCTTGGTCTTCTGGTCGATGTTCTTGATCATTGCCGAGACAACATCGCCGACCTTGTATATCTCGGAAGGCGTTTTGACCTTTTTGATCCCCAGTTCCGATATATGGACCAGGCCTTCAATGCCCTCCTCGATTTCAACAAAGAGCCCGAACTCAGTGATGTTGGTGATTTTTCCAGTGATAAGGGAACCGATGCCGTATTTGGAGGTAACCTCTTCCCAGGGATTCTTTTCCAGCTGTTTTATGCCGAGGGAAAATTTTTCGTTTTCAATGTCGATATTGAGCACGACCGCTTCAATTTCCTGGCCCTTCTTGAAGAACTCCGAGGGGTGCTTCACCCTCTGCTTCCAGGAAATGTCCGACACATGGACGAGCCCGTCTATGCCGTCCTCTACCCCGACAAACAATCCAAAATCCGTAATATTCCTGATATTCCCTTTGATAACGGTGCCGACCGGGTATTTCTCTTTAAGTTCAAGCCAGGGGTTGGCCTGGGTCTGTTTGAGCCCCAGTGATATCCTTTTGTTTGTCGGGTCAATATCGAGGATCATGACCCTGATCGGGTCATTGACGTTAAGCATCTTTGAGGGGTGCTTGAATCTCTTGCTGGTCCAGAACATCTCGGAGACATGGATCAGCCCCTCGACTCCCGGCTCCAGTTCGACGAATGCGCCGTAATCCATCAGGCTGACGACTTTTCCCTCAATTATGGTGTTGACAGAATAGCGCTCGGCTATCCTGTCCCAGGGATTTTCGGCAAGCTGCTTGAGGCCCAGGGAAACTCTTTCTTTTGCCTTGTCGAAGGAGAGGACCTTGACGGTTATCTTGTCGCCCTTGGAGAAATTATCCGCAGGCTTGGTCATCTTGCCCCAGGAGATGTCGGTCACGTGCAGCAGGCCGTCAATTCCGCCCAGGTCTATGAAGATCCCGTAATCGGTTATGTTCTTTACGATGCCCTCTATGATCTTTCCTTCTTCAAGCGTCTCGAGGACCTGCTTTCTTTCTTTTTCCCTTTCGACCTCGAGTATCTGGCGGCGGGAAAGGACTATATTGTTTCTCTTCCTGTCGTAGCTCAGGACATTGAAAACAAGGCTCTGTCCCAGATACGCGTTGAGGTCCTTGACGGGGCGCACATCAAGCTGGGAGCCGGGCAGGAAAGCCTGGATCCCGATGTCGACGGTGAAGCCGCCTTTTACGCGCTCGGCTATTGTCCCCTGTATCGTATTTTTCTGTTCATAGGCTGATTTCACCTCGCTCCAGACCCTCATCTTGGCGGCCTTGTCACGGGAGAGGATCAGGTTGTCTTCTTCATCCCGGCGGTCAACCAGGACTTCTATTTCATCACCGACTGAAACCGAGATATTCCCTTTTTCGTCTTTTAATTCGCCCGCGGCAATCTGGCCTTCCGTCTTGAACCCGACATCGACCATCACCACGTCGTTACTTATCTGCACGACCCTGCCCGTCACTACGTCGCCCAGCGGTATCTCCTGCAGAGTCTGCTCGTACAACTCGCTGAAACTTAAGGTGCCGCTTTCTTCGGCCGTTTTTTTAGGAGCGGCCTCCTCACTCGTTTTCTCCTGTTCAAATATCCCGGTTTCTTCGTTGACCATTAAATGAACACCCCCGCTTAAATATCTGTTTTTGAATTTGTGTGAGGTAACATACTGAAGTTCAAATAGCAAGCAATTTAAAGCCCGCTCTTGCCGGTGGTCAAAGCACTTCCGCCGCAAGGCCAAGTATCCTGTCCGTTACTTCCTGTATGCTCAAACCTGTCGTATCGACTACTATGGCATCTATTGACGCCTTCAGGGGGGCCGTCCCCCTTTCCATGTCCTGCCTGTCCCTCTGCCTGATTTCCTGGAGAATGGTGTCGATATCGGCCTGAACACCCCGGGAAGCAAGTTCCAGGTGCCTTCTCCTCGCCCGCTCCGAGACATCGGCGTCAAGGTATATTTTCAGGTCGGCATCGGGGAACACGACCGTTCCCATGTCGCGGCCTTCGCAAACGACTCCCCCTTTTTCGGCAAAACTCCTCTGGACGGGCAGCAGGGCATCCCTGACCTCGGGCACAGCCGAGACGCGCGAGGCCAGCATGCCTGTTTCCTCAGTCCTGATCTCTTTTGAAACATCCCTACTCTTGGCAATTACCTGGACGTTCCCGTCATCTTCCTTGAATTCAATCTTGATGCCGGCACTGATGCCGGTCAATTTATTGACGTCATCCGGCGAGACCCCCGCTTCGCGGGCCAGCAGGGCCACGGCCCTGTAAATTGCCCCCGTGTCCAGGTAAGTGAAACCGAGCCTCCTTGCCAGAATCCGGCTTATGGTGCTCTTTCCGGAACCGGCGGGCCCGTCAATGGCTATCACGGCTTTGGCAGCGCCCTTTTTCCCCTGCCTCCTTTTATTCTTTTGTCTGCCCAGCTTCTCGGCATACGGCCCCTGGGGCCTCCACAGCCAGCAGCTGTTGACGAGAAGCGAGGGGTCGAGGTCGCGGAACCGGTCCTCCTCTTTTGCCTTGCGGGAACCGTGATATGCCCAGAGGGCCTGGGCCGCGGCAGAGCCCATCGCCAATATAAGGTTTGTGAGGTGCAGGCACCCCCTGGTTTCCCCCAGCAAATCGCGGACTTTTTTCGTAAACCCCCGTTTTATGCTCAAACCGAGAATCTTCTCTACACAGCCGCTGATTTGCAGGCAATCGTCGTTGGGGACCGAGGGCATCCTCGCTCTGGCCGACATGATCCGGAGTTCGGGGACGCTCACCTCCATTTCAACCACCATTTTATGGATTACCCCGGGGTCGCGCATCGTGCCGGAGAGGTAGTGGCGGTAAGGAAGAAGGCGCTCATCGGTCAGTGTGCCCGTCAGCAGAAAACTTTCCGGCCCTGTTTCAATCGCCTCGACAGAGATGTTCCTTGAAAAAAAGCGCGTACGGCCGTTCATTTCCATCCTTTTGATCTAAATTTCCTTGGTTTTACCCAGCTCTATATCATAATCAGGGCTTTTTCAATGCGAAACGGTTGATTACATCTCATCGATAAGATATAAATTATCAGATACACGGTAAGTCACAGGAGAAAATGAAAGCACGAACGGCCGCCATACTGATCATCGTAATCTTGCTGCAGCTCCTTGCTGCGCAATATTGTTTTGCCGATTTCACCTTCGAGGATGAGAAGAAGCTCGGCAGAGAGCTTTACGACAAGCTCGAAAAGAGCGACCTGCTCCTGAAAGAGCCGAGGGTGGCCGGGTATGTTAATGACCTCGGGCAAAAAATTCTCGCCCAGAGCAATAAGCAGGTGCCCTTTGATTTCCGGTTTTCCGTCGTGAAGGGCTCCGCAATCAATGCCTTCGCCACGCCGGGCGGGTTTGTCTACGTAAATGCCGGGACCATCATCCTTGCGGATAATGAATGCGAACTGGCCGGCGTGATCGCACACGAAATTGCGCACGTCAATGCCAGGCATATCGCCCAGATGATCGAAAAGCAGAAGAAAATGAGCTTTGCGACGCTTGCCGCCATCCTGGCCGGGGCCGTCCTGGGCGGCGGCGGCGCAGCGACGGAAGCGCTGATAGGGATGTCGCTTGCCACGTCCGCGACGCTGAGCCTCAAGTACAGCCGGGAGAACGAAGAAGAGGCCGACCGGTTTGGAATGCAGTACATGGTCGCTGCCGGCTACGATCCGAAGGGCATGCTCGATTTCATGAAGATCATGAAGAATTACGAATTCTACTCGAGCAACATTCCGTCCTATTTCCTGACCCACCCGGGAACAACAGACAGGATACGTTACCTCGACGGGCTTATCCATGTCAGGTATACCGAAAAAGGGGCGCAGAGACATTTTCGGGAAACTCGGCCGCGTTCAGACCCTGCTTGCCCTACAGGCAAAAGAACCCGCATCGGCTCTGAAATATTTTCAGGAGAAAGCTTGCCAAATCACCCAGTAACATTGACGCAATGTACGGCGCTTCTGTTTCGCTTGCCGCCGTGGGTAAAGTGCAAGAAGCTGAGGCCTCTTTCAGCAATGTCCTTGAAATTGGCACCGAATGATAATGATGTACTTCGGGATTTCGGCAACATGTACTTTAACCAGGGAAATATGAAACAGGCGGGCGTCTATCTCAAGAAGGCATACGCCGTAAACGACACCGACGCCGAAACAATGCTCCGTCTCGGGAAATGCTACGAGGAGGAAGGCAGCTACAGGGAGGCCCTCGACCTCTACCTGAAGTACCGGATGAGAAATCCCGGGGATACAAATATTTATTATAATATTGCCATGATGTACGGCAGGACCGGCGACAATGCCATGTCCCACTATAATTTCGGCATATTCTTCAAAAAGAAAGGAAAAACGGACAGCGCTATCCACCATTTCGAGCAGGCACTGAAGTTGTTCTCTCCCGGAAGCGAAAAATACGCCGAGATATTAGTCGGAAATTGTCGCGCTGAAAACACCCAAAAAACTTTCCCCGCGCCCGGGTGACCAGAGGTCCCCGGGCCGCAAAGCGGGGTCATGAAGGGCAGCAGCGGAATCGGCCCCGGGCCGCTGCGGAAGTCAGCCCTGCTCATAAACCCGTGGATCCACGACTTTGCCGCCTACGACTACTGGCTCCAGCCGCTCGGCCTCTTATACCTGGCTTCCTTTTTGAGGTCCAACGGGCTGGAAGTCAACCTGATCAACTGTCTCGACCCCTTTCACCCGGCAATGAAAATGGTTTCCAAGCCCCCCCAGCGATACGCTGCGGGGCACGGCAAATTCTTTCAGCAGGAGATCGAGAAACCGGGGCCCCTCAAGCGCATACGCAGGAAATACAAGCGTTACGGGATAAGTCCTGAATTATTCCGGCAGGAACTCGAGAGCGTACCCTCCCCCTGCGTCATCCTTGTCACGTCGATGATGACCTACTGGTATACCGGGGTCGCGGAGACGATAAGGATCGCCCGGGAAGTCCATCCGGGAGTCCCCGTCATCCTTGGCGGGAATTACGCTACCCTCTGCAATGACCATGCTTCGAATAATTCCGGGGCCGATTTCGTAATCGCGGGAGAAGCTGAAAATTCGTTGCAGGAAGTCCTGGAAATTGCCGGGGCGGCTCCCCGGTACCTGCCAGATGGGGACGACCTTGACTCCCTTCCCTACCCGGCTTTCGACCTCTTGGGCAGCCCCGCCCAGGTACCTATTCAAAGTTCCCGCGGCTGCCCTTTCAGGTGCGTTTACTGCGCCTCTCCCGTTTTAAACAGGAAATTCCGGCGGAGAGACCCCGTCAAGGTCGCCGATGAGATCCAGTTCTGGTCATCCCGGGGGGTCCGTAACTTTTCCATATACGATGATGCATTCCTGGTGAAGCCGGAGGAGATGGCCATACCCCTGATGAAGGAGGTGATCGCGCGGGGAATTGCCTGCCGCTTCCACTGCCCCAACGGGCTGCACCTTCGGGGGATTTCCGGCGAGACCGCCCTCTTGATGAGGAAGTCGGGATTTGAAACTCTCCGTTTCGGCTTTGAGACATCCGAACCGCAGAGGCAGGCTGCCACGGGAGGAAAGGTCAGGGGCGAGGACCTGCTCGCCGCTGTTGGCCGTCTGAAAAGCGCAGGGTACACGGACAGGGAGATAGGTGTTTACCTGCTGTGCGGCCTGCCGGGCCAGCCCGCCTCGGAGATCCGCGCCAGCATAGATTTTGTGAAGTCATGCGGGGCAAGGCCCATCCTGGCTGAATTCTCGCCTATCCCGGGGACCCTTTTATGGGACGAATGCCGAAAAAATTCACAGTTCGACCTCGACGAGCCATTGTTCCACAACAACACCCTCCTGCCCTGCGCGGGAGAAGACCTTTCCATGGAATTTTATCGGGACCTCAAGCGCTTGAGCAGGATTTAAAAGCTCTTGTTTTCTCAAACTGAAAAAGATAAAATACCGCGAAATTCCATGATTTCGGGAGACACTTACATTTTTCAATCGATAGTGACACTGCTCTGGGGCAGTCATACTCTGATAGGGGCCTTTTCGGTCCTTTTTCTGCTCTTGGGGATAGACACCCTGGTTTCAGCTTATCACCTCAAGAACCCCCACGAATTTGTCATGTATTTCTTTGCCTCAAACCTGATGATACTCGTTAGCGCCGTGGGCATTATTCATGCCGGGATAAGGGTGCATAGCCGCATCAAGTCTTCCGGCCAGAGGAACAGCGGAGGCATCAGCCCATGAAGGACCTCGAAAGGATCCTGAAAAGGGTGGATTCGTATGAAGAGGCAATGGTCGAACTGCAGATTCAGCTCAGCGCCATTCCCGCCCTTGCCCCGGAGAGCGGCGGGGACGGCGAGTACGCAAAGGCGCTCTTCCTCAAAAAGAAGCTTTCCGAATTCGGCTTTACCAGGATCGAATCGATTGATGCGCCGGACGCAAGGGTATCCTCGGGAGTGAGGCCTAATATCATTGCCTCCCTCGAAGGCGCCTCTGCTCAGGGGGCGGTATGGGTTTTCACCCATGTGGACGTGGTCCCCCCTGGCGATCTCGGCGCCTGGGAACAGGACCCTTTCCGGGGGTACTTCCGGGACGGCAAAGTCTACGGGCTGGGCACCGAAGACAACCAGCAGGACCTGGTAGCGTCTCTGTTCGCGGCCAAGGCATACATCGACGAGGGGATCCGGCCGGGGCGCCCGGTAAAACTGGCCTTTCTTGCCGATGAGGAAACAGGGAGCAATTACGGCATTGAATACCTGATTAACAACCGGGAAGACATGTTCAGCTTCTCCGATCTCCTGCTGGCGCCGGACTTCGGAGATCAGCTTGGTTCCGTGATCGAAGTGGCCGAGAAAAGCATGCTGTGGCTCCGTTTCAGGACTTCCGGCCGGCAGTGCCATGCAAGCACGCCGCACCTGGGGAACAACGCGTTCAGGGCCGCCTCCTTCCTGGTGGCAAGGTTAAATGGACTTTACGAGAAGTTCGACCGGACAGACCCGCTTTACGGGCCCCCGATAAGCACGTTCGAACCCACCAAGAAAGAGGCCAACGTGCCGAACGTCAATACGATCCCCGGCGAGGACGTGTTCTACCTTGATTGCCGGGTCCTGCCCACGTATCCTCTCGAGGAGGTCTGCGCCGAGGCGAGGAAAGCCGCAGACGAAATAGAGCAAAGGTTTGGGGTGGCGATAGAAATCTCCCCCATTCAGAAGGTGCAGGCCCCTGCCCCCACGCCGGTTGACGCCCCCATCGTCCTGGCGCTTCAGAAAGCGGTGAAGGAGGTCTATGGTGTTAAGCCTTCAGCAGCGGGCATCGGGGGCGGGACTATTGCGGCCCCGATGCGCAGCAGGGGCTATAGCGCCGCCGTCTGGTCGAGACTGGGCAACATGGCGCACCAGCCAAACGAACACTGCCTTATTTCCAACATGGTCGGTAATGCGAAGGTCTTCGCAAGGCTCTTTTTCGAAACATGATCAGGGGGTTGCAATTGCCGGATCAAAGTGGTATGGAGTCCCGCATTTCAGCAAGGTAGAAATTTTGAGCCCGAAAACAGAAGAAGCATCGAGAAAAATAATTTTCCCCGATATCCATTTTACCAAGGTCCTGCTCGGGGAAAGGGACTGCAACATAAAATTCATAGAGAAACTGGAGCCCGTGAGGATCAGTTTCAGGGGAAATGTCTGCACGATCACCGGGCCCGCGATATCCGTCGAGCTTGCGGAAAGGCTCCTCAACCAGCTCTATGACCTTGTTGAAAAAGGCTACCCGCTGTACACAAACGATATCGATTACGCCCACCGGATCCTCACGGAGGACAGCTCTGCCCTGCTGGATGATATTTTTCTCGATACAGTCTTCATCTCGGCAAAGAAAAAGACCATCGCGCCGAAAAGCATCGCCCAGAAACTCTATATTGATGCCATGCGCAAATACGATATGGTCGTAGGCATCGGACCTGCCGGGACCGGGAAAACATACCTGGCCATGGCAATGGCTGTATCCTTCCTCATGGAGAAGAAAGTCAACAGGATCGTCCTGGCGCGGCCGGCGGTCGAGGCGGGAGAGAAGCTGGGGTTCCTGCCGGGGGACATTGCGGAGAAGGTCAACCCGTACCTGAGGCCCCTCTACGACGCCCTTTACGACATGATGGATTTCGAAAGGGCCGTCTGACCTGGTCAGCAAGGGGATGATCGAAGTGGCCCCGCTGGCCTTCATGCGGGGGCGGACCCTCAATGATTCCTTCATCATTCTGGATGAGGCCCAGAACACGACCTCGGAACAGATGAAAATGTTCCTGACCCGGATGGGCTTCGGCTCAAAGGCCGTCATCACCGGGGATATTACCCAGATCGACCTGCCGACCGACAAAATTTCGGGCCTGATCGAAATCGAGGGCATCCTGAGAAAATCGGAAGGGATAAAGTTTGTTTATTTTTCGGAGATAGACGTGGTCAGGCATCCCCTGGTACGGAAATTATCCGGGCCTATAACCAGTCTTGACCGGAAAAAGACAAGGCGCAAGGATGAAGGCGCCGCCAGTAGATACGTGCATGCATAAAAGCAATGGTGTCCTGAAATCTAAGGTGCCCGCTTCCCGGAAGGAAAAGCTGCTGCTGGCCCTCCAGAGCGTCCCGGTAAGAAAGGCCCTCATCCTCGCAATAATCAGCGTTATCCTTTCGATACTCCTCATGCCGAGGATCAGCTTCTTCCGTCCCCTATACAGCGTCGGGTCAATCGCGACCAAGAATATAAAGGCCGACAGGGATTTTCTCGTCGAAGACAGGGCCGCAACCGAACAGAGCAGGAATGAAGCTGCAAAAAACACGGAGCCGGCGTTTGATTATGATATCGAGGTCCCGGCGGCCGTGTCCTCGAGGGTGTCGAATGCCTTCACGGCGATGGCCGAAACCTTCGAGCACATCACGCGCCTGAAAAACTCCAACGCCTATTTCAATTCCCAGGAAATTATGCAGAGGGGCCGGGAGGAAGCTGAGCGGGCGCTGGGGGCAACTTTTTCAGACAGGGAGTTCGATTTCTTCTCCAGATCCCTGTTCTCCCCCGATATCCGGGACCAGCTTGTAAAATTCATTTACGCCGCTTACAGGGCCCACCTTGTGAGCCACGAGGATTTCCTCAAGCTCGAAAAGTCCAGGGCCATAATTATCCGGGACGTCAAGACGCAGATTGAGAACGAAAAAATCGACCTCTCCTCCATTGTAGACCTGGACGAGCTCCATCAATATCTCGGCCGTCTCTCATCCACGGCCCTCAATACTGGCACCGATGAAAAACAGATAGTCACGTCTTTTGCGGCCAAGCTCATCCAGCCCAATGTCACATTCAATCGGAGCGCGACGGAAAGGCGCAAGCAGGTCACGACGGAGAGGGTCAAACCTGTTTTCTACAAGGTCCAGAAAGATGAAATCCTCGTCCGGGAAGGGCGCCAGGTCACGCCCGGGGACATGGAGAAGCTTGAAGCCTATTATTCCGGCCAGGGCGGGGGCGATATCTTCAGGAACATGGCCCTGCTGGGCACTATACTCATCGTGGCCATGATTTCGATAATCCTCTACCAGTGCGCAAAGAGCATGGACAGGACCTTCGGGACTACAGACAAGGACGTCCTGTTTTTCAGCGCCCTGATCCTGGTGCAGATATTGCTGGTCCGCGCCGGGATATTCATCGGGAATTCCGTCAATAACGCCTTCGGGTTCATCGAATCCCAGGCGCTGTTCTATGGGATTCCCTTTGCGATGGCCTCGATACTGACGGCGACTTTTTACGGCAGGAGCACGGTCCTCATCGTTGCCGTGTACTCGTCTTTCCTGATCACTTTCCTGTTTGAAGCAAAAATGTCCTTTTTTGTTTTCTCCCTGCTGGGCGGGATAGTGGCGGCATCCCACATGGCGTTTTTCAAGCAGAGGTCGTATTTCATCAAGGCCGGCGTCTTTGCGGGCATCATCAATGTCCTGGTCATAGTCGGTTTCAATACCACCGAGGGGAACCTGTTCGGCCTTGGCTCGCTGCTGAAGGCAATATTGGGATTTTCCGGGGGGCTGATGTCGGGAGTCATGGTGGCCGGGATCGCGCCCCTGTTCGAAAGTGTCTTCGGCTATACGACCGATATACGGCTCATGGAGCTTGCCAATCTAAACCAGCCGATCCTCCAGAGGATGATCATGGAGTCTCCCGGCACGTATCACCACAGCATAATTGTCGCATCCCTGGTGGAAGCGGCGGCCGAGGCAATCCACGCCAACCCGCTGATCGCCAAGGTGAGCGCCTATTATCACGATATCGGCAAAATGAACAAGCCGCTCTATTTCATCGAGAACCAGCAGAGCTTCAAGAACAGGCACGACAAGCTCTCTCCGAAGATGAGCAGCCTCATCATAATCTCGCATGTCAAGGAAGGATGCGAACTGGCAAAACAATACAAGCTCGGGAAGGTAATCACCGATGTAATCCAGCAGCACCATGGCACGAGCGTGGTCAGCTATTTCTTTGAAAAGGCGCAGAAGGACAAGGACCCTTCGATCCGGGCAATACCGGAAACGGAATTCAGGTATCCGGGGCCCAAGCCCCAGACCAGGGAGGCTGGGCTGGTATTGCTGGGCGACATCGTGGAGGCTTCTTCACGGACCCTTTCGGACCCCACCCCCTCGCGGATCAAGAACCTTGTCCAGAGCAGGATCAAGCATGTCTTCATGGACGGGCAGCTTGACGAATGCGAGCTTACATTGAGCGATCTGAACAAGATCTCGGACGTCTTCAGCCGGACACTGAGCGGGATCTTCCATCAACGCATAGATTATCCGGAAGCCGCTTCAAGAGAAACGAACAGAAGGGAATCCCATGCCGGTCCTGATCAGAAACAGGCAGAGAAAGCAAAAAATAGATACTGAGAGAACTCGGGATTTTACCCAGCGCCTGCTGGACAGACTCAGGTGCGGGGCAAAAGAGGTCAGCCTGGTCATCGTGAATGACCGGCAGATCACCGAAATCAACCGCGACTACCTCGGAAAAAACAGACCGACGAACGTCATATCTTTTGCGATGGGGGAAGGCGAATTCGGAGACCTTGACAGTGGCCTGCTGGGCGATGTCGTCGTGTCAGTCGACACGGCCTGCCGCGATGCCCTCGCTTCGGGAACGGACCCCGCCGACGAACTCGACTTCCTGATTATACACGGGGTCCTGCACCTTCTCGGCTATGAGCACGAAAAACCCGAAGAAGCCAGGGCCATGAGAAAAAAAGAGGCGGAAATGTTTTCCGCCTTGAAAGGTTATAAGCTGCGAAGATAACTGTTCAGCTCGATGCCGGCAGCTGCCCTCAGTCTTTCTCTTTATTCTTTTCCGCTTCTTTTTGCGCAACCCTCTTCTGGGGGACTTTTATCACCTTGTTTCTCGTGACTTTCCCGCTTTTCAGATTATTGAGCTTCTTCAGTTCGGCGGAGGTGGTGTCGTAGCGTTCGGCTATGCTCGCCAGGGTGTCTCCGCGCTTGACCTTGTAATAACCTGCAGAAGCTGCTTCCCGCCCGCCTTTGGTCTTCTTCCCCCGGATTTTTTCGCGTAGCCCGGATCAACCGCCCTTCCCGGGATTTTCAGCCTCTGGCCCACCCTGACCTTCCCCTGCAGGTTGTTGAAGGCGGCAATGTCCTGCGCGGAAACTTTGTATTTCCTCGCTATGCTGTTGAGGCTCTCGCCTTTCCTTACCCTGTGCACGCTCTTCCGGGCATACTCGCGGGAGGGCAGTTTAGGCGCTTCCATTGCGGGATCTTGTCCAATTCCGCGCTCATGAGTCTTTGAGCCGCCTTCCGGGACCTTGAAATCGTATTCCCGGTTAGGGGTCATCTGGTGCTTGAGCTCGGAATTCAGGCTCACCAGGACATCTTTTGAAACATTGATGGCTGAGGCGATATCCTGGATGCGCATGCATTTCGACGTCTTCACGACTTCGTGTGCAATCGGCTGGACTTCCGGAATGGCCTTGAGGTCCATCCCGTATTTTGCGGGATCCCTTATGATGTGCAGGGTGGCAAGGAAGCGCGGCACGTACCTCGCAGTCTCGTTCGGGAGCTGCCGGTAAAGGTCCCAGAAATGGTCCAGGTAGTTTATGTGCTGTTTTGAAATCACCCTCAAGACCCTTCCCTCACCGCAGTTGTATGCGGCCAGACAGGTGAGCCAGTCCCCGAACATTGCGTGCAGTTCCTTGAGGTATGATATTGCCGCCTTCGTGGACTTGTGGAGGTCCATTCTCTCGTCAACCCATCGGTCGCGTTCGAGAGAGTACTTGTAACCCGTGGAAGGAATGAACTGCCAGAGGCCGAGCGCCCTTGCCCGGGAAAGGGCCGTTATATTGAACCCGCTTTCAACCAGGGGCAGCCATGAGAGTTCTTCGGGAAGGCCCGCTTCCTTCAAATATTTCACGATTGTCGGCCTGTAGGCCGCGGAGCGCTGATACGCCCTGATGAAGAAATTTCTTTCCGCATTCTGAAAACTGCGGATTTCCTTCATCACGTCTTCATTGATAATCAGCGGGATTTCGCTGCTCTTGCCGGCGGTGGTCATGATGCCGTGCCTGGTCGCGCATATCTCCAGGATCCTCCTCGAGATCATCAGGCGCAGATCATCTTTTTGCCTGGCGATATCGGGGTCGCCGTTCACGTCGAGGATGAAAGAATAAGCTTCATCCAGGCATTTCAGCGCGTTCTCCTCATCGCCTTTCTGCCAGAACGACCTTCGACCGCGTGAAAAGCTCGAGGGCCTGGTCCATCGACTCCTGGTCCTGGGAGATGAAAACGTCATCGATGTCATCACCGTTACCATTCTTGCTACCGTTCTGATCGGCCTTGATTTTTGAGCTGTCTGCAGGCTTGGCATTCTTGATTTTCCTGGGCCTGCTCGGATCATCGCCTTCCGGAGAAGGACTGGCCTGTGGAGGGTTCCCTGGATTTGGAGAATTCACCCGTCCCTGCGCCGCTGGCGGTGGACTCACGGCCGCCTGTGCCTGGGCTGAAATCGCCGGGGGCGCGACTGTACTGGAAATTGTCCCCTGTGCCCCGGCGGACACGGGGCTTTTATTATCGGCGGTAATTACCTGGTTGGTTTCAGCGCAGGAAATACAGACAAGGGCCAGGACTGCTGCAAGTGCATTTCTTAAAGTCATTCAACATCCTCAACACTTTCCGGTAAATCGGGGCAAACATATTATATTTCCCGGTTTATGAAAAGAACTATTTACCCCCGGTTTCAGCTCAGCAGGTATGCCTCAATGAAATCATCTATATCGCCGTCCAGGACACGGTTGACATTGCCCACTTCCTTGTTTGTCCTGTGGTCCTTGATCATTTTGTAGGGGTGGAGGATGTACGATCGTATCTGGCTCCCCCACGCGATGTCTTTCTTTGTTTTTTGAATTACCTGCAATTTTTCGTTTTGTTCCCTGAGCTTCATTTCATAGAGCCGCGACCTGAGCACCTTCATTGCCATGGCCTTGTTCTTGTGCTGGGAGCGCTCGTTCTGGCACTGGACGACAATGCCTGTCGGAATGTGGGTGATGCGGACCGCGGAATCTGTCTTATTGACATGCTGTCCGCCAGCCCCCGTTGAGCGGTACGTGTCCACCCTCAGGTCTTTCTCGTCGATATCGATCACGATCTGATCGTCTATTTCGGGATAGACGAAAACGGAAGCAAACGAAGTGTGGCGGCGCGCCCCCGCATCGAACGGGGAAATCCTCACCAGCCTGTGAATGCCGCTTTCCGCCTTGGCATAGCCGTACGCGTATTCGCCCTCGATCATGACCGTGACGCTTTTTACTCCCGCCTCTTCTCCCGGCTGGTAATCTATTATGGAAGTTGCGAAGCCTTTCTTTTCGGCCCAGCGCAGGTACATCCGCAAAAGCATCTCGGCCCAGTCCTGCGCTTCCGTACCGCCCGCCCCGGCGTGGATCGAGAGGATGGCGTTGTGCGAGTCCTCCTCCCTGCCGAGCATCATGCGCAGTTCTTCATCACGCACGGAACCCCTCAGGGCCTCCAGTTCGCCTGCCACTTCTTCCATTATCGATTCGTCGCTTTCGTCGCGTGCCAGCTCATAGAGGGCCTGGAGGTCTTTCAGTGCGGTGTCTTTCTTCCGCCAATTCTCAATCGCGCTTTCCAGGCGGTTTTTTTCGCGCAGCAGTTCCCTGGCCTTTTCAGCGTCATTCCAGAAATCCTGGTTCGCGGCGATCACATCGAGTTCCTGAATCCTCTTCACCTTGTTTTCGAGGTCAAAGATAGCTCCTGAGGTGGTCTATTTTGCCGCGCAGTTCCCTGATGCCATCTGATATGTCTTCTATAAGCATTATGATTTCTCCATTGTTGATTTTTTTCTCCGTATTATCGCCGCTGCGCCCGCCGCCGCCAACATAATAAAACAAACGGGCACAGGCCAGTCCCCGTAATCGGAATAAAATGTATCCACTTTTATAAACTTCACATGCCCTTGAAGCGTTGAGCGCTCAAAAAGGCCCGTGCTTACCGAGACACGGCCGCACGGGTCTATGATTGCGCTGATCCCCGTGTTTGCCGCCCTGGCCACATACATCCTGTTTTCAATCGCGCGAAACGCCGCCATGCTCAAGTGCTGATAGGGGGCGGAGGACCTGTCAAACCAGGCGTCATTCGTGATATTGACGAGGAGCCCTGCCCCGGACCTCTTGTATTGCCGGCTTATCTCCGGGAAAATCGATTCATAGCAGATCAGGATCCCCGCCTTCTCCCTTCCGACCGGCACCGGGCTGAAGCCGGGCCCGGGGAGGAAGTCGCTCATCCCCGGAAGCAGGTTGGCCATGAAGGGAAGCAGTTTTCGCAGCGGTACGTACTCCCCGAAAGGCACGAGGCGGACCTTGTCGTACCGGCCCAGCACCTCGCCCGAGTTGGAGACCACAAACGCGCTGTTCATGTAAGTCTCCTTCCCGGACTTTACCCTGTAGCTGGGGCTCCCCAGGATCAGGTAGTCGTTTCTGCCCTTCACGGCCGCCGCAATCTCGCGGTGCTTGTCGTCAACATCCTGGAAAAAGAAAGGGGTGGCGGTTTCCGGCCAGATCACCAGCCCCGGTGAGGGTGAAGGGGCGTCCCTCGTCAGTTTCAGGAAGGCATCGAGGCTTTCCCGTTCAAACCTGGCGTTCCATTTTATGCTTTGGTCAATATTGCCCTGAATAAGGGAAACTTTGAATTCAGGCTTTCCCTGCACCGCACTGCTTATATCCTGGAGCCTCCAGTGGCCGTAAGCCATTGCCGCTGAAACGAGGGCGGCGCCAACCCCTGCGTACAGGGCAGCCTTCTTCCAATTGGGCATTTCCCTGATCCCGCAATACAGCAGAGCGTTCACGAACACTATAAGAAAACTGATCCCGAACACGCCGAACAAATCGGCTGACTGCGCAAGAAAGATATTGCCCGTCTGCGAATAGCCGAGGTTCTCCCACGGGAAGCCCGTGAACAGGTGCGACTTGGCGAACTCCACGCAGACCCAGAGGGGGGCCGCCGAAAAAACCTCCGGGATACCTGCGCGCCTGCAACAGGTACACCCCGGCGCTGAAAAGGGTGAAATAAGCGGCCAGCGCAGCGGCAAACAGCAGCACGGCCACAACGCCCACGTACACGGGGAGGTACCCGTACTTTACGACAACTATGCCTATCCAGTACATGATACCCAGGTTGAAGATCATACCGGAAATGAAGCTCAGCGAAATCGCCTCTTTGAAATCCCTGGCGCGGGCCAGGGCATAAAACAGGGGGACAAATGCAAACCAGGCTACGGCATGGCTGCCGAATTTCGGAAACGACAGGAACAGGAGCAAGCCGCACAGCAGAGCCGCGCCGAGCGGCTTTTTGTCTCGAATCAGCGTCTTCATTTTACCGGGCGGCCCGCCTCGCCGGCCTTCCTGATTTTTACTTTCTTAATGCTCCTTTCGTCGGCGGACTCTATCGTAATGTCAAGGTCCTCGTAGCGAATCGTCTCGCCCGTGTTCGGGATCCTCTTTATCAGGTAGAGGATAAACCCGGCGAGAGTCTCGAATTTGCCTTCGGGGATAGAGATATTGAAGTACTCCTCGATTTTTTCTATGTCGGTCCTGCTGTCGGCCAGCACGGACCCGTCCGGCTGCGGTGTGATCGACTGTCCCGCAATGTCGTGCTCGTCCTGGATCTCCCCGACGATTTCCTCGAGAAGGTCTTCCAGGGTCACCAGCCCGGAAGTTCCGCCGTACTCGTCAATGACAATCGCCATGTGGTATTTGCGGTGCTTGAGCTCCGAGAGGAGGAGGCCGATGTTTTTTGTTTCGGGGATGTAATAAGGTTTCCTCAGGACCGCCACGATGTCGTCTTCGGTGATCTGCCTGGACCAGAATTTCAGGAGGTCCTTGACATTGAGGATACCGATTATATCGTCTATGCTGTCCCTGTATACAGGGAGCCTGGTATGGCCGTTTTCCGATATGACCCTGGTGATTTCCTCAATCGTGTAATCGCTCCTGATCGCCACGATCTGTGTCCTCGGTATCATCACCTCGCGGACAATCGTCTCCCTGAACTCCAGGATACTCTGGATCATCTGGCCGGAATGCTCGTCTATGAGACCGCTTTCCTCGCCCTCGTCTATTATCGACTGGATTTCTTTTTCAAGCCTCGCCTGCTCATCCCGAAAGCTAAGCCCGAAAAAGTCCCTGAACCATGTCGTTAACCGGCTTATGGCTAATTCTCCTTGCAGGTCAGAGCGCTCTTAGAAACTCCGGTTTCAGAACCCCCGGATCCCCGCTTTGTATAATTTTATTTATAATGCCGAGAATCTGCTTTTTATCCCCCGGCAGGTGCGCCCGCACAGGCAGGTAGTTCGAGGCGTGATTGCTAGTGAAAAAACAATTCGAAAAATCAGAGTGTTCAATCATTGCTCCCAGTTCGGCAATCAGGCCGAATTTGTCGGGCAGGCGAAAACTTCCCTCGGCGTATGACTCCCACAGGGGTGTGCCGCGGACTACCATGACGGTCAGGGCGCCAACGTATTCGGGGTCTATCTCCGTGAGCAGCGACGCGGTGTCGCGGGCATGCTCCATGCTCTTCTCCACCCCGGCTATCCCGAGCAGCACCGTGACAGACAGCGGTATGCCTGACTCTTTCACCCTTTTGCCCGCTTCGGCCAGTTTGGCCCTGTCCGCGCCTTTGCGCATATTTAAGAGGACTTCATCATTGCCGGATTCAACGCCGAAATAAATGATCCCCAGGCCCATGTCGCGCAGCCTGGCAAGTTCGGCAGCGCTTTTGCGGAGGATGCTCTTGGCATTGGCATAAACACCGATCCGGTCGAGGCCCCTGATGTTCTTCCTGATGCTGAGCAGGATCCTCTCAAGCCTCTCCTGGGGAATGATCAGCGCGTCGCCGTCACAAAGGAAGACCTTGTCTATCCTGCCGTAATGCGAGGCCTCGAGGATGTCCTCTTCGATTTCGGCATCCGTCTTGATCCGGAATTTCTTTTCCTTATAAGCCGGGCAGAACGTGCATTTGTTATGTGAGCAGCCCACCGTCACCTGGAGCAGAAGGCTGTGCGCCTCGCTGGGGGGCCGTATTATCGCACCGTCGTACTTCATTATTCTATGCAACCCCCGTAGGGATTTATCTTTTCATCGGCAACGCAAACGGGGCAAAAGGCCTTGGTGTCGACATGACCGCAGCCGTATCCCCAGAGGTCGAATTTCCGGCAATCCGGGCACAGCGGGATATTGCAGCCGTCGCAATAAATGACCGACGCCTTTTTCCCGCATACGCTGCACACTTCCGTACCATCCGTAATCCGCACTGGAGACCTCCTGTTTTTCCCGAACTCTATATCAGGCATGCCTAAAAGGCAAGGCTCCCGGGCCTTGCCGGCTGTCAGCCTGTACCAGCGAGGCAAGAGAGCAACTCAATTTAAAAAGGGCTAACTCGATGAGTTAGCCCTTTCAATTTATGGCGGGGCCGATGGGACTCGAACCCACGCCCTCCGACGTGACAGGCCGGCGTTATAACCAACTTAACTACGACCCCGCTTTAATTACATTTATGGTAGGCGGAACAGGACTTGAACCTGTGACATCCACGGTGTAAGCGTGGCGCTCTCCCAGCTGAGCTATCCGCCCCCGGTCTAGAAGGGCACTGATTTTCTACAGGAAAGGGCAAATTGTCAAGCAATAAATCGCTTTTTTTCAATGCCGCGCATTCCCGCGCAATCAGTGAAACTCCGAGACTCCGCTGCCGAATTGCTGCTGCGGCTGGCTTTCATAAGGCGGCTTCGGAATTTCCTCGCCGGCAGCCGGAAGCAGTGCCACTTTCAACACTTCATCAACATTTTCAACCTGGATGATCTTTAGCGCCTTAAGGACATTGCGCGGAATATCCACCAGGTCTTTCTCGTTATCCTTGGGGATAATGACAATCTTCAAGTTGCCCCGGTGGGCTGCCAGCAGCTTTTCCTTCAATCCGCCGATGGGAAGCACGCGCCCCCTCAGGGTGATCTCGCCCGTCATGGCGACATCTCCCCTCACCAGGCGCCTGGTCAGCGCCGAGGTGATAGCGGTTGCCATTGCTATGCCGGCCGAAGGCCCGTCCTTCGGGATCGCCCCTTCCGGAACGTGCACATGCACATCGAGCTCCTTGTAGAAGTTTTCAGGCAGTCCGAAGGCATCCGCCCTGGACCTGACGTATGTGAAGGCGGCCTGAGCTGATTCCTGCATGACATCCCCAAGCTTGCCGGTCAGGGTCAGCTTGCCGGTCCCTCTCATTATAGAAACTTCGATGGGGAGCAATTCGCCGCCCACCTCTGTCCAGGCCAGGCCGACGGTAAGCCCCACGAAGTCCTTGCCTTCAGTTTCGCCGTGCCTGAATTTCGGCACCCCCAGGTATTTCTCAATCTGGCCGGACGAAATCCTGATTTTTCCCTTGTCGCCATTGGTTACGATCTCCCTGGCGACCTTTCTGCAAATGGATGCTATCTCGCGCTCCAGGTTCCGGACCCCTGCTTCGCGGGTGTAATTCCTGATGATGGACAGCAGGGCACCTTCCGTGAAGGCCACGTTCTCGGCATTCAGGCCGTTGGCCTCCATTTCCTTGTTGACCAGGAACTTCTTGGCAATATTGAGCTTCTCAGGTTCCGTGTATCCCGCTATCCTGATGACCTCCATCCTGTCCTGCAGCGGCGCCGGAATTGTCGGCAGCACGTTGGCTGTCGTGATGAACATTATATCGGACAGGTCGTAGTCCACCTCGAGGTAATTGTCATTGAAAGCAATGTTCTGCTCAGGGTCGAGCACTTCCAGAAGGGCGGAAGCGGGGTCGCCCCTGAAATCGGAGGCCAGCTTGTCAATTTCATCGAGGCAGAACACGGGGTTATTTGATCCCGCCTTCTTCAGCAGCTGGATTATCTTGCCCGGCAGGGCTCCGATGTATGTCCTTCTGTGCCCCCTAATCTCGGCCTCGTCACGAAGGCCTCCCAGCGACAGGCGGACAAATTTCCTGTTTGTCGCCCTGGCTATGGACTTGGCAATCGAGGTCTTTCCAACCCCCGGGGGGCCGACCAGGCACAATATTGAACCCTTGTTCTTTTTCACAAGGCTCTGGACTGCCAGGTACTCCAAAATTCTCTCCTTGACCTTCTTCAGACCGTAATGGTCTTCCTCAAGGACCGCCTCGGATTCCTTCAGGGTGAACTTGTTTTCCGTCTTCTCGTGCCACGGCAGGTCGAGCAGCCAGTCTATGTAATTCCTGACCACCGTCGCTTCGGCCGACATGGGGGCCATCATTTTGAGCTTCTTGATTTCGTGCTTGACCTTCTTATGGGCCTCTTCGGACAGTTTCTTGGCCTTGAGCTTCTTTTCGAGTTCCTCGATCTCGCCCTTGAGGTCGTCCTTCTCGCCCATCTCCTTCTGGATCGCCCTCATCTGCTCGTTGAGGTAGTAATCCTTCTGGGTCTTTTCCATCTGCTTTTTGACGCGCCTCTTTATCCTCTCCTCGATTTCGAGGATCTCGGTCTCGGAGACCAGCAGGGAATAGATCTTCTCGAGCCTCTCGGCCACATCGGCGATTTCCAGGATCCTCTGCTTTTCCTCCATCTTGATCCCGAGGTGGGAAGCAATCGAATCGGAAAGCTTGCCGGGCTCGTTTGTCGCGGAAATGGTATTGACCAGTTCGGGCGGCACCTTCTTGCTCAGCTTGGCATAATTTTCAAATGCCTCGTTGACGCTGCGCATCAGGGCCTCGGTCTGGGCCGTCAGGCCGGAATTGGGCTCCTCGACTTCGTCGATGCTGACGAGGTAAAATTCCGGATTGGGCACGAACTCCCTGATCCTGGCCCGTTTCTTTCCCTCAACAAGGACTTTCACCGTCCCATCCGGGAGGCGGAGCAGCTGGATTATGGTCCCTATGGTGCCGAGGCGGTAAATATCATCCTCACTCGGCTCGTCTTTCTGGGCGTTCTTCTGCGCGGCAAGGAAGATCCCTTTATCCATCTTCATCGCCGACTCAAGGGCGCTGACAGACCTCTCCCTGCCCACAAACAGGGGGACGATCATGTACGGGAATACGACGACATCCCGCAGCGGCAGTACCGGGATGACTGTTCCTTTATTTTCTGTTTCGGCGTTTTTCTTAAAGTTAAACATTAGTTATATCCATATTAATCAAGCCGTTTCAGTCTTTTTCTCGAAAAGCAGAATCGGCGTCTCTTTCTTAAGGATGACGTCTTCGTTGATGACGCATTCCTTCACATCGTTCCTCGACGGGATATCGTACATCACGTCGAGCATCACGGTCTCCAGTATTGACCTGAGCCCGCGGGCCCCGGACTTTCTCTGGGTGGCCATCCTGGCGATCGCCCGGTAGGCCCCGTCAGTGAATTTAAGCTTTACGTTCTCGAGTTCGAAAGCCTTCTTGTACTGTTTTATTATCGAATTTTTCGGCTCGACAAGGATCCTGATCAAATCCTCCTCTTTAAGCTCGTCAAGCGTGGCGAGCACCGGCAGCCTGCCGATGAATTCCGGGATCAGGCCGTATTTCAGGAGGTCTTCCGGCTGCACGTCGCACAGTATTTCCCCGACCCTTTTTTCCTTCCTGCTCCTGATCTTCGCCCCGAAGCCGACCGAGTTGATCCCGGTCCTCCTCTCGATTATATCTTCAAGGCCGATGAACGCCCCCCCGCAGATGAACAGGATATTGGTCGTATCGACCTGGATGAATTCCTGCTGCGGGTGCTTTCTGCCGCCCTTCGGAGGTATATTGGCAAGAGTCCCCTCGATGATCTTCAGCAGTGCCTGCTGAACCCCTTCGCCCGATACGTCCCTGGTGATGGAGGGGCTGCCCGATTTCTTCGAAATCTTGTCGATTTCGTCAATGTACACAATCCCCCGGGAGGCCCGCTCGACATCATAATCGGCATTCTGCAGAAGGCTCAGGATTATATTCTCGACATCCTCCCCGACATAGCCTGCCTCGGTGAGGGCCGTGGCGTCCGCAATCGCGAACGGTACATCAAGCATTTTGGCCAGCGTCTTGGCCAGCAGGGTCTTGCCGGAACCGGTCGGGCCGATAAGCAGAATGTTGCTCTTCTGCATCTCCACTCCGTCGAGGTCGAGGGTGGAGAAAAGGCGCTTGTAGTGATTGTAAACCGCAACGGAGAGGATCTTCTTCGGCCTTTCCTGCCCTATCACGTACTGGTTAAGGAACCTCATTATGTCCTTGGGCTCGGGGATCCTTTTCCGGGACTCTTCGACCTTCTGGACCTCGGTTTCCTCCTGGATTATGCCCCTGCAGAGCTCGATGCACTCATCGCAGATATATGCTGAAGGACCGGCCACAAGCTTCCTTACCTCGTTCTGGGTCTTGCCGCAGAACGAACAGAACAGCATGCCCCTGGTACCTTCATTATCTCTGTATCTTTTTGCCATTAGACACCCCTATTTAACTATGTCTCTTCTGGTGATCACTTCATCTATGATGCCATACTCTTTAGCCTGCTCACCACTCATAAAATAATCACGCTCAGTGTCCATTGCAACTTTATCAATAGGCTGATTTGTATGCTTTGCGAGGATATTCGTCAGTTCAGCCTTCAGACGCAGTATCTCATTAGCCTGAATGCCGATATCCGTAGCCTGTCCCTGGAAGCCGCCCAGCGGCTGATGAATGAGAATTCTCGAATGCGGCAACGCATACCTTCGACCGTGCTCGCCTGCCGCCAGGATCAGTGCGCCCATGCTGGCAGCCTGTCCCATGCACAAAGTGCAGACAGGTGGTTTAATATACTGCATGGTATCATAGATAGCCAATCCGGCGCTAACCACGCCTCCCGGTGAATTGATGTAGAAAAATATTTCCCGGTCCGGGTCCTCCGATTCAAGATACAACATCTGGGCTATAACCAGGTTGGCGACATCGTCATTCACGACTGTCCCGAGGAAGATAATCCTGTCCTTCAGGAGGCGCGAATAAATGTCAAAAGCTCTCTCGCCTCGCCCGTCCTGCTCTATAACTATAGGAATTAACGGCATTTTTACGAACCCTGCTCCGATTTTTTCACCGTAGTAATCTTAGCTTTATCCGCCAATAAATCAAGAGTTTTTTGTTCCGTGATCTCGGCCCTCAGGTCTTCCATCATGTTGTTTTCCTGATATGTATGCTTTACAGATTCGTAGTTCTGTCCATAACGGGCCGCCAAATCCTTCAGTCTTTCCTCAACTTCCTCACCGCTCACGCTGACCGACTCTTTTTGGGCTATGCTCTCCAGCAGCAGTGCAATCTTCACTGCACGCACTGCTTCCGGCCTGGCGCTTTCTCTCAAACCCGATACCATCTCGGCAGCCTGCCGGGACTCCATTCCCTGGGCGGTCATCCTCCTTTGCATGTTGAGCAGCATCAGGTTTATCTGGCGCTCCACAAAGGCGTCGGGGACTTCAAACTCATTGCTTTCCAAAAGCTTGTCCGTAATTTTTCTCCGCAAATCGGATTTGGCCCTCGCGTTGGCCTCATCCTCCAGGGAAAGCCTGATATCGTCCTTTAGTTGTTCAAGGCTCTGGTATTTGTCAAAGTTCTTGATGAACTCCCCGTCCAGTTCGGGCACTTTCCTGGTCTTGATACCTTTGACCTCGGCAGAGAAATCCACGTCCTTCCCGGCCGCTTCCTTTATCTGAAATTCGTCCGGCATTTTCAGGCTGAATTCGGCCGACGCACCTTTTTTCAAACCGACCATTTTTTCTTCAAACCCGGGCACAAACCTGTTGGAGCCTATCTCGAGAAGCACATTTTCGCCTTTGAAGTCTTTTATCGGCTCACCATTGAGTTTTGCCTGAAAATCGATGGTGACATAATCCCCTGTTTCAATCCCCCTGTCGTCCTCCATGTCCTCGAGGGTGCTGTATACCTGGCGCAGCTCTTCCAGCCTTTTTTCAACATCGGATGTTGAAACATTGACTTCATCCTGCTCAATCTCCATGCCGAGATAATCTTTCGGATCGATCTGCGGGCTTACTTCCACTGTGACCGTGAACTGGAAATCCTTGTCCTGTTCTATCCCCTTCTGGTCGATTACGGGAGGGGTGGCGGGGGTGAGCTTGTTTTCCTCAACAGCTTCCCAGTATGCCCTCGTAATCAGGCTGGAAATCGCCTCTCCTTCCGCTTCGTCCCTGTAATATGTTTCCAGGACTTTCCTGGGCGTTTTACCGGGCCTGAAACCCTTTATGCGGGCTTTTTTGCCGACCTTGGAGTAAGCGGAATCGAGTTCTTTTCTGACCTCTTCCCAGGGAATCTCAAATGACAGCTTCTTTTTTACAGGATTTATCTCTTCAATTTTAACGCTGGTCGTTTCGGTCACTTCTATGCTCCTTCCTCGTTCATGGTGCGAGAGAGGGGAGTCGAACCCCTAGTCCGCATTGCGGGCTGGATCCTAAGTCCAGTGCGTCTGCCAGTTCCGCCACTCTCGCAGGCGTGTTGTTTATATATTAACTGGCAGAGCGCTTGTCAAATACGTAATAGCAAGAGCCGTACCAGCTTACAAAAAAAACCGCCTTGAAAGTCCCCATTGATTTGGACAGGCGGTTTTTTTTAATCACCCATGGTCGGGGCGAGAGGATTTGAACCTCCGACCCTCTGAACCCCATTCAGATACGCTACCAGACTGCGCCACGCCCCGACTTGTGAAAGTGTTTTTTTACTATTTTAAGTCTAATTTGTCAAGAATAATAGCCTTTTTCATCCTTCAGTTATTTCAATTTTTGCATCGACGACTACACCGCCCTGGCCCGAATCGAACAGAATCAGGGGATTTACATCAATACCCTTGATTTCAGGGTGTTCCGTTATCAAAACCGAAATCCTGCTGATGAAGTCGGCCAAGGCCGCGGTGTCGGCGGCCGGACTCCCCCGGAAATCGGAGAGAATGCGGCGGCCCTTTGATCTCGTCGATCATCTGGCCGGCCTCTTCGGTCGTCACCGGCGCAACGCGCAACGATACGTCCCTGAGCACCTCTACGAGCACTCCGCCCAGTCCGAATACGACGACAGGACCGAATTCGGGGTCGCGCTTTCCCCCTATGATCAGCTCACGGCCGGGGGGCGACATTTTTTGCAGGACAAGGCTGCCCCCGCCCTGTCTGGCCTGCATGGATTTGAATTCCTTTTCCAGGGAGCCCGCATCCCTTATGTCAAGGGCAACACCCTTTTGCTCCGTTTTATGGAGAATTTCGGCGCCCCCCATTTTCAGCGCTACGGGGTAGCCAAGCCCTTCAGCCCCCTGCAGGCACCCTTCCAGCGTATTGACTACCGCATAGGGGACTACAGGCAAACCATATTCCCCCAACAGGCTGTAAACTGCCGAGGGGCCCAGGGGCCTTGTCCCGGAGCCGCTGACAGGCCTCGGCCGATCTGAAAATTTCGTCGGCACACCGGCCTTACCTCTTGTCCGGATATGGTGTTCCAAGGAGCGGGCGAGCGACATCATGGCGGCATCAGGCTCCGAAAAAATCGGGAAATCCGTCAACTCCTTCAGGCTGAACCAGGCTTCCTTGTCCGAAACTACGAACAGCAACACGGGTTTGCCATACTTCCAGGTAATTTCCCTGGTGGCCTTCACGAGCTCCCTGGTTGAATCCATCTCGAAATTGCCGAGATACCCATGATAGAGGACCGCGCCGTCTACATTGTCCTGGGACAAGGCTTTCTCAAGGATCCTTACGTACGCCCGCAAATCAAATATGTCACCCAGGTCAAGCGGGTGTGTCGGTTTTATCACCCCGGCACGGCACTCTTTCTGGACCATGGAAAAGAATTCGTCTGAAAACCGGGCCAGGCTGAAACCGTATTTGTGGGCGGCATCGGCCACGATAACGGCTTGCCCGCCCGACCGGCACAGGACAGCCAGGTTCTTCCCCTTCATGGGGGGGAGCGAAAGCACCTTCGCAAACTCGACCGCTTCGTGCAGGTTCGGCAGCCGGTGAATACCGGCCTGGCGGAATGCCGCCGTGGCTATTTCGTCATCGCCGGCCAGGGCCGAGGTGTGGAACCGGGCGACCTCTCTTCCGCCGGGGCTTGTGTTCGCCTTTATTGCCACGATCGGTTTCGTCGTCGCGCCGGCCAGGTCCATCAGGCGGCCACCGTCGGAAACGCTTTCGAGGTGAAGGATTATCGTCCTGGTATCGGGATCACCGAGCGAGGTACTCCAGGTAATCGTTCTCGTCGACGTTGAGCTTGTTCCCCATACTGACCATTTTTGAGAAACCGATATTATCCAGCTCGAAAAGCCTCATGCAATCGATTACCACGCCGCCGCTCTGGGCCAGGACCGAAACGTGCCCCTTTTTCATTTTTGCGGGGTCCAGGGGGAAGAACGGAAGGATCATCCCGTTTTCCATGTTCATTATGCCGACGCAGTTGGGGCCCGTGAACCTCATTTTGTAGCGCGAAGCCGTATCGAGGAGTTCCTGCTCAAGAGACCTGCCGGAATCGGCATACTCGGAAAATCCGCCCGATTGAATAACGCAGCGGCGAATCCCCGCCTTGCCGCATGCTTCCATCGCCTCCGGGATGTCTTTTGCGGGGATCAGGAACACGGCAAGGTCCGGGGTGCTGCCGATCTCGGCAACGCTCCTGTAAATCTTTTTCCCGAAGACCTCCCCGTCGTCCCTGCCGACGCAGTAGACTCTGCCCGGATACTTGAAAAGGCCCAGGTTCATTACAGTGTATTTTGCCAGGTTTGCCTGGACGGGCGAGACTCCGAAGACGACGACGCTTTCCGGGAAAAACAGTTTGTCCATACAACCTCCGAGCATCGGAACCGCGCGGGGAACAGGAGGACTGAAGGGAAGACCGGTCCTGAATAGTGGAGGCAGGGAAAGCCTCCTCAGGAGTTGTGCCCTATGAAAAAATACCCCTTGAATTTATCAAATTTTTTCGGGCCTATGCCGGGCACATCCAGGAGATCATCAACAGCCCCAAACTTCCCTGAAGCTTCGCGCCTTTCCAAAATAGCCTTGGCCGTCTTTTCCCCTATTCCCGGCACGAGCACGAGGTCCTTCTCGCCGACCTCGTTGAGGTCCATCGGCTTATGCAGGGCATACCGCTTGGAGCTGGAAATTTTTTCCAGCCTCAGGCGGTCACGGGCAACGACCAGTTTTGTCCCGTTCTGAATTTTCTTTGCCAGAATCGCGGAATCTTTCGGATCCGCGGGAGGGCCGGATATTTCGGCCTTTTCCAGCAGGTCACGGATACTCATATGGCCGGGAACGAAATAGATGCCGTTGCCCCGGCCATCGCCGGCAATTTCCACAAATTTCATGCCCGGCCCGTCCTCGGCGAAAGGAACCGCCGGGTTTTCAGGGGCGGGTCTTTGAACCACCCAGAAGAGGCCCAGTATGTTCAGGATGGCGAGAACAGCTATCAGGCCATATATCTGGCCGTCGCCGAAGCGCATTTCGCAACCCCTTTAATCAGGTTAGAAGCCGTGCCTCGCCCCTCTGCACAGGTTGGCCGGTTTATCTTTCCTTTTCAAGGCCGAATGCGTCGTGCAGCACCCTGACCGCCAGTTCCGTGTACTTCGCCTCGATCGCACACGAAATCTTGATCTCGGAAGTGCTGATCATCAGGATGTTTATCCCCTCCTTGGCCAGGACGGAAAACATCCTCGACGCAACCCCGGCGTGGCTCCTCATCCCGACGCCGATTATTGATACCTTGGAAATCTTTTCGTCTATTTGAAGCCCCTCGGCGCCGACGTCCTTGCAGGCGGACTCCAGGATGGACCGGATCTTCGCGATCTCCTTTTTTGATACCGTAAAGGTGAGGTCCGTGAACCCGTCAATGCTGGCGTTCTGGATGATCATGTCAACCTGGACGTTCTCGTCGGAAAGGGGAGTGAAAAGACGGGCGGCTATCCCCGGCCGGTCCGGAACGTGAATCACCGTGATCTTTGCCTGGTCCCTGTCGTAAGTGACCCCCGAAACTACCTCTCTCTCCATATCCGAATCCTCCTTTGTGACCAGTGTTCCCCCGATATCGTTGAAACTTGATTTGACATAAATTGGAACTCCGTATTTCTTCCCCAGCTCTACCGAGCGGGGGTGCAGGACCTTTGCCCCCGCACTCGCAAGTTCAAGCATCTCGTCGTAAGATATTTTGGCCAGCCGCTGGGCCTTGTCGTAGATGTTGGGGTCCGTTGTGTAGACGCCGTCGACGTCGGTGAATATTTCGCAGACATCGGCGTTCAGTGCGGCGGCAACCGCCACGGCGCTGGTGTCCGACCCTCCCCTTCCCAGGGTTGTTATATTGTTGTCCTTGTCGACACCCTGGAAGCCCGCGACCACGATTATATTTCCTGCCTTGAGCTCCTTTTCCAGGAGCTTAGTTTCAATATTAAGGATCCGGGCCTTGGTAAAGGCCTGATCGGTTTTAATCTTGATCTGGGAACCAAGAAACGATTTCGCCTTGAAGCCCATGCTCTGCAGGACTATTGCCAACAGAGAAACCGTTATCTGCTCGCCCGTGGAGACCAGGACATCGTATTCACGCTCGCTCGGCATGCCGGCCGCGCTATTGGCAAGCCCGATCAGGCGGTCCGTCTCCCCGGCCATGGCCGAAAGTATCACGATCACGTCGTTTCCGGCCTTTTTCACCCTGGCCACCTTTTCCGCAACATTCTTTATCTTTTCGATATTGGCGACGGAAGTCCCGCCGTATTTCTGAACCACAAGAGCCATTGCCGCCCTTCCTCCTTCAACTTACCTGTATCGCCGGAAAATCCTCCAGGCGCCTTTTTGGCCCGGCAATAACAATTTCCCGCGTATTTTCATCCACATGCCTGAAGAAAATCCAGATCCCGTAATCGGGGATGAGCTGCTCGATTTTTTCAGCCCATTCAATCACGATCACCCCCGGCCCGAAAAAGTAATCCTCGTAGCCGATTTCCTCTATGTCCTGCGCCCCGGAAAGCCTGTAGACATCCAGGTGGCATAGTTTCAACCGGCCGGGATACTCATTGAGCAGGGTGAAAGTGGGACTTGTTACATTATATTGGGCCGGTACGTCAAGCCCCTTTGCAAGGCCCTGGGTAAAACACGTTTTGCCCGAGCCGAGTTCGCCCGAAAGTGCCAGGATGTCTCCCCTTTTCAGGCCCCGCCCGATGATTTCACCGATTTCAAAAGTCATCTCGGGACTGCTGGAGATTATGTGAATTTCCATCTTATCCATTATTTTCCGCTATAATGACGGCCGCAGCGAATCCGTCCGTGTGGGTAATGCTCAAATGGAACTTAAGGTTATGTGACGAGGCATACTCTGCGAGTTTCCCCTTGAGCGTCAAGAGAGGCTTCCCCGAATCCCCGCATATCTCCACTTCGACATCCTGGAAGCTGAATTCTATCCCGGAGTCGTTGTCAAAGGATTTTATAAAAGCCTCTTTGACCGCAAAACGGGCGGCAAAATGCTTGGCCGGGTCCGCCTTGCCCATGCAGTAATCTGCTTCACCCGCCGTGAAGACCTTCCCGATAAAACGGGCCCCCCATTTCCGGATGATCCGGTCCATTCTTTTTACGTCCACCAGATCTATTCCAACGCCGGAAACCATGTCAGGCCCTCAGGATTGCATCGGCCATGAGAGCGACCCGTTTCATGAAGCCCACATCGTGGACCCTTATGATGTTCGCCCCGTTCAGCACGGCCGCGGCAGCTGCCCCGGCGCTTCCCTCCAGCCTCACGGAATCCTGCGCGCCCGTGACCCTGGCCGTGAAGGCCTTCCTCGAAGTGCCGACGCAGCAGGGGCCTGCCGAGTATTTTGAATTCCCCCAGGTATTTCAACAGCCGCAGGTTGTCCTCGAGAGATTTCCCGAAACCGAAACCGGGGTCGATTATTATTTTTTCCGGGTCTATCCCGCTTTGGGCCGCCGCCTCCATGCGCTCTCTCAGGTAGCCGATGATTTCCCCCCGGAGGGAGGAGTATTCCAAGCCGCCCTGCTGCATGGTTTCCGGCTGCCCCCTCATGTGCATCAGGACCACGGGGACGTCCAGGGACGAAACCGTTTCGGGCATTGCCGGGTCATGTTGCATGGAGCTTATGTCGTTGACAATTTCCGCACCGGCCCGGACCGCCTCCCTGGCGACCTGGGCCTTCATCGTGTCAACTGAAATGGGGGCTCCTATCCTCCCGGCGAGTTTTTCGATAACCGGGAATGACCCTGTCAAGTTCCTCTTCGAGTGAAACCCGCTTCGAACCGGACGGGACGACTCGCCCCCGATATCGATAATATCGGCCCCTTCGTCTTGCATTTTCAATGCCTTCTCGACGGCATCGGCAGGTAGAATATACCGGCCCCCATCGGAAAAAGAGTCCGGTGTCACGTTAAGTATCCCCATAATCAGGGTCCGGCCGCCGATTTGAATCGATCTGCGCGGCGTATTTATCTGGAAATTGTCCCGGGTGATGTTTGCGATGGCTTTTTTGAGATTGGACGAGATTTCTTTGAGGCCGAAAGGCTGTGCCGAAAGCCGCTCGGCAAGGGCCAGCACCTGTTTGCGGGTGCCCATTATCAGGGCATCCGTTGATTCTATCGAGCAGGAAACCGAACCCCGGGCTACTGCCACGTCCCCGCCGATCGAAAGCATTTCCTGTTTCAGGATATTGGCGGCCCGGCATTCGATTTTTTCCAGCAGCAGGTTGAAGTGCACCATTTTTGGCGCCATTGACTGGATGCCGTACGGGTCGGAGCCGATCCTTTTAAGCTCCTCGACGGCTTCTTTTTCAGAGGTCAGAAGTAATGATCTCGGCTCCGTTTTCAAATGCTGCAACCGCCCCAATAAAAATCAGGGCAGGCGTAAAGCCCACCCTTTTTCTGTTCAATGTGTCAACTTATGCAGACTGCCCCTCGGTATGCGGTTCAGGGTTCGCTCCCACCTGCACTTCAGTGTTCTCTTCCGGCTGCTTTTGCGGCTTAATGCCGATAATCATGTCCAGCTCATCGGCGGCCAGCACTTCCTTTTCGAGCAGTTCGTGAGCCAGTCGGTGCAGGACTTCTATGTTTTCGGAAAGCAGGCCCTTGGCTTTCTCATAATTATCCGAAATTATGTGCGCTACTTCGCGGTCGATCTTTTCCGCTGTCTGTTCACTGTAGTCCTTGTGCTGGGCAAATTCCCGGCCAAGGAAAATTTGCTCCTCTTTTTTGCCGTAGCTCAGGGGGCCCATTTCCTCGCTCATGCCCCACTCGCATACCATTTTTCTCGCCAGGTCAGTGGCGCGCTCAATATCGTTGCCGGAGCCGGTCGTGTAATCCTTCAGGACAATCTCTTCGGCGGCACGCCCCCCGAGGAGTATAGCGATATTGTTCATCAGGTACGCCCTCGGATATGTGTGCATTTCATTCTGGGGGAGTTGCTGAGTCAAACCGAGGGCCCTTCCCCGCGGGATGATCGTGATCTTGTGAATGGGGTCCGTCCCCGGGATGAGCTTGGCGACAAGCGCATGGCCTGACTCATGATAAGCCGTGATCCTTTTTTCCTGGTCGCTGATGACCATGCTTTTGCGCTCGCTGCCCATCATTACCTTGTCCTTCGCAAACTCGAAGTCCAGCATGGTCACTGACTCCCGGTTCTCCCGGGCGGCGGACAGGGCCGCCTCGTTTACCAGGTTTTCTATATCGGCGCCTGAGAAGCCGGGTGTTCCCCGGGCCAGGATTGAAAAGTTGACATCTCCCGCGAGGGGTGTCTTCCTGGCGTGCACATCGAATATCTTTTCCCTTCCCTTGACGTCCGGCAGCGGTACGACGACCTGCCTGTCAAAACGGCCCGGCCTCAGCAACGCGGGGTCGAGCACGTCCGGCCTGTTGGTCGCCGACACGAGGATGACGCCCTCGTTCGATTCGAAACCGTCCATTTCCACGAGGAGCTGGTTCAGGGTCTGCTCGCGTTCGTCATGTCCGCCGCCGAGGCCCGCGCCCCTGTGCCTGCCGACGGCGTCTATTTCATCGATGAAGATAATGCAGGGGGCGTTGCGCTTGCCCTGATTGAAGAGGTCCCTGACGCGCGAAGCCCCGACGCCGACGAACATCTCGACGAAGTCCGAACCGCTGATGCTGAAAAAGGCCACGTTCGCCTCCCCGGCAATGGCGCGCGCCAGCAGGGTCTTTCCCGTCCCAGGCGCCCCTACCAGCAGGACGCCCTTGGGGATGCGCCCGCCCAGGCGGGTGAACTTCTTGGGGTCCTTGAGGAAATCGACAATCTCCTTGAGCTCCGCCTTGGCCTCCTCTATCCCCGCCACATCTTCAAACGTCACCTTCTTCGCCTTGTCGGCGCTCATCAGCCTTGCCCGGCTCTTCCCGAAGGACATGGCCTTGCCGCCTCCGGACTGCATCTGACGCATGAAAAATATCCAGACCCCGATCAGCAGCAGCGTCGGAAACCACGAAACGAGGACGGTCATGTACCACGGGGACTCATCAGAAGGCTTTGCGGCTATCTTGACGCCTTTCTCCTGGAGTTTGGGTACGACGCCCGATTCTTTCGGCGCATATGTCTTGAACTGCTTGCCGTCCTTCAGCGTTCCGATTACGTTTTCACCCTGGAGTGTTACCTCGGTGACCTGGCCTTTTTCGACCTTCTCGATGAAATCGCTGTAGATTATTTCTTCCCGGCCGCTCCGCGGCTGATTAAAGAGGTGATACAGCAAAATAAAAATCAGGCTAACGACCAGCCACAGTGCTATGTTCTTTTGTAAAGCGCTCAAATTGTTCTCCCGGCCTGCTTTTAAAGGCCCCAAAATATTCGGATTTTTATATCGTAACTGCTTAATTATATCAAATCTTTTCTACACTTAGTACATTTGCCGTCTTTGCCGTCACGCGTGTCCTGCGGCTCGAGACGACCCCGGGCACCCACAATACAGAGCAGGCGTCGGCTAGCACGGGAATGTGTTGGCGCCGTGCCCGGGGGACCTTTCTGTCAGTAAAAACATCCTGCAGCTTCTTTTTCCCCTCCATCCCGAAAGGCTCGATGCGGTCACCCGGCCTTGCGTTCCTGAAGACCAAGGGGATGCACGATTTTGTCCATGTCAATGTATGCGCACCAGCTGTCCCCGAATTTGGCGGGGATGGTATTCTTCAGTTCGAACCTGAATGCCATCCCGGCTTCGGCGACCCTCAGCGTGCCGGGGATTGGGACGGCATACTCGAAAGGCTTTCCCTCAGCCGGCCTCCTTTCAATGACCAGGAAATCGTATTCGCGCCGGACGGAAATCCCGAACGGCAGGTCGAGGGAAGACGCCGGGGTCTTTTCCTCCCGCCGCCTTGAGGACGGCGGAGATATGCTCGTGGGATATGCCTCCCTTTACAGGCGAGAGCCCTTCCAGCGCCGACTTGATGATGCGCTTCTGCAGGGCGGGATGGCGGCCCAGGAACTCACCAGTGGGGATCTTCATGCCCCCGCCGGGCAGCAGCTCCCAGCTTGAAACAGCCTTTTCCGAGAGGCTGTCCAGGAATTCGTTTTCACTGCGCGCTATATTCGCAAGCCTTCCCAGGGTGTCGACTATCGAAGGGTTGTAATTTTCCCTGATGAAGGGGATGAGGCTGTTGCGGATGCTGTTGCGCCGGAACGAGTTTTCGGAGTTGGAATGGTCGGTCCGCCAGGGGATGCCCCGGGCCGAGAGGAAGTCGAGGATTTCTTTCCGTTCAATACAGATCAGGGGACGGATAAAACAGTCCCGCACCGGGTCGATGCCCTTGAGGCCGTCTATGCCGGTCCCCCGGATCACGTTCATGAGGACCGTTTCCGCCTGGTCGTCCAGGTTGTGCCCGAGGGCGATCTTCCCGAACCCTTTTTCCCTCGCGAGCCCCTCCAGGAAACCGTAGCGGCTTTTCCTGCAGAGCTCCTCGAGCGAGCCCTTCTCCCTCCGGGACACGGCGGCCATGTCCTCCCCGGCGCGGCTCAGCGGCACGTTGAGGCGTTTGCAAAGGCCCTCGACAAATTGCTCGTCCTTGTCGGAATCCTCTCCCCTCAGTTTGTGATTGAAATGGGCGGCGAGCAGTTCAATGCCGTACTCCGGGGCAAGTTCAACGAGGCAGTGCAGCAGGCAGACCGAATCGGGGCCTCCCGAGACCGCCGCGATAACGCGGTCCCCCTCCCGCAGCATCGAAAATGCGCCGATTGCATTTCTGACCTTTTTTAAGAATCCTTCCACTTTCCCGCTTTCGCAAGCTCCTGGTGAAATCTCCGGGCCTGCATGACAAACGCCTCGAGCCTCGCCGTGATGATCTGGGGGAAGATGTTGCCGTCGCTCTCGATGCAGAGGAAAGGCAGGTCCTCGTATTTCTCCAGCACGGGCAGCATCTCTTCCTTCACTGTACCGGTGGCCTGTTTGCCTTCCCGGTTCATTTCCCTGGACAGGACCGCTTCCGATATCCTGTTCGGCATGCAGCCGAAAGGACCGATGGACAGTACCCCGCAGAACGGGTCGAGGACTTCGGTCAAGGCGGCCCCGATCGTCAGGATTGCCTCGCCCCTGAGATCCGGGCTGACAAGGTGCCCGACATGGCCCAGGAGGTGTTTAACATTATCCGTCCTGATATGCAAAAGCCCCGAGTCCTCTCCAGATGTCTTTTATTTTCTTCTCATATTTCCTGAGGAGGAACGACCGGTACATGAGGGCCATCCGCTTCTTCAGGTCGGGGCTGCCGTTGAGGAGCTTCTGCTCGTAGCACCAGTCTGTGTAATACACCCACTCGGCGACCCCGGAGGTCTTGGTGGCTATTCCCTCCCTGGCAAGCTTTTCAACGATGTATTGCCGGGACAGGCCGTCATTGCGAACGTATATTTCCCCCGTCAGCAGGACCACCGGGGTCTCGGCCAGGGTCCTTTTCAGCTCCACCCGCCTGAGGGCGGCACAAACGCCCTCCAGGACGCGCTCGAGGTCATCAAAATTCTTCTCCATAGTTTCAACAATGCGCTCCCACTGTTTGTGGAATTCGGCCAGCGCCCGATCCGTGTCCGCAGCGCTGGCCATCAGGAAGGAGCGGACGTCCTGCATCAAGTCGCTCAGCAGCACGCCGTTCCACATTTTGAGCACCGCATTTTTTCCCTTGATACCGCTGTAGCTGTCTTCGGCGGTAAGGGACATCAAGGTGGTATCCCTGATGTCCAGTTTTTGGATCAGGTTTTTTATGAAGACCGAATACTGGCCGAAACGGCAGGGCCCGCCGGCATTCGTCATGAAATAGACCAGCAGTTCGTCCGGGTCTTCCCTTTCCTGCAAATACTTCAGGAGCGTCCCGGTCGTCAGGAGCAGCGGCAGACACTCTTTGCAGCTCGTGTTGCCCCTGCCGATCTTGAGCACCTCCTCATCCGGCGGGGGGAGAGCGGTGGCCCTGACACCCATACCCCTGAAGACAGCCGCCCCGGCCTCGTTGAGCAGGTCGCCCATCGAGGGAAAGATCACGTGGACACGGGGGTCGTGAAGGGAATGCGGCCTGCCCCCGGAATCGATTATGACGTCGCGCCCGGGATCGTAATAGGTCTTTCCCGAAACGCTTTCCAGTTTCGTGTTCCGGCCCTCCCCTTGCTGGATGCGGAGATAATTGCGGATTATGTCGATGAAGGCTTCGATCCTTGTCTCCAGCCCGGCGTCCGCCACATGGCTGTCAAGCTCCAGCAGCAGCATGGGTTTTCGGCCCATGCGGTCCCTGGCGAATCCCGCGACGAACGAATCGGGCCCGCAGGAGAAATTGCTGATGTAGCAGGCGAACAGTTTCGGGTGGGAAGCGATGAATTCGGCACCCATGAGCATTGTTTTGCCGGCCGACCAGTACATCTCCTTAGGTGCTCGAGTATCCTCGAGGGGCAGGGAATCGACCGGCGCTACGGGAATGCCCCGTGATGCGATCTTCTGGGGGATCCCCATGTGCGCTTCGGAAACGTAAGCATTGTAGGGCCTCCCTAATACGACAATGCCGAATTCCGCTTCTCTTTCCACGGCGGAAAGAAACTCCCTGCCGCAGTTGCGCCTTGCGGAAAAAAAAGTTTCCTGGGCGCCGACGGCACAGTCAAAAGCCGCGCGGGCCTCTTTTGCCGAATGTCCCATATCCCTGCCCATCTTTAAAAACTGCTTCCGGGAATTTTCCAGGCCTGTGGAAAAGTCGAGCACGGGTGAAAGCAGCCTTCCCTTCATCTTAAGGTCGTTCAGGAAGTCCTTGTCCTTGAAAGCGGTTTTTATATAGTAAGGCTCGGCCTGGGAGACCGGGCAGGTGCTGGAGCTTTCCCGACAGCCGCCGACAGTCACGCCGGCAACCTGGGGCAGGAAAAGATAATCCGGTTTTCTGTCGAGAAGGTCCTGAAAGAAGCCGTGCGCTAATTCCGCGGGGTAGCAGAACGCTGCGCCCTTGCGGTCCATGCCTTCCTGCCTGGCTTCCGACGGCAGCTCAACATTGTATCCCAGTTCGGAAAAAAACTTTTCGTACAGGGGGAAATAGCTGTTGGTGAAAAAAGACTTGTTGATGCCGACAGTCTGCCTTTTCGGGTCTTTGTCCTGTTTCCTGCCAAATGCGGCATGCTCGTGCCTAGCGACGAAATTCAGCTTTTCGGGATTTATTTCCCGTTTGGACCTGATATTATACCACTTGTTGCAGGAGCCTCCGAAGGGGTAGATCCTGTCTTCCACAACGATCCGGGCTATTTCGCACTTGCGGTCGCACCCCTCTTTTCCGCCGTTGCATCTGAACGGCTCTTTATATAGAAGCTCGCGGCGGGCAAGTTCCTCGAGTGAGTAGCACCCCTCCTGCACAAGGCCGAGGCTGATCCTCTTCTCCAGTTCCAGGGCCACCCCAAAGGCCCCCACCAGTCCGGGGTCGGGCGGCACTATTATTTTCTTTCCTGTAAGGGAAGCCATGGCGGCGGGCACGGCGCGATTATAGCAGACGCCTCCCTGCATGAAGATGGTATTGCCGACCGGCCGGCTGCCTTTGACCCGGTTCAAGTAGTTCATGCAAATTGAATAGACGAGGCCCGCCAGCACGTTCTCTTTTTCTATGCCCTCGTGAAAGGCGTTTTTTATGTCGCTACCGATAAACGCGGCGCACTGGTCATTGAAATTCGGCGGGCGCCGGCCCAGCATGGCAATGTCCCCGATCCGGGCGGTCTCTATCCCGAGGCTCTCCCGGGCGGCCTCCTCCAGGAAAGAGCCCGTCCCGGCGCTGCACGCGTCATTCATGGCGTAATCGGATGCGACCCCGCCGGTGAGCCAGATGTACTTGGCGTCCTGTCCCCCGATTTCGAAAATCGTGTCCACGCGCGGGTCATAGAATACCGCGCCGGAGGCATGGGCGATGATCTCGTTTATGACCCCGTCCGTCATCGCGTGCAGGCCCGCTATCTGCCTGCCCGAGCCGGTGACGCCCAGGCCGCTGATCCTGAGGCCCCCGGCGGCCGCTCCCAGCTGCTCGAGGATTATCCGCATAGCATTGCCGCGAAGCCCCGACCGGATCGCCGTTCGTCCTGAGGTAAACAGACGCCAGGACCGCCTTATCTTCAGTGCGGACCAGGGCGGCTTTTGTCGTGGTCGAACCCACATCCAGCCCCAGGATACAATTTTCACTTGCGGCAGCCTTCCGGGCGGGGAAAGACTTGAACTCCACATCGTGCAGGGAATCCGCGAGCGGCGGGAGATAATAAAAGGATTCGGCTTCCCTGCGGAAGAGGTTTTCTAAACAAACGGGAGCCGTTTTATTCCCGGCAGCCCATATGGCGCAGCCAAGCGCTTCGCAATACGGGGCCTCCTCCGGCACGATGAGGTTTTCTATCCCCTCGCGCAGGCAATCCATCATGACCGTGTTGCGCGAGACCCCGCCGATCACCATGATGTCTTTTCTCGGCAGGTGCCTGAGTATCTCAAACACCTTTCCGGCCATCATCCGGCAGAGGCCCGCGACAACCCTCTCGCGCGGGACACCCTTGTTTGTCGCATGGGTGCAGTCGCTTTTGCAGAAAACGCTGCAGCGGCCCGAGACCTTGAAAGGGACCTCGTTTGCGGCATGCAGCATTGCGTCCCCCAGCGAGATCTTGAGCCTGCCGATCTGCTGCAGAAAAAATTCCCCGGTGCCCGAGGCGCATTTATTTCCCGTCTGGACGGAAGTGATCCTGCGGTCTTTCCCAAGCACGTACACCAGGAAATTTTCGCCACCGGCGCTGAGCACCGCCGTGAGGGGCAGCCCTCTCGGGTATATGTGGAGCAGTGCCGTCTCCACGGCTTCGGGTTCGGAAATCGAGGTGAGGTTAGTGAGGCCGCGGAATTTCCTTCCGGTCACCGCGGCGGAATTGTATTGATCGAGGTCAATGCCTCTCAGCATCTCAACGAGGGACTTCCCGCGGGTTTCCATCGTGAGGCCTCGTTATCACTTCCAGTATCCTGAAGCCGCCTGTCGTGCTCCTCCCCGGGCCCGAATTCAACCCCCACGGATGAAATCGTCGACGCCCCTATGCATATACCGAGTGACTTCAAATTATCCTCCGGCTGCCTGCATCAGGCCAAGAGATTTTTTAATTCCAGCAGATTCTCACAGGTGAGGTCGGGGCTCAGGCTGAGGAGTTCATCCCTGCTTCCAAGTCCGTTGAGAAAGGCGCACACAAGCGCTCCGGCCTGTTTTGCCATTTTGATGTCGTTTATTCCATCCCCCACAACGACGGTGTTCTCTCCCTTCACGCCGTAGCGCGTCATTATGTCCTCGAGGAGGCGCGGGTCGGGCTTGCAGAAGGCCGTGTTGTCGCTCCCTATTATTTCTTCAAAGTACCTGTCTATTCCCAAGGCTTCGGCTATTGCCCTCGTGAACCGGTATCTCTTGTTTGTCACGATGAGTTTTCTCTTGGCCCCGAAATATTCGAGGACATCTATGACGCCCGGGAAAAGTCGGGTGTTCTTAAGCATCTGACCGGTATAATGCCCCGTGAAAATGTGCATGGCCTCGTCGAACCTGTCCATGGCGCCGGGGCCTATCGCGCGCTCGATGAGCTTGTGGACCCCATCCCCGACAAAACTTATTATAACTTCGGCGGGCAGGGCCGGCAACCCGAGCTTATCGCGGGTATGGTTCACCGAAATCACCAGGTCTTCCCCTGAAGTCACGAGAGTCCCGTCGAAATCGAAAATCAGCAAGTCCGTTTTGATCTTTTCCCTGCCCACCGGCTGCGTCCTTAATACGTTAATACGTTCACGGTCAAAATTAGCATAAATGCCTCCAAGAATAAAGGCCGGGCGACCGCGGATTTATCGCCCTAATTAATTTGACTACCTGATTCACCGTATGATATTAACTCCTTCACCGCTTGGATCCGGTACAGGACTGAGACGGAAAGGCTGAAAGAAGCTCATGTCGCAACTCGCGCCCTCCGGATACCAGTCCGGGGGGTTATTTTTTTTAGGCTAAAGGCTAAGGGCTAAAGGGAAAAAGAGTTAGCTGATGGGTGACAGGTCGGAAAAAGAGAAGATTGCAATCCTGGGTTTGGGGAAGCTTGGGACCGCTGTCGGATTCCTGCTGAAAAAGGCGGGGCACGAAATCGCTGCCGTCGCAACGCGGACGGGGCAGTCGCTGGAAAGGGGTCTCCCGTATACAGGGGGCGCACCCTGTGCGTCATTTGCCGAAGCCGCCTCCCTTGCCCGTTGCATTTTCATCACCACCACCGATGACACCATCGCCGCGGTATGCAGGGAAATTGCGGGGAGCGGGGCCTTGAAGGGGAAAAAGGTGGTCCACATGAGCGGCGCGGCGGGCCTCGATGTCCTCGCGCCGGCGAAAGAAGACGGGGCCGCAGTGGCGAGCATTCACCCCATCCAGTCTTTTGCCGATATCGAAGGGGCGATCCGCAACATGCCGGGAAGCACTTTCGGGATCACGTGCGATGAGGGACTGCGCGACTGGTGCAGCGGCATTGCCCGGGACCTCGGGGGAAGGCCGGTCCTGATACCTGAAGAAGACAAGGCCCTCTACCATGCGGCGGCCTGCATCGCCTCGAATTACCTGGTGTCCCTGATGAACATCTCCCAGGGGATCTATGAGGGCATCGGGCTCTCCCCTGAAGAGGCCTTCAACGCCTTCTGGCCCCTGGTCAAAGGCACGATCAAAAATATCGAGGAAAAAGGCACGGTCGCTTCCCTCACGGGGCCGATCGCCCGCGGAGACGTGAAGACGGTGGAGAGGCACCTGCGGGCCTTTCGGGAGAAGCGCCCCGAGCTGCTGGGATTCTATATAAAAATGGCCGAAATGACGGTCGGTGTGGGGCTCCGGAAAGGGTCCCTGAAACCGGCCCCGGCCGACGAGATCATGAAATCACTCAAGGAGGTCAAGGACCCATGAGCACTGAAGGAAAAATGAACAAGATAACGACCGCAGCGGTCAGGGAAATGAAAAAGAAGGGCGAGAAGATAGGTATGCTGACTGCATACGATTTCCCGACCGCCGCAATAATGGACAACGCCGGGATAGACCTGATCCTGATCGGGGATTCCGTCGGCATGGTGGTCCTGGGCTATGACAGCACTCTGCCGGTCACAATGGAAGATATGATCCACCACACGAAAATGGTGTCCAGGGCCGTCAAGCGGGCCATGGTCATAGCAGACATGCCGTTCATGTCCTACCAGGCGTCCATAGAGGAAGGGATGCGCAACGCCGGGCGGCTCATGAAGGAAGCGGGCGCCCACGCCGTCAAGCTCGAGGGCGGCAGGGAGGTCGCAGAACTGACGAGAAGGCTCGTATCCGCCGGCATACCCGTCATGGGGCATATAGGCCTGACCCCGCAGTCCGTCCACCAGCTCGGGGGCTACAAGGTACAGGGCAAGGGGGATGCCGCGGCGCTCCGGCTGAAAGAGGACGCGAAAATGCTCGAAGAGGCGGGCGCCTTTTCACTGGTGCTCGAGTGCGTCCCGGCGCTCCTCGCGAAGGAAATCACCGAGGCATCCCGGGAAATGGCGACCATCGGCATCGGGGGCGGCGTCCACTGCGACGGCCAGGTGCTCGTGGTCAACGACATGCTCGGCACGTTCGAGCGCTTCACCCCCAAGTTCGTGAAGAAATACGCATCGCTCAGCAAACAGATGGACGAGGCATTCCGGAAGTATATAGAGGAAGTGAAGTCCGGGACTTTTCCGGGGAAGGAACATTCTTTTTGAGAAACCCATTGTAGGGGCGTATTGCAATACGCCCCTACGCCGTCATATTTCGGCAAGTTACAGGTTGCTCAGTATACAACGGGCCGATTTCAAATCGGCCCGTTCCGGGCAGGTACACGAAACTGAAGCTCTACAGAACAATTAACGCATTCCGGGCTGATCTGAGCTCAGTCCCTACGGCAATGATTCGACCGAGGTGATCTCCTTCAGCTTTCCTGATTTAAAATCTTCGAAGGCTGCCCCCACCTTTCCCGATGCCCCCGTGTAAATCTTAACCCCCGCATCAATCAAAATACTGGCTGCCTTCCGGCTGATATATCCTGTAACCACCACGTTGACATTTTCTCCGGCTACGAGGTTCCCGGTAGCCGTGCCCCTCGTTACTCAGGGCGCGTGGGAGCTGGTGTTGTCTACAGCCCTGACATGCAGGGTATCCGATTCGATGAACAGGTAATACCGGCACCTCCCGAACCTGGGGTCCACAAGGTCATCCATTCCGGCCCCGTGGAAGAAACTGCGATCCTCATGAAATCCTCCCTATTGTGCTTTTTTCCGGCAGTATTTCCGATTTGGAGCGGACTGCGTAATCCCTTAAGGCCTTCTTCAGCGCCGAGCGGGCCTGGCGGACGCAGTGGCCGTGGTCGGCCGGCAGGCCTGCCGCATTTTTTCTGATCATTTCCTCGCTGATGGCCAGGCAATCGCGGACGCTTTTCCCCTGGGCCAGGCCCGTCACCGCAACGCCTGCCTGGAGGGTATGAAGGCAGCCGTCAGAAAAAAACAGGGCGTCCTGCACCCGGCCGCCGCGGACCCGCAGGAAGATTTCCATTGTCTCCCCGCAGTGGTTGACCGCTTTTCCGTAGCCGTCCGGCCCGTTCAGGGCGCCAAAATTTTTCAGCCTGATAAACCCGCGATGGTTCTCTTGCATTTCAAAACTCTGACTTGCTGGTCACTTCCGCCTTGATCCTGTTGACAGTATCCATGAGGGCGGCAAATACATTCTCGCGGATGTCACCCGCGACGGCCACATTCATGATCTCTTCGCCGACACGGAGCCGCCCTTCCCTGACCGAGACAATGACCTCGATGATCCCGGGCCGCGTTTTAATATCCTCAATTATTTTTGCGAGCGCGCCCCTGTCCGCCCGAACCTCAACTTCGCTGACCGGCCTGCCGTCCCGCGAATGCCCCCTGACGACACCGGTGTGTGTGAGGATCATGCCGACCTGGCGGTATTGGGGGTGCGTTTTTATTTTTTCGATCATTTCCGCTGATTTCAATTCCATACTTCCTCCAAGCAGATTTTTATAGCACATGGACGCTTGATTCGCCAATCGGTAACTGGCGGCCGCGGCACCTCTCATTTTGGGAGGGCAAAACCCCTCCCTCCTGTGGTATGTAGCCTCAGGAGGCTTTATGCGGAGAAAAACTTCGGCCCCGCTGCGGGTCGGCGACATCCTGAAAGAGGCGATGAAGCGCCGGAATATCCCCGTCGACATGGGGGGACGGGAAAATTGTCTCTGAATGGGAGAACACTGTCGGCCCGGTGATTTCTCAGCAGACCCGGCCCGAGAAGATCAGGAACAGGACCCTTTACCTCACCGTATCCAGTCCCATATGGATGCAGCAGCTCCAGTTCATGAAAAAGGAGCTGCTGGAAAAGGTCAATGCCGCCCTGCAAAAAGATGCCGTGAGCGATATTTTTTTCAATATCGGCGTGATTGAGCATCAGCCTGCCGCGCCTAAAAAGCATGATTTCCGCCTGGACGAATCTTCTTTTCCCCTGAAGCCGCGGGACAAGAGGCTCATCAAGGAAACCCTGTCCCGGGTGAAGGACCCGGAGCTGGGCAGGATAATCGAACGGGCCATGAAAAAAGGGATCATCCGCCGCAAGATGATTGACGAAGGGAAAGCTCGCTGAATATGGCCTGGATCTCCGGGGTATAGTTCCCCTCGCTGTCATAGATGAAGAGCGGCGGAAGTATCTCAAGCTCCTCTCCGCCCCCCTTTGACCCTTCAAGCAGGATGAATTCGGCTTCCGTCCGCGCCGCGGAATGCACTATCCTCATCGTCTTGGGCTCAATTCCCGAATCCCGCATCTGGCAGACAAGTTCCACGGCCCGCGAGGCGGGGTAAATCGTAAAGACCTCACCGTGTTTTTTCAGGAGAAATTCGGAAGCGGAGATGAAATCTGCAAGGGAACCATTTAACTCATGGCGGGCAATGGCTTTTTCCGCATCTGCGCTGATCCGCCCTGAACCTTTCCTGCGGTATGGCGGATTGAAAATAACTGCGTCAAACTGACCGCCGGGCATTATCTTTTTTATGTCCCGGACATCACCCTTTACAATATCGATCTTTCCTTCCATCGAGTTGAGCCGGAAACTCCGGGCGGCCATATCCGCCATCTGGGGCTGCAACTCAACCCCGGTCAGGGAACAACCGGTCCGGTAGCAGAGGATGAGGGAAATGACGCCGCTGCCCAGCCCCAGTTCGACTGCCTTCATCCCCGGCCTGAGGCGGACGAAGTGGGCCAGGAGGATTGAATCTATGGAAAAGCGATACCCCTTTTTCTTTTGCAGGACCTTGAGTTTCCCGCCCAGGAGGTCGTCGAGGGTCTCGTTTTCATTCATTGCCGTCTTCTATTTAAGAATGTGGACAAATATCCCGTCCCGCAGCTTCGGCTCGAACCAGGTGGATTTGGGCGGCATGATCTTCCCCTCGTCGGCGACTTCCATTATCTGGGAGATGGTCGTGGGGTAAAGGTTGAAGGCCACCGCGAACTCGCCTGAATCAACCAGGCGCTCGAGCTCGGCAGTCCCGCGCGAGCCCCCGATGAACCTGATGCGCCGGTCCGTCCGCGGGTCGGCTATCCCCAGGACGGGGGCGAGGATGCATTCCTGCAGGAGCGAAGTGTCCAGGGAGCCCACGGCATCGCGTCCGGAGAGGGCGGAGGCGGGGACTTCCAGCAAATACCACTTGCCGTCCAGGTACATGCCGAATTGATGAATTTTCGCCGGGCGACTTACCCTGGACTGATTCCGTGACCTGAATATCCCGCCACCGCTTCCGAGGAACCCGGTCCGGTCAAGACCGTTGAGATCTTTAACGGCCCTGTTGTAAGCGATTATATTGAGGGCATTGTCCGGGAAAAGGACCGAAAAGACAAAATCGCCCGGCCACTCGCCGGTCCCGGATTTTTCCCTGTGCTTGCGCGCCACATTGACGGCCGATGCCGCGCGGTGGTGCCCGTCCGCTATATAAATACTGTTGACGTTTTCAAATTGCCGCTCGACGAATTCAATCTCACCGGGGCTGCTGATCTGCCAGACGGTATGGGATATGCCGTCGGGCGTCTCAAAATCATAAACCGGAGGCCTTTTTTTAATCTCGCCGATGAAACCGTCGAGCTTTTCGCTGTGGCGGTACGTGAGAAAAATCGGCCCGGTCTGCGCTTCCACTATTTCAATGTGCCTGGTCCTGTCTTCGAGCTTTTCCTGGAGTGTGGATTCGTGCGCCTTGACCAGCCCCGCTTCGAAATCGTCCACACTGACCCCGGCAACCAGGCCGCACTGGGTGTGCCCGGCCATCTTCTGGCAGTACAGGTAAAAGCAGGGCTCGGCGTCGCGCTTGAGGACGCCCTCCTGCAAAAAATCGCAGAGCTTCTGCCTGGCCAGGTCGTAAACAGACTGGCTGTACTGGTCGGTTTCGGGCGGCAGGTCGATGTGTGATTTTGTGACATGGAGAAAACTGACGGGATTGCCGGCAACAAGTTTTGCGGCCTCCTCCGTGTTGACTATGTCATAAGGGTAAGCGGATACCTCCCTGACCAGTTCTCTGGGAGGCCGGGCGAAGCGCAGGGGTCTGATTTTTGCCATTTCTCAGCTCTTTTCGAAAGATATTAACGGGAAAGCGGATTTCTAGCATAGGGCGCCGCGACAAATCAATATATTTGGAATATCTCCGCTTTTCCTTTGCCCCGATCTACATCCCTTCCCTTCCCCGCGGGCCCGCCGGGCACTCGTTTGGCTTGAAAAATCCGGGCAGATACTCTAAAAGGGACTTTCCGTTCAACAGGCGGGAACATTTAAGGATGGGACGATAACATGCCGTATACAAGGGTTTTCATTCACGGACTGGAAAGCAGCAGCCAGGGGACTAAGGGCTCATTCTTCACCAGGCGCTACGCGGGCATGATAGTTGAGGACTTCCCGGGGACGCTGGCGGAAAGGATGGCTAAGCTCGAGCGGCTGCTCGAGAACAGGTCCGACCTCATCCTGGTGGGCTCCAGCTACGGGGGGCTCATGGCGGCCATCTATGCGTGCGGCCACCCCGACAAGGTCAGGAAAATCATCATGCTCGCCCCTGCCCTCGACCTCCCGGATTTCGACGCATGCCTGGACAGGTCCCTGGAAATGGAGGCGGAACTTTTCCACGGGACACGGGACGATGTGGTACCCCCCGGGCCCGTGAGGGAAAAGGCGGAAAAGGTTTTCCGGAAACTGAATTACCACCTGGTTGACGACGACCACCCGCTTACGGACACGTTCCCGGGCATGGGCTGGGACCGCCTGCTGGAAGCCGGGAAATGATTTCGGGCTCGCTTGACTTTGATATACTCATATGGAAGAATGCCCCGCTATGAAGAAAGATGAAGCGTTCAGCAAAAAAATCGTCATCAGGTACCCGGCCGAGATCGTTGATCAGCCCATTGTGTACAGGCTCGTAAAAGATTACGATATGATATTCAACATCCTCAAGGCGCGGGTCTTCCCGAGGCGGGAGGGGCTCCTGGTCCTGGAGCTCCAGGGGACGAAGGAAAATTTTGACAGGGCTGTAAAGTACCTGAAGAACCAGGGCCTGAAAGTCGAGCCGCTCTCAAAAAGCGTCACCCAGAACCTGGAGAAATGCGTCCATTGCGGTGCGTGCCTGGCTTTCTGCCCGGTCAACGCCCTGTATTTTGAGAAGGACACCATGAAGGTGCTGTTTGATGCCGAGAAATGCACCGGCTGCGAGATCTGCGTGACGGCCTGCCCGCCGAGGGCTATGGAAATAGACCTCCTATAGAAGCCTATTTGCTGAAATCATCGGCCAATTTCTTACGTTCCAAATTGCTCTTGGTCCGTTTCTCTATGAGCTTATCCGTGTCCTTGGTCATCTCGTCCGCCTCGCTTTTCAGCAGCTTTTTGCCTGTATCCATCACTTTTTCGCTCTGCTGCTTGGTCTTGTCGAACGCGGACTTCATCCTTTCATCGACCTTGCCGGGAGACGTGAAAAAATAATAGCCCAGCAGGCACATGACCGCCACGGTGATTGTAAGGACCGCCATCTTGAAGAATTTTTTGAGGACAAAAAGGAGGGCCAGGACGAAGGCGATGAAAACAAGGATCTGCATCGCGGGGTATCGCGCCAGGTAATCAAAAAAAGCATCCATGATCCCCTCCCTCCCTATCTAAGGTAACAGAAATTATCATAGGCATTGCTGAAAATCCACATCCCTTTCGCCTTGACTTAATCTGCCCTAATGTTTAGATATTCTTTTTTTTAGAAGAGATCCTTCGCTTCGCTCAGGATGACCGGGAACACAGGATGACCGGGAACAAAAAAGGAAGATTCCGAATAATGCCCGAATTTAAAATAGCCATAGCGACCCTCGGCTGCAAAGTCAACCAGTTCGAGTCCGCTGCCCTCTCCGACAGGATTGCCTCGATGGGGCACAGGGTCGTCCCGTTCAGCGGACCGGCGGATGTTTACATCGTCAACACCTGCACCGTGACGGGCAAAACGGATTTTCAGTCGAGGCAGCTGGTCCGCAGGGCCGCAAGGGCCAACCCGGATGCGGCCATAATCGTAACCGGCTGCTATTCCCAGTCCTCACCAGAGCACTTTTCAGGCCTTGACGGTGTGAGGCTGGTCACCGGAAATGCCGAAAAGGACAGGATCCCCGATTTGATCGCAGGCATAGCCGGTGAAGCCCCGGCCCTGAAGGGGGCAACCCTCCTGGTCGGCGACATCCGGGGGCAGTCGAAGATTTCCGAACTCGCCCCAGGCTCTTTCCGGGACAGGACCAGGGCCTTCCTCAGGGTGCAGGACGGGTGCGACTCAGAATGCTCCTACTGCATCGTCCCCCGGGTCAGGGGCAGGTCCCGCAGCCTCCGCTGGAACTGGTGAAATCCCGCCTGGGAAAACTCGCCGCGGCGGGCCACAGGGAGGCCGTTTTTACGGGCATTCACCTGGGGATGTACGGGAGGGACCTCGACCCCGCCATATCACTGCTCGACATGCTGAGGGAAATCGAGACGGGGTCCTCTCTTGAAAGAGTGCGACTGAGCTCAATTGAGCCCCTCGAGGTTGAAAAAGGCCTGATAGAATTCATCAGGGATTCCGATTTTGTCTGCCCGCATCTGCACATACCGCTGCAAAGCGGGGATGATGATATACTTGCGGCGATGAACAGGCACTACGATTCATCCCTGTATGCCGGCCTGGCAAAGGCTGTTTTGGAGGCCGTTCCATCTCTGGCGCTGGGTACCGACGTGATGACGGGCTTCCCGGGAGAGTCGGAGAAAAATTTTGAGAACACCCTGGAACTGGTGAGCTCCATCCCCTTCGCCTATATACACGTGTTCCCTTATTCCGACCGCCCCGGCACTGCCGCCTCTGCCATGAGGGCGAAAGTCCCGGCCGAAGTGAAAAACAGGCGCGCCGCCTCTCTGAGGGAAATCGGGAAGCAGAAGAGGGAATCGTTTGCCCGCAGGTTTGTCGGCTCATGCCTCCCGGTGCTGATAGAGGGCAGGAAGGACCGCGAAACAGGCTTCCTTAAAGGCTTTTCCGGCAATTACATCCCGGCGCTTGCCGTGAACGCCGTTTCAGCCGATATAAACACCATCGTGCAGGTCCGGGGGGAAACCGCGGAAAACGGAAAAATCATCGGCAGGATAGAGCGAAATGGGCGCTGACCGGGCTGAAAAACTCAGGATGCTCGAGGCGGAGATCGGCTACACGTTTTCAGACCGCGGCCTGCTTGACACCGCCCTTACCCACCGCTCGTTCATAAACGAGAATTCCGAGCCGGGAATCATGGACAACGAAAGGCTGGAATTCCTGGGAGACGCCGTGCTCGACCTCTGCATCAGCGACCTCCTCATGCAGAAATACCCCGACTTCAAAGAGGGGCAGCTCTCGAGGATGAGGTCGCTGCTGGTCAACGAGCATCCGCTGGCCGCGATGGGAAGAAAATTTTCCCTCGGCGGCTACCTGAGGCTGGGAAAGGGCGAGGAATCATCGGGGGGCAGGGAAAAGAATTCCATCCTCTCCAACGCCTTCGAGGCGCTCGTCGCCGCTGTTTACCTGGACTCGGGGTACAACACAGCCTTTTCGGTCTTAAAAAATCTTTTCGAGCCTTTACTGGACCGGGGCGCAACGGACATGCTGTTCAGGGACTTCAAGACACAGCTCCAGGAGGTGAGCCAGGAGCTTTTCAAGACCATTCCCCGGTACAGCCTTAAAAACGAATACGGCCCTGACCACGACAAGACGTTTGTGATCCAGCTTGCCATAGCCGACCGCGTATTCACGAGCGGCACGGGAAAAAGCAAAAAAGAGGCCGAACAGGAAGCGGCACGGAAGGCCCTGGAGGAACTTGACATCATCAAATCGAAAAATCCCTCCCATGGGTAATGAGGGCATATCGGTTTCTGCGCCAAGACCGCTTATCGTCCCGGTCTTCATAACGGGACAGGGGTGCCCTCACCGGTGCATATTCTGCTGCGGCCGGACCACCGCGGGGCCGCCGGAACAGATTTCCGAGTCATCCCTGCGCGAGAAGGTATTGCAATTCGGCCGGGGGGGCGGCCGCAAGGTGCAGCTTGCTTTTTACGGTGGAAACTTCACCGGCCTGGCTGTTTCGGAACAGGAGCGGCTGCTCGGTTGCGCCGGAAGGCTCGTGGAAGAAGCGCTCGTCGAATCGGTGCGGATTTCGACGCGTCCTGATTATATAACGCCCGCAATTGCCCGTTTCCTGAAAGAGCGGCACGTCTCCACCGTGGAGCTGGGGGCCGAGTCAATGCTGGACCATGTCCTCGCGGCGTCCCGCCGCGGGCACACGGCGGGCGACGTGGCAACGGCCGTGGCCATTCTCAAGGCGAACGGCCTGAAAACGGGCCTGCACCTGATGGCGGGGCTCCCCCAGGACACCCCCGAAGGTTTCCTCGCGACAGTCAGGGAAACCATCTCGCTGCGGCCGGACATGGTAAGGGTCCACCCGGCCATAGTTTTCGAGGGTACGGAGCTGGCCGGGCTCTACGAGACGGGCCTCTATACGCCCCTTACCATGGAAGCGGCGATCGATCTATGCAAGGCCGCCCTCGTCAGGTTCACCCTGGCCGGCATCCCGGTCATCAGGATGGGCCTGCAGCAGACGCCGGAAATGGAAAAAGAGGGCCGGATCAAGGCGGGGCCTTTCCACCCCTCTTTCGGCATGCTTGTCGAAAGCGCGGTTTTCCTGGAGATGGCCGGGGGACTGCTGGCGGGGTTTCCCGTCCCGGGATGTTCGGAATTTAAACTGGTGTGTTCGCCTCGTGACGAATCGTCGCTGCGCGGCATGAAAAACTCGAACTTGGACAAACTGGCCCAATGGGCCAGCCCTGCCCGGCTCGAATTGAAAACCGACGGGGAAATACCCCCCGGTTCGATCCTGGCGCTGGCGGCCGAAAGGATTTTGAAGACCAGCATAAAAGAATTTTATGGAGGCGTTTCCCTTTGTTCAAATCAGGATTCACGGGAATAATCGGCAAGCCGAACGTCGGCAAATCGACCCTGCTCAACAGCATCGTGGGGCAGAAGATCGCCATCACCACCCATAAGCCGCAGACCACCCGCAACCGCATAACGGGCATCAGGAACCTGGAAAACGTCGCAGATCATCTTCGTCGACACGCCGGGCCTGCACAAGGCCAAATCCCCGCTCGCCGTGAGCATGGTCAATGCCGCCCGCGAGGTCCTCTCGGAGGTCGATGTAGTGATGCTGCTTGTCGACGCGGAATCGGGCATCCGGGCTGATGACCTCGACATAATCGCTTCCCTGAAGGAAACTGGGACCCCGGTGATCGCGGTGATCAACAAGATCGACGCGGTCCGGAAGGAGGACCTCCTGCCCATGATCGAAGAGCTCAGCAGGCTATTCCCTTTCAAGGAGATTGTGCCGGTTTCGGCGATCAAAAATTTCAACGTGGAAAGGCTTGAACAGGTGATCGCGGGCTACCTCCCCGAAGGCCCGCAGCTCTTCCCCGAAGACATGATCACCGACGTATCGGAACGCTTCATCGCCGCGGAGATTGTCCGCGAAAAAGTCACCCTGCTCACCCACGAGGAAATCCCGTACTCAACGGCGGTCGTGGTCGATTTGTTCAAGGAGGACGAGACAAAGAATCTCATCAGGATCCAGGCCGTCATCCAGGTCGAAAAAGACTCCCAGAAAGGGATCATCATCGGGAAGAAGGGGGCCAAGCTCAAGGAGATCGGGCGCCAGGCCAGGCTGGAGATGGAACGGTTCTTCGCCGCGAGAGTCTATCTCGAGCTTTTCGTCCGGGCGCGCAAGGACTGGACGCAGAGCGATGCAATGCTCCAGGAGCTCGGCTACTCCCCGCGCAAAAGGAACCGCAAATGAAACCAGTGGTCGCTATCATAGGAAGGCCGAATGTCGGTAAATCCACCCTTTTCAACAGGATGTCCGAACGGAAAAAGGCCATCGTCATAAATCTGCCGGGGGCCACAAGGGACCGCAATTACACCGATTCCGAGTGGATGGGCAGGGAATTCACCCTCGTGGACACGGGCGGCTTCGAACCGGTCTCCGAGGAGAGGATCCTCGTGCAGATGCGCGAGCAGACTACGCTCGCCATAGAGGAAGCGGACTTCGTAATTTTTCTCCTCGACGGGAAGGAAGGGCTCACCCCCGCCGACGAGGAGATCACCCGGCTGCTGCGCAAGTCGGGCAAGCAGGTCCTCTACACCGTCAACAAGGTCGACAGCCCCGCGAGATACGCCTCGACGGGCGAATTCTACAAGCTCGGGGTCGAGCACCTTTACATGATATCGGCCGAGCACGGCCTGGGGGTAGACGATCTGATGGACGCCCTCATCGCGATGATCCCGCGCGCCGAAGCTCAGGAAGAGGAGCCGGAGAGGGTCCGGATCGCAGTGATCGGCCGGCCCAACGTCGGCAAATCTTCCCTCATCAACCGTATCCTGGGTTACGAGAGGGTCATCGTGAACCCGATGCCCGGCACGACAAGGGACCCGATCGACACGCCGTTCGAGTACGAAGGGAAAAAATACCTCCTCATCGACACCGCGGGGATCAGGAGAAAGAGCAAGATCAGCCTGTCGCTGGAAAAGTACACGATCGTGGAGGCCCTCAAGGTCCTCGAAAGGAGCGAAGTAGCCCTGATCATGGTAGACCCGGTGGAGGGGATAACAGACCAGGACGTGAGGATAGCGGGCCTCGCCTACGAGAAAGGCGTCATCTGCATCCTGGTGGTGAACAAGTGGGACCTGATCGAAAAAGACAATGCGACTACGGGCATTTACGTGAATAAAATAAAGGACAGCCTGAAGTTCCTCGATTTCGCTCCCATCATCTTCATCTCGGCGCTGACCGGCCAGCGCGTGTTCAGGCTCTTCGAGATTATCGAGCAGGCCTACGAGCAATACACGAAGCGGGTGGCAACCTCCGGGCTGAACTCGGCGGTCAGGGAGATACTCGAGGCAAACCCACCCCCGCGCCTGCAGGGAGGCAGGGCCCACAATTTCAGCTATGTCACCCAGACATCGGTCAAACCGCCCAATTTCGTCTTTTTCGTGAAGGACCCGAAATCGGTCCATTTTTCCTATCAGCGCTACCTTGTGAACCAGATACGCGAGAGGTTCGGTTTCACCATGGTCCCGATAAGGGTCCGTTTCCGCAGCAAGAGCCGGGACAGAAAACCTTCCTGAACCGGCAAGGCAACGGATCACTGTTTCCTTAAATAAAGCCATCAACAAAAACATTTTACACGCTGGGACGGCTGTTATATACATCCACCCATGACCCGGCCTTTCTTCCCCCTTGCGGCGGCGCTTTCTCTCGGGATAATCTTGGGGTCCCTGGCCCCTCCAGTGCCCGCCTGTGTCCTGCCGGCGATTACCGCAGCGCTCGTCATTACCCTCTTTATGCTCCGCTGCCGGCCTCAAGAGCCTGGCCGTATATCCCCTGCTTGCGTCGATATTCCTGCTGGGCATGTTGAGCATCAGCAGGGTCGTCTTCCCGGAAACCCACCCCCTCGACATATCCCGGCTCGCCGGGAAAAGCGTCTACATGGAGGGCATTGTCTCCACCGACCCCAGGCTCTCCGGGGAGAAGACCGAAATTACCATCGAGTCCACGAGGGTCTTTGCCGGAAGCGCATCCATCCCTTCCCTCGGCAAGGCCCTCATAACGGTGCTGGGAAATGAAGACAGGGGGCTTCCCCGCTACGGCGATCTCGTAAGGCTCCAGGCAAACCTCAAGGCACCCCACAGTTTCGGGAACCCCGGGGGGTTCGACTACGAGCGCTTTCTCCTTCTGAAGGGGATCCGCGTCCGCGCCCTTGTCCAAGACCCCGCCGAGATCGTTGTGATCAGGGAAAATCAGGGCAACGTATTGAGGCATTACCTCGAGAAATACCGCTCGCACCTGCGCGGCATCATAAAGGCCAATGCCGTCGCGCCGGAATCAGGGATCATCCAGGCCATGACGCTGGGCGAGCAGAGCGAGATACCCAGGGACGTCTACGACAAGTTCAGCCAGACAGGGACATCTCACATCATTGCCATCTCGGGCTTCAATATCAGCATCATCGCGCTGTGCGTTTTCTTTGTGCTCAGATCGCTCATGAGGACCTCTGAAAAGCTCCTGCTCCGGTTTGACGTGAACAAGATATCCGCCATTTTCTCGGCCATACCGATTGCCGCGTTCGCGTTCATAGCCGGTTTGGGCATCTCCACCGTGAGGGCGACCGTGATGATTGCGGTCTTCCTCGCGGCCCTGCTCCTCGACAGGGAAAGGGACCTGCCCAACACGCTGGCGTTCGCCGTCTTCGTGATCCTGATGTTTTCGCCCGCCTCCCTGTTCGATGTGTCCTTCCAGCTCTCCTTCGCCGCCGTCGCCTCGATCCTGTACCTGGTCCCGCGGATCAGCTCCCTTCTGCCGGAGGAGGGGCCGGGAATTGGATCCAGGGCCCTGCGCGCACTGGCGCTTTTTTCCATTGTCACCATGAGCGCGACGTTGGGGACACTTCCGCTCATCCTGTTTTATTTCAACCTGTTGTCACTCACGGTCCTGCCGGCGAACCTGGTCCTGCTGCCGCTGCTCGGCTACCTGGTCCTTTTCCTCAGCATGGGCGTCATGGTCGTCGCTGCGGTCAGCCCGGGGCTGGCAGCCTGCCTGGTCAAAGCGGCCGCGTACTTTGCCGGGATATCCATAGAGGCGGCGGACTTCTTCTCTTCCCTGCCCTTCTCATTCCTGCGCGTGCCGACGCCGACCCTGGCTGAAATCGCGGCATTTTTTATCCTGCTGTACTCCGTGACCGAGCTGCTGGCAGATTGGAAGTCGGTCAGAGGAGGCGGGACCGGGATGGACGGATCAAAAGGGCCCGCATTGTCTTGGCGCTCGGCTCTGTCGTCTTCTTCTTTGCCGTCGACGGCTTTTTTTATCTCTTGCAGCAGAGGAGCCCGGGGCAGTTCAAGGCGGTCTGTCTCGACGTCGGGCAGGCCGCGTCCACTTATATCGAATTCCCTGGCGGCAGGAAAATGCTTGTGGACGGGGGAGGTTCCCTAAGCCCGGATTTTGACGTGGGCCGGTTTGTCATTGCCCCGTTCCTCTGGCACGAGCGCGTTACCACTCTCGACTACGTGGTGCTGACCCACCCTCACCCGGACCACCTCGGCGGGCTCATCTTCATCCTGAAGAACTTCAAGGTGGGGGAAGTCTGGACCAATGGCCAGGAAGCCGATTCGGACGAATACCGCGAATTCGATACATAATCAGGGAGAAAAAGCTGCCGCGGCGCATTATTTCCGGCAATGCCCCGGCCCTGGACATCGGCGGGGCAAAGGTCACGTTCCTGAATCCCGGGAAAGCCCTTTCCGGGGACTTCAATAACGACGCCATAGCAATGCGCCTGCAGTTCGGCGAGACGAGCCTGCTGATGCCCTCGGATATAATGCATGGCACAGAAGAGCGCCTCTGCTCCGGCAGGTCGAAAGCAAAACTCCGCAGCACCGCGGTGATTGCCCCCCACCACGGCGCCGGGTCGTCGAACTCCCCGGCGTTCATCAAGGCCGTCTCCCCGGAAACGGCGGTTTTCAGCTGCGGGACAAACCCGTATATCCCTTCCCCACAGGTCCTGGAATCTTACGAAAAGGTGAAAGCGAAAATATACCGGACCGACAGGGACGGGGCCGTCACCATCCGCAGCGACGGGGAAAAACTCGAAATAAGCGCCTGGAGACATCGATGAAAGCCCCGCGGAAGGCATTTGCGCCCCCCAACTGCACATGACCCGAATTTCTTTACTGTTGTCATCAGGTCCCTATTATGCTAATAAAAACTCTTTTAAAACAGCCCCCTAGCAGGGGGGCCACTGCACAGGACCAGCAAATGGAAATAATTACGGCTATCAAGGGTTTCAAGGACGTTCTGCCCGGCGAGGCGGAAAAGTGGCAGTTTGTCGAGGCTTTGGCCCGGGAGGTATTCTCCAATTTTGAAGTGCACGAGATCAGGGTGCCCATCATTGAGAAAACAGCCCTTTTCAAACGCGGCATCGGCGAGACCACGGATATCGTTGAGAAAGAGATGTATGCCTTCACAGACCGGGACGGGGATGTGATATCCCCCAGGCCGGAGGCCACCGCCTCTGTGCTGAGGGCCTACATAGAGCACAGCCTTCATCAGTCCGAGCCGGCCAGCAAACTTTACACCATCGGGCCGATGTTCCGGCGCGAGCGGCCCCAGAAAGGCAGACTGCGGCAGTTCCACCAGATCAACGTCGAATACTTAGGCTTCAGCGACCCCTACATAGATGCCGAACTGATGCTCATGCTGATGCACATGCTCAACAGCCTGGGCGTCCCGGAACTCAAGCTGCAGATAAATTCGCTCGGCTGCCCGGAGTGCCGGGGCAGGTTCCGGGAAGAGATTTCAAAATTTTTGCAGGGGAAAACCGGGGAGCTCTGCCGGGACTGCCTCAGGAGAATGGAGACCAACCCCCTGAGGGTATTCGACTGCAAGGTGGAAGGCTGCAAGGAGGCGCTCGATGGGGCGCCGACGATCCTCGATTTCCTGGGCGAGGACTGCCGGACCCATTTCGACGTCGTGCGCGAGTATCTCGATGTCTTTGAGATACCTTTCGAAGTGAACCCCCGGATGGTCAGGGGACTTGACTATTATGTCCGCACCGCTTTCGAAGTGACCTCCGAATCGCTCGGGTCACAGAACGCCGTGGCGGGCGGCGGGAGGTACGACGGGCTCCTCAAGCAGCTCGGCGGACCCGATCTCCCCGGGATAGGCTTCGCGATCGGGATGGAAAGGCTTGTTTCACTCATTCCCGTACCGAATACGGAGTTTGCCAAACCCGTGCAGCTTTTCATAGCGCCGCTGGGGGAGACGGGAAAAGTCTGGGCGTTCGCCCTGTGCAATTACCTCAGGATGCTGGGCGTCAAGGCGGACATGGGCGAAGGGGACAAGAGCCTCAAGAGCCAGATGAAAAGGGCGAACAAGTTGAACAGCATGTACACTCTCATCATTGGAGAGCAGGAAATAAAAGACGGCAAGGCCCAGATCAAGAACATGGAAACAGGCGAACAGGAACCTATCGGGCTTGAAAATTTTGACCAGCTTGCCGAAGACATAATCAACAAGGTTTCGGGGAGGTAATTTTGTCGGAGTACGCAACAGTTGCACACAGGAGTTGTTATTGCGGTGATCTGCGGGCTGAAGATGACGGCCGCGAGGTAACCCTCATGGGCTGGGCCCATCGCAGGCGCGATCACGGCGGGATCATATTCGTGGACCTTCGCGACCGGGCCGGCATCGTCCAGGTGGCTTTCAACCCGGAAATCGCGAAGGAGACCCATGCCGAGGCGCACCGGATCAGGAGCGAATACGTGCTGGCGCTCAAGGGCACCGTCCGGAAAAGGCCGGAGGGCATGGAAAACCCGGAATTGAAGACGGGCTCTATCGAAGTGATGGCTAAAGAACTTACGATACTGAATGAATCGGCCACGCCGCCGTTCCTGCTCGACTCTACTGCGGACATTTCCGAAAGCATCCGCCTCAAGTACAGGTACCTTGACCTGCGCCGCCCGGAGCTGCAGAAGAAGCTTTTCCTGCGGAGCCGCGTCGCCGTGGAGACCCGCAAATACATGCAGGACAAGGGATTCATCGAAGTCGAAACGCCCGTTCCTCACGAAGAGCACGCCGGAGGGGGCGCGCGATTACCTGGTCCCGAGCCGGGTGAACCCGGGAATGTTTTACGCCCTGCCGCAGTCGCCGCAGCTTTTCAAGCAGCTGCTGATGGTGTCGGGCTTTGACCGGTACTTCCAGATCGTGAAGTGTTTCCGCGACGAGGACCTGCGGGCCGACCGCCAGCCGGAATTCACCCAGATCGACATCGAGATGTCGTTTGTCTCCGAAGAGGACATTATCAGGACCATGGAGGGCCTCATGGCCCACATATTCCGGGAAGGCATGGGCCGGGAGATCCCCCTGCCCCTCCCGCGGCTCGCATACGACGATGCGATAGCGAAATACGGGCGCGACAACCCGGACGTCAGGTTCGGCCTCGAGCTCGTGAATGTCACGGATGTGCTGAGCAATACGGGGTTCAACGCGTTCCGCGAGGTTGTCGACGGCGGCGGCGTTATCAAGGGAATAAGGATCGAAAAGGGCTCCGAGCTCTCGCGCAAGGACCTCGACTCGTTCACCGATTTCGTCGGGACCTACGGGGCGAAAGGACTCGCCTGGGCGCGGGTCACGGCGGATGCCTGGACATCCCCAATTTACAAGTTCCTCAAGCCCGAAGAGGTGCAGGGCATCAACGGCAGGATGGGCGCTGCCGAAGGCGATGTGCTGGTCTTTGTCGCCGACACGCCGAAGATCGTCAACGACTCGCTCGGCAACCTGAGGCTTCACCTGGGCAGGAAGCTGAACCTTATCGACCCGGACAAGCTTGCCTTTACCTGGATCACGGAATTCCCGCTGCTGGAGTACAGCGACACGGCAAAGCGTTTCGTCTCGACGCACCACCCGTTCACTTCTCCGGTGATGGCGGATTTGCCGCTCCTTGACAGCGATCCCGCGAAAGTCCACGCGCGGGCCTACGATCTCGTCCTGAACGGTTCGGAGATCGGCGGCGGCAGCATCAGGATCCACCGCAAGGAAGTCCAGGCCAAAATATTTGAGTTCCTGGGGCTGAGCAAGGAAGAGGCCCGGCTGAAGTTCGGCTTCCTCCTCGATGCCCTGGAATTCGGCACGCCGCCCCACGGCGGGATCGCCTTCGGCCTTGACAGGCTGATAATGCTGATGACCGGCACCGATTCGATCCGCGACGTCATAGCATTCCCGAAAACGCAGAAGGCCACATGTCTCATGACAGACGCGCCCTCGCAGGTCAGCGTCGAACAGTTGATGGAGCTTTCGCTGAAGATAGTTTAAGGGCAGGCTATCAGGCATTGGGCATCAGGCGCAGGAAAGGCTAAAAGAACTATTATTTTACAGGATTAGAATATGGAGCAGTTGAAATGGCTAAATGGAATAAAGACAGGAAAGTACTTGATCACGAGCACACAAAGTTCTGGAAATATGCTCTGCACGATGTTGACGAGCCCAATCTCCAGAAAGACGTTTTCCCTTACAGCGAAGTATGCCGGATTGACTTCGACCACAAGCTGATCCCCATCAGCCCGGCGGACACGATATTCATCACCGACACGACATTCCGCGACGGCCAGCAGGCCCGTCCGCCCTACAAGGTCGAGCAGATCGTCGAGATATTCAAGCTCTTGAGCAGGTTGGGCGGGCCCAACGGGATCATCAGGCAGTCGGAATTTTTCCTTTACAGCAGCAAGGACCGCGAAGCCGTCGAAAAATGTATGGAACTGGGGCTGCGCTACCCCGAGATAACAGGCTGGATCAGGTCCACGGCCGAGGACGTGAAACTCGTTAAAAACGCGGGCCTCAAGGAAACCGGCATCCTCACGTCAGTATCGGACTACCACATCTTCCTGAAGCTCAACCAGACGCGCAGGCAGGTGATGGACTGCTACCTGGCGACGGTCAAATCGATCCTGGCCGAAGGCGTGATCCCCCGCTGCCATTTCGAAGACGTCACGAGGGCCGACATTTACGGGTTCTGCATCCCCTTTGCCATCGAGCTGATGAAGCTCCGGGAGGAAAGCGGCATTGACGTCAAGATCAGGCTTTGCGACACGCTCGGCTACGGCGTGACGTTCCCGGGGGCCGCGCTGCCCCGCAGCGTGGACAAACTCGTCCGCGCGTTCATAGACGACGCCGGCGTTCCCGGGCACCTGCTGGAATGGCACGGCCACAACGATTTTCACAAGGCCCTGATCAACGCGACAACGGCCTGGCTTTACGGCTGCTCCGGCGCCAACGGGACCGTCCTCGGGCTCGGCGAGAGGACGGGGAATGCCCCGATCGAAGGCCTTATCATGGAATACATCGGGCTCTACGGAAACGAATCCGGGATTGACACAACGGCCATAACCGATATCGCCAGCTATTTCGAAAGCGAAATCGGGGTGAAGATCCCCTCGAACCTGCCGTTTGTCGGCTCCGATTTCAACGTGACGCGGGCGGGCCTCCACATCGACGGTATCCTGAAGCACGAGGAGATATACAATATCTTCGACACCTCGAAGATCCTGAAGAGGCCCGTGACGTTCGAGATCACAGACAAGTCGGGGAAGAGCGGCATCGCGCAGTGGATCAACTCCCACCTGTCGCTGACGGGGGAGGACATGGTCGACAAGAGGCACCCCGGCGTGGCCAAGATCCACAAGCACATCACGAAGCTCTATGAAGAGGGAAGGATCACGAGCATCTCGCACGAGGAAATGGAGAAGGGCGTCCGCAAGTACCTTCCGGACCTCTTCATGTCCGACCTCGAGAAGATCAAGTACCGGTCTTCCCAGGCCGCCGTGGCTGTATTGGGCCAGGTCGTGAACAACCCGCTGATCAAGTCGATGAAGCCGGAAATTCAGGAACCCGTCATGCAGCAGGTCATCGACGAGAACCCCTCGATCCAGTTCGTCTATGTCGTCGATCCTACCGGGAAGAAGACGACCCGCAATATCACCACGATTGCGGACCGGCCCAAGTACGAAAACTACGGGGTGGGCACGGACTACTCCGACCGCGAATGGTTCCTCAAACCCCTGGAAAACGGGAAAATCAACGTGTCCGAATTTTATATCTCCAAGATGACGGGGGCATTGTGCATCACCGTTTCAGCGCCGATCATGGACGAGAACGACGACGAGATGATCGGCATCTTCGGGGCGGACATCAAGTTCGAGGAATGGGCCAAGCGGGTCGAGGACGTCGCCGAAGCCACCCAGATCGCGCTCAAGGCCGAATACGACGCGAAGAAGAAAGCCGGGCGCAAATAAACACTGCTGAAAGAGGCAAGAAAAATGGGATTTGAATTTCAAATCCCATTTTTTGCTAAACCTCACATTTCAAATTCTTTCAACCCCCAGCGCTCGTATGGGCAGGCGGCTCTGCCCCGGGAGTCGGAGATCTTGAGCTCTTCCAGGAACCTTGAAGGGCTCAGGTACCCGTTGTCCATCCGGCGCGAATAGTCCATGAGCGGATAGCAGAAATACAGTTCGTCTTTGGCCCTCGTGCAGGCCACGTAAAAGAGGCGCCGCTCTTCCTCTTCGCCGTCCTCGTCCTTGAGCGCCCGGGCCAGCGGGATCATGCCTTCCGAGCACCAGATGAGGAACACCGCCGGCCACTCGAGCCCCTTGGCCTGATGGACTGTGCTGAGCACGACCCTGTCCTCTTTCAGGTAGGTTTCCGAAGCCTCGTCTCCCGCCGCGGCGGTATTGGTGAGCAGGGCGAGGTCGCTCAGGAAGTCCTCGAGCGTGCCGAATTTCGTGGAGAATCCTTTGAGTTGTTCGATGTCCTCCTCCCTTGAAGCCGCTTCCGTGTATTTGTGCTGAAGGAACTCGCGGTAATTGAAGAGCACCCGGTCGATCAGCGACGAAACGGGCAGGCCCTCCGACCCTTCGACTATGTCCCGGAAGGCGGCGCTGAGTTTGATGAGGCTCTCTTGCGCGCTCTTCCCGCCCGCCGCCGGGAAACCATCTTCGAACAGCGCCTTTATCGGGTCCTCCTTCGAGCAGAGGTATTTCCATACCTTGGAGGCGGTCTTCGGGCCCACCCTGGCGTAAAGCCCCAGGACCCTCTTCCACGCCGATTCGTCCCTGGGGTTCACGAGGATCCTCAGGTAGGCTATGAGGTCCTTGATGTGGGCCTGTTCAAAAAACCTGATACCGGAGCGGATCTCAAAGGGTATTCCCCGCCGGGCCAGCTCCATCTGCACTTCCATTGAATGGTAATGCGCCCGGTAAAGGACCGCGATGTCCGAAGCGGGCAGCCCGTCCCGCAAAAGTTCGATTACGCGCTGCACGACAAAGGAGGCCTGCTGCAGGACATTTCCGGCCGGGACGAGCACCGGCCGCGGGCCCGACCCGCGCACCGCCCTCAGGACCTTGTGGAACTGGCGCTCGTTGCGGTCGATGCTCCTGTTGGCAAGGTGCAGTATCTCCGGGGTGCTCCGGTAATTCGTCTCGAGCTTGATAATGCGCGAATCCGGGTAGCGCTGCGGGAAATCAAGGATGTTGTCGTAATTGGCCCCCCGGAAAGAATAGATGCTCTGGGAGTCGTCCCCCACGACCATGAGGTTCCTGTGCCGGGCCGCAAGAAGGTCGATTATGTCTGCCTGGACCTTGCTCGTGTCCTGGTACTCGTCCACCAGTATGTGCCGGAACTTCCCGGCATACTCTTCGAGGACGAGGGGGTACGAGGAGAGCAGCGCCTTCCAGTTGACGAGGAGATCGTCGAAATCCATCGAGTTGGAATCGAGCTTTTTCTTTTTATAAAGCGCAAGGATTTTGATTATTTCTTCGAGGCAGTAATTGAAATACGGGTAGCGCTTCAGGACCACGGTTTCGATGTCCTGCCCGGTGTTGAGGGAATAGCCGAGGATGTCCGCTATTATATTGCCCCGCGGGAATTTTTCGGTCTTCCTGTCAATGCCCATCTCTGAAATGCAGGAATTGATGAGTTTCTCGGAGTCGTCCGAGTCGAGGATGGTATAGCCGGGCCTGTAACCGAGGACGTAACCGTACCTGCGCAGGACCCTGTTGGCGAGGCTGTGGAAAGTCCCTCCCCAGAGGTTGGCAATGTCGATACCCGTCAGGGCGCCGACGCGAAAGAGCATCTCGCCCGCTGCCTTGTTCGTGAACGTGGCCAGCAGGATGTTTTCGGGCCGGACCCCGTCTTCCAGGAGCCTTGCCACCCTGTAGGTAAGGGTCCTCGTCTTGCCGCTGCCCGCCCCGGCGATGACCAGGATCGGGCCGCCGCCGGCCATGACGGCCTGGAGCTGATCGGGGTTTAGATGGTCCTTGTAATTCAATTTAATTCCCAAGGCCAAAATGTTGTAGGGGCGGGTCTCAGACCCGCCCGAGAGCTTGACAGCAGCCGGGCGGGCAGGTTTGAAACCTGCCCCTACGGTGATTTATTAATCGCTTTAGCTTATTTATTTCAGCGCCTTGATAACCGCTTCCGTTGTCTGCTTGCTGTCGAGTGACAGAAAAGTCTTCAGTAGTCCCTCTTTCTCGTAAAACGCGACGAGGGGCGCCGTTTTCTGGTTGTAAGTGTCGAGCCTGTTGAGGATCGCCTCTTCCGTCTCATCCGCCCTCTGGACAACCGGCGATCCGCATTTTTTGCACTTGCCCCCTTCCGCCGGGGGGTTGCTCTTCACGTTGTAGATCTCCTGGCAGGAGGGGTTGGAGCATGTCCGGCGCGTCGTGAGGCGGTCGAGGACCACGTCTCTCGGCACGTCGAGGTTTATGACCATGTCAAGGGTAATGCCCAGCTTCTTGAGGAGCTCGCGCAGCTCTTCGGCCTGCTTGATTGTCCTCGGGAAGCCGTCGAGCAGGAAACCTTTCCCGCAGTCCGGCTCCTGGAGGCGCGACTCCATGATCCTCATGATCAATGAATCGGGTACCAGGTCCCCCCTGTCCATGTAAGATTTTGCCTCTTTGCCCAGGTCAGTCCCGGCATTGACCGCTGCACGGAGAATGTCCCCGGTTGATATCTGGACCGAGCCGTCGTGCGCGGAGAGGAGCTTGGCGATCGTGCCCTTGCCGGCGCCGGGGGGCCCTAAAAGAATGACTTTCATTGTTCTGCCTCCATATCTGTATTGACGGCCTCCCCCTGGGGCAGGCCGGAAAGGCGAGATAATAGGGTAATCAGCCTTATGCGTCAAGGCTGATTTTCCGGGCTGATTTTCCGGGCACGCCATCCTCAAGCGGGCAATGCAGCTGAAAAAATCAGGAGCCCTGATCCGCTTCCCGGCCCCTCTCCAGGAACCTGACGTCCAGCATCTCCCTGGCCGTAAAGTCCTCGTGCTCGAAATACATTGAGATGCCGTCATAAAGGACTTCCGTCAGGAGCGGGTCGGGAACACCCAGGTCGGAAAGGTCTATGAAGTTAAGCTCAAGTCTTGCCGGGTCGAACCCGTCGGAAATGTCCAGTTCAAAGCTGTACCTGCCTTCGCACAAGACGCCGGCGATTACGGGTATCCTGCCTTTCCCGGCCACGGGGACAGAGAGCTTGTCCACCTTGTATTTCACCGCCGCGATATCGAAGTCGTCCAGCCTTTCGTAGTTCACCCATACCGCCATATTGAGTTCATTTGCGTCGTACCCCGTGAGGCCGATATCGTGAAATATATTATCGATGTTGTGCCAGGGTATCCAGCTTCGCCAAACCTTTTTCATGGCCTTCTCGTCATACCAGATATCGGCGGGTGAAATATTTTTCCGGCTGCAATGCTCGAGGACCTTTTCCTTGAGCCTGATGGGCACCTCCCCGCAGGCCAGCTCCAGGTCGGTCCCGCTCAACTCGATCCTCAGGAGATCCGTCTGCTCCAGGGATTCCGGCTTCTCCACGAGAGATCCATCCTCGAGTTCCATTTCGGTAAGCAGCTCTTCGGGCGGTATTTCCTCGAACCTGCCCTCGGGGCGGAATTCCGCGGATTCGGAATCCAGCGGCTCCCTGTCTTCGTAGCGGCCCAGCTCCCAGACCAGGTCGTCCAGTTCGCTGTCGAGCTGTCGTTCCCTGCCGCTCTCGAATTCGTCTGCCTTCCCTTTCAGGATGTCGTCAAGGCCTTCCGTTTTACGTTTTTTCGCCATGGTTGCTCCTTTGGATCTTGGACAGAGATCAAGCTTAGCAGTTAATTCCTGGAATTCAAGACGGGAAAAAAAGGGGGCGGTGAGAAGGGGGAAGAGCCTCAGTAATCGTAAACTTCGCTCTCTTTCATGAGGTCCATTTTCAGAAAGTCGCTCGAGTCAGGCAATACCAGTCTGAATTCCCGCGAGTTATCCATGTAGATCACGATATCCCTTGTTTCGCAGCCGAGCAGATGCCCCCCGAACCTCCGGTCTTCGCTGATGAAATGAAAATGGTAGCCGGGGGCGTTCACTCCCGCGAAATACTCCGGCGTCCTGAACCCCACAATGGTCCCCTTGATATTGCGGAACTCGAATACCGCCTGGGACCTCAGCACTTCGGAGAACTTGCTGTAGGGTTTCACCTGTTTATGGACGCTGCGTGTTTTTACATAATCGAACATGCCTTCTATCTTGATTGCATACAGGAGGTTCTTGCTCAAGATAATACTGTCAAGATACCGGGTAAGCTGATCATAATTGTAAGACCTTACCAGGTAAACGGTTTTTTCCGAACGGAAAAACTTGACGATGGAGAAAGGCGTTTTCAGCGAGTCGCTGACAGGGTAGGCATAACCGTTGGACTTGACCTGGTAGAATTTCCCGTCGAGCGCGATCATTTCCCCGTCGAGGCCGTTAAAGGTACCCAGGCCGAAATCGCCGTGTTTGCGAAGCTCTTTAAAACTTATGCTGCCGTCGTAAACGCCCTCCATCAGGGCGTTCAGGGTTGAAGTCTGGTAAAGCACCTCGGAATTCGCGGCCCACACCGGGACCGAAAAAATCCAGAAAACCAGACAGCAGACAATTCCAATAAGCCTCATTGGGACTCCCGACAAAATTTATGTGCAGAATAGAGCCTAAATGGTAGCCGCTGTCAAGCTAAAAGGCTTACAGAATGCTTCTCCCCACATCCGCTGAAGAACGGGCTCTTGCTGAACTTTTCAATTATGTCCTATACTGTATCCATGATGCCGGTCATTCACAACAGGTATATTAAAATCGGCAATATCAAGGCGCGTTATCTCACTGCGGGAGAAAGCGGGCCGCCTCTTGTCCTTGTGCACGGATTGGGGGCGTCTGCAGAGATATGGAATGACAATATCCAGCCGCTCGCCCGGACTCACCGGGTTTACGTGCCCGATCTGATAGGCTTCGGGCAAACGGACAAACCGGACATAAATTACTCCCCTTTTGATTTCCTGGTTTTCCTGCATGATTTCATTTCCGCATTGAGCCTTGAAAAAACCAGCCTTGCGGGCCTCTCGCTGGGCGGGGGCATAGTGCTTCTTTACACCCTGGAATATCAGGGCAAAGTGGACAAATTGGTCCTGGTCGACAGCGCGGGACTGGGCAGGGAAATAGCCTTACCCCTGAGGCTGGGTTCAATTTCTTTTCTGAGCCGCTGGTTCAAAATGTCGAAGCCGATGATGGGCAGTTTTATGAAGCGCCTGGTGTATGATCCGGACGTGATCACCGACGGGCTCGTCGATTTGTACTACGATCTGCTGAGACAGCCTGACGCTATGCGCACGGTTTCAAGGGTCTTGAGTTCGGTTGCAAACCTGGCCGGGGCGAAAAAGGACGTCCTGGTTTACATCCGTGACAGGCTGCCCGCAATAACATCCCCTACCCTGATTGTCTGGGGCAGAGAGGACCGGGTCATCCCACTCAAGCACGGAATCTACGGTCACGAGCAGATAAGGGGTTCCCGCCTCCATGTTTTCGAGCAATGCGGCCATATACCAAACCTGGAAAAACCCGCGGAATTCAACCGGCTTGTCCTCGATTTTCTTGGGGAGGGCTCAGGGGAGCAGCCTTGACCTGAAAGCCCGCAGCTTCCGGTCATGATACTGCGAAAATATCACCAGGGCAACGTTCGCCCCGACAAAAGCCAGGAACATATCCCATTGCGTGTCCCACGGGTCTCCCTGCGTCCCGAGGAAAGCCTCCGATGATGCCCCTGCTGCCAGGGCGACCCACCACTCGATGAATTCATAAAATGCGCTTAAGGCAAGGCAGACGCAGACGACCAGGAAATACATCCACGGCCCGGTCTTCAGGACAGAATTCCTGATCAGTATCTCCCTGGCGATCAGGGCCGGCACAAACCCCTGCATGAAATGTCCTACCCGGTCATAATAGTTCCGGTCCAGGCCAAAGGAATCCCTGAGCCAGCTGAACGCGGGTACTTCGAATACGTGTAATGGCCGCCCACCACGAGCACAATCGCGTGCAGGAGAATGAAAAAATAAAGCAGGTTAGTCAGGCGGAAGCGCCAGTAAGTTGCGGCAAGAACTGCAAGCCCAATGATCGCGGGAGACACTTCAAGAATCCAGGTCAGGTAATCATGCGGCCGGACGGCGGACCAGCCCAGCACGGCAAAGAAAATGAAAAGCATGGCCAGATGCAGTCGTTCGTCCCTCATAAGTCTCCACCCCCGATCGTTAAAACCGCCATGGCTATCACATCCGCAAATGCCGGTAAACCTGCTTATCGGATACTCCGGTTCAGGTCGAGCACCTTGGCCCCGCGGATTTTCTTGGCTTTCAATTCCTGCAGCGCGAGGTTTGCCTCCTCCAGCGCGTACTGCTGAAATTCCGGTTTGATCCCGGCCCGCGCGGCCAGTTCCAGGCATTCGGCCACATCCCGCCTGGTGACGTTCGCAACGCTCCTGATTTCTTTTTCCATCCAGATGTCCCGAGCATAGTCCAGGTTCAAGAGGCACTCCCTGTCGTAATTCTCTTTGCGGATCGCGTTTATGACAAGCCTCCCGCCAGGTGCGAGGTTTTTCAGGGCCTCCACGTCGGGCTTCCAGGCCGGTGTTGTGTCGATGACGGCCTGCATCTTTTCCGGCGGGACATCCTCGGCGCGGCCTGCCCATGCGGCCCCCAGGTGCCTGGCAAATTCCCGCTCCGCGGCGCTCCGGGCGAAAACATAAATTTTCAGGCCGGGGTAGAGGCTCTTCGCCATCGCCAGGACGATATGCCCCGAGGCCCCGAAGCCCGTCAGCCCCAGCGCCCCGCCCCCCGCGATCCCCGCGGCCATGAGAGCCCTGTAGCCGACAGATCCCGCGCACAGCAGCGGCGCCGCTTCGAAGTCCGAGAAAATATCAGGGATGGGGCAGGCAAAGTCTTCGGAAACCTTGATGTACTGCGCGTACCCTCCGTTCGCGTCACGGCCGGTGGCCCTGAAGTCCGGGCAGAGGTTCTCCCGGCCGTCATTGCAGTAGCCACATCTGCCGCATGCGGAGTAAATCCAGGCAACCCCCACCCTGTCGCCGGCCTTGAACCGTCCGGCATTTTTCCCTTTTTTTTCAACCCTCCCGACGGCCTGGTGGCCGGGGATGACGGGCAGCACGGGGGGAGGAGTCCGGCCCTCTATCTCATCGAGCTCGGTGTGGCATACGCCGCAGGCCGACACCTTTACCAGCACTTCCCCTTCTCCCGGCACCGGCACCGGGCAATCCACGAGCTTCAAAGGGGCCGGGTCACGCTGACATATCCGTGACACGATCTATAACCATCGCTTTCATGCAGGGACCTTTTCTTTGCTGATTTTCTGCTTTTTTATACCAATCACGCGATGATATGAAGCAAAATGATGGGGGCGAAACCCGATTTGCCTTTCCTTTAGAAGAAATCTAACCGGCGGGCTGATTTGATATTTTATCGAGAATCGTCAGAAGCTCTTCATCCGCGGGGATATCCGACATGTTTTGCCCGTAATGGGCCAAAGCCAGGTTGCCGCCGATATCCACTATGAAAAGGGCCGGCATCCTCCCCAGTTTCAAGGCGTTCCATTCCTGCCCGTAAAGCTTGCCGAGCCTGCCGTCCGGATCAGGGACCCCGATGAAAGGCAGTTCTTCGTCAGACCAGAAAACTTTTACCTTTTCGGCGCCGTGCGGCGCTATGACGACCACTGCGGTACTGCGCGAGCTGAACTTTGCAAAATCATTTTTCATCCGGACCAGATGTTTTCGTGCGAAAGGTCAGCCGAACCCCCTTAAGAAACTGAGGAGCACCGGGCCCTTCCTGCGCAGTTCCTCAAGTGCAACAGTTCTTTCGTCGTACGTGGAAGCAGTGAAGTCCGGGGCCGGGTCGTTCTCCTTCAGAAATGAATACATACGTCGCTCCTTCTCCCGCAATAGGCTGGAAGCAAAAAAAGGGGATTATTCCCCTTTTTTGCCGTGATATCTTTTTTTCTGAATCAAGGTTCCCTGGCAGGGGCCTGCTCGCATTTCATCTCGGGGCAGCCTATGGGCCGCTGGAACGTGTAGGCGAAAGGCTCGGAGATAAGCACCCTGGCCGTTTTGGATACGCCTCCGGCCGGAATCGTGAAGGGCAGCGAGACGATGAATACGGCCGTACCGACGACAACAGCGGCAAGACTCACAGGCCTTACCAGGACCGCATCTACAGCAACCATTACCGCTTCATCTCCCTTGTCGGCCGCGAAAGCAGGCATCGATACGCATGTAACGGCAATGACCACAAGAATTGTCATAATCACTTTTCCCATTATCGCTCCTCCTTCTTTTTCTCCTTGAAGCATGTATCCTGTTAATCCAAGCTTGATTCCCCTGCTGTGTTCAATGTCACTAATTTCTAGCATTTTCAATGAGAAAAATCATCAAGGAAAATACGGGCCTCATCTCATGCACACGGCCATGACCTGTTTGAGGTCCGTGTGGCCCTCCGCCACCTTGCGGATTCCATCCTGCAGAAGGGTCCTCATCCCCTCCGAAACAGCCTCGTTCCTGATGTCCTCGACGGAATTGCGCCTGGCCACGAGCTTCTTGATCTGGTCAGACGAGACAAGTAGTTCGTGCACTCCCATCCGGCCCTTGAAGCCCGTGTTGTTGCATTCGCTGCAGCCGGTGGGCCTGTACAGGGTCTTTATTTCACCGAGCTCGGAAAAGTGTTCCTCCCCGTAGCCGTGGCGCATGTCGCTCAACACGTCCGCATCGGGCTCATAAGCCACCTTGCAGGTCTTGCACAGGACCCGGACGAGCCTCTGGGCAAGGACGCCCAGCAGGGAGTCGGCGAAATTGAACGGGTCTATTCCCATATCGAGGAGCCTGATGATGGTTTCCGGTGCGCTGTTTGTGTGCAGCGTACTGAGCACGAGGTGACCCGTGAGGGAAGCCTCCACCCCTATCTTCGCGGTTTCATAATCCCTCATTTCACCGACCATGATGATATCGGGATCGGCCCTCAGGAATGACCGCATCGCATGGCTGAAATCAAAACCGATCTTGGGATTGACCTGGACCTGCCTGAGGCCCTCCTGGGTAATTTCGACCGGGTCCTCGGCCGTCCAGATTTTTGTGCCTGGCGTGTTGAGGTGGCGCAAAGCGGCATGGAGGGTCGTGGTTTTTCCGGAACCGGTCGGCCCCACGACCAGGATTATGCCGTAGGGCTTCTCCAGGATTTTAACAAAATTCTCATAGTTGCCGGCGGAAAGGGCCATTTGTTTAAGGGTCATCGTCTCGCCTTTGGCCAGGATGCGCATCACGATGTCCTCGACATTGCCCTGGGTCGGGATTGTCGCCACCCTCAGTTCAAGGTCGTTGCCGGCTTTCCTGAACCTGATCTTTCCGTCCTGCGGCAGTCGCCTCTCGGTGATATCGAGGTTGGCCATGATTTTTATCCTCGACGCCGTCGCAGCCCGGTAACTGTAGGGCAGCGACTCGTATTTCATGCAGTCTCCGTCTATCCTGAACCTGATGTCGAGCGTCTTCTTTTTCGCATTCGGCTCTATGTGGATATCCGACGCCCGGCTCAGGTATCCGTCATAAATGATCTTGTTCACAAGCTGCATTATGACGCTGTCCGTTTCGGGGACCAGGTCCTCTTCTTCCTCCTCGGCCGCCTCGAAATCAATCCTTCCCAGTATCTCGTTCACCGTCGATTCGTCGACGTCCGACCGGCGATAAAAATAGTCTATATATTTGATGATGTCCTCTTTAAGGGCGACGCAGAACTCTATCTCTTTCGATTTCAGGAAGCTTATTATCTGGTCCTTTTTCAAAATATTCCGGGGGTCATCCATCAGCAGGACGATCCCTTTGGCCGTCTTTTTCAGGGGGACCCACAATTCACGGCGGAGGAATTCCGGCCTCAGGTTCTTTAACAGGTCTTCCGGGACGAGCTGCCCGTCCTCATATTGAATAAACCTGCACTCGTAATAATCCTCCAATGCCTTGCCGATATCGGCCTTCGAGACGCGGAATATCCGCATCAGGTATTCTTCTATGGTCACACCCGATTTTCTCGCCTCCGGCCATGACTGGTCAAGGTCCGACTGTTTGATCGTTCCGAGGTCGACAAGGTAGTCGAATTTCGTCCTGCGCTTTTTCTTCTGCAGGTTATAAACGGCTATCCCCAGGGACTCTGCTATTTCCATGAGGAGGACCGGCTCCTCGTCCACGAACCTGCCCTGACCGTTCCTCCTGTTAATGATTTCAATGACGCCCGTGAGCTCATCTTCATATACAGCCGCGGCCGCCATGACCTCTCTTGTCCGCACCCCCAATTTCCTGTCAACCGATGTGTTGTGCCTCAGCTCCTCGTCTATTTCCTTGAGTTCCCCGCTGTCATAGGCGTCGGCGATATTCAACAGTGTCATGGCCTGGGCCGCATGCCCCGGAATACTGCGGCTGTCAATGGGCAGCCTGATGGAATTCACCTTCTCGCCCTGGCCCATCACCGAGAACATTTCCTTCTTCTGCTGGTCCGGGACGTACACCCTGACTGACTCCACGTCGAAAAGGTCCTGGATCAGCTGCCTTGTGCTCGTATAAATCTGCCTTACGTCAGGGGCGGTATGGATGAGATTGGTTATGTCCTGGAGGGCTCTCTGAAAGCGCAGTATTTCCTCCAATTCGGAGGACTGCCTGTTTTGATCGAGGATATCAGCATCTGAAACTATGTTCATTCTGCATTAATGCCAGCGGCCTCGCCGCAAGGCATCAACTCCCTTTAAATTTATTCATGAATTCTTTTAAAACGACCATGTCCGGCTCTTTGATTTCCAGAAAACTGATGCCGGCTTGAAACATCCCCTTGGAATCCGGCCGACAATACAGTATTTTCCCTTCAATTTCCGCCACCTGCTGCTGGAACCCGATCGAGAGGGAGATGGTGCCCGCGGTGTCCAGAGGCGTATACGTTTCCAGCAAAATCCCGCTCTCGCTGACGTTCAGGGTCCTGCCCATGCCCTGGTCCATTACCTCGTTTTGCTGGTCCCGGCAGGTATAGGCCAGGAGATTGGCGGAATCATGCCGGTCGTGCCTTCTGTACTCAATGGAAGTCATTTTTCTCAATCCCTGGATTTATTTTTTCGAAGCGGTATCTTTGGCGCCCGCTGCCTTGCTGTCGACCTGAACGGATGGCCCCTTTTCCGAACCCAGAAGGCTGTCGGCTATCTTTTGAAAAGGCACAAACCAGACAATGCCCAATATAAGCACCGCCGCAGCCAGGACGGCAAGGATGGTGCGCATCCTTTTCTGCTGTTCAGTCTGCCTTCTGGCAAATTCCATGGCGGCCAAATTCTTTGAAGGCTTGCGCAGCGAAGACTTGTCTGCCGGCATCGGCGGCCTGCGCGGTCCCTTCTTTATCCAATTGCTGCTTTTCCGAGGCCAGTTCCTTTTCAAGGGCGCTCAGCTGCGCCGGCGGGAATTGACAGTTCATCATCCGGCCTGAAATGCGATTTCGGCAATTCCATCGCTTGCTCGGACGGCAGGAACGGGGCTTCGGGCGGCGCCTCATCTCCCGGCCTTTTGGCGTATGTTTCGTAAATGGACTTTTCCCGAGTATCCGTCTCTTCCGGTTGAGGGATTCGCACTGTTTCCAGCGCAGGGGGCTCTGCAACGCGGGAAGGTTCCTCAACTCGCGCTGCTGCCTCTCCAACCACCGGGGTTTCTTCCCGGCGCCCCCAGTCCGGTGCAGCCGGCTCCGAATAACCCTGCTGTGAATCGCCAGGTCCAGCCATTTCCGGTTCAGGCGCGGGCATCCCGGCCCTTTCTTCGGGCTTCTGCACCTCTGGCCCCAGGATCAAATCCGCCTTTTCCAGGCAGACTGAGAGAAATTCCTCAAGCTCTTTCTTTTCATGCATCAGGTCGATATTGTCCTTCTGAAGCATTACTTCACCTCCCGTGAATTAGCGCCGGTATTTGGCCGGGGGGTGACCTTTATGAAGTAGCCGCATTTGCTGCAGTTGAAGGTCATCTCTCCCCGGATTTCCTGCTCCTCGATGATGTACCGCTCTCCGCAATCTTCGCAAAATACTATCATTTCCCTTCAACCCCAATAAAAGTTATCTGTTGCGGTCCCAGGACCTCATTTCTTCCCGCAGCGCCCTGATCTCTTCCCTCATCATCACCCTGACTTCTTCCATCGCACGCTCCAGTTCATCGCGTGTAACTGCACCCTTCCCGGGATCAGAGGTTTCGAAGCGATCTACTGGTTCCGGGATTTCCTCCTGCGCCGCGGCGATCGCGCCAGCGGCAGGCAATGGGCTCAACCGGCTTGCCGGCCCGCTTAACTCATCAACCCCGGCTGAAGGCGGCCCGGCCTCTTCACGGCCCTGCGCAAAATCCCCTGCCCCTTCGCCCCGCCAGTCCGCATCGGCAGCCGGAGCTTCCATTTCGGCCTGCAGGGGCTGACTGTCATCTTCCCCGGCCGGCTCACCTGCCCCGCTCCCCGGCGGGACCATCCCGGCATTGAGCGTCGGGTCGATGAGTATTTCGCCCGTCTCGTCTTTTTCTTCAGCCGTCATCTCTTCCGCCGGTGCATCCGCGCCCGGTTCTTCCCCCGCGCCTTTTTCCCCTTCGGGCTCGGAGGTCGGGACAGCCAGGACATCGGTGAACACTTGCTCCCCGGGGGGCGGTGTTTCGTCGCCGACCGCCGCCAGGTCTATGCCTTCCACCCAGCCCCTGTATTTAAGGATATTCCCCCTCATCAGAGATAACTTTTCCGCCTCAGTCATGCTCCGGGAAAGCAGGGTGGATTCAAGATTGTCGTAGGTAAGCAGCAGCAGGTTGATCGAGCCCGGCTCCGACTCGGCTCCCTTCGTCGTCAAGTACCTGCCGAGGAAACGCATGATCTTGAGAAACGCGGAGGGGATGACGCTGTCCGCATAGACTTCCTCCAGCCGCAGCACCTCGTCATCCAATCTCTTGAGGGTCTCGTCGTTGATCTCCCATTCGAGCGACAGGACGATCATCTTCAGGTCCTTCAGCGGCGAGATCTGGATACCGGAGGCGGTCGCATGGCCGTCCGGGCCGATGGCGCCCGCCTCCTCTTCAGTTCCGGCGGGAGGGGCCTGCTCCGGCTTAACCTCCTGCGGTCCCGCGGGTGCGCCGCCCTGGCTCGGCTGCCGCTTCGCTTTTTCTTCTTCTCCGAAAATGGACGTTCAGCCGGTCTTCGATTTCCTGCAAAAACGACACATCTGATTTTTCTTCCATAAGGGCACCTATTCCAGCTCTTTCTCCAGTGAGGCCATCGTCAGCGTTATAATCTTCTTCAACGTGAGAACTATATTGTCCCCCTCAACCGCGCTCGCTTCGAGAGAGGGTACCTTGAGCTGCGCATTGAGGTCGCTTTCCAGGGTTTCCACATCCAGGACCTGTATCCCCTCATTTTTCAGGTCCCGCTTGTTGTATTGCAGGACAAGGGGAATTTTGTACATGCTTTTCCCGTAAAGGCTCAGGTTTTCCTGCAGGTTCTTGAGGGAGGCGATGTTCGCGCTCCGTTTGTCCTCGGCGGAATCGGCCACGAAAACAACCCCGTCGACCCCCTTGAGGACCAGGCGCCTCGTGGAGTTGTACTTGATCTGGCCCGGCACCGTATAGAGCTGCACCTTGACGTCATAGCCCTTGATCTTGCCGATCTCGAAAGGGAAGAAGTCAAAAAAGAGCGTGCGGTCTCCCTCGGTGTTGACCGAGACCATTTCAGATTTTATCTGGAGCCGGCATTTCTTGTAGATGTACTCGAGATTGGTCGTCTTGCCGCACCTGCCCGGCCCGTAATAAACTATCTTCGCCTGTATTACTTTGTCTTTCAGGTTTATGAATGCCAAGGGTCTTTTCCTTTTTTCTTGATCAACATGGTTTCATGTCCATGACAGCGTTCAAATCCTCTATAACCTTGGACACCTTGAGCCTGAGGAACCCGAGGGAGACCTGGTTGTCAAAAATGTTTATCAGCAGGCAGTCCTCGTTCACCTTGGTGAGGTGGATGTTCTCTTTTTTCCCCTTGTGGAACAGCAGAGAGAACTCTTGCTCTCCCACAATTTTCGCCATGGTGTTCATTGCCCCGAAATTTGCAGCGGCAAGGGCCGCCAGCGAGTATACATCGGCAGTGTCGCGGCCGCTGCCGTTGACGTTGGCAATAATGTTGCCGGCTGTATCAATCAGGATTGATGTTTGAGCCCCTATTGCGATTAGATTATCCCTTAAAGTTGCCTCGATGCTTTCCAGTTGGACACGTCCTAATATCAAGTTCACATCGTCACCCTCTTAACCCGCCCTTTAACGGTCCGCTTCAAAAATACCTCCTGAAAATTTCCCCCCCTCGCAACTGCTTTGAATCTGCCTTCCGCGGCTTAATTCTGAATGACTGCCTCTTCAAAGGCGTTCATTACTTTCGGAAGTACCATGTTCAGCAGTAACCCGAGTTTCGCTTTTCTTGTATCTATGGCAATGCCCCACTGATATTCACCGAAAGGAATAAACAACAGGCCCTTGCTTCCAGCCAGGTCGAGGTAATAATAGCGCCCGAGCGCCGGATAACCATGGGATCTGGACTTTTGGATGACAGCCGTTATCCCGTATACCGCGGCGGGGCGGGATTTCAGCTGTTCGGTCGTGACGATCGTTTTTGCGTCCGAAGTGCTTATGATGCTTGAGGCAAGAAGGCCGTCGCCCATTTCTTTTTTGAGCATTTCCATGCACTCGTTGAGCTTCTGAACATTCATCTCAGATGATTTCCGTATCCGCAAGAGCGTGCTTTTCGAGTACGGCCTCACAGACCCCAACCAGTTTGGGGATCAGGGCATTCAGGAACAGCCCCAGTTTCATCTGGCGGCTGTCGAACTCGACGGCCCATCTTATATTCTCCACCAGCACAAACACAAGCACCTGATTGCCTTCGATGTTTGTGAAGAAATACTGCCCTGGTTCAGATGAACGGCCCTTGATGTTTTCAAAAATACCGAGCATTTCGAAGTAATAATCAAGCGCGGCAAGTTTGACCGCGTATCCGGCCATGACGTCTCCCGAATTACAGTCAAATATCGCCGAACGGGTCAGGGCATCGCCGATTGCCGCCTTGAGCTTATCCACGCACTGCTGGAAATCGGCCCTCAGATCAGGGGCCGGTTCACCCGGTCCTTCCCTTTCGGCGAGAGCCGGCACCTTTGGCATCACCGCTGTTTGAGATTTCTTCGCTTTCCTCAGGCCCTGCAGAGGAATCCCTGCCTGTCTCATCCCTCAGCCTGGTACTCTCCATCAGCAGGGAAATCAGGCTCTTGTTGATGCGCCTCGGAATTTCGGCGTCTTCCGGTATTTTTTTAACTACGAAGCGGACCCCTTCCCAGGATACCAGTTCCATGGCGGCTTCCTCACCTTCAAGGTCGCCGCACTGCGCATCGTAGAGGCTGCCCTGGATGAAAAAGAAACGTCCCCGCTCCCCGTCGGTATGGCAGATTTCCAAAAGGCACGTCTGCTGGTCCATGGCGATCACCTGCAAAAAGCTGCCCAGGGTCAAGCCGACAAGGGGCCAGTACTGCCCTTCTTCAACATCGTTGTGTTTGTTAAGTTTGTCATTATTGACTATGAGCTGAACGGCCTTCACAGCATTGGACCCCGCGATCACGAAACCTTTACCGGCGTTGCTACAAACAGCATTCGCATTCTTCCCTTTACCGTCTCTGGCGGCCGGGCAACTGATTTTCAAAATGGGATAAAAATGAACGATGGTTATTTTTAAACCAAACAGCCGTTGATGAGATGTGATGATAGTCACTGTTAATGCCAAAATCAACAATGATTTTAGCAATCAAGCAAATTTTTCACAATCTCGGACGGCTTTTCAAGGCTGTTTTTTTTCGTTGACATACAAGCGCCCCTCCTTTTAAAATCCGCCTACTGAAATTCAAATACAGCCCGCCTCTATTACCTGAATCTGCAGTCAATCAATCGAGCCGGAACAGGCGGAATTATAAAGCAGGCTTACCAGCCAATATGGCCGATAAGGAGGAAAGTCATGGCAAGCACAGGGAAACACCTGTCCACTACTGTGATGGCGACCATAGTGCTCCTGGCATTGAGCCTTCCCGCACAAGCGGAAGAATGCCGCAAATCCGTCGATGTCAGCGTTTCAGCATACTCCATGACCGAACAGTATGACAGCAATGGTAAAACAGCTTCCGGCATGACCCCCCGGCCCGGCTTCATCGCCATATCGAGGGACCTTGAGCGGGAATACGGCCTGAGATTTGGCGACACGGTATGGATAAAAGGCCTCGGTGAATACGTTGTCCAGGACTGGACTCATCTCAGAAAGAATAATTCGGTGGACATCTTCATGGAAAGTTACAGGAAAGCCCGAAATTTCGGCATCAAGAAATTGAAGATGATCATAGAATTATGCAAGCCGGCTGACTGAAATAACGAAAACACCCTTATGCGCGCACCCTCTCCAGCCAGGATTTTAACTCCAGCCTTCAGTTCAAGTAAATTCTACATGATCGCCGAAAGCCACTAATTTCATATCATTTATTCAAATTGGAAGGCAGTTTGAGTTGTTGCGGGAGAAGATTCAAGACAGCCGCGGAAGCGCGTATTGCATGATGGGGAATAAGGGTCTTCGAAGCACCCGTTAGAGGTTTTGGCGCAGGCAGCAGGATCAGACCAAAAAGCGCCCCTGGTCCGTGAGGGCCAGGGGCGCGGGGAGTGGAGTTTCGGGGAGCTCTTGTTCTGTTATTAACCCACCATGTTCTTGATCATGTTGACGACCGGGGCCGTGAACAGGGAGACCATTATCGTGTAGAGAGCAAATGATCCGACCGCCTCGCCCAGGTAAATCTTGTCGTATTTCTGCTTGAGGCTGATGATTATCAGGCCGCCCACCACAAGGGCCCCGAGCTGGAAGAACGGAAAGTTGCTGGCGCCGGCCGCGGCGTATTCCGCGAAGCCGAAGGTTGCGGTGGTCAGGACCACGAATACCGAGAGACCCAGGCTGGCTAATGTCTTTTTCATTTCTTGTTTCCTCCTTGGAATATTTTTATTTTTTATTTATTGCTGGTTTGTTTCCTCTTTGGCTTTATCTATATGAAAAAGTCGTGCCAGAGTTGGAGTGATTGATTCTTGCAGTTGTAAATTGTTGTAAATATAGGGGAATTTACAGACGCGACTATTTCGTGCCTGCCGTTTCGTGGGGCCCGAAGGCGGTTTTCTTTAATGAAGCGTTAAAACCGTTGAAAGTTTAATTAAAAACGAAGCGGCATTGAATTATCGCCGCTGATCTTCTTATCTCCTGATCCTCTTCTGGGAAGGCCCGGCAGGCACTTCATCTCCCGGGAGCATGTTTTTCCATGCCCCCTGCCTGCCCGGGCGAGCCTCCTTGACTTATTCCGGGAACTCTATAGAATGTTGGCTTAATTCATTCTTTCACATACTGATCTCAACAGGCTCGGCGGGCCGCCCGGCCCACGGCAGCGGCGCCGTCGGTTGCCATCCATATAACTATCAGGATTCCGGAAACAGCATGGAACATCTGGACCGGATCAAAAAGCTGCAGCACTCCCTGGGCGCCTTCGGCCTTGACGCGGCTGTCCTCTCATATTCCAGGGACATCTTTTATTTCACCGGGACGGCCCAGCCCTCGTGGTTTGCGGTCTCCCCGCAGGATTATGCCCTCTACATCAGGAGCGGCTATGAAGTAGCCGTCAGCGAAGCGTCAGTTGAAAAATCAAAAATCAAGCAGGCCCGGAAACTCGAAATTGTCCACGGCGAGCTGCCTGGAGCGCGGAAAATCGGACTCGAAACAGACGTCCTTACGCACGACCAGTGGGAACAATTTGCCAAAGCATTTCCCGGGTGCGATTTCGCAAACATCTCCCCTCTTATCCTGGAGCTGCGGAAAAGAAAGGAACCCGGGGAAATCAGCCTGATCAGAGAGGCCTGCCGGGCCCTCCATGACGGGCACGAGGCCCTGATGCGAAACCTCCGGGAAGGCATGACGGAGCTTGAGCTCTCGGCCTGCGTGGAAAACGCCCACAGGCTCGCGGGCCACGAGGGGATATTCTTTATCCGCATTCCCGATTTCTTTATGAGCAGGGGCCCCATTTCCTCCGGGGAAAACCTTTTCCGCAATACCGGGGTCGTTTACACAATTACCGGCGTGGGGCTCAGCCCTTCCGTTCCGGCCGGCCCCTCCCTGAAGAGGATTTCCCGGGGCGACCTTATAGTCTGCGACATCCCGACCCACGTCAAGGGTTACCACGGCGACCAGTCGAGGACATATTGCCTGGGCGACGCCGGCCCGCAAGCCAGGGCAATGCACAAAGACCTCGAGGCTATTGCCGATCATTTAATCGAGCGGATAAGGCCGGGGATGAAGTGCAGCGAAATTTACAGGCTGGCCTTCGACAAGGCAGCCGCGCTGGGCAGGGCGGAGACCTTCCAGAGCTTCGGCCCGGGGCGCAGGTCGAGACTGATCGGCCACGGCATCGGGATAGAACTGAACGAACCGCCGATCCCCTCCGAATACGATGATTCCCCGTCGATGAAAATTTCGTCCTCGCCCTCGACATCCACATGATGGACGAAAAAGTCGGCGTCGTTAAGCTGGAAGATATGATCCTCGTTAAAAACAACGGCAACGAAATCCTCACAATAACCCCCCGCCGGTTGTTCGAGATATAATACGTACAGCGTGAGGAGCGGGCGGGATTTATTCCGGAGGGCTGATTTGGCCGACTTCACAATTCGACCACTTATATCATTATGCACCGCGGTGGCGTGAAGCAGACACAGACCGCAGGAATGAAGCCCGACCGCTCCGGGGGCTCGGTAAGGCTTAAAATAATTCCATAAACCGAAGCACGTTTGGCGGGAGTGTCAGGGAACTTCCCTCCGGCTCAAGGTCTTTTGCCTGCGGCAAAAGCCCCGATTCGCTCTCCGGGAAATTCCCTGCCCCTCCCGCCTGTCCCAAAGCTTAAAAAAATGAAAAAGCAAACCTGCAGCGTGAGGAGCGGGTGGGATTTATTCTGAAGGGCTGATTGGCTGCTTCACATTTCGATCACTTATATCATTATGCAACGGCGGTGGCGTGAAGCGGACACAGACCGCAGGAATGAAGACCGACCGCTCCGGGGGCTCGGTAAAGCTTAAAATAATTCCATAAACCGAAGCACGTTCTGGCGGGAGTGTCAGGGAACTTCCCTTCGGCTCAAGGTCTTTTGCCTTCGGCAAAATCCCCGATTCGCTCTGCGGGAAATTCCCTGCCCCTCCCGCCTACTTCAAAGCTTGAAAAAATAAAAATATATTAACTGCAGCGTGAGGAGCGGGCGGGATTTATTCCGGAGGGCAGATTTGGCTGGCTTCACAATTCGACCACTTATGTCATTATGCACGGCGGTGACGTGAAGCAGACACGGCCCGAGGAATGAAGACCGACCGCTCCGGGGGCTCGGTAAAGCGTAAAGTACTCCCATATTCTTAAAACGATAAATTTACCTTAAAAGACTCCCGGAAATGACCATCCTCTGGGCTTCGGACGTCCCCTCGTAAATTTCCGCAATCTTGGCATCCCGCATCAGCCTCTCGACTTTCGCGCCCTTTATATAGCCGTAACCCCCCTGTATCTGGACCGCCTTCACCGTGTGCCGCATGGCGGCCTCGGTCGCGAAGAGCTTTGCCATGGCGGCTTCCCTGCCGAACGGCAGATTGTTGTCCCTGAGCCAGGCGCTGTTGTAGGCGAGGAACCGGGCTGCAGCCAGATCCGTCGCCATGTCGGCTATCATCCACGAAATGGCCTGGTTGCGGGCGATCGGCTGTCCGAACTGGACCCGCTCTTTGGAATACCTGATTGATTCATCGAGCGCCGCCTGGAGTATCCCGACTGCCTGGGCGGCTATCCCTATCCTGCCGTGGTCAAACCCCCTCGTCGCTATCGCGAGCCCCTGGCCCTCACCGCCGAGCAGGTTTTCCGCGGGCACCCGGCAGTCCCTCAAAACAACCTCGGAAGTCTGGGACGACCTGAGCCCCATTTTTTTGAAATGCTCCCCCGGTTTCAACCCGGGAGTCCCGCGCGGCACGATGAAGGCGCTCATGCCTTTCCTTCCCGCGGACTTGTCCGTCCAGCAGAAGAATATGTAAGTGTCGGCGAAGGTCCCGTTGGAGACAAAGGTCTTTGTCCCGTTGAGCACGTAATCGCTGCCGTCGCGGACGGCCGAAGCTGTTATGGCCATCACGTCCGTACCCGCCCCGGGCTCGGTCAGGGAGAAAGCCCCCATGTGCCGGCCTGTCGCGAGCGGGACAAGGTATTTCCTCTTCTGCTCCCCGGTGCCGGAAAGGTTCAGGGTGGTGCCGATTATGCCGGCGTGGAAGGAAAGAGTAAAACCGGTCGAAGAGCAGCACCGCGAGATCTCTTCAACCGCGACGGCGTGGGTGAGGAAGTCCGCGCCGGCGCCCCCGTATTCCTGCGGGATGGGGATGCCCATCCATCCGTCCTCGCCGAGCTTTTGGAAAAGCTCCGCCGGGTGGCGGCTGTTTTCATCAATCTCAGCGGCGATGGGGGCCACGTATCTCTCCGCAAACTCCCTCATGTTTTTCCTGATAAGTTCCTGCTCTTCGCTCAACCTGAAGTCCATTATCCGCTCTCCTCTTATTCAATTCTCTATTTGAAGTCGATTCCCTTGATCTCTATGTCCCTTGCCATCTTGAACGTCGACTGGAATTCCACGACCGGCCTGTCTTCTTCATCGTAGACAACCGCCCTGCCCTGCCATATCCTGTCCTTCCTGCTCACTATCTCGGCCCTGGCGCAGACGGTCCCCTGCCTGACCGGGTAGAGAAACTTCGTTTCCAGGGAAATGGTCGCAAAGTGGCTCTTTTCCGACAAAAGGCTTTTTATCGCCATGGCAACCGCCGTATCGGCAAGGCTCACCAGGGCGCCGCCGTGCATCAGCCCGGCCCCCTGCGCAAGGTCCAGCAGGAAGGGCATTTTCAAGACCGCCCGGCCTTCCGCCGCTTCCAGTATTTCCATGTGGAGCAGGCGCTCGAACGGCGCGGTACTGATCCAGCCCTGCATTGTGAACCGGTGAGGTCCGGTGAATAATCTGCTGTCGTTTTCCCGGGACATGGCTTCTGCTTCTTCCTCCTGCATGATTTTTATCGCAATGACTTACTATAAATGGTCGATGATTTACAATCGGTTCGAGGGCATGCTGCTTCCAAATAACAAAACGGGTTTCACAGTCCTGCCCTTCCGGGAATCGTCCATTGCCTCGTTAATTTCCGCAAAGCGATAGAATTTTTCCAGCCGGTCGAACGGGAAGAGCCCTGCCGTGTACAATTCGATAAGCCTGGGAATGAAGACATGCGGGTCTGCATCTCCCTGGATCACGACCAAGGTTTCCCCCCCGGCAGGGACTTGGGCCCGCTCCTTCCGCTCAGGAGCGCCGCTTTCCCGCGGGGGTTCAAAAGCTCCAGTGCCAGGCCGAACATCTCATCGTCGTCCGTGGTCTCCACGGAATAATCTATGCCTTTCCCCGTTATTTTCCTTATTGCGGTGGAGACGTCTTCCAGCATGGCGTTTATCAGGTGGGTTGCGCCCAGTTTTCCAGCAAGCTTCAGGCGCGCCGGGACGATGTCGATTCCTATTATTTTTGCCGCCCCGACGATGCGCGCCGCCATGACAGCGGCAAGCCCCACCGACCCTGTGCCGAAGACCGCTATGGTTGACCCGGCGGAGACCGCGAGCGAATTCATTACCGTCCCGGCCCCGGTCTGCATGCCGCACCCCAGGGGGGCGAGGACGCGCAGCGGCAAATTCCTTGAGACCTTGACCGAATTGCGCTCGGTGGCAAGGCTGTATGTCGCAAAGGAGGACTGGCAGAAAAAGTGCCCACGAACGCCTGAGCCGTAAGCGCTGCTCCCGTCCAGGCGGCTGAATCCGAAATTGAGTTCCATGAAATTCCGGCATTCGGCGGGGCGGCCCCTGCGGCAGGGGCTGCATTCTCCACAGGAGCCATAGGATAGGACCACGTGATCGCCGGGGACGAGGCCCTTCACTTTCTTGCCGGCCTCCACGACTCTTCCGGCTCCTTCATGTCCCAGGATCACCGGCTGGACACTCCCCCAGTCGTCCGCATACCCGATGTCGGTGTGACAGATGCCCGCAGCAGCGACCCTGACCAGCACCTCGTGTTCAAGCGGCCCCTCGATTTCGACAGGCTCTATCGTCAATGCGGTGTCCTGTTGCCTGAAGACGGCGGCCCGGATGTTCCGGACAGGCTTGGAAGGTTTCCGGCCGGTCATATAAATCACACCCCCCGTTTTTTCGTATCACACTGTCTCAACGGTTTAAGGAGACAACATATCCTCCGCCTTGGCAAACAATTTGTTTGTCCGAAGCAGCGAGGCGGGAAGGAGGCGAACAAACATCAGGAATTTCGAACCCCAAAATAAGGAATTCGTGGATGGCAAGTTAACGGGAAATGTAAGATCGTTACACCAAGAAAATGCGTGTATCCTAGCAAGATTACGAATATTTTCTCGGGCAAGGGGCAGAAAAGGATGCTCGTCAGGCTTCTTAGGCGAAGCGAATTGGGGCGGAGAATCTCTGCAGCTCGTCATCAATGAACTCTCAAGGAGTATATTGTGAAGCCTAAAAACTCATCGGCAAGTTCAGTAGAAATCACAATAGACTTCCATTCAGCCGAATTCAATTGCGTCGACGAACTGAACGACCTCTGCGGGAATTATCAGGATTTTGAGCCGCTCGGTGATATCATTACCGCAGACATGCGCCATCAAAGGGAACGCCGGCGCAATGAGGTCTTTGCCGATCCCGGTGCGGACCATGCGCCGCCTTTAAAAAAAGACGACATTAAATCCGCTGAGCCTGAAGTCCCCGAGTCCGCGCGGACGGTAACAATCGTCTCCCAGGGCCGGACCTTGATTATCGATACCGATGCCGATCGCCTGATCGCCTGCGGCAAACGCCTCCGCAGTCAGGGATTGGACTGTACCCTGCTCGTGGGGAAAAACGCATCACCAGGCGCTCCAAACTCCAGGTCTCACCAGCTTGAATTTCTTGAGGTGGATGCCGTATCGGTTGCCGGCGCTTTCGGCGGTTTTTCCGCAACTATAACCATCGGGGGCACCAAGAGGCAATTAACGCATCGATTTGACGACAAAGCGGCCGTGTTCGATCTCGTCCTCGATCTTCAATCCCTGCCTTCCTATGAGGGGCATCCGCTGCCCATGGGCTATTATTCGCCGGGACCGGATCCCGAAAGGCTCCGGGAGGTGATGGGGGAAATTCCGGAGATGAGGGGGCAATTTATAAAGCCGCAATTTACCGCCCTGATAAAAAATCGCTGCCTTCATGGGCGATCTACTAGCCGTGAGTGTAATCACTGCCTGGATATCTGCCCCCTCGGCGCAATCCAGTCCGTGGACAAGGGCCTGTTTATCAACCATCAACTCTGCCAGGGATGCGGCTGCTGTGCCATGGTTTGCCCGGCCGATGCCATGCAGATGATCCAGCCGTCAGGGAAAGAGCTTCTGCACCAGCTGCGGCGCAGTTTGGAGAAGTTCCCGGAAAGAGGCGATTTCCTGCCGACCCTGGTCATCTCAGACCCGGCAACCGCCGCCAGGGGCAAAGGGGCGAACATGGGTGAACGGGACCGCATGGTCATCTTCGAGGTGGAACAGATCGGCTATGCCGGCCTGGAGATGGTTTTGACCGCCCTCGCCTGCGGTGCCGGCAGGGTCATCATCGCCTGCGACCCGCAGACCCCGCTGAAAATCAGGGAGGCCCTGGAACGGCAAACGCACATTGCCCGCGCCATCCTCGGTGGCCTCGGCATGGCTCAAGACAGGGTCCGGCTTGCCTCCGGCCCTGCCTGAGGACAGCCATTCCGAAGGGACGGCACGCCAGGCCCGACCGGAGCCTGCGGGAACGCTCCTCGATGGTTTTTCCGATCAGCTTGAAAAACGCGCGCTGATCCGCCTGATGGCGCAGCATCTTTACGATCAATCCGGCGCGCGTGAAGCGCATCTCCCCTTGCCGGAAGGCTCTCCGTTTGGAACCGTCCACGTCGACACTGCGGCGTGCACGTTGTGCAGGGCTTGTACGGCCGTCTGCCCTTCCGGGGCGTTGTCCTCGAGCGATCCTGCGCCGCGACTTTTATTTCGCGAATCCCTATGCCATCAATGCGGATTTTGTAAGGCGCTCTGTCCCGAAGGCGCGATCCGGCTGGAGCCCCGGCTGCTGTGCGACCCGGACAGGATCGAGGCCCAGGTCGTGCTGCACGAGGCCGTGCCTTTCCGCTGCATTGAATGCGGCGCGCCTTTTGCCTCGCCGGCCATGGTCACACGCATGGAACACAAACTCGCGGGCCACTGGATGTACGCCGGGGCGCGACAATTGCGCAGGCTGCGGATGTGCCGCACCTGCCGCACCCGGGATGCCCTCATATCAAAGGATGCGGCCTTATGGGAGCTGTAACCGTGAATTCGAATGCGCCCTCCGGGTTTGATCAACCGGCGAATATCCGCACGGACTGCTACGTCCTGCTGGCATCGCTGCTGGCAAAGCAGCCTTCGGAAGAGCTCCGGGACATACTGCAAAAACTGCAATGGGATGAAGCAATCCCCGGCGAACTGAACCAGGCGCTGACCGCGCTGCGCCAGGCCGCTCATGACTACTCCCTTGCCGCCATGAAAGAGGAATTTGACCGGCTGTTCGTGGGCCTGGGATGCGGCGAAGCGATCCCCTACGCATCATGGTACAGGGAAAAAATGATCCAGGGGCTGCCCCTCGTGCCGCTGCGCTCCGATCTCATCAGCCTCGGGATAGTGAGGCAGACGGACAACCATGAGCCCGAAGACCATGCCGCGGCGCTTTGCGAGGTCATGGCGATGATCTCCCGTGAGGGCAGCGGCTCGAACATCGCGACCCAGGCGGGCTTTTTTCAACAGCATATCGCTCCCTGGATGGGAATTTTTTTCCAGGACCTGCAATCTGCAAGAAGCGCGGCGTTTTACCGGGCAGTCGGCCTTTTCGGCTCACGTTTTCTGGCATTCGAGGCCGGGCCCCTGAAATGTAATTTGAGCCTTGCCCCGAATAGGACGGATAAGAAGAGAAGGAGGAAACTGTGATGAAATGGGATTTATCCAGCAACCGGAGGAGTTTTCTGAAAGGTGCGGCACTTGCCGGCGGATTGGCGTTCCTTTTCGGCCTGCAGAGGCCGGCGGCGGCCAAACCGCAGCAGCCTTCGCCGCAGCAGGAACAGTCGAAGGGATATCGATTAACGGAGCATGTAAAAAAATATTACGAAACGGCGAGACTGTAACCGTTGACAAGTTATGGAGGCACGACCCATGAAACCGTTCAAGAAAAAATGGCTGCAGAGAATATCCGCTGAACCTACCTCCCGAAAGGACATCTCCCGCCGCGCCTTTCTCGCAGGGGGCACCGCGGTGCTTGGCGGAGGCGCCCTTCTCGGGATCCTGCCGTTATCCTGCATGCGGCAGGCCACCACGGAGGAGAAGCACAACTTCCCGCAGCCGGGTGTGCAGACAGAATACCGGCGGACGATCTGCACCCACTGCTCCGTCGGGTGCGGCATCATCGCCGAGCTGCAGAACGGCGTCTGGGTCGGCCAGGAGCCTGACTACGACTCCCCGCTCAACCTCGGCGCCCACTGCGCCAAAGGGGCCGCGGCAAGGGGCCATGGATTCGGCCAGCGGCGCCTGAAGTTCCCCATGAAGCTGGTCGACGGCAAGTGGACGCGGCTTTCCTGGGACCAGGCCATCAACGAGATAGGTGACAAGCTGCTCAAGATCCGCGAGGAATCGGGGCCCGATGCCCTGTTCTTCTGCGGCTCCTCCAAGGCGAGCAACGAGGGCGCCTATCTGCAGGGGAAATTCGCCGCCTTCTGGGGCACCAACAACGTCGACAACCAGGCGCGCATCTGCCACTCCACCACCGTGGACGGCGTCGCGAACACCTGGGGCTACGGCGCCATGACCAATTCCTACAACGACATGAGAAACAGCAAGGCCATGCTGTTCCTGGGGAGCAACGCGGCCGAGGCCCACCCCGTGGCCATGCAGCACATCCTGCGCGCCAAGGAGAGCGGCTCCAAGATGATCGTCGTGGACCCGCGCTTCACCCGCACGGCCGCCCATGCCGACATCTACGCCCGCCTGCGGTCCGGCACCGATATCCCGTTCATTTATGGACTGCTCTGGCACATCTTCAAGAACGGCTGGGAAGACAAGGATTTCATCGCCAAGCGCGTTTACGCCATGGACGACATCCGCAGGGAAGTCGAAAAGTGGCCCCCGAAAGAAGTGGAGAACGTCTCCGGCGTTCCCGAGGACAAGGTTTACCTGATCGCCAAGATAATGGCGGAAAACCGGCCGGGCACCATCGTCTGGTGCATGGGCGTCACCCAGCACCACATGGGCAGCCATACCGTCCGGCTCTTCTCCATCCTGCAGCTTGCCCTGGGCAATATGGGGGTACCCGGCGGCGGGGCCAACATCTTCCGGGGCCACGACAACGTCCAGGGGGCAACCGACGTGGGGCCGAATTGCCACACCCTCTCCTGCTATTATGGCCAGACAGAAGCCGCCTGGAAACACTGGGCCCGGGTCTGGGATGTGGATTATGAGTGGATTAAATCCCGCTTTGACATGAGCCGCCAGTACGACGCGGGCGGCGGCAACATGGCTTATACCATGAACTTCCCGGGCATCCCCGTCTCGCGCTGGATCGACGGCGTAATGGAGGACAAGGCCAATCTCTCGCAGAAGGACAACCTCCGAGCCGTCTTTTTCCAGGGCCATGCCTGCAACAGCCAGACCCGCGGCGTGGAGATGAAAAAGGCCCTGGAGAAGCTGGACATGCTCGTGATCTCCGATCCCTTCCCGACCCACATGTCCGTGATGAGCGACCGCAAGAACGACACTTACCTGCTTCCCACGTGCCACCCAGTACGAGACCTACGGCTCGGCCACGGCCTCGAACCGCTCCCTGCAATGGCGGGAAAAGATCATCGAGCCCCTCTACGAGTCCCTGCCGGACCATGTCATTTTATACAAGCTGGCCAAGAAACTGGGGTTCGCCGATCAAATGTTCAAGCACATCAAGGTCGTGAACGATGAACCGCTGATCGAGGACGTCCTGCGGGAAATCAACCGCGGCGGCTGGACGATCGGGTACACGGGCCAGAGCCCGGAGCGCCTCAAGCTTCACGCCCAGCACCGCAGAACGTTCGACCCCCTCACCCTGAAGGCCGAGGCCGGCCCCTGCAAGGGGGATTATTACGGCCTGCCCTGGCCCTGCTGGGGCAAACCGGAGATGAAGCACCCTGGGACCCCGATACTCTACGATTACCACAAACCGGTAGCCGAAGGCGGGCTTGTCTTCCGGGCCAACTGGGGGACGGAATACAACGGCCGGAGCCTGCTGGCCAGCGGCGTCTATTCCGCAGGCTCGGAGATCAAGGACGGCTACCCGGAATTCACCTCCGATATCCTCAAGAAACTCGGCTGGTGGAATGACCTGACTCCGGAGGAGAAGCAGGAGGCCGAAGGGAAGAACTGGAAGACCGACCTCTCAGGGGGAATCGTTCGCGTCGTTATCAAGCACGGCTGTGCGCCGTTCGGCAACGGCCGGGCCCGCTGCCACGTCTGGACCTACCCCGACCCGATCCCCGTGCATCGCGAGCCGCTGTACACGCCGCGGTTCGACCTCGTGAAAAAATACCCGACCTATCCCGACCGCAAGGCCTTCTGGCGGCTGCCCACCCGCTACCAGTCGATCCAGTCGGTCAACCACAGCGTCAAGTACCCGCTCATATTCACCAGCGGACGCCTGACCGAATACGAAGGCGGCGGCGAGGAACAACGCTCCGAGCCGTGGCTCGCCAAGCTGCAGCCGGAGATGTTTGCGGAAGTTAACCCGAAAGACGCCGCCGATGCCGGGATCAGGAACGGCCAGTATATCTGGCTGGAGGGAGCCGAAGGGGGAAAGATCAAGGTGCGCGCCATGGTCACCCCGAGGGTGGGCCCCGGGACGGTCTGGACGCCCTTCCATTTCGGCGGCTGGTTCCAGGGCAAGGACCTGTATGACAAGTACCCCGAGGGCACAGCCCCTTACACCCGCGGGGAGGCGTGCAACACGGCCACTACCTACGGATATGATTCCGTAACCCAGATGCAGGAAACCAAGGCGACACTCTGCCGGATCTCACCGGCTTAGAAGGAGGCAAACCATGGCAAGAATGAAATTTCTCTGTGACACCGAACGCTGCATCGAGTGCAACGGCTGCGTGACGGCCTGCAATAACCTGCACGATGTCCCCTGGGGCATCAACCGGCGGCACGTGGTCACCCTGGATGACGGGATCGCCGGCGAGAAATCCATCTCGGTGGCCTGCATGCACTGCACGGACGCGCCGTGCGCGGCCGTCTGCCCCGTCGACTGCTTTTACACGACGCCCGACGGCATCGTGCTCCACGACAAGGACCTGTGCATCGGCTGCGGCTATTGCTTTTACGCCTGCCCCTTCGGCGCGCCGCAATTTCCCGAGGAGAACTCCTTCGGCGCCCGCGGCAAGATGGACAAGTGCACCTTCTGCGCCGGCGGCCCGCTGCCGGACGGATCGGTGGAAGAATACAAACTGTATGGGCGCAACCGGATCGCCGAGGGCAAGCTGCCGCTGTGCGCCGAGATGTGCGCCACCAAGGCCCTGCTGGGCGGGGACGGCAAGGCCGTCTCCGAGATCTACCTCCAGCGCGTGATGAAGCGCGGCGGCAGGCCCGACACGTGGGGGTGGAACACGGCATATGATTTCAACAAGGGCACGAAAAAGGAGTGAGCCATGAAACGAATAGCTTACCTGTTTACGGCATTGCTTTTCCTTGCGGCTCTCTCGGCATGCTCCACAGAGCCGCGCAGCACAACCGTGCATAAGCCCGGCGAATACAAGGGCGCGAAAGATCCGCTGCTGAAACTGCAAAACCAGCAGGATTTGATTGACCGCTTCAAGCTGGTGCAAACCGACCGCTGATTACAGGGGGAGTTATGTCAACACAAAAGGGGAAAAAGGCCGCAAGCCTGTTTGTTCTCGGCGCGCTTCTCGCCCTGCTGGCAGGTGCCTATTACCTGCAGGCCGGCGGCGACGATCCCGCCAATCCGCGCGGCAACTTCTGGCGTGTGGTAAGGCACGGGATACCTGCCTACAGCTCCACGCCGGAGCAGGGACACACGGTTCTGATCGTCAACAGCGGCGAGAACTGGCGGGAGATCCGGAACGGCCTCCTCATGCCGTTCTCCCAGTGGCTGCTTGTGCTGGCACTGGCGGTCCTGGGCCTGTTCTACAAATTTGTCGGTCCGGACAAACTGGAGGAACCCCGGACCGGGGTGATGATCGAGCGCTATACACGCAGGGAGCGGATCCTGCACTGGTATACCGCCTTCCTGTTCATCGCCATGGCCGTAACGGGGCTGAGCCTGCTGCTGGGGCGGCTCGCTGCTGATACCGGTTTTCGGACACTCGTTCCAGTCCTCATTACTGCAGATGGCGAAAATTCTGCACAATTATTTCGGCCCTCTGCTGGTCATCGGGTTCATCCTGGAATTCTTCTTCTGGGTGCGCGTCAACATTCCCCAAAAGTCGGACATGGGGTGGTTCAGGAACATGGGAGGCATGCTCCATAAAAAGGGCCCGCGAGCCCACACGGGAAAGGTCAACGTCGGCCAGAAGGGGTGGTTCTGGCTCGTGATGATTTTCGGGGTCATAGTGGGCATCACCGGCGTCGTACTGGATTTCCCCATCTGGGGACAGAGCCGCTTCACCATGCAGGTTTCCCACGTGATTCACGTCTTGACGGCCATCCTGTTTGTCGGGGCCTCGCTGGCGCCATATGTACATGGGGTCCTTTGGTGTCGAGGGCGTTTTTGAGGGCATATGGAACGGCTCCGTCGACGAGGTCTGGGCCCGGCAGCACGCCGACCTGTGGTACGATGAAATGATG
>CAWASK010000002.1:0-79997 GCA_963784735.1 uncultured delta proteobacterium | reverse complement strand
ACAGACCACCCCAGGCTCTGTTTCGCCGCCACCGTGGTCAAATCGAGCAATAAGGGGGCACGGTCGGGCCCGATATCCACCTCGGTTTGGAGGAGGGCCCTCCCTTGGTCGACGATGTAGAACCTGGATGCCGCATCCCCTTTTTTGAATAAGACCTTCCCCGCGGGGTATTCTTCTGTGTCTGCGATTGCCGCCAGTTTCTTCAGTTGGTTATCGTTAAGGCTCTTGAAAATATCCGCTTCCTTCAGCATGCTGGATGAAACCGTTTGTGCCTGCATATTGACCTCCTTTCATGATTGAAGCGGTTGCATCTCTGGGGATGATTAAGCATAATCTCATGAGGATTAATATACAAGCCCGGGAATGGGCCGGATAAAATAAGAGAGGGGTTAACCGATATCCGGCTAACCCCTCTCTCAGGGAAAATTCAGGGTTATTTAAAGAGCTTCAGCAAGGCCCCCTTGTCAATCTTCATCGATGCTGTCTTCGGCAGTGCGTCCACAAATTTTACGACTCTCGGCTTCTTATAGCCGCTCAGGTCTTTGCGGGCAGCGCAAAAATCAAAAATTTCCTGTTCCGTCAGGCCCGGGTCTTTCTTTACGATGACGGCGGCCACCTGCTGTCCCCAGTCATCATGGGGAACTCCGAAGACAAACGCCTCGGCCACTTTGGGGTGGCTGGCCAGGACGGGGATTATCTCGCCGGGATAAATATTTTCCCCGCCGCTGATGATCATGTCGTCCACTCTCTCTTTGAAGAACAGGTAACCATTCTTGTCCTGAGTGAACACATCTCCGGTGTGCTGCCATCCATCTTTGGTAAACAGCTTGGCATTATCTTCCGGTTTATTCCAGTAGCCGGGGGTAAGGTTGTCCCCGATCACCACCAGTTCTCCCGGTACGCCCGGGGGCACTTCCTTCCCCTCGGAATCAACGAGTTTGCCTTTCATGATCTGGGTCAACAGCTTTCCGACGGAACCGGGGACCCTGATGTCGTTTGAATCATAATTGATTGAGGACCCTACGTGCTCGGTCCGTCCATAAAGCTCAAGGGTGTTGACTTTGTACTTTTTCTCAAATTTCTCGTACATCGCGGCGGGGATCGGGGACCCTCCAAAGGAGACATGCTTGAGGGAATCCAGGTTGTATTTCTCCAGGTTCTCGACATTGGCCAGCTGCGCACCCATCAGCCCGACCAGGAAGGCCCAGGTCACTTTGTTCTTCTCCACCGTCTCCAGGAAACGAATCGGGTCCCAGCCGCCGGGCGCGAATACGACGGCCCCGCCGGTCAGAATGGCTGCCAGGGACGCGATCGTGCCGCCGACATGGAACAGGGGCGCTATGCAGAAAAATCTGTCTGATGAAGTGGCCCGCTGGGTGTAGGCAAATCCCTCCGCGCTGGTGATATTATTCCGGTGCGTCTGTTTGACTCCCTTGGGGCGCCCGGTGGTGCCGCTTGTATACATGATCATGGCCAGGTCATCGTCCAGGGCCGGGTAAATATCGGTCTCGGAAGGATATTTATCAAGTATAGTCTGCAGGCAGATGGTGCCTGTTTTCTTATCCGTGCCGTCGGCAATGACGATCTGCTGGATGCCGCCTTCTTCCTTCTGCAATTCGCTCATGACCGCGGCGTGCTGGCTCAATGTAAAGATGGCGACCGCCCCTGAGTCCTTCAATACATAGCGCAGTTCTTCCTTCTGAAATCTGTAATTCAGCGGGATCGGGACGATCCCTGCCTTAAGCGCGCCATGCATGAAATAAAAATATTCAGTGCAGTTGGGAAGATAAATGATACCCCTCTCTCCCGGCTTGATTCCCGTGTCCTTCAACCAGTTTGCAACCTTGTTGGACCTCTCTTCCAGTTGATTATAGGTCGTCTCCCTGTCCCCATCTATGGTCACCAGGTTGTTGCCGAATTCCCGTGCCCGCATTCTTACATGAGTTGCTATATTCATCTTTTGCCCGCCCTCCTTTTTTGTTTTTATTGTACAATCAAGAGTTGTGCCAAGAAAAAACGTTTATTGTTTCGGGTACTTAGAATGATAGAGACATTATTGGAGCTGTTTGTTTGCGTTGACACGTGTCAATGACGACTGGTTTCCGCTGACACTTGTGCGGCCTTGGGAAAAAAATGGCAGCAGGGACTTTGCCCGGCCGGATTCCTGTCTGGTCTTTTAGCCTATTTCCGGGGCAATGGCAATGGTGGAGAGGGCAGGTCCTTATTTCGAAAAATTATAAGACGCTTCTTGCAAAAGAAGAAATTTTCTGATAGTGAATGAACGCGTTCAGTAAATGAATGAGTTCATTCTCGCCTTTAACCGTCTTGCCAGGGGTCTTTTTGATGGGGGTCGCGGAGAGAAAACAGCTCGAGAAAGACGCGCGCAGAAAAATGATACTGGATTGCGCCGCGGCTGTTTTCAAGCAAAAGGGCTTCGCCGAGTCCACCATCGGAGACATCGCGGAGAAGGCCCAGATAGCCAAGGGCACGATCTACCTGTATTTCAAGAGCAAGGCAGACCTCTATTTCAATTTAACCCAGCCGGCCATAGATAACCTTTCGCGGCGCCTGAAGAAAATTGCCGCAGACAAATCCGACCCGCCGGAATCCAGGATCAGGCGCCTCCTCGACGCCGTCTACGATTTCTATTCGCTCGACAGGGACGCCTACTATCTCATCACGAATTACAGGTCCGCCGATTACCAGAACCTCTTCCCGAAGGAGCGCCTCAAGGTGCTCGAGCGGATCATGAGGTCGAATCTCAAGCAGATGGAAATTGTCATCGAGGAGGGCATCCGCAAAGGGCTCTTCAACGATATGGACCCCTACTCGGGGGCAGTCATCTTCTGGAGCTCGTTCATCGGGATCGTCAAATTCCAGGAGAACAGGATGATGCCGGGCAAGAAGGATTACAGGAAAGAGACCTTGGACCAGTTTATAGATTCCATGCTGAAAGGACTGAAAAAAAAATAACGGCGGATATCTGAAAGGTCCGCACAGGACGGGCGAAAAGGAGGAGTTATGGCGGGACCCCTGGAGAAACTGAAAGTTCTGGACTTTTCAACCCTTTTACCCGGCCCATATGCCACTATGTGCCTGGCCGACCTCGGGGCCGATGTCCTTCAGGTCATTTCCGGCTCGCGGCCCGACCTGGCCGACATCTTCCCCCCTTTCATTCCGGGGACGAAAATTTCGGCATTCTCGGCCTACCTGCGGCGCAACAAGCGCACCATGGCCCTGAACCTGAAAGACCCGCGGGCAATAAAGATCGTTCACCGGCTCCTGGCGGATTACGACATTGTCGTCGAGCAGTTCCGGCCCGGCGTAATGGCCAGGATGGGCCTGGGCTATGAGCGACCTCAGGAAGGTCAACCCTGCCCTGATTTACTGCTCTTTAACGGGTTACGGCCAGACCGGGCCCGCTCAGCGACCGCGCCGGCCACGATATAAATTACATTGCCCGCTCCGGCATCGCCTCTTATTCGGGGAAAAGGGATTCGGGCCCGAGCCTGCTCGGGATGCAGGTCGCGGACGTTGCCGCCGGCTCGTATGAACGCCGATTATCGGTGTCCTCGCGGCGGTCGCTCACCGCCATGCCACCGGGGAGGGGCAGCACGTCGACGTTTCCATGACCGACGGCATGATAGCCTTCAATGCCATTTCCGGCGCGGGCTTCTTCGTCAGCGGCAGGGACATCAAGCGCGAAGGCGATATGCTCAACGGCGGCTCGCTCTATGATTACTACGAGACGAAAGATGGCAGGCACCTGAGTTTCGGCGGCCTGGAGCCCCAGTTCTTTTCCGCTTTCTGCGATGTAATCGGGCGCCCCGACCTGGCAGCGGGCGGCTTCTTTCCTCCCAACATCAAACAGGTCAAGTCCGAGGTCCGGGCCATCATCCTTTCGAAACTCTCCCCGAGTGGATGGAGCTTTTCTCCCGAGCGGAGGCCTGCGTCGAGCCCGTCATGACCCTTTCCGAGGTGTTCGGCGATGCCCTTGGCGCTCGAGCGCGGCATGGTTGTGGACGTGCCGCTGGCTTCCGGCGGGACGGTTCGCCAACTCGCCAACCCCATCAAATTTTCCGCAACGGCCCCGGAATACCGCCGGGCGGGGACCGGCCCCGGCGCCCATACCGCGGAAGTGCTCAGGGAACTGGGCTACACAGACTCCGATATAGAAGAATTCGATAAAACAGGGTTATTCAAGTGAGAGGCCGCAGGGGCGGCTCACCGTCCCGGGCCTGTCTTCAGGCTTAATCGCTCTCGGGCAAAATCAACGAAAGGGGGGTATTTCAGCAGATGGCGAACCGCATTTACAAAGAGGAGCACGACATCTTCAGGGACGCGTTCAGGAAATTCGTGAGCAAGGAGGTGCTGCCGCATTACGAGCACTGGGAAGAGCAGGCCATGATCCCCAGGGAGATCTGGAAGAAGATGGGCGACAACGGCTACCTCTGCACCTGGATGGAAGAGAAGTACGGCGGCTCGGGGGTCGGTTTCGAGTACGCGATGATCATGATCGAGGAAATGATGTACGCGGGCGCGATGAGCTTCTGGACGTTCCTGCACAGCGACATCATCGTGCCCTATATCCACTCTTTCGGGAGGAAGAGCAGAAAATGAAATGGCTGCCCGGCTGCGCCTCCGGCGACATAATTTCCGCGCTGGCGATCACGGAACCGGGGACCGGCTCCGACGTGGCCGCGATCCGCACGACCGCTGTCCGGGACGGAAACGAATACGTCATCAACGGCCAGAAGACCTTCATCTCCAACGGAATCCAGTCCGACCTCGTCATCGTCGCGGCGAAAACGGACACCAAGATCCCGCACAAGGGCGTGAGCCTGATCTGCGTTGAAAAGGACACGCCGGGGTTTTCCCGCGGCAGAAAGCTCAAGAAAATGGGGATGCACGGCCAGGACACCGCGGAGCTGGTCTTCGAGGACTGCCGGGTGCCCGTTGCCAACATCCTGGGAGAGGAGGGAAAGGGCTTCTACTACATAATGCAGAAATTCCAGACGGAGAGGCTCTGCGCGGCGCTCATGGCCCAGGCCGCGGCGGAGGCCATGCTGGATGTGACCATCAAGTACTGCAAGGAGCGGCAGATTTTCGGCAAGCCCGTCAGCTCTTTCCAGCACAACACTTTCAAGATCGTCGAGATGGCGACGGAGATAGAACTGGGCCGCACGCTGATCAACGACCTCATTGCGGATTATCATCGCGGGAGTCGACATCACCAAGAGGGTTTCCATGGCCAAGGCGTGGATACCGGAAATGGTCAACCGCGTCGCCTATCACTGTGTCCAGCTGCACGGCGGCTACGGGTACATGGAAGAGTACGCAATCTGCAGGATGGCCCGCGACGTGAGGGTCATCGCGATCTTCGCGGGCTCGACCGAGGTGATGAAAGTCATCGTCGGCAGGATGATGGGCCTTTAAAGGCGGCGCTTCGCAATCAATTCCCCGCAAGGGGGACAATAAAAAGGAGAGAAAGTGTTATGAGCAAGAAAGACCCCAACGACATTGTTATCGTCAGCGCAGTCAGGACACCGTTCAGCAAGTTTGATTCCTTCATGGCCGATATCCCGAGCTTTCAGCTGGGCATGTCGGTTATGAAAGAGGTCATCAGGAGAGTCGACGTCAAGCCGGAAGAAGTCGATGAGATCAATTACGGGACATGCATCCTGCCGGAAGTGGCCCTGGAGACGGACTGCCCCGTGCGGCAGGCCTCCCTGCTCGGAGGGTTCCCGGCGGAATGCCTGTCTGTCACGCTGGACCGGGCCTGCTGCTCGTCGCTGACGGCGCTTCGCTACGGGTACAGGGCCATCAAGGCCGGGGAGGCCGAGGTCTGCATGTCCGTCGGTTCCGACAACATGCCCCGCACCCCGCACCTGGCCCCCGGCCTGAGGAAGGGCACCCGTCTGGGCCACATCAAACTCATCGATGCCCTGTTTGAACTTGGCTACAAGGGTTTTGCCCCGGTGGCCGTGGATGCCGGCGAGGTGGCCGTGGAGTACAATGTCACCCGCGAGATGCAGGACGAGTGGGCGATGAAATCGCAGGAGCGCTACGCCAAGGCGTTTGCCGAAGGCAAATTCAAGGTCGGCGAGGAGATCCTGCCGGTGGTCATCCCGCAGAAGAAGGGCGATCCCATAGTGATCGATAAGGATGAATCTCCCCGGAAAACAAGCATGGAAGCATTGGCAAAGCTCAAACCGATATACGGCAGCCCGACTGTTACAGCCGGAAATGCCCCGCCCATAAGCGCCGGGGCCAGCGCGATCCTTTACATGACCCGGAAAAAGGCGGAGCAAAAAGGGCTCAAGCCCCTGGGAACGATCGTATGCACCATCGGTTCGGCGACCACGCCCCGGGGCATTGCCGTCATCCCCGCCTATTCGATCCAGCAGGCGCTGGCGAAGGCGAAGCTCAGCCTCAATGACATGGACCTCATCGAGATCAACGAGGCCTTTGCCGCCATGCCGCTCGTCTCGACCAAGATCCTGGCCGACGGCGACGAAAAGAAGTGGAAGGAGCTCCAGGAAAAGACCAACGTCAACGGCGGGGCAATCGCCATCGGGCACCCCGTGGGCGCCAGCGCGGGGCGCATCACGATGACCCTGGCGTACGAGCTCGGCAGGCGGGGCGGCGGTTACGGAGTTGCCTCGATCTGCGGCGGGCTCGCCCAGGGTGAGGCCGTGATCATCAGGGTGGATTCATAGTAATCGGATTCAAGTCGTGTCTTAACCAACATATTACAAAGGAGGGATTGTAAAATGGAATGGCAAGAAGACTACAAGAGGAAAGTTGTATCGAAAGAAGAAATGGCCAAGCAGATCAAGTCGGGTGATTTCATCATGACCGCCCTTGGGCTGGGCAGCTGCACACCGGGAATGATCCATGCCATCCTTGACCGGGCGAAGAGCTCAAAGGCGTCAAGATCTGCGATGCCGTCCCCGTGTACCCGTCCAAGATGCTTAATCCTGATTTCATGAAAGACCTGGACGGCACACATCAATCATCTGTCGGGGTTCTTCTCTCCCGGCGGCCGCGCTCAGGGGGCGTCGGGGGCGTCTGATTTTCTGCCGGTCATGACATCCGATGCGGCTGACAAGATGTCCCGGATAGCCGATGTGTTCATCTGCCAGTGCACCCCCCCGAATAAACAGGGATATGTGAACTTCGGCCTGACCAATTTCTACAACATGGAGCTGATCAAGCTGGGCAAGAACAACGGCAAAATGCGCCTGGCCATCGGCGAGGTCAACGACCAGATGCCGATCGTGTACGGGAACAACTGGATGCATGTCTCCGAGTTCGATATCTTCGTGGAGAATTCGATGAAGATACCGGCCGTGACGAGGACGGCCCCGGGCGAGAGAGAGGCGAAGATCGGCCAGTACGTCCTGGAACTCGTCAATGACGGGGACACGATCCAGATGGGTATCGGGGCCATCACCGAGGCGGTTATAGCAGGGCTGGACGTGAAAAAAGACCTGGGCGTGCTGACGGAAATGTTCCCCGTCGGCCTCAATGAGCTGGCCGCGAAAGGGGTGGTCACAAACGCGAGGAAACCGTTCCACACGGGGAAAACGATCGCCACCTTCTGCATGGGCGACCAGGCGCTCTATGATTATATTGCCGAGAACCCCGACTGCGAGTTCTACCCGGCCTCGTACACGAACAACCCCGCTTTTATCGCGCAGCACCCCAACATGGTCGCGATCAACATGGCGCTGCTCTGCGATTTCAGCGGGCAGATCTGCTCGGAGGGCCTCGGCTACAGGATGATCAGCGGGTCGGGCGGCCAGTTGGACTTTCCGCAGGGCGCCTATTACTCCAAGGGCGGAAAGGGCCTCCTCCTGATGACCTCATCGCGGACACTCAAGGACGGGACGCTGGTGTCCTCAATAGTGCCGGAGTTCCCCGCCGGGACGCCGGTCACCGTTCCCAGGACCTTCGCCCATTACATAGTCACGGAATACGGTGTCGCCTACCTGAAGGACAAAACGGTGAAGCAGCGGGCGGAGGCGTTGATCAACATCGCCCATCCCGATTTGCGGGGAGAGCTGCGGAGCCAGATGAATAAACGTTTTTATCCCAAAAAGTAAAAATTTGGCCTGGAGAGAAAGAAAGGAGCGGTAAATGCCAAAACTGATGAACCTGTCAGTGGACGGGAACGGGATCGCCCATCTCGTCCTGAATAACCCTGAAGAAAGAATGAACGCTATCAGCGCCCTGTTTTTCGAGGAATTCGTATGCCGCTCTGGACGGCATAGAGAAAGAAGGCAAGGCGAAGGGATTGATAATCGAAAGCTCCAAGCCGGGCGTATTCGTCGCCGGCGCGGACATCAAGTGGCTCAAGGACCTCAAGACCCCGGAACAGTGCAACGACTTTGCCATGAATGGCGCACATCCCCTTCAACCGCCTGGAAGACCTCAAAATCCCCACGGTCGCGGCGATCGGCGGCGTCTGCCTCGGCGGCGGCCTTGAACTCGCCCTGGCTTGCCGGTGGCGGGTGGCGGCCGACCACAAGTCCGTGCAGCTCGGCCTGCCGGAGGTGAAACTGGGGGTGCTCCCCGGCGGCGGCGGGACCCAGAGGCTCACCGCCGTGGCGGGCATCAAGACGGCGCTGGAGCTGGCCTGCGCGGGCAAGTCCGTAGCGCCGGCCGATGCGTTGAAGCTGGGCATCGTCGATGCCCTCGTACCGCCCGCCGAACTGGCCGCGGCGGCCGCGGACTTCCTCGAAAAGAAGATCGAAGCCGGCGAGGACTGGCGCCGGCCCTGGCACAAAGAAGATTACCGGTATGGAGTTAACGACGAGGAGAAAAACGCGGAGTCGCGCAAGAAGCTCCTGGAGATGGTCCGGCAGATGACCCTCAAGCAGACAAAAGGCCACGTCAGGGCGCCGATGAAGATCATCGACGCCGTTGAGGAAGGCGCGGCCAACGGCTTCCGGGCCGGCCTGAAAAAGGAGCAGGAAGGCTTTGCCGAGGTGCTGTGCTCCCCGGAGGCGCGCAGCCTCATCGATCTCTTCCTGATGCAGAACGCCATGTCCAAGGTGTACGGCTCGAAGGACCGGTCCATCAAGCCTGCGGAAATCAAAAAGGTCGGTGTCCTGGGCGCGGGCCTCATGGGCTCGGGGATCGCCCACAGCTTCATTGTTGCGGGTAAAAAGGTGGTCATGAAGGACGTCAGCGACGAGGCCCTCGACCGGGGGCGTCAAGTCCATCGAGGGCATCCTCATGCAGGGCGTCAAGAAAGGCAAGATGACGGAGGACAAGGCCAAAGGCATCATGGCGCTCCTGCAGCCAACGAAGAGCTACGACGACTTCCGGGACGTGGACATGGTCGTCGAGGCGGTCTTTGAGGACATGGACCTGAAGCACAAGACCATCCGGGAAGTGGAGCAAGTACATCCCGGAACACTGCATCCTGGCTTCCAACACCTCGTCGCTGGCCATATCGGACCTGGCGAAGGCCTCCAAGAGGCCCGAGCTGATGGTCGGCATGCATTACTTCTCCCCGGTCAACAAGATGCCGCTCCTCGAGATCATCAAGGGGAAGCAGACGGCCGAAAAGACGACGGTTACGGCGGTGGCCGCTTCCCACGCGACGAAGAAGCTCCCGATTGTCGTCAACGACGGTTATGGTTTCTATACAACCCGCATTGTGGCTGCCTACCTGGTGGAAGCCCTGAACTGCCTCAATGACGGAGCGGATGTGAAGACGATTGACGAGGCGCTGGTAGGATACGGCATGCCCGTGGGGCCGATCACCCTGATGGATGAAGTCGGCCACGACGTGGGAGAACACGTCTGCAAGATCATGCAGGGGGTTTTCCCCGACAGGTTCTCCGACGAACTCACCAAGGTCACGGTGGACAACGGGCGGCTGGGCAGGAAGAACGGGAAGGGATTTTTCCTGTACGAAGGCGGGAAAAAGCTGGGTGTGGACGAATCGGCCTATGCCCTGTTCAAGTCCCGCAGGCAGACGGGGATCACGAAGGAAGAGGTCCTCGACAGGGTTGTCATGTACCTCCTCAACGAGGTCGCGCTCTGCATGGGCGAGGGCATCGTTACCGAGCCGCTCGACGCCGAAATCGGCATGATCTTCGGCATCGGCTTCCCGCCGTTCCGGGGCGGCCCGCTGCACGCCATCGACCAGATGGGTGTCGAAGCAGCGGTGCAGAAACTCGCCGCACTCGAGGCAAAATGGGGGCCGAGGTTTAAGGCTTCACCCTGGCTGGTAGCAGCTGCAAAAGAGAAGAAAGTTTTATACAACTGAAACAGAGATAGGCGTTACGCAAGACTTTAGGCGACTAAGCTGGAAAAAGACAGATCCTTCGCTGCGCTCAGGATGACATCGTTCTTTAACACAGTGTCATTCTGAGGAGCGAAGCGACGAAGAATCTATTTTTTTTATTTAACCACTTAGCCCTTAGCACTTCGCCTTTAGCCCCATACAGTCTCTTACTTTCGAATGTTCTGCATTCATACTAAAAATTATCGGGGGAAGAATGGAAATACTGAATTACACGGAAGAGCACAGGATATTTCGCGACAGCCTGCGGAAATTTGTTGAGAAGGAGCTTATCCCGAACGCGGACAAGTGGGAAGAGGAGGGTATTGTCCCCAAGAGCGTCTGGCAGAAGATGGGTAGCCAGGGGTTCCTGGGCACTTGCGTTCCCGAGCAGTACGGAGGCCCGGGGGCCGATTTCCTCTATTCTGTCATAATCATCGAGGAGATGGCCCGGGCAAATTTTTACGGGATAACGGCATCAATGCACAGCGACATCATTGTTCCATACATACTCACGTTTGGTTCGGAAGAAAATAAGCACAAATACCTTCCCGGCTGCGTGACCGGGGATATCATCACGGCTGTCGCCATGACGGAACCGAATACCGGGAGCGATCTCGCCGCGATCAGGACCACCGCCGTGGAGGATGGTGATGCTGTGGTGCTCAACGGGCAGAAGACTTTCATCAGCAACGGCATCAATTGCGACCTGTGCATCGTCGTCGCCAAAGACCCCTCTGGCGCGGACCCCCACAAGGCCATTGACCTTTTCATCGTTGAGGCCGGGACCCCGGGATTCGAAAAGGGCAAAAAGATAAAGAAGGCCGGCTGGCACAGCCAGGACACGGCAGAGCTGTATTTTGACAATTGCCGGATCCCGCTGGGCAATCGCCTGGGAAAGAAGGGCACGGGGTTCGCAAAACTCATGCAGAAACTCCAGCCCGAACGCCTTGTCTGCGCCATCGCCGCCGTTGCCGCAGCGGAGTACATGCTTGAGATCACGCTCAAGTATTGCCGGGAGCGGACTGTCTTTGGCAAGCCCATTTCGAAATTCCAGCACTCCCAGTTCGAGCTGGTGGAGATGGCCACGGACATCAAGATCGGGCGGACCTTTATCGACAAGCTTATAGCGGACCACATGGAGGGCAGGCAGATAGTAAGCGAGACGTCCATGGCCAAGTTCTGGCTGACGGACATGGTGAACCGGGTCGCCGACCGGTGCCTGCAGCTGCACGGGGGCTATGGCTATTGCGACGAGTACCCGATTTCCAGGGCCTGGCGGGACATGCGGGTCTTGAGGATATTCGCCGGCACGAACGAGATCATGAAGACCATCATCGCCCGTTTCATGGGGCTTTGAGCTATCTGCAGGCGGGTGCGCTCAAGGCACTCCGGCGCTAAGCCTGCAGTATAAGAAAGGCAGGCAATGGGATTTCCAGTTGACCGATGAGCAACAGTTGATCCGCCAAAACTGCGGATTTCGCCGTCAGGCACGTTGAACCTAGTGGACGGCGAGAGCGCAGCCGGTCCGGCGGAGCTTTTCAGAGAACTCGCCGGGCAGGCTGGATGAACATGCCGATCCCGGTCGAGTATGGAGGCGGCGAGTGTCATCGATTACCTGACACATATAATCGCGGTGGAGAGCTTTGCCGCTCGTGTGCCTCAACCGGCTTCACGGCGGCCATTCACGGCTATTATCTTTCGCGGTCTGAAATTCGGCGCCAGAGCAAAGGCTCAAGCACTGGTCCCGATGGTAAAGGGGAGCAAATGGGGGCCTTTGCGCTGACCGAACCCGGGGCGGGACGCGATGGCAGCGCTTCCAGCGCCGTTCAGGACGGCGATGAATACGTGCTGAACGGATCAAAAACGTTCATCACCAACGGGCCCCTGGCGGACGTCTATTTTGTCGCCTGCTGGACGGACAAAGCGGCCGGGCGAAAGGGGATGAGCACGTTCATTATCCCGAGGGGCACGCCGGGCCTGCAGCCGGGAAGACACATGGAGAAAATGGGGTCATAGGTCTTTACAGACGTCCGTGCTCTTTTTGAAGGATTGCCGGGTCACCCGAAAAAACATCCTCGGAAAGCCGGGCAGCCTCTCATGGCGATGTCGCTGTTTGATTACGGCCGCATCAGCATTGCGGCCCAGTGCCTGGGCATGCTCCAGGCGGCGTGGATGAATCCATAAGGTATTCAAGGAGAGACCCCGAGTTCGGCAGCCCCATCGCCAGGAACCAGGCCATCGTGGATGATGCCGTACATGGCGACCGACCTTGCCGCAGTTCGCCACCCGCATCTCATGCCGCCCGGCTCGCCGATACAGAAAAAGCCCTTTGCGCTGGAAGCTTCCATGGCGAAACCCTTTGCGGAAGCGGCCATGAAGCACATCGGTCAAGGCGGTCCAGATGCAGGCCGGTTATGGTATACCGCCAGAATGCTTGCCATGGGTGAGCGCCTGATGAGGACGCCGGCGGTCGTGACGTAAACGATTTACGCGGGGACTCTCGTGACGCCGATTGCCGATGATAATATACGGGTCACTCCTGCGTTGAGGCATTATCATTGGCCCGATACTGAAAATGCGCCGTAGAAAAGTAATAGAGTGGCAATGCGTAGTACCGGCTGCATCTTATATAATTGTAAGGAGGCAGAAAATGTCATATCAGTTTATCGAAATCGAGGTGGAGAATCATGTCGCCACCATGTCCCTTAACCGGGTGAAGGGCCTCAACGCGCTCAACTTGGCCTTCGTCACGGAAATGGTCGCCGCGGTGCGGGAACTGGGCGCCCGCGAGGACGTGCGCGTCATCATCCTCAAGAGCAACGCCCGGATCTTCTGCGCCGGACTTGACCTCAAGGACGTCTCCAGCCTTGGCATCATCGGAGGCGGGGCAAAAGCGGCTTTCTTCTTCAAGGAGAAACTGCAGAACTTCTTCGAGTGCTGCAATGTCCTGGAAAGCTGCAACAAACCGGTCATCGCGGCGGTCCACAGCCTCTGCGTCGGAGGCGGGCTCGACATTGCCTGCGCCTGCGACATCAGGCTGTGCACAGAAGACGCCGTGTTTTGCCTGAAAGAGGCGGCGCTCAACGTCGTCGCGGACATGGGTGTCCTGCAGAGGCTACCCCACATTGTCGGCCAGGGCTATGCGCGCGAGATGGCCTTCACGGCCCGCAATTACAGCGCCCGGGAGGCGGAGCGCATGGGGCTCGTGAACGCGGTCTACCCCGACCAGGAAACGCTGCTTGCCGGGGCCAAGAAACTTGCGGCGCAGATCGCGGAAAACGCCCCGCTCGCCCTCATGGGGACGAAAGAGGTCCTCAATTACAGCCGCACCGCTTCCATCGAGGAGGGAATGGACTTGTCCATCTCCAAGAACAAGATCCTTTTCTCTTCCAAGGACCTGATGGAGGCTTTCGCTGCCTTCGCCCAGAACCGCAAACCGGATTTCAAGGGTGAATGACCCGGGAGTTAAATATTTGATTTGTTCCAGGAGGAAATGATGTCTTTTAAAAACTTGTTCACCCCCATCAACATAAAGGGAATGGAGGTCAGGAACCGGATCGTCATGCTGCCGATGACCACAGGGTACTGTGAGCTTGACGAGACCGTCGGCCCGAGGTTCATCAACTTTTTTGCCGAAAGGGCAAAGGGGGGTGCCGGGTTGATCATAATGCCGTTTTCACCGATACGGTCGGGATCGCCGGTGGTGCCGGGACTGTTCGAAGACCGGTTCATACCGGGGATTCGCAATTTGACTTCAACCCTGCACGGCCTCGGCGCGAAAGCCTCGGCGCAATTCATCCTGTCCTATCACGTCGAGTTCCAGCCCGGCAGGCCGGAAATCGTGGCGCCCTCGCCGGTGTTCAACCAGATCATGCGCGCCATGCCGAGGGAACTGACCGTCGAGGAAATCAAGCTGATCGTCAGGGAGTACGGCCAGTCCGCCCGCCGCGCGCGCGAGGGCGGATTCGATGCAGTGGAAGTCCTCGTGGGCGGCGGCTACCTCCTCAACCGCTTCCTTTCTCCCATCAGCAACAAGCGCGAGGACGAATACGGCGGCAGCCTCGAGAACCGGATGCGGATCATCCTGGAAATTATCGCCGAGATCAGGCGCGAGGCCGGTGAGGACTTCATCTACGGCTGCCGGCTCAACGTCGAGGAGCAGATGGCGGGCGGGCACACCATCAGGGAGTCAACCGGCGTTGCCAAAGTCCTGGAAAAAGCCGGCATCGACATACTCAACACCTATACGGGGTGGCACGAAGCGCCCCTGCCCACCGTGGCGCCGTCCCTGCCGAGGGGGGCCTTTATGCACCTCGCCAGGCAGATAAAGGAAAGCGTCGGCATCCCGGTAATAGCGGCCAACCGCATTAACGACCCCTTCATTGCCGAGAGGATACTTGCGGAGGGGTGTGCCGACATGGTCGGGATGGCCCGCGCCCTGCTGGCTGACCCGGAGCTTCCCAACAAGGCAAGAGAGGGGCGTGCCGATGAAATAGTGCAGTGCCTGGCCTGCTCAAATTGCCTTTCCGAAATCATGGGCTGCTACAGGAAATGGGGGCAGCCCGTTTCCACGGCCTGCACGGTAAATCCCCTCATGGGAAGGGAAGGGGACAACCTGCTCCAGCCTGCTGCCGTAGCCAAGAAGGTTTTTGTAATCGGCGCGGGTCCCGGCGGCCTGGAGGCGGCCATGACGGCCGCCCGGAGGGGCCATAATGTGACCGTTTACGAAAAGAGCAGCGAGCCGGGAGGACTGCTGACCATTGGCTGCCTCCCGCCCTTTAAGGACGAAATAAAAGACCTTGTGAAGGGCCTCATCTCCCTGGCAAAAAAGGCGGGTGCGGATATAAAGTTCAATACGAGCCTCGACTCCTCAGTTCATTGAGAAGGAAAAGCCGGACGTACTTATAGTGGCGACTGGGGCCGAACCCCTTATCCCCCGCATACCCGGCATCGACGGGCCCAATGTGGTCATGGCCGAGGACGTCCTGACCGGGCGCCGGAAGGTGAGCGGCAATGTAGTGGTTATCGGAGGGGGAATGGTCGGCTGCGAGACCGCGGAACTGCTGCTCCACAGCAAGGACGTCGGCAAGATCTCCGTAATGGAGATGCTCGACAAGATGGCGGAGAATGTCTCGCCCACCTACCGGCCGTTCTTCCTGGCAAGGCTCAAACAGGAAGGGATCGCGCTGAACACCCGGGCAACGGTAACTGAGATCACTGAAAAAGGCGTAAAGGTCTTGCAGGACGGGAAAGAGGTCGTGGTCGAGGCGGATGCCGTGGTCCTCGCCGCCGGTTACAAGGCAACTCCCGGAAAAACGGAACCATTCAAGGGGACAGCAAAAGAGGTCTATTTCGTGGGCGATTGCGTCCAGGCACGGACAATAAAGGAAGCCGTCCACGAGGGGTTCGAAGCCGGCAGGAAGAGCTGACCTGGGACCGGGCTTATTAACTTAATGCAGCGATCTATCGAGATAAACCCGCTTAAGCGCGCCCTGAGGGTTGAGGGGGCCTTAAGCGGGTCCATTTTTACCGGCACGGACAAGGTCCGCAGCGGCTACGGCAACGGGGACTGCCTGTATTTCGATTTCGGCCACCGGGTTTTTGCGGTTGCCGACGGGACCGAAAGGTTTCCCTGGGCGTCACGGGATATCCTGTGCAGGCTTTCGGACTCGCTGGCGCCGGCAGGCGTCCCGGAAACGGCGGCGGAATGGAAATCGGTTATCAACAGCCGGGTCTACGCAGGGCAGAAGTATCAGCACAAGACCACTTTCAGCTGCGTGGCCTTCAGCGGCGACGGCGACGAGGTCATCGTCAAGGTCGCCCACGGGGGCGACAGCAGGGTGGTGGAAATCGATTCGGTGACCGGCAGGGCCCTCTTTCAGACGGAACGCAACATGGTGTTTGCCGGGCGCAGCAAGGAAATAATCCACGTGTCCGGGCACCGCATCAAAAACAGGAATTCCCGCATACTCATTTACAGCGACGGGTTCGAGGATTTTACCAAATTCTGCATCCAGCGGTCGTTTTTCTCCTCCTGGGCTGATGCCTTCAGCGCGCTGCCCATAGAGCGCTTCTGTGAGCATATGCACAGCATCCTTGAAAAGAGTTCCGGCCTGTTCGAGCACGATGATATCGGCTTCATGGCCATAGACCCCTTCCGCCTTGCCGGCCTGGAAAAAAAGCGCGTCCTGATCGGGGGCACAGAGCCCCACGAGGAAAAGCGGTTTCGGGCAGGCTGCGAAAACGGTGACCTGGAAGAATGGGTGCCCCACGCGGGCTGGCCGCTGAAGCGGGAATCTTTTCACAAATTGGGAATCACGGTCAAAGAGGACTGACCGTCGGCCCGGCACGAGCCAACATCATTCGTTTTCTTGTAAACAGCTGCTGCGAGCGGCGCGAAGACATAAAGGCATGAGGGTGTAGGGAACCGCATCAGAGCGGCAACCGACACCCCCTATGATGAACGATATTTCCGCTGCCTAAGACCGAAACGTCTTATCCCTATACCATCTCTCCTGTGATTGTGGGAAGCTATGGGACCTTGGCCCTTATCCGGGTGGTACTGATACCATATCTGAATGTATATGGTCCTCTGTCTGGCTTAGTGTTTGAAAAGCCCTCACACCACCAGTGGATATTACAGACATATCTGTTGACAGCCGTAGACCAGTGCCAAAGCTGCTCCCACCTTACCCCCCGTGCTCCAATACCCGGCACAGGGTTAGTATCTACTTTAACCTCCTGGCCTACCGCTGTTGCCGTGCGGGTCGTGCCCTCGAGGGTCAGTATGGTTTGCTCAAATGGCCATGCGGGCTCCATAAACGAGAAGCCTGCCGGACCCCTTGCGCCGGCCGCGCCGGTACATTCCGGTCTGTATGCGGAGTCTTTATGCGGATCTCTCTCAAGAAGGATGAGCTTTGATACAGATACCGGTATGGTCATTATTCCTGGAGGGGGAGGTTTTACCCCTGTGACCCTGACAATAAAGCTCAGACGACTATGAAGGGGGCCCAGCCCCGCGGGCCGACCATGCGGCGCAGTCACGGTAAGGGTGCCGGTGAACGACCCGTATTGTACGCCTTGGATAAGTTGGCTTCCCTGACTCGCCGCATAATTCAATGTTGTTGCGGGTGCGAATGATGGCTCGGTAAACGCATGACCTTCAGGGATGACCTTGATCTCGATCTTGTATAAGGAAGCATTGCTGATTTTTGCAGCATCAAAATTGTAGTTCACATCGAATTTAAAGCGTTCAGGATATTGTCTTGTTATCATTAACCTGAGGTCTCTAAGGGATGGCTTAGTTGCCTGCGGCGGCGGAGGCGTCGCTGGCGTTGAGGTGACATTCAAGTTAGTAGACTTGGTGTAGCCTCCGAATGAGGCTCCAATCACTGCTGTCCCTGTGGCCCGGGCAGTGGCCAGTCCCTTAGTGCCTGCGGTATTGCTGATGGTAGCAATGTTTGCAGGTATCGAACTCCAATTGGAATCAGATGTCAGGTTTTTCGTTGTGTTATCTCTATATTTCCCGGTCGCTGTAAATTGTTGCGTTGCTCCTGGAGCAATACTCGGGTTTGTCGGGGTTATCTCAAGGGATACGAGCGGTGCTTGCGCTGCGGGGGGGACTGACAACGTAGCAGATTTGGACAAGGCTCCCAATGTGGCTGTAATAGTTGTTGTTCCCGCAGCTTGGGCAGTCGCCAGTCCCCTGGTACCCTCGGTATTGCTGATGGTCGCAACAGCCGCATTCGATGAACTCCACGTGACAGCGGCTGTCACGTCTCGAGTCGCGGTACTATTTCTGCAGGTTCCGGTAGCGGTAAACTGTTGCCTTGCCCCTATGGCGACACTAGTGGTTGCCGGGGTGACCGCTTGTATGGATGAGAGCGATAGTCTCAGGACACAGGAGTTGTTGGCGGTACTGCTGGGAGAAGGACATTGGGAAACTCGGCTGTGGTCCGTGCACTCAAAGCAGCCCACGGTTAACGGCAATCCCTGGTAATAACAGACCCTCATGCCATGGGCTGGGACGTTGATGGTCCAAGTGTTCGGGGTGATGCGGAAGTTGGGGCAGCAATCTTTGCTGCCCTGAGACGTGATCACGTAGCCGCTCGGAAGCCCCTGATACTGGCAGATTACCATACCGTCGGCAAGGGTTTCGACTTGCATGGCGTTGGGCGGGGCACCGCTGGGGCAGCAGGAGGAGGAAGAGGGGTTGGAGCAACACGAAGTGGCACAGACCTGGCACGTAACCGCATACCCGGACGGGACACGCGCATCAGGGGTCATGCAGATGGTTTGGGTCGCTGCATGCACCTCCGAAGAAAGGGACGGGACAATTCCGCTGCCGCCGATCAGGACGAGGAACAGTAAACATGGCTGTAATCTTACGCATGATGTTCTCCTTTCTTATGTATGCAAGGACTTTCATTTCATAAGAGTGAATATGAATTGCCTCATTTCGATTATTTATGTTTGGGATAAATTAACTTTGGACGCTTTAGAACCGAAAAGAATCGTTTGATAATGTTATGACACTATAGAGATGATGGATTATTGAAAAATAAAGAAATTCTGTATGTATGTCAATTATTTTCCTCAGAAGTCTATGTTGTTGTGTAGTGGTAAAGATCGGGAAGCCTCCCGCCAGCCCTGCTGGCGGGTTCAATTTTTCTGATACGACATTTTCCTGAACTGCTGCCCGTCTTCGCGCCAGGCATAGCAGCTGTTGGTTAGGAACTTTAAAATCTTCTTCCGTTCCGGCCCGAATCCGCCCGGCCTCTGGGAGTAATGGGCGGCGCTTCCCTGGAGGGCCGCCGGGGCCATGGCCATCAGCAGTGAAAACAGGTGAGAGCATCCCTTCGCGTCCCCGATAAGCTCTTTCAGCTTTACCGTGAAGCCCCTGGCGATGCCCATTCCTTTGAGAAGGCCCACGCTTTTTCGCGTTTCGATGCATTCTTCATATGGGACCGTCGGCATTTCAGCCTCGATTTCCTCGATGACCCAGGACGGCATATGGAACAGCCACCTGATTTTCATGTGATGGATGACGCCGGCGGGCTTCATCGTGCCTGATACCAGCTGATAATCGTTCAGGCGTTTTTCCATGAATTCGCCTTCGATCACGATCCTTTCTTCATCGTACTCGTATGTCTCAAGTTTGATATCTCTCGTATGTATCTTCCGTCCCCCTGGCTTGCCGAAAGCTGTCATTTTTGCATCCTCGCTTCAGTCCTTCCCCTTAAATCTTCCCCCGCTCACGGGCAATGCGGATATAGGTATCCTGAGGCCTTTCCGGGGGAACGTAGAGCTCGCCGGAGGGCTTCTTTTGCATGCTGAGCGCCCCTGTCGGGCAGGCAGTCACGCACAGCCCGCAGCCCACGCAGCGGTCGAGGTCAATGACAGCAATCTCATCCGCCATTTTAACGGCCTCCATCTGGCAGCGGTCGACACAGGCCTCGCAGCCCGTGCAGAGGTCCCCTTCCACGCGGGCGAAGTAATTGGATTTCACCTTCCGGCTGGGATGGCTGTCGAGTTTGATGGCCTTCACAAGCTCACAGCAGCAGCTGCAGCAGCTGCACATGCCCCCGACCCTCTGGGCGTTGGCCGGACTGGGGATAAGGCCCGCTTCCTCGTTTTTCCTGAGGACGTCGAAAGCCTCCGCCAGGGATATTTCCCGGGCAATGCCGTTGCCGATGTAGAATTCCGCCATGGGCCCGAAGACAAGGCAGGATTCCAGGGGGGCATGACAGGGCTTCCCCTTGACGCCGCTCATCTTCCGGCAAATGCATTCCGCCAGGCCGATCAGCTTCTGGGAGGCAAGGATCTTGCGCAGTTCATCATAAGGGGCGATCTCGATATCGGCATCGAGGCTCTCCTGGACCGGCACTACCCGCAGCTGGGGTGTTTCGGGGGAGATCAGCTCCCGGTACATGGCTTCCTCCAAATACTGGTCAAAGAGCTCGACCAGCTCCCTGTCGAGGCTGCCGACCTGGTACTCGAAGATCCCCACGAGGAACCCGGCGGACATGAAAAATGTCTGCCCGCCCGCCCTGTGCCGCATCAGGAGGCCCTTTTTCGACATGCCGGTGAGCAGATCGGCGGTCTCCCCGGGGTCTGAGCCAAGCCGGGCGGCAACCTGTTGAGCCGTCTCCGGCCTCATTGACATCCTGCAGGCCATCCGTGCCTCTTCCTCTGTGAAGAGTTTCTCCAGCAGCCTGATCTCGACGCCGCTTGCCGTTTCGGGAAACCCCGTCGGCATTGAATCCAGGTGTTTTCGCAATCTCCTGTAAATCTCGGACATCATCTCTCCCTTCCTGAAATTCGTGTTTGCCGCATCATCATGGAAGCGTGCAAACGATTAGTATATGTTTACCAAACCGGTGTCAAAGATAAAACACTCCCTCCCTCAGATGAATCAGGCCGGGCCGCGGTAATCCTTTTTCGCTGTCGAAATGTTAACAATTGTCAAGATGGGACAGTGCCCACCTGCACCGTCGTTAAAGATAACTATACGATATTAAAATGAATTGGCCGGATTAATCCCCGGTATGATAATTGCTAAAAATAAATAGTTTATTGTAAACGGGGTTTCCCCGATTTTCTCCGTTCACCTATCAATCGATAGATTTGCCGGGCGGGAAGGCAGCCCGGCGTGTTGATACTGAAATCACAGCGAGGCAAGAAAGGAGCACACCATGAAAAGAGAGGATTACATGTGGGACTATCGGAACCCTTATGAGTGGATGGACCGGACCATGCAGGCGAAGTTCCCTCCCATGATGATAACCTGCGCCTTGACGGGCGGCGTCCAGGGAAAGGAATACAACCCGAACCTCCCCGAGACGGCGGAAGAACAGGCCGACCAGGTATACGAGGCTTATAAGGCCGGGGCGGTCTCCGTCCATATCCATGCCAGGGTGCCGGACAACCTGTCGATGACCACTTCCAACCCGGATGATTACTCGCGGGTGAACAAGCTGATCCGGGAACGCTGCCCCGATATCATCATCAACAACACGACCGGCGGCGGTCCCTGGCTCACGATAGAACAGCGGATGTGCTGCCTCTTTTCCGACCCCAAGCCGGACATGGCCAGCCTGAACCTGGGCCCGTTCGTGCTGAAGATGCCCCTCAAGGACCGCAAAGAGCCGCTGCCCAACCCCCGGCCCGGGTTCATGTTTGACACCTGCATCCCCACCTCCTACGCGGACGTGAACCTGTACGCAAAAACAATGAAAGAGCGCGGCATCAAGCCGGAAGTCGAGATCTACCACCCCGGGCAGTACTGGGTGCTCCAGGACCTCATCAGGGGCGGCGTAATTGATGACCCGTACATGGTGCAGTTCGTCATGGGGTTCCAGACCTCGTCCTTCCCCACGCCGGCCAACGTGCTTGCGATGATCAATGAACTGCCCCCCAAGTCCATGTTCGCCGTGATCGGGGTCGGGACTTTCCAGAACGCTATGAATGTCATGGGGATCATCATGGGCGGCCATGTCCGGGTCGGGATGGAAGACAACATTTATTTCAGAAAAGGGGAGCCGGTGAAGAGCAATGCCCAGGTCGTCGCCCGCGTCAAGCGCATCGCCGAAGAGCTCAACCGCGAGATCGCCACGGTCGCCCAGGCCCGCGAGATGCTGGGACTTCCCCCCAAACCATAAGCAAGAAAAATTTATTCGAATAGATAAGTGGAGGTAAACCAATAATGAGTAAACAAGAACAGACAAACAGCGAAAGCACATTTCTATCCCGCTTCACTGAAGCCTTTGCCCAATGGGCGCACCGTTGGATCCCTGATGCCCTCGTTTTCGCCCTGATCCTGACAGCGATCATCTTCTTCGCCGGATGGGGGCTCACGAAACACGGCCCCGAGCAGCTGGTCGGCGACTGGATGAAGGGCTTCTGGGTCCTCCTCACCTTCGCCATGCAGATGTGTCTGCTGATGATCACAGGCTTCATCGTCGCCGATTCGAAGTACGTCAAGGCCGGGCTCATGAAACTCGTGGACATCCCCAAGACCAAGACCCAGACGATCCTGTTCTATACCGTGTTCATGTGCGTGGTCATGTGGTTCCACTGGGGGATCGGGATGATGGTCGCCATCATCATGGGGCGGGCCATTGCCGTCAAGAAGAGGGGACTGGGGATCCATTATCCCTTCATCGCCGCCATTTCCTACATGACCGCCCTGGTGGACAACGGGCCCTCGCAGGCGGCCCAGCTGCTCATGGCGACGCCGGGAAACTTCATGGAGAAGGTCGCCGGCGTCATTCCGCTCAGCCAGTCGGCGTTCGACATCAAGCTGCTGGTGACGAACCTCGTGCTCCTGATCACCATTCCGATGCTCGTGCTGGCCATCACGCCCCGGAAGGAGCACTCGGTCGAAATCGACGACGCGACAGCGGCCTTATTCGTGCCGCCCCCCGACCCCCCCGTTGACAAAAAGAGCCTGCCCCCGGCGGAGCGGCTTGACCGCTCCTGGGTCCTGCCGATCCTGATCGGCGCCGCCGGCGTGTTCGGAATTGTCAGGGTTTTCGGGGCGAAGGGGCTGGTGGCCCTGGACCTCAACATGCTGAACTTCATCCTGCTGGTGGTTGGCCTCATCCTGCACGGAAATTCCAAGAGCTTCGTCGAGTCCGTCCAGCGCGGCACCTCCACGGTGTACGGCGTCATCATCCAGTTCCCCCTCTACGCGGGAATCTTCGGAATGATCAGTTTCTCCGGCCTGGCCGAGGTCATCACGAGGTTCTTCATCGATATCTCGACTCCCACGACCTTCACCTGGATCGTCTTCATTTACACGGGCATCATCGACTTCTTCGTCCCCTCCGCGGGATCCAAGTTTGTCATCGAGGCCCCCTACATCCTGCCCGCGGCCAAGAAGCTCGGTGTAGCTTATGGCGACGTGCTCAACGCCTACACCGCCGGCAGCCTCTGGGTGAACATGATCCAGCCGTTCTGGGCGCTGCCCATCCTCGGGGCCTTCAAGATCAAGTTCAAGGACATCCTCCCCTACACCTTCATTGGCTGGGCCTGGATGTTCATAGTCATGACTATTTCATTTTTTGTTTTGCCGAAGATTTTTTAAGATAAAAGTTTTCAGGGCAGGAAAGTTATGAGTGAAGATATTTACAAGCGCCTGAGGGTTTTTATGGATCGGCTGCCGGCCGGTTTTCCCGAGACGCCGACCGGCGTGGAGATAAAAATCCTCAAAAAATTGTTCACCCCGGAGGAAGCGCAATTTGTCATGCTCCTGTCGGCAGAGCCCGAGTCCCTTGCGGACATTGCAAAACGCACGGGACTGGGCGATTCCGATACCGCCGCAATGCTGGAGAGCATGGCGGCAAAAGGACTGATATTCAGGGTCCGCCGGGGCGAGGAAAGACTTTACCAGGCATTTCATTTTGTGATCGGCATATACGAGTTTCAAATCGGCCGTCTCGACAGGGAATTCTCCGAGCTGTTCGAGGAGTATATGCCTTATGTGGGCCTGGCGGCGGCGCGGGTCACGAGGCAATATAGGGTGATCCCCGTCGACTCGGCGCTGAGGGACAAATCGTCAGGTCGCCCCCTACAATCGCATCCGGGAGATGGTGCGCAACGAGGAACTGATCTCGGTGACCAATTGCATCTGCCGGAAAGAGCAGGGACTTCTGGGCCATGCCTGCTCCAAGCCTGCGGAGGTCTGCCTCATGTTCGGCGACTTTGCCCGGTTCTATGCCGACAACGGATTCGGCCGGACCATAACCGTCGAGGAGGCGCTGGCGATCCTTGACAAGGCCGAAAAAAGCGGTCTCGTGCTCACCTGCAGCAATGCCCAGAGGCTGGAAACCCTGTGCTGCTGCTGCACATGCTGCTGCCCGACATTGAAGGGCATCAAGATTTTGAGGAGCCCGGCAAAATTCATGGTTTCATACTACCGCGCCGCCATCGACCCGGACGAGTGCCTGAACTGCGGCGAGTGTGTCGAGTACTGCCCGATGGATGCCATAAGCGAAAATGACGGGACCTTTCGCGTCCTGGAGAACCGGTGCATAGGGTGCGGGCTGTGCGCCGACCAGTGCCCGGCGGAAGCCATATCTCTCAGGGGTATCCCGGGAAAGGAAGATGCCCCCCTGCCCACGATGGAACACATCAGGGAGCGCATCGCGTCTGAACGGGGACTGTCCGGAAGCTGACTGCCGCAGAGCCCGGAACACGGCGATTTGGATAGAACAAAAAAAGGCTGACCGGTCATGGTCAGCCTTTTTATCAGGAACACAATCCTATTTGCCCACTGTGGGCCAGTTGAAATACTTGGCGTCTGCCGTCGGGTTTCCTGGCGGACCATATATTTGAAAGCCGACCAGGTCCTGTTCCGAATCGTTCAGGAGACCGTGTTTCACATTGGCGGGCAAATAGGCTACTGACCCCGGTTTGATCTTGTATAGCATCTCCCCGATTGTCACTGTAGCGCTGCCGGACTGGACATAAAGGATTTCATAAGTTGCCCCGTGGTCGTGCATCGGCACAACCGCCCCGGGTTTTATTGTCACCAGGCCGAAATAAATGTTTGCGGCAGGAGCATTGGCCTGGGTGGCCAACGGGGTCGCGAAGAGCGTTTTGGGCGGGTTGTAATAGACTTTGGCATCGCCCTGGTTGATGACAAAGCCCTTATCGCCGGGGCGCCTGGGGTTTAACTGCCGCGGGCTGAGGTTTTTCTGCTGGGGCCAGAGGTTTTTCGGCTGCAGCCTGCTGGTCCGGAGATTTTATGGTGTATTCCAGGTAACTGTCATATCTTCCCTCCTGCCAGAGGGTGAACTTGTAGCCTGCATCACCGTATTCGCCGCAATATTTATTGGCGCCGCACTTCGTCATTGCAACCTTGTTATACTGGGACAGGAAATCCGGCCTGTTGTCAAACAATTTTGAATACACCTCCTGTTTGGGCCCGGACTTCCAGGAAAAATGGTATCTCTTCATATCGGCTTTAATCCAGGTTTCGCAATACTGCCATACGTTGTTGTCTTTATCGACATACACTTCCGGAACAAAATCAATACAGAAGTCGCCATGGAATTTTACCGCAATAGTTTGAGGGCCCGCATCACGCTTAAACGAATCAACAGTGACTTTTCCTGTGCCGCACCCGATTAAGGACAAGGTGAATAAAATGCAGATGGATATTGGAATAATTCGCCTGAAGCTCATACTGTCCCTCCATTGAATATATTTTTACCTTTTTGAGAGCTTATAACTTCTCCTTATTCACAAGTAAATAAAAAAACAGCCTGGTGAAACTGCGGCGGGAATTAAAAGTAAAACGGCGCTCAGACTTCAATTTCAAAGGTCAGCGATGTGCTCAGGCCGGTGTATTTCATATCGTAGCCCATTTTCACAATGAGCTGCTTGATGGCTTTGTTTTGCGGGTCGATCTCGGCTGTGAAACGCGATATCCCGTGCTCTTTCCCGACGGCAAATAATTTTTCCAGCAGTATCCTTCCCAACCCGAGCCGCTGCCAGTCGTCCCGGACCGCAATGGCAAAATCGGTCCTTTTCTGGAAGTAGTCGTAACCGTAGCGGCCCACCCCGATAATGGCGCGGCGGCCCTCCTCGTCGATTTGGGCCGCAAGCGCGAAGTTCCTGTAGTAGTCGAGGTGGGTGAATTGGTAAATAAGGGCCTCCGGGAGGAATTCCCGGCAGCTCAGGAAGCGAAAATACCTGGACTCCGGGGAAAGCCTGTTGAACAGGTCGTTCAACAGGGCGCCGTCGTCCTCCAGGATGGGCCTGATGAAAACATCCCGTCCGTTCCCGGCAGTGACATGCGACTCATACCTGGACAGAGTGGGTTTCGTAGACATTGCTGATTCAGCCAGGCGGCAGCGGTATCCTCACCAGACCTTCACTGCCTCTTCCGCCATATTGTATTGTTCGAGCCTTTCCTTTGTCGGTATCCCCTTAACCGGGTCGATCCCCGCCAGTTCATAGAAGCGCGATTTCATCCCCTCGAAATTCATCACGATGCCTTCCGGTTCCCCGTCCCGGGCCGGTTCCAGCATCCGGGGGGTCAGGGAATCGTCCGCGGCGGTGAGGCCGAAACGATAGTTGAGCAGGCGCTTCAGGTAAAAGACCCGCAGCCCGGCCCTCATCATTTCATCCAGGTCCCATCCGTAGCCCGCGACCTCATTGAAAAGGTTGAGCCAGTCCGGAAGGGTCAAAGAGTCGGCGAAGGCGCACCAGCAGGCACTGTTCTCCAGGGCGCCCATGGTAATGGAGACGACCGCCGCTTCCGGTTTGTTCTCGTCGCTCCGGGGCTCGTTTCCCGTGATGTAATCGAAGCCGATCTCCGGGTAATAGCGCGCCCCCATTTCCACGAACAGCATGGGGTCGGCCACGTGGCACGCTCCCCGGGGGCTCATTGCGTAGGTCAGGGCCATCCCGTGCCCGCCGCCCCGCGGGTCGTGCATGGGCGCTTCCAGCCCCTTGCTGTGGACCGTGTATTCCATCCCCTTGCCCAGCTTTCTCGCGGCCGCCACGCTGCCGTCCGCCAGCAGCTGTCCCAGCTTGCCCTCGCGCGCGGCAATTTTCGGGAGGACCACGTTGATGACGGTGTCCATGTCACCCCAGTTCAGGGTAATCCCGTCCGTGTCTTCAAGGGTGAGGTCGCCTTTTTCGAAGGCCTCCATGGCCCAGGCTATTGTCCCCCCCGCCGAGATGGAGTCGATCCCGAGGTCGTTGCAGACGCGTCCGGCCTTGCAGGTCGCCGCCAGATCAATCGAGCCGATGAGCGTACCGAACGAGACTATGGTTTCGTACTCGGGCCCTGGCCCTTCGGGTACGGCGAAAGGCCCCTCTTTAACCTCCACGACCCTCTTGCACGCGATGCCGCAAAAGGCGCAGGCTCCCCGCTTGGTCAGGTAAAGCTCGGTAAGCGTGCCTCCCCCGAGGGCTTCGGCTGATTCCTCCCAGAAATTCGACTGCCAGTTTTTCACCGGGACATCCCCGGAATACACGCCACCCATCAGGTTCGCGGCCGTTCCGTCTTCGTGCAGGACAGTAGCCGGCAGGGCCTCCACCATCCGCGTGTTGAGGTCCTTCCGAAAGGTTTCGTATGCATCCTTGTTGAAAACCTCCATCTCCTTTTTGGAAGCCTTGATGACGATGGCCTTGAGATTTTTTGATCCCATGAGCGCCCCGAAACCGGCCCGGCCCGTCGCGTGGTGGCCGTCGTTGAGGATCATGGTGAACTTGACGAGGTTCTCCGCTGCCGGTCCGATGACGAGCGTGCGGTGGTCCTTCCCGAACCTCTTCTTCAGGGCGGCGTTGACCTCTTCAGTCCCTTTGCCCCAGTACTCGGAGGCGTCGAGTACCTGCGATTGAGTCGTCCCTGATAAGAAGAAGGAAGGCTGGGCCGACTTGCCGGTTATTATGATGCCGTCATACCCCGCATACCTGAGTTCGGGGGCAAAGTAGCCACCGCAAGACGAATCTCCCCAGTGCCCGGTGAGGGGCGAGCAGCCGGCAACACTGTTGCGGCTCGCCCCGGAGATCCTGCAGGCCCGCAAAAGGCCCGTTCATGAAGATCAGCATCGCCTCCGGGGCGAGGGGGTCGATGTCGAAGCGCCCGCGCTCCCAGAAGATCTTTCCGGCGACGCCGCTGCCGCCGATATACTGTTTGTAATATTCCTCAGGCAGCGTCTCGATCCGGATGCTGCCTGACGTCAGATCCACGTTTATTACTTTGCCCGTGTTGCCTTTCATGGGTCTGCTCCTGCGAGATCCTATTTATTCCACTTGTCTCCCCAGCCCAGATCATTCAGCACCTGCTGGTAATACACGGCCACTTTTTTCAGCTTGGGGGCGAGTTTCAGCAGGCCCGTGGCGGAGCCTTTAACCTTGATCTGCCCCCTGGTGATGGCCATGACCGGGTTGAGCTTGCTCGCCCAGGACAGGTGGGCGTTATCAGCTGAAAGGCTCATTGTAAGATGAGGTTCATCTGCGGGCTTGCCGGCCCCCACTATGAATTTGCCGTCCCGGCCGTCGACGTGGAACGAACAGTTCGGGCCGTCCTGGGTGTAGTCGAACCAGATGAGCTGGTTGACCTTCTTCATTCCGTCGATGAATTCCTGGTCCTTGGTCATCCTTTCCCAGAGCGTGACAAAAGCCTTCACCGGTTCGGTTTCGTCATTCCAGTACTTCATGTTTTCCTCCTTTGTTATCTGGCTTTTATATAGAGATTATAAACATCATCCTCTTCCAGGTCGCGCGCGTTGTAGGGAAGCTGCGAATCCCCCATGGCCAGGTCGATCACCGGCTGCAGCTCTTCCCGGCTTTCCGGGACCCCGAAATCCTTGAGGGTTTCTGTAAGCCCCACCGACTTCTGCAGGTCCCTGATGGACTGGACGGCCGCCCGGGCGGCCTCGGCGGTGCTCATGCCTTCCACGTTGACGCCCAGGGCATCGGCCACGAGGACGAACCTTTCGGGCTTCTCTTCCAGGTTATAGTCCATCAGCGACCGGGAGCATGATGCTGTTTGCCAGTCCGTGGGGTATGCCGTAAGCGCCGCCCAGGGCGTGCGCCGTTGCATGCACGCCGCCGGTGAAGGCGTTTATGAAAGACATGCCCGCCATTGTGCTGGCGATCAGCAGGTAGCCCCTCGCATCCACGTCGCCGGGGTTTTTCATGACCTCGGGAAGGTACCTGGAAATCAGTTTGATCGCGTGCAGGCCCAGGGCGTCCGAGATGGGGTTCGGACTTATATTGGTGAGCGCCTCGATGGCGTGCGTCATCGCGTCCATGGCCGTGAAGGCGGTTATCTTCGGGGGCAGCTTGACCGTGAGTTCCGGGTCCAGCATGGCGATATCGGCATTGCAATAGGGGTGGGCGCATGCCACTTTGGCTTTCGCGATTTCATTGAGGACCACCATTGCATAAGTCACTTCGGCGCCCGTTCCCGCTGTCGTGGGAAAAGCAATGTGCGGCGGCAGCGGCATTGCGCCGTCAAACAGCCCGACCTGGTCCGCCAGGGGCGTGAAGTCCTCTTGCCCGCCGCCGATCAAGATGTTCACCGCCTTGGCGGTGTCGAGGACGCTTCCCCCTCCCACGACCACCATGCAGTCGGCGCCGCATTTGCGGTAGTAAGCGGCGCCCGCGTTGATCAGGTCGAGGCGCGCGTCCTGGACGATGCCGTCGAAGGTGCCGACCAGCTCGAGGCTGGAATCCTTTATCGCATCAATGACCATGCCGGCCACGCCCGCCTGGATGAGCCCCTTGTCCGTATAGAGGACGGCCCTTGTCCCGCCGAGCTTTTCCATTTCGAAACCCAGCTCTTCGCGCACCCCCGCCTTGTACATTATCCGCGGCCGGTTTGACCAGGTGAAGAACGGCTCGAATCCCAAATCAGGATACTTCATATGAATCTCCCTCCGGGTGTGACATTTTTTGAAAGAATGAGATGCTTGCGGCAAAGGTTCCGCCACAGAATAGGTTCAAAACAAATAGAAAGAAGAGCAACAATTTCCTGGCAAGGCTTGCCCGTGATATTAGCAAACAGCCCTCCATTGTCAACGAAAATTGCGTTGCCTGAGACAGGCCAGGGCCGCTTACCAGATCGAGTACCCGCCGTCGATGAACACGGTTTCCCCCGTCATGTAATCGGATGCGCCGGACGAAAGGAAAACCGCCAGCCCGGCAATTTCTTCCGGCTTCCCGAACCTTTTCAGGGGAATTTTTCGCAGCAGGAATTTTTTGTTCTCACCTTCCTGCTGGGGCACGGTCATATCGGTCAGGAACCATCCCGGGGCGATGCAGTTCACGTTGATCCCGTGGGGGGCCCACTCGATGGCGAGGGTTTTGGTCATGTGCATGATGGCGGCCTTGGAGGCCCCGTAATGGAGGATCGAGGCGAGCGAGTCCCTGCCGAGGAACGAGCTGATGTTGATGACCTTGCCGCTTTTCTGGCCGATCATTACCCGGCCCGCCTCCCTGCACACCAGGTAGACGGATTTCATGTTGGTGTCTATGACTTCGTCCCATTCCTCCGGGAGGATGTCGATGGTATCCTTGGGGATGGAAATCCCGGCATTGTTTACGAGGATGTCAATCCGTCCGAACTTTTTAAGCACGGCATCCACCATGCTCTTGACATCGCCCGCATTCTTAACGTCCGCCCTGATGGCGACGGCCTCACCGCCCTCGCGGCGTATCTCATTTGCGGTTTCCTCGGTCAGTTCCATGTTCCTGCTGACTGCCGCGACCTTCGCCCCGGCCTGAGCAAGGCCGACGGCGATAGCCCGCCCCAATCCGCGGCTCGCGCCGGTGATCAGGGCGACTTTTCCCGTTAATTTGAACTGTTCAATTATATTCATCATCATACGTCCTGGAATAAATAAAATGGCTAAGGGCTAAGGGCGAAAGGAACAACCTTCATTGTCCTTGCCTTTAGCCTTTCGCCCTTTACCTTTGAATCGTCAAGGCACAATACGGAGTCGCACTGTGCCTTGATTTCGATAGTGGCAGTTAAATTTCTAATCGATTATGCGGAAATATTCAACGTCCCGTATGTTGCCCTTGCGTTCCTTGGCGAACACCGCTTCCACCCGGGCGCCGATTTTGACTTTGCTCTCGTCTTCGATGTTTATGTAGTGCTGGAACAGGGTGTCCGCCCCGTCGAACTTGATGAAGCCGTAGCCGTAGGGGACGGGTTTCTGCTGCCCGGTCTCGGGGTCGATGAAGGCGAAGCGCAGGATCGTGAATGTGCCGATCACGCCCTGCGGCCCGACCTCGACCCAGTCTTTCATCTCAACGAAACATTTTCCGCACACTCCCCGCGGCGGGATGTACACCTTGCCGCACTTGGGGCACTTGAGCCCCATGAAGCGCTTGTTGTCCCGGGTCTCCGTGAAAAATTTGCTGCCGTGCATCCCGACCGCATATTTGAAGGGCTGCGTCGCATCCCCCGATTCAATGATCAATTGTTCTTTTTCAGCCATGATCAACCCCTTCCTCAATTAGGTTTTTTCTTGCCGTGAAGGAGCATGTTGGTCCACATGCATCCGCCGAAACCGGTGCTGACCGCGAAATTCACGTCCGGCACCTGGCGCCCTTCCGCCTTGCCCATGACCTGCATGGCCGCCTCCGCGCAGCGGATCAGACCCGTTGCGCCGATGGGGTTGCAGGATATGACGCCGCCCGAGGGGTTGACGGGGAGCTCCCCGCCCATGTCGGTGTTGCCGTCCCAGATATATCGGGGCGCCTCGCCGTGGCCGATGATGCCCATGTCCTCGATCCAGATCAGTCCCGCAAATGAATAGGGCTGGTACATTTCAATGACGCCGAGTTCCTTGCGGGGTTCCTTGATCCCCGCCTTCTTGAATATCTCGGTGGCGCACTGCTCCATGCTTTTCAGCCGGCCCCAGTCTACATCGCCTAACATTGCCTGTGTGTTATGTGCCGATGTTCCCCAGATCCAGTCAGGAACCGGGCAGATCTTCCCGGCGACGTCCTCGTTTGCCATGATGACTGCGCAGGCCCCGTCCGACCTGGGGCATACGTCCAGCAGGTGGATCGGGTCGGCAAGCATCGGTGAGGCCAGGACGTCCTCGAGCGACACCTCCTTGCGGAGCTGGGCGTAGGGGTTGTTCGTGGCATGTTTCCTGTCGCGCACCGAGACGCGCGCCCCATCCCTGTCGGAGGCGCCGTAGCGGGCCATGTAGGCCTGCGCCTCTGCTGCCAGCCCGGAAATGGCACCGGCAAAGACCTGCCGGTCCCATACGGGGTCGAAGGCCGTCGTGATCGCGCCGGTCGTGTCCGATTCGGAGTTCTTCTCCCACCCGATGATCAGGACTTTCTCGAACATGCCGGAGGCGACCATGTGGTAGCCTCCGATGGCCAGGGAGGCTCCGGTCGTGCCGCCGGTGGTGATCTTGATGACGGGCTTCATTACGCCGCCCGCCCCGTCGACGCTCCAGCAGTCCACGTAATTGATGCCCTCGAAATGGTCCATGTTGCCGATGAGAATGGCATCTATATCCTTAATGGCAAGTTCGGCGTCAGCCAGGGCGCGCTGGACGGCCTCGTTGATGAGTTCCTGGCCGTTGACGTCCGGGCGGTGGCTCTTGTGATATGTCTGACCCGTTCCTACTATTGCTACTCGTTTTGCCATAATTATTACCCTCCTACTTTTCCTGGTCCAGAATCCAGACGCAGTGCGATTGGCCGCACAGGCCGTTGACTCCATGGGCAAGGCCGGTTTTGGCTTTCCTTACCTGGCGCTCCCCGGCTTCGCCGCGCAGCTGCAGGACAACCTCCGCAATGCGGTAAAGGCCTGCCGCAATGACAGGGTGGCCCGCCAACAGCCCTCCCGACGGGTTCACGGGCAGGCGCCCGTCCAAGTTGTATTCACCCTTTTTCAGGCTATTGGCCGCCTTGCCGTAATCGGCCAGCCCCATTTCCTCGAGCCACAGCAGCTCCTGGTAGGTGAAGGCGTCGTAGAGCTCGACCAGGTCTATCTCTTTTTTCGGGTCCTTGATTCCCGCCATCCGGTAAGCGTTTCCTGCCGCCTGGGCAAGCGCGCTGCTGCGGGCCAGGTCGCGGTCGCCGAAGAAAAAGCTGTCCGTGCAAAATGACAGCCCTTTTACCCAGACTGGTTTGCGCTTGAATTTAGCCGCGACCGACTCGTTTGCGATAATGATTGCGCAGCAGCCGTCCGAGACAGGCGAGCAGTCCAGCTTGCGCAGGGGGTCCGCTATCATCTCCGATTTGAGGACATCCTCCACCGAGATTTTCATGGGAAGCTGCGCCAGCGGGTTTTTCAGCGCGTTCCCATGGTTCTTGACCGAGACCAGGGCCGTGTCTTCCGGCTTCAGTCCGGTCCGGTCCATGTATGCGTTGGCCTGCATCGCACAGGCAGTGATCATGTCCATCCCCAGCCCGCGTTCATAAATCGGGTCGAACGCCGAATTGGTGATCAGGCTCGAAATGCACTGCGAGCCCTTGGAGTGCCCCGTGACCAGGGTGGTCTTGTACGAGCCGGAAAGCGCCCGCGTGTAGCCGTAAAAGGCCCCGAAGGTGCCGTCCCCTTCCACGCACGAGAGGTTCTTTTCCGCCGCGCCGCTCGCGTCCCCCACGGCCATGCACGAAATGGTCCGCCCGTCCCAGAAATCGCTCGATGTAGTCACAATATTGTCAATGTCGTTTATGGTCATGCCGGCATCGTCCAATGCCTTGTTCACGGCCTCCCAGGCCATGTCGGCAAAGGTCTCCCGGCCCTTGTTCGCTTCTATTTTCGTCATTCCGACGCCGATTATTGCTGCTCTATCCATGTTCCCCCCTAGCTGACAGGCTTGAAATGTGAAATGTCGCGGATGCCGCCCGTCCGTGATTCAGCAAAAACAGCTTTGACACGCATCCCTGCTTTTACTTTCTCAGGTTTGACTTCACCGAGGTAGTGGAGCAGCGCGGTATCGGCGCCGTCCAGCTTGACCAGCCCCCAGATGACGGGGACTTTTTTGTCGGCCGGTATCGACTCGAGCTGGCGCCGGGCAACACTGTATGCAACCAGCGTCCCTTCGTCCGCCACGCTCACCCATTCGGTATTTTCCGTGAAACACGAGGGGCAAATCTTGCGCGGCGGCATAAATACCTTTCTGCACTTCCCGCAGCGCGGCGCGATAATTTTCTTTTCGTCCCTCAACGCTATAAAGAATTTGCTCGCCGTATCACCAGCCCACCAGCTGTAAGGCACGCTGATCTTGCTGTTGTGAACCATCGGCGCTATTCCCTTGAATGTATCCGACATCCTGCAGCCTCCTCTCTTATTACTGACAATTAAATTAATCCCCCGATCACCGGCGGACTTTTCTGTTGACACTTGGAAACCCGCGATGACCACGAGTTTTATTCAGCAACAAACATGCCATTCACTTAAACTAGAATCTGATTGAATTTGAGTATTTAGAAAAGGCCCTGCTGAAGAAAAAGAAAAAGTGATTATCGAATGTCAATATATGGACACAAAATGCAGGACAGGAATCTCCTGAAGCTGTAACAATCTGATGATGTCATCCTCGGATTTAAAAAAAGGAGAGGCCTGAAATTATCCCGGTTTAAGTCTTGGAGAGGGTATCCAGGATGTTGGGGTTGTGCTCTATTTTTATCCCGAATTTCTTCATCCTGTGGATGAGGGTCGTCCGGTTCAGGCCGAGAAGCGCGGCAGCCCCATGCCTCCCGCCGACTTTGCCCCCGGTCTTGTTGAGGGCTTCGAGGATCCTTCCCCTTTCAACTTCCTTAAGCTTCATCTCGCCGTTGTCAAAGGGTTCCCTTGCCGTCCTGCCTTCAAATTCCGGGAACCTGATTTGCGAGCCTCCCAGGATGACTGCCCTTTCAATCACGTTTGAGAGTTCGCGGATATTCCCGGGCCATGAGTAGGAAGTGAGCTTTGCCATTTCGGATGACGGGATGCCGGAGTAGTTCTTCTTGTTCAGCGAGCAGAAGAGCTTCAGGAAATGGGTCGCCAGGTGGGGAATGTCCTCCCTCCTTTCCCTTAACGGCGGAACATAGATCGGGAACACGTTGAGCCGGTAAAACACGTCTGCCCGGAACCTCCCGTTGATGATCTCCTGGTTGAGGTCCTTGTTGCTGGCGGTAATCAGGCGGAAATCGGAGTGCAGCATCTTTGTGCCGCCCACCCGCTGGAACTCCTTTTCCTGGAGCACTCTCAGAAGTTTGCTCTGCGTCGAGAGCGGCAGCTCGGAGATCTCGTCGAGGAATATGGTGCCCTGGTTGGCAAGCTCGAATCGTCCCGCCTTTGTCTTGAAGGCGCCCGTGAAGGACCCCTTTTCATGCCCGAAGAGCTCGCTGTCAATGAGCGTATCCGGCATCGCCGCGCAGTTCACCCTGATAAAGGGACCGTTCTTGCGCGTGCTTTCGCGGTGAATCGCCCGTGCGACAAGCTCCTTGCCGACACCGGTCTCGCCCTCAACCAACACAGTTGACTGGCTGGGTGCGACCTTTTGAATGAGGCGGTGCAAACCGATTATCGCATCGCTCTTCCCGATGATCTCGCCAAAGGCCAGGGTTTCCTCTATTTCTTCAACGTAGTAAAGATTCTCCTCCATCAGCTTCTTGTTCAAGCGGGCTATTTCCTCATTGGCCTGGACACGGTCGATAGACACCGCGATCTGGGAGGCAAATGCGGAGAGGAGCTTTATTATCTCGGGGCTCAGGTTGAGGGTGAAAAACCGGCTGTCCTGGTAAAGGACGCCTTTTACATGCTCCCCCAGCTTGAGTGGGGTTATAATGCCGCGGCGGAAATTGGCGTAGTCCTGCTCGCTGATCTTGTATTGGACTGTTTTGTACTCGAGAGATTCGGAGGATGCATATATGTCCTGCATCGCGCTTTGGAACTTTTCGTCCTCGACGTCTTCTTTCAGCAGGTTTCTCGAGGCGGCCAGCTTGAGTTCGTTCCCTCCATCCTCCTTGATAAAGAGGGCCGCGCGCTCTGCGCCGGTCAGCTTGGAAATGGAGGTGATGATGTTCGTCAGCAGCTTTTCAAGGGTTTCCTGCCTGGACAGGGTGTCCCCCAATTCAATGACGACATCAAACAGCTTGCTGTCCACGGCCATTTTGTCCGGCGGGGTGAAGTGCTTGAGGTCGGCCGGAAAACAATTTACGGCTATCGGGCTGAAAAACTCGAATGCTTTGAGGGCATAGCTTTCGGCTGTTTTCCAGTCGTTGATCTGGCTGTACATCCTCGAGAGCTCGACCCAGATTTTGGCGAGTTCGAAGGAGGCCCCCATTTTTTCAACGGAGCTTTCGAGCTCGCGCAGGATGGCGATTTTTTCCGCGAGGGGTGTTTTGTCTTCCGGCAGGATTAGCTGAAGCCGGCGCACCATCCCGTACATGAGGGGGTTGATTCGATTCTTGTCCAGCCCGTAAAGGAAATCAAAAACAGGCCTCAGGTCAATCGGGGAAACACCCTTTGAATGTAAAACGTAACCGGTGTCCAGCAAAGGGTAATAGTTCAAAATATGATACCAGCTTGATTTCCTGATTTTCCACAGAGACTTGTAATGCTCGGCCGCCAGGTAGAAGTTGCCTTCCTGGCTTTCCACGCCCGAAAGGCCCATTCCCGCCAGGACCTCCACCATGGGGATATTTTCCTTGATGGCCAATTCCAGCGCCCTCTCGAAAAAGAAGCGGCTGTTGTTGAGCTGCTTTGTTTCCAGGAGGATTATGCCCGCGGTGACAAGGGCGTATGACAGCAGCGGAAGGTTGCTCCTGCTCTGGTTCTGGATGGTTTCCGCGATCCCGAGCCCCCTCTGGGGCATGCCGACCTGGGTATAACACAGGGCGAGGTTAAGGGAGACCAGCTGGAAAAAATCGCTGTTGACCGCGGGCTCAAGCTCACCCAGGGAGCTTTCGTATGTTTCAATGGCTTTAAAGAACTGGCCCTTGATCAGGTAAGTAAGCCCCCGGATTTTTAAGCCCTTTCTGAGCAAAGCCTCGTCCTCTACCTGCTGGATGAGTTCCCAGCCCTGGTTGAAATACTGGACTGCCTCTTCGTTGCGGAAATACATCCAGTCATTCTGCCCGAGGAGCATGCACAGGGATGCCTGGGACCTCAAATCATTGAGGAAGCGGGCCTTCTCGAGCGCGGCAAGCAGGAGGCAATTGATCTTCTTCAGGTTGGGCTGAAAAAGGGACAGCGACGTGCGGCATTCAATGGCATTCATGAAGGTGTGCCAGGTGCTTTCATGAATATTGCTGTCGACCGGGGTGATGATTCTTTCAAAATATTCCAGGATGGAATCGTAAAGTGAAATTGCGGAGGAAATCCTGTGATTGTCCTCCTCGATGCGCGCCGCCTTCAGCACGATGTCCAGGTTTTCTTCCCTCAGCCCGGCGGTTATATACTGGCGCGCGATCATCAGGATCGATTTGTCGTCAACGCTCAGATTCTTGAGAAGGATATCGGCGGAAGTCCTGTAGTAGGATGAAACCTGTTCCTGGGAAATCTCGGATAAGACTTCCTGCCGGGGGAATTTGGGCGACCAGTTATAAGATCCCGGGGACCCGTCAACGGGGATGATCCATTGGTTGCGCTCAAAATTCAGGATTACGGATACCAGCTGGGAGGGCTTTATGTCCTGGAACCAGTCAACCGAGAAGAATTCCGGGAAGAAGGCGAGCGTGAAGATAATCTTCTTTTCCTCTTCCGGCAGGCGGGAAAGAAACTTTTTCAAATCCATTCGGCTGCAGGTCCCTTTTCAATGATGGGCCGCCTTATACATTAAAAAAAGACTTTTGTAAACACATGTTCATTAATTAACAGTAGTCAATGACATCCGGCACGGGTCTAGAGGCCGGAAAATCTTTAAGGCCCGAATATCACGATCAAAAGAGCATTCAACATATTTGGTATGCATATTGCTAAATTTAATAGCATGTTCTTCTGCTAAGACATACCCACGAAAGGCCGGGGGAAACAGCAAACCCGGCCTTTCCCTCCTTTTTATCCAGGCTGGCATTGGAAATTCTCAAGCTGGAGGGGTAGCCGCAGTCGTCATGCCCGCATTCCCCTCGAAATTTCCATCATCAGCATATTGCTAATTGTTCGATGGTGCAATTGCTTCAGGTTTCCTTTGCAAAGCCGATCACTCGAAGTCCTTTTCTGAAATTTGTTATTTAAGGCATAAGTGTCAATGTGTATTTTTCTTGACACGTGTCAACGATTATCGGAAGGGGTCCGGCGGGTCCAAGTGGCTGTTTTTTTTGAAAATTGGTTTTGGCATAGACTTTGTAAAAGCTTCTTTAGTTTAGCTGCTCTAAAGGAACCCTTCAGTAATCTGAAACGAAAGGATCGGCTTCATGGAAAAAAATCATTTTGAAGACTATACGGTAGGCGAAAAGTTCGTATCCCCGGGCAGGACCATAACGGAAGCGGACATTGTCATGTTCTCGGCCTTCACGGGCGACTGGCACCCGCTGCACACCAATGTCGAATACGCGAAACAGACGCCTTTCAAAGAGAGAATCGCCCACGGCATGCTGGTCCTGACGGTCGGCAGTGCCCTCGTGTTTCGGCTCGGGGCATACGTGGCCCTGCCGAAGTCCTTCATTGCCTTCTACGGGATGGATTCCGTAAGGTTCACGGGGCCGGTAAAGATAGGCGATACGATCCGCTGCGAGGTGGAGATCACCTCCCTCGACGCCAAGGATGAAAAAAGGGGGATCATCTCCGCCAATTACAGGATCAAGAACCAGAAAGACCAGGATGTTGCGGTCTTCGATACAAAAGCACTCGTCGGGCGCAGAGGCTGAACCCGGGAGTATAAAAACGAGGTGAACAAAATGAATAAAAGCGAAAACGATGTCGTGATTGTCAGTGCCGTACGCACCCCCTTCGGGCGCTTTGACGGTGCCTTGAAGACCATCCTGAGCATGGACCTCGGTGTCCATGCCCTCAAAGAGGTGGTGCGCCGGATCAACCTGGACCCCAAAATGGTGGACGAAGTCTATTACGGGACATGCATCCCGGCCGAATACGCCATCTACACCAATGTCCCCGCCCGGCAGATCACCCTTCTGGCGGGATTCCCCGAAAGCAATATATCCCTCACTATCGACCGGGCCTGCTGCTCGTCGATGACGGCCCTGCGCCTGGGCTGGCGGGCCATCAAGAGCGGGGCGGCGGAAATCGTCATCGCCTCCGGGGCCGAGAACATGGGCAATGTGCCCCTGATCGCCCAGGCTGCCAAGGCCCGCTGGGGCGTCCGGCTGGGGCCGATCGAGCTGGAGGACGTCCTGTTTGAACTCGGCTACGGCCGCAAGGGGTTTGCGCCGGTCGCGACCGATGCCGGCCACGTTGCGGTGGAATACGGTGTGAGCCGCGAGAAGCAGGACGAATGGGCGCTGGCGAGCCATAACAAGTACAACGCGTCATTCAAGGCCGGGAAATTCCAGGTGGGCGAAGAGCTCATGAAGCTGGAGATCCCCCAGAAGAAGGCCCCCATCGTCCTCGAAAAAGACGAATCCCCCCGCGACAACCTGAGCATGGAAAAAATGGCCGCCCTGAAGACCGTATACGGCAGCCCGACCGTGACCGCCGGCAATGCCCCGGGCCTCAATTCCGGCGCTTCGGCCATGGTCATCATGTCCAGGAAGAAAGCCGACTCCCTCGGGCTCAAGGCCCTGGGGACGATCGTCGCCTGCGAAAGCGGCGCCGGCACCCCGAAATACATGGCCTGCGTTCCCGCGCAGACCATCGACAAGATGTTCGCCAAGACGGGCAACACCATCGACGACATGGACCTGATCGAGATCAACGAGGCCTTTGCCGCCGTAACCCTGGTTTCGCTCAAGATGCTGGCCAAGGATGACCCGGCGAAGTGGCAGGCGCTCCAGGACAAGACGAACGTCAACGGCGGGGCCATTGCCATAGGGCATCCGGTGGGCGCCAGCGGGGCCCGCATCACGATGACCATGATGTACGAGCTCATGCGCCGCGGCGGCGGCCGGGGTGTTGCGGCGATCTGCGGAGGCCTGTCCCAGGGCGAAGCAATCATGGTCGAAGTCTAAACAAGAGAAGAATTTAAGGAGGATAAAATGGCTGATTGGCTGAAAGATGTGGAGCCGTTGACCCTCAAAGGTCAGATAGCCGTTCCGTACACATGGCAGGTGGGGGATGCGGGAAGCAGGTTTCTCGTCGCCCTGCGGGATGACAAGAAGATCCTCGGGAGCAAGTGCCCGGGCTGCGGGACAACGTATGTGCCGGCCCGGAAAAACTGCGGGACGTGCTTCGAGGATATAGACGAATGGGTGGAAGTTGAAACCGGAGGGCGTAATCGAGGCCTTTACCATCGTGCATTACAGCCATCCCGTCCAGCCGGTGAAGCCCCCCTTTGCGTATGCCCTGATCAAACTCGATGGGGCGGACGTGGGCTTCCTGCACTTGATCAAAAAAGATCTGGACAAGTTAAAAAACGGTCTCAGGGTGAAGGCTAAATTCAGGGGGAGCGCACCGGGAAGATCCTGGACATCGACTCCTTCGAGCTCGCTTAAAGGCCGGGAGGAATGCAAATGGATAAAGCAGCAATAGTCGGCGTAGCGCAGACAAAATACGAAAAAAGGAAGAAAGGCCAGATCTTCGCGGACATGGTCTATGACGTGACCCGTGGCGGCACTGGAAGACGCGGGCCTCACCATTAACGATATCGACAGCGTCGTGACCTGTTCCAACGACTTCTTCGACGGGCGGACCATCTCCGGGATGGCCGTCGGGGACGCCTCGGGCGCGGATGGACAAGAACATCTCCACCGTTTCCGGCGACGGCACCTTCGGCGCGTTCTACGGGCTCATGAGGGTCCTTTCCGGGTACAAGGCCACGCATCGTCGTCGCCCATTACAAGGGCAGCGAAGGCAATGTCAAAATCACCACCAACGGCATGTTCGACCCCATCTTCCAGCGCTTCCTGGGAATCGAGGCCATTTCCGTCCGCGGCCCTGCAGGCCAATGCCTATATGAACCGCTACGGCATCAGGAAGAAGCAGTTCGCGGAAGTATCCGTGAAGAACCACGGCAACGCCATAAACAACCCTTACGCCCAGCTGCCCATGAAGATCACCGTGGCGGATGTCATGAAATCCAAAAAAATAGCCGAGCCCCTGAAGCTCCTCGACTGCTGTCCCAACAGCGACGGCGCAGCGGCAATTATCATCGCCAACGAGGAGATCGCGGCAAAGGCGAAATCGAAGCCGGTCTGGATCAAGGGAGTGTCCCACTGCTGCGAGGCTTACCTGCTCGGGGACCGGGACCTTGCCAAGCCCGTTGCCCTTGCCGAGGCGGCCAAAAAGGCATATGCGATGGCGGGGATCAAGAACCCCCTGAAGGAAATCGACGTGGCCGAGATTCTCGAGCCGTTCAGCTACATGGAACCCCTGTGGCTCGAAGGCCTGGGATTCTGCAAACCCGGAGAGGGCGCGGCCCTGATCGGCAAGGGAGTCACCGCCATGGGCGGCAAACTTCCGGTCAACCCCTCGGGCGGCGCACTCTCCGCCAATCCCATCCTGGTGGCGGGGCTCGCGAGGATTATCGAGGCGGCCCTCCAGGTGCGCGGCGAGGCCGGGGCGCGGCAGGTGAACAAGGTCAAGACGGCGCTTGCACAAGGCTTTAACGGACCCTGCGGGCAGAGCCACTGCGTGTGGATCGTCGGCGGGAAGAAGTGAGGTGAAGACATGGGAAGAAAAGTAGCGATAGTAGGAACGGGGCAGACCTATCACAAGAGCCACAGGCCCGACGTGACCTCCCGGGAGATGATCTACGAGGCGGTGACGGCGGCCCTGGCCGATGCGGATATGAAGATAAAGGACATCGACGCCATCGTGATCGGCAACATGGACCATTTCGAGTCCATCAATTATGTCGACACATACAGCGTTGAGGGTTCCGGGGCATTCATGAAACCGATCATGAAGGTATCGACCGGCGGCACGACCGGGGCGACAGTCGCCATTGCGGCTTATTACCACGTGGCCTCGGGCCTCTTTGACCGCGTGCTGGCCATCGGCTTCGAGAAGAACTCGGAGAGCGACACGACCGGGGCGATCATCACCTGCTCGGACCCGATCTGGGACCGGTTCTCCTACTCCGGCGCCATTCCGAGCCTGGCGACGGAAGCGACGGCCTACATGGAGCAGTATGGGGCTACCCAGGAAGACGCCGCGGTTGTCGGCGAGAGGGACCGGAATCACGCCATGAACAACCCCTACGCTCACCTGCAGCAGGCCGCTGACGGTGAAGGACATCATGGCTTCGCCGATGCTGGCCTACCCGATCAAGCTCGGCGACATCTGCCCGCGCAGCGACGGGGCCTGCGCCATGGTCCTCGCGGCAGACGGCATCGCCCAGAAGACCGCCACGAAACCGGCCTGGTTCAAGTCGGTGTCGGTGCGGCACACGTACACCTGGTTCGGCGATTCCACCGACTACACGCAGGGGCTTGTATCGATGCAGAATGCTTCGCGGGAGGCCTATGCCCTGGCGGGGATCAAGAGCCCCGTGGACGAGCTCGATGTCGCGGAACTCTACCTGCCGTACACGTGGGCCGGGCTCAAGTGGATCGAGGACCTCGGGCTTTGCGGCCGCGGCCAGGCGGCGCGGTTCGTGGGGGACAAGAACACCCACATGGGCGGGAAGCTCCCGATCAACCCGTCAGGCGGCGTCATCTCCACCAACTGCATCGGCGCGACCGCGATGCTGAGGGTTGCCGAGGCGGCCATCCAGGTCATGGGCAAGGGCGACAAGAGGCAGGTGCCCGATGTGAAAAACGCGCTCGCCACCGGCTTCGGCGGCTGCTTCTGGACCGACGTCGTGATTCTTAGCTCCGAGAGACCATAGGGAAGGGGGAACAAACCATGTCAACAGATAACGCAAAAACAGAACGGCTGGAAGCCACATTCGCTTTCCCGATGCCATACGAGTGGTCGATAGGGCTTTACGGGAGCAGGTTTTTCCACGAAATAATGAACGAGAAGCGATTCATCGGGATCAAATGCCCCGGCTGCGGCAAGGTATATGTGCCGCCGCGGCGGGTGTGCGGCCCGTGTTTCAAGGAACTGACGGAGCTCGTGCCGCTCTCCGACACCGGGGTCCTCACCGCATTTTCGGTTGTGAACTATCCCTTTATCGACCCGATTACGGGTTCCACGCGGCCGATCCCGTACACATACGGATATATCCAGCTCGACGGCGCCGACAACATCTTTTCCCACATCATCAACGAGACGGACTTGAGCAAGATAAAAGTGGGGATGAAGGTCCGGGCCGTGTTCAAGGACAGGGCCGAGATGCAGGGCAATATCCAGGACATCAAGTATTTTGAACTGATCAGGTAAACAACCTTAGACAACCAGTGTAACAAGGAGGAGCAAGATGTTTCAGGAATATTTCACCGAGGAGCACAACATATTTCGCGATGCCGTAAGGAAGTTTGTCGATAAGGAAATCAAGCCGCATGTCGAGGAATGGGAAGAAAAGGAAATTTTCGACATTGGACTTTACAAGAAGGCAGGGGACGCGGGTTTCCTCGGGCTGGAGTTCCCCGAAGAATACGGCGGGACGCCCTGCGACAAGCTGATGTTCGTCGTGTACGTGGAGGAGCTGGTCCGCAGCGGCTCGCTGGGCGTGGCCATCGGCGTTTCCACCCACCATATCTCCACGCCGCACGTCTTCAAGATGGGCAACGAGGACCAGCGGCAGCGTTTCGTGGTCCCGGTCCTGACAGGCGACAAGATTTCGGCGCTCGGTGTTACGGAGCCCAATGCCGGATCCGACGTGGCCAACATCGCCACCCGCGCCGTCCGCGACGGTGACTACTACATCGTCAACGGCGCCAAGACTTTCATCTCCAGCGGCACCCGGGCCAATTTCATCACCACGGCCGTGAGGACGGGAGGGCCGGGGTACAAGGGCGTCAGCCTGATGGTCATCGAATCTGACAGCCCTGGCTTCAAGGTTGCCAAGAAGATCCGCAAGATGGGCTGGCACGCCTCGGACACGGCGGAGCTGAGTTTTGAAGACTGCAGGGTCCCGGTTGCAAACCTCCTGGGGAATGAAGGCGACGGATTCAAGGGCATCATGATCAATTTCCAGAACGAGAGGCTCGAGCTTTCCGTCCATGCCCATATGGTCGCCCAGCTCGCCCTGGAAGAGTCGATAAAATACGCCAAGGCCCGCGAGGCGTTCGGCAAGCCCATTTTCAACCAGCAGGTCATCATGCACAAGCTGGTCGATATGGCCACCCTGGTCGAGATCGCCAAGGAGTACAATTACCGCGTCGCGGCCATGATGGACGCGAAGAAAAACGCGGTGAAGGAAGTCTCGATGGCCAAGAACTTTGCCTGCCAGGCCTGCGACAAGGTCGTCTTCGACGCGGTCCAGGTACACGGCGGCTACGGATACGCAAAGGAATACCTCGTTGAGAGGCTCTACCGCGACTCGCGCGTCATCAGCATCGGCGGCGGGACCACGGAAATCATGAAAAACGTTATCGGCAATTATTTGTAAAATATGGGGTCAGGTCTTGAAATATCAGTTTTTTCACATTTCAAGACCTGACCCCAAGAATGAAATTATCTGTAAAAACAAACTAAAAGCATAAATGGGAGGGAATTCTATGTCGGAAAAAAAATACGATGTGATAGTTGTGGGAGCCGGTATAGCCGGTTTGGGAGTGGGCGCGATCCTTTCCAAGGAGGCCAGGCAGAAGGTACTGGTGCTTGACCGTTTCCCGAAGGTCGGCGGCAGGATGATGAGCTATGACGGCTATCCCGGAAAGGGCTGGCGCGTGGACATCGGCCTGCACCTGGTCGAGCTGGGTGAGAAGGCGACCTGCACGGAGCTCAACGAGCGCGTCGGGAAAAAGGTGGCATGGGGCCCGTTCAGCCAGACCGTCGATATCTGGAACGGCGAGAAGTTTATGAACGTCGCGGAACTGGTGCCCATGACCAAGGAAGAAAAGATCGCCTTCCGCGACCTGCTGAGCAGGATCGCCACGATGAGCGAGGAGGAGATCGAGAAGTGGGACAACCGCTCCCTGGAAGAGTGGATGTACGAGAACGTTCCCCAGCTTGCCGTGCGCGAGCTGCTGACCGACCTGGGGATGATCATGACGACCATTCCCCACGCCATCGACATGGCGGCCGGCGAAGTCCTCTGGATAGCCAAGCACAACCTGCTCAAGGTCCGCCAGGCGCTGCAGGCCAGCTACCCGATCGACGGCATGGACGGCATTACCCGCGGCCTGGCCGAGGTCATCAAGGAGAACGGCGGCGAGATCAGGCTCAACTGCGATGTCCAGGAAATCGTCGTCAAGGACAAGAAGGCGGTGGGGTCAGGGTACCGGCGCAGAAGCACATTTACCAGGAAGAGTACCGGATGTACGAGACCGAGTTCATCGCGGCTGACCGTGTCGTGTGCGCCCTGCCGATTTACAAGCTCGCCCAGATACTCGATTTCAACCCCAAGACCGAGCCCGCTGCCCCGGTGGTGGACAAAACGCATCGAGGACATCCAGCACGAGGTCACCGGCCTGATCGGCTATGTGTTCGGGACGAAAGAACCGATCGTCGATCCGGAGAAAAAGGTCTTCTACAGCGCGCTGAAACTGAGGCACTCGGGGTTCCCCTTCCAGGCGTGCCCGGTGTCAAACTTCTCCGATGCGGTTGCGCCGAAAGGCAAGCAGCTCTTCCATACGGACATAGTCGTGGAGCACGAGCAGGCGTCGGACAAGTTCGAGCGCGAGAGGCTGCTCGCCCTGATGTGGGAAGACATGAAAGAGATGTTCCCCGGGCTCGAGGAGAAGCTGGAATGGCGGCTGCCGTACTATGTTGACGGCTGCGACGGCCTGGCCCGCCAGCCCGGCCTGGTCGGCAACTACAAGCCCGGCCTGCTGGCCCCCGGCATACCCAACCTGTTTTTGCCGGCGACACTTATGTCGGCCGGGGTTTGGCCATTAACGGCGCGTCCCTGAGTTCGCTGAAGTGCGCGGACCTGATCCTGAAAGACCTGAAAAAGTAATATCCTGAAGTGATAACGGGGCCCGGAGAATTCGGCCGGGCCCCGTGCAACAAAGCAGAAAAGGAGAGCAAACAATGATCAAGAAGCTCTGTGTAATAGGCGCGGGCACGATGGGCGCGGGCATTGCGCAGGTGGCCGTGGAAAAGGGCGTGGAAGTCACCATCCGCGACATCGAAGAGCGCTTCGTCGAGAAGGGCCTGGGGACGATCCGCAATTTCCTGGGAAAGAAACTGGAAAAGGGCAAGCTCGCGAAAGACGAGCACGACGCCATCCTGGGGAGGCTTAAAGGCACGACGAGCATGGAAGAGGCAGTGGCCGGCGCGGACATGGTGATCGAGGCGGTTATCGAGGACATGGCGCTCAAGCAGAAAGTATTCGCCGAACTCGACAGGCTCTGCCCCCCGAACGTTATCCTGTGTTCCAATACCTCGACCCTCAGCATTACAAAAATAGCATCCGCCACGAAAAACCCGGCCCGTGTCCTGGGGACGCATTTCTTCAGCCCCGTTCCGGTCATGAGGCTCGTGGAGGTCATCTCGGGCGAGAAGACGGACCCCAAGGTCCTGCAGGCGACGATTGACACAATGGCCGCTTTCGGCAAGACGCCCGATCAGGGCAAAGGACGTACCCGGCTTCATCGTGAACCGTTTCCTGTGCCTGCTGTACAACGAGGCCGCGGACCAGATCTACAAGGGCTACGCGACTGCCGAGGACATCGACCTGGGGCTGAAGCTCGGTTCCAACCACCCCATGGGCCCGGTCGAGATCATGGACATGGCCGGCGTGGACGTCGTGAACAACGCCCTCAAAGCCCTTTACGAAATGACCGGCGAGGAGAGGTACAAACCGTCCGCGCTGTTTGACCAGATGATAAAGGAAAACCGGCTCGGCAGGAAAACCGGCCGCGGTTTCTACGATTATTCGAAGTAGAGGAAAAATCCCGGGCAACAGAAGTTTTTGGGATCAGGAGGAACCAGGATGGAAGAGGTCTATGCGAAGCTGGCGAAGCACCTGGACAGGCTGCCTGTCCCTTACCCCGCTACGGAATCCGGCATTGAGCTGGAGATCCTGGCCCGCTGGTTCTCCCCCCGGGAAGCTGAAATAGCCCTGGGCATGACCGGCCGGCCTGAAACCGTGGAGACGATTGCCGCACGGCTCAAGACCGATGCGGAAGCACTGGCGCCGGTCCTCGAAGACATGTCCCGGCGGGGGCTCATTTTCCGGATCTCGAAGGGAGAGAAGCGCCTCTACAACCTTTCTCCCCTGGCCGAGGGGATGTGGGAATTTCACATGCTCCAGAGCACCCTGGAAGACGTCAAGCGGATGCGCAAATACTTCGACGTCTTCATGGAAAAGGGCTGGTACGGGACCAAAACGACCCAGCACCGGATCATCCCGGTTTCCGAGAGCCTCACCCCGGACATGGAGATCCTCCCCTACGAGCAGGCCGAAGCCATAATAAGGGACCAGGAAAAAATCGCCGTCATGCAGTGCATCTGCCGCAGGGAGGCCAAAATGCTGGGAGAGGAAGGCTGCACCCACGAGATGGAGACCTGCATGGCCTTCGGCGTCGGGGCGAGCTTCTATATTGAAAACGGCTGGGGCCGGGAAGTGTCTCAGCCCGAGGCCCTGCGGATATTGAAGAAGGCAATGGAGGACGGCCTCCTGCTGCAGCCGGCCAACGGGCAGAAGGCCTGGAACATTTGCATGTGCTGCGGCTGCTGCTGTTCCCTCCTCAAGGCCCTCAAGCGGATGGACAAGCCCGCCCAGGTTGCGCACACCAGTTTCTATGCCCGGGTCGAGCCCGACGAGTGCACCGGCTGCGGGATATGCAAGGAGAAATGCCCGATGGACGCGATCACCGGCGAGGACACCGTTGAGATCAACCTCGACAGGTGCGTGGGCTGCGGCGTCTGCGTCGGCGCCTGCGCCTTTGAGGCCGTCAGGCTCGAACAGAAGGCCCCGCAGGATCGATACGTCCCCCCCCGGGACGTCATAGAAATGCAGATGAGGATTGCGAGGGAGAGGGGGCTTATAAAATAATATTGAGAACGATATGCCGCCGAGGTGCGGGCCGATTTTACGATCGTGCACCTTACAGGTGAATCCGGAACGCAGCGCCATAAGAAATTCGGAATGCAGCGCGATAAAAAATCCGGAACGCGCCCGACAATTATGGCGTAGGGGCGGGTCTCAGACCCGCCCGTGATGCGTGAGTCGTTTCACAATGAGAACAGAACATCGGTGTTCCGGGCGGGTCTGAGACCCGCCCCTACTGACGAAAGACATAATCTGTCCAGTTCTCTCAGTCACAGAAAGCAAGGAGAAAAACATGGATTTCATATTGAACGAAGACCAGAAAATGCTGCGGGACACGGTGCGCCGGATTGCCGAGGAGAAGTTTGCGCCGCATTGCCGCGGAGATTGATGAAAAAGAGATCTTCCCCTCGGAGTCGGTGAAGGTCCTGGCCGACAACGGCCTGCTGGGCGTCCAGATCCCCGAGGAATACGGCGGGGCGGGTGCGGGCATGCTGGCGATGGTGCTGGTCGTGGAAGAGATAGCAAGGGTCTGCTGCTCCACTTCCGTCATCCTGACGACCCAGGCGCTGGCAAGCGACCCGCTGCTGCTGGTCGGCACGGAAGAGCAGAAGAAAAATTTTCTTTACCGCCTGGCCTCGGGGCAGTGCCTCGGCGCCTGCGGAATCACGGAACCGGGAGCCGGCTCCGATGTCTCCGGCATGAAGACGATCGCCAGGAAAGTGGACGGCGGATACATCCTCGACGGCGCCAAGATATTCATCACCAACGGCGGCGAGGCCGAGATCGTCACCGTGCTGGCCTACACGGACAAGGATAAGGGCAACCGCGGCATCAGCATGCTGATCCTGGACAAGGGGATGAAGGGTTTCACCGTCGGCAAGAAAGAGCACAAGATGGGCCTCCACGGGTCGGATACCCGCGAGCTCGTGTTTGACAACGTGTTTGTCCCGGCCGACAGGCTGCTGGGCCCCGAAGGCGGCGGGTTCCGGACCCTGATGACAACTTTCAACTACACGCGGCCCGCCGTCGGCGGCCAGGCGCTGGGCATCGCCCAGGGGGCGATGGAGGCGTCGATCAAATACGCCAAGGAACGGGTGCAGTTCGGTAAGCCCCTCGCATCATTCCAGGGCATGCAGTGGATGCTCGCGGAAATGGCCATGCAGGTCGAGACCGCGCGCTCCATCGTGTACCGGGCGGCATCGATGATCGACACCGAACCGGAAGCGCCGAACCTCCCGATGATCGCCTCGATGGCCAAGTGGTACGCCTCGGATGTCGCCATGAAGGTGACCACCGACGCGGTCCAGGTATTCGGGGGATACGGCTATGTCCGGGAATACCCCGTCGAGAGGATGATGCGCGACGCGAAGATCACGCAGATATACGAGGGGACCAATCAGATACAAAGGACGATTATCGCCGGACAGATATTAGGTAACAGGCATTAGGCATCAGGCATTAGGCGTTAGGAAAAAATAGGCATAAGGCAAGCTTTCATGTGCTAGTCTCTGTGCTAGATCCGGATGTCAGGTACGCATCAGGACATCTAAAATAATTCCTGGTGCCTAACGCCTAATGCCTATCCGAATCCGGAGGAAACATGTCTAAACCGAGTAACAAACGAATCATCAGCTGTGCCATAACAGGATCTATCCACACCCCAAGTCTTTCCCCCTATTTTCCCTGGAAGCCGAAAGACATCGCGCGGCAGGCCATCGATGCGGCCAAAGCCGGGGCGGCTTCCGTTCATCTGCATGCCCGCGAGCCCGAAACAGGGAAGCCCTCCGCGGACCTGAACCTGTTCCGCGAGATAGTGGAAACGGTCCGCGCGGAATCCGATGTGATGCTGTGCCTCACAACGGGCGGCGGCGTCGGCATGACCGTGGAACAGAGAGTTTCGGTCGTCCCGGCCTTCAAGCCGGACCTCGCTTCCATGAACGCCGGCAGCATCAACTTCGGCCTGTTCCCCATGGCCCAGATGATTAAAGACGACAAATTGGGATGGGAGAAACCCTACCTGGAAAGTACGTATGATTTTGTTTTTTCCAATACCTTCAAGGCCATGGAGGGGATGTGCACGATCATGCGCGACAACGGGACCAAGCCGGAGCTGGAGGTCTACGATGTGGGCCACATTTACAACATCCGCTACCTCCTGAACAAGGGCGTGCTGGAAGCCCCTGTGTTCATCCAGTTCGTGACCGGCATCCTCGGCGGGATCGGGGGCACGGTATACGACCTGATGACCCTTCACCAGACCGCGGACAGGGTCCTCGGGGCGGGCACATACAACTGGTCGGTGCTGAGCGCCGGCCGGATGGAGTTCCCCATGTGCACCACGGCCCTGTTCCTGGGCGGCAACTGCCGGGTCGGCATGGAGGACAACCTCTATCTTTCCAAGGGAGTCCTCGCCAAGAGCAATGCCGAGCTGGTGGAAAAAATGGTGAAGATCATGAAGATGTACGACCTCGAGCCCGCCACGCCGAACGAGGCCAGGGAGATACTTAAAACAAAGAGGAATTAATTTCACTCAAACCCTTTAAAACGGAGGATGAAGTCCATGGATTTCACGATCAATGACGAACAGAGGATGTTCCGGGACACCGTCTACCGGTTCTGCAAGGAAGAGGTCGCGCCCCTGTGCGAGGAAGCCGACCTGAAGGGCGAATTCAGTTTCGAGGTCTGGCGGAAATTGGGCAGATGGGCCTGCTGGGCCTGCCCATCCCGGAGAAGTACGGCGGGCGCCGGCGCGGATTTCGTCACCTGCTGCCTCGCCGGCGAGGCCATGGGCCACGCCGGCGTCGACGGCGGCCATACCCTGGCCCTGGGCGCCCACACCTACCTGTGCGCCGCCAATATCATGCAGCATGGCACGGAGGCGCAGAAGGAAAATATCTGCCGAAGCTCGCCACCGGCGAATGGATCGGCTGCATGGGGCTGACCGAACCGGGCTGCGGCTCCGACGCCGCGGCGCTGACCGACGACGCCGTCAGAAAAGGGGACAAGTACATCCTGAACGGCTCCAAGACCTTCATCACCAACGCCCCGCTTGCCAAGGTCTTCATCGTCTTTGCCACCCTTGACAAGGCGAAGAAACACAAGGGGATCACGACCTTCATCGTGGAGCGGGACTTCCCGGGATCTCCACCGGGAAACCCATGCACAAGATGGGCTGCAGGTGCTTCGACCACCTCCGAGGTCTTCTTCGAGGAGTGCGAGGTCCCCGCCGAGAACTGCCTGGGGGGCGAGGGCAACGGCTGGAACATCGCCCTGGGCGGCGTCGAGTGGGACCGCAGCACGCTGCTTTCGCCCCTTCCTCGGCGGACACATGTTCATGCTGGAGAGCTGCGCCCGCTATGCCAACCAGCGGCGGGCCTTCAACCGGCCGATCCGGGAGTTCCAGTCCATCCAGAACCGGATCGCCGACATGAAGGTCTATATCGAGGCGGCCAGGCTGGCCGTCTACCGGGTCGCGGCCTCCAAGGACAACGGCGTGGCGCTCAACCCGCTGCTCGCCGCCGTGAACAAGATGTACGTCGGCGACCGGGGATTCGAGATGTCGTCCGAGGCCGTGGATCTCTTCGGCGGGTACGGCTACATCCACGAATATCCCGTTGAGCGGATCATGCGGGATGCGAAACTGGGACAACTGGGCGGCGGCACATCCGACATCATGCGGATGATCGTCGCCCGGTTCATGATGATGTAGGTAGAGGAGGAATGATGGATTACGAACTGACGAAAGACACAGAAGGAATTGCAGGCGAGAGATGGCGGCAGTTCTGCCGGGCGGAGATCGCCCCGGCGGCGGCCCTTGACGAGAGCCCCGGAGAGAAGCGGCCGAACGCCGGATGAAGGCCAATCTGAAAAAGCTGGGCAAGGCCGGTTACCTGGACCTCCTGCGTAAAAGGGGACTTCGTCGGCTCAGTGCGTCGCCGGCGAGGAACTGGCCCGGGCCTGCCCCTCGACTTTCTTTGCGGCCATGTCCTCGGCGATCGCTTCGGGATGGCCGTGAAGCGTTTCGGCACGCAGCACCAGCAGGAACGGTATCTGCCGGGCTCTCGCCGGGCGAGAGCATCGGCGCGTTTGCCTGCACGGAGGCGGAGGCCGGGTCGGACCTCGCCGGGATGGAGACCAGCGGCGGAGAATGAAGGGCGGACGCTGGGTTCTGACCGGAGCGAAGGATCTCGTCACCAATGCCCCCCTCGCCGACACCTTCCTGGTCCTCGCCTGGACCGACCGGATGCAGGCCTTGAAAGGGCCTGATCCTTCTTCCTGGTCGACCGCGACGCGGCCGGGCTGACGATCGGCAGGGGCCGTGGAAACGATGGGCCTGCGCGGCGCCCCGGTCGCGGGCATCCGGCTGGACGGGCTGCACTGTGCCCGCCGACAGCCTCCTGGGCGAAGGCCGGCGACGGGTACGCGATCTGGCAGGCCATCACGGGATGGATCAAGCTTGCCGTTTCCACCCTGTCCCTGGGCATAGGCGTGGCCTGCATGGAAATCTCCACGAGCCACGGCAAGAACAGGAAAGCCTTCGGCAAGCCCATCGGCCTGTTCGAGGGCGTGGGGGCGAAGCTCGCCATCATGTTCACGAACAACGACCTGGGCCGGATGATGACCTGAGGGCCGCCTGGAGCATGGACAGCAAAGAGGCGGACGCGCCCGTCCTCGCTTCCTGCGCGAAGCTCTTCACGAGCGAAGCGGCCAACAAGATCGCCGACCTGGCGATGCAGGTCCACGGCGGGCACGGCTACCTGAAGGGGACGGCCGTGGAGCGCCTGTACCGCGACGCCCGCTTCGCGGAGCTCGCCTACGGGACGTCGGAGATGCAGCGGGCCTTCATCGCGCGTGACAACCTCAACAAGTACAAGCCGGCTTGAGAATGGTCTGGTCGTGAAAGGATAAGTGATGGAGAGAAAATTCGTGAATTACGCGGTCGAGGACCGGCTGGCGGTGGTCACCATCGACAACCCGCCCATGAATGCCTTGAGCGGGCAGGTCATGCAGGAGCTGGGGGACGTTTTCGACGAACTGGAGTCCCGCACGGAAATCGGCGTGGCCATCGTGACAGGCGGCGGTAACAAGGCGTTTGTTGCCGGCGCCGACATCAAGGGATTCAAGGACTTCATCGGGAGCAGGGAAGCGGCCTTCAAGAGCTCGCGCAGCATGCAGGCCGTCTTTTCAAAGATAGAGAATTCGCGCCTTGCAGTCATTGCCGCCGTGAACGGCCTCGCGCTGGGCGGGGGCTGTGAACTTGCGGCGGCCTGCGATATCCGGATAGGCGGAGACAACATCGTCATCGGCGTGCCGGAGGTGAAGCTCGGCCTGATACCGGGGGCCGGAGGCACGCAGCGCCTGGCGAGGCTGCTGGGGAAGGGCCGGGCCAAGCTGATGGTTTTAACTGGCTCTTTCTTCAAGGCCCCGGAAGCGTTCCAGATGGGGCTCCTGGACAAGGTTGTCCCCGCCGCGGAAGTCCTTTCCGAGGCAAAAAAAATAGCCGCCGCAATCCTCGCAAACGCGCCGCTGGCTGTGGAGGCCGCGAAAAGGGCCATCAACGAGGGTGTGGAGATGCCCGTTGAAGAGGGCATGATTTTCGAGGCGGGGCTGGTCGGGGATTTATTCCTGACGGATGATATCAAAGAGGGTTCGGGCGCTTTCATTGAGAAAAGACCTCCCGCTTTTCGGCGCAAGTGAGATCCGCCCCAATCCTTTATCTGAGGAGAAAAAAGAAATGTCGAATGCAGATGTTGTGCTTTATGAAAAACAGGACGCGATAGCCTTCCTGACCATAAACCGTCCGGAGGCAATGAATGCCCTCAATACGGAGGTCAACCTCAGACTGATAGAGTGCCTCGACCGGGCCGAAAAAGAGCAGGATGTCCGGGTCGTAATCCTGAAAGGGGCAGGGGACAAGGCCTTCATTGCGGGCGGCGATATCAAGGAGATGATAACCAAGGACGCCATGGGCGCCCGGGATTACGCCCTGGCGGCGAAAAAGGTGATAGACAAGATATGGAACCTCAAGAAACCGGTCATCGCCGCCATTAACGGCTTCTGCCTGGGCGGAGGGCTCGAGTATGCGATGTCCTGCGACCTGCGGATTGCTTCGGAAAAATCCCGGTTCGGCCAGCCCGAGATCAATATCGGGATCATGCCGGGCAGCGCCGGCACGCAGCGTCTTTCCCGGCTCATCGGCGTGACCAAGGCAAAGCAGCTTTGCTTCACGGGCGACATGATCAACGCCGCGGAAGCACACAGCCTCGGCCTGATCAACGAAGTTTATCCGGCAGATGTGCTCATGGAGAAAACGGTCGAGCTTGCGAAGAAGATCGCCTCCAAGAGCGCGCCCGCACTCACATTGATGAAAGCGGCCATCAACAGGGGCACCGAGATGGACCTCGAATCCGCGTCGCTGTTTGAAATTGACTGCTTCGGACTGTGCTTCTCGACCGGGAACAGAAGGAAGCAATGGATAAATTTGTCAACAAGGGCAAGTAAATAGGTTTGGAGGGAGACTGAAGCCCCTCGCTGTTTGCGCCGGGCGTTTCGAGTTTAAAAACAAAGGAGGAAAGAGATGGTCAAAACGGATTGGATGTACCAGTACAAGAAGAAACTCACCACGGCGGAAGTTGCCGCCCGGGCGGTTGTGGACGACGACTTTATCATGACACCGCTGTGCCTGGGGCAGCCCAGCACCTTGATTCCCGATGCCATTGCCGACCGCAAGGACGAGCTCAAGAATATCGAGTGGCGCTGGAACCTGGCCATCAGGCCCTACAAGATGTTCAAGCCCGAGTACCGCGACACTTTCAAGATCACTTCCGGCTTCACCGGGACGCCCTTTATCCTGTCGCAGTTCCAGGGGATCGGCTACGGCCCCTACGCCCCGGTGACCGTTTTCTCGTCGATCAAGCAGTGGACCTCGAACCGCAAGCCCGACATCATCGTGTGCATGGTTACCCCGCCGGACAAGAACGGTTTTGTCAACATCGGCCCCGACCTGATGTTTTCCCGGGCCCTGATAGAGGGCAATGCCACGTCGCGCGGCTTTGTCGGCGGCCCCCGGGTGCTGATCGGGGAAGTCAACGACCAGTACATCCCCGCATGCGGCGACACCAAGATGCACATTTCGAAGTTCACCTATTTCGTGGAAAACTCCTCGGCCCTGCCGGCCTTCCCCTCGCCGGTACCCAAGGACAAGCACAAGAAGATGGCCGAGTTCGTCGTGAGCCTGCTCAGGGACCGCGACAGCATCCAGATCGGCATCGGGGCCGTCCCCATGCTGATTTCAGACCTGATCGCCCATTCGGACCTCAAGGACATCGGGCTCTTCACGGAGATGCTGCCGACGGGGGCGCCGGTCTGGCAGGAGAAGGGCATCCTGACGGGGAAATACAAGACGTTCCGCCCCGGGGAGATCTCCGCGAGCTTCATCGGCCCGGTGAAGGAGCTCTTTGATTTCGTCAGGGACAACGAGCAGGTCAAGTTCTTTGCCGGCGACATCATGAACAACCCGTGCATCATCGGCGCCGAGGAGCAGATGGTCGGCATCAACGGCGCGCTGGAGATCGACATGGCGGGCCAGGTGGCGTCGCTCACCCTGGGCAACAAGATGGTCTCCGGCTACGGGGGCCAGTCCGATTTTGCCATGGGCTGCCGGATATCGCGCTTCGGGCGGATGATCATCGTCATGGCTTCGGCCACGAGGGACAAGGACGGCAAGCTCATCAGCCGCATCGTCCCGAACCTCTCGCCCGGGTCGCTGGTCGGGACCCTTGCGTGCCACGTGGACTACGTTGTCACGGAAAACGGCATTGCCGGGCCGCTCGACGGGCTGTCCATTGACGAGCGGGCCGAGGCCCTGATCAAGGTCGCCCACCCCGAGCTGCAGGACGAGCTGATGAGGGCGGCGAAGGAAAAGGGGCTGTTCAAATAACCAGGCAGACCGAACCGGGCCTGTCAACGGCTGCCGGTTATGGTCAAATAGTCAGACACTCATCGGAAGAGGGCACGGGGGCATACCGGTCAGCCAGGGACCCCCGGGCCCTCTCTTCCTGGAAGACCTTCTCCTCGTGAATGCCCGTTCCGCCCAAAATCAAACACTGGGGCAGATAGACGAGAGCGGAAGGGTTTATGGCTATCACCGACGCGTCATCCCTGCCCGGCGTTGGGGGGCCGGCATAGTCAAAGATCCGGTCCGGTATCTCGTCCGGGCTGCAGGACTCGAACAGCCCGAGAATGAACTTCATCCCTGCCTGCCTCGGGGAGGGAAGGGTATTGCGCCCAGCCCGTCCGTGGCCAGGAGCAGGCGCGTGGAATCGGTAACGGGAAGCGTCTCGATCTGGAAGAAGCGCTGCGACCTGCCGACCATCCAGAAGTTGTCGACGGTGAACTGGCAGGCATGACAGGCGCCCAGGTCGCAGCTGATGAGCAGGCTGTCCCCCGTGTGCATGACAATCGCGGCCGATGCCTTCGACCGTCCTCAAGAGGAGGACGCCGGTGAATGTGCAGCCGGTGCCGAAGGCCATCGAGCAGAGCAGCCTTTCTGTTTCCGCCGTCAGGGTCTTTTCCATGTCTGAGACTTCCGAGTCGCTGAGGACCCTGTCCGCCGAGGGGTGGACGCTGCATTTCAGCATCCGGGAAAACATGGCCATGAACTGGCGGGACGCCGAGGGGTCGCGGTCCGAACCGTCCGCGACCGCGAAAACACCATTGCGTAAAATCAAACAGGGCGCAGTCCCCCACGCCGGCCTCGCGCGGCGCGGCGGTTAAGCCGCCCTGCACCCGGCCGCCGATGAAGCCGGGATACCGGACTGACCGGAGATACGGTTGACGAGGAGCTGGCGCGGCGACTGCATTCATAAGATGTTAATTTTCACACATATTCAAATTGCTCAAGTGAAATCGGTTTGATAGTGAATATTTTTGCTAATAACGGCAACCTGGTGAGTATCAGCGAAAGGCATAAAGATGAGAGTCAGTGCGGAAGGGAAAATAAACGAAAGGATCCTGATCCTGGGGCACCCCATCTACCCCGGATATATTGTCAAGGGAAGCAACAAGACAATGATGATAGAAGCCGGGATGAACATCATCGGGCCCGCTTTATCTGCAGCAGCTCCGGGAACTGACCAGTGGCGGGGCTTTGAGCAGGCTTGACGGCCTGATTGTAACCCACGGCCACTACGATCACATAGGCGCCCTGCCTTTCCTGAAAAGGAATATCCCGTCGCTGGAGCTGCGCGCCCCCGAGGCGACGATTTCCGTCATGGGCAATGAGAAAGCGCTCAGGACAATGAATTTCCTCAGCAGGGAGACATCCAGGTATTTCGAAGGCATGGGCATCAAAATAGACGACTGGGATGAGGTCGCCATCGGGCCCGCGGAGTTTGCAGAGCCGTTAAAGGACGGGGATGTCATTGACCTGGGCGGCTGGTCGATCGAGGTAATAGCCACCCCGGGCCACACCAGGGACCACGTTTCCTTTTTCCTGCGGGAGCCGGGGATACTTTTCCCCGGGGAGGCGCTGGGAAATCCCATCATGGAGCGTGAAGACCTCAACAAGGTTGAATTCCTCACATCTTTCCAGGATTATGTGGTCTCGATAGGAAAACTGCTCAAGCTGAGGCCGCTTGTAAAAACAATTGCAATGTCCCACTTATATTTCTATAACGACGAGGACGTCCCCCGTTTCATGGACATGGCCCTGCGGGATGCCAACGAGTATCGCCGCTTGATCGATTCCTACCTGGACATGGAAAACGGGGATGTCGAGAAGGCGACGGGGACAATGGTCCGGGTCGAATATGATGAAAAGAAGTCCGTTTACCAGGAGCGCAACGCCTACGTGGCGAACCTCACCGCGCAGATCAAGGCTGTGGCCGCTTTACGCTGACGGCGCCAAGGTGCCGGGCAAATGATCCGGCACAGGCAAGAATTCAACCAAGGAGCTGCAAATGGAAAAATATGAAAAGCTGCAGGAAAAGCTCAGTAAGCATCCGATCGGCGCCCCCAGGAATGACGATTACCTGGAAATCCTCAAGATACTGTTCCCTGAGGACGAGATCGATCTGGCCCTCCTGCTTGAATTCAGGCTCTCTAAAACGAGCGATTTGGCAAAGAGGGCGGGAATTGACGAGGCCGAGGCATCGAGAAAACTCGAGGCAATGGCCTGCCGCGGGTCCATCCTTTCCAAAAAGTCCGGGGACGAGCTGTCCTATGCCCTCCTGCCGAACTACCCCGGCCTGATGGAATACCCGGTCATGAAAGGGGACGAGAAGCTCCGCAAGCGACTCGCTGAGCTCTGGCACTCCTACTACATGAAGGACATGGGCGCGGAGCTGGCTTCGGCAAACCCCGCCTGGAACAGGGTCCTGCCGGCTGAAAACGCCATTCCCGGGGATACTGAAATCCTCCCCTTTGAAATTGCCTCCCGCATGATGGAGAAAAATGAGGTGATTGCCGTGGCCGACTGCCCGTGCCGCATTATGGAGAAAAACTGCGACAAGCCCCTGGACGTTTGCATATCGTTTGACGGTATAGCCCGGTTCCTGGTGGAGAGGGGGATGGGGAAATTAATCACCCTGCAAGAGGCCCGGGAAGTGCTGAAAAGGTCCGAGGAAGCCGGGCTTGTACACATGACCATCAACAGCGAAGACAGGCTGACCCTGATCTGCAACTGCTGCCCGTGCTGCTGCCACCTGCTGATGCTCCTGACAAAGATCAACAACCCCGATGCGATCGCCAGGTCAAGCTACCTGGCGAAGTACAATGCCGACGAGTGCATCGGCTGCGGCATCTGCGAGGAGCGCTGCCCGATGGGCGCCTTCACCATGGACGACGACCTTGCCGTATATGACCCTGAAAAATGCATCGGCTGCGGGCTCTGTGTTTCGACATGCGCGGTTGAGGCGATCACCCTGGCCAAGCGGGACAATTATCAGCGCCCCTCGGCCACCATCGGCGAGCTTGTCCAGAAGATAGTATCCGGCAAGCAGGTCAGGGCATAAGGGGCTGCACATATGCACGAACTGGCCGTCACCGAGGGCATTGTGAAAGTGGCCCTGAAATATGCCGAGCAGAGCAACGCGCAAAAAGTCGTCGGCATCCGCCTCCGGATCGGCGAGATGAGCCACATCCTGGAGGACATGCTGGTCAAGATGTTCCACCACCTGAGCCGCGGCACTATCATGGAAGGGGCACAGGTCACCATCGAGTGGACGCCGGTCGTCCTGCAGTGCTCCGAGTGTAAAAAAACTTTTCCCGTAAAAATAAGGGAGATTGCGGACTGCGAATGCCCTGCCTGCCAGGGGAAGAAATTCTCTATGGTTTCGGGCCGCGAGTTCCATATCGAGTCGATCGAGGTGATATGATGGACAATATCCGGCTGATAAATATAAAGGAGGCGATCCTTTCTGAAAACCAGGACCTGGCCAATGAGATCCGTGAAAGGCTTGCCGGGGAAAAAGTCTACATGCTCAACGTCATGTCTTCGCCCGGTTCGGGCAAGACCAGCGTCATCGTGGAAACGATCCGCAGGCTCAAGGGGGCTTACAGGATTGCCGTGATCGAGGCCGATATAGAATCCCTCGTGGATGCGGAGAAGATAGCCCGCGAGGGGGTCGCCGCCGTCCAGCTGCACACCGACGGCGCCTGTCACCTCGACGCGCCGATGGTCCAGGCCGCCCTGGAAACCCTGGACCTGCGGGACCTGGACCTGATCTTCCTGGAGAATATCGGCAACCTGGTGTGCCCGGCCGAATTCGACACGGGGGCGACGCGCAAGGCCATGATCCTGAGCGTCCCCGAAGGCGACGACAAGGTTCTGAAATACCCCCTGATGTTTTCCGTTTGCGACGTCCTGATCGTGAACAAGACGGATTATCTGGAACTTACCGACTTTGACATGAAGACCCTCAGGGAGCGCGTCGGGAGGCTCAACCCCGCAATGAAAATTTTCGAGGTGTCGTGCAAGACAGGGCAGGGCGTGAAAGAATGGTGCGACTGGCTGGAATCGGATATGAAATAAACTGGATATCTCCCCATGGCCCTCGTCGGAGGCTCATTCGATCCTCTCGAAGCAGGGCTGTCTAGTCTCAAGTCCTCATTAAAAGAAGGCGAGCAAAACAAGCCGGGGCCCAGCAGCGCCGGAAATGGAAAATACTGCAGCTCAAATGCGCGACACAGTTCAAAATGGCGAACCAGGCCAGTCAAAATACCGTTATGTAGTCGAGGTTATAATCTTTCTGACCTACGCGTGCTTCGGCATGTCGTGGGCCTCGTGCGGGGCCTTTTTCAAGGAAATCATGGCCGAGCTGAGCCTGACCGTGAGCCAGGCAAGCTTCCTGACGACCAGCGTGAGCATTGCGAAGATCTTCGGCCCCTTCCTTGCCGGCGCGGTCCTGGCCAGGGCGGGGCTGCGCTGGGCGTTCATGGCAGCATCGGTCCTTATCTGTATGGGAGTTCTGGCCCCGTTCGCCACGACTTACGAAATGCTGCTGTTGGCGAGGTTCTGCATGGGCATAGGCGGCGCCATGGTAGTGGTGTATTTCACCCCCCTGGCAATGCAGTGGTTCTCCGGCGGGGAAAGAATAATAGTGAACGGCTTCAACTCCATTTCCGTCAATACAGGGGTAATGGTTGCGCTGTTTGCGACAACGAGCCTGATGGGGACGCTGGGCGGTTGGAGAAACATCCTTATCTTTTACAGCATCGGGAGCGTGGTGCTCGCCATGGCATGGCTCGCTTTCGGCCGGGAAAAACAGGCCCCCGGCGATCCCGGCGCGCCCGGTGCACCCGGTGCAGTTGGCGGGCCCCGTAAAAAAAGCGGCATCGTCGCGGGATATAAAATCGCGGTCAGCGACCGCAACACGTGGGCGCTGGCATTCGGCTTCGTCGGGATACTGACCGCCTATCTCGTGCTCTTCACTTATTTCCCGACCTTCTACAGGAACGTGTTCGGCCTCGACAGCGGGTCATTCGTGTTCTACGCCCCGGCTATCGCAATGTGCGCGGGGATCCCTGCGTCGCTGCTCGTAGCATATGTTACCAAGAGGACGGGCAGGAGGCTTCCCCTGCTGCGCTGGCCGGGCATAATCTTCGTCCTGGCCGTCCTGGGGATGATTTACGGCAATGCCGAAGTTATCCTGGTCAGCTCCGTATTGACGGGCGCCTGCCTCCTTGGCACCTCCACCCTTTTTTACATCATACCCCAGGAACTTCCCGGCCAGACCGTGGAAAAAGCCGGGTACATGATGGTCGTGTTCTGGGCCGTCACCTATGTTGCCTCGACGTTCAACGTCTGGCTCATGGGGAAGATAATCGACATGACAGGAAGTTTCGCGAGCGGGCTGGTCATTGCAGCAGTGATGTCGTCAACGGCGTTCCTGTCATCCTTCCTGCTGCCCGAGACCGGGTCTGATGCCAATAACCAGGGTTAATGGCACAAAATCCTGATTGACAAGTCAATCAATTCCTGATAGAGGTCGGCTCATGGAAAAAACCAGCAGTGAACAGACTATAATCGAGGCGGCGCTGAAAGTCTTCAGCACGAAAGGCTACGCCGAGACCAGGATGGCCGACATCGCCAAGGAAGCCAAGCTTTCCTACGGCCTCATATACCATTATTTCGAGAACAAGGAAAAGCTGTTCGACGCCATCGTCGAGAACTGGTGGAATGCCATTTACGAGGAGATCGAGAGGCTCAAGGCCAGCCCCGTTTCCACCAGGGAGAAACTGGTGGGGATAGTCAGGTTCATGCTGAACGCCTATAACGAAATGCCCGAGCTGATGTCGATATTTATCGCGGAGGTGTCCCGGGGCTATATTTACCACTCCAATCCCCAGAGAAGGGAAAACATCCTCAAGTACCTGAAAGTCTGCGAGGACATCATCCGGGAGGGCCAGGCCAGGGGGGCCCTGCGCACTGACCTCAAGCCGAAATACCTCACATATATATTTATCGGGTCCGTGGACACCTTCCTGTCGGTCATGGTCCTGGGAAATGAAAAACTTACCAAGGCAAGGGAAAGCCGGATAATCGAAAGCGTCACGTCGGTATTCCTGCATGGGGCGGAAGCGGAAGAGGCACACTGATCCCGTGTTCCAATAAACAACAGCGGCCGGGCATCCCGTCCTCCGTGCAAGCGGGGATGCGGGGGCATGCCGGGATGGGTCGGACAGACGGCCATAATGCTCAAAGGACAGCTCCACATACACACCACTTACTCCGACGGGGCGCTCACGCCCCAGGAGGCAGCCGACGCTTATGCCCGTCTCGGGTATGATTTCATTGCCATTACCGACCACGACCACCTCCTGAAGCCTTCCTACGGGGATGCCATCGCCCTGGTCCGTTCGCCGCTGCTCATTTTCAGGGGCATCGAGCTGACCGTCCATTGCCGCAAGGGCTACGTCCACGTCAGCCGCATCGAGGGTGATAAGGAAGTGCTTCACATTTTCAACCACCCCGCCGATGTCGACGTCGGCCTGAAAGACTGTATCCGCCTGATCGGCGAGGTGGCCCGGCAATACCCGATCGATGCCGTCGAGATCTCGAACCACGGCTTCTACACCCCGGAGATGGACATTGATGAAATCGCCTATCCTAAAGTTGCGGCCGACGATTCCCACAATCTCCTGGGGTGCGGGCGGGGGTGGATCGAGGTGGACGCGCCCCGCGACCGCGACGAGATCATCCGGGCCGTCAAGGCGGGCCGCTTCAAAAACTGCTTTGCGGGAGACAAGGCCCGGCGCCAAGCCGCAAAGGAGACGAAGGTGATCCGAATCGCCTGATAAGGAAACAGGGCGGTAAAGTTACTGCAATTATGAATCTGATCAAGGAAGGAGACGGTTTATGGCAGCAAAACGGGTAGCTATCTGTGCAGTTGCCCAGCACAAGAACGAATCGGACCTCTGGTACAGGAGATTTCAGAACATGCTGCTGGATGTGCTGGAGGAGCTTCAAGGTAAAACAGGTTTCACGTACGGGGAAAACGGCGTTGAAATGATAGTCAGCGCATCCGACGATTTCTTTGATGCCCGGACCATTTCGAACAACGGCGTCCAGGACGTTATCGGGGGCCAGTACCTGGCCGAAGAGAAGATGGCGCAGGAGGGCCTCAATGCCATTGGCTATGCCAATGCCATCATCCTTTCGGGCCACAAGGACCTGGTCCTCATCATGGGCCATTGCAAGGAATCGCAGGGCGAAAGCCGCAACATGATCACCAACTGCGGTTTCGATCCTTTTTACGGCCGTGCCACCGGCCTGGACTATCTCAATGCGGCGGGCCTCCAGGCGCGCGCCTACATGAACAAGAGCGGCCTCACCGAAGACCATCTTGCCGGCATAGTGGCGCGGAGCCGCCAGTGGGCCGCCAAGAACCCCTACGCCAACGCCCGGGAAGCGATTCCCGAGGGGAAGGTGAAGGCCTCCCCCATGCTGTGCGACCCCATCCGGCAGCTTCATGCGTACCCCGTTTCCGACGGCGCGGTCGGGATGCTGCTCGCCTCGGAAGAGCGGGCCCGGGAATTCACCGACAGTCCCGTCTGGATCACCGGTTTTGCCAACTGCATGGACACGTTCTTCTTCGGGGACCGCGACCTGACGAGCAATTTTGCCCTTAAAAAAGCCGCGGCCGGCGCCTGCCGCAGGGCCGGGATCAAGAGCCTGAAGAAGGCGGCCGACGTCGTGGAAGTCATGGACTGCTACGCCTACCAGCAGCCGATGTGGGCGGAAGGCCTGGGGCTGTGCAAAGACGGGGAAGGCGGCCGGTTTATCGAGGAGGGCGGCCCCGGAAAATACAAGGTGAACCTTTCCGGAGGGACGCTGGCGGGCAACCCCCTGATCATCTCCGGCCTTTACAGGGCCGCGGAGGCAACTCTCCAGCTTCAGGGCGCTGCCGGAGACCGCCAGGTGCCGGACGCGAAATGCGCGCGTGGCCCACTCGACAAACGGGCCGGCCGGCCAGTTCCACTCCGTCCTCATTCTCGAAGCGTAAGGAGCGATGATCATGAAGAAAATCGAGAAAAACAGAAATGTAGCGATAATCGGGATCGGCCAGACAACGCTTTCCAGCCACAAGGAAGACCAGAACCAGGTGGAAATGGTCGCCGAGGCGGTACGCAATGCCCTGGACGACGCCAAGATGACCCTGGACGATATCGACTGTATAGTCCACGGCAACATGGAGCTCTTTGAAATGCAGTTCCAGCCCGACATGTGGCACGCCCTGGGCTGCGGGTCATACGGCAAGGAAGAGTACCGGATCACCACCGGCGGGACAGTCGGGGCGACGCTGGTCTGCGCCTCCGATAACCTCGTGGCCTCCGGCCTTTACGACACGGTCCTGTGCGTCGGCTTTGAAAAGCTGCAGGAGGCCAACACGACAGGCGGCATCACCAACATGTCCGATCCCCTGTGGTTCCGCAACCTCCAGACGGGGGCGCTGACGGCGACCGCGGCCACGGAACTGATCCAGGAGTTCGGCAAAGAGCGCGTCCTGCGCGCCGCGATGAAATACCGCATCATGATGGACAAGCATGCGATGCTCAACCCCCGGGCGCACCGCCGCCTCGGGCTGGAGTATGAGCAGATGCAGAACCTGATGGAGACCTCGCCCAAGCTCGTCGGCGAACTGAGGCTGATCCACATGTGCTCCCAGTCCGACGGGGCCTGCGCCATGATCCTCACGAGCGAGGAGCGCGTGAAGAAGGGGACGGCCAAGCCACCCGTCTGGATCCGCGACCACGAGACCTCCCACCGGGAGGAGAACATGTCCAACCTTTACGGGGCCAGGAGGCCCAAGTACACCCATCGGGACTGCGCGGAGAAGCTCTTCAAGAGAAACGGCATCAAGGACCCGCTGGAATATTTCGATGTGTTCGAGATGTACGACCCGTCCGCTTTCTGGGGCCTGGCCTGGATCCGCGATTTCCTGCTCCTCGAGGGGGACGAGCACATTAAGCTCCTGGAGGCCGGGGAATTTGACATGGACGGGAAACTCCCCATCAACCCCTCCGGCGGCGTCATATCAAGCAATCCCATCGGCGCCACGGCCATGCTGCGCCCCGCGGAGGCGGCCCTTCAGATCCGGGGGGAGGCGGGCGGCCACCAGATCAAGAAGGAGGTCAGGCACGCCCTGGCCTCCGGGTTTGGCGGCACCCTGTGGACAGTTATGATGATGCTGGAAAAAGACCTGAACTGGCAGGAGGAAAAACATGGCTGAATTCTTCGGGACCACCATTGCGGATATATTCAATACCATGCCCCGGCGCTTCAAACCCGAAGCGTCAAGGGGCATTGACGTCGTCATCGGCTACGAGTGCGGCGGCGAGGACGGCGGCAAGTGGAAGCTGACCGTGAAGGACCAGAAAGCAAATGATCGAGAAGGTCGAAGGAGACCTGGGCGACTGCACGGCCAAAATCATAGCTAAAGACGCGGAGACCTTTATCGGCGTCACCCTGCAGAAGATCAATGCCATCGACGCCCTTTCCCAGGGCAAGATGCAGATCGTGGGGGACGCCAAGTTGCTGATGGCGGTCCTGCCGCAAATCTTCGTGCCGTACACGGCCCCGGCAAAGAAAGGCGCCGGCCGCCCGGGACATCATCGCTTCAATAATGGAGCGGTTCCGCCCCGACAAGGCGCAGGGCGTGTCGCTCAAGTTCGGCTACGATCTCAAAGGCGAGGGCGGCGGCCAATGGACAATAGCGATCGCCGACGGGAAATGCACCGTCAAGGAGAGCCTGGACGGCGACCTTGCGGTAAAAATGACCATGGATGCCGATACTTATGTGGGAATGATGACCGGCACCATAGACGGGACCGCCGCTTTCACGTCGGGAAAAGTCCAAATAGACGGCGACATGGCGGCCGCGGCCGCCACCGGCAAGTATTTCAGCAAGTACGTCGATCCCAATGCCGAGGAGGCCGAGGAACTGCTTTCCCTGAAAGTTATCACCTCGATCAACCAGCGCTTCGCGACGGGCCCCGTCATGGGCAAGTGGTTCGCGGGACTGAAGCAAAAGAAGCTCCTCGCCAACATCTGCCCCGTGTGCAAGAGGACCCAGATCCACCCCCGGGAGATCTGCGCCATGTGCCACGTCCGGGCGGGGGAGTTCGTGGAGCTCGGGCCCGAGGGCTTCGTGTCCAATTTCGACCTCGTCTATTTCGCGAGCCCGGACCCGCTCACCGGCGTAGTCCGGGACACCCCATATATATGCGCCTGGATCATGCTGGACGGGGCGTCCCCGGAAGAGGCCTTCGCTTTTGAAATAAAGAAGGAAGACATCCCGAGGCTCGAGATAGGCACGCGGGTTCGGCCGGTGTGGGCGGAAAAGACGACGGGGTCTTTCACGGACATTCTCTATTTTGAAATTGTCGACTGAGGAGAAGCGGATATGACAAAAGAAGAAAACATCAAGGACTGTTTCGTGCTCGAAGCCAAGATGGCCCTGCCCAACCAGTATTTCGTCGGGCGGATCGGTTCGAAGTGGATTATCTCCATGCGGGACAAAAAGAAAATAATGGGGCTCAAGTGCGAGAAGTGCAAAGTGACCTATGTCCCGCCCCGGGAATACTGCAGCCGCTGCGGCGCCAAAATAGCCGACAACTGGGTGGACGTGGCCGCGACGGGGAAGCTCGTCAACTACACGGTTGTCCGTTACAACGACCGGCACCTGCCCCGCAAGGCCCCTTACGTCCTGGGGCAGATCAAGCTCGACAAGACCGACACGCCCCTCACCCACATCGTCGCCGGCGTGGACCCGGCGGATGTTTACATCGGCATGAAGGTCAAGGCGGTATTTGCCGAAAAGCCCGTAAACACCCTCATGGAAATCGACCACTTCGAACCTGTGTGACAATAAAATAATATTAATCTCGGCTGTAGGGGCGTATTGCAATACGCCCCTACGGGACGGGTATTTTGCAGGGGCTTTTATGGCGCCCGCCGGGTATGGCCAACGTTTGTTACGGGCTGATTTGAAATCCGACCCCCGACCAATGTGATCCATACAGGCCCCATCCCGACATCCCGTTATGGCAAGGGGCTGATCTAAGATCAACCCGTAACGCGTTCCTTCAGCCGCTTACAATTATTTCTTCATATAATCGTTTTTTCCCTTGACTATTTCCAACAACCTTTATTATAAGGTCATTGACTGACTGATCAATCATATTGACTGATCAGTCATATTTCGGCAAAACAAATCTTTCTCCTTCAGCCCGGAGGGACGCGATGGTCAAGAAAAAGGAAGACAAGAGAGAGCTTATTCTGAACGCGGCTATCAGCGTCTTTGCCAAACGGGGATATTACCCCTGCCGCACCCTGGACATCTCCAGCGAGGCCGGGGTGGCCTACGGTTCCCTTTACAGCTACTTCAAGAGCAAGGATGACATCCTGCTGTCCATATTCAGGGACAGGTGGATGAGGCTCCTCGACAGGATAGACGGGTTAAACAGGGAGCTCGAAGACCCCTCGAAAAAGATAGACGAAATTTTCAAGTACATTTTCAGGAGCTACGACAACTATCCGGACATGATGAAAGTCATGATCATGGAGGTGCCCCGCCTCGAACAGTTCTACACCCCGGAAAACCAGAAACTGTACAACAGGTTTTTCCAGGAAATCGCAAAAATAATCAGGGAGGGGCAGGAAAAGGGCGTTTTCAGCAAGGCAATTTCACCTCTCGTCGGCTCCTTCACACTGGCCGGCGCGGTTGACACCGTCATCCGCCAGTACGTTTTCAACCCGGGATTCAAAAAGAAGAAGTATCCCCTGGAAGAGGTGATTGGGCAGACGCTGAACATTTTGAAAAGGGGAGTACTCGAAAAAGCGCAACCGGAAGAGGCTGCTGTTCAAGCCGGTGCTAAGCTGGAAAAAACAGGGCAGGGAAATGAATATGGACGACGGGCGAAAAGCGAAGGGCAAAGGGCATAAGAAAAAATGACACAAAGCCACCTAAACGCCTGATGCATAATAAAGAGGTCTTAGGCATCAGGCACAAGGCATTAGGAAAAAGACCCCAGCACCCAAATGCCTAACGCCTAATGCCTAATGCCTAACAACATAAATCAATCGACAGGAGACACGAAGATGGAAGTGAAGAATATCGCGGTACTGGGAGCGGGGACGATGGGGCACGGGATTGCGCAAGCCGCGATCACCGCGGGTTTTAATGTAGTTCTGTACGATGTGAAGCAGGAGTTCCTGGACAAGGGCGTGGCCCGCATCCGCAAGAGCTTCGGCAAACGGGTGGAGAAGGGGAAACTCACGCAGGAGCAGGTAGACGCCACCATGGCGCTGCTCAAGACGGCCACGGACCTGCAGGCGGCGGCAAAGGACGCGGACTTCGTTATCGAGGCCGTCCCGGAAGACCTGGAGCTGAAGAAAAAGATTTTTGCCGAGCTCGACAGGATATGTAAACCAGAGACAGTACTGGCTTCCAACACTTCCGTCCTGCCCGTGACGGCCATCGCCGCGGCGACGAGGCGCCAGGACAAAGTCGTAGGGACCCATTTCTTCAACCCGGCGGCAGTAATGAAGCTGGTCGAAGTCGTCATGCCGGTGGGTGTGGCCCCCCAGACGGTGGAGACCGCGTTTGCCGTGTGCAGGAAAATGGGGAAAGCGCCCGTGAAGACCAAGGACACCCCCGGTTTCATCGTCAACCGCCTGCTGGGCCCCCTTTACATGGAGGCTGCCCAGATGGTCCTGGAAGGGACGGCAACGGCCGAAGACATCGACACCGCCATGAAGCTCGGCGCCGGGCATCCCATGGGACCCTGCGAGCTGGCGGACTTCGGCGGGTTCGACGTGATCCAGATGGCCCAGGATGCCGTGTATGCCTACACCCACTTCGACCGCGACAGGCTCAACATCCTCTACCGCAAGATGCTCGAGGCGGGGCGCCTCGGCGTGAAGAACGGCAAGGGCTTCTACGACTACCTGCCGGACGGGACGAAAAAGCCCTTCAAGGTTTTCGGCTAGGCCTCAAACCAGACTCAAACACGAATACGGAGCAACAAATGGAATACAAGGACATAAAATTGAAAAAGGACGGCGCGGTGGCGACGATCACCATCGACCGCCCGGAAGTTCTCAACGCGATCCGCTACGAGACCATGCTGGAGATACAAAACGCGCTCGACGACATAGCCGTGGACGATGCCATCCGCGTGGTCGTTCTCACCGGCGGGGGCGACAAGGCCTTCGTGGCAGGGGGCGACATCTCCATCATGGCCAAGGGCACCAGCTACATGGACGTGATGCATACCCTGCCCGCGGGGCAGCAGATCACCTGGAACATAGAGCAGTTCCGCAAGCCCGTAATCGCCCGCATCAACGGCATCGCACTGGGCGGCGGCACGGAGCTCGCGCTGAGCTGCGACATCCGCATCGCGGCCGACACGGCCATCATGGGGGTGCCGGAGATAACCCTGGGCATAATCCCGGGATACGGCGGGACCCAGCGCCTCCCCCGCATCGTCGGGGCGGGCATGGCCAAGAAGATGATCCTGACCGGCGAGCACATCAACGCGCAGGAAGCCTACCGCATCGGCCTGGTGGACATGCTGGTCCCCAAGGCGGAGCTTGATGACGCGACGGCCAAGCTCTGCAAAAAGATCGCGACGAAGAGCCCCGTCGCCCTGGCAATGGGGAAGGAAGCCGTCAACATGGGGCTGCAGGCCGACCTGCGCACCGGGCTCTCCATCGAAGCGCGCTGTTTCTGCATGTGCTTCGGCTCCGAGGACCGCGTGGAAGGGATGAACGCCTTCATGCAGAAGCGCAAGCCCGAATTCAAGGGCCGGTAACACGAATTTAGTCGAGGTGAAGAAATGAAAGAAGTTTACATAGTGGACGGCGTGCGCACGCCGATCGGCAGGATGGGCGGCGCCCTTTCCGGCTTCCGCCCGGAAGAGCTGGCAGCCATTGCCCTCAAGGGGCTCATAGAAAAAACAAAGATCGACCCGGCCATCGTGGAGGACGTCCTCATAGGACACGCCTGCACGAACAACGCCGCGGTCAATATCGCCCGCTGGGCCGTCCTCAAGGCGGGCTTCCCGGTAACGGTGACGGCGCAGACCGTGGAGCGCCAGTGCGGCTCCGCCCTGCAGACCATCAACTCCGCAGCCCTGGCGATCCTCGCCGGTTGCGGGGACGTCTATATCGCCGGCGGCTGCGAGAGCTGGAGCAACGCGCCCCACCTGATGGAGCGCCAGAAGGTCCCGTTTTCGCTGGTCCCCAACGCGTTCATCACCCGCCAGGTCGGCCCGACCCCGGAGACGGACGCCCCGATGGGCATCGTCGCCGAGATCCTGGCCGAGGAGTGGGGCATCTCCCGCGAGGAGCAGGACGCCTTCGGCCTGAGGAGCCAGACCCTGGCCGACAAGGCCATCAAGGCGGGCTATTTCAAGGAAGAGATCGTCCCCGTTGTCATTCCCCAGAAAAAAGGCGACCCGGTGATTTTTGACCAGGACGAGCACCCGCGGATGACGACACTCGAGAAGCTCGCCGCGCTCAAGCCCGCCTTCAAAAAGGGCGGCACGGTCACGGCCGGCAGCTCCTCCGGAATGAACGACGGCGGTGTGGCCGTCCTCATGATGGAAGCCCAGAAGTGCAAATCGCTCGGGTTCAAGCCCCTGGGCCGCTTCGTTTCCTGCGCCCTGGCGGGCGTGGAGCCGAAGTACATGGGCATCGGCCCGGCCTACGCGGTCCCCAAGGCCCTGGAGCGGGCCGGCCTGAAGCTGGCGGACATGGATATCGTGGAGTGCAACGAGGCCTTCGCCTCCCAGACCCTGGCCGTCATGAAGGAGCTTGAAGAAGAACGGCCACGCCGTGGACCCGGAAAAGTGGAACCCCTACGGGGGCGCCATTGCCTTCGGCCATCCCAACGGCATGAGCGGCGGGCGGCTCGCCATCTCGGTGCTCAAGCACCTGCAGCGGACCGGCGGACGCTACGGGATGGCCACGCTGTGCATCGGCGGCGGCCAGGGCATCGCCACGATTTTTGAACGGATTTGAGGAGGATATCATGGCAGATCGCGTAGCAATCGTGGGCGTTGCCCAGACGAAGTTCGCCCCCAAGCGGGCGGATGTCAATTATGCCGAGCTGGCCTACGAGGTGATCAAGAAAGTAATGGCAGACACCGGCCTGGAGATGAAGCGGGATATCGACAACAGCATCAGCTGCTCCCATGACATCTGGGACGGCCAGACCATCTCGGATATCGGGATCACCGATGTGATCGGCGGACACCTGCGCAACGAGGAGAAAATGGCCATGGACGGGTCGACCGCTGTTTACTACGGCATGATCGGCATCCTCTCCGGAGAATTCGACTGCACGCTGCTGCTGGCGCACACGAAGATGTCCCAGACCAACCGCAATATAGTGAACAATGATGGCCTTTGATCCGATCTACACCCGGATGCTCGGCTTTGACTTACACTTCCGCCGCGGCCCTCCAGGCCCGGCGCTACATGGAAGCGTACGGGGTGACCGAGCGGCAGGTGGCGGCAGTTACTGTAAAGAACCTTGCCAACGCGCTGAAGAACCACGTGGCCCACAACAGGCGGCGTTTATTCAGTCGACGAAGGTCCTGCAATCGCCCTTTGCGGCGGACCCGATAAGGGCCATGCAGATCGCCCCGGATACGGACGGCGCCGTCGCGATGATCATGGCATCGGAAAAGAAGGCGCTTGAGATAACGAAAAACCCCGTCTGGGTCAAGGGCATCGGGACGTGCTACGACGCCCACTACCTGGGCGACCGCGACCTTTCGGATGTCATGGCCCTCGAACGGGCAGCCGCGCGCGCTTACAAGATGGCCGGCATAAATGACCCGTGCAAGGAGATCAGCGTGATAGAGCTCGGGGACGAGTTTTCGTACCAGGAGCTCCTGTGGCTCGAAGGCTTGGGCCTGTGCGGCCGCGGCAGGGCTGGCGCCTTGACGGAATCGGGTGCAACCGCCCTGAGCGGCCCCATCCCCGTCAACCCGTCGGGGGGCTGCTGGCGGGAGTGCCGGCCAACGTCATGGGACTCAACCGGGCAGCCGAGGCGGCTCTGCAGGTGATGGGAAGGGCCGGCGAACACCAGGTCCCGAATGTAAATATTGCGGTTGCCCAGGGCCACAGCGGCTTTTGCGGGCAGCACCAGTGTGTCATCGTCCTCGGGCGGGATTAGGAGGAACAAATGAAACGTAATGTTGCAATCATAGGCGGCGGGCAGACCTACCACGCCGCGCGCCGCCACGATGTGAACCAGGTTGAACTGGTCAACGAGGCGGTGCGTGCCGCGCTGGACGACGCCCAGATGACGATCAGCGAGATCGACGCGGTCCTGGTGGGAAACATGGAATTTTTCGAAGGCTGCCACATGACAGACTGCTGGCTGGTGGATGGCTCCGGTGCCTACGGCAGGCAGGGGGTTAAGATTACAACCGGGGGCACAGTCGGTGCCACCATCAGCTGCGCAGGCGCCCATTTTGTGGCGAGCGGCCTGTTCGACAAGGTCCTGTGCATCGGGTTTGAAAAGCAGGAGGAAGGCGACACGGGCGCGATCTTGAGCGGGGTGGCCCATCCGCTTTACGGCCGGTCGATGGCCGGCGCCGCCGTCGGTTACTTTGCCATGATGGGATCCTCCTACATGGCAGCGTGGGGCGCGAAGGAGGAGCACTCCGCAATGGTAGCCGTCAAGGCCAGGCAGAATGCGCGCAAAAACAAGTACGCCCATCTCAAGCTGGACATCAAGGTCGAAGACGTCCTCAACTCGCGCATGCTCGCCTACCCCATAAGGATGCTCGACATGTGCCCCGCCTCCAACGGGGCCTGCGCCATGATCATGGCGGACGAGCAGACGGCGAAGGACCGCTGCAAAAAGCCCGTCTGGTTCCGGGCCATGGACACGGCCCACAACGAGCAGTTCGAGTACGCCTGGCGCGATGTCGCGGACAAGCGGCCCCGCTTCTCGACGGTGAGCGCGGCGCGCCTGTATAAAAAGCTCGGAGTGACCGACCCCATCAAGTACTTCGACGTGTTCGAGCTCTACGAACCGGCGACCTGGGCGGAACTGCGCTGGTACGAAGACCTGGGTCTCTGCAAAGAAGGCGAAGGTTTCAGGCTCATCGAGGAAGGCAAGACAAACATAGACGGCCCGATCCCCGTGAATCCTTCCGGGTGGCGTCCTGTCCACGAACTGTATCGGGGCCTCGGCCATGCTCCGCATCTGGGAGGCGGCCCTCCAGCTCCGCGGTGATGCGGAGGAGCACCAGGTCCCGAACAACCCCCGCCGGGCCTTGACCAGCGGCTACGGCGGGACCAACTGGACCGTGCTCACGGCGCTTTCCAGGAGCCTCAACGATTAGAAGATATGGAGAAGAAAATGGCAAACGACCAGGAACTGATAAGCATCCCGATGACGGTCGACGTGCCCTACCGGTTTGCGGCCGGCAAGTACATGTCGAGATTCCTCATCGAGCTGCGCGACAATGGCAAGATTTTCGGGATCCGCTGCCCGTCCTGCAAGAGGGTGCAGCTGCCTCCCCGGATTGTGTGCGCCTCGTGCGACGTGGAAAACGACGAATGGGTGGAATTGAGCGAGGAAGGGACCCTGGTGGGTTTCACCATCATGTACCTGCCGCTCACCGACCCCACGACGGGCAAGCCCCACGAGCCCCCGTTTGTCTACGGCAGCGTCAGGCTCGACGGGGCCGACTGGGTCATCGATCACCTCGTCAACGTCGAACCCGACCTGGAAAAGGTCTGGGTGGGCATGCGGCTCAAGGTGGTCCTGCGCCCCCGCGGCGAGCGGAGGGGGGACCTCAGCGACATTATCCATTTTGTGCCGGCGCAAGGCGGGCAGAAGAAGTGAGGAGCTCAAATGGCAGAAGAGAAAACATACGGCCCCTTCGAAGTTGACCAGCGCATCAAGGTGAACAGCACCTATTACGCCGGGAAGATGGGGAGCCTCTTTTATACAACTCTCAGGGACCACAAGAAAATCATCGGGGTGAAGTGCGAGAAGTGCAGCAAGGTGTTCTGGCCGCCCCGGACGACCTGCGGCCTTTGCTTTTCGAAGCTGGGCGAGGACAGCGTCGTGGAGATCGGCCCGCAGGGGACCCTGCAGACATTTGCCCGCGTCCACTACTCCGAGCCGGTGCACCCCAGAGAGGCGCCGTTCGTCTACGGCGTGATCAAGCTCGACGGCGCGGACACCGGGATAACGCACTTCGTCGAGGCGGGCGGGAAAGAGCTGAAACCGGGAATGAGAATGGAGCCGGTATTTGCCGAAGAAAGAAAGGGCAACATCCTGGACATACTGCATTTCAAGCCTGTCGAGTAACGCACGGGAATAAGCGGCCCGCATGGAACTGGACCTTCACATCCACACCAACCGTTATTCCGGGTGCAGCAACATCACGCCCGGGAGAGCTCATCCGGTCTGCAAGGGCCGCGGGGCTTGACGGGATTGCCCTGACGGAGCACGGGATACGCTGGCCCGACCGCAAAATAGAAAATCTCCTGGAGAGACCAGGGAATAATGATTTCGTAGTTATTGCCGGCGAGGAAGTTGCCTGTTTCTCCAATTCGGGAAAATTCCAGGGCGAGTTTCTGGTTTTCGGTTATCCGAAAAGCCTGGGGTCCAGCAAGAGCATTGACAAGGTCATTGAGATTGTCCACGGCGAAGGCGGCATCGTCATTGCCGCCCACCCCTTCAAGCCGCAGGATACCGGCCCGGGCTATTACGGGTGCGGGGATGCGGTGTGGGAACTCGACATTGACGGGCTGGAGATCGGGCATCCTTCCTACACTGACGCAAGCCGCCGGCGGGCCCTGCAGGTCATGCGAGAGCGAGGGCTGGCGGGCATTTCGTGCAGCGATGCCCATGACCCCGGCGCGATCGGGGCCCTGCGCACCGTGTTTGAAGTGCCGGTCAGGGATGCCGCTCAATTGTGTGAGGCGGTAAGAAAGAGGCTTATCCGGAACACTACTTAAAATCCAAAAGAGGACAGCAATGGGGACCAACTACTACAAGAGAGACACAAGGGACGTGGAATTCGTGCTCAACGAATTTCTCGGCATAGACCGCCTGCTGCAATTTGAAGCTTACCGGGATTTCACGGCGGAAGATTTCGCCATGATCCTCGAGCAGGCCAACCAGATAGCCAAAAAAGAGATCGCCCCCACTTTCCAGGATGCGGACCGGGAGGGGGCGCGCTTCGAGAACGGCAAAGTCTACGCCCCGAAAGATTTCCAGCGCCTCTGGGAGGTGTTCCGGGAGGGCGGCTGGTTTGCCCTGCACCGCAGGCAGGAATACGGCGGGCAGGGGCTCCCCCTGATAATTTCGGAAGCCGTCCAGGAGTACTTCATGAGCGCCAATTTCGCCTTCTCCTGCTATGCCGGGATGGGGGCGGGAAACGGCATCATGATTGAGAAGTTCGGCACCCAAAAGCTCAAGGAACTGTTCGTGCAGAAAATGTACGACGGGACCTGGGGCGCCTGCATGTGCCTCACAGAGGCGGATGCAGGGTCGGACGCGCACATGATAACCACGAAGGCCATCCCGGACGGCGACACCTACCGGATCGAGGGGACCAAGATCTTCATCACCTCCGGGGAGCACGACCTCACGGAAAACATCATCCACATGGTCATTGCGAGGATCGAGGGCGCCCCCGAGGGGGCCAAGGGCGTTTCCCTGTTCGCCGTCCCCAAGGTCTGGGTGAACGACGACGGCACGCTTGGTGAACCAAACGACGTTGTTTGTTCCGGCATCGAGCACAAGATGGGCCTCAACGGCTCGTCCACCTGCGTCATCAACTACGGCGAGAACGGCAAGTGCCGGGGATGGCTGATCGGCAAGCCCGGGATGGGTCTGGCCTACATGTTCGACATGGTCAACATCGCCCGGATGGCCGTGGGTATGGAATCGGTAGCATTTGCCGCAAACATCTACGCCAACGTCCTGGAGTATGCCAAGAACAGGACGCAGGGGACGCTCCTCGGGCAGAAAGGCGGCAAGCGGGTCCGGATCATCGAGCACGCCGACGTGCGGCGGATGCTGATGAGGATCAAGTCCCTCACCGAAGGCATGAGGGCCCTCGTCTATAAAACATACTTCCTTGAGGAACTTGCCTCTTCCAGCCCGGATGAGGATGAAAAGAAAAAGTCCGGGCACCGCTACGAGCTCTTTACCCCGCTCGTCAAGGCCTACTGTTCGGACCGGATCTTCGAGATCGGGCGCGACGCGATCCAGATCATGGGCGGCTACGGCTTCTGCAAGGAGTACCCCGTCGAGCAGTACACGCGGGACTGCAAGATCCTCTCGATCTGGGACGGCACCAATTACATCCAATCCGCCGACCTGGTGGGGAGGAAGCTGGGCCTCGACGGCGGGGCGGCATTCGCGGAGTGGCTCGGCGAAGTGCGGACCTTCATAGAAAAAAATGAGAACGGCCAGGGCCTCAAAAAAGAGTTGGACATCCTGAAGGGCGCCCTTGGTGTGGTAGCGCCGATGAGCGGGCGCTACGGTGAGTACCTGAAGGGAGGGCGCTTTAATCTGATCGCCCTCACGTCAACCCAGTTCCTGGACTGCTGCGCGGAACTTGCGATCGGCCACCTGCTGCTCGAACAGGCCCTGATCGCGGAAGCGAAGCTCAGGGAACTGGGGGCGGAGCATCACGACAGCCGCTTTTACCGATCCAAGGCGGGCACGGCCCGTTACTACCTGAGGAATTTCGTGCCGAACATCATGGGACGAAAACACATATTTGATCTTGAAGACACCACGGCTGCCGACATCGCAGAAGCAGGCATGTAGCCGCCCGGAGAAAGCCAATGCAATATTTCAGCGAATCACACGACATGCTGAGGGACAGCGTCCGGCGGTTCGTCGCCCGGGAAATTGCACCGCATCTCGACAAATGGGAAGAAGAGGGAATCATCCCCCTGGAGCTGTACAAGAAGGCCGGCGACGGCGGCTTCATCGGACTCGGCTATCCGGAGGAGTACGGCGGAACACCGGGCGATATCTTTCACCAGGTGGCCTACACGGAGGAGATCATGCGCTGCGGCGCCGTGGGTCTCCCGTCGAGCCTCGGCTCCAGCGCCATCGCCGTACCTCCCATCCTGGCCCTGGGCACGGAAGAGCAGAAGCAGAAGTTCGTTCCTTCCGTCCTGGCGGGCGACAAGATCGCCGTCCTGGGCGTGACGGAGCCGAGCGGCGGTTCCGACGTGGCGAACCTCCTCACCCGGGCCGTCCGGAAGGGTGACAAGTACGTCGTTAACGGTTCGAAGACTTTCATCACCAGCGGCAGCCGGGCGGACTACGTGACCACCGCGGTCCGGACCGGCGGGCCGGCCGGCGGCATCAGCCTCCTGATCATTGAAAAGGGCACACCGGGATTCACCTGTTCGAAGAAATCGAGAAGATGGGCTGGTGGTCCTCCGACACGGCGGAGCTGAGCTTCGATGACTGCGAGGTCCCGGTCGAGAACCTGCTGGGGGCGGAGAACAAGGGGTTCGCCGGGATCATGGTGAATTTCCAGAAGGAGCGTCTCTACCTCTCGGTGGAGGCCCACGCCGTGGCGGAAATGGCCCTCGAGGAATCGATCAAGTACGCCAAGGAGCGGATCGCCTTCGGCAAGCCCCTGACGGGCTTCCAGGTGACGCGCCACAAGCTCGCCGAGATGGCGACCCAGGTGGAGGTGGCCAAGCAGATGAGCTACAGCGTCGCCGCCCGGCTCGACACGGGCCGGTGCCTACCGGGAAGCGTGCATGGCGAAGAATTTCGCCACGAAGGTCTGCGACCGGGTGGTCTACGATGCCGTCCAGATCCACGGCGGCTACGGATACTGCCGGGAATACCTCGTGGAGCGGCTCTACCGCGACTCGCGGATTTTCTCATCGGCGGCGGGACGTAAGAGATCATGAACGAAATGATCAGCAAGAGGCTGAACCTTTAGATAATAAGCGAAGCTCTACATCCGGAGATTGTTATGAATAAATACGATGTCGTTGTGGTCGGAGCGGGTGTCGGCGGCTTGACCGTTGCGGGCCTCTGTGCCCGCGAGGGGCTGAAGACCCTGCTCATAGAGCAGTGCGACCGCGTTGGCGGGCGCGCCATAAGCATCAGGGGAGAAGAGGTCCTGGCCAACGGGGCCGGGTGGTACACGCGGCTATTGGGCAAACAGTATCCGTGGCTGCCGTACAGCGAGCCGGGCCTTGACGAGATAATTTCCCGCAGGCTGCTGCAGTGGTACACGCTGGACATCGGGTACCACGGCGTGGCGCTCAACGGGGAGGGCTATTTCCGCGACCTCGACGACCTGCTGGGGACGGGCGCGCCGATCGTGGGAGCACCGCAACAGCACCTACATCGGCGACGAGTGGTACCTGGACTTTCACGCGGGGAAATTTGACGAGCGGCTGCAAAAGGCATGCAGGAGCAAAGGGTGCCGATGCATAAATTCTACCTGGCCTCGCTCAAGATGAAGGACGCGGACTTCGATGCGCTGGAAAAAGTGTCCGTGACTGAATGGTGCAAGGCCAACGGGCTGTACGAGAACAAAACGGTCTTCGGGATGATCCACGCCGTGTACACGCTGATCACCACGATCAACGACCCCGACGATATCTCGATCGGCGATATTTTCCGCTACATGGGGACGGTGATCAACCCGCGCTTCACGTCGGGGCGGGCCAAGTGGCCCTCCGGGTTCACGGTCGGCGGCATAATGCGCTGGAGCCAGGCCGTCGCCAACCGCTTCCTGGGCCTGGGCGGCGAGCTCAAGCTCAACGCACTTCAAGGAAATCCAGATCCGGGAAGGGAAGGCCGCCGGCGTCGTCCTGGAAGACGATGCAGGTGAAACCCGGGAAATCCAGGCCGGCAAAGTCGTCAGCAACATCCCCGTCCAGGACAGCTTCAGGTTTGCCGACAAGAAGGCCTTTCCCAGCGACTGGGCCGACAGGACGGAAAACCTCTACGGGTACGGCTCCATCGCGCCGTATTTCGGCCTGAACAGGCTCGTGATGCCGGAGCGCGAATGGCAGTCGGGGTCAAAGACACCCGGGTCATCCCCAAGCAGGAAGGCTTTGAATACGACGTTTACATGTGCTGGAACATCCAGTTCTGAGCGACCCGTCCTGCGCGCCGGGCGGGAGCACCTGATGACGGCGTATGCCCGGTGACCGAGAAGGAGGCCAGGGACAAGCCCCTCATGGTCAAGGCCTGCCGGCTGATCATCGATTACTTCGAGCGGCGCTACCCGGGTTTCCGTAAGGGCGTGGACTCGGGCCCTTTTCCCGACGGCCTGGAAACTGGAAGGCGTCGCCAAGTCCAAGACCCAGGCCGGTACCCTCAAGGCCCCCGTAGAGGCGCCCGGGGTTAAAGGGCCTTTACTTTGCGGGCGACACCGTCAAGGGCTACGGGGTGGCGATGGATTGCGCCGTCGCGGCGGGGCTGATTTGCGCGGCAAAAATCACGGGGCAGGGATTATGGGCTTGCCTGACCCCGGTTTGGAAATGCCCCGTGCATTTGCAAACCTCAGCCCGCGGGTCCACGCGCACGGTGAGTTTGTTCAAATTTAAACAAGTGTCAAAGACCGCGGGCGGTTGAACTAAACCGGCCCGCCATAAGAGACGGATTTCAAAGGGTATTTGGTTTGAATACCAGCTATGGGTTGTTGCAATTCATAATAGAGGACAGGTGTATATGGAAGAAAAAAGAGAAACGGAATTACCTGGCGGCCTTCGACGGTGTTCCCGGGGCCGAGCGCAACCCCGCCAATTACCAGCGCCGGGACGACGCCAGCCACATCTACACGGCCGGCCAGCTACTACGAGTGGTGGTACGTGGACTGCTCCTTCGACAACGGGTACCACATGGTCCTTACCTTTCATTACCGGAACCACTTCATGAACCCGATCATCCCCACGACCCAGTTGATGATCTATCACCCCGACGGGGGCAAGCAGACGGCGCGCTTTGCCATGTGGAAGCCGGAGGAAACTTAGTGCCGGCCCCGACTGGTGCGACCTGCGGATGGGGGACAGCTGGCTCAGGGACCTCGGGGGCGGGACTTACGAACTGTCGATG
>CAWASK010000001.1:0-573961 GCA_963784735.1 uncultured delta proteobacterium | reverse complement strand
CGATTATCCTGGCAATCCTATCCCCTTCCAGCCTGGAGATCCTGCCGTATCCAGCCGGCCATTCCAGGAAAGTGGTCAGGACGGTAACGGCGGCCGTGCCGGAGATGTGTCTGTCGATGAGCATGGCGGCCGTGGAAGCCGAAAGCAGGGGCACGTCGCCGCACAGGATGAGAACTGTGCCGGAAAAATCCCTGAAACAATCATATGCCTGCATAACCGCATGACCGGTGCCAAGCTGCGGCTCCTGCAATACGAAGGTGAGCCCTTCATCGTTTATGACGTCCCTGACAAGGTCCGCCTGGTACCCGAGGACAACCACTGTCCTGTCAGAATGGAGCCCCCTGGCGATGGAAACCGGGTAGCTCAGCAGCGGCGCCCCGCACAGGGGGTGCAGCACCTTCGCCAGGGATGAATTCATCCTCGTGCCCTTCCCGGCAGCCAATATGATCACCGCCACTTTCTTGTTCATAATCCCCTCATCATGTTTCGACCTCGTCGGGCAGGACGACCATGACCTCTTTGATGCTCTTCGGGTCGGTATCCTGAACGATGTATTGTATGCTGCCGTATTTCAGGCTCTCCCCCTTCTGCGGGATCCTTCCCATCCTGTTCAGGAGGAAACCGCCCAGCGTCTCATAATCCCCGGGGGGGATCTCCACCTTCAGCACGTCCCCGACCTGCTGGACGTTCATGCGGGCGTCAAAAATGAACCTGCCCCGGCCCGCCTTCCTGTAAGTGCTTTCACCTGTATCATATTCGTCCTGGATCTCGCCCACTATTTCCTCGAGCAGGTCCTCGACAGTTACGATGCCCACTGCCCCCCCATACTCGTCGACGACAACGGCCATCTGCTCCCCCTTCTTTTGCAGGTCAAGCAGGAGATCGTGGGCCTTCCTTGATTCCGGCACGAAAAAAGGCTCTTTCATATACCTGCCGACCGGCTCTTCTTTTGATTCCGGCAGGATTTTCAGGAGGTCGAACCCGTAAATGATCCCGACTATATTGTAGACCTCCTCCCTGTAAACAGGGATCCTCGAGAACCATTTCCCCTTCAGCTGGGAGGCGGCTTCGTCGAAGGTGGTCTTCTCTTCGAGGGAAACAACGTGGGACAGCGGGACGAGGATTTTCCCGGCCGCCGTTTCGGAAAAATCGATGACCCGCCTGGCCATGTTGCGTTCCGACACCAGCAGGTCACTCTGGTCCGTTTTTTCCCGCAGGAGGAACTTCAGCCCCTGCTTGGTTATATAGGGAGAATACGTCTGCCCGTTTCCCTTCCTTGAAAAGAATATGGCCACCCTGGCAATCCGGGAAACAATGAATACGACTGGGTAAAGCAGCCGCGACGATATCCAGATGAACCACGAAAACCTGACGGCCATTTTTTCGGGGTCCTGCTGGAAGATAGTTTTGGGGATGATTTCCCCGAAAACAAGGATAACGGGCACCGTAATGAGCACCGAGGCGAGCTGGCCCTGAACGGGGCCGAAGATTTCGATGAATACCGATGCCGCCAGAACGGATTCGGCTATTATGCAGATGTCCGTCCCTGTCAGGGCCGTCGCGAGGAACCATTCGGGGTTCCTGCAGCAGCCGCAGGGCGATGATGGCCGAACGCGAACCGGCGGCAGCCTTCTGCCTGATCCGGTTGATGTCCGACGCGACCAGGGCTATCTCGCTCCCGGCAAAGAGCCCTTCAAGGCAGAGCAGCGCCAGTATGAGTAGAATTGAGTTGATTAGGCTACTGTCCATTTTCGGCACTGTCCTGCTTCATCACCCTTACCCGGAGGATCCTCGCCTTTCCCATCCTCTCCACCCTGAAGGTGAATTCGCCGGACGAAATGCTTTCGCCCTTGACGGGAAGCCTCCCGAAAAGATGGAAAACATACCCTCCAACCGTGTCGAATTCCTCCGAAGAGACCGAACCGCCCATGAGCGAATTGAAAACATCCAGGGGCATGCTGCCGGAGACAATCACCGTCCGGTCGTCCACCCTGTGAAAGAGGCTCTCCCTTGTGTCGCGCTCGTCATAAATATCGCCGAAGAGGCTCTCTAGGATGTCCTCCATCGTGACGAGGCCCGCAATCCCCCCGTATTCGTCAACCACAATGGCCAGGTGCATCTTTCTCTTCTGAAAATCCTTGAGGAGGCTCTCCGCCCTGCGTTCGAGGGGCACGAAATAGGGTTTGCGGAGAATGGGCTCTATCCTGTTGAGGTCTCCGCCCAGGGAAAGACCTGTGAGCAGGTCCTTGGCATAAAGCACCCTGTTATGTTGTCCGGGGTCTCCCTGTACACGGGGACGCGTGAATACGCGTACCGGATGATTTCCCTCTTTAAATCATCCATCGGCATCGACACGGGCAGGCTGAACATGTCCACCCGGGGGGTCATGATATCGCCCACAGAAGTGTCCCCCAGCTCGAATATCCTGTGGATCAGGTCCCTCTGCGATTTTTCGAGGACCCCCTCTTCAAGCCCCGCATCGACCAGCGTCCTGAATTCGCTCTCGAGCAGGCCCTTGTGCTCCCTCTCGCCAATTCCGGTCATCCGCAATATGAAACCCGAGATGGCGTCGAGGAAAACAACGATGGGCATCTCGATCCTGTAAATCAGGCTGAGCAGGGGCGCGGCCAGGGATGAAAACCTTATGGGGTTGATCTTGGCAACCGTCTTGGGGATTGTCTCGCAGAAAATCAGCAGGACGGGCGTCGCAACCGCGATTGCCGTCCACTTTCCGCTGTCGCCCAGCACCAAAATGAATATTCCCGCCATCAATGAGGACATCAGGATGTTGACGGTCTCATTGCCGACAATGATGGTTATCAGGAGCCTTTTGGGGAACTGGAGAAGGTGCTGGACGGTGTGGGCAAAAGGGTTTTTTTCCTCTCTCATCTTATGCAGGTGAAGCGACGTAAGGGAAAACATGGCCGCTTCGGATACCGCAAAAAATGCCGAGAGCAGAAAAAGCAAGGTCAGCGCAAGCAGCTTGCCTGTAATATAAGGATCCAATTTTTCTTATTCGTTTGCTTCTGAATTTTGTTAATGAAATTATATTTTTCCGCAGAAAATGTCAAGATTGCGGGTTTGGGCTGCGGCCGAACCGACAGATTATCCCCCGGTTTGGGAGACCTCGTTCGCCCGGCGGTAATCGGCGATTACTTCGAGGAAAATATCCCCATACCTGGCGATCTTGGCCGTGCCGACCCCATATATCCCCGACATTTCATCACTGTTGCGCGGCATGAGGCTGGACATTTCAAGCAGTGTCCGGTCATGAAAAATTACGTAGGGCGGAAGTTTGGCTTCGTCCGCTATTTCCTTCCGTTTCTTCCTGAGCAGTTCGAAAAGGGGTTGATCGCGCGTCGCCTCTGCAATCGCGGTTTTCCGGGGCTCTGTTCTCCCTGCCTTCGCCGGCTCTTCAAACGTGCGCCCCATGACCGCCTCCCTGCCCTTCAATACCTGCCAGGCTTTCCCGGTAAGCTTCAATGTGCCATGTTCAAATTCCTGGACAAGAAGGCCCTTCTGGATGAACTGCCGGAACAGGTTGCGCCAATTCCTGGCGGAATGCATCGTGCCGATCCCGTATGTGGAAAGCTTTTCGTGACCAAAATTCAAGACCTTTGCCGATTGGGAGCCGCGCAGGATATCTATGATGTGCGATGCGCCGAAGCCCTCACCCGTCCTTTTCACGCAGGAGAGGAACATCTGGGCGGGCACGGTGATATCGGTAAGCGCATTTTCTCCCATCCGGCAGTTGTCGCACATCCCGCAATTTCCGGAATATGCCTCTTCGAAATACCCCAGCAGGGGAACGCGGCGGCACAGTTCCGTCTCCGCGTAGCCCAGAAGGGCGTTCAAGAGGATACCGGCGACCATTTGTTCATGATCATTTTTCTGCGTTATGAAGTGCCTGATTTTTCGCAGGTCCCCGTAGCCGAACAGCAGCAGGCAATGCGCGGGCAGGCCGTCCCTTCCTGCCCGGCCGATCTCCTGGTAATACGATTCGATGTTCTTCGGCAGGTCGTAATGGACGACAAAGCGGACGTTGGGCTTGTTTATCCCCATGCCGAAGGCGATTGTCGCCACTATTACCTGGATATCGTCGCGGATGAAGAGCTCCTGGTTCGATGTCCGCTCGTCGTCGGAGAGCCCCGCGTGGTAGGGCCTGGCCGAGTATCCTTCTGCGTTGAGAAAGGCCGTGAGGTCTTCGGTCTGCTGCCGGGAGAAGCAGTAGATTATCCCGGTCTCATCGCTGTGTTCCTTCATGAAATTCAGGAGCTGCCGGCGGGGCCCCTCCTTCTGGACAACTTCCAGGTACAGGTTGGGCCTGTTGAAACTGCCGATGAAATCCCGGGCTTCTATCTGGAGGGATGTCCGGATATCCCTGCGGACACGCTCCGTGGCGGTGGCGGTCAGGGCCATGCACACAGCCTGAGGCCACCTGGAGCGAATTCCCGCGAGCTGGCGGTATTCCGGCCGGAAATCGTGGCCCCAGTCGGAGATGCAGTGCGCCTCGTCAACGGCCAGGCAGGAGACTTCCGTCGATGAAAGCAGGGCCTGGACCCTGGTGGTCATAAGGGCTTCCGGCGCCACGTAAAGCAGTTTCACCCTGTCCCGGCGGACATCATCCACGTTCCTGCGGTACTGCTGCGGGTCAAGGGTGCTGTTGAGGCAGGCCGCGGGGACGCCGCATTCCCTCAGCTGGTCGACCTGGTCCTTCATAAGCGAGATGAGCGGGGAAACAACAACGGTCAAACCGTTAAAGACCAGCGCCGGGACCTGGTAGCAGATCGATTTGCCGCCGCCCGTGGGCATGACAACCAGGGCGTCCTTCCCTTCGAGAACATGGGAGATTATTTCGCCCTGGAGAGGCCAGAACGAGTCGTAGCCGAAGACGCTTTTAAGTATTGATCGTGCCCGGTCCATTTTCTGATTCATATTTCTATTTTTCAACTAACCGGCGCCTTTCTCCCATAATTTTCATCCTGAGTCAATCCCCAGTTTGCCCGCGAGGAGCATTTGTTTGACACATCCACCTTTCTCCGGTATAGTCGCCGCAAACGTCCTGCCTATTTCAGGGAAATTCTCTATAATAGCGATAATTTACATCACTTTGGGAGCACAACGATGGCGAATGTCCTTTTGATCGGAAACGGTGCCCGGGAACACGCTGTGGCGGAAGCCATTGTCCGTTCGGGAAGGCGGCCCAACCTGTTCTCGTACATGAAAGCAAATAACCCCGGGATCGCGTCCCTTTCGCAAAAAACCCTCCTGGGCAGCTACTCGGACCTCGGCGCCATTGTCAAATTTGCCGCGGACTGCAAGATCGATCTCGCCGTGATCGGGCCTGAAGACCCCCTGAACAACGGCGTGGCAGACGCGCTGGCCGCGGCGGGGGTACCCTCTGTCGGCCCGAAGAAAAGCCTGGCGCGCCTGGAGACCTCCAAGACATTCACCCGCGAACTGCTGGACAAGTACGGGATACCCGGGAACCCGGCGTTCCGGATTTTCACTTCCATGGACGGGATCGACGAGTTCCTGCGGGAGCTCGGGGAATCGGTGATCAAGCCCGACGGCCTGACCGGCGGCAAGGGCGTCCGCGTCCAGGGAGACCACTACCAGACCAGGCTAGAAGCCCTCGAATACTGCCGCGAGGTTTTATCGGAACACTCCCGGGTGATAGTCGAAGAGAAACTCGACGGCGAGGAATTCTCGCTCCAGTGCATCACCGACGGCAGGACGGTTGTCGCCACCCCGCCGGTGCAGGACCATAAAAGGAGGTTCGTCGACGACAAGGGGCCCAACACGGGCGGGATGGGGTCATATTCCTGCGCCGACCACAGCCTGCCGTTCATCACTCCCGGCGACGTGGCGGAAGGCCTCGAGATAACGAGGAAGGTGGCCGAGGCCGTCTACAGGGAGACAGGCGAATTCTATAAAGGCGTCATGTACGGCGGGCTTCCTGGTGAGCAGCAAGGGCATAAGGCTCCTGGAATACAACGCGCGGTTCGGCGACCCCGAGGCCATGAACATCTTCCCCATCCTCCAAACCGATTTCCTGGATATCTGCGAGGCGGTGGTCAACGGCACGCTGGACAAGCTCGACGTGTCTTTCGAAAAGAAAGCCACTGTCTGCAAGTACATAGTGCCCAAGGGATACGGGCTCCCGGCCGACCACCCCGACGCCTCGTCGACCGCGGCGAAAATCGAAATCGGCGATGTGGGCAGCGCCCGGCTTTACTATTCATCGGTGGACCAGAGGCCGGACGGGCTTTACATGAGCACTTCCAGGGCCATAGGCGTGGTCGGCATAGCGCCGACCATCGAGGAGGCGGAAAGGATCGCCGAAAACGCCATCGGGGCCGTCAAGGGGCCCGTCGCCCACCGCCCGGACATCGGGACGAAACCGCTCCTCGAGAAGCGTGTTCAACATATGAAACAGGTGCGAAAATAATTTGAAGGAGAAATGAATGCATTCCAACCAGATCAAGAGGGTTCTCATCAGTGTTACAGACAAGACAGGCGTCGTGGAGTTTGCGCGGGCCCTGGCAGGGCTTCGGCGCGGAAATACTCTCGACCGGCGGCACCGCAGCCCAGCTGCGCACGAGCGGCATCGCCGGTGAAGGACGTATCCGATTACACCGGTTTCCCGGAAATGATGGACGGCCGGCTCAAGACCCTCCACCCCAAGATACACGGCGGCCTGCTCGCCCTGCGGGACAACCCGGAGCACATGAAGGCCGTCAAAGAGCACGGTATCGACCTGATCGACATGGTCGTCATAAACCTCTACCGCTTTGAGGAGACGGTGGCGAAAAAGGACTGCACGCTGGAGCACGCGATCGAGAACATCGACATCGGCGGCCCGACGATGCTCAGGGCGGCGGCAAAGAATTACCGGTTCGTATCCGTGGTCACCTCGCCCGCCGATTACGAATCCATTATCGAAGAGATGAAGGCCAGCGGCGGGAAAATTTCGGAAGCGACCAATTTCCGGCTCGCGGTGAAAACTTTCCAGCTCACGGCCCGCTATGACGCGGCCATTTCCAATTATCTCGGGAAGATCACCCCGGAGGGCTTCCAGGATTTCCCCGACGTGCTCACGATGCAGTTCACCAAGGCCCAGGACCTGCGCTACGGCGAGAACCCCCATCAGAAGGCCGTCTTCTACAAGGAGCCGGATGCGGGCGCCTCGGCGATAACGGCGGCCCGGCAGCTGCAAGGGAAAGAGCTCTCCTATAACAACATCATGGACAGCGACGCTGCCTGGAACATGATCTGCGACTTCAAGGAGCCCGCGGCCGTGGTCATGAAGCACGCAAACCCGTGCGGCGCGGCCTCTTCCGTCCGACATCACCGACGCGTACCTCAAGGCCATGAAGACCGACCCGGTCTCGGCCTTCGGCGGGATAGTCGCCTTCAATAACCCCGTCGACAGGAAGACGGCGGAAGAGCTCGCCAAAATTTTCCTCGAGGTCATAATCGCCCCCGGGTTCGAACCCGAGGCGCTGGAGATACTCGCACAAGAAGCAAAACCTGCGACTGCTGGAAGTGCCCTCCTGCGAGATCAGCCCGGGCCAGTACGATTTCCGGCGCGTGGCGGGCGGCCTGCTTGTGCAGGAGCGGGACGTCGAGGACCTCGACCTGAGGAAGGCGGACGTCGTGACAAAGAGGAAGCCCACGGACGACGAATACAAGGCCCTGGACTTCGGATGGCGCGTGGTCAAGCATGTCAAGTCGAACGCGATAGTGATCGCCTCCAAAGACCAGCTCATCGGCGTGGGGGCCGGGCAGATGAGCCGCGTGGACTCGACCAGGATCGCCATAATGAAGTCCAATATGCCGACCAAGGGCGCCATCCTTGCCTCGGATGCCTTTTTCCCGTTCCGGGACGTGGTCGACATGGCCGCCGAAGCCGGGATCACCGCCATTGTCCAGCCGGGCGGTTCCATCAGGGACAATGAATCGATAGCGGCCTGCGACGAGCACGGGATAGCGATGGTGTTCACTGGCCGCCGGCATTTTAAACAAGCACATAGAGGCTTAAATCGCAGTTGTAGGGGCGTATTGCAATACGCCCCTACGGGGTGATCAATAAGAACATTCATTGTGGAGTTTGATAATGAAAAAACCCCCCGGTCCCCTGGTCAGCGTTGTCATGGGAAGCGATTCCGACCTGCCGATAATGAAAGAGGCCGGAGAACAGCTGAAGCAGTTCGGTATCCCCTTCGAGTATTTCATCACTTCCGCGCACCGGACCCCCGAAAGGACGTCCGACTTTGCCAGGCGAGCGGCACCGAGGGGCGTGAAGGTCATCATCGTCGGGGCCGGCGCGGCGGCCCACCTGGCCGGGGTCATTGCCTCCCAGACGCCGCTGCCGGTCATTGGCGTGCCGATTGAAGCAACTCCCCTCGGGGGGCTCGACGCGCTGCTCTCGACCGTGCAGATGCCCGGCGGCATACCCGTTGCGACAATGGCCATCGGCAAGGCGGGCGCAAAGAACGCGGCATTAACGGCTGTGAGGATACTTGCCCTGGAAGACAAAAAGCTTGCCAAGGCCCTGGCCGAGTTCTCCCGCAAGATGGCCAGGGATGTGGAAGCCAAGCAGGAAAAGCTCGATGCCTGAAATAATCAGGATCGATCCCCTTGAGCCGGACCCTTCAGCCCTGTCCCGCGCCATTGAATTTCTCAGGAACGGGGGCGTGGCCGCTTACCCCACTGAAACATTTTACGGCATAGGCGCGGATGCAGGGAACTCATACGCGATTGATAAGATCTTCGATATAAAAGGCAGGGAGCGGTTAAACCCGATACCGCTCATTATAGGCAACGAAAGCCTATTGGAGGCCGTTGTCGAGGACATACCGGCTGCCGCGGCAAGCCTGATCGCAACGTTCTGGCCCGGGCCGCTGACCCTTGTTTTCCGCGCGGCCCCGTCCCTCAACCAGGCCCTGACGGGCGGCACGGGGAAAATCGGGGTGAGGCTGTCAAGCCACCCCCTCGCGCGCCTCCTCTCCAACGGTATTTCCGGCGCCATTACGGCAACCAGCGCCAACCTGTCGGGGGCGGCGGAATGTGTTTCGGCCGAAGAGGTTACAGCCAGTCTGGGTGAAAGGATACAGACCGTGATCGACGGCGGGAAGACCCCGGGCGGGAAAGGTTCAACGGTAATCGATGTGACATCGTCACCCCCGCGGATCTACAGGCGGGGTGCCGTTCCCGTGGAAGCTATAGAATGTGTAATCGGGAAAACTGCTTGACGTTCTGCTCCTCGCCCATTGCCACCAGTTTATCTCCCTTTTCAATAATATAAGACCCCATCGGGTTGAACATCATTCTGCCCGATTCCTTTTTCACGGCCACGATGATCAGCCCGTATTTAGGCCTTATTTCGGACTGCTCGAGCGTTTTGCCAATGAAGGGCGAGCTGTCGGAGACGAAAATCTCCTCCATCCTGAGTTCCAGGCTCTGCCTGCTGGTCGTTATCTCTATGAAGTCAAGCATGGCAGGCCGCAGGATGGCCATGGCCATCCTCATCCCGCCGAGGGTGTAAGGCGACATTACACGGTCGGCCCCCGCCCTGAGGAGGCGTTTTTCGGACCGATCGTCCTCGCACCGGGAGAGGATGTACGCATTGGGGTTCAGCTCTTTGGCCGTCAGGATGACGTACAGGTTTTCCGCGTCCGTGGGCAGGACACAGACAACGCCCTTTGCCCTTTCGATCCCCGCCCCGATCAGGGTCTTGTCGTTTGTGGCATCCCCCTTGAGATAAACGAACCCCTCCTCCTCTATTTTTTGAAGCACCTCGGGGTTGTTGTCCACGACCACGAAATCGGTCTTCTCTTCAAAAAGCTCCTTGCAGATCAGGAAACCGATCCGGCCGCAGCCGCAGATTATGTAGTGGTTTTCCATCTTCTTTATTGTCTTGTCCATTTTTCCCATCCCGATAACGGCCCTGACCCTGCCCTCAACCATTGATTCCGCCATGAGCCCGATAGCGTAAAGCATCGTCCCCACACCAAAAACAACCAGGAATATCGTGAATATCTGCCCGGCTTCGGTCCTGGGATAGAAATCCCCGTATCCCACTGTGGAAATTGTAGTGATAGTCGCGTAAAAGGCCTCGCGCCATTCCCACCCCTCTATGAAATGAAAACCTGTTGCCCCTATAATGACAATCCCCAGCAGGAGGGTAAACGCCACCTTCATTCTGTTCAAAAAGCCGCTGGGCGGGCTTGGGGGCATAGGACCTTTTCCGGATAAATAATTGATTATCTGGCGAATACCACAATTGCCGAAAAACTTGCAATTAAAACCCTGCCGGCAACCGGGACCGCGAAAAGCGCATCATGCTCAACAATGCAGCTTGAGGAGCGGGCGGGATTTATTCCGGAGGGCTGATTTGGCCGACTTCACAATTCGACCGATTATGTCATTATGCACCGCTGTGGCGTGAAGCGGACACAGTACCGCAGGAATGAAGCCCGACCGCTCCGGGGGCTCGGTAAAGCTTAAAATAATTCCATAAACCGAAGCACGTTCTGGCGGGAGTGTCAGGGAACTTCCCTCCGGCTCAAGGTCTTTTGCCTGCGGCAAAAGCCCCAATTCGCTCTCCGGGAAATTCCCTGCCCCTCCCGCCTGCCCCAAAGCTCTGAAAAAAGTAAAAATATATTAACTGCAGCTTGAGGAGCTGGGCGGGGATTTATTCCGGAGGGCTGATTTGGCCGACTTCACAATTCGACCACTTATATCATTATGCAACTGCGGTGGTGTGAAGCGGACACAGACCGCAGGAATGAAGCCCGACCGCTCCGGGGCTCGGTAAAGCTGGTTTTAAAAGCTTGACCCCGCCCCCGCCGGCATGAAAATATATTTAGGTAAAAAATACGCAACCGGAGGACTGCTATGGGTCACCTCTACTTTGATGATTTCCAGGTTGGCGACAGGTTCGAATCGCCGGGGCTCACGATGACCGAAGGGCAGATAATCGATTTCGCCATGCATTTCGACTCCCAGCCCTTTCACATGGACTCGGTCGCCGCGGGCAAGAGCATTTACGGCGGGCTGATCGCGAGCGGCATCCACACCCTTGCCGTGACCTTCAGGCTCTTTCTGCAGACCGGGGCCCTTTCTCCCGAGGTCAGCCTCGGCTCCCCGGGGTTCGACGAACTGCGCTGGCTCAAACCGGTGCGCCCCGGCGATACCCTCCATGCAGTCGGGGAAGTCCTGGAAAAAAAACCGTCGAAATCACAACCCGATCGCGGTATCATAAAACTCAGATATGCGTGCGTTAATCAGAAGGGCGAGGAAGTCCTGACCGTAATCGGCAACCAGATCGTGCGGCGCAAACACCCGTAGAAATTTTTCTATCTTTCATCCATACCGTTAAGAAAATGGAACAGCGCATATGATCGCCTCATTCGTGGTCCATTTCCATCATCCCTTCCGCCTCCACCCGGACAGGGACAAATTCTTCTGGGATGAGAAAAACAGGGAGCAGTTCGTAAAGTACTCCCGGCAGCGTTACCTGCCGGCCTTGAAGCTCCTTGACATGCATGGTCGAGCACAACCCCGCATTTGGCGTTGCCGTCTGCTTCTCCGGTCTTTTTTTTGAGCAGGCCGAACTCTATTCTACCCAAAATTGTCGATGCCGCCAGAGAGCTCCTCGATGCCGGCCTTGACGGCGGGAGGGTCGAGGTGCTCGACACTACATACTACAACTCCCTGGCAGGCATTTTCCCCGATCCGAAAAAAAGAGAATTCAGGGACCAGATAATCCTGCACCAGGAACAGATGAAGCGCATTTTCGGCATCCGCTCGCGGGCCTTCCTGAACACTTACCTGATCGCCGACCGGGAAATTGCCCGTGTCACAGGAGAAATGGGTTATGAAGTCCTGCTGTGCGACCGGCCCGGGGGAGACTTTCCCGGCACGACCGCTTCGGGGGAAGCGGTCTTCAGGGCGCCCGATGAGGACACCCTCCTCATGTTCCGCGACCGGGCCATGAGCTGTTCCCTGCTCGACGCCCGCACTGCCGATGCGTTCTGCTATCTCCTGAAAAGCTCCGGCAGGAGGGAATTCCCCCTGGTTTTCTCGGCGGAGCTGATGAGGGCCAGGAACAACAGCCGGGCGGAGTTCTGGAAAGCGCTCCCTTCCGCCCTCGAGAGGGCCGGCATTGAATCGCTCAACCCCGGGAAGATGTTCTCGCGCGTGGAGGTATCCGGCTGCCCCCGGGCGCAGCTGCCCGAAAGTTCCCGGCCGGCGGTAATCTCCGGCGTCGTCCAGAATGAAATCCTCTCCGACATAGAGAAAATGGAAGTGGAAGCCCGGAGGGCCGGCGGCGAGCTGTTCTCCAAGTGGAGGTCCCTCACCTCGGCAGACAATATCTTTTACCTCGCCGAACGCAGGGGAGCGGACGCCTTTTACACTTTCCCGAACCCTTACGGGCAGTCGGAGTCAATCCCGGTTTACCTGCTCACCCGCAAGATAGACGACCTGGAGGCCGCGATGAAACGTTTCGAGGTCCTCAAGAGGTCGGAAAAAACGGCGATCCTCATGATAAGCCCGGAGACAGGCAAGCTGCCGGACGAAATGGGGCCGCTGGCGAGGTACATATCCGGGAAGAGCGGGGGACAGGGGGAAGTCGTGTCCGCCCTGTGCGAGGGGCTCACGAGCAGGGGGATAGACGTGCACCTGGCAACCCTGAACCTTAAAAAAGATTCCAGCGGGAATCGAAGATGGACGAAACGCGAGTGGCGGGAATTGAGATACAAGATATATCCGGAAAAGATCCATCTTGTCAGCTCATCCGTGTTTGCCGAAAACATGAGCGCCTATTCCGGGAACCCGCTTTACACGGCCGCGGAGTTCCAGAGGGAGATCGTCAACAATATAATCAAAAACGTCCGGTCACTGTGCCGGGGAAGGCTCATCGTCCACAGCCATGACTGGATGGCCGGAGGCATCATTTCGGCATACGCCAAAATGACAGGCCTGCCGCTGCTGCACACGGTCCACAATGTGTTCACCGGGAATGTACCCCTTGACATCCTGTTCGGGGTGGACTGGAACAGCATGTCCAGCGACCTTTATTTTTCCGAGGAATACGGCCGCCGGGGCATAGACTGCCAGGCAACCGCCATAAAAAACGCCAGCCTCATCAACTTTGTCGGGGAGAAATTTCTCCGCGAGGTGGTGGACGACTACTTCCTCGACCGCCACATAATCCCCCCCAGCGTGAGGCAGGAAGTCAAGGTGAAATATTACACGAACGCCGGCCTGGCCATTATCAACGCGCCCTCTCCCAACATGTACCCGGAAAATTGCCCCTACCTGGTAAAGCAATTCGGGCCGGACGACGACGTGCTGGAAGCCAAGCGGACCAACCGCGTCGAGTTTCAGAGGAGGACCGGCCTCAAAGTCGATCCCGACGCGATCGTGTTTTTCTGGCCCTCGCGCCTCGACCCATCCCAGAAAGGGGTCGAATTGCTGGAGGACATAGCCCTGAAATTCGTCATCGAGCACGGGGACACCCAGATCGCCATAGTTGCCGACGGCGTCGGCGGCGATCGCACCCACGAGGACATCCTCGGAAGGATTTCCATGGCTCTCCGGGGGCAAGATATGCCGGCAGCCTTTCAGCGAGGAGCTGGCCATGCTGGGCTATGCGGCGGCAAGCGATGTTTTCGGGGCATCGCTGTACGAGCCCTGCGGCCAGATAGACCAGGTCGGGAACCTTTTCGGTGCGACGGCGACAAACCGTGACACCGGCGGCTACCACGACAAGATCAGGGAGTTGCGGCTCAAGGCAAACGGGGCGCCCCAGGATGTCGGCAACGGCTTCCTCTTCAGGAACTACGACCCGGGAGGGCTGTGGTACGGCATGCGTAACAGCGTCCTGTTCCACCGCATGCCCGCTGATATACGGGAGGCCCAGGCAAAGAGGATCATGAGGGAATCCCGGGAGAAATACGACCTCCAGGCGATGATCGCGCAGTACATCAGGGTATACGAGAGATTGAACGGCGGCAGGCCCCTGGGCTGAAAGGCCCCCTCCCTTTCTTTGCCTTCTAACCCCTTGACTTTTCAGCGCTGAATCCTTATTTTCAAAAACCTCACGGGAGCAAGAAGAGAATTATGAAAGATTTTCTCAAGAGCACTGCCTTCATCGACTGCGACTCCGCCGCGGTGAGGGAGTTCGCGGCGAGGGCCGTCGAAGGCGCCGCTACCGAACGGCAAAAGGCCGTAAGGCTTTTTTACGCCGTGAGGGATGAGATCCGCTATGACCCTTACAGGATCGAATTAACGCCGGATGCGTTCAGGGCGAGCACGATTCTAAAAAAGGGGTACGGCTATTGCGTAGCCAAGGCGATTGTCCTTTGCGCCGCGGCGCGCGCCTGCTCGATTCCCGCCCGGCCCGGCTTTGCCGATGTCAGGAACCACCTTACCACCGAGCGCCTCAGGGAATTTATGAAGACCGACCTTTTTATCTTCCACGGGTATGCGGAGCTGTTCATAGAGGGCAAATGGGTCAAGGCGACGCCGACTTTCAACCTGTCGCTGTGCGAGCGCTTCGGCGTGAAAGCCCTTGATTTCGACGGGACGGAAGATGCCCTCCTGCACCCCTTTGACAGGGCCGGGCACAAGCACATGGAGTATGTCAAAGACCACGGAAGCTTTGCCGACGTGCCCTATGATCTGATAGTCGAGATGTTCCGCCTCCATTACCCGGTTTACTCGGACACAGATCATCACCCTGCGGGCAATTTCGAAAAAGAAGCCTCAATTGAAAATAAATAACTTGCGGGCCCGCGTCCCGTCCTGACGAACCGGCGGAACGCATGGGGAATTGTGGAGACCGTTATGAGCCTGTTCAGAACCGCCATTGACAAACTGAAAGCCTACGAACCGGGCGAGCAGCCGCTGCCCGGCACGAAAACGATAAAACTCAATACGAACGAAAACCCTTATCCTCCATCACCATGGGCTGTCAAAGAGATCGGGAACATAGACGCGGAAGCGCTCCGGCGCTACCCCGACCCCATGTCAACCGTGGCGCGCCAGGAGGCGGGCCGCCTTTACGATGTCCCGCTCGATTATGTGCTGGCCGCAAACGGCAGCGACGAGATCCTGGCGTATATCGCCCGGGCATGCCTGGAGCCGGGCCGGTCCCTCGTGTACCCTGTCCCCACTTACCTCCTTTATCCCGTCCTGGGGGGGATGCAGGACTGCCCCCTTGTCGAGGTCCCGTTCGATGATGATTTCAATCTCCCGGTGGAAAAGCTCATCGAGGCAAACGGGGCGGTAACGGTCGTCTGTTCGCCCAATAACCCCGATGCGTCATCCGCTTCCAACAGCGATCTCGAGACCCTCGCCGAAAACCTCAAGGGGCTCCTCGTCATCGACGAGGCATACTGCGATTTCGCCGACCACAACGCCATGGGGCTGGTGAAAAAATACAACAACGTGATCGTGCTGCGCACCCTCTCCAAGGGCTACTCGCTCGCGGGCCTGAGGCTTGGCTTCGGCATAGCCGATCCGCGGGTCCTGCAAGGCCTCCTGAAGGTCAAGGACAGCTACAACGTCAGCGCCATGGCCATCCGGATCGGGGCAGCCGCCCTGCGCGACCAGGCATACCTGAAGCAGACAACCGCAAAGGTGCTCAAGACCCGCGGGGAGCTCGCCGGCAGTCTCGCCGGAATCGGCTTCAAGGTCTGGCCCTCCCAGTCCAATTTCATTTTTGTCAGGCCGCCGGACGGCAATGCCGAGATCCTCTTCCAGTACCTTAGGAGGCGGGGGATCCTGGTCCGCCACTTCAACAAACCCGGGATAAAAGACAAGCTGCGCATTTCGATAGGCAACGCCGGAGGAGATCGAGGTGCTCCTGGGCGAGATAAGACAATTCCTGGAGAGGCGCTGCTAGAACATTTTAACAAACCTGTAAATTATCAGCCCGAACAGGATTATCAAATAAAACTGCAGGCAAAAAAGTATCACCTTTTTTGCGATGTTCATTTTAACTCGTGGCATATGGGTAACTAGTTTGTTTGCTCGATCCTTCGGCCGAAGCCTGGGAACATTTTATGAGGGTAGACCGGCTAAGGGCTAAAGGTAGAAACAGGTCAGTTTAGAATATTTCCCTTTAGCCTTTTGCCCTTCGCCTTTCGCCTTGAAATTTATATCTTCGCCCTGGTCACAATCCCCTTCATTATATCCTTGTACCGTATCACCCCCAATATCCTGTCCTGCTGGTCCACGACGGGGAGCATGCGGAAATGGTACTTGGCGAACATTTCCGTGAGGTCTTCCTGGACATCGTCCTGCTCGGCGGTCACGACGGGCGAGGTCATTATCTCCTCGACGGGCTGGTTTTCCGGCGCCAGGATCAATTCCCGCAGGTCCACGACGCCGATCAAGGGTCCGCCCGTCCCCGTTGACGACATAGACATAGGAAATATCGGTCGGCTCCAGGCCGGAGGACCTTATCTTCCCGAGCACCTGCGCCGACGTTGGCCTCTTTCGGCACCGTCAGGAATTCCGAGCCCATCATGCCCCCGGCGGTAGCCTCGCGCTCCGAGAAGATCGCCGTCACGCGGACCTGCTGCTCTTCCGGAAGGAGCCGGATCAGTTCCTTCGCCTGGTCGTGGGAAAGGACGGTGAAAAGGCCGGCGAGCTGGGGGATCGTCATTTCCTCGAGGATCATCCGGGCCCTTTCCTGCCTCAAATTGGAAATGATCTGCCTCTGGGCCCGGGGCTCGGCCTCGGCAAGCGTCTCGGCTGCCTTCTCCGAATCGAGCGCGGAGAAAAGGGCCTGCTGCTCTTCGCCCGGAAGCTCCTCGAGCATGTCGGCAAGGTCCTCGCTGGGCAGTTCCTGCAGATCGGTCCTCGTAACCGAGAGGGAAAGCTTGTCTGTAGCTATGGCGTCCTCAAGCGAAAGGGGCTGGACGTATTTCCACGATATGAAGTTGTCCTTTATCCAGCGCAGCTTCCCGAGGCCGAGCCGCCGGAGGAACCCGCTGAACGAGATGTCCACGTGCACAAGCAGCACCCGGCTGCGGGCTTCCAGCATATGCACGTCATTGACAACCTCCACCCGCCGGTCGTCCATGTCGACAATGGTCCTGCCCATGAGGTGCTTGTCCACCATGATCCAGCCGGGCTGGTCGACGAACGGAGGGTACTTGTCCCCGTTTTCGGGGGGCTGGACGAAGATCGCGTCCTCCTCTACCCTTATTACGCGGCTCCAGGGGACGAACTGCGTGGGCTTGCCCCAGCCCTGTTCCATGTATATGCCCACCGCCTCGGGATAAGGGTCGGTCACGGCAAAGACGATATCGGAGAGTTTCCCTATCCGGTTCTTGATTTTTCCCACGCATACCGGCCGCTTCACGATTTCCGTGAAATATATGAACCGGAAGTGGCCTATTCCGCGGGGAAGGTCGGGTATCCTCATTTTGTTGTCTGCAGCCATTCGGTCCCTCCGGTCACCCAAAAATATTAGGCATGACAGTACTCACCCCCAGCATGCTGGACATAATTATCACAAGGACAACGATGCTCCAGTTGGTCACGTTCTGCCACGGCGTGCTCACATGGTCGCCCATGAAAGAGTCGTCGTTGAGCAGAAAAATCATGAATATGAGCGAGACAGGCAGCAGTGTGACCGCAACCACCTGCACGAACATCGTAATAGTCACAAGGGGCGCCTCCGGGATGAGCACCACGGCCCCTGAAGTCACGAGCAGCACCAGGTAAACGACATAGAACCAGGGGGCCTCCCGCACCCTGTAGTTGAGGGAGTGCGCCCAGCCGAATACCTCCCCGACCGCCCAGGATGTCGACAGCGAAATGCACAGCGCTCCCAGGAACCCGGCATCGAAAAGGCCGATGGCGAAGAGCCGGCGGGCCAGCTCGCCCTCTCCCGACGGGAGCAGCGGCACCAGGGCCTCCGCGGTCTGGGCGGCGTCTTCAATGATGATGGGCGGTATTGTGGTAAAAGAATGCCGCGCCGGTGGTGATAATGATGAACGCCGCCACAGTGCACGTCAGCACCGCGCCCACGAACGTATCTATCTTCCCGAACTTGATATCATGGATGTCGAGGCCCTTGTCGACCACGGCGCTCTGCTGAAAAAATATCTGCCAGGGCGCGATCGTCGTCCCTATATTGGCAAGGAGGATAAATATCAGGTCGCCGGAAAAACCTCCCAGAGCGGGCTTGAAGCCTTGGAGGACCTGGTTCCATCCGGGCGCCCCAGGCGTGTCCATTGCCCAGATCGCCGCGGGTATGTAAACGAAGTTGAAGCCGATGAAGAGCAGCGTTATCTTTTCAAAGGTCCAGTACTTGCCCGTGAGGACGATGGCGAAGAGGATGCCGGTCACGACGATAAAGGTAAGCAGCGGGGGAATGCCGAACAGGCTCATGGCCGCTATCATCCCGATGTACTCCGTGACGAGCGTCAGCCAGTTGATCACCGCGAGGTCGACGAGGGAAAACCAGCCCCAGAACGAGCCGAACCCCTCGAAGATCGATTCTGCATGGCCCCTTTTTGTCACGGCCCCCAGCCTGACAGTCATCTCCTGGACGTAGTAGGCCATCGGGATGAGCAGGATAAAAATCCAGAGCAGCGAAAAACCGTATTTCGAACCCGTTACGGCATAAGTCGAAATGCCCCCGGCATCGTTATCCGCAACCATCACGATGATCCCGGGGCCCAGCACCGACAGAAAAATGACGATCTGCCTGCGCACGCGGTTCAGTATATGTATGCTCTTGCTGACCCAATACATGAACAGCTCACACGAAGTGAATTTTTCAGGGATTCCCGCCGGAGGGCGGGAAATTTATTGGAGAGAGGTAAATGAGTGGCTGTGAATTACGGCTCACGGTTGATCCCGGAAGCCGAACTGGAAAGGGTTGGAATTACATCCGGGATGCAGTTTTTCTTTGAATGAGCCTCGGCCAGGCAAAAAATTTACCCCTACAACCGGGCGGTTCCATATTGTCTTTTAAAAACCTCTTATCAATGATTAAGCCCCTGAAACAGAGGCCCCCTTTTTTCCGTGCCTCTCATTATCCCTTAAAGGCAGGTGAGTCAAGACAATAATTAAGGAATTTCCAAAAAGATTCAATTTAAAAATGCCCACTGGGCCTTGTTTATGATATATGCAGAAACCGTTTTTTCAAAGGACACGAGATGACCCTTTTTGAATCGATTGTCCTGGGCCTCGTCCAGGGCCTGACAGAATTCCTTCCGGTGAGCAGTTCGGGCCACCTTGTCCTCTTTCAGCAGCTGTTCGGGATCCGCGAAGGTGTGCTCCTGTTCGATATAGCCGTGCACATAGGGACACTGATACCGATTGTCCTGATTTTCCGGGATGACTTTAAAAAGATGCTCTCGTTCAGGGAAAACAGGCTCACATTGCTGCTGATTGCGGGGACAATACCCACGGCAATCATCGGCGTCATTTTCAAAAAGCACATAGAGGAGCTCTTTATCTCGGGAAAGACAATCGGCATCGAGTTCATGATAACGGGATGCATCCTGTGGGCGGCGGAATCATTGAAAAAGGGTTACAAAGGGCTCCCCACCACAAGCTGGCTGGACGCGGCATTCGTGGGAGTCATGCAGGGGCTCGCGATAATACCGGCCATATCGCGGTCAGGATTGACGATTGCGGGCTCCCTTTTTCGCGGCTTTGACCGCGAGTGGGCGGCGCGGTTTTCATTCCTGCTGTCTGCCCCGGCAATTCTCGGGGCCGCCGTCCTGCACGCGGGCGAACTGATTGGAACCGGCGGTTTCTGTCTTATGCCGGAGCATGCCGCCATTATCGCGGCAGGCGTGGCCGTGGCTGCCCTTTCGGGCTACGCGTCTGTGAAAATCATGATGAGGGTCCTCACTTCCGGCAGCATGAGAGGGTTCTCGATTTATTTGTGGGTGCTGGGCATTTTGATATTGACGGACCAGTTCCTGACACATTATTATTTCTGACCTTTTTTAGAGTGGAGGAACAACAATGGATGTGAAAATTTCCGAGCTGATCGCCCTGGCCGTGGTTATCCTGTATTCTTTCGCGACAGTGATCCCCGACATAATGAACGCCATTACAGGAAAATCCAGGAAAGAAGCCAAGGATTCAAAATAAAAAAAGGCGGCCGTTCGGCCGCCCTCCTGAAACTCTCCAGTACAAACTCAGCAGCTGCAGGTCCCGCAGCCGCTCATACCCGAGGTGATATAAAAACCGGAACCGTTGTCTGTTTCCAGGAAATCAACCTTGATCGGTTTGGCCATTTCCAGCAGCTCCTTGTCCACCACGTAGCGGATCCCGTCCTTATCAAACTGCTCGTCGTTCTGTTCAGGCTCATCCAGAGCCATGCCCAAGGTGGCGCCTGCTCAGCCGCCTTCCGACATTATAATACGGATGGCCGAGATAGGCTCCTTCCTTCCCTCCAGGAGCTCCCTGATCATTGCGGAAGCTTTATCGGTTATTTCAAACATTTAATCCTCCCAGAATTTTTTATTTATATTAAACACTCAACCCGCCCATGTCAAACCCAAAGGCCTGCCCCGCGCCCGCCCGCAGGGTTTATTCCCTTGACATTATTACGTAAACGCAGGTACAAAGGGGTCGATTAGCGGGTCAAACCATGCCTGAAGACAGCGATCACATGGAGTTCAACGGAGGGGATTCCGAGATTTTCCCGGAAACGGCGGATTTTTCCTTTGACCCTGAACCCGCCGGGCACCCGGAATACCCCCAATTTCCGATTGCCGTGAATCCCGTGATCCATGCCGCCCTGCGGGCCCTGTACACCGGGGGCCCCAAAAGCCGCTGGCTGGTGGGTGACGACGGCCGGCCCTGTTTCCGGTATGAATCCGTCAACAGCAGGATCGAGTTTTTCTTCTCGCCGCCTCCCGATTCGCCCCCGCGGGTTAACCCGTGGGACCCCGTTAAACAGCTCTCCGTTGAAACAGCGGACGTGTTCCTGATCCTCATATCGAGGATCGCCCAGCTTCCCGAGCCCCGTAAAGATATTGCCCGGATAAGCCTTGACGAGATATCGCGCTCTCGAGGGGTGCGGGTGCGCCATGGCAGCAGCCGCCGGCCTTTCAGGGATTTGCAGGAAGAGGTGATGAGGATAGCCGACCTGAGGGTCAGGATGTCCTGGCAGGACCACGCGCGCGGGGGCACTATCGTCTATGGGGCCCGCCGTCCCGACAGTCTCCTCGATATTATCGACATCCAGTATAAAAGTGACGGCGAACCCGAAGTTGCCTTCAAGTACCGGTGCGGCCAGGCCCTCTCCTATTTCCTCAGTGCCCAGGGCCTCAGGTGGATCGAATCATACAGCCGTTACCTGCTGCGGCTCAGTCCCTTTCACGAGGCATTCACAAAAAAGCTCGGGACATACTGGATACTGTCCGGGACCGAGTACGGCAAAAAAGGGGCCCAGCCCTGGGCTACCCCGCAGGCCATACTCGAGTTCTGCGGAGAAGACATAAACTGGCGAAACCCGGGACAGACGCTCGATTCGTTTATTGATTCGCACCGCAGGCTGGAGGAGATAGGCATCCTGGAGGAAGCGGCCATCCCCGAACCCCCGAGCCGCATCAAGGGTTATTTCCGCAACTGGCTGGAGACCGCGTTCACGGTAAGGCTTTCCGATCAGATCTGGAAAATCGGCCCGCCGGGTAAAAAGAAAGCGGTTTCCCTGCGCCACCGCCGGGCCAAGGGGAAACAGCTGCCCCAGCCCGTGCTCCCCCTGAACATACCGGAATACCCGGAGGAGATCGTGGGCAACCCCGAACTGATCAGGAAGTTCCGGACCGATTACCTGCTGAAGCAGTCCGAACTGGCCGAGAAGCTGGGGATATCCTGCCAGGCCCTTTCCAATTACGAACGCGGCCTTCGCGCGTTGCCTGCCGGGGTCGCCGGTTCCATTCTTGATATCTGGAAGAAAAGGGCCCTCCTCGAACCGCGATAGCCGCGGAGAGCCCGCCCAAACCGGGCCGTCTTAAAAAGCAGCTCATCTGATGATCATCTTCGGACAGGGATGTCGCGTTGCGCCGACCTCATCAAGACGAGGCGATGAGCGGCAATGCCCGCCAGGAAGCCAAAAGCCATGTTTGTTGAAAGGGATACAATGACGGTAACAGCCAGCGGTATGACGTCCATGCGCGTTTTGGTCTCCACTGTGAACATCACCAGTTCAATGCCGACCATGAGCATCATGGCGCCGATGACAGCCGCCGGGAAGACGGAAAACAGGCCGGCTATCGAAGCGGACAGGAAAAGCCCGAGGAATATTTCCAGCAGCCCTTCGATAATGTTAGCCCCCCCGGTGCGCGCGCCGAAATAATACTGGCCGGCCAATCCGCCGGCGCCATGGCACATCGGCATGCCCCCGAAAAACGCCGCTGCCATGTTCATGATCCCCTGGTTCCAGGAAAGGTTTCTCACCGTGACCTGCCGGTCAGGCCAGTACGCTGCTATGAGGGCCGCAGTGGCTATCGTGGCATTTGTAATGGTCAGCGGGATCTGGGCAAACCCTGCAGTGACCATAGTATCCCAGGCCTCGTCCAGCGAGATCGCATTTACCGGCGGAATGCTGAAGGCGGGTGCCGCGATGTCCTGGAACCCTCCTTTCATATAAATGACGGCCATGCCCAGGGCCATCAGGACCACCCCTGCCGGCGCGTACCGGTTGTTCCTCAGGACAATCACGACCAGGATTGAAATTATGCCGAGCAGCCACCCCGTGAGGAGGAGCTTGGCCGCCTCAATGGCGAGCATGATACCGAGGGCCGCCTGGATGCCCCTGATCACGGAGGGCGGCGTGATTTTCGCAATCCAGCCGACGATGCCCGTCACGGCGAATATAATCCAGGCCACGCCCATGCCGAATGCCGACGCGTGGACCATCGAGGGGGTCCAATGCTGCGCGATTGCCGCAACGGCAAGGACCTTCATCGGCTCTATGGGCATGGGAAGGCGGTAAACCAGGCCGGTCACGATATTTGCCAGCCCCATCATGACCAGGAATCCCGCCGGGTTGAGCCCGCAGACATAAATGTAGCCCATTGCCAGCGGCAGCAGGGTCCCGAAGTCGCCGGTCGAACCCGCCAGTTCCCGGAGATTGAATTCAAAGGATTTTATTTTCATAGGTTAATTTTGCGGATTTCTTGTAATATTTTGTCCGAATTGGTTGCAATACATTATTTTGATGTGCTAAAAAATTCATCTCAAATTTGCCCGGAGGTTCTTATGTCCAACGAAATCATGAGCACAAAAGAGGTTGCCGCCTATTTGGGAATCAACGACAAGCAGGTATATGCGCTCATCAAGGCTAAAAAAATCCCGGCCAGCCGGGCGACAGGGAAATGGAGCTTCCCGAAGAAACTCATTGACGAGTGGATCGAGGAGAACGCCCGGGGCTCTCTGCACAAGGCAAAGGAGCGCAGCCGCACCGTGGAGGGAGCACTGCTCGCCGCGGGAAGCAACGACCCCGTATTGGATTTCCTGCTCACCGAAATGAGGCATACCTACCCCGAATTCTACTTCTTTTGCGCCAATACCGGAAGCATGGACGGCCTGAAGGCGCTCGGCAAAGGGTACACCGACATCGCCTGGACGCACCTGTTTGACCAGGAGAGCGGTACTTACAATGTCCCTTTTATCCCCAAGTACCTCCCGGAAATCAAGGCCGTTCTTGTCCATCTCTTTCGCCGGGAGATCGGCATCGTGACAGCGGCCGGCAACCCGCTGGGGATCACCGGCATCGAAGATATCATCGGGAAGAAGGCCCGGTTCATAAACCGCCAGGCAGGCTCCGGCACGAGAGTGTTTTTTGATTACCACCTGAAAAAATCCGGCATCCAGGCTGAGGCTATCAACGGTTACGGGGACGAGGTCTTCACGCACGTCGAGGTGGGGCTCTCGGTGCTCTCGGGCAAAGCGGACGCGGGACTTGCCACGGTAGCCGTTTCGCGTCTGATGGGGCTGTATTTCATCCCCCTTGCCAGGGAAAACTTTGAAATGGCCCTCGACCAGTCAACCTACTTCAATAAGGGAATCCAGTCACTCATGGATATTTTAAGGTCACCCGGGTTCCGGGAGCGCTTTGAAAAGCTCGGGGGCTACGGTTTCGAAGACTCGGGGAAAATAATGTACTCACTTATCTGAAAGGAGAAAGGCATGAGAAAGCTTGCTTTCACTGGCTGTTCACTATCATTCTTCTCATCCCCGGCCTGTGCTGGGCCCAAAACGGCTTCGTCCTGCTCGCAAGCACGATCGGGCCCATTGATTCGGGTATTGTCGGGGCCCTCGAAGACGCCTTTGAAAAAGAGACGGGCATCCGGGTCCGCCACGTCGGCGCCGGGACGGGGCGCCGCCCTGAAGATCGCCGAAAAGGGCAATGTCGATCTCGTCATGGCCCACGCGAAAGCCCTTGAGGAGAAATTCATCAAGGACGGTTTCGGGACGGAGCGGATCCCCCTGATGTACAACGATTTCGTGATCCTCGGCCCGGCCTCTGACCCGGCGGGGATCAAGGGGATGAAAACGGGGGCCGAGGCCCTGAAGGCAATAGCCGCCAAGACAGGCCCTCTTCATCACCCGGGGCGACAAATCCGGGAACCCACGTGGCCGAGATGGACATCTGGGCCAAAGCCGGGATCAAGCCCGCCGGCGCCTGGTATGTCATACGAGAAAGGCTCGCTGGGAAATGCCCCGACCACGAAGTTTGCCGACGAAAAGGGGGCTTACGTGTTCATGGACCGGGCGACCTACCTGGCGCTCAAGAAAGATATAAAGCTTGTCATCCTCGTCGAGAATGACGAGGCCCTGCTGAACTATATCTCTCTGATTCCGGTCAACCCGAAAAAATTCCCCCGCGTCAACCATGCGGACGCCATGACTTTCGCCAAATGGCTCACCGACCCCGCCAAGGGCCAGAAGATCATAGCGGACTTCGGCAAAGACAAGTACGGCGCCGCGCTTTCTTCCCCAACTCGAAGGAGTGGCAGGCCGCTAAAAGGAAATAGGTATTTAAAATTAAGAGGAGGCTTACATGAAGCGAAGAGAATAATTATCCTTTGTCTTTTAGCCGTCTTCGCGGCTGACAATTTTCGTGTCGAACTCCGCAGCGGCTCAGCCTGCGCAGAAGAACCTGATCCTGGCCACGACGACGAGCACCCAGGACTCCGGGCTCCTTGACGTAGCTGATCCCGATCTTTGAAAAAAAGACGGGCTATTTCGTCAAGACCATCGCGGTGGGTTCCGGGCAGGCCATGGCCATGGGCTCGAAGGGCGAGGCAGACGTGCTGCTCGTCCACTCGCCGGCGGCGGAAAAGAAATTCATGGCCGAGGGCAACGGGGTGAACCGCAGGCTTGTCATGCACAACGATTTCATCATAGTGGGCCCCCCGTCAGACCCGGCGAAGATCAAGGGCATGAAAAAGGCCGCTGACGCTTTCAAGAAAATAGCGGCCTCCGGCAGCGTATTCGTCTCCCGGGGCGACAATTCCGGGACCCATGCCAAGGAAAAGGACATCTGGAAGGCGGCCGGCGTGAAATACGAGGGTGAGAAGTGGTACCAGCAGACGGGGCTCGGCATGGGGCAGACGCTGAACGTGGCCGCCGAGAAGAAGACCTACACCCTGGCCGACCGGGGCACGTACCTGGCGCTGAAGAAGAACCTCGGCCTGGATATCCTCGTTGAGGGCGACGGCATCCTGCTCAATATCTACCATGTGATCGAGGTCAACCCGAAGAAATGGCCCAAGGTAAACTTCGCCGGCGCCAAGGCCTTTGCCGACTTCATGGTTTCCAAGCAGACGCAGGCCATTATCAAGACCTTCGGCGTGAAAAAATTCGGCTCCCCGCTGTTCTTCCCCGATGCCGGAAAGAAAGAGGAGGCCCTCGGGAAAGTAGATGGATATCATTCTTGAAGGCATCCGCCAGGCCTTCAAACTGCTCGTGACCTTCGACCCCGAGGTCCTGGGGATCACCTGGTTCTCCCTGAAGGTCTCGGGCACGGCGACACTGATCAGCCTGTTTTATCGGGATGTCGGTGGGGACCATCGTCGCCCTGGCGCAGTTTCCCGGCCGGAAGTTCGTCGTGAGCCTCATCAACACGGGAATGGGATTGCCGCCCGTGGTGGTGGGGCTCTTCGTCACCATCTTCCTGTGGCGCAACGGGCCCCTTGGCTTCCTGGAGATCCTGTACACGCCGGCGGCGATGATCATTGCCCAGGCCATCATCGCCACCCCCATCGTCATGGGCATATCCCTGGCCGCGATGCAGCAGCTGCCGCAAAAGCTGCGCCTGCAGATCCTGGCGCTGGGCGCCACCCGTTTCCAGATGGTCCGGATCCTGATCCGCGAGGCCCGGCTGCCGCTGCTCGCCGCGGTCATGGCCGGGTTCGGGGGGGTCATTTCCGAGGTGGGGGCCTCGATCATGGTCGGCGGCAACATCAAGGGCTACACGCGCGTCCTGACCACGGCGACCGTCATGGAAACGAGCCGCGGCAATTTCGACGTCGCCATCGCCCTGAGCATCATCCTGCTGCTCTTCGCTTACCTGATCAACCTCGTCCTCACCTATGTCCAGCAGAGGGAGAGGCCGCGATGAGCGCGATCCCGATTCTCGAAGCAAGAGACCTGAAGGTGGTGCGGGGAGGGAGCGTCCTGGTCGACGTCCCCGAGCTTGCAATAGTGGAAGGGGAAGCGCTGTCCCTGATCGGCCCGAACGGCGCCGGCAAAACGACCCTCCTCCACGCCCTGTCATTCCTGGCAAAACCCTCGGCCGGGGAAATCCTTTTCCGGGGCAGGCCCGTCGGGGCCTCTCCACAGCCCCCTCGAATACCGGCGGCGGCTCGCCATGGTGTTCCAGGAGCCGCTGCTGTTCGATACCACCGTCATCGGCAATGTAATTTCCGGGCTCAAGATCCGCGGCATTGATAAAGCGGAAGCACGCAAGATCCGCCGAGAGGCAGCTGGAGCTTTTCGGCATCACCCACCTTCGCGACCGGTCGGCAAAGACCCTGTCGGGCGGGGAGGCCCAGAGGACGAGCCTGGCCCGGGCCTTTGCCAGTCTCGCCCGAGATACTCTTCCTCGATGAGCCGTTCGCGTCGCTCGACCCGCCTACCCGGGAATCCCTGGTGATCGACCTCGAAAAGGTCCTTTCCGAAACACAATACGACCACGATCATGGCGACGCACGACCGCAACGAGGCCCTGCGCCTCTCCGACCGCATAGCCGTCATGGGAGACGGGCACATCGCCCAGGTGGACTGTACCGCATGCCGTTATAAACCGGCCCGTCAACGAATTCGTCGCCTCCTTCGTGGGGACGGAGACGATCCTGGAGGGGACCATCCGGGAAGCGTGCACAGGCTGCCCTGCTGGTGAACGTCAACGGCGGACAGTTCGAGGTGGTCGGGAAAGGCTCTCCGGGGGAAAAAGTCGTGCTTTTCATTCGCCCCGAAAACGTCACTATTTCGATCAACGCAGCTCATTCCAGGACCAGTGCCAGGAATACCTTTCAGGGGATTATTAAAAAGAATTATCCCCCAGGGTTTCTTTTACAGGGTGGAGTTATCGTGCGGATTTCCGCTCGTGGCTTACATAACGGCGAACGCCCTGGAAGAACTTGGCCTGCGGGAGGAAATGCCCGTAACCGCCTCCGTAAAGGCCACCTCCATCCATTTCATCCGTAAAACCGGATAATCAACCGTTAAAGCCATTATTCTACTCCAAATCTCAAACAAGCCAGCATTTGCAGACCGGTGCGAATCAGCCACATTTAGTTATTATTTCATCCGTATTAGTTAGAATTTGTTTGAATGAGTTGTTTTTTTATATTATATACACGGTCATTCAGGAGGGAAACGAGCACACGATCGAATTCACAATGCACGTTGGAGGAGGAGGACTCATGAAGAAGTTATATCTCGTATTCATTTTCATCTTGTTACTAAGTCTTTTCAGCATGCCGGCAGGAGCCGCCGATGTTAAATTCTTCGGCGACTACTATGTCATTGGGCAGTGGACCAGCAATTATCTCGCTGAATGATGGAAGCGGTACCGCTGCACAGCAGGCAGATAATGGAGGGAGGGGCACTTTTGGCCAGAGGCTCAGGGTAGGCACCGTATTCCAGATTACGGAAGGCCTGAAGCTTACAACCCGTTTCGATGCCCTGGAAAGGGTCTGGGGACAGGAAGCAGCAGTGGGAACTCCGAACCCGGCCACAACCTCCGCAGGAACCGGAGGTTTTCAGGATGAGAACAATATTTCCTGGGAGCGCGCCTATGTAACCTTCAACCTGGGCCCCGGGTTTTTTGATGTCGGTTACCAGGCTGTCAATTACTGGAGCCCGATCGCTTTCGGCAATACCAGTGCCAGTTCGGGAGGCATGATCCGCTACACTGCGCCGATCGGCCCATTGACCTTAAGCGCCTATTGGCAGAAAGGCCTTGAAAGGGAATTCGACCCCACGATTTATAAGCCCAGTGACTGGGACAGGTATGCACTCCAGGGGATTTACAAGTGGAAATCCGGGCAGGCGGGCCTGCAATTGCTTTGGGAACACTACGAATCGAGTGTCGCTGAGACATTTGATATCTGGAACACCCAGGTGGCTGTGCCATTTCCGGCCACAATGAATTATTATGAGATTTCCCCGTATGTGCAGGCTAAACTCGGCCCGGTTGACCTGGAAGGCAAACTTTACTGGACGACAGGTAAATTTGAGTCAAAAGTAGCCGGCACGAGTGATGTCGATATAGACGGGCTTTCCGCTTATTTGAACGGCAAGGTCAACATCGGTCCCGCTTACGTAGGCGTCATGTTCGCCTATATAAAAGGCGATGACCCCAACGACGGCGATAGAACCGTTTCCCATGGAGGCGGCAGGGATTGGGACCCCACTTTAATGTTGGGAAATGATAAATTCGCCAAGTGGCAGGGCGGCCGTTATAAATCGACCATAGGTTGGGGGACCCCGTCAGGCGGGGTGAAGTTCCGGGGCGGATGGAGCGAGGAAAATCTTGTTTTGTACCAGGGTTATGCCGGATACAATCCGATTCCGAAACTTGCCTTGAGGGCATCTTTCTCATACATGAAACAGGATGAGACACCCAACGGGTATGTTGACGACCATATCGGGAACGAGTTCGACATAACCGCGTCCTACAAGATCTATCCCAATCTCACGTACATGGTTGGATTCGGATATTTCTGGGCTGGCGACTGGTTCAAAGGAACAAATGCTTCATTCCAGATCGACGATTGTTATCTGCTGATGCATCAATTGACTATGACTTTCTAAGTCCTCTCGAGACCAGTTAAATAATAAAAAAGCCCCAACCAAATTGGGGCTTTTTTTATTATCGCGTTTTTTCATCACTTCAAAAATAATCTTCCGCAGGATAACTCTATTTGCTACAGCTTTTTGAAGAACTCGATAAGGTGGCAAAGATGGGATACGGCATTACCGGCACTGCCGTATCCTTTGAAAGCAACATAATCAAGGCGGCGATGAACGAGGACGACGTTATTACTGCGCGCCTGTTCGGGAAGATGCTCGAAAGCGAAGAGGGGCACCATGACAGTTTTGCTGCGATCCCGGAATGGCTTTAAAGCCCCGGTTAGAGTGAAATACTTTTCGGTCCTCTTGGGCGGGGCGGCACTGTTTTTGATTTTGCTGTTCTCTGCCGGCCCGTCACAGGCCGGCCGGCAATTACCCGTTGAAGAATTGAAACTGCCCCCGGGATTCCAGGTCTCCGTGTACGCCCTTGTCCCCGGTGCCCGCTCCCTGGCGCTCGGGCCGGACGGAACCGTATTCGTCGGCACCCGCGGGGACAAGGTTTACGCGGTCACCCCGGCAGAGGGTTTTACCAGGGGACGGGAGGTCATAACTTTGGCAACGGGCCTTGCCAGCCCCAACGGCGTCGCCTTCCGGGAAGGGTCGCTGTACGTGGCGGAAATCAGCCGGGTGACCCGTTACGACAATATTCTAAAGAACCTGCGCAAACCGCCGGCGCCCGTCGTGGTGAACCGCAGCTTCCCCGGCGACAGGCACCACGGCTGGAAGTTCATCGCCTTCGGCCCCGACGGGTACCTGTACGTCCCGGTCGGTGCGCCCTGCAATATATGCGAGCCGGGAAAGGACATATATGCAAGCATCACGCGGGTCCGCCCGGATGGAAGCGGATTCGAGATTTTTGCCAGAGGTGTCCGCAACACGGTTGGTTTTGACTGGCACCCCGTCACGAAGGAGCTGTGGTTCACTGATAACGGCCGGGACTGGATGGGGGACAACCAGCCGCCGGACGAGCTGAACCGGGCGCCGCAGCCCGGCTTGAATTTCGGCTACCCATATTGCCATGGCGGCGATATCCCTGACCCTAAATACGGGAAAAAACGCAGCTGCCCTGAATTCATCCCCCCCGAGATGAAGCTCGGCCCCCATGTGGCCGCCCTCGGCATCCGATTTTACACGGGCAAGATGTTCCCGTCCGGGTACCGCAACCAGATATTCATCGCGGAGCACGGCTCCTGGAACCGCAGCACCCCGATAGGCTACAGGATTTCCCTGGTCAGGCTTGAAAATAACCGCGCGGTGAAATATGAAACATTCGCACAGGGATGGCTCCGGTCGGGCGAGCCCTGGGGCAGGCCGGTGGATGTGCTGGTGATGCCGGACGGCGCCCTGCTGGTCTCAGACGATTACGCGGGCGCCCTGTACCGGATCTCGTTTAAATCTGGACAGCAATAGGAGGCAACAATGGCGGAAAAAGTTATTATTTACGGGACGGCAGGCTGACCTTATACCGACAGGGCCAGGTCGGCCTACAGCGGCGCCGAGTATCACGACGTGAAACTCGACAAGGGAAAGCTCCAGGAGATGCTCAAGCTATCCGCGGGTCAAAGGGATGTACCGGTCATAGTGGCAGACGGGAAAGTGACGATCGGATATGGAGGGACCTGAGGGGTATAAGCGCGGGCAGTTTGCCCTCAATAAAAAATGCGCCCCCGGGGGGCGCATTTTTTTGTGTATTGCCTGAAAGAGCAGGCAGGCAGCCGGCCTTTTGACAAATTAACGGGTCAGGGCTTGCCTTTCGGAGGCGGACCGCTCTGGGAAGAATCGGGAATTATCAGCCGCTCCCCGATTTTGACCTTGTGATCGGGAGGGATATTGTTCGCTGCCGACAAAGCCCGCACGGAGACGCTGTAAAGACGGGCAACGGCATACAGGGTCTCCCCCTGCTTGACAATGTGCACCGAGGTCTTTTCCTCTGCTTTCACTGGTTTTTCGGGCGCCGCCTTCGGCTTCTCGGGCAAGGCTTTTTGAGCCGCGGCGGGGGCGGCCGCCAGCGGTGCTTCAACCCTGGCCGGGGCAGGGACAGGCTGCTCAACCTTGGCCGTCACGGGCGGCGGTGCCGGCTGTTCAACCCTGGCCTTCTCGGGGGCGGGCGGAGGTGATTCGGGCATCAGAGCCCTGACGGGCTCGGCAGCGGGCCGGAGAGCCCCGGGCCTGGCGGGAGCGGCCCCCGGGCCGAATTTCAGCCTTTCAATCTCACCGGCCGAATCGGACGCGAACCTGGAATTAGGGGAGGCCTTGATAGACTTCGCAAACTCGGCTTCCGCCTCCCCGGCCTTTCCCTGGGCTAACAGGTTCTTCCCGATCCAGTAATGGGCCTGTTCGGGGGCGAAATCCGGCGCCAGCTGCAGGGACGTCCTCAGGTGTGCCAGGGATACGCTGTAATTGCCCTGGGCGTAATAGGCAATCCCCATGTTCTTTTCCACAAGCGGCAGGATAGTGGAGGCCGGGTCCCTTTTCAGGATTTCCTCGTACTGGGCAATGGCCTCATTGTACTTTCCCTGCTTGTAATATGCCCAGCCCAGGTTGTTCATGGCGAAACTCGGGGTTTCGTACAGGAGGTTGGCAAGGGCCTGGCGGAACTCCGCTACCGCTTCATCCAGCCGTCCGCTTTCCGCGTAAATCATCCCCAGCTGATTGTGCGCTTCCGAGTAATCGGGCTTGAGGGAAATGGCCTTCTTCATCGCCTCCTCCGCCTCCCGGGTCAACCCCTTGCCGTAATAGCTCAAACCCAGGAAATACTGGATCCTCGGGTCGCGGGGGTTGTTTTTCTCGGCCTCGAGGAGTTCCCTGAGGGCCGGGGTGTATTGGCCGGCTTCCATGTATGCCAGGCCGTAGTTGAGGTGCTTGGTGGCGGCTTCGTAATTGGTGCAGCTTGCGAGAGAGGCCAAGATGATAAGCAAAATGCTTACAGGCCCTGACCATCGAGCATACATCATGGCAATATGCCTTTTCATAACCCTCCCTTTCCCTCCTCCGAACCTATTGGAGAGATTGATCTTTTTCTTGTTTCTCATGACCGTGTTGTGTTAAGAGAACAAACCTGACACGAACACTCTTACATCACTTGGAGCCTAAAATGTCCAGCAAAATGAATAATGCGATGAGAATAGACGATATAAAAAAGATGAACCTGAAGCTGATTCTGGATCGCAAGGGCATAAACGTCCCCACGCTTGCCCGGATACTCGATGTCAAGAAGCCCTACGCCTACGCGCTCCTTTACCCCTCCGGGAGGAAGGGCGCCAGGAACATCGGGACCGAGATGATGAAGAAGCTCTGCGAAAAGCTCAACGTGAAAGAATCCGATTTTTACAAGGGCGTCGACATAGGCAATATCGACGCGATCGACAAGAACAAGAACCTCGACGAGATGATTCGCTACTATGTTTCAATGCTCAACGAAGAAGACAAGAAAACTATCCTGCGCCTCATAATCCGCCTGCTCAACCCGCCCAAACTCGCCGTGGTCGTCATGAAGGAACTGATATCCAATATGGACCCGGAGGCGGCCGCGCCGACAGGAAACCTTATTTCTTAGAAAACACCTCCCTGAACGCCCCGGCCACCGGGGCCTTTCCGGCAAGTGCCTGCCGGGACAAGCGGCAAATCCTTTGATTTTTGCGGCCTCATTTTATATTGTGTTCCCGGTCTGGCGCACCCCATTAAGTCCTGAAAGCGAACGATGCCCGAATTTACCCTCCACAGCAGCAACCGTCTCGAAATCCTCCTGGAAATGCTCTCGGAGCTGCTCGAAGCCCCCCTCCCTTCCCCCCTTGATGCGGAAATCATCCTGGTCCAGAGCAGGGGTATGGAGCGCTGGGTGTCGATGGAACTGGCAAACCGCCACGGCGTGTGCGCGAACTGCCGTTTCCCCTTCCCGAACAGCTACATAAGGGAGCTTTTCGGCATTCTCCTGCCGCCCGTTGAAAAGGACTCGCCCTTTGCCCCGGAGAACTTGAGCTGGAAGATCATGGGCACCCTGCCCGGGCTCTTGGAGAGGCCCTCCTTTGCCGAAATCAGGGATTACCTCTCGGAGCGGCAGCGCCGCTTTCAAGCTCTACCAGCTCTCCCGGAAAATAGCTGACCTTTTCGACCAGTACCTGCTTTTCAGGCCGGAAATGATCATGGATTGGGAGAGCGGCCAGGGACCAGGAGAATGGCAGCCGGAACTCTGGCGGGAGCTGGCTGGTGCAATAAAAACTCCGCACCGGGCAGCGCTCAGGAACGATTTCCTCAAAAAGGCGCGACGAGGCCGTCCGTGCCCGGGACCTTGCGGCACAAGGGTTCCCGGCGCGCTTATCTGTTTTCGGGATATCGGCCCTCCCGCCGTTCCACCTCGAAGTCCTCAATGCCGCGGCAAATTTCACGGATGTGCACCTGTTCGTGATGAACCCGTGCCAGGAGTTCTGGGACGATATCGAACCTGAGCGGGTCATTGAGCGAAAGGCCAGGAAGTCCGGTTCAAAGGACCCGGGAAAAGACCTCCACCTGACCGTGGGCAACAGCCTTCTCGCGTCAATGGGGGTGCTGGGCAGGGAATTCCTCAATGTCCTGCGCGCCTTTGACCCCCAGGAAGAGGGGCGGTTCATCGAGCCGGGCCGGCGGACCGTACTCAGCTCCATCCAGTCGGATATCCTCAATTTGCGGGAAGGCCCGAAAAGTCAGCCGGTACGGACATCCCTCCGGCGGACTCCTCCATCGAGATCCATTCCTGCCACAGCCCCATGCGGGAAGTCGAGATCCTCCAGGACAACCTGCTCGCCCTCTTTGGATCGCGCCCGGACATCCGGCCCCGGGACATCCTCGTGATGACGCCTGACATCGAGGCCTACGCCCCTTTCATTGAGGCGGTATTCTCCCTGCCCGAAGACGACCCGAGGATGGTCCCTTACAGCATCGCCGACAAGGGCCTGCGGGTCGAGAGCCGGACGGTTTCCGCTTTCCTGGCTCTGCTCGATCTTCCCCAGGGAAGGTGCGGGGCTCAGGAGGTCATGGAAGTCCTTGAATCCGAAGAGATCCGGGAGAAATTCGAGCTGCCGGGACCCGAAGTTGAGTCCGTCAGGGGATGGGTCCGCGATGCCTGCATCCGCTGGGGCATCGACGGGGCGCACCGCGAGGAGCTCGGCATTCCCGGCTTTACCCAGAACACGTGGCGCCACGGCCTCGACCGCATGCTCCTCGGGTATGCAATGCCTGAAAAGGATGGGCCCCTTTACGGCGGGACGGTGCCCCTGGAGGGGGTGGAGGGGGGTGATTCCGAGGTCCTCGGGCGATTCCTTGCCTTCACGGAAAAGCTTTTCGCCGCGGTAACCGCAATGAAGCGGGACCGCACGCTTGCCCAATGGTCGGATTTCCTCTCCGGGCTGATCGGCGATTTTTTCCCGGACCGCGACGACATCTCCCATGACCTGGACTTCCTGCGCGAGGAGCTCGGCAGACTTCCCAAGTTCGGGGAAAGCATGCCGCGGGAAGTTGGCTTGGACATCATCCGCGATCACCTCAAAAGGAAGCTGGAGACGGACATGTTCGGCGGCGGATTCCTTTCGGGGGGATCACCTTCTGCGCCATGCTCCCCATGCGGAGCATACCCTTCAAGGCAATATGCCTGCTGGGCATGGACGACGGCGCCTACCCGCGGGATCACGACCGCTGCCGCATTCGATCTGATGGCCCGGCGGCCGCGGCTGGGCGACCGCTCGCGGCGCAATGACGACAGGTACCTGTTCCTCGAAACCATCCTGTCCGCCCGCGAAAAGCTTTACCTGAGCTTCGTGGGCCAGGATATCCGCGACAACTCGGAGCGCCCGCCGTCGGTGCTTATAAGCGAACTGATCGACTACCTCACGAGCGAATACGGGATCTCCGGAATGACTGTAAAACACCGGCTCCAGGCCTTCAGCCCCGATTATTTCCGGGGGCACGGGCTGGGGAGCTTCTCGCGGGAGAATTTCGAGGCCGCGCGCAGCCTCTCCGGCGCGCGCCGGACCCCGGAGTTCTGCGCCGCGGGCCTTTCCGAACCCGGAGCCGACTTCAGGAGAATTTCACGTCGACGACCTTTGCCGGTTTTTCATGAACCCTGCGAAGTTCTTCCTCAACAAGAGGCTGGGGGTCCATCTGGAGGACCGCGCGGACGTGCTCGACGAGCGCGAACCTTTCACGCTCGAGGGGCTGGAGCGGTACAAGATTGAAAACGGTCTGCTGGAAAAGGCCTTGCAGGGGCGCGACATAAGGCTCGAATTCGAGCGCCTCAGGGCAAGCGGCGCCATCCCCCCCGGAACTCCCGGCGAGTGCTGGTTCGAGGAAACCCGCGGTGCGATAGAGGAGTTGGCGGAGAAAGTGAGGGACCTTCGCCAGGGCGATGCGCTGGCGCCGGTGACGGTTGACCTCGCCATCTCGGACTTTCGGATCTGCGGCCCTGTCTCCGGGCTGTACCCCGGAGGCCTTATCCGCCATCGGTTGCCGGGAAAGCGACCGGCACCTGGTCGCGCTCTGGGTAACCCACCTCGTCCTGGACTGCATGAGCTGCGTGTCCGGTTCTCCCCGCCCCCTGCTTTCGGCAATGTGCACGGGCAAATCCGACTGCATTTTTGACTGCCCCGAAGACAGTCCGAAACTGCTCGGGGAATTGCTGGAAATATACTGGCAGGGCCTGAGAAGACCGGCCCCCTTCTTTCCGAATTCCTCCTGGGCCTATGCCGAGGCCCTGATGAAAGGCAAGGACAACCCCGGCGAGGACGCCCGGAAGTGCTGGGAGGGCAATGATTACATATTACGGCGAAATACAGGACCCGTACATGCGCAGGTGTTTTCCGGCCTTCGATCCGCGGGGCAGCTACGAATTCGCAAGAATCGCCGAGACCGTAGTTATGCCGGCCCTGAACCGCAAACGGGGAAGAAAGAAGGCCTCATGAAAGTAACCGCGGCAAGAAGGGATCCCCTGCCCTTTGATATATTCGAAACCCCTCTCGACGGGGCCCACCTCATCGAGGCCGGGGCAGGTACGGGAAAAACGTATGCCCTGAGTCCCTGTTCATCCGCCTCATGCTGGAGAAAGACATGCAGGCCAGGGAAATACTGGTTGTGACCTATACGGTCGCGGCCACCAAGGAACTGCGCGGCAGGATCAGGGACAAGGTCCGCGCGGCCCTCGAAGCCTTTCAGGGGAGGAGAAACCAGACGACGAGTTTATAAAAGGCCTGGTCGGTGAATTTGACAATGCCAAGGCCGCCGGCGTGCTGGAGACGGCATTGCGCGAATTCGACATGGCGCCGGTATTCACAATCCACGGCTTCTGCCAGCGGGTCCTGAGGGAAAACGCCTTCGAAAGCGGGACGACCTTCGATGCCGAGCTGCTCGCCGATGATGCCGAGCTCAGGGCCCAGGTCCTGGAAGATTTCTGGAGGAACAGCTTCTACCGGGCCGACCCCGATTTCTTCCGCTATGCCGGGGAGACGTGCGGGATGGACAAGCTGCGGGAGCTCCTCGTAAAGGGCACCGCCCAGCCGCAGATCCAAATCATCCCCGACCTCGGCCCGGTGGAGCTGCCGTCCCTTGAGCCCCTGAGGGAGAATTTCAGACGCCTGGGAGTAGAATGGCCCGGGTGCGCGATGAAGTCATTGCCGCCCTGTCGTCTCCAGGCTTGAACAAGAGAAAATCGGCAACCCGGAGAAACTCGCGGGCGCCATGGATGTCGTACCTGAACGGCTCGTTCATTTTCCCGCTGTTCAAGGATTTTAAGAAATTTACCCCGCCCACCTTTCCGAGTGCATGAAAAAAGACGGCGAATGCCCGACCCATCCCTTTTTTGACAGATGCGCCGGGTTCCAGGAGGCGGCCACGAGTTCCAGGCACTGCATGGACCGGAAAGTGCTCTCGCTGAAAGGCAGAGATGTTCAAATATTTCCGGTCGGAATTCGCCCGCCGCAAGGAGTCCCTCAATATCCAGTCCTTCGAGGACCTCCTGACGCGCCTCAACCGCGCGCTGGAAGGCAGCCGCGGGCGAAATCCTGGCCGCCGCCGTCCGCAGCCGCTACAAGGCGGCCCTCATCGACGAGTTCCAGGACACCGACCCCGTGCAGTACTCCATCTTCAAACGCATCTTTGCCGAGGGCGGGACCCTGTTCCTCATCGGCGACCCCAAGCAGGCCATTTACGGGTTCCGGGGGGCCGACCTTTTCACGTACCTGCAGGCCTCTTCCGAAATTGAGAACCGCCACACCCTGCTGACGAACCGGCGCTCTGAAGCCCCGGCTGATCGACGCCGTCAATACCCTGTTCGCAACGGCCCGCAACCCTTTCCTCTTTGACGAGATCGAATTCAGGAATGCGGATCCGGAGCCCAACGAGAAATTGAGACCCCTGACGTTTGAGGGTGCCCCGGAACCCCCGTTCCACATCTGGCTGGTGAGGGGCGGAGAAAAGCCCCTCACCAAGGAAAGGGCGACAGACGGGATATTGCGGGCCGTGGCCGCCGAAATAGCGAGGCTTGTCGGCCTCGGGCGCGAGGGTAAAGCGATGCTGGGCGACAGGGGGCTGCGGGAGGCGGACATCGCCGTCCTGGTCAGGAAGAACAGGGAGGCCCGGATGGTCCAGGAGGCCCTGAGGGAACTGAACATCAATTCCGTCCTTTACAGCGATGCCGACCTCTTCGCGAGCGAAGAGGCGGTCGACCTCGAGCGGGTCCTGCGGGCCGCGGCCGAGCCCTTCTCGGAGCGCCACTTCCGCGCGGGGCTCTGCACCAACCTGATCGGCTTCACGGCCGAATCCCTTGAAGCGCTCCTCGCGGACGGCCGGCAGAAGGAGGGCCGGCACGCCCGCTTCCGCAGCTGGCGCGAGACATGGGAACGGAGCGGCTTCATGGTCATGTACAGGCGGCTCCTCCTCGAGGAAAAGGCCCGGGAGCGCCTGCTTGCCTGGCCTGACGGCGAGCGGCGGCTCACAAACTACCTTCACCTCGGGGAAATCCTGCACAGGGAAGCTGCCGAACGGAAACTGGGGGTCTCGGCACTCGTGGACTGGCTCGCGCTGAGGCGCTCGGAAGAGCTGGGCAGGCCGCCGGAAGAGCGCCAGCTCCGGCTGGAGAGCGATGCCGAGGCCGTGAAGGTCGTCACCGTTCATATGAGCAAGGGCCTCGAATTCCCGATTGTGTTCTGCCCCTTCAGCTGGGACGGCTCGTGGGGAAAGCGGGACAAAAAGAAAGATTACCTGCTCTACCATGAGGGACGGAAACTCAAGCTCGACCTGTCCCGCCAGGACCCCGAGTCCGAAGCCAGGGCACGGACGGACGGAGGGAATCCCTGGCCGGAGGACATACGGCTCCTGTATGTAGCCCTCACGAGGGCCAAGAACCGCTGCTGCCTGGTGTGGGGCCGCATCTCCGGATTCTCTCACCTCGGCCGCCGCATACATCCTGCACCCTCTTAAAAAGCCCCGAAGGAGACGGAAGGGACGTCCTTGAGGAACTCGAACAGCACATGGAATTGCTCTCCCCGGCCGACCTGGGCGCAGCAATAGCGGCTCTGGCAAAAAAATCAAAAGGCGCCATAGCGGTCTGCGACATGCCGTCCGCTAGTCAGGGCAGGCCCTTGCCCCGCCCGAAACAGGCGCCGCCGTTTCCGGTCCTGCGCGAATTCAGCACCCCCCTGGAAAAGGACTGGCTCATATCCAGTTTCTCATCCCTGGCGTCCTCTTACCCGAGCCGCCCGAAGTTCCCTGATTACGACACGGTCCCCGGAAGGGCCGGCCGCGGGAACGGAAACCTCGATCACCGGGTTCCCCCGGGGCGCTTCAGCGGGGACTTTCTTCCACAAGCTCTTCGAGGAGATGGACTTCCAGGACGATGGCAGGCCTCGATGAGCTGGTCCGCACGAAGCTCGGCGAACACGGCTATCCCCTTGACTGGGCAGGGCCCGTGGGCCTGATGGCCCGCAACGTCCTTGCCGCCGACCTCGACGGGGCGGGGCTCACGCTCGCCTCCATTGCAAAAACCGAACGCCTCAACGAACTCGGCTTTTACCTGCCCCTGAAACATATTTCCCCCGCGTCCCTGGCCGGCATCTTCGCGGAGTTCCCGGGGAAGACCCCGGCGCAGCGGCTTCTCGAGCGGGTTTCCCGAGAAGGTCGGAAAGCTGGAATTCGCGCCCCGCCGCGGTTTCATGCGGGGGTTCATCGATCTCGTCTTCATGGCCCGGGGCCGCTTCTACCTTGTTGACTGGAAATCAAATTTCCTGGGGAACAGCCCCGGGGATTATAACCAGTCGAGACTTGCCGTATCCATGGAAGAGCACCTCTATTTCCTCCAGTACCATTTGTACTGCCTGGCCCTGCACAGGTACCTTCTCAAGCGCCTCCCCGGTTACTCGTATGAAAAAGACTTCGGGGGAGTTTTTTACATATACCTGCGCGGGTTCGGCGGGCCCGGAGGAGCGGGATATTCTGCGGACCGCCCGGGAAGGGAACTGATGGAGGCCCTGGACAAAGGACTGGTCCGCGTGGAAGAAGGCGGCGGATATGAATAACTCACGGGCGGAAGGGACCAGCGATAACCTTTTCACCGAGCTAGATCTGCAGTTCGCCCGGTTCCTCGCCCGCAGTTTCGGGCGACGGCTCACCGGAACTGCTCTTCGCGGCGGCGCTCGTGAGCAACGCCCGGGGCAGGGGCAATATCTGCTGATTGCATCTCGACATGCGGATATTGATGAACAGAAGGCGCTCAAGTTCGATGCGGCCGCATTGATGTCCGCTCTAACAAAGAGCCCCGCCGTGGGGCGCCCCGGGGATTACCGGCCGCTGATCCTCCACGGCTCGCGCCTCTACCTTTACCGCTACTGGGAATACGAGAATGTCCTTGCGAAGGAGCTGAAATCGCGGGCCGCGCTGTATCCGCTCTGGATAAGGCGTGCCCTGCGGGAACATGTCTCGCGCCTTTTTCCCCGCGGTTCTCCCGGGCAGAAACAGGCCGCCGTGATTGCCGCCCTCAGGAATTTCGCGGTGATATCGGGAGGCCCCGGGACGGGAAAGACATCCACGGTGGCGCGGATAATCGCCCTCCTCAATGAACAGGCCGGTCCCGGCAAGGCCCTGCGCTGCGCGCTGGCCGCCCCCACGGGGAAAGCGGCGGCCCGCCTGCAGGAATCCATGAGGTCGGAGATCGCAAACATCGACTGCCCCGAATCAGTGAGGTCCGCAATACCCGTAGAGGCCTCTACAGTCCACCGGCTGCTGGGCTGGCGCCCGGGCGGGTTCCGCTATAACCGGAACAACAGGCTCGATCTGGACGCGCTCGTTATCGACGAGGCCTCCATGGTCGACCTCGCCCTGCTCTCCCGGCTTGTCCAGGCGCTCCCGGAAAACTGCCGTCTCATCCTCCTCGGCGACAAGGACCAACTCGCCTCCGTCGAAGCCGGCGCCGTCCTGGGGGATATCTGCGGCCGGGCCGGCCACGGGTATTCCCGGGAAATGCGCAAATATTTCCGGGACATCAATCGGCGGAAAGGGGGGCGGCAGGCGCTCCCGGCCCGCCCATTCGGGACTGCATAGCCGTCCTTACCGAGAGCTTCCGGTTCGGGCCCGGAAGCCCCATAGGAAACCTCAGCCGGGCCCTGAACGCCGGCAATGCACCGGAGGCGCTGGCCGCATGTGAAACGGGCACCGGCGCAAATTGGGTCGATCTCCCCGATTTCCGCAGGATAGCAGCCGAACTGCGCGGCCCCGTGCTCGATTCCTTCGGCCCTGTAATGAAAGCCGCCGGCCCCGCAGACGCCCTGCAGAAGATGAACGGGTTCCGGATCCTGTGCGCTGTGCGGGAAGGGTTTTTTGGTGTCCGCAGCATAAACGAGAGCGTCAAGGATATCCTCAGGACCGAGGGCCTTATCACTTACGAAGGCAGGTTTTACAAAGGCTGCCCTGTAATGGTCACCAGCAACAACTACAGCCTGAATCTTTATAACGGGGACATAGGCATAATCTGGCCCGATCCGGACAACAGGCGCCAGCTGCGCGCCTTCTTCCAGGCCGCCGGGGAGACGCGGAGCCTGCCCCTCTTCAGCCTTCCCGAGCATGAGGCCGTCTACGCCATGACGGTCCACAAGAGCCAGGGCTCGGAATTCGACAGGGTGCTTTTCATCCTCCCCGACCTCGATACCCCCCTGCTCACCCGCGAGCTGGTCTATACGGCAGTGACCCGCGCGCGCGAGGATATCACAGTGTGGGGCAAAAAGGAAATCCTCGCAGCCGCCGTTTCCAGGCGGATAGAAAGGTCCTCGGGACTGCGCGAGGCGTTGTGGGACAACGGCAGAGAGCCATTGCCTTCCTTCCCGAAATAATGTCGGCACGGTTAAATTAGAAAACTTTCCGAATCGCTTATCCGGGAAACTGAACAAATCATTTTTCATCCTCGGCCGGGAAGGAGAAGCTATAGGATTGCAGGCCTTCGTCTGCCATCAACGAGCGGGCAGGGGCGACTTTTTCCATGACCCTGATCATGGCTTTGTTGGTGCTCAGGATGGTCGCGTTGAACCCCTGGATGCCGTACTTTTTCGCGATCTCCATCAGCATGCGAAGCATGAAGGGGGCGATTCCCATCCCGTGATATTTCTCATCGACTATGAATGACACGTCTGCAAAGGGGCTGCGCGCGAAGCGCACGTACCGGCCCTCGGCGACGATTTTTTCGATGCCCCCCTCGGCAATGATCCCGACAATCGACATGGTCTGACGGTAATCGATACTGGTGTATTCCTGCATCCTCACGTGCGGCATGGCCTGCACGTGGCTGAAGTACCTGTAAAATACCCCCTGGTCCGAAAACCGGTAGAAAAGGCGCCGCATGCCGTCTTCGTCGGAGGGCTTGATCGGCCGGAAGTGGACGGTGACATTGTTTTTAAATGTGTGGGAGCGGGAAAGATCCCGCGGGTAATCCCTTCCCGCCTCCTGGCGATAGATTTGAGTGGGGTAGAGAAGCTTCAAGTTCTTCGCCACCCCCACCAGGTGGTCCCGGTCGTTGGGGTGCGCGATGTCGATGAGGGCGAGCGTCCTTTCCCGCAGCGAGCGCCCGCCGAGCCGGGCGATGCCGTATTCCGTCACTATGATATTGATTAGTTCCGTGGAAAACTGGTTCGGGAACTTGTCAACTGATGACACGATGTTCGACTCCCCGCTGCGGTTGCGGCTGGGGAGCGCGAAAATGTTGAACCCCCCGTTTGAAAGGGCCGCGCCGTCAAGGAATTCGTAGTAGTCGCTCGGGCCGGCGCTGAGGTTTTTCCGGCTCGCGTACAGGGCGATGGCCCCGGTGAGGTCCGCCTTATAGGCCGGTATGATGACGACGGACTTGTCGTTCTGCGAAAAGGTCTTCGGGTTGACGACAATGTCAATCCGCTGAAATTCGACGAGGTGGTTCCCGTCCAGCCATTGCATCAATTCGGGCGTACCCTGGGCATAAGCGACAAGGCTCTTGCCGGCGAATACCTTCTTGTTCTTATTGGTGACGGCGCCGCAGTTCATCAGGTCCATTATGGGGTCGGTGAAGACGAGCGAGTGAACCCCCAAATCCCGCTTCCGGCAGAGGTATTTGACAAGCGCTTCGTAAATTGAGGTCCGAGGAAGAATGCCAGGCAGCTTCCGTCCTCTATGACGGAAGCCACGTTCTCGGCAAGCCTGTCAAAAGTCTCGTCCACGGGCCAGCGCTGCATGTAAAGCAGCGGTTCCGTTGCCCTGACGAGGTAATGAAACTCATTCGACGTGTATGAATGTGTCCCCAAATGTGTACGGCGTCTGATCGTTGATTTCTCCGACCACGAGAGAGGCCCGCTCGATTGCGTACTTCGCGACATCTGTGGACACCCCGAGGCTGCATAGCCCCCTCCTGTCGGGAGGCGTTATCTGGACAAAAGCCGCATCGATTTTCACGGCATCCGTTTTCAACAGGTGGGGGACTTCGAGACATCTTGCATGGGATCCAGTCGATCCTGCCGGATGAAACGGCGCTGTATCCCTTGGTCACGGAAAAGAAGGTCTTAAGGCGGTATTTTTCCGCGTAACGCTCGTCGGGCGGAATCGCGTCACCCAGGCTCAGGAGTTGAATGATGTCCAGATCCGCGAGGTTCTTCTGATCGGATTCCATGAGGTGTTTGATCAGTGTGCGAGGCTCGGCGACCCCGGTGCCAACGAAAATACTCATCCCCGGTTTGATCTTGGAGAGCACCACCTCCGGGGAAACGATCTTTTTAGTCCATTCCTCAGCCATGGTGATGAAGCTTATCCGTTTAGGGGTGATCAGTCAAGAAACGGTTCGGCCGAAAGTCGTGTAAAAATGGATATCTAAGGAAAGATATTGAAGGGAGCCGGGCGTGCGGCCCGGCTCCTTCTGTCAGGGGTTGCATTTTCACCGGCATCCCCCGGATGCCGGCTTGATCTTCCGCCTACTTCCAGCCCGGGAGAGGCTCCGCCGTGGGCTCCAAGAATGGTTCCGTCCGGTGCACGATCCCGGTGGCGTAATAGGTTGAGACGTCTTTTTCCGAGAAGCCGAGCACGCTTCGTCATGATATCCGTTGTATCCTCACCGATGGCCGGAGCGCCCCTGAAGACCTGGCCGGGTGTCAAGCGACATCTTTGGAATGACGCCCCCGACCCGGATCGGGAACGCCCGATTGACGGTCCACCACGGGGACATGGGATTCTCTCAGGCGGTAATGCTCCTCCATGAGCATATCCGAGGCGTTCATGATCCTGCAGCAGCCGATCTGGGCGGCATTGAACTCCTTCTCGACCTCCATCCGGGTGCGGCTTGCGCAGTACTCCCTCATCTTGCGGTCCAATTCGAGACCTTTGGGTGAGCTTACGGCTGCGGCATCCTTGGAGCAATTATCGTAGCAGAATTCCTCCGGGTCCAAATTCAGGAATTTGGGGACCCTCTCGTAAATGACAGGCCCGAGGGCCCCGATAAAGACATAACCGTCCTTGCACTGGAAGGTGTCGTAGGGCTGGAAAGTGGGGGCTTTGTTGCCGGCATGTCCACTCACCTTTCCCTCCCCGGAGACCCACGGCATCTGGAACCCCTGGGTGGCATGCACGGCTTCGTACTGGCTGCAGTCGATTACCTGTCCCTCTTCCCGTCTTCTGGGCCTCCCACAAGTCCCATCATGACGGCCGCCCATCCATGGAGAGCGGTAAGGTAATCGGCGGTGTACACTTTTGCCCGCTGGGGCGGGCCTGCCGGGTCGCCGGTCACCGCTATCATTCCGCCGAAGGCCTGCCCGAGGGCGTCATAACCGGGCCGCCCCAGCATGTCTTCGGAACCGTACTGGCCATAAGTGCTGACCCTCAAAATCACCAGCCTGGGATTAACGGCCAGCGCCAGTTCGGGGGTGATGCCCGACCTCTCGAGGGTCCCCGGCGCGGAGGACTCCATCCAGACGTCGGATATTTTCCAGAGGGCCATCATGAGCTCCAGTCCCTTGGGGTCTTTGAAGTTAAGCCCGAAGGAGAGCCTGTTTACGGCCTCATTGGACCAGTCGCAGCCGTGGATCTCTTTTGCCCCTTGCAGGTGAGGCCCGGTCCGGCGGTGAATATCACCCCCGGGCCGTTCGACGTGGATGACCTCCGCCCCGAACATTGCCAGTTTGGTCCCCGCGAAAGGCTGGGCGATGACGATTCCTGAGCTGACCACCCGGATCCCCTGGAGAGGGCCGAACCTGGGTATGAGCATGGGCGTCTCCGGTCTCTTCAGGTTCTTTATCCACTCCGGGATCGTTTCCTGGATATCCTGGATCTGTTCCTCATACTTCACAAGACGCTTATCATGAGCCATTGATGTCTTCCCTCCTTATTGTTGTTGTGACGAGGTATCCTGATTTCGTGGCCAACCTTCCCTCAACCGGGTATTTTCACCCCCTTTCGATTAAATTGTTGTTTTCAGCCACAGAAATTCGGGGTTTATGGATTAACAAACGAAAGCCAATTCACAGGCAGTCTCAAGGATCACGTCGAAAAGTCAGAATCTCAAGGATTAAATCAAACAGGAATCAGGCGAGTCTCTCTCTGTTCATCCCTCCTTCATGCCGATGAGAAACTCCCTGACATTCTGGCCCAGGACTTCATGGTTATACCCGCCCTCCATGACGGCGAAGCACCCTGCACGGTTTTTCCTGCTCGCCCTGACCACCATTTTCCCGATTTCCCGGTAATGCTGCGTTGAAAGGACGCCGCCCAGGTCTCTTTCATGGCCGTCAAACCCGGCCGAAATGCCGACGATATCAAAATTGCCCGAGAGCATTTCCTCCACCGTACCCAGGTACGAGCCAGGGTCCCGCTCTTCCGGGTTGCACACCGTCGTGTACCCTTTCACCCCGAGGATTTCCATTGTCCCGTCCCCGAAATGGTGGTCGATATCGAGGACGAGGGCCCTGCGAATCTTTTGCTCGCGTTTGAGCTTGGCTATCGCGATGGCTATATTGTTGAAGAAGCAATAACCCCAGCAAAAGTCGGGCGACGCATGATGGCCGGGGGGCCTGACAAGCGCGAAGCTGGGTTCCTCCAGACCGATTCCGGCGGATTGGATGGCGGCGCCTGCGGCAAGCGACGCTATCTCGTAGAGCCCGAGCCGGGCCACGTAGTTTATGTGATCCCTGGTATGGCAGGCTGCTATATCATCGTAAGCTGCCGGTTTCGCCTCGACGAAATCGACACACCCCCTGATGACTTCAAGAACGCAATCAATGCGGCCTTCCCCGGCGGCCGGGTCACGGCTGTACGATCTGCGGAAATCTTCATGGAAAACCACCTTCATGAACTTGGCCCACAGGTGAATTATGAAGGATTAAGGAAGTTAGTTCCCGTCGGTTAAGATAAGGTCAGATCGAGCGCCGATCAATATTAAAAGATATGATCAATAGAATGTTAATATGAGTATATATGTATATTAAAAAATATATCCATTTTTCTTATAATATTTGTATAGATGGAACCTTGTCGTTTGGCGTTAATCAGTCTATTGCCAGCAGGAATGTCCTGAGGTTCTCGATTCTCTTCAGTCCCAGTTTCTTTCGCAGGCGGTACCTGTAAATATTGATGGCGCTTTCGGTTATATTCAACAGCTCCGCTATCTCTTTCGAAGACTTACCCTCCTTGATAAAATCGGCAACCTTGACCTCCCTGTTCGTGAGGTCGGCAAATTTGCTGGACAGCTTGTGTCCAAAAGGTGAGATGATATTTCTCAAATTTGATTCAAGGATCTTGAGATTCGCCGCGCTTATGTTGTCGAGGCTTTTCTTTTTCAGCTCTTCCACGTAAGGGAATACGAGCTCCCTGACGTTCTTCAGGATACCGTTCTCAAATTCCCTCTTGTCCTCGTCTCCCCGCTTCAGCAGCACTTTCAAAGCGGTGTTGAGCTCCTCGAGTTCGTGAGATTTGATTTCGAAATCCTGCTCCCTTTTCCTTAAAGCGTCCTCGGCTATTTTCCTGTCGGTTATATCGCGGATGACCTCTATGGCGCCGGTGACGGCCCCGTTGCTGTCATACAGCGGGCTTGCCTTGCACCAGAGGTAGGCGTTTGTGCCCAATTTGCCGAAATCGGGGATTTCGACTTCGACTATCAAAAGGTTGTCGACTCTTTTGTAAACCGAATAGGTGCTCTCGTACCTTGCATCCGGCTTCATGACCATGTCGATGGCCATGGGCCTCCTCTTTTTCCAGAAGGGCAATGCGTATTCAAAGTTGCCCTTTTCGAGGACGTCCCTGGCTTTGACCCCGGTAAGGTCTTCCGCAGCCCGGTTCCATGCTATCAGCCTGCCTTCCAGGTTCACGGCGAAAGTGGCGTCCGGCAGGAACTCGATGATCTCGGCCAGCCTCTGCTGGGAGTCCCGGAAAGCCTGCTCCGCCCGCTTGATCTCCGTGATATCTTCAAAGGTGGCCACGATCCTCTTGTTCTCGTCGAGCCTCTCCCCTATCCTGGCAACGCTCATGCGGCAGATTATCTCCCGGCCGTCCTTGCGCAGGAACGGCATCTGCCATTCGAATATATAGCAGTCCTGCTTCTCAAGGGCCGAGTACAGCAGTTTCCCGTAATCCAGCCACTCCTGGTCGGACCTGAATAAAATCCTCGTGCTCTTCCCGATCAACTCGTCCCTGGTCCAGCCGAACACCGTTTCCATCGAGTCGTTGGCGAAAAATATCTGCCTGTTCTCGACGCCGAAAAGGGCATGCGGCACCGATTTGAGGATTGTCGCCTCGAGGCTTTTTTGCTGCTGCAGTTCGTACTTTGCCTCTTTCGCCTCCGTGATTTCCATTGTATTGCCGAGCACGGCCCTTTTGCCCCTGTAATTTATGGATGAAACCGATTCCATCAGCCACTTCACGTTTCCGTGTTTATCGATGATCCGGAATTCATAGGGCACCTTGTGCAATCCCTTGAGCATAGCCCTGGCCTTCAGGCGAACATCTTCCCTGTCTTCGGGATGGACGAACTTCGTTATGTCCGCACCGAGCAATTCGCTGTGTGAATAGCAGGAATATTTAGAGATATGCTGGTTTGCGAATTTTATCCTGCGGTTCTGGACGAGATATACGCCGATTTGAAGGTTGTTGGTTATTTTTCCATAAAAGGATTTATTAGCCCTGATATCATCTTCAAGATTACTTTTAGGCTTCTCTCTTTTCTTAGGCGCAACGTTCATTGCCGATTCCTCATTTTGAGCTGCGCAAAGCCGATTACCCGGAGGTCAAGGTGCACGAAGTTGGTTGCTGGGAACGACTTGACTACATCCTGGAAAATATAAAGCGCGTCTAACTTATGCCGCTCTCATTCAAGGGTCAATATTAAATTATATTAATATTATTTTATATATATTTGTAAATAAATAAGCTGTTGTCCCTCAAAAAAACGGGTTCGAGCATGGACGTCTTTGTAATCCCGAGACTCCAGCTTTTCTGTCTTCGGGATGGTTACCGCAAGCCGGCTCACGTGCCTGTGCGGGGGCTCTCCAAACATCCGCTTGTATTCCCTGTTGAACTGCGTCGGGCTTTCATACCCCACCGCCATTGCCGCTATGGTGGCATCTTCATTCTCCACCAGCATCAGGCGCTGGGCTTCATACAGGCGCAGGCACTTCTGGAACTGCAGGGGGCTCAAGGTCGTGACCTGCCGGAAGTGGCGATGGAATGTGGAAGTGGCCATATGCGCCTTCCTGGCCAAATCGTCAACCTGCAGGGGCTCCTTGTAGTTGTCCCTCAGCCAGGTGATGGTCCGGGCAATCTGGTTGCTCTGGGTGCCGTTCGTGTTGACCATCCGCAGGCGTTCGCCCTGGGGCCCGATGAGCAGGCGGTAATGGATCTCGCGGATTATGATCGGCGCGAGCACCGGAATCTGCTCGGGTTTCTCGAGCAGTTCAACCAGGCGCAGGAAGGCATTCAGCACATCGGGATCGACTTGAGCCACGGCCATTCCCTTGTATGTGCCGTTTCCCAGCCGGGAGGAGGGCGGAATCTCCGCCGCCAGTTGAGTGATCAGGTATTTATCCAGGTCAAGCGTCACCGCCAGGAACGGCTTCTCCGGCGATGCGACAAGTGACATGGTTTGCGCTGGGTATGTCCACCCCGATCACCAGGCAATGGTTCTCCCCGTACCGGTACTCTTCAGAGCCTATCACCGAGCGTTTGGACCCCTGGACGACAACCGCGACCAGCGGCTTGTAAACGCAATTTTCGAGTTCCTTTGAATCATGTCTCCGAGAGATCATCAAGCCTTCAATAGCGGTCGGGTAGCGTCCGGGCTCCGGCAGCCAGTGAAGCAATTTCTCTTTCAGCAGAGTGTTGTCCCTTGCCAGGCCGGCACGATCTTTTTCAGTCATAATATGGTAATCCTTTATTTTTATTGGATATCTATGCGGATTACGAATCTCCGCACCAGCTCTTTGATACCACAATACATTCTACTTTGATAGTCCCTTGATAGAATTAGGCAAGAATTGGGTAGGATCGTATCTACCATTCGGAGCCGGGCGGGACTATATTTTTCCAAAACAAACGAACACAAGGAGTTCACAGAAAATGACCAGAAATGGTTCAAAGATATTGATCGTCTACTACTCTCTCAGCGGGATCACAAAAAGCATTGCGGAAAAGATCCGGGCAAAGACCGGGGGCGATATGTTTGAAATTGAAACGATAAAAACCTATCCGAAAGAATATTCCGCATTAATAGATGAGGCCAAAAAGGGAGCTGCAGAAAAAAGATCTGCCGGCGTTGAAGAAAAATCCGCCCGATATGTCAGCGTATGATCTCGTCCTGGTCGGCGGCCCGGTGTGGTGGTACACGGTGTCGACGCCGGTGATGAGTTTTCTGAGGCTGGCGGACTTCGCAGACAAGAGAGTTGCCGCCTTCTGCACCCACGAGGGAGGGATCGGGAAAATATTCCCGCATTTCAAGCAGCAGGCCCAAAATGCCGTTGTCCTTGAAGGCCTCGATTTGTACAAGCCGCAAACCAGCAAGGCCGAGGCTGATAAGGCCCTCGATTCCTGGCTCGGCAGGCTGCGGGAGAATAGCTGAAAAAAATCGCATAGGAGAGAAAAATGAAATACGCAGCAATGGTTTTATCCCTTTCACTACTCGTTTCCGCAGCCTTTTTCGCGGACCAGGCACTTGCCGCCGATACAGGCAGCAAATCGCAAACGATATCCCGGGCGGGCTCTCAGCCTTCTGTAAAAGGGCCGGGCGAATACTTCACCGGCAATGTGCGCGTTGACCCCCTGTTCCCCGCCAAAGATGCGGCGCCCTTTTCCGGCGCGTATGTCACCTTCGAGCCGGGGGCCCGCTCCGCATGGCACATCCACCCGACAGGGCAGCACCTGCTCGTTACCGCCGGGGTTGGCCGGACCGGGGAATGGGAAGGCAAGGTTGAGGAAATAAAAGCCGGCGACGTGATCTGGTGCCCGCCAAAGGTAAAGCACTGGCACGGGGCCTCACCCACCACCGCCATGACGCACATCGCCATCACGGGAACACTCAACGGCAAAAATGTTGAATGGATGGAAAAGGTCACCGACGAGCAATACAACGGCAAATAGGGAGGCGATCATGAACAGGAAAATTGCAGTGTTTCTGGCAGCCATATTTGCATTCAGCTTTGCAGCCAATTCGGAGGCGCAGACCATGAAAAACGAAGGCTTAAACGCCAAACAGCAAAGTATCGTCACCATCGCGGCCTTCACCGCCGCCGGCGATCTTAAGAAACTGAAGACGGCCTTGAACGAGGGGCTGGACGCCGGCTTGACAATCAATGAAATCAAGGAAGTCCTGGTGCAGATGTACGCCTATGCGGGATTCCCCCGCAGCCTGAACGGTATCGATACCTTCATGGGCGTCCTGGACCAGCGGAAACTGAAAGGCATACAGGACAAGCCCGGCAAAGAGCCGAGCCCCCTGCCTGCCGGCAAAAGCAGCATCGAACTCGGGACGGAAGTCCAGACGCGCCTGGCAGGGAAACCGGTCACCGGGCCAATATATACTTTCGCTCCCGTCATCGATCAGTTTTTGAAAGGGCACCTGTTCGGGGATATCTTCGGCCGCGACGTCCTGGATTTCCAGAGCAGGGAGATAGCCACTATTGCGGCCCTGGCCAATATGGAGGGAGTCAATCCCCAGCTGCAGGCCCATTTTAATATTGGGTTTAATGTCGGCCTGACCGAGGCGCAGCTGCGGAGCCTGGTATCCGTTCTCGCAGCCAAGGTCGGAAAGAAGCAGGCCGACAATGCCGCTGAAATATTGGGCAAGGTCCTCAGCAACAGGGCGAAATGAAGGTCCGGACCTAAAGGAATAGGAGATTAAATCAATTCTCTGAGTAAATGAAAATAAAATAGATCAGCAGAAAGGCGGAGGGCGAATGGATACAGAGGAAAATGGCAACGGAAAAACGTGATGAACGGCCCAGTTTCTCCAGGCGGGAATTCGTCAAAGGCATCGGGATAGGGGCAGGCGCTGTTGTCCTGTTCGGCCGGTTCGGAGTAAATGCGGCCGCCTGGGCCCTTTCGGGAGATCCTGTCCTGAAGATGGTCCTTGTCGATTACACCAAATGCACCGGGTGCCGCACCTGTGAAACGGCCTGCTCGTCGCGCAACAGGCCCGTGACAATCAACGGCGAGGACCTGCCCGGGCTCGGAAATCCCCGCTACGCGAACATCCGGGTCCAGAGCTTCAACCCCGAGGTCGATGTCCCGAACGTGTGCGCAATGTGCGCCGATACGCCCTGCGTGAAGGCGTGCCCGGTCAAGCCCGATGCCAAAACCGGCAGGCGGGCGCTCTACCGGGATGAAGCGACTCGCACCATCAGCAACGATACAGGCCGGTGCATCGGCTGCCGCGAGCTGCGCCAGGGCCTGCGCCTCACAAAGGACCGGGGTGATCATCCCCAACCCCGAGACGGGCAAGCCGGAGCGCATATGCACGCTTTGCGGGGGCAATCCGCAGTGCGTCAAGCGCTGCCCCTTCGGGGCCCTCTCGTATGTAGAGGTCCGGCCCGACAGGAAATTCTACGGCCTTGGGCCTGAAAAGATAGCGGCTGAGCTGGCCATGAAATGGTACGGCACGGCAGATTTCGGAGGTTTAAAATGAGCGCGAAACCCGGATACCACGGCATAATACTTGATGTAAACCTTACCAGCGGGAAGATTGAGAAGACCGCCGTTGCACACGAAGACCTTGACAAGTTCGTCGGCGGGCGGGGCTTGGGAATGAAGATCCTCTCGGATCGCCTGAAGAGGCCGGGGGTCGACCCGCTCTCAGCGGAAAACCCCCTCATGTTCATGCCCGGGCCGTTTTCGGGGTTCCCGATTCCGTCCTCATCCAGGACCTGCGTGGTGACAAAATCCCCTATAACATCGCCGGTAAAATCCGATTACCCCCATGCGTCGACAGTCTCCTACGCGAACATGGGCGGGTTCTTCGGCCCCGAAGTCCGGTTTGCCGGCTATGACGGGATCGTGATTACGGGAAAGTCAAATGGACTCTGCTATGTCGTCATCGACGACGGCAAGGTGGAAATTCGCGATGCTAAAAAGTTCAAGGGAATGCGAACGGATGCTTTTGATAAGGCAATCCTGGGCGAGCTTGGGGACCGGAAATTCAAGACGGTCTACATCGGACCGGCCGGGGAAAATCTCGTCCCATATTCCAGCATCCTCCATACCTCGGCGCGGGCGGCAGGACGGGGCGGCGTCGGCTGCGTGATGGGTTCCAAGAATTTGAAGGCTATAGCAGTGAAGGGCACCGGGCAGCCGGGCGTAGCGGACCACAAGAGGTTCCTGGCCGCCCTGGAGAAAGCCAGGCAGGCCCTCTGGAACACCCCCTATACTAAGGAGTGGGCGGAGCAGGGGACGGCAAGGGCCATTGTCCGAAACAGCAATGCCGGTACCGAGGCCGTCCGGAATTATCGCGAGGGGACATTCACGGATGCGGCTAAGATTGGCGGAGACGTCGCACGCCGCGATGTCTGGGTAAGGGACATTGCCTGCTACTGCTGCCCGCTGGCCTGCAAGAAAAGCGGGATTACGCGGGGCAAATACGGCGGCATCGTCCATGACGGCCCCGAGTACGAAACGGGGGTCATGATGGGCTCAAACCTTCTGATATCCGATATGCCCGGCCTGCTGAAAGCGATCTACAACCTCGACGATGTCGGCCTGGACCAGATCTCGACCGGAAACGTCATAGGTTTTCTCATGGAGGCCTATGAAAAAGGACTGGTCGACCGGAAATTCCTGGACGGGATCGACCTAAAATGGGGGAACGTCGATGCGACGCTGGCGATGATCGAAAAGATCGCCTACCGGGAAGGCGTGGGCGACCTCGCCGCCAGAGGCGTGAGAGCCCTTTCCCGGCAGATTGGCAAGGGCTCTGATAAGTTTGCCATCCATGTGAAGGGGCTTGAGCTGGCCGCGCACAATATCCAGGCAAATCCGCCCAGAGGCCTTGCTTACGCCACTGCCGAGAGGGGAGCGTGCCACCTGAGCGGGGACAACGTTGCCGAACAGAACAGGCGTGCCATGCTCGATTCAACAGGCCTGTGCTTTTTCCCCACCTTTGAACCGGCGCTGGAGGAACCCATGCTGTCTTTGCTCAGCGCCATAACCGGCCGGGAATTCGATAAAGCCGAGTTCTCAAAAACCGGTGAAAGGATTTTCAACCTGGAGAAGCTTTTCAATTATCGCGAAGGGTTCCGCCGTGAAGACGACCGGCTTCCCGACCGCTTTTTTGAAGATGCTTTCACAGTCGGCCCGAAGAAAGGCGCGGTGCTCGACAGGGCCAAATTCGACGCCATGCTCACCCAGTTTTACAAAGACCGGGGATGGGACCCGGAAACCACGAAGCCGGGCCAGTCCAAGCTGAAGGAACTCGGGCTGGAAGCAGTTCTTCTTCAACAGGCAGGCAGCAGGGCAACATGAACACTAAGCGGTTTCTAATTCTTGGCATAACGGTGCTGGCGTCATCTTTGTGCGGGCCCGCCCTTGCCGGGGAGATGCAAGCCCGTTACGTGCGCCTGGCAGAAATAGAAATCGATCCCGCTCAGCTGGAAAGCTATAAGGCTGCGGTCAAGGAGGAAATCGAAACTTCCCGTGAATCAGATTTACAGAAATTAAATTACGAAACGAGGCAGGTATGAAGAAGTTATATTTTGTTCTACCGATACTCGCTGCACTGCTTGTATTTATGGGTGTACGGGCCCAAACAGATTCTGCAACAAAGGAGGTCACGCCCCCAAATGCGGGAAGTTCGAGCGGAGAGAAAGCTAAACCGCTTTCAGGAACCAAAAAGATTTTGGTGGCTTATTTTTCCCGCACTGGAACCACTCATGAAGTTGCCAGTCAAATTCACAAAATAGTGGGCGGTGATATCTTTGAAATTAACGTCATTGATACATATCCGGAAGATTATGAAGAAGTTAAGAAAAGAGCAATGCAGGAGCAGGAATCAGGTTACAAACCTGCATTGAAGACAAAAATCGAGAATATCAAGTCCTATGATTTGATTTTCATAGGCTACCCTATTTGGTGGGGCACTATTCCGGCTCCGATCAAATCCTTTTTATCGCAATACGATCTCTCGGGAAAAACCATTGTGCCCTTTTGCACCCACGGCGGAAGCGGCTTGGGGAGAAGTGTTGGGGATATTTCAGAACTTTGCCCGAAATCAATTATTCTGGATGGTAAGGCAGTTTGGGCAAGAAATGCAAAAACCGCGCAAAACGAGGTGTCTGAGTGGCTGCGAGATATTAAAATCACCAAATAAGAATTTCGAGATTATAAAAAATATTAGGGAGGAAACAATGCAAAAGCGCAGATTGGGAAAAAGCGGCCTGGAAGTTTCGGCCCTCGGGTTCGGCTGCATGGGAATGAGCTTTGGCTACGGTCCGCCTAAAGACAAGAAGGAGATGATCTCGCTGCTGCGGGCGGCCGTCGAACGCGGCATCACGTTCTTCGACACCGCCGAAGTTTACGGCCCGTTCATAAACGAAGAGCTCGTGGGCGAAGGCCCTCGCCCCGTTCCGCGAGGAGGTGGTGATCGCAACGAAGTTCGGGTTCAAGCTCGACCCGATTGATCCGCGCGGGCCGACGTGGGCTGGCCTGGACAGCCGGCCGGAGCACATCAAGGAGGCCGCCGAGGGATCGCTCAGGCGGCTCAGGGTCGATGCCATCGACCTGTTCTATCAGCACCGTGTCGACCCGGAACGTGCCGATCGAAGACGTGGCGGGGGCAGTGCAGGACCTGATCCGGGAAGGCAAGGTCAAGCACTTCGGCCTTTCCGAAGCAGGAGTACAGACTATTCGTCGCGCCCACGCCGTTCAGCCGGTCACTGCTCTCCAGAGCGAATATTCGTTATGGACGAGAACCCCGGAGAAGGAAGTGATACCGACTCTCGAAGAGCTCGGAATCGGCTTGGTTCCATACAGCCCATTGGGCAAGGGCTTTCTGACGGGGAAGATCAACGAAAACACCACCTTTCGACAGTACAGATTTTCGCAACATTGTTCCCCGCTTCACCCCGGAGGCCCGGAAAGCGAACCAGGCCCTGGTTGATCTGCTTGCCAGGATAGCAGAACAGAAGAACGCGACACCTGCGCAGATAGCGCTGGCCTGGCTGCTTGCCCAAAAGCCGTGGATCGTTCCCATCCCGGGGACGACGAAGCTGGAGCGCCTCAAAGAGAACATCGGGGCGGCTTCAGTCGAGCTTACGTCCGACGACCTCCGGGACATCGACAGCGCCGCCGCAAAGATCACGATTCAAGGGACTCGTTACCCCGAGAATCTGGAGAAGATGACCGGCCTCTGAGCGCAAGAAGGGACACCCTCTCTTGAGGGCACTTGCTGCAATTTTTTTCCGGGCAAGAGGAATCGATAGTTGACTTATGTATACCTGGCAGGGTCATCCATCCCGGCCTCGCGGAACCCTTTCAGCCTCAGCAGGCAGGTGTCGCACTCGCCGCAGGCGGCCCCGTCCGGGGCGGGGTCGTAGCAGCTGTGGGTCAGGCTGTAGTCGACACCGAGCCTTAACCCCAGCTTGATGATATCCGCCTTGGAGAGGTTTATCAGGGGGGCGCGGATCCGGATCCTCTTCCCTTCAACCCCAGCCTTCGTGGCGAGGTTTGCCATTTTCTCGAACGCCTCGATGAATTCGGGGCGGCAGTCCGGGTAGCCGCTGTAGTCGACGGCGGTTACGCCGATGAAAATATCGAAGGCCTCCAGCACCTCCGCCCAGGCAAGGGCATAGGAAAGGAAGATCGTGTTGCGGGCGGGGACGTAGGTGACGGGGATCTCCGCGCTGTCGGCGGCCTTACCCCCCTTGGGGACGTCTATGTCCGCGGTCAGGGCCGAACCGCCGAACACGCCCAGGTCTATTTCCATGACGAGGTGCTCTTTCGCGCCCATCGCTTTGGCGACCCTCGATGCAGCGACCAGCTCCACCGCATGCCTCTGCCCGTAGCGGAAGCTCAAGCTGTAAATCTCATACCCCTCGTCGCGGGCAACGGCCATCGCCGTCGAGGAGTCGATTCCGCCGCTCGAGAGCACAACTGCTTTTTTTCGGCCCATTCGTCTGGCATTCCTCAAATGTTCAGGGGTAATTTATCGGCTCATGTCGCGAAAGGAAAGCAAAAAAGCGGCTTATTGACAAAAGAGGGTATGAAAGTTAGTAATTGGTGTATAGTTTACTGAAAGAGAGGGAAGTCATTATGCCCGAACTGTTTGAGTCCTCCGTCATCAACAGTCTTGAACTTCGCAATCGTTTTGTCCGTTCGGCAACCTGGGAAGGGCTAGCCGGGCCCGACGGGTCGTGCACGCCCGGAGTAATCGATACCCTGACGGCGCTGGCCAGGGGCGGCGTGGGTCTGATAATCACGTCCCACACTTTCGTCTCGCCGGAGGGAAAGGCGGGAAGCCGCCAGCTCGGGATCCATAACGACCTGATGGTGGACGGGCTCAAGGCCCTCACCGAATCGGTCCACAGCCAGGGAGGGAAAATTGCCGCCCAGCTGGCCCATGCCGGGATCTTCGCCGTCACCGCGGGAAACAGGCCATGCCGGCCCTGGCAGTTTCCGCCGTGGAGCCGTATGCACGCGGCCCAGTCCGCGTGGCGGGCAGGGATGATATAGAAAAGCTTGTGGAGTCCTTTGCAGAGGCGGCAGTCAGGGCGAAAAACTCCGGCTTCGATGCCGTACAGGTCCATTCCGCGCACGGCTACCTGTTAAGCCAGTTCCTGTCCCCGGCTTTCAACCGGCGCTCCGATGAATATGGAGGGCCCCTTGAAAACCGCGCCCGCGTCCTCCTGAAAGTGATCGGCGCAATCCGCGGTTCCCTGGGCAGGGGATTTACTGTCCTCGTGAAGTTGAACTGCATGGATTTCCTGGAAAACGGCCTGACTCTGGAAGATTCCGTTCGGGTTGGAGGAATGCTCGCGGAAGCCGGAGTGGATGCCATAGAACTGAGCGGCGGGCACTCTTGTTTCAGGAAAGCTAAGCCCCTCGAGAACAAAGATCGACTCGCCGGAAAAGGAGGCTTATTTCCGGGATGCCGCAAAGACATTCAAAAAAGAGGTCGGGCTGCCGCTTATCCTGGTCGGCGGAATACTCTCCTTCTCAACGGCGGAATCCCTCGTCGAGGGCGGCACGGCCGATTACATCTCCATGAGCCGGCCTTTCATCTGCGAGCCGGATCTCGTGGCCCGGTGGAAATCGGGCGACACCCGGCCTTCCGCATGTGTTTCCGACAACCGCTGCTTCGGTCCGATAATGGCCGGAAAAGGTTTCTTCTGCGTTACGAAAAAAGAAAGGGAATAAGCGATGCCGTCCGGGTTCATGGAACAGATCTACCGCGGCATCCTGGACCCCGATATTTTCCAGGCGTTTGACGGAGAACGGGACTTCAGCAGGGCCGTGGAGCTCGCCGAAAAATACAGCGCGCTGCTGAAAGAGTATTCCATCTCCTCCCTTGAAGAGTCGGGCCGGATCCCCGGTGAGATGCTTGCCCGCATGAAGAGCGACGGGATGTTCGGGATCTCCGTCCCGGTTGAATACGGCGGACTGGGATTTTCCCTGGGCGAGTACCTGAAAGTAATCGAACTGGTGGCAAAGACAGATTTGGCCCCCGCCCTCGTCTTTTTGGCCCACCTTTCGATAGGGATCAGGGGGATAGAGCTCTTCGGCACCCCCGCCCAGAAACAGGCATACCTGCCGCGGGCCGCCTCCGGCGAGATGATCTTCTCCTATGCCCTGACCGAGCCGCTGATAGGTTCCGACGCGAAAGGCATCCAGACGCGGGCCGAGCTTTCCCCTGATGGGTCCCACTACACCCTGAACGGGACCAAGACTTATATAACCAATGCCAATTTCGCAGGCGGCCTCACCGTTTTCGCCCGCCTCGAAGAGCCGGGTAAGCTCGCGGCCTTCATAGTCGAGACAGCCTGGGAAGGGGTGAAAATCGGGGCCGACATGCCGAAGATGGGCCTGAAGGCCAGTTCCACCGCTTCCATCCAGTTTAAAAACGTCAGGGTCCCGGCGGAAAATGTCCTGGGCGACCCGGGCGACGGTTTCCGGCTCGCCATGACGGTCCTCAATTACGGCCGCCTCGGCCTGGGCGCGGCCTCCATCGGGGCGATGGACCAGGGGCTCGAAGACATGTGGAAGCGCGCCGCCTCGCGCGTCCAGTTCGGTAAGCCGATAATCGAGTACGACCTCATCCGGGAAAAGATCGCCCGGGCCAGGACCAACTCGACTGCGATGAGGGCGATGAACGAACTTGCCGCGTCCATCCTTACCGCCGACCCTATCAGGGAAACGGCGATAGAGACTTCCCACTGCAAGCTCTTCGGGACGACCCGGTCGTGGGAGACCATTTACGATGCCCTCCAGACCGCGGGCGGCTCGGGTTATCTCACCACGCAGCCTTATGAAAAGAGGATGAGGGATTTCCGGGTCACTACCATTTTCGAGGGGACCACGGAAATCCATTCCCTTTACCCGGCGCTGCTCGGGCTGCGGCGCCTGGGCAGGGAACTCAGGTCACGGCCGGGATTGAAAAGGATCGCCTTCCTTTTAGGCGAGTTCGCGGCGAGCTATAAACCCCTCGGATGGAAGATGGGGCACGACGACAGCCTGCTCAGAAGGGCTTTACTGCTGGCCGGCGCCAATTCCAGGGCAATCCGCAGGATGCTGGCGCTTTCCCTCATCCTCTACGGGCCGAAGGCCGCGGATAAGGAGTTCCTCCTGCGCCGGATAACGCACCTGAGCCTTTACACGTTCGCGCTCCTCGCGCTCGCGGGGAAGCTGGGCAGGCAGAGGCAGCCTGCCAAATCCGACCGGGAAGCCCTTGCCTGCCTCATCGAAGAAGCTATCGAGGTGCGGCAGAAATGCCGGCACATTACGGACAGTCCTTTCGAAGCAGCCGAATCCCGCCTTTTGAAGCAGATGGAAAAAGAAAGGGCGCCGGAGGGAGACAAATGAGCGCCGAGAAGGCAATCGTCGTGGAGGAAAAGGAAGACGGCACTGTGCTTGTCCAGCGCCAGGACGGGGGCATCTGGGTCCTCGACCCCAAGGCGGGCTGGTGCAAGTGGGCCTGGCAATACGAAGGCAAAGAGGTCGACCTCGAATTCGGCAACAGGGAATCCCGTCTCACCAACGACAAGGGCGAATCCTGCGATTTCTGGACGGAAAAGCCGTTATGAAATGCAGTCGAGTGTAATAATCTACGGTGTAAGGGCGTATTGCAATACGCCCCTACGAGTGTAATTGGGCCGACAACGTCGAAAAAAACTGTGATAAAAAATTAACGTGATTGAAAAAAGAGGAGGGGAGTCATGAACAACAAGGAGATTTCCGATCTGGCTTTTGAGCGTTTGCGGCTGAGAACTTTCCCTGTCGCGGTCAAATTCCTGAAGCCCGGGGAAGGCTTCCCGGAAAAGACGAGGAGGCCCTCCCAGATGCTGGGGAAAAGGGTGGCGATATGCCAGGCAGTGACCATGGCGCGTTTATACGGATGGCAGATCGGCCTCGGCCGCGAGGACGTCATCTGCGTGCCCGGGTCATTCGCCTTCGGGTTCAGCAATCTGGATGACGCTTCGGAAGGCATAGTCCGCCTCTTCTGCGAGGGCGCCTATTCGTCAGGCCCCGAGGCGGCGAAAGCCGAGGCCAAAAGCATCCACAAGCTGGGCAGGGGCGAATACGGGGGGATCGTCCTGGCGCCCCTGGCGCGTGCTTCGTTTGAACCTGACGTAGCGGTATTTTACGGCAACCCGGCCCAGATAATGAGGCTGGTGCAGGCCTTTACCTGCGCGAAGGGGGAGCGCGTCCCGGGCAACTTCGGCGGCAAGATCGAATGCAGCGAATACCTCCTTGCGCCCTTCAAGCTCAAAGCCCCGAGGGTGGCCATCCCGGGAATGGGCGACCGGGTGTTCTCGATGACCCAGGATGACGAGCTGGTGTTTTCCGTCCCGGGCAGCCTGCTTCCCCAGGTGGCGGAAGGCCTGACCAAGGCCGGGGCGCGCGTCGGCGCCCAGTACCCCGTCCCGTTCTATTTGAATTTCGAGCCGGAATTTCCGAAGGCATTCAAAGTCATCGGGGAGGAATCAGGGGTCCTGTAAATGTCCATCTTCCTCCTGGTGGTTTTGACGGTTTACGGCGGGATGCACGCTTACGTGTTCTTCAAGGCGAGCACCGGCCTCAGCCTCGGCCACACGGCTTATACCGGGCTCGCGGTTTTCATGATTGCCATGGTCCTGGCGCCCTTCGCCGTCAGGCTCCTGGAAAGGAGCGGCCACGAACTGCCCGCCTCGGTGTTCGCCTATATCGGCTTCACCTGGATGGGCTTTGTGTTCCTCTTCTTCTGCTCCTCGCTGCTGATGGACGCATACCGCCTGCTCATCTGGACATTTCGCAGGCCGCTCATGCCCTCGCCCTTCGCTGCTTTTGTGATCCCGCTGGCCGCGGCGGCGCTTATCACGGCGTATGGCTTTTTCGAGGCGCTCACCATCAGGGCTGAGCACGTGGTCCTGGAGGCCCCGGGCCTGGGTACGGATAGAGTCAGGATAGCCCAGGTCACCGACATTCACCTCGGCATTGTTGTCGGCCCGCAGAGGCTGGAAAAGATGCTGCAAATTGTCAGGGAGGCCAGGCCCGACATCCTGGTGTCGACCGGCGACCTGTTGGATTCCACCGGGCCGGAAGTCAGGGCATCGCTGGAACTTTTCACTCAGATACGACCGCCCCTGGGCAAATTCGCCGTTACCGGGAACCATGAATACTATGCCGGGCTGGAAGAGGCCCTGGCCGCGACGCGCGAGGCCGGCTTCACCGTCCTGCGCCAGGAGAGTTTTACAATCCCCGGCGTGATGCGCATCGCGGGGGTGGATGACCCCGCGGGGGAGCTGCTCCCGAAGGACAATTCAACTGACGCCAAGGTGCTGGGGGGCGCGAGCGGGCTTTTCACACTTTTCCTGAAACACAGGCCCCTGGTGGAATCCTCCGCCGTGGGCCTGTTCGGCCTCCAGCTTTCCGGCCACACGCACCGGGGCCAGATATTCCCTTTCCGCCTCGTTACCCGGCTTTTCTTCCCCCGCGACTCCGGCCTTTACAGCCTCGGCCCATCATACCTTTATGCCAGCCGGGGCACGGGCACCTGGGGCCCGCCGGTCCGCTTTATCTCACCCCCGGAGGTGACCATTATCGACCTGGTCAAAAAGCCGTCCGGCGACTAAAATACCTTGATCAAAGGGAAATCCGGGCAGACAGCCGCTGTTTGCCCGGATTTTTTTAATTGACAGGCGCAAGCGTCCCCACCTATAAAGGTTTAGTCTTTTTTCAAGCCCAGGTTTGGGGAGGGTTCATGGATATAGAAATCAGCAGGGGCGACGTCGTCAGGATCACGCTCAAAGGGCGGATGGATGCGGTTTCCTCGCCGGATTTTGACCGGGCCCTTGATGAGTTGATGTCCCAGGGCCAACGTCAATTCCTGCTGGACCTTTCAGACCTCGAGTATATAAGCAGCGCCGGGCTGCAGAGCCTGCTGGCCGCCGCCAAGCGGCTCGAGCAGATCGAAGGCGTGATAACCCTTTCCAACCTCAACGGGGCCGTCCTCGAAGTCTTCCAGATTTCCGGGTTCGACACCCTCTTCCCGATCCTGGACAGCCGACCGGAATGATTGCCATGCCGCATTTAAGACTTCCGGCCGTCCTTGATAATCTCGAAAAATTAATCTCCTTCATATCCGAATGCGCGGGCAAGCAGGGCTATTCCCCCGCGGAACTGCGCAGGATCGAGCTCGCGGTGGAGGAGGTGCTGGTCAATATCTGCCGCTACGCGTATCCGGCGGGCACCGGGGATATCGAGGTCAACTGCAAGGTCGGCAGCGACTCGTCCCTTATCGAGATAATTGATACAGGCATACCTTTTGACTGCAGCACCGAAACCTGCCCCGATATAGAGGCGAATGTCTGCGACCGCAAACTGGGCGGCCTGGGCATTTTCCTGGTCCATAAAATGGTCGACAAGGTGGCGTACCGCCGGGAGGGCAACAAGAACATCCTTACCCTTTTATACAAACCGCGGGGGAAATGCTGATGTCATCCAAGGTCAGGGTGGAGAAATATTTGCGGGAGTCGGTGCTCAATGACGTTGTTGAACTGGAAAAAAGAGTCTGGGGCAAGGAAGGCTACCGGGAAGTAAATGCCCCGATGCTGTATTTCGAGCTTGCGTATATCACCAACGGGCTCGTCCTGACCGCATTCGACGAGGGCCTGTTCACCCCCGAGGAGAAGGCCGAGATGGCCGAGGAAGACCCGTGGTATGAAGGCGACAAGCCCATCGGCTTCCTCTGCTGTTTCGCCGATTTCGACGCCAGGGGCCCTTTCTGGTACGGCGCGCGGATGGGTGTGGACCACCGCTACCGGGACCAGGACATCGGCGGCAGCATACTGAGCACCCTTTACGCGTGTGCCGTCGAAAGGCAAATACCCCGGATACGCTGGACTTTTGACCCCCTTATTTCCAAGAACGGGTACATGTACATCAACAAAATGGGGGGGCTGGTAAAAGAGATCGGGTTCAACTACTACAGCGCCGTTTTCACCAACGACCAGTTCAACCGCGGCATTTCCACGGACCGCTTTGTTCTCGAGTGGGAAATCAATTCGGAACGCGTCCAGTCAAAGATGGCGGCCTGGGGCAACACCCTCTGCCGATAGCTGTCGAAGTCACGCCGGAAAACACCGTCAACGAAATCGAAATCGACGAGCACGGGCTGGAAAGGCACGGCTCGAAATTCATACAAAATGCCAAGTTTTCGCCTCTTTTTGTCGAGATCCCCTATGCCCAGGACAAGATACTGAAAGTGGACAGGGTAAAGGCCCAACTCCTCAGGGACAAGTGCAGGGCCCTTTTCATGCATTACCTCGCCCGGGGATATGTCGTCACCGACCTGGTTCTGAAGAAGGACCCGGACGGCCGCAGGCACACTTATTACAGGCTGGACCAGGAGGCGGAATGGCGTCTCCTGAAACTCTGAAGCGTTGGGGAAAAGGCATTCATGGATAGATTTGAAGACCTGATCACGGAACCGCAGTTCCGGATCCGCTCAAAAATCCTCCTTTCGTTTCTCGGCCTGTCCGTAACCTCCATTATCATATTCGGCTACGTGGCTCTCACGGACATCAGGAACTTAGGCAATTACGCCCAGGAAAGCGGCTCTTCCCTGAGCGACAGCGCCATCAAGGAAAGCTCCAAGGAACTCGAAGAGCTGGGAAAACTGGTTATCCAGCAGAAGGCCCGCGACTTTGCGGTGCAGTGCGAGATATTTATCCACTCGCATCCCGACATGAGCATCAAGGACCTCCAGGCGAGCAGAGATTTCCAGAGGATAGCCGTGCAGTCCGTGGGGAAGACCGGTTACACCCTGATTTACGACCACAGCGGCAGGATGCTCTTCCACCCCAACAGGGAACTCGTCAATTTCCCGCTTTCCAAGTGGAAACAGAAGCTGCCGGATTTCTGGCAGCTGTTTGCGCCTACGCTCGGGGGCAAGGAGGGCCAGGGCTTTTACGACTGGCTTGATTCCGACGGCGTGATCCGAAAAAAGTACATGTACATGGTGCCGATCCAGGGCACGGAGCTCATGGCGGGGGCCACCATTTACCTGGGCGAGTTCACCCAGCCCATCCGGGAAACCGAGGAAAAGATATCCGTTGCAAACAAGGAGATCAGCGCCAGGCTGACGACAGCCTGGCAACGGCGACGGTGACTTTCATCAATATCGTCATTGCCATGATTCTCATTGTGGGCATAATTTCCGTTCTGCTGGCGCGGAAAATAACCGACCCGATCTGGGCCATTATCGAAAGCGTCAAGGAGATCGGGCGCGGCAACCTGGACTACCGGGTGGAAGTGAAAACGGGCGACGAACTCGAAGAACTGGCCCGCTCCATAAACTGGATGGCCGAGTCCCTGAAAGCGCTCCAGGCAATATGGCCGACCGCGAAAGGCTGCTCCGTGAGCTGGAAATCGCCAGGGGCACCCAGCGCAGCTTTCTGCCTCGCCGGGCCCCGCTGATTCCCGGGCTACGACATCTCGGCGGTGAATATACCGGCCAAGGAGGTCGGCGGCGATTTCTATGATTTCATCCCGGTAACCAACAAGCAATGGGGATTCGTGATCGCGGACGTCTCCGGAAAGGGAATGCCGGCGGCCCTCCTCATGGCTATTTCGCGCACGCTGGTCAGGGCGAGCACTGTCGGCAATATCTCCGCGGCCGGGCCCATCAGGCAGGCCAACGACCTGATCTGCAATGACACGAGGCCGGGCATGTTTGTCACGCTCTTCTACGCGATTCTCGAGCAGGAACGCAAAAGGCTGAGGTTTGTCAACGCGGGGCACAACCCGCCCCTGCTTTTCCGCCGCGGACAGGAAAAACCGCTGGAGCTGTGGTCCAAGGGGCTCGCCATGGGCGTAAGGACAAATATTGACTTGCGCGAAGCATTCATGGATTTCCATGCCCGGCGATACTTTCGTGATGTACACCGACGGGGTCACGGAGGCGATAAACAAGGCGAATGAGGCTTTCGGCAAAGATCGCCTATCCGGACAATCCGCGAAAACCTCTACCTGCCTTCGTCCGTCATCATAGAAAAAATCCGCGACAGCGTCATGCCTTCTCGGGAAGCCAGACCCAGTTTGACGACATCACAATCGTCGTAATCAAAGTGCTGGGGCGTGAAAAAATCAATACTGCAGGCGACGAAGATCTGGTTAGCCGGACTCCCGTTAAAAAACGTAACCGAATTTGAACCAGTATTTGTCGCCTTCGGGCCTGTTTTCCGACCGCCATCTCCTTCTGGTATTTCAACGGTGAAACTCATCTTCTTGTAGCTGTACTCAACGGCGGGGCCGATCGCGAACACGCGGCCCTTGAAACCGTCTACCGAATGACCCGTTGAGTTCATCATCCGTCGTCTGATGATAATAATAGCCGCAGGCCCCCAAAACCCATATTTGCCCAGGTGATAGCCGAGAGCGTAATCGAATGGAATTCCTCGCCCGGACTTATAATCGCCAGTAGTCCTCGTATCTTTGGTGTTGACATCGTACATGAATTTTCCGGAAGCCTCGATCCCGGAGTCGCTCAGGTAAGTGACGGCCGATGACCGGCTCGATTGTCCAGTAATTGCGGCCGGTGTTGGCCAGGTGACCCGTATCGTAATCCCCGGTGGGGCGAAAATATCCACTCCCGGCGGCAACGTGGAAGTTTTTGGAATGCCAGCCCAGCAGGACAGGATCGATAATTATATCGCCCAGTCCCCACCTGTTGTCGTTGCAGGGCCCGTACATGGACATCAACATAGACTATGGGCACAAGCAGCTGCATGCCCCAGTCGCCGCCCAGCACTTTTGCCTTGTCATGTGGACAAACCTCATGACCTCGGCAAACGCCCTGAGCTTGAAATCGGCCAGGGCCGTATCTTGAACTTATCCGCCGCAGTAATAAGTCAGGTAATTGAGGAAATAGGTCCCGGGCGGCGGCAGGGCGCCCGACATGAAATCCTCGACCCCGTTGGGATACGCGCCGCCCCCGCCCTCGGTTGCCAGTGCGGGTCCCGCAGTAAATAAAACTGCCAAAGCCAAGATCGATATTAAGAGAAATACTCGCTTCATATTCTTCCCTCCACTTTCAAATTCATGGGGGAGGTTCATATTATAAGTATGTTGAAATGGAAAGGGGAAAGTAGCCGGCCGCCTCGGCGTGAGGAGCGGGCGGGATTTATTCCGGAGGGCAGATTTGGCTGACTTCACAATTCGACCATTTATATCATTATGCACGGCGGTGGCGTGAAGCGGACACGGCCCGCAGGAATGAAGCCCGACCGCTCCGGGGGCTCGGTAAAGCTTAAAAAAATTCATAAACCAAAGCGCGTTTTGGCGGGAGTGTGAGGGAACTTCCCTTCGGCTCAAGGTCTTTTGCCTTCGGCAAAATCCCCGATTCGCCTGCGGGAAATTCCCTCCCCCTCCCGCCTGCCTTAAAGCTTAAATTAATTCTTTTCACAAACCTTTCAGGTCATCATAAAGCGAAGGATCTCTTCCGCCGCACAGAGATTCTTCGTCGCAAGCTCCTCAGAATGACGAAATAGCAAAGAATTGCGGCGTGAGGAGCGGGCGGGATTTATTCCGGAGGGCTGATTGGCTGCTTCACAATTTCGACCACTTATATCATTGATGCACGGCGGTGACGTGAAGCAGACACGGCCCGAGGAATGAAGCCCGACCGCTCCGGGGGCTCGGTAAAGCGTAAATTTCCGGGAATTCAAATCACGCTGAAGGCGTTATGTGCCAGCGGGGGTGGGGGTTGAGTTCGCATTTTTTGAGGACGCGGCCCGGGCAGGCGGCCCGTGTGCTCGCCCTGGTCGATGACCACCTCGCCGTTGACTATAACGTAGTCTATTCCCGCGGGGTAAGTGTGCGGCTCGGACCAGGTCGCGAGGTCCTGCACCTTGTCCGGGTCGAAGATCACGATGTCGGCGAAATAGTTTTCCCGCAGCTGCCCCCTGCCTACGAGGCCGAAGCGCATCGCCGTTATCGATGTCATTTTTTCTATGGCGTGCGCCAGGCTCATGATCTTCTCGTCCCGGACATACCTCCCCAGCAGGCGGGGGAAGGTCCCGTACGAGCGGGGGTGGGGCTTGTCCTTCCCCAGTTCGCCGTAGGGGGCCAGGGCCCAGCCGTCGGAGCCGATCACGACCAGCGGGTGGCACATGATCCGTTTGAAGTTTTCCTCGTTCAGGGAAAAATTTATCATCCCGACCTGGTCGTTTTCCTCGATGAGGAGGTCGCGGATGAAATTATACGGGTCCTTGCCGTTCATGGCGGCGGCACTGGCAATGCTGCAGCCGGTGAGCGGCCTGTTTTTATCGGTCAGGACCGAGCAGATCATGATGTTTTCCCAGGAGCCGATCCTCTCCTCGTGCTTCCTGATGTGCTCGCGCAGCTGGGGCTCCAGCAGGGGGTCCTTGAGCCGGGCGATGTAGTCGCTGTATGATCCCTGCCTTATCCAGGCCGGGAAGAACACGTTGAGGAATGTCGACGTTGCCGTGTAGGGGTAGCGGTCCGCGAGGATGTCGACCCCCTCGGCCTTGACTTCCGATATCCGGGACAGGACAGAGTGGATCTTGGCCCAGTTGCGCGGGTAAGTGAGCTTCAGGTGCGAGATCTGGAGCCCCACCTTGGCCCCCCTCGCCACTGATATGGCCTCTTCGACCGCCTCGATCAGGTAATCGCCCTCGTCGCGCATGTGGGTGGTATAAATCCCCCCGTACTCGGCCACCTCGCGGCAGACCTCGGTGATCTCCGGCGTCTGGGCAAAGCAGCCGGGAGTGTAAATCAGCCCCGTCGAGAGCCCGAAGGCGCCCTTTTCCATGTTGTCTTTTACAATGGAGCGCATCCACGCAAGCTCTTCCCAGTCCGGTTCCCTGTCCACTACCCCGAGCACCTCCTGGCGCAGGGACCCGTGGCCCAGCAGGGTAATGTAGTTGAGGGCCATCCCCCCTTTTTCCAGCCTGTCGAAGAACCCCCCGATTTCCGTCCAGTCGAGGTCGAGGTCATAGCGGTCCTTCAGGAACTTCCTGCGGGCCTCGAGGGGCTCGCCGCTCAGCGGAAAGTACGTGAACCCGCAGTTGCCGCCGACTTCCGTTGTGACCCCCTGGCGGATCTTGCTCTCGGCCCTGGGGTTTACAAGGAGCTCGATGTCAGTGTGGCTGTGCGGGTCGATGAACCCCGGGGCCACCGCCCTGCCCTGCGCATCAATGACCCTCCGGGCGCGGACCAGGGGCTTGAAAGGCGATATTTTAACTATCCTGTCCCCCCTGACGGCAAGATGCGAAAATTGCCCCGGCACCCCGAGGCCGTCATAGACCATGCCGTTCAGTATCAGGAGGTCATATTCGTATTTGGATGTCTTTCCCATTCAGCACTCTCATTTAAGCACGGCCCATAATATAGCAAAACCGAGTGCGGGCACAATATTTCCGACGCTTATTTTTGCGGCCCCTATGAGGTTGAACCCTATCGCCATGATGAGCGCCCCTCCCGTCGAGGTGACCGCATCAATTACCGCGGGCGACTGGAGAAATGCCAGCTGCGACGCGAGCAGGGTCAAGCCCCCCTGGACGGCAAAAACGGTGAGGGCTGAAAAGGCCACCCCGGAGCCGTAAGTGGACGCGAACGCTATGGAGGCCACCCCGTCGAGGATGGATTTTGTAAATAATATATCGGCATTTCCGGTCGTGCCTTCCTGGATCGAGCCCACTATGACCATGGCCCCCGAAACATAAAGAACGGAAGCGGAGACGAAGCCCTCAACAAATGTCGACGACTGCGAACGGAACCGGGCCTTGAGGAACTCGCCGACTGAGTCAAGCCTTTCCTCGACCCTGGCTGCTTCGCCCGCAATGGCCCCCAGCAGGAGAGATCCCACTACCAGCAGGAGGTCCTTCCCCGATATCGCCATCTGAGCCCCGACCACGAGGCAGGCGAGGCCGAGCGCCTTCATCACGGCCGCCCTCATCCTTTCCGGGAAAAACCTCCCGGCCTTGACCCCCAGCATGCTCCCCGCAATTATCGCCCCGCAGTTAACCAGCGTCCCGGTCAAAATGTCCCCCGTCTCTTTCAGAAAAATAAAGAAAGGCCGATGCCGCGCCTTCCTGGCAGAAGGTATATCATTCGCTGGTCGGGCAGGCAAGCCCATCGTGCCCATCGTGCTGTGGTCGGCCGGGATGGGATTTCACCATCCCGGCAAGGGCATGGTTCGTTCCCCGGCATTTGTTCCCCGGTTGACGGGCAATCTCTAAACTGCTAGCTTGTGCCAATGGATCATACTTTTCTTTTTCACCCGGGATTGTGGTTGGCGCAAGGCATTTACTACGACGACAGCGGCCGGCCTATCCCCTTCAACGGCAGCACCGAGACCATCCACTCGGAGGGCCTGTGGCTCAACCGGGGCCGGATGGAGATCCACGCCGAAGAAGATATCGTGATTGAAAACAATTACAGGATTGTACCGTTCCGGGAAGGCATGGATGTAACTTCGTGGGAGTCGGAGAACCCCGCGTTAGGCGTGCTGATCGGAAAATTCTACATCGTCGGCGACTCGATCATCTCCACTTGCGTCTCCAGGCGGGGCCATTATTCGGGAACTGAATTCATGGTCCGCCAGAGCGAATCCCATTATCTGAGCAGGGGCGTATTTTCAGACGGGGAAACAAGGCTCTCCTCCTGGGTAGTCGATTTAAAAAAAACACGCTGAAAAAGGCCGCATTCCCCGGTACATGAAAACGGCCGGAACGGCATTCCGGAAAAACCTTTGCCCCTTATCCCTTGGGATATCTCTAAATAATTTCCGCCAGCCTCACCCTGGGATTTTCGAGCGAGAATTTCACGTCCCGAGCCGCCTCCCAGGGGTCCCCCCGGTTCTCCAGCCTGCCGAAGATATTGCGGATATTGAACCTCCGCGAATCGAGCTTCCCATCATCGAGTTCTTCCCAGTCGATCGGGGCCGAAACGGGGGCACCGGGCCGGGCCCTCACAGAATACGCCGATGCGGCCGTCTGACCGTACGAGTTGCGCATCACGTCAAGGTAAACCCGCCCCGCCCTTTTTTCTTTCCGCTGTTCCACCGTCAGTTCCCGTGGGAATTTTTCTGAAAGGCGCACAGCCACCGACCTGGCGAAGGTGCGGACCGCCCCGAAATCAGAGGACCTGTCAAGGGGCACAAGGACGTGCAGGCCGCTTGATCCTGTTGTCTTGAGAAAAGCCTCAAGCCCGATCTCGGCCAGCAGTGCCCTGAGTTTTATCGCCGCGCTGCGGATCGGGCCAAAGTCGCCGCCGTCGAGGTCGAGGTCGAAAATCATCTGGTCGGGATGATGCAGCGAGTCAATGCGGCTCAGAGTCACATGCGTGCTTATACATGCGAGATTGGCAATGTAAACGAGGGTAGCCGTGTTATTGCACACGACATGGGTTACACTGCCGTTCTCCTTTTCAACCCTGGCCCGGTCTATCCAGTCGGGGAAATAACCGGCAATGTCCTTCTGGAAAAAGCCCTCCTCCAGAATCCCGGCAGGATAGCGCACCATCGTGAGCAGCCTGTTTTTGAGGTAGGGCAGGATAACGGGGGAAATCTTCTCATAGTACGCTATCAGGTCTCCCTTCGTTATCCCGTCGTAGGGGAAAATCAATTTGTCCCTGTTGGAGACCTCGATTTCAACCCCGTTTACCCTGAGGAGTTCATGCCCCTTTTTCACAAATGCCTCATACCGGCCCTCCGGGGCCGCTTGCGCCCATCCTGCGCGAGCGAGCCTCGCTGAACTCCGGCTTCCCTTTGACCTTCACCTTCATTTGCCTCCACAATGTCCTGTCACCTGAAAAGCCTAATCATGATCATTGGCATTGTAAAGGAAAGTCTTGGGAGGCGAATTTTAACCGAGCCCCCGGAGCGGTCGGGCTTCATTCCTCGGGCCGTGTCTGCTTCACGTCACCGCCGTGCATAATGATATAAGTGGTCGAAATGTGAAGCAGCCAATCTGCCCTCCGGAATAAATCCCACCCGCTCCTCACGCCGTAGTTTTTTTTTATTTTTTTAAGTGTTAGGCAGGCGGGAGGGGGAGGGAATTTCCCGCAGGCGAATCGGGGATTTTGCCGAAGGCAAAAGACCTTGAGCCGAAGGGAAGTTCCCTCCCCTCCCGCAAAACGTGCTTTAGTTTATGGGATTTTTTCAAGCTTTACAGGCACCCGAAGCAGCAGGAAACCATTCTCACCCCCTCCTCACGCCGCTTTTAATCTTGACAAAAAAGCGGGCAATAGCACACGGGTAAATCATTCCTGCCTTTTCTGCAAAATAAGCGAGTCACCAGGAGGAAAAATGGACCCCGCCGGCTTTTTGAAGAAGAGCGTCGATATCCTGTCCGACCTTGACGACCAGCAGATTGACCTTCTCGCCCGCAATGCAGAGTTCCTGGAATTCAGGGAAAACACGACAATCATCAAAAGGGGGGACATGAGCCGCTACCTGTGGATTGTCTACGAGGGCGAGGTGGAAGTATCCCTGCTGAACGAGGAGGACCGGGAGGAAGTAGTAGTTTCCCTTGAGAGGGAATCCCTTCTGGGGGAAACAACATTCTGAGGGTCAGGATCAAGCCCCGCTGATTGGAAACTGCGGCAGACCCGGTTCGATTACTGCTTCAGCGGCCGGACGGGCGACCGCATGGTCGCCCTTTTCAGTGCACGGCCCCCTGAGGCAGGAAGATCGATACCTGCGTGCCGGTCCCGACCGCGCTCTCGACGGATATACGGCCGTTGTGCTTTTCGATTATCCCTTTTGAGATGGACATGCCCAGGCCGGTCCCTCCTGAATTCCTCTTGGTAGTGAAGAACGGGTCGAATATCCTGCTCGCGGTATCCCTGTTCATTCCGCAGCCGTTGTCGCTTATCCTGATCATGACCTCACGCGATTTTTCCGTGGACTCCCTGAGCTCTATCTTTATCTCGCCCCACGATTCTATGGCCTCGATCGCGTTCAGCAGCAGGTTTATGAAGACCTGCTTCATCTGATTGCGGTCGAACCTGGTCGGCTCGACCGAAGCGAAATCCCTGACGACCTTCATGTTCCTGCAGGTCAGCTGGTGGCTCACGAGGGCCACGGACTCGTTGAGTACTTCCGAGATATTGCCCAGCTTGAGGTCGATACCGGCCTGGCGCGAAAAGCTCAGCAGCCCCCTGATGATGCCGTCGGCCCTGTTGATGGAATTCTTGATCCTGTCGGCGGCGTCCGCGAGAAATTCATCGTCAACGCACGATTTCATGTATTCCGTCCCCTGCAGTACAATCGCCAGGGGGTTTTTTATTTCGTGGGCGATCCCGGCGGCCAGCTGCCCAATGGAAGCCAGCTTCTCCTGCTGGATCACCATCTCCTCGGAAGCCTGCAGTTCCGCATAGGCCTTCTGGAGTTCGATGTGTTTCGACTCGAGTTCCCTTTCCATCCTCAATGATTTTACCCCGACGGCGATGTCTTCCGCTATCTGGGTCAGGAATTCGACCTCCTCGATGCCGAAAGCATCCTTCTCGCCGGAATAGACGGTGAGATAGCCTGTTATCTCCTCCCTGGAACTGATCGGCAGGGCGATGGCGGAAAGGTAACCCCTCTTGAGCGCCTCTTCCCTCCAGGGCCCGAAGCTCGGGTCGGTTTCGATGTCCATGACTGTCGAAATCCACCCCGTCCTGACCGCGGTCCCGGTCGGGCCCCTGCCGTACTCGGAATCATCCCAGGTGATCTTGACGCTGGAGAGGTAGCCTTCCTCCCGGCCCGACCAGGCCACCGGTTTCACATGGAAATGCTCTGTTTCGGCAAAGCCCGCCCAGACGAGCTCGATGAAATCGAGTTCGGCCAGCAGGCCGCAGGTGGTCTGGAAAAGCTCCTCCTCGGTATTCGCCCTCAGCAGCGATTCGGTGATCCTCTTCGTGGAGAGCAGCAGCATGTTGAGGTCTTTTATCTTCTGTTCGGATTTCTGCCGCTCCGCTATCTCCATTTCCAGCATTTCGTTGGCCCTTCTGAGCTCCGCCGTGCGCTCGCCGACCATGGCCTCCAGGTGGACCCTGTAATTGTCGAGGGCCCTTTCGGCCTCCTCCCTCTCCCTGATCTCGTTTTGAAGGGAACTGTACGCCTCCATCAGGCTGTGCTCCGCTTTCTTCCGCTCCGTGATGTCCCGCAGGTTCAGGATGAGGGCCTGTTCGCCCTTGAACCTGATCGGGTTGCCGAGCGTCTCGACGTACTTCTCATTCCCCTTTCCCGTCCTGATCTTGAACTCGTAAACAAAATCGAGGTATTTCTTATAGAGAAAACGGAAGGCCTTCCTGGAATCGGAGCGGGACAGGAACCTGTCGATCCTCCGGCCGATGACGTCCTGCATGGAGTCGATCTCACCGAGCTTCAGGGCCGCCTCGTTGGCAAAAATTATGTTGCCTTCGAGGTCGATGATCAGCAGGCAGTCGAGCATGTTGCTGACGAGGATACGGAAGACATCCTCGCTCTCCCGGAGCGCCTCTTCGGCCTTCCTCCTCATCGTGATGTCGCGCAGGCCGATGATATCGGCCGTCTTGCCCCGGAAGGGGATTTCCCGGCCGATGGCCTCCACTATTTTCCGCTCGCCGCCGGTGGTGATTATTTCATGTTCGTCCAGGACATTGCCCCTGCCCTGCCGGGCCAGCATCAGGTTGCGCACGGCCTTTTCCAGGGAACCGGGGTGGATGAATTCGGCGAAGTTGCGCCCGATGCCCTCGTCGGGCGAGTTGAACCCGACCAGGGCCGCAGCGGCGTTGTTCCCGAACAGGATCGTCCCGTCCCAGTCAAGGATGAGGATCGCGTCGAGCATGTTGTCGAACAGGCCGCGCAGGAACTCCTCGTTGAGCTTCAGGGCCTCCTCGGCCTTCCGGCGGGCGGAGATGTCGACTATTTCGCTTTTGGGGTTTTTTCTTGTCGGATGTTTCCTGATCATCTGTCACATTCCTGTCATAAATTGCCTACATATGAAATGCCTTAATGCGGCGACAATGTAATATCAGTATTCATAAGTTGTCAATATGGAATGTGCTGTCGGGGTAAAATCATTTTACGGCCCGGCTACCCTTTTTTCTATGTTTACCTAATGTATTCAGCGAGTTAAATAATTTATGCAGAAGATTACCATTTTGGTATGTTCGTGTATTCCTATAGCTATTATTCTGCTTTTCTGATCATATTTGATCCTTCTTTAAGCCGACATAACTTCCTCATTATCTGCGGCAGTGGACCACCTGCAGATCAGCCCTTACGTTTATGCCTCTAATGTAGTAAGTTGCCCCGCATAAAAAGGAATGACCGAGAGGAGGACTCAATGTTTTTTCGGGAGAAATGCGATACATGCGGTAAATGCCTGGAATTCTGCCCCTACGTCGAATACGACCTGAAGCGGGCCCAGGATGAGATGAAAGAGCTTGTCGAGGGGGGAACCCCTCCCATAGTCGGCCAGTGCGTCACCTGCGCGTCGTGCAACCTCGTCTGCCCGAACCTGGCGAACCCTTTTGACCTGCTGAACCAGCGGCAGGAAGAGACTGGCGCGCTCGGCATACCCGAGCAGGCCATGCAGAATTTCTCCAGGCTCCACGGCCTCAAGAGCGTAGTCAAAAAGGGCGTTGAGGGGAGGCCCGTGCTGAACCTGTGCATCGTGGGGGACATGGTCCGGGAGCTGCTGGACAACCCGCTTTTCGAAGGCCTGACCGTGGTGGAGGGAGCCGATTACTTCTGCACGGTGGGTTACATGCACCTCGGGAAGCCAGGCCCCATCAAGAAGGAGGCGCAAAGATACATAGACAACCTCGCCGCCCTGGGTTCAAAAGAGGTCGTCTGCTTCCACGACGACTGCTACACGATGCTGACCTCGCTGGCCCAGGAATACGGGATCAAGGTGCCTTTCCGCCCCATCCATATATTCGAATACCTTTACCGGGAACTCAAAAAGCGGGAGGGCCAGCTCAAGGCGGTCCCCGTCCGCGTCGCCTACCAGTCGCCCTGCGCCTCGCGCTTCACCCAGGGGAAGGACATCTATCTCGACTGGATTTTCGAACTGCTCGGCGTCGAGAGGCCCGCGCGCAAGTACGAAAGGATGAACGCCTTGTGCTGCGGCGCCCCGCTGATGGCGAGGGACAAGGACCGGGCGGCAGTGGTAAAGAAGTGGAACATCGACGACGCGAAAAAGGTCAAAGCCGAGGCCATGGTCTTCCTGTGCCCCATGTGCTACCTGAACCTGCGGAAACTGTGCAAGGACGACGCGATCGACCCGATATTCATAACGGAACTGTGCAAGAAAGCACTTTAGCCTTTCAATAAAGAAGGAACGGGCACTGGGGAATCTCTCCCTTTTTGCCCGTTCCTTTTCCAATCTTTTCTCCTCATGAAATCCCGTCGTATTTACCAGACAAGGAGGCGGGAAAATTTATCTTGACAATTATGAGCATATGCCCATAATGATCACATGGAGGTGACATAAATGGCCAGACCTAAATATCCGAGAAACGTCTGCTGTTCACCGGAAAAGATATATTTCAAGCCGAGGGGTGTACCTGTGTCGATACTGGAAGAAGTCGTCCTGACCGTAGATGAACTGGAATCCATGCGGCTGGCAGACCTCGTCGGATTGTACCAGGAACAGGCGGCGGAACAGATGCATATCTCCCGTCAGACATTCGGGAGGATCCTTGAATCCGCCCACAGCAAAACAGCCGACGCCCTCATAAACGGAAAGGCCATCCGGATAGAAGGAGGTGCCATCAAAATGGCGGGGACAAGAAAATTTAAATGCCATGGCTGCGGCCATGAATGGGAATTGCCTTTTGGCACGGGACGGCAGAATGCATGCCCGGAATGCGGCAGTGGAGACCTTCACAGGGCTGAACAGGACAGGGGCCCGCACCGCCATGGATGGAAGCGCGGGAAATTGTCCGGCCAGGAAATCAATAAGGAGACATAGAGGAAATGAAAATAGCAGTTCCGTCAGTTGACGGCAAAACAATATCAGAGCATTTCGGGAGAAGTTCCTGGTTTATAGTCTTTGACGCAGAGGACGGGAAGGTTCTTGGCCGTGAAATGAGAAGCAACACCTTTACCCCCCATGCCCTGGGAGAATGCAATGGGGACAAAGTGCATCAGGAGGGGCGCCATTCCCACGCTGTCGTGGTTTCGGCCCTGAGCGACTGCAGTTACGTTCTGTGCCGCGGGATAGGATGGCGGGCAGTCCAGGACCTGAAGAGCAAGGGGATAGAGGCCTTTGTCCTGGACAGGGATTACCTGCCTCATGATGCCGTCGCTCTCTTCCTTGAGGGAAGAATCAACTCCACAGGAGAAAGCTGCAGGTGCCATCAGTAAGAAGAGTTAACAGGAGGGATTTTAGGGGAACAGCTTTCCTCGAGCGTTTCGAAAAACTCAAAAGCAGGCAGATCAATTTGTGAACGGGGATTTATGAAGTAGACACGACACATCGGCAAAGGAGGGAGTGGTCATGAACAGAATCCGATTTACAGTATGTTTTCTCTTTGCTCTCTTGTTTGTCACCCTGCCTTCAATGGTACAGGCAAGGGATATTTTACCCATTGTATCCGTAGACTGGCTTGAAAAAAATCTGTCCAATCCCAGGCTCGTGGTCCTGGATATCCGCAAAGTTGAAGAATACAGGGAAGGCCACATACCGGGGGCGGTGAGCAGCTATTACAGGACCTGGGCCCACGGGAAACAAGGCAAACGCGAGGAGGTCCCCGACAGAGAGGAACTCTTCGAGTCCATTGGGGATGCCGGGATAAGACCTGATTCTCTTATCGTCGTGGTCTGCAGCTCGGCCTACTGCTTTTATGATGTAGAGGCAGCCAGGGTTGCATGCACCCTGGAGTATGCAGGACTGAAGAATGTTGGCATCCTCAACGGGGGCAACGAGGAATGGGCCAGGCAAAAGAAGCCTCTGTCAAGAGACTTCGTGAGGCCGAAACAAACCGTCTACGAAGGCACGCTGAACAGGAATTTACTCGCCGACAAGCAATACGTGAAAGACAACCTCGGAAAGGCTGTATTTGTAGACGTCAGGGAGTCGTTCCTGTTCCGCGGAGAGAAGAAACAGGATTTCGTGGAAAAGTTCGGGCATATACCTGGATCCGTGAACCTGCCCATAACCGAGGCCTTCACTAAAACCGGGATGTTCAAGCCGATTGATGAACTGAACACACTTGCCCTCAAAACCGTCGGCACGGACAAATCCAGGCCGATTGTGACTTACTGCGACTCGGGGAAATGCTGCCCGACCTGGGCTTACATATTTCGGAACGTTCTCGGTTACCAAAACGTGAAAATATACGATGGGGGCCTGGAGGAGTGGAGCAAAGAGGCCGGGAACTCAAATGGACAGATGATGCCTGAATCAGAATTGCCCAAACAAAAGGCCCTCCCTGAGGAGCGGGCGGGATTTATTCCGGAGGGCAGATTGGCTGGTTCACATTTCGACCACTTATGTCATTATGCACCGCGGTGACGTGAAGCAGACACGGCCCGAGGAATGAAGTCCGACCGCTCCGGGGGCTCGGTAAAGAGTAAAAAAATTCCATAAATCGAAGCACGTTTGGCGGGAGGGGGAGGGAACTTCCCTTCGGCTGGTCTTTTGCCTTCGGCAAAATCCCCGATTCGCTCTGCGGGAAATTCCCTCCCCCTCCCGCCTGACCACACTTGAAATAATTCGTTCTCTCCTTTTAATCTGTCATCCTGAGCGAAGCGAAGGATCTCTTCCGCACAGAGAATTCTTCGTCGCAAGCTCCTCAGAATGACAAGATAGGGAAAAACTACGGCGTGAGGAGCGGGCGGGATTTATTCCGGAGGGCATGATTGGCTGGCTTCACATTTCGACCCCTTATGTCATCATGCACGGCGGTGACGTGAAGCAGACACAGACCGCAGGAATGAAGCCCGACCGCTCCGGGGGCTCGGTATATCTTAAAAACTACCGCAAACGGCTGAGGCGCTCCAGGCACTTTTCCATGTTTATGCCGCGCCCGATGACCGGCTTCCAGAGGTCCCCTTTTCCCTGATCCTGTCAGCCATGTTCCTGATGTGAAAATTTGCGGGGTCGAGGGACTCGTTCACCTCGGCCCATTCGAGGGGCGCCGACACGGTCGCGCCCTTGCGCGGCCGGACACAGTAGGCAGACGCCATTGTCTGGCCGCGCCGGTTCTGCAGGAAGTCCAGGTAGACCTTGTTGGGCCGGCGGGCGGGCATCCTCTCAAGGCTGGTCGTCTTCGGGATGCGGGCGTGCACAAACGTGTTAATGAGCTGCGCAAATTGCTGGACCTGTTCGGTCGAATACTTACCGTTCACCGGGATATAAATATGGAGGCCCGTTGCGCCGGACGTCTTGCAGTAGCCCCTCGCTCCGGCCTTGTCCAGTATCTCGCGGGTCGCGAGCGCCGCTTCGACCACGTATTTGAAGTCGATATCCAGCGGGTCGAGGTCGAGCACGACGTAATCGGGGTTGTCCGGGCTTCGGTAGCGGGCGTTCCAGGGGTTGATCTCTATGCAGCCCCAGTTGGCCATGAACACCAGGGTCGCCTCATCCTGGCAGAGCATGTACGTAATATCTTTTTCCTCGGACTCGGACCGCACTTCCACGGTTTGCACCCACCCGGGGACACCCTCCCCGACATCCTTCTGGAAAAAATCCTCCCCCTCTATACCGTTTGGCGAGCGGCGCAGCGACTGCGGCCTGTCCTTGAGGTGGGGAAGGATGACGGGGGCGACGGACCGGTAATAATCGATCAGGTCCCCTTTCGTGTAGCCCTCGTCCGGCCAGAAGACCTTGTCGAGGTTGGAGAGCTCGAGGCGCCTGCCGCCTATTTCGACGATTTTCTTCTGGCCGCCGGCAATGTGAAACCTGCCCCTGGGGAGGACCTCTGCGGCCTGCCGCGGCTTTTCCCTGCGCACCTCCCGGGGGTCCTTGTCCTCGCGCAGCCCGACAAAGATCGGGTGGCGCAGCAGCCCCTCGGCCGTCCACTCTGTGAACCGCACCTCGCAGACCAGTTCGGGGCGAATCCAGGTGACACCGGTGTGCCCTTGCGGCGGCATCTTGAAGGGGGACGCGTCTGTCTTGAGGGGGTCCATCCTGGCCCACATATCCCTCAAGCCCTCGTCGGTGAACCCGCCGCCGCTGTGGCCGATGTAAACGAAGTCGCCATTGTCATAAACGCCGAGCAGCAGCGACCCGAAAAACTTCCTCCCGCCGCGCGGCTCGGTGAAGCCGCCGATTACCGCCTCCTGCCGCATGGCGGTCTTCACCTTGAGCCATTCCCTGCTGCGCGTCCCGGCCCGGTAGGGGCTGGCGCCGTCCTTGGCGATTATACCCTCGAGGTTGTTTTCCGCAGCGGCCTGGAAAAGCAGCGTCCCCTTCCCTTCCATGTGCTCACTGATCCTTATATGAGGCAAAGGGGGGTCGGGCATTATCCGGGCAAGAATGGATTTTCGGCGGCTGAGCGGAAGGCCGGTCAGGTCGTGGCCCCGAAAATGGAGGACATCGAAAACGTAGTAGACGAGGTTGCCTTCACCGGAGCGCATGTAGTTCTGCAGGAGCTGAAAATCCGACCTGCCGTTTTCGTCCACGACAACCACCTCGCCGTCAAACACGGCGTTGAACGGGAGCCTCTTCAGCGATTCGGCTATCGGCGGGAAGCGCTGGTTGAGGACTTTGCCGTTGCGCGAATACAGCCGCACCGCCCCTCCGTGCAGCCGGGCAAGCGCCCTGTAGCCGTCCCACTTGATTTCGAAGAGCCAGCCCGCCCTGTCGAAAGGTTCGTCCACAAGGGTGGCCAGCATCGGCTTTATTGCGGTCGGCATCGCGCTTTTCGGGGCCCCGCGCAGGTCAACGTTCCTGGGCGAGGGGATGCCTTTGTGCGGTTCTTCCTTCCCGCCCGCGATCTCCTCCATCGTCCTGCCCGTCTCGGCCGACCGGTCCTCGCCTTGAGGACCTTCAGCGTCGGGGCCGGCAAATTCGTCGTGCTTCTTGATCATCAGCCAGCTCGTGTCACTTGCCTTTTTGATCCTGACGATGGCGAATTCCCCCTTGAGCCTTTTGCCGTTGAACACGACGCTGATATGGCCCTTTTCCAGGCCCTGCCTGAGCGCCTCTTCGCTCTCCCCCCGGCCTTCATGGTGGGCGGCATGGTACGTCCCCTCGTCCCAGATCATGACAGTGCCCGCCCCGTAATTGCCGGGGGGTATGATGCCCTCAAAGCTCCCGTACTCAAGGGGGTGGTCCTCCACCATCATCGCGAGCCGCTTCTCGCCGGGATCGAGGGTCGGCCTCTTGGGGACGGCCCAGCTCTTCAGCACGCCGTCCAGCTCGAGCCGCAGGTCCCAGTGCAGGTGGGAGGCCTTGTGCTTGTGGACGACAAAGGACAGGGGTTTGGGTTTGGCCCTGGAGGGTTTCTTTACCTTGCCGGAAGGTTCGGGCGTCTTCTTGAAATCTCTCTTCTCGCGGTATTTCTCAAGGGGCACGGCGGCCTCATTCCGGGGGTTTCTGTTTTCAGCCCATGCGGGCGGGTCTGGGACCAGTCCCTATACAGGCCTATTTTCCAGCTGTCGGGGCGTATTGCGATACGCCCCTACAAAACCATTTCGGGAGGGGGGAGGATTATTCCGGAGGGCAGATTGGCTGCTTCACATTTCGACCACGTATGTCATTATGCACGGCGGTGACGTGAAGCAGACACGGCCCGAGGAATGATCCTCCCCCCTCCCGAGTACCTTATAAATCAAGCGGCAGAGCGTTTCTTCTTCGCCTGCTCGAGGCTCTGGCGCAGCTTGGACATCAGGTCGGGGACTTCCGTCGGCACAGGGGCCACCCCGACGGCCTTCGGGACCCTGCCCTCCGATTTCTCCCGGATCACGCGCATAAGCTCCTCGGAGTACGTGTCACGGTACTGCTCAGGCCTGAAATCACTCGTGAGCTGGTCGATGAGCTTGACGGCGATATCGAGCTCTTTCTTCGTCGCCTCGGAGCCTGTCGGGACGTCGAGTTCCGTGGGCTCGACGATCTCTTCGGCATACCGCATCTGATCGAGAACGAGGATGTTGCCCTCGGGCCGTACCGCCGCGAGGTGCTGCCTTGTGCTCAGGACAAACGATGCGATACCCGCCTTCCCCGTCTTCTTGAGCCCCTCGCACAGCAGGGCATAAGCCTTCTTCGCCCCCTTGGCAGGCTCGAGGTAATAGGGCTTCTCGAGAAACTTGGGGTCGATCTGGCCGGCATCGACGAAATCGTGGATGTCGATCGTCTGCGTCTTGCGCACGTTGGCCTTTTTGAAATCCCCGTCCTCGAGGACGACGTAATCGCCCTTCTGGTACTGGTACCCCTTGACGATGTCCTTGAAGTCAACCTCTTCCCCTTCCGCCTTGCACACCCGCGCGTAGCGGATGGGGCTCAGGTCCTTCTTGTGGAGCAGGTCGAAATCCGGCCTCGTGTCGCGCACCGCCGTGTACAATTTCACCGGGATATTGATCAGCCCGAAACTGATTGACCCCGTCCATATGGCTCTCATTTGATCACCCCTGGTTGGGAATATTGCCCCGCCCGCCTGGAACGGTATATTTTCAGGTTAGTCGAAGCACTCGAAAATACAAGCCAAACTTAACGGGAAGGAATGTGCCCCGGGATTGCGGGGGCGAATTGCAATCATCCGCCCGCAAACCATTTCAGGGGGGCGCTGAAGCCACGAGCCGATGTGCCTTTTTCGCTTTTTACTTTGCCGCGGTTATGGCAATATCCGGATAACGAACCTGAGAGGTGTTAAATGAGAAGGGACTTCACGAGGGAAATCCGGCTGGCTTTCATCATTGCCCTGTTGTTCGCGGCCTTGACGCTGCCGTCGGGGTCCGCGGCCGCGCTGAGGGGGGAAGTTTCCGAGGTCACCCTTGCGAACGGCCTCAAGGTGATCATGCTGGAAAACCACAAGGCCCCCGTGGTCACTTTCCAGGTCTGGTACAGGGTGGGGTCGCGAAACGAGCCGTGGGGGAAGACCGGCCTGAGCCATGTCCTGGAGCACATGATGTTCAAGGGGACACCCAAGGTGAGCGGGCCGCAGTTCAGCAGCATGATCCAGGAAAACGGGGGGAACTACAATGCGTTCACCTCAACCGACTACACGGCCTATTTCGAGACCATGAGCGCGGACAGGATCGGCATAGCCATCACGCTCGAGGCCGACCGGATGAGAAACCTCGTGCTGCGGGAAGAGGACTTCCGGACCGAATTGATGGTGGTAATGGAAGAGAGGAGGCAAAGGACCGACGACAGCCCCCAGTCCTTCCTGATGGAACAGCTCCATGCCGTCGCCTTCATCCGGCAGCCCTACCACTGGCCCATCATCGGCTGGATGGACGATCTCAAACAGCTCAAACTGGAAGACCTCCGGGCCTACTATGACCGCTACTACTGCCCTGCCAACGCCTTCGTGGTCGTCGTGGGCGATTTCAAAAAAGACGAGATGCTCCAAAAGATAGAAGAGGCCTTCGGCCGCCTGCCGGGCGGCAAACTCTCCAGCCGGGACCAGTTCATAGACCCGCCCCAGGCGGGGGAGCGGAGGCTCCTCGTGAAGAAAGAAGCCAAGCTCCCCGTGATTGTCCAGGCCTACAAGGTCCCGAACGCCCGGGACCGCGACAGCTTTGCCCTGGACGTGGTCGAAGCCCTGCTCTCGGGGGGAAAGAGCTCGAGGCTTTACAGGAGGCTGGTCCGGGAGGAGAGGATCGCGCTCGGCGCCGACGCCGGCAACCCGCTGCTCTCCTATGACCCGGACCTGTTCATGCTCTCCGCGGAATGCCTGCCCGGGCGCACCCCCCAGGAGGCCGAAAAGGCCCTCAACGAAGAGATCGCCAGGCTTCAAAACGAGCCCGTGGGGGAGAGGGAGCTCACGAAAATCAAGAACGGGATAGAGGCTGGTTTCGTCTTCTCCCAGGACTCGCTCTTCTCCCAGGCCATGCTCCTCGCCCGCTATGAAATGGCGCTGGACTGGAGGGCCCTGGACAATTACCTGCCCGAGATCCGCAAGGTCACGCCGGAGGATATAATGAGGGTGGCAAAAAAATACTTCACCGCGCAGACCAGGACCGTGGCGGTCCTGGAGCCCCTTCCCATCTCACCGGAGAAGGCGTCTGCCCTGACCGACGCGCCGCTCAGGCATGGACCCATACGATAGGGAATGACAGATGAGAAAACAGACGAGAAAACAGATTAGAAAAGCGGCCGTTGCGCTTGCCCTCCTGCTCTGGATAATCCCGGCAGCCGCAGGGGCCATCCCGCCCGTGGAAAGGACCGTGCTCGCCAACGGGCTTACCCTGATAACCTGCGAGGACCACTCCCTTCCCTCGGTCACCATGCAGTTCCTGGTCGAGGCCGGGTCGCGCCGGGACCCGGAAGACAAGGGCGGCCTCGCCTACCTGACCGCCAGGGGTGTCCTGCAGGGCACGCCCGGGCGCGACGCGGCGGCCATCCAGGAGGAGCTCGATTTCATGGGCGCCTCGCTCGAGGGCTCCGCTAGCGAGGACTACGCGGTCTTCGGACTGAAACTGCTGAAGAAGGACCTGGCGAAGGCGTTCAGCCTGCTTTTTGACCAGCTTTCCAACCCGGCCTTCCCCGGGGCGGAGATTGAGCGGGAGAGGCAGAGGATAATCGCCGCGATCCAGTCGCAGGAAGAGGACCCCCTCACCGTGGCCGCCCGGGAATTCCAGAAAAGCCTTTACCTCAATTTCGCTTACGGCCACCCCGCGGAGGGCACCCAGGAATCCGTCCGCCGCTTGTCCCTGGAGGACATCCGGGGGTTCCATGATCAATTCTATCGTCCCAATAACGGCATCCTGGTCATCGTGGGCGATGTCACCGCGGCCGAAATCAAAAAGGCCCTCGTCCCTTCCCTCGCGAAGTGGCAGAAGAAAGCCGTGCCCGACGAAAAGTTCCTCGGCGGTTTTTCCGGGAAGAAAAATGTGATCATTGCAAGGAACACCGCGCAGGCAAGCATCGTCATGGGCAACGGCGGCGTGAGCCGCGAGAACCCGGACTACTACGCCCTGGTCGTGATGAATTACATCCTGGGGGGCAGCGGCTTCGGTTCGAGGCTCTTCGACGAGATCAGGGTCAAGCGGGGCTACGCCTATTCCGTGGACAGTGCCTTCATCCCCGCCAAGAAGGAGGGCTCATTCCAGGTGTTCCTGCAGACCAAGAATTCCACGGCCATGGAATCCGTCGGCCTCACGTTGAAGGAGATAGAAAGGATCAGGGAGGCCCCCGTGAGCGATGCCGAGCTGCAGAAGGCCAAATCGTACCTGGTGGGCAGCTTCCCGATGAGGCTCGACACGCAGTCCAAGCTCGCGCGCTTCCTGACCCAGGTCGAATATTACCGTCTCGGCCTCGATTACCCGGACAGGTACCCTGCCATAATAAACGCAATAACGAAGGATGATGTCCAGAGGGTCGCCCGCAAGTACCTGGACCCGAAGGATTACGTCCTCGTTATCGTGGGCAACGTGAAAGAAAATGACGGGAAATGATCAACCCCGGAAATCAAGACCGCGGGCACGGGGTCCGGGGACGGTCTCGAATGGCCGCCTGTGCAGTCTCCCTTTCTCCTTTGGTACCGGGCATTTTTCGAGTGGTTTATCCTTGACAGCAGGTCGCCTGATTACCTATGATTCGCTCGCAACTCGAGCGGCAGCCAGGTGGAAGGGCTCGCGGGCCCTTTGATCCATAATAGCGCAGGATAACTTGACGACAACCGGATTGAGGCCAGTTAGCCCGAATGCCTGAAAACTGCAGAAAAATCGTCCTTGTCGAGGGCTGCCGCATACCCTTCCAGCGCTCGGGGACGGGATACAAGGCCCTTTCCTCGTATGATCTCGGGCGGCTCGCCCTCAAGGCCCTCCTCGGAAAGACCGGCATGGACCCGGCAAAGGTGGGTTCCGTCATAATGGGGACCGTGGTCGCCAGGCTCCAGACCTCCAATGTCGCCCGGGAAGCGGCGCTTGCCGTCGGGGTCCCGCGCTCCGCGTCGGCATACACCGTGAGCACGGCCTGCATCTCCGCAAACCGGGCCATAACTTCCGGCGTCGAGGCAATCGCGGCGGGGCAAGCCCGGTTCGTGCTTGCCGGAGGGACCGAGAGCCTCACCGATATCCCGATCCTTTACAGGAAACCGTTCCGTTCGAAGCTCATCGCCCTGTCAAGGGCCAAGGGCATCCTCGACTACCTGAAAATCTTGAAGGGCTTGAGGCCAGCCGACCTGCTCCCGGAGATGCCCTCCATAGCCGAATTTTCAACGGGCAGGATTATGGGCATGGACTGCGACCGGCTTGCGGCGCGCCTCGGCGTCAGCCGCGAGGACCAGGATTTCTTTGCCCTGCGCTCCAACCAGCTCGCGGCCAAGGCGACCGCGGACGGCCTCCTTGCCCCGGAGATAGAGCCTGTAAGGGTCCCCCCGGAGTTCACGCCCGTCGTCAGGGACAACGGCTTTCGCGCGGACACTTCCTATGAACAGCTCGCCGGACTGAAACCGGCCTTCCAGCGCCCCTACGGCACGGTAACTGCCGGCAATTCCTCTTTCCTCACCGACGGCGCCGCCGCCGTGCTGATCGCCTCGGAGGAGGCGGCCCTCGCGGAAGGGTACGTCCCAAGGCGTTCATAAGGGATTACGCCTATTCCGGGCAGGACCCCGAAGAGGAGCTGCTGCTGGGGCCGGCGTACTCGGTGTCTCAGCTCCTCGCCCGCACCGGCCTGGAGCTTTCCGACATCGACGTGTTCGAATCCCACGAGGCCTTCGCGGGGCAGGTCCTGGCAAACATGAAATGCCTGGCCTCGGACAAATTCGCCGTCGAGAAGCTGGGCCGGACGAAAAAGGTCGGCGAGGTGCCCGCTGGAAAAACTCAACACCCTGGGCGGGTCGCTCTCCCTCGGGCACCCCTTCGGGGCGACGGGCGCCAGGCTCGTGACGACCGCCGCGAACCGGCTGATCCGGGAGGACGGCCGGTTCGCGATAGTGACGGGGTGCGCCGCCGGCGGCCTCGGCAACGCCATTCTCCTGGAGAGATACAGGTAAAACCATTGCCAATTGAGGACAGTTGATGCCGGTTGCACAAGTGGAAAGACGCGACAGCGTAGCCGTGGTCTGGCTCGATGAGCCGGGGGAAAAGGTCAACAAGATCTCCCGGGACCTCGTCGAAGAATTTTCTCCGATCCTCGACGGCATTGAAAAAGACCCCGGCGTGAAGGCCGTCGTCCTGGCCAGCCGGAAGGAAGATTTCATCGCGGGCGCTGACATCGAGAAGGTCCTGAAAATGAATTCGCCCTGCGAGGCCTACGACCTGAGCCGGGCCGGGCATGCCGTCCTCGACCGGCTGGAAAACTTCTCCCGGCCGGTAATCGCCGCCATCCACGGGGCCGCCCTCGGCGGCGGGCTCGAGGTCGCCCTCGCCTGCCATTACCGGATGGCCAGCGACGACCGGCGGACCGTTTTCGCCCTTCCCGAAATGAAGCTGGGCCTGCTGCCGGCCGGCGGGGGGACCCAGAGGCTCCCTAGGCTCATCGGCATCCGCAGGGCCCTGGAGATGATGCTCACCGGCAGGAACATTTACGCGCGCCAGGCCCTCAGGATGGGGCTTGTCGACGTGCTCATCCACCCCTACGGCCTCCACGAAGCCGCGATCAAGGCCGCCGGCGAGCTGGTGAATGGGGTCGAGGATTCCCCGCTCAGACTTTGCGCCGGGAGGCGGAAGAAGAAAAAGGGGGGGATTGCGGCGGCCATCCTCGAATCCAACCCGGCCGGGCGCCGTTTCATGTACGACAGGGCCCGCAAGGGCACCCTGAGGAAGACGAAGGGCAACTACCCTGCGCCCCTTAAAATAATAGACTGCGTGGAGGCCGGGACGGAAAAAGGCCCCGGGGAGGGCTACAGGACCGAGGAGCGGCTCTTCGACGAACTGGTCTTGGGCCCCCAGGCAAAACAGCTCATGGGGCTCTTTTTCGGGATGAATGCACTGCGGAAAAGCCCCCCGGCCGAACTTGTGCGCCCCGTGAAAAACCTGGGGATACTCGGCGCCGGGCTGATGGGGTCCGGGATCGCCAACATCAGCGCCGTCAACGGGATGGAAGTGCTGTTGAAAGACATGACCCATGCCGCGCTGGGCCACGGCGAGAGGGATGTCTGGAAGGACCTGGACAGGAAGGTAAGGCGCGGGGCGCTCCTGCCTTTCGAGCGGGACCGCATATTCAGCAGGATAACGGGGACCCTCGATAACTCCGGGTTCGCCAGGGCCGACCTGGTCATCGAGGCGGTCTTTGAAGACCTCGACCTGAAGCGCCGCGCCCTTGCCGAGATCGAGGATTCCGCCCGGCAGGACACCATTTTCGCCAGCAACACGTCTTCGATCCCGATCGCAGACATAGCCAGCCAGGCAAAGCGCCCGGAGCTGGTGATCGGCATGCACTACTTCTCGCCGGTCCCGAAGATGCCCCTGCTGGAGATCGTGGTTACTGACAAGACGGCGGACTGGGTAAGGGCGACCTGCGTCGAGGCGGGCATCCGCCAGGGCAAGCACGTGATCGTGGTCAGGGACGGCCCGGGCTTTTACACCACGAGGATACTCGCCCCCCTGCTCAACGAGGCGATGGTTATGCTCGAGGAAGGCGGGGACGTGAGGGAGATAGACGCCGCCATGCGGCAGCTCGGTTTTGCCGTGGGCCCGATCACCCTGCTCGACGAGGTGGGGATCGATGTGGGGGCGCATGTCTACAATGTCCTCGCGCCGCTGTTCACCTGGAGGGGGCTCAGGACGAGCGCGGCCATGGAAAACATCCTCCACGCCGGCTACAAAGGCCGGAAGAACAGGAAGGGGTTTTACTCTTACGACGGCGGGAAGAACAGGCTGGGCCGGCTGCTCGGGAAACCGGGGAAAAAGGTCAACAAACAAATCTACGACTTTTTCGGGGGGCCGCACCGGAAGTCTTTCGAGGCCCGGGAAATTCAGGACCGGCTCACCCTCGTAATGGTCAACGAGGCCGTCCACTGCCTGCAGGACGGCATCCTCGCCTCACCCCGCGACGGCGACCTGGGGGCGGTGCTGGGTCTCGGTTTTCCGCCCTACCTGGGGGGCCCGTTCCGTTACATCGACTCGCTCGGGGCCGATGCAGTCTGCCGCAGGCTCGAAGAGCTGCGGGAGAAAAACGGCCCGCGTTTCATTGCCGCGGACCTGCTCCGGGCTAAAGCCTCTGCCGGGCAGAAGTTCCATCAGGACTGAGCGGGCTGGGCGACAGTCGGCGGAAGCCGCTTGATTAAATTTCGGGAGCTGGGCTGTTGGAAGCGAATTTCCGGAACTTCAACGACGTGCTGTTGAGAAACTTTTCCGGGCTCTCCGGTTCCCCCGCCCTGATGTTCAAGTCGGCTGGCGCCTGGCGCACCCTGACCTACGGCGAGCCTGGGGGACATCTGCATGAGAGTCGCCGCCGGCCTCGTCCGCAGCGGGCTCCATCCGGGCGAGCGCGTCGCGGTCCTTTCGAATAACCGCCCTGAATGGGCCTATGCCGACCTGGGCTCGCTCCTCGCCGGCGCGGTCTCATCCGCCATCTACAGCACCAGCCTGGCCGACGAGGCGGAATTTATCATCAATGACCTGGAGGCCTCGTACCTTTTTGTCGAAGACGGGGCCCAGCTCGAAAAGATAATGAAAGTCCGGGGGGCAATCCCCTGCGTACGCAGGGTTTTTGTCTTTGACCCGCCCCCGTCCCTTGGCGCCGACGGCTGGGTCGAGCCGTTCGCCAGCCTGCTCGCGGAAGATCCTTCCCCGGAAACCCTTGACAGGATTATCGCGGCGGCCAGGCTGGCGAACGGGCGAGGACCCGATGTGCATCGTGTACACGAGCGGCACGACCGGCAAACCCAAAGGCGCGGTCCTGACCCACAACAATTACCTGAAGACGTCGGAGCTGATCGTTGCGGCCGTCGGGGACACGGACAGGCTCACCCTGAACCTGAGCTTCCTCCCCCTTGCCCACGCCTTCGAGAGGTTCGCAGGGTATTACCTGGTGCTGTACCTGGGCAGGACCATCGCGTACGCGGAGAGCCTTGACCAGGTAGCCCGGAATTTCCAGGAGGTCCGGCCCCGTTTCGCGGTCTGCGTCCCCCGGGTCTTCGAAAAGATCCACGGCCGGATAATGGCCGGGGTGCGCTCCTCCCCGGCATGGAAAAGGAAACTTTTCGACTGGTCGATGAACACGGCCCGTGAATGCGCGGCCGTCGAGCCGCAGGGGAGGGAAGCTGACCCGCGTCATGAAATGGAAGCTCGGGGCGGCGGACAGGCTTGTCCTCGGCCAAGGTCCGGGGCCTGTTCGGGGGCAGGATAGAGTTTTTCGTTTCGGGGGGCGCCCCGCTCAGCCGGGAGCTGGCCGAATTCTTCCACGCCCTCGGGGTACTGATTATCGAGGGATGGGGGGCAACCGAGGGGACGACGCCGTATTCGCTCAACACCCCCGGGCAGTTCCGCTTCGGATCCGTCGGGAAGGCGCTCCCGCGCGTGAGCGTGCGCATTGCCGCAGACGGCGAACTGGAGGTGAAGGGGCCCAATATTTTCAAGGGTTACTGGCGCAATGACGAAGAGACCCGGGAGGCCTTCACCCCGGACGGCTTTTTCCGGACCGGCGACATCGGCAGGATTGACGAAGAGGGCTGGATTTACATCACAGACCGGAAAAAGCAGCTCATCATCACCTCGGCAGGCAAGAACATCGCCCCCGCGGCAGTGGAGCAGAGAGCTCCTGCTGTGCCCGCACATCGAGATGGCCTATATCCACGGCGACCGGCGCAACTACCTCACCGCGCTCGTTGTCCTCAATGAGGTCCGAGACGAGGCAGACCGCGCGCACCTTCGGGATGGAGGACATGCCCTGGCAGGAGCTGTCAGGACCCGCTGTGCTCTCCGGGTGCAGAGGAAATAGACCGGGCCAATGAAAGAATGCCCCGGTTCATGCAGGTTAAGTATTTCCGCGTAGTGCCCGCCGTTCTCGGTGGAATCGGGGGAACTTACCCCCACGATGAAGTGAAGAAGAGGGTTATCGAAGAAAGTATAAGGACCTTCTGGACAGAATGTATTAAAGACAGGCATTAGCGCAATAGGCATGAGGCGTTAGGAAAAGAATGACTAAGTGCATACGAGATTTATTTCCCTAATCGCCTAACGCCTGATGCCTAATGCCTGAAAGGAGGAAAGGACATCTATGAAATCGCCTTATTTCACCGCGGACCATGAGGTGTTCCGCACTACGGTCACGACAGTTTATCGCCAAGGAGGTGCTGCCGCATGCCGGCGAGTGGGAGAAAGACGAGCAGATCCCCCGCTCGATGTGGAAGAGGCTCGGCGAGCTGGGTTTCCTCGGGATAAACTGCGCCGAGGAGCTGGGCGGGACCGGCGCCGACTTCTTCTACTCCGTGGCGTTCATGGAAGAGCTGCCGCGCTCGAACTCGGGGGGCTTCGCGGCCGCGGTCACCGTGCACCAGTTCATGGCGATGGAGTACCTGCGGAAATACGGCGGCAAGGAACTCAAGTACAGGCTCCTGAAGCCGGCCATAGCCGGGGAAAAAATCGGGGCCCTGGCGATAACCGAGCCCAATACGGGATCGGACGTGGCCGCAATCAAAACCAGGGCCGTCCGGGACGGCGACCAGTATATCCTCAACGGCTCGAAGACCTTCATCACGAACGGCCATTACAGCGATTTCATCGTCGTGGCCGCGAAGACCGACCCCGACGCGGGGGCGGCCGGGATAAGCCTGCTTGTCGTGGAAAGGGGGGCGCTCGGCTTCTCTTCGCGCAAGCTCAAAAAAATCGGCTGGCACTGCTCGGACACCGCCGAACTGACGTTTGAAAACGTGCGGGTCCCCGCTTCCAGCCTGCTCGGCGAGGAGAACCGGGGGTTTTACTACATAATGGACTGTTTCCAGCTCGAGAGGCTCGTGGGCGCCGCCGTGTCAGTGGGGGGGATCGACCATTACCTCGGCATGACCCTGAAGTACGCTTCCGAGCGCGAGGCCTTCGGCAAGCCCCTCTCCCGTTTCCAGGTCATCAGGCACACCATTGCGGACATCAAGTCCCGCCTCGAGGCGGTCAGGCAGCTCACGTACTACTGCGCCTGGATGTACGCCAACGGGGAGCAGGCGATGCAGTACTGCGCCATGGCCAAGCTCCTGGCCACCGAGCTGGCGAAAGAGGCGGCCGACGCCTGCCTGCAGGTGTTCGGGGGCTACGGCTACATGGAGGAATACCCGATCTCGCGGGCCTTCTGCGACGCGAGGGTGGGGACGATAGTGGGCGGCACTTCGGAAATCATGCGGGAGATCATTGCGCGTTTCGTGATTGACGGCATGTCTTACCAGGGCGCTGAGGCATCGGCAGGCCCGCGACAGCACGCCTGCGGAAAAGCCCGAGCCGCCAAGGGCAGAAGCGGCGCCGGCCGCGGTACCATCGGCGGCGCCTGCGGAAATCAAACCACAAAAGGAAGAAACGAAAAAGGAGGCAAAAATGAGTTCACCAACAACGGGGGCCGAAATTGTTCAAAGCCTGAGCACAAGGTTCCGCCCGGAGAAGGCCGGCGATTACTCGGCCGTTTTTCACTTCGATCTCGCCGGGGACGGCGGGGGCCAGTTCACGGTCACCATTGACAAGGGCTCCTGCCGCGTCGAACCGGGCCTGCTGGGTCAGGCCAAGTGTGTTTTCCAGGCGCGCGGCGGCCACGTATGCCGATATAGAATACGGCCGGACGAGCGCCGAAATGGCCTTCATGACCGGCAAGATCAAGGTCAGCAACGTGGGCGAGATGATGCGTTTCGTGAAGCTCTTCGAAAAGGTCCAGGGCTGAACGGGCCCCGGGGACAGGCCTCCCGGGTCGGCAGGCAGGAAACCAGGGACGGGTCCCCTCCGGGGGGTCCGCATCCTTGACCTGACCAGGCTTTTCCCGGGCCCGCTGGCGGCCATGCTGCTGGCCGAGATGGGGGCTGAAGTCATCAAGTTGGAGGACCCGGATTCTCCCGACCCCCTGAGGACGTACCCGCCCACTGTCGGCCCGGAATCCGCCTGTTACCTGGCGGTGAACAGGTCGAAGCGGAGCATCGCCGTCAGGTGGACGGAAAAGGCGGGGCGCGCCATAATTTTAGACCTGGTCAAAGGGGCGGATGCGGTTATCGAGCAGTTCCGCCCCGGGTACCTGGACCGGATGGGACTGGGGTATTCGGAGCTTTGCCGGGTCAAGCCCGACATCATTTTCGTGTCCCTGACGGGCTACGGGCAGTCCGGCCCGTACAGCGCACAGGCCGGCCAGGATGTGAATTTCCTCGGGTACACCGGCCTCATCGACCTGACCCGGAACATGGGCGGGCCCGTGATACCGGGCGGACAGGCCGCGGGCGTGGCGGGATCCTACATGGCGGTCATTGCCTGCCTCGCCGCCCTCTGGGACCGGCACAATACCGGAAAAGGCCAGAAGGTCGATGTCTCCATACTTGATTCCGCCCTCCCCTTCATGACACAGCCCCTCGCGGCGTTTTTCGCCGGGGGGCAGCAGCCGGGCCCTCTGCCGGGGGGTACGCCCTGTTACGGCCTGTTCGAATGCTCCGACAGGAAATATGTCGCCCTCGGGGCCCTTGAGGCCAAACACTGGAAAAGGTTCTGCGAGGTGATCGAATCCCCTGAATTCATACCCCTTCAATTCGCCGCGGGGAAAGAGGGGGAAGCCGTCAGGAAGGAGCTTCAGGCCGTCTTCAGGACGAGGACCCGCGACGAGTGGATGGCAAAGACGGCCGGCGAGGACATCTGCCTGAGCCCCGTCCTCGAATTGGCGGAACTGGAGAACGACCCGCACATAAGGGAAAGGGGGATGATCGTGGAGCAGTCGCACCCCGCTTACGGCAAGGCCAAAGGCATAGGCCCGCCTCTCAGGTTTTCGGCAGCGGACCCCTCAGTCTCATGGGGCGCGCCGGTGCCTGGCGAGGACACTGTCCCGATCCTCCGGGAACTCGGTTATGGCGAAGACGAGATACGAGAACTGCTGAAGACCGGCATCGCCGTGGACGGGTCCTGACCCGGGCGGCCGGGACGGGCCTCCCCGGGAGCCGTGCCCTGAAAATCACCGGAACAAATCCTGCGATGAATCCATATTAAATTCGGGAGTTTGGTATTGCATTTCCATGCCCCGTCATTGTATCTACCCTGATTATGGCCCAGACAATCCTCATAACCCTTCTGAAGGAGAATGAAGAAGGGATAATCCACGCCATTTCCGGAGGCAAGGCCTTCAATATGAGGCTGGCGGGAATGGGCATTGTCCCGGGCATACGGGTCAAGGTGCTGCGCAACCGGGGCGGGCGGATGATTGTCATGGCCTCCGACACAAGGGTTGCCCTGGGCAGGGGCGAGGCGGAGAATATCCCGGTCACCCCTGCCGGGCCGGCCGAGGCCTTCGCCAGGCGGCAGCACGAGCGCAAGCCCCTGCTGGTCGCCCTCGCGGGCCAGCCCAATGTCGGCAAATCCACCGTCTTCAACGTCATGACCGGCCTCTCCCAGCACGTCGGCAACTGGCCGGGCAAAACCGTCGAGCGCAAGCAGGGGACCCATACCACCGAAGATTACGAGATCACGATTGTCGACCTGCCCGGCACCTACAGCCTCACCTCGTCTTCCGAAGAGGAAAGGGTTGCCAGGGACTTCATCATATCGGAACAACCCGACATCATCGTCGCGCTGGTCAATGCGGCTTCCCTCGAGCGCAACCTTTACCTCGTTTCCGAACTGCTGCTGCTGGACACACCGCTGCTGGTCGCCGTCAACATGACGGATGTCGCCGAGGAGCAGGGGATCCACCTCGATACGGGGGCCCTGGAGAAATCCCTGGGGGTACCGGTCGTCTCGATGGTCGCCACCCGAAACATAGGCTTGAGGCAGCTGATCACGAAAATCATAGAGCTGGCCGAAGGGGCCCTCCCTTACAGGCCGGTAATTCCCGAGGTCTCGCCCAACCACCGGGCCGAGTTCGACGAGCTGCTGAATATCATCGGGCCGCATATCCGCTCCCCCTATACCCCGCCGCTGGGCTGTGACCAAGCTCATGGAAGGCGACCCCGAAGTCACGAAGATGCTGGAAACCATCCTGCCCCGCGACGTCTGGGACCGGAGCCTCCGCATCCTGCTGGAGCACGAGGACTCGCTGCACGCGATCGTGGACGGCCGTTACGAGTGGATTGAGGGGCTGGCCCGTTCGGCGGTGCAGAGGTTCAAGAAAGGCCAAATCCTCATAACCGACCGGATAGACCATGTGCTCACCAGGCCCCTGTACGGCATACCCATACTTTGCGGGATCCTGGGCCTCACATTTCTCCTGACCTATGAGGTGGGGTTCCCCCTGCAGAAAATGCTCGAAGGGCTTGTCGCCTCCCTGGCCGATCACCTGCGGCCCGCCCTGTCATTCGCGCCCGCCTGGGTCAGCGGGCTGATAATCGAGGGCGCCATCGGCGGGACGGGGTACATTGTCACGTTCCTGCCGATCCTCCTGGTTTTCTTCCTCCTGATGGCTTTTCTGGAGGACGTCGGCTACATGTCGCGGGCCGCGTTCGTCATGGACCGTTTCATGCACCTGGTCGGCCTGCACGGCAAGAGCTTTATCCCGCTTTGCCTGGGGTTCGGCTGCAACGTCCCGGCCATCCTCAACACGGCCATCATCGAATCCCGCAAGGCCCGGCTGCTGACCATCTTCCTCACGCCGTTCGTGCCCTGCCCCGCCCGGCTGGCCGTCCTCACCTTCGTATCGGCAGCCATGTTCGGCGCCTGGGCATCGATCGCTTCTACGGCCCTGATCGCGCTCAATATCCTCGTGCTGGGGATATCGGGGAGAATTGTCCATAATTTCTTCCTCAAAGAGGAGCCTCTCCCGTTCATAATGGAGCTCCCGCTCTATCACCGGCCCAACATAAAAGTGATCGCGAGAGTGGTCTGGTACAGGAGCTACGCCTTCCTGAAACTTGCCGGGACAGTTATCCTGGGTGTATCCGTGGCCATGTGGGTGCTCTCCAATGTGCCCTGGGGCGTCGGGGTGGAGAACAGCCTCCTCGGCCGGATCGGCCGGTTCATCGAGCCTCTCGGGACGCCCCTGGGCCTTGACTGGCGGATGATCATCGCCCTGTTCTCCAGCCTTGTGGCCAAGGAGAATTCGATCGCGGTGCTCGGGGTCCTGTACGGCGTCGGCAATGAGGGGCTCAGCGCAGTGCTGCCGCAGATGATAACCGGCGCTTCGGCACTGTCCTTCCTTGTCGTACTGATGCTTTTCATCCCCTGCGCGGCCACGATGGCCGCCATGAAGAAGGAGATGGGCAGCTGGAAATGGTTCCTGGGTTCCTTTGCGAGCATGCTTGCGGTGTCCTATCTCCTGGGCGTCCTCGCCTACCAGGCAGCCCGCCTGCTCGGGATTTAGGCTTGCGCTTTTGCTCGACAAAGTACGTGATTTTTATTAAATATCGGTAAGTAACGGCGTAGGGGCGGGTCTCAGACCCGCCGTCACGTGTTCGGCTTCTAAAGGCTTTTAAGTAGTTGTTTGCTTACGCGCGCGGGCCGATTTTATATCGATCCCTACGGAATTATGATGCAATCTTGTCCTTTAGCCTTGAGAGTAAGTCGTAGGGTCTTAGGCCGCAAGTCCGTAACGCACCGATTAATTGCAGCCCCAATGGTGCGTTACGCTTCGCTAACGCACCCTCGGATAATCGGGAACGCTGTTATAAATGGCGCAGGTACAATCGGCCTTGCTTTCAGCGTCCCCGGTGATTATCTTCAAGCAAGTATTCTGCCGCAAAAGGAGACCAAAATGCTGAGAATAGAAGAGCTCAGAGTCAAACTCGGCGACAGGGAGATCCTGAAAAACATAAACCTGGAAATCAACCCGGGCGAAACACACATCCTGTTCGGCCCCAACGGCTCGGGGAAGACGACCCTGCTGATGACCATCATGGGTTATCCCCAGTACAAGATCATTTCGGGAAAGATCTTTTTCAAGGGGCAGGACATAACCGATATGCCGATCAACGAACGGGCCCGCCTGGGCATCGGCATGTCTTACCAGCGGCCCCCCACCATTCACGGCCTCAAGACAAGGCAGATGGTCAAGATCTGCGGGAACAACGGCAACATCGACCCCGACAAGCTCGCCGACAAAATGAATTTCACCGAATTCCTGGAGAGGGACATAAACGCGGGCTTCTCGGGAGGGGAAATCAAGCGCTCGGAACTGCTGCAGCTCATGGCGCAGAACGCGGACCTCATGCTTTTCGACGAACCGGAGTCCGGCGTCGACCTGGAGAACATCTCCCTCATCGGCAATACCATCAGCGAGCTGCTGCAGCGGGACCTGCACCCCAGCACAGAAAAAAGCCAGAAGAAAATGAGGGAGGAGCGGACCAAGATGGGCCTCATCATCACCCACACCGGTTTCATCCTCGACTACGTGACGGCGGATAAAGGCCAGGTCCTTTACGAAGGGGTCCTCTCCTGCCGGAGCAATCCCCAGGAAATCTTCCACTGCATAAAACACATGGGCTACGGAGAATGTCTGAAATGCGCGATATAGACGAGAAGGCTTTAAAGGCGAAAGAGAAGAAGGCCGCCCTCGGGCCCGATATCGACCTTACCACCTTCACGGCGGAGCCGGTCGAACACCCATACCTGCAGGACCTCAACAGTATAGAGGAACCCGACAGGAAGAGGCTGCTGCAGTCGGGAGTCGACACGAGCGAGACGGGGCGCTCGGGCACCTACATCCAGAAAGACACGGCCGTCCTCCATGCCCACTCGCTGCAGGAAGGGCTGGAAGTGATCCCCATCAAAAAGGCCCTCAAGGAATACGAATGGGTCCAGGACTATTACTGGAAACTTGCTTCGGTTGATGCGGACAAGTTCACGGCCAATGCCCAGCTCCAATTGCATGACGGTTACGTCATAAGGGCGCTCCCCGGGGCAAAGGTGGTCATGCCCGTCCAGGCCTGTCTCTACCTGGACAAGGAGAACATCAGCCAGTACGTCCACAACCTGATCATCGCCGAAGAGGACTCCGAGCTCCACATCATCACAGGATGCGCCACTTCGCCGCATTTGAAACGCGGCCTCCACGTGGGGATTTCGGAATTCTTTGTGAAAAAGAACGCCAAGCTGAGCTTTACAATGATCCACAACTGGGCCGAAGAGATGATGGTCCGGCCCCGTTCGGTGGGCGTTGTCGAGGAGGGCGGGCTTTTCCTCAACAATTACATCTGCATGAAGCCGGTCAAGTCCCTGCAGATGTTCCCCACGACCCGCCTCATCGGCAAGGGCGCGGTTTCCAGGTTCTACAGCCTGCTCGTGGGCAATCCCGGCACGGAGCTCGACGTGGGAGGCCGGATCTCCCTGGATGCGGAGGACACCCGGGCGGAGATAATTGCCAGGGCCATTACCAACGGAGGCAATATAATCAACAGGGGCGACCTCATCGGCAATGTCGCGGGAGTGCGGGCCCACCTGGAATGCCGGGGGCTGATCCTCAAGGGCGGGATCATCCACGCCATCCCCGAGCTGCAGGGACGGGTGGAGGGGGTCGAAATGTCCCATGAAGCGGCTGTCGGCAAGATCGCCCAGGAAGAGATCCTCTACCTCATGTCGAGGGGTCTTTCGGAGGACGAGGCGACATCCACGATCGTCCGCGGCTTCATGAGCGTCGACATACCGGGGCTGCCGCCCCAGCTCAAGGCCGAGATCGACCGCGCGGTCGAGCAGAGCAACAAGGACATGATGTAGCCGGGAAGGGAAATTCTCCCCCTCCCGTCTGGACAAGATAGCGGGGCTGGGGGCGCCCGGTGCGTCGGCTTCCGATCCTGTCACCAGCGGCTGGTGTAGCGGTCGTCAAGGATGGGGTTCCCTGTCGTTTATCGTGTCGGCAAATTGTTCTGTAATAGCCTCGAACGCGGCATGCATCTCCGCGAAGGCCTCGACGAGCCGGGGGTCAAATTTTGAGCCGCTGCCTGCCAGGATCATTTCCACGGCTTCTTCGTGGGACAGCCCTTTCTTGTACGGGCGGCTCGATATGAGGGCGTCGTACACGTCCGCTATCGCCATTATTCTTCCCGACAGGGGGATTTCCTCGCCCTTGAGGCCGTTCGGGTACCCCTTCCCGTCCCAGTGTTCATGGTGAGATTCCGCCATTTCCCCCGCGAACTTTAAAAAGGACGCATCGGCGAGTTTTGCCTGGGCGGCGTCGATGACCTTTTTGCCGTATTGCGTGTGCCTCTTCATCTCTTCGAATTCCTCGAATTCCAGGGGCCCGGCCTTGAGCAGGATACTATCCCTTACGCCGACTTTGCCCAGGTCATGGAGGGGGGCAGACTGGTAACAGGCTCTCGATAAAATCGTCATTCACAATGTTCGAAAATGCGGGTCTCCCCTTGATGTGCTCGGCCAGGCTTTTCACATAGGCCCGGGTCCGCCTGATGTGGCCGCCCGTCTCCGGGTCCCTTGTTTCCGTGATATTGGCAATGGTCTCCAGCATGGCGTCCTGGGTAAGCAGCTGCAGCCTGATTTTTTCCTTCACCTTCGCCTCCTCAATCCAGAAATCGAGAAAAGACAATAGCGAGAAATTGGAAGCGCACGCGAGCACCGGGTAAAGCGGAGAAATATATGTCCCGTTTCTGAAGAGGAAAACCGTCGCGGCGACGGCGGCTGTAACAAATACAGATAAAAATATCAAGTTTCCCATCGCCTGGCAGCGGACAAAAAGGACCGTTGAAAGCAGTCCGAAAAACACGACGGCAAAAAATTCATAAGCGGCCGCGTGTCTCGGCCGCACGATAAAATCGCGTTTCAGGATCGAGTCGATTATGTTCGCGTGCACCTCCACCCCGGCCATTACCGGGTCCGCGGGTGTGGAGCGGATATCCAGCAAGACCGGGCGCCGTTGCCCCGATGAGCACGATGCGGCCCTCAAGTTCCCGGCCCTCGACTGTGCCGTCCAGGATGTCGGCAGCCGAGACGTGGCGGTATGTCCCTTCCGGGCCCAGGAAAGGGAATGAGGTAGGACCCTTTTGGCTCGAGCGGGATCTCAAGGTCCTCGAGAGACAGGCTTTCCGTTCCGCCCGGGCCTATATTCAAGACCATCTGGTCCGGCCGGGCTGCCGAAAGGAGCACGGCCAGTGAGAGGTGGGGATAAAAGCGGCCTTCGTATTCCATCAGGAGGGGGACCCTGCGGATAATCCCGTCGTGGTCCGTTTTTATGTTAATGAAACCGGAAGCCGGGGCCGCTTCGGCAAGCGGCCGGTATGGGCAGTCGGCCGAGGACGGCTGAAAAAGGCCGTTGAAAGACTCGGGTACATCCTGTTCTTTCCTCAGCAGCAGGCTGACGGGGTGAAGCGAGCAGTCCCTATTTGTTTTTTCCGCAAATGAAAACTGGAAGGCAATGGCAAAGGGGCCCCTCCGGAGAGCTTCGGACAGCACCGCATCATTATCGAGATACCGGCCGGGGACCCCCGCCAGGCTGAGGCCGTAGTTGAAGTCCGCGGAAAGATTCTTCTGTATATTGCTGAGCGAGCTCCTGTCGGGTTCGGCAAACAGGATGTCGATGCCGATACCCAGGGCCCCCATCTCGCGCAGCCTGTCCAGCAGCCGTGCCATCCGGTAGCGCGGCCAGGGCCATTGCCCATAGCGGGCAAGGCTCCTGATGTCTATATCGACGATAATGATGTTGCCGGATACCGGGCGCCCGGGACGGAATTTAAGCAGGGTGTCATATATTTCGAGATCGAGAGTCGAAAGCAGCAGCGGCTGAAACAGGTACAGGAACCCTATAACACTTGTCAGCGCAATCCCGCAGAGGATAATGACAGAATGTTCCCTGCTCTTCCGGGTCCACCGGGCAGGGAGAAATGGGCGTCGTAAAATAGGCATCTTGAGGGCTACTTGATGATGACTTCAACTCTGCGGTTGCGCGGTTCCTTCACATTGTCCCCGGTTGGAATGAGGGGGTCGCGGCTCCCGTGGTACCTGATCTCGATCTGGTCGGCGGGAAAGCCGTAACTGACGAGGGCGTTGGAAACCGCCCTGGCCCGGGCGGACGACAGCTTCATATTGTAATCGTCCCTGCCGGTTTTATCGGTATGGCCGATAACACTTATTTCATAAAATCCCCTTGTCTTGGCCATCGTCAGGATTACGGGAAGGACGGTTTTCGACTCGGACGTCAGTTTCGCCGAGTTCTGCATGAAGTATAACTGAAAGCTGACCGGCGGCAGGGGAAGGGATTTGAGGGAACCGGCGAACATTGCATCGATTTGCCGCTGGTCCATTTTTTTCGGATCGGAGGGGCTTTCCCCGGCCCCGCTTACCTCCACCATGGTATTGGGGGCACTGAGCAGCTTCGCCCCGCCCCTGGTCGTGACTGTTATCTGTCCGACCTTGCCGTCATCATCCTGGACCAGGACAACCGTTTCCTTGGCGGTCACCGGGACGGGTTCCGGTGTTGTCGCACATCCCGAAACGGCCAGCACGAGGAGTAAAACGGGAATATTCCGCATCAGGCTGCTCTTGTCCATGGCAGGGGCCCGTGCGGAAATCAATCGTCGACTTTGATATTGTAAGTAGTGCCGCGGACGCCGATCGTCGATCTCGGGGTCTCGAGGATAACGGATTCCGGCGAGAGCTTCGTCATCTTTCCCGAAACGAAAGATGCGGTCCCCCTGGTAAGCTTGTTAACCATGGAGAATTTCCCCTCGTTAGGTTTAAAGACGAACTTCTTTAAGTCGAGACGGGAACTCGGTCCCAGGCTTATTCTCGAGTTGTCCCGGAAGATAATCCCGACAGAACCGTCCGGGCCTGTCCTGACTGAGTCGTTCGCAAACACGCGGGTGCCGTCCGAGGCCGTAACGGTTTTCCCGCCGCGCTCTATTGCGACGTCCCCCTTCTTGTTCCTGAGGCTTCCGCAGAAATCATCTGCAGCGCTGACCAAGCTCGGCACGAGAAGAATGAAAACAAGCACCAGGGAAAAAATCTTATTCATTTGATACCTCCCTTGTGGTAGTCGCACGCTATTCATCGACCCGGACAGTAAAATTGCAAATGCGAATTTCTATTATCATGGTTTAGTGTGATTTCCAATTGATAATGTCCATATTTTCCCTGGTGTGTTGCTGCCTGTTTGCTTTTCGGGTCTCGCTTTGGCGCCTGAAATTTCAAGCGAAGCCGATGCGGTTTTTTTTGACCTGGATTTGACTGCGGCGCTCAGCGCGCGGATTTCTGATCGAGCAGCAACTCGGCCCGGCGCTGCAATTCGACTAAAGCGGCAGAGAGGCTGACCGGGTAGGCTGCAGCGGCTTCAAGTGATTTGAGGCTCTCGGGAAGGGACCGCATCTGCTCAGCGGCCCTTTTGGCGATGTCTTTCAGAGAGGGGGGCTGGGCAATAATTTTCCCGTCCCGCATGTATTCTTTCAGCAGCCGCTCCCCGGCAAGCTCTTCGTGGTCCAGGCCGATCACGTCGCCTCTGAACAGCCCGCCTTCAAAGCTGCGGAAGACCTGTTTGCGGCCGGGCACGGTCGCCTTGCCTTTAGACTTCTTGAAACGGGGCGTGCCCGCGTATTCCATGAGTTTGTAGGCGCATTCGAGATAGGGTGCGTCGGCGGACGTGTCCATTTTCGTGCCTACCCCGAAGCCGTTTATCGGGGCGCCGGCGGACAGGAGGTCCCGGATCGAATACTCGTCCATGTCGCCGCTGACGAAAATTCCGATCCCCGGGAAACCGCCGTCATCGAGGATCTGCCTCACCTGCCCGGAGAGTTCGAGCAGGTCGCCGCTGTCGAGCCGCACGGCCCTGACCCTGATCCCCTCGGCGGCCAGCTTCCCGGCCACGCTGACCGTCTTGCGGGCGCCGGCCAGGGAATCGTAGGTGTCGATGAGCAGGGTGACGTTCCCCGGGTTGGAGCGGGCGAAATCCATGAACGCATCCTCTTCGCCCAAATGGGCCTCGACAAAGGAATGGGCCATGGTGCCGTAGGCCGGGATGCCGTACAGCTGCTCCGCGGCAACCGTGGACGACCCGGCAAATCCGCAGATGTACGACGAGCGCGCTGCGGCCATGCCGGCCTCGGACCCGTGCGCCCTTCTCAGCCCGAAGTCCACAAGCAGGGCCGCTTCTCCCGCGGCCAGGCGGCAGCGCGCCGCCTTGGAAGCGATCATAATGTGAAGCTGCAGGATGTTGATGATGCGGCTCTCCACGAGCTGGGCGGCCGGCAGCGGTGCGGTCACTCGCATGACGGGCTCGCCGGGGAAGAAGACCGTGCCCTCGGGCAGGGCGTGCACCTGGCCGGAAAAGCGGAAATTCTGGAGATAATCGAGAACGTTTTTTTTAAAGCGCCCCGTCGAGGCGACGTACTCCATGTCCTCACGTGAAAATTTCATGGAGGAGAGGAACTCGAGGGCGCTTTCCAGGCCCGCCGCCACCAGGAAATTGCGCTGAGCCGGGAGCCTCCGGACGTAAAACTCGAAGACCGCCGTGTCCTCCATGCCGTTATCGAGGTATGCCTGGAGCATCGTGAGCTGATAGAGGTCCGTAAGCAGAGGGCTCGCGGCAATGTCGATTTTCATTTCCGGATATCTTCCGTCCTGATCAGAACGGCGCCGTCCTTTTCCAATTCCTGCAGCGCCTTCTCCCCGTCTCCCTGCTGCACGTCGATGGCCTTCACTCCGTCGGTGAAGACGAACAGTTTGTATTTCTTGTCGAGTATGTCCTTGCCGGTGTTAAAAACGCAGTACTCCGTGGCAACACCGCCTATGAAGGCCCGCGCTGCTTTCAGGATGCGGAGGTTTTCGCCAAGCGTCCGCCCCGCGGCGTCCCGCCCGTTAAAGGCGGAATACTGCTCTTCGTTGGGGTCGGCTGCCTTGGAGATTATGATGGCATCGGGCGGCTTGTGCATCAGTGGAGAAAAATCGGCGCCGGCCGTCCCCCGGACGCAGTGCGCGGGCCAGGGGCCGCCCCGGGACTTGAACGAGCAATGGTCGGGCGGGTGCCAGTCGCGGGTCATTATGACCGGCAGCCCCGCGGAGACAAACGCGTCGACGGCGTTATTCAGCGCCCCTATGATGCTGTCCCCCTGCGGGACGGCGAGCGCCCCCCCGGGCAGGAAGTCGTTCTGCATATCCGTTACAATGAGCACGTCACCTTCGCGCAGGGTTACTTGCGGGTCGGCCATTTCACTATCCCCCGGTTCATTTTGGACGCAGTTATGATAACATACTCTCATGGGAAATGGACAGCGCCGGAATTGGGACAAATCTTTCGCGCGGGACCCCGACATGTTCGGGGAGGGCCCCAGTTATGCGGCCCAGAGGGCCCTCACCTTTTTTGAAAAGGGCAGGGTTGGAGACCTGCTGGAGCTCGGGGCGGGCCAGGGCAGGGATTCCCTTTTTTTTGCCATGCATGGGCTCACCGTCACATGCGTCGACTACTCGGAAGAGGGGCTCCGGGCGATCCGCGGCAGGGCCCGCAAGGAAGGCCTCGAGGGCAGGGTCGTCACCGTGCGCCATGACCTGCGCCGCCCCCTGCCTTTTGCCGCCTCCTCCATGGACGCGTGCTATTCCCACATGCTTTACTGCATGGACTTCACCACGGCCCAGCTGAGGGCGCTCTCCGCGGAGATCCGCCGTGTCCTGAAGCCGGGCGGCATCAATGTATTCACGACGCGCCACACGGGCGACCCCCATTTCGAAAAGGGGACAAGCTACGGGGACGGCAGGTTCGAGACGGGCGGCTATATAGTCCACTTCCTCGGCCGCGACGAGATAAAAGGCCTGGACAGCGGTTTCAACACAATAGAAATCGAGGAGTTCGAGGAGGGGGAGCTGCCCCGCAAGCTTTTCCTTGTCGTCCAGAAAAAAATTTTCTGACTCGCCCATCTTGTGCTATCATAAATTAACTTCTCAGTTTTTCCGGAGAGATCAACCATGGCGAAAAGAGCTTTGAGGATCATTGTCCTCGCAGTCCTGGCGGCCCTTGTCCTTTACGGATGCTGACCGCCCCGAAGCACGGGCCCGGCGGGCCCGGCAAAGGCGATGTCGCAGGGCATCGGCAGATAATTAATTCCGTAGGGGCGTATGGCATACGCCCGATTGCTGCAATTTAATGCGTCACCGCATGCCGTAACCCCTCACCTGACGAAAAGGAAAGGGTCTATAGATGGAATGCAACCTGCTGATCGGCGGGGAAGCCGGAATGGGCCTCGCCACAATTGAAAACATCCTGGTCGACATCCTCTCACGCCTGAATTTCCATTTCTTCGCCACCAAGAACTACATGTCGAGGATCAGGGGCGGGCATAACTTCCACATGTTCCGCATAGCGGACCACGGAGTCAATGCCCTGCGGGACAATACATGGGAGCTCATAATCGCCCTGGACGACGAGACCGGCAAAAGACACGGAAATGACCTGGCCCCGGGAGGGATATTCATTTCCAGGCAGCAGGTGGACGAGATCGAGGCCGCCGCCCAGGAGCGGTTCGGGAGCGCCGTCGAGAGCAATCCCGTTATCGCCGGGATCGCGCTGTCCGTGATCGGGTGCGGCAGGGAACAGCTCGAGAATGCGGTTGCGGACGCCCCCCTGATGGAGAGGATCACCGCAGGCTTGAAATTTGCCGAGCAATGGGGAATCCGGGGGCGCTACGCCGTTGAGCCGCGGGCCAATCCCGTCCATTACAAGTTCGACGGAAACCAGGCCCTGGCCTTCGGGGCCATCCTCGGCGGCTGCCAGTTCATGTCGTCGTACCCGATGACGCCCGCCACATCGATAATGATTTACTTCACCAGGGCCGCGCAGGACCTGCCCATCCATTTCGAGCAGGCCGAGGATGAAATAGCCGCGGTCAATATGGCTCTGGGCGCCTCGTTTGCCGGCCTGCGGTCCATGGTCGCCACTTCCGGGGGCGGGTTCGCCCTGATGCAGGAGGGCGTGTCGCTCGCCGGGATGACGGAAACGCCAGTCGTCATGATAGTCAGCCAGAGGCCGGGGCCCTCCACGGGGCTGCCGACCCGCACCGAGCAGGGCGAACTCTTTTTTGTCATCCACGCCGGCCACGGCGAGTTTCCCCGGGCCGTATTTGCGCCCGGCTCCATCGATGAGGCCATTGCCATATCCCGGGCGAGCTTCGAGCTTGCGGACAATTACCAGGTCCCGGTATTCATCCTCACCGACCAGTATTTTGCCGACTCAATCCAGATCGCCGAGGAGAACATCCCGGTCGCAGTGAGCAGCCGCGCATACAAGAGCGAGGGGCCCGGTTACCGCAGGTATGAGCTCACCGAGAGCGGCATATCGCCCCTCACCTACCCGGGACTGGGCAAGGCCGAGGTGCACGTGGATTCCGACGAGCACGACGAGGAGGGGCACATCACGGAGGATCCCGCCCTCCGCATTGCCATGGTCGAAAAGAGGATGAAGAAGCTCGCTTACCTGAAACGGGACGCCCTCAAGCCCACGCTGTTCGGCCCCGCCGACGCCGGCACTTTCCTCATCTGCTGGGGGTCCAACAAGCTGATCGTCAAGGAGGCCTGCGAACGGCTGGCCGCGAGCGGAAAGAGCGTTGCCGCGCTGCATTTCAGTCAGGTCTACCCCCTCTCCATGGAGATGATATCCGGCTGCGGCCTGGAGGGGAAAAGGCTGATCGGCGTCGAGAACAATGCGACGGGGCAGTTTTCCCAGTTGCTGAGAAGGGAGCTGGGCCTCGAGGTCCCGGAGAGGATCCTCAAGTACGACGGAACCTGCTTCACCGTGGACGAGGTCTGCAGGGAGGCGGAAAAAATAATGGAGGGCCGGGGATGATAACACCGAGAGAAGCGGCCTGGTGCCCGGGGTGCGGCAATTTCGAGATCGCCAACACACTCAACGAACTTCTGGGGGAGCTGCCGGTCCCCCGCGAAAAGATCGTGTTCACTTCGGGGATCGGGCAGGCCGCCAAAATGCCCCATTACCTGAAGGGCGTGAGCTACTTCAACGGCCTGCACGGCAGGGCCCTGCCGCCTGCGGTGGGAATCAAGATCGCCCGCCCGGACCTGACGGTCATAGCGTATTCGGGAGACGGCTGCAATTACGGCGAGGGCGGAAACCATTTCATCCACACGATCCGCCGCAACCTCGACATCACCATCCTCACCAGCGACAACAAAGTCTACGCGCTGACCAAGGGGCAGAGCGCCCCGACGACGGACACCGGGGTCCGCAACAACCTGGACCCGGGCGGGAACCCCAACGCCCCCCTGAACCCCGTATCCCTGGCGATAGCAATGGGGGCGCCCTTCGTGGCACGGGCCTTTTCGGCCGACATGCCCCACCTCAAGGAAGTGCTCAGAGAAGCCATCCTCTTCAAGGGGACATCCGTGGTGGACATATTCCAGCCGTGTGTCAGCTTCAACAAGGTCAACACCTATTCATTTTACCGCAACCGGGTATACAAGGTGGAGCCGGTCAGCGACCGTTATGAGGCGATGAGGACGGCCGAGACCTGGGGTGAGAGGATACCCATCGGGGTCATATACAGGGACGACGCGCGGAAGGTGCGCGAAGCTGAGAGGGTGATATTCCGCAACCCCGTGCCGGAAGAGGCAGTTACCCGCCTGCTCCAGATGGAACACGCCGGCAAAAGATAACACGAAAGGGTGTCAATGTGCCAAGCGGTGAAATCCCATCCATAATCGAAAATCTCGGTGAACGCCTCCAGGCAGGCATCAGGGGGTCTCGAGGACCGCCCCTTCGTCACCGTCAGCTATGCCCAGAGCATCGACGGCAGCATCGCGGAGTTCCCGGACCATCCGCTGAGCCTGAGCGGGGAGCTTTCCCTGTCCCTGACCCACGCGATCAGGGCCGCGCACGGCGCAATTCTCGTCGGCATCGGGACCGTGCTGGCCGACAACCCCGCCCTGACAGTCAGGTATGCCGCCGGCGAGAACCCGCAGCCCGTCATCCTGGACAGCCGCCTGCGGTTCCCCCTTTTTTCCCCCATGCTGGAGAACCCCGCCAGGCGGCCCTGGATATTCACCAACGGCAGGGCGGACCCGGCGCGGATGAGCACTCTGAGGAGCGCCGGGGCCGAGATTTTCACGGCTTCGTCCGTCCCCGACGGCAATCTGGACCTCATGGCCGTTCTCAGGAAGCTCAGGGAAATGGGGAATCCTTTCCGTCCTGGTGGAGGGGGGCGCGCAGGTCATAACAAGTTTCCTTGCCTCGCGGCTCATCGACCAGTTCATCATCACGATAGCACCTGTCCTTATCGGGGGCGTGAGGGCCTTTGAAACGGGGCGGCGGATCAATCCCGTCAAGCTGCCGAAGCTCGGCAACCTGAGCCAGCAGATCCTGGGGGAGGATATCGTAATTATCGGGAAGCCAACCTGGAGCTGAGATGAACAGACGATCCCTGTACTTCACCGCCGGCGGCAAAGTGGAGGTCCGCGAAGAGGCTCTGGGCGAGCCCGGGCCCGGCGAGGTGCTCGTCCAGAGCGAGATGAGCGCCATCAGCCCCGGGACGGAAAACCTCATCTACAGGGGGGAAGCGCCGCAGGGCATGGCCCTCGACGGCACCCTGTCCGCCCTGCAGGGCAGCTTCGAATACCCGTTCAAATACGGGTACGCCTGTGCCGGGAAAGTGATGGAGGCGCCGGATGACTTAAGGCACTGGAAAGGCCTCGCAGTCGTCGGGTTGAACCCCCACGAGTCCCACTTTTATGCCCGCCCCGAAGAGCTTGTCACCATTCCCAGGGGCATCCCCCTGGAAAAGGCCTGCCTGCTCCCCCTCATGGAGACCGCCGTCAACCTGGCCCTCGACGGGGGGCCGCTGATCGGCGAGGAGGTGGTCATCTTCGGGCAGGGGCTCCTGGGCCTGCTCCTCACCGCCGTCCTTTCCCGGTTCCCACTTTCCAGGCTCGTCACCATCGAGCCGTCGCCGCGGCGCCGCGCCGAATCACTGCGGATGGGCGCCCACCTGAGCAGCCATCCCGCGGAATACGGCCGCAACGGGGCGGACCTGGTCTACGAGCTCTCCGGCAGGCCCGAGACGCTCAAGCAGGCGGTGTCGATTTGCGGGTTCGGGGCCAGGGTCGTCATCGGTTCCTGGTACGGGACAAGGGGCGGCGACCCGGGGCTGGGGGGCGACTTTCACCGCAAGCGCATAAACCTCATAAGCAGCCAGGTGAGCAGCATCGCCCCCGCACTGACCGGTCGCTGGTCCAAGCAGCGCCGCATCAAGGAAGCCTGGAAGATGTTGAAGATTACCAATACCGACAGGCTCATAACCCACCGCGTCCCTTTCCCCAGGGCGGCAGCAGCTTACGAGCAACTGGATAAAACGGAAAGCACCATAGGAGTCATCCTGACCTACAACAATTGAGGAGGCCGCAATGTACGAACTTGGCCTGAAGAGGCGGTTCATAGCCAGGCACCATATCCCCGGGGGCCCCCCGGGGGAGCGGGAGCCGCATTCGCACGATTACTGCGTGGAGGCCCGGGTCGGCGGCGAGCGCGTCGACGAAAGGGGCTATGTATTCGATATCGTGGAACTCAGACATACCCTGGACGGCCTGCTCGGGAAATACCAGGACCAGTACCTGAACAACCTGCCGGACCTGAAGGGCCTTAACCCCAGCATCGAGAACCTGGCCCGGGTCATCTGCGAACGGCTCTGCGAAAAGATCAACCCGGCAAACGCCAGATTCATGGAAATCAGGCTCTGGGAGAGCGACGAGGCCTGGGCGTCTTACCGGATCGAACTGCAGCCTGAAAAGGCTTAAGCCCTGCGGGCCGCGAAAGGCAAGGCGGACATGCGGATCGTTTTCTTCCTCTTCGGCAGCCTCGAGATGAATTCGGGCGGTTTCCTCTATGACAGGAAACTCGTGGGACACCTCCGCGCTGCCGGCCACCGGGTCGATATCGTGCTCGCTCCCCTGGCTCGACTATTACCCGTCGGAAGCCCAGCTGGATTCCGTATGGGCCCGGGTCCGGCAGCTGGACCCGGACGACTATGACCTCATCCTGCAGGACGAACTGGCCCACCCCGTGCTGTGCAGGCTGAATCCCTGGCTCAGGCAATGGGGGGTCCCGATAGCCTCGATCGTCCACCACCTGCGCTGCAGCGAGGAAGGAGCGATCGCGGACACATGCCGGGCCATGTTCCACGAGGACATGTACCTCGCCGGCGTGGACGGTTTCGTGCTCAACAGCAAGGCGACTTACGTCTCCATAAGGAACCTGACGGGTTCGGACAGGCCGTTCATCATCGCCCCGCCCGGCGCCGACCGCTTCGAACACCGCTTCGACGAGGAAAGCCTGAAGAAAAAGTCCCTTGAGCCCGGGCCCCTGAGGGTCCTGTTCGCGGGGAACATCATCCCCCGGAAAGGCCTCCACACCCTGATTTCCGGGTTGAGGAAAGTCCCCTACGGGGACTGGAGGCTGTCCATTGCGGGAGGCTGGGAATTCGACCCGCAATATGCGGGGGAAATAAAGCGGCGGATCCGGGACAATGGGCTCGATACCCGCATAGAAGTGCTCGGGCACGTTGAGGACGATATCCTGGAGGTCCTCCTCGACCAGGCCCATGTCCTCGCGGTGCCCTCCTCCTACGAGGGCTACGGGATCATTTACGCCGAGGCCATGGGGTTCGGCCTCCCGGCGATCGGCTGCCGCGTGGGGGGCGTCCCGGAAATCGTCCAGCATGGCTTGAACGGCTTCCTCGTCAAGCCGGGCGACGATGCCACCCTCGCCCGACACCTTGGCGCGCTCCACGCAGACAGGAAACTCCTCATGGAGATGGGCATCGCCGCGCGCCATTTCTCTCTGTCCCTCCCCACCTGGGAACAGAGCCTCCGCACTGCCGCAAGATTCCTGGAAGAAATGGCCTGCGGATCCTGACCGAAGGCAGCGCAATAACAAGCCGGTCCAGAGCAGATACCACAAAGGGAATACGGCGTGAGGAGCGGGCGGGATTTATTCCGGAGGGCTGATTGGCTGGTTCACATTTCAACCACTTATGTCATCATGCACGGCGGTGACGTGAAGCAGACACGGCCCGAGGAATGAAGCCCGACCGCTCCGGGGGCTCGGTAAGGCTTAAAATAATTCCATAAACCAAAGCACGTTTTGGCGGGAGTGTGAGGGAACTTCCCTTCGGCTCAAGGTCTTTTGCCTTCGGCAAAATCCCCGATTCGCCTGCGGGAAATTCCCTCCCCCGCCCGCCTGCCCAACACTGAAAAAATAAAAAAAACTATAGCGTGAGGAGCGGGCGGGATTTATTCCGGAGGGCTGATTGGCTGGTTCACAATTCGACCACTTATGTCATTATGCACGGCGGTGACGTGAAGCAGACACAGACCGCAGGAATGAAGCCCGACCGCTCCGGGGGCTCGGTAAAGTTAAAGTGCGGCCCCCAATTGCGTTTTTGCCTTTTTTAAAATAGGATTAAACGATGGAACAGCAGGAAAAAATCAGGCTCGGCATCAGCTCCTGCCTGCTCGGGGCAAAAGTCCGCTATGACGGGGGCCACAAGCTGGACACCTTTCTGAGGGACATCCTGGGCAGGTACGTGGAATTCGTGCCCGTCTGCCCCGAAGTGGAGGCCGGGCTGGGGGTGCCCCGGGAGGCAATGCATCTTGCCGGCGACCCGGCAAGGCCGCGCCTCGTCGGGATAAAGACCGGGACGGACTTTACCGGGACCATGGTGGATTGGGCGCACCGGCGCATGGAGGAGTTGGCAGGAGAGGGGCTGTGCGGGTTCGTCTTCAAGAGCGGCTCCCCGTCGAGCGGCATGGAAAGGGTCAGGGTCTATTCTAGGCCCGGGGGCTTTTTCCAAGACCGGCTCCGGCATTTTCGCCCGCATCTTCATGGAGCGTTTCCCCCTGATCCCCGTGGAGGACGAGGGCAGGCTCCATGACCCGGAGATCCGCGAAAACTTCATCGAGCGGATCTTTGTCTGGAAGCGGTGGTCCGAGACGGACAAGGCCCCGGCCGGGGTCGTGGACTTCCATACGCGGCACAAGCTCCTGATCCTGTCGCACAGCGAGACCCATTACCGCGCCATGGGAAAACTCGTGGCACGGGCGGGGAAGATCCCCCCGGGGCTGCTCCGGGAAGAATACCAGGCCGCGCTCATGGAGGCCCTGCGGCTCAAGGCGACCCCCCGGAAAAACTCAAATGTCCTCGAGCACATGCTGGGCTATTTCAAACGCGACCTGACCCATGACGAGAAGCAGGAGATCCTCGAAGTCATCGCCATGTACCGCAAGGGGTCCCTCCCCCTGATCGTCCCCGTGACCCTGATAGCCCATTTTGTCAGGAAATACGACAAGCCGTACCTCCAGGAGCCAGGTCTACCTCAACCCGCACCCGATCGAGCTGCAGTTGAGGAACCACGCATGAGCCGGGGCTTCATCATCATAACCTGCCCCCATTGCGGGACAAAAAACAGGGTGCCCGAAAGCAGGCGGCACGAGGCCGCGCGCTGCGGGAAATGCCATACCCTGCTTCCCCTTGACATGGCCAGCCCCATTGAGTTAACAGACTCCAATTTTAACCGGGAAGCGCTCTCTTTTCCCGGGCCGATCCTCGTGGAATTCGATTCCCCCCGGTGCGGGTACTGCAGGATGCTGGCACCGGTAATCGATGAGATTGCCGCCGAGTACGCGGGACGCGTCAGGGTCGGGAAAATCAACGTGGACGCAAACCCGGCGACTGCGGCCCGGTATGGCGTGCGGGGGACCCCCACCCTCATCCTGTTCAGGCACGGCAGCGTGGTGAAAACTCTGGTGGGCGTCATGGACATAAGGGAGCTGGAGCGCGCCCTTGATTCGATACTCTGACACTCGATGGCTGAAAACGGGACCAATCTCCTGAGGGAATCCGCAATTGCGGGCTTGCGGAAAGGCTGGAACGGCTTCATCTGGATAATGAAGATCGTCGTGCCCGTTTCCTTTTTGATATCGCTGCTTGACTGGAGCGGGGTCCTCACCCTGCTGGACTTTATCGTCCAGCCCGCGATGGGGCTGTTGAGCCTCCCCGGGATGGCCGCCCTCCCGCTCCTGATAGGGATGCTGGCGGGAATATACGGCGGCATTGCCGCGATGGCCGTCCTGCCTTTCACCTACGGCCAGATGATCCTCATGGCCAACTTCCTGCTGATCGCCCATAACCTGATCCAGGAGGGGATAATCCAGGGCAAGTCCGGCCTGCCCGCGTTCAAGGCTACGACCATCAGGATCGTGACAGCCTGCATAACTGTCATCATCCTCGCCCAGCTTCTCGACACCGGCACTGCGGGAACCGCTTCCGCGGTCCCGGCTGCGGCTCAATCAGTGCCGTTTTTCACCATGGCCGGAAAATGGGCAACTAGAGACCGCCGCGCTGGCCCTGAAGATATTTCCTCATAATAATGACAATCCTCACGGCGCTGGAAATCATCAAGGCGTTTGGCTGGATAAATGCCGATTGTCAGATTTTTTACGCCCCTGCTGCGGGTAATGGGCCTGAGCGAAAAAGTGGGCCTCCTCTGGATCACGGCTGTCGTCTTCGGGCTGGCCTACGGGGGGGCCGTCATCGTTGAAGAGGCCCGGGCCGGGCACCTCAGCAGCGATGAACTTGAAACCCTCCAGCTGTCCATCGGGATCAACCATTCGATGGTTGAAGACCCCTCGCTCTTCCTGTCCCTGGGCCTGTCGCCCCTGTGGCTATGGCTCCCCCGGATTTTTATCGCCATTGCGGCAGTGAGGATAATGACTTTCTGGAAAGCCTATACGGGCCGCAAAGGGCTCCCGGGTCCTAGCCCTGACCGTCCCGGGCTTACTCCATTGTCTTAGACAGATTTCGATCCGCAGCATGCCCCGGGCCGCATTGTTGCTTATTGACATTATTCCCGCCTTGGCATAGAGAGCATGCCTTTACGGAATGTTTTTTCCGCCATTCCGAAGCCAAAGGGGCCTGTGATCATGCGCGAAATAACCGATATCACCCTTTTCGTCAGGACTTCGGGGGAGGAAATCGTCCAGTGGAACCGCCAGAGGATCATTGACGCCCTGATCCGCGAGGCCGCGATACCCCTGGAAACCGCCGAGGAGATCAGCCGCGAGGTCGAAAAGCAGATATTCTCTTCGGGCATAGCCACCCTCACCGCTTCGCTCGTCCGCGAGCTCGTCAACGCCAGGCTCGTGGAGAGGGGCCTCGAGAAGGCCCGGCGCATGCATGCCCGCCTGGGTTTCCCGCTCTATGACGTCCAGGACCTGATCATTCACCGCAACAAGGAAAATGCCAACGTGCCCCACTGGCCGGAGGGCACCAACCTCGCCCTGGCCGAAGGCATCAAGCGCGAATATGCCCTCACGAATGTCTTCTCGCCGGAAGTTGCCGAGGCCCATATCTCCGGGGACATCCACATCCACGACCTGGGCTATATCGACCGTCCCCGCAGCGTCTTCCAGTCCCTTGAATACGTGAAGAAGTTCGGGCTCGACCTGCCGGACTGGTTTTCGGTGGCCGACCCCGCAAAGCATGCCGAGGTCCTCCTGGCCCACATGGTCAGGTTCAGCGCGGCCCTCCAGGGGAACTTCTCGAGCTGGGTGCGGTGGGACGCCGTCAACATCCTTTTTGCCCCATACCTGGCGGGCATGAGCGACAACGCCATAAAACAGCTCGCCCAGATGCTGGTCTTCGAATTCTCCCAGCTCGCCACGGCGCGGGGCGGGCAGCTCATGTGTCCTCCATGGACATTTACTGGGACGTACCGGCCCATTTGCGGACGGCCGGGCCATCGGCCCCGGCGGCGTGGAGACGGGCAGAAAATATTCCCACTACCTGCCGGATGCACGGAGGTTCGCCCGGCCGTGCTGGAAGTGTTCAAGGAAGGCGACGCCAGGGGCCGTCCGTTTTTTTTCCCCATCCCCCTTATCCATCTGACGAAACAGACTTTTTTGCCCGAAAACAGGGGATTTTTGCTCCAGGGCTGCGAAGCCGCGGCAAAGACCGGCAATCCGCATTTCATTTTTGACCGGGAAAAGCACTCGTCACTGCCCGGCGGCAAAGTCGCCTCGGGGGCCGAACCGTGGAGAATGCGCCTCGCCCTGATCCAGAATGTGACCATCAACCTGGCGAGGGCCGGATTCCTGGCGGCGAAAGCGATGCGAAGCTTTTTGCGGCTATCGAAAATATGCTGGAAACCGCCGTCCGGGCCCATGCCGAAAAGGCGGACTTCATGCAGGCTCCTGGGCGAAGAGCAGGGCCCCCTGTCATTCCTGACTATAAAGAAGGACGGCGAACCGTACCTGAAGATGAAAAAGCGGCTACTAATCGGTCAATCGCCGGTCTGGCCGAGCTTTGCCAAATCCATAAAGGCGTTTGGTTTGAAAAAGACGCGAAGCCGATCGATTTCTGCCTGGAGTGATCTCATTTTATCAGAAAAAAGACTGACGCGCTCGCGAAAAAGCACGGCTTAAGGTCCTCCTGGGGCAGACGCCCGCCGAGAGCGCTTCGTACAAATTCGCCAGGCTCGACCTGAAAAAGTTCTCTCCGGAATCCGCGAGATTTATCAGGGGCAACTGGCCAGGGGAGGCGGTGTATTATTCCGATTCCGCATGCCTGCCCTCGGCGCTTGGCCTGGACCCCGGAAAGAGGTCCGCATAGAAGGCATCTTCCACAAGCTTTTCGAAGGGGCCTGTTCCGGGCTTCCGGTCAAGGAGTCGCGGAGAGCTCGCAAACATGCCGGACGCTAAGACTCTTCTTTGAAACGGGCAATCTGGCAGCTGACATTCGCCCCTGTTTTCACGGGCTGTTTGCATGTCTGAAGACCTTGCCGGGCATTTCACCTAGTGCCCCCGGTCCTCGGCAGGGGAAATCGAAATCATCAGCAAGGTCACCGGATATTTCGCCCGCAGCTCCAGCCTCAATCCGGGTAAATCGGCCGAACTTGGCCGACACGGAAAAAGCATATTCCTGAATCCCTCCCAAGTGCCTCAATTTCACTAAAAAATACTGGTTTTTATGCTAGGCTCTTATAAAAAGAACCCTTTTTTAGCCCCGCTTCCTTGACAGTGGGGGGGCCGTTCTTATATTAGATAGAAATCGCGGAAAATCCTGCGCGGGACAATCCTTTTAAAAACGGACACTTAATGGAAGAAATCGAAGATATAATTATCCGCTATTTCAAAGAAAGCAACCGCATCAAGGAAATATTTCGGCCGAAAACCTGGGCAGGATCGTGAAAGTTATAGATGTCATTACCGCTGCTCTCAAAAAAGGGAATAAAATCCTCCTGTTCGGCAATGGGGGCAGCGCGGCCGATGCCCAGCACCTGGCCGCGGAATTTGTGAACAGGTTTCTCATTGAGAGGCCGCCGCTGCCGGCCATAGCCCTGACGACCGACAGCTCCGTCCTGACAAGCATCGCCAATGATTATGAATTTATCGAGATTTTCTCGAAGCAGATCCGGGCCATCGGCCAGCCGGGCGACATAGCATGGGGGCTCAGCACGAGCGGGAATTCCCCGAATGTATTAAAGGGGCTGGAAACCGCCAAGAAGCTGGGACTTAACAACAATCGCGCTGACCGGCAGGGACGGGGGCCAAATTGCAAAGGCTGCCGACTATTCCTCAATGTCTCCTCGAGACTACCCCGAGGGTCCAGGAAGCGCACATTACGGCAGGTCATGTGATCTGTGAAATGATGGACTATAAGCTCTTTCAAAAGCCTGATAGAGAATGATCGGAGTGTTTTGGAAAATGAAGAAAGACCACCAGGGTGAAAAACATCACCCGAAAATAAAGAAAGCGCCGCAGGCCAGGCCAATGCCGAGGAGAAGCAAGCCGGAGACAGTACGATCTACAGGAACAGCTGGAGGAAAAACAAAAGGAAGCTGCGGCAAACTACGACAAGTATTTGAGGGCGGTCGCCGACCTGGAAAATTATAAGAAACGCGCGGCCAAGGAACGGGCCGGATTATATAAAATACGCGAATGAGAATATCCTGAAGGACCTTCTTTCGCGTCCTCGACAACATGGAAAGGGCCCGCGAGCACGCGGGAAACTCCAGGGACTTCGACTCTTTCCTCGAAGGCCTGGATATGATCCAGGGACAATTAAAGAACTCCTGACCAAGTACGGCGTGGAACCTTTGAAACAAAGGACCGGGAATTTGACCCCAACTATGCACGAGGCCGTCATGCGCGTCGAGGGAAACGCAGAGAATGATAACAAGATCGTCGAGGAATTTGAAAAGGGCTACCTTCTCAACGGCAGGCTTTTAAGGCCGGCCAAGGTTTCCGTCGCCAAGAACACATAAAAACAATAATAATTTAAATAGATTCTGTCAAGGAGGAACACATGGCAAGAATCATTGGAATCGATCTAGGAACCACAAATTCCTGCGTAGCGATAATGGAAGGCGGGGACCCGGTAGTTATTCCCAACCAGGAAGGGGCAGGACAACCCCGTCAATGGTCGCCTTCACGGAGAAAGGGGAAAGGCTTGTGGGACAGGCCGCCAAGCGCCAGGCCGTCACCAACCCGGAAAATACAGTATATGCCATCAAAAGGCTTATCGGGCGCAAATTCAGCTCCCCTGAGGCCCAGTATGACAGGAAACTGGTCGCCTACAAGATAACCGAAGCCACCAATGGGGACGCGCAGGTCACAGTCAGGGGGCGCAACTACAGCCCGGCGGAGATCTCTGCCTTCATCCTCATGAAGATGAAACAGACCGCGGAGGATTACCTCGGGGAAAAAGTCACCGACGCTGTCATCACGGTACCGGCGTACTTCAACGACTCCCAGAGGCAGGCAACCAAGGACGCCGGCAAAATCGCGGGCCTTAATGTGCTGAGGATCATCAACGAGCCGACGGCCGCCTCTCTGGCCTACGGCCTCGACAAGAAGAAAGACGAGAAGATCGCCGTATTCGACCTGGGCGGCGGCACATTCGATATTTCCATCCTGGAACTCGGGGAAGGCGTTTTTGAAGTCAAATCCACGAACGGCGATACCCACCTCGGCGGCGAGGACTTCGACCAGAAAATTATCGACTGGGTCTGCGACGAGTTCAAAAAAGACCAGGGCATCGACCTGCGCAAGGACAGGATGGCCCTGCAGAGGATCAAGGAAGCCGCCGAAAAGGCCAAGATGGAGCTCTCCTACGACGATGGAAACCGACATCAACCTGCCCTTTATCACGGCCGACGCTTCCGGCCCCAAGCACCTGATGATGAAGCTCACCCGCTCCAAGCTCGAGCAGCTCGTGGAAGACCTGATCGACAAAGTGGAACAGCCCTGCATGACAGCCCTGAAGGACGCGGGTTATACCGCCCAGCGATATCGACGAAGTTATCCTGGTCGGCGGCATGACAAGGATGCCGCGCGTTCAGCAGAAGGTTAAGGACCTCTTCGGCAAAGAGCCCCACAAGGGCGTTAACCCGGATGAAGTCGTCGCGATCGGCGCTGCCATCCAGGGCGGAGTCCTTTCGGGAGAGGTCAAAGACGTCCTGCTGCTCGATGTCACTCCCCTGTCGCTGGGAATCGAGACACTGGGCGGAGTCATGACCAAGCTCATCGAGAAGAACACGACCATCCCGACCCGGAAGAGCCAGATCTTCTCGACTGCTGCCGACAACCAGCCGGCGGTCAGCATCCACGTCCTGCAGGGCGAAAGGGCGATGGCCCCGGACAACAAGACCCTGGGCCGCTTCGAGCTCGTCGGGATCCCCCCGGCGCCCCGCGGAGTGCCGCAGATCGAGGTCACTTTCGATATCGACGCCAACGGCATAGTCCATGTCTCGGCCAAGGACCTGGGCACCGGCAAAGAGCAGAGCATCAGGATCACCGCTTCGAGCGGGCTTTCCAAGGAAGAGATCGACAAGATGACCAGGGAAGCCGAGTCCCATGCCGAAGAGGACAGGAAGCGCAAGGACCTTATCGAGGCGCGCAACCAGGCCGACTCGATGATCTACACGTCGAGAAGAACGTGAAGGAATTCGGCGACAAGATCGGCGCCGCCGAGAAGTCCCGGATAGAGGATGCCATTGCCAAGCTGAAATCGGTCATGGGCGCCGACGACCTCGAGGCATCAAAGCGGCCCAGGAAGAGCTTACCACAGCCTCTCATAAGCTCGCCGAAGCCATGTACGCCAAGACTGCCGAACAGCAGGCGGGCCAGGGCAGCCCGGAGGCCAGGCGGGAGCACAGGCAGGCGGACAGGCAGGGGCCAGCCAGAAGAAAGATGAAAATGTCGTTGACGCCGACTTCGAAGAGGTAAAATAACGGATAGCGTCAACTTAAATATACAGGGAGGGGGCGCTTTTCGCGCCCCCTTTTCATTTGCAGTATTGCTTGGCAGGTATTGATTAAACTACGCGTATTTTTTTTTTAAACTGCTTAGAAATAACATAATTTTTATGACTTCCCTCGCTGGGGGGACAATAAGGAACAAAAAACCAAATGAGATTTCTCCTTACCAATGATGACGGCATCTACGCCAAAGGCTTTTTGCCCTTTACGAGGAACTGTCCAAGATAGCCGATTGCATTGTCGTCGCGCCCGGAGACCGAGCAGAGCGCTATCGGGCACGCCATCAGCATTTCCCGGCCCCTCATGGTCGCGCAAGCCAGGAGAAACGGGGGTAGTTTTCGGCTATGCGGTCTCCGGAACACCGGCCGACTGCGTCAAAATAGGCATGATCGAGCTGTCGGCGAGGACATAGACCTTGTGGTGTCCGGCATCAACCGGGGGGCGAATGTCGGGACAAATGTCATTTACTCGGGGACTGTTTCGGCCGCGACGGAAGGGGCGATCATGGGCATACCTTCGATGGCCATTTCCCTGGACAGCCATGACAAGGATGCGGATTTCAGTGTCGCGGCCCGGTTCGCGGCAAGAATGGCCCGGTTCATCGCCGGCAAAAACATGCCGGGAGTCATCCCCCTGAACATCAACGTCCCTGCCCTGCCGGAAGATGAAATACGCGGGGTCATGGTGGTCAAGCAGAGCCGGGGCAAGCTGGTCGAGTCCTTCGAGAGGAGGCTTGACCCGCGGGAAAACGTCTATTACTGGATGGGCGGGGAGACGGCAGTTCTGCGAAACCGAAGAGGGCGAGTCGGACTGCACGGCCCTCAAAAAAGGCATGATTTCCGTCACCCCGATATATTACGACCTCACCCGCCATGACGTCCTGTCCGAACTGGACAGGAACCTTGTCAAATTCCTGCACGGGAACAAAAAAACCCGCTGATCTCTGAACTTTTTCTGCTCCCATTTATGTGACGCGCCGGAATCCCTGACCGGAATCTGGAGCTCAAAATGAGGGCCTCCTGCAGCCTGCATTGTCCGTTTTATCCCGGGGCCAGGTTTTTCAAAATCCCCCTGCCTTCAGCCATCCTGCACAGTCAGTTACCTTTAGTTATTTTTCTTCGCTTTTTCAGGAATTTCCTGATTGCGGGAAGTGTGAATTCCAGTTTATAAAAATAAGCAGAGTTTCTTAAATTCATCAACGAAACAGGTAAAAAATGACTGTACCTGAAAAAAGAATATTGATCGTTGAAGATGTACCGGCGGACGCGGAACTGGCGGAATATACATTGAGGTCGGCGGGTATAGATTTCTGCTCCAAGGTGGTCGAAACGGAGCAGGAATACCGGGATGCCCTTAAACAATTCTCACCCGATATCATCATTTCCGATTATGATTTGCCCCAGTTTAACGGGGCCATGGCCCAGAAGATTGCCAGGGAAATATGCCCAGACTTGCCGTTCATCCTGTTCACCGGGGCCATGGGGGAAGAACGGGCTATCGAAATACTTACAGGGGGGGCAACGGACTATGTGATGAAAAACCGTATCTCGCGCCTTGTCCCTGCGGTCGAAAGGGCATGGAAGGAGAAAGAGGAGCGGAAAAAGCGCAGCGAGGCGGAAACGGAAAGGGATATGCTCCTTCAGCAGCTGGAATCCCGGGTGCGGGAACGCACGGCGCGGCTGCAGGAGGAAATCGCAGAGCGCAAAAGGGCCCAGGATGCCCTTGCTCAAAGAGAAGAACGGGTCAGGGCGAAGCTCGACAGCATTCTTTCCCCTGCGGGGGATGTGGGAAAGCTTGATCTTGGCGATATAATCGACGTCCCTTCAATTCAGTCTTTCATGGATGATTTTTATAGCCTGGCCCACATCCCGATGAGCATCATAGACCTGAAAGGCAACGTCCTGGTCGGTGTGGGGTGGCAGGAGATCTGCACAAAGTTCCACCGGGTAAACCCTGCAACAGGCAGGCACTGCGTCGAAAGCGATACAATCCTTTCGGCGGGGATCCGGCCCGGTGAGTGCCGCCTGTACAAATGCAGGAACAACATGTGGGACATAGCAACCCCGCTTATGATCGGAGACCGTCAATTCGGGAATATTTTTTCCGGCCAGTTTTTCTTTGAAGACGAGCCCCTCGATTACGAGCTGTTCCGCTCACAGGCACGGCAATACGGCTTTGACGAGGAAGTTTACATCAAAGCGCTGGAGGCGGTTCCACAGCTGAGCAGGCAGACCCTGGACACCGCCATGAGCCTGTTCATCAAGTTTGCCGGGATGATTTCGAAGCTGAGCTACGGCAATATCAGGCTGGCCCAGGCACTGGTCCAGCGCGATGCCCTGACGGCCTCCCTGAAGGAAAGCCGCGAAGACCTGAACCGGGCCCAGGCTGTAGCGAAGACCGGCAGTTGGCGTTTGAATATTAACCGCAACGAGCTCCACTGGTCCGATGAAACATATCGAATTTTCGGAATCCCCCAGGGAAGGCCGATGACATATGAACACTTTCTGGCCTGCGTCCACCCCGAGGACACGGAATACGTGGAACAAAAATGGACTGCAGCCCTGAGAGGCAATCCATACGACATAGAGCACCGTATCCTGGCCGGCGGGGACACCCGATGGGTCCGGCAGCGGGCCGAATTCGATTTCAACTCAAGCGGGGCGCCGGCATCAGGGTTCGGGACCATTCAGGATATAACGGAGTACAGACAGGCTGAAGAGAGGATATTGCAGACTTCCCGGGAATGGGAGGACACCTTTAACTCGATCAGTGACCCGATATCCATCCACGACAGGGAGTTTCGGGTCGTGAGGGCGAACAGGGCATTCTCCGAAAAGCTGGGGGAGCAGGCATTTATCGGGAAGAAATGCCATGAACTGGTTCACGGGTCTCCCGAGCCCCACGAAATGTGCCCGCAAAGACAGTCCATAGAAAACAAAATGCCTGTTTCGAGAGAATTCTGGGAGCCGCGCCTCGGCAAATATCTGCTGGTAACATGCGCGCCGATATTTGATTCCGGCAACCAGGTATCAGGCACGGTTCACTTGATCAAAGACAAAACCGAACGCAGCAGGGCGGATTGACGCCGGCGCAGCTCGGTCAGGGCATCACCCGCCGTTTATACTCAGCCGGGGACGATCACATCTTCCCCCCTATTTCTCCAAGACCAGTTCATCCTCCAGCTTGATGCAGTCTTTGACGCTTTGTGCTGCCGGGCATTTGGAAATATAGGAGGCAAATGCTTCCTTCGCATCAGCCGCTTTCTCTTCCGGGCACTTGAGGTGCATTTTCACCCGGATGGTCGTGATCTTGAGGACGCCGTTCACGTTCTCGATGTCCCCTTCTACATCTGCCCAGAAAAGGGTCTCAGGCGTCGGGATCTTTTTTCCGGCCAGCAACGTGGCCAGTGTACCCATCATTCACCCGGCCGTCGCGGCGACGATGTGATCAAGCGTTGCCGCATGCTCTTTCTCCGGATCGACCTTGTAAAATTTCCTAATGCCTCCATGAACGCCGTAGTAAACGGGCTCCGAGAAACCTTCAATCAAAGCCCGACGGGTGGGTCCCGTCTCCCGCACGATCTTGATACGCGAAGTATGGACTATTTCTCCCATGCAATTCCCTCCGAAGGTGAGGATAACATTTAGTGCATCAGCAGCACCGGGATGTCGCTGCTGCGGATGACATTCGATGTCGTGCTGCCCAGGAAGAACTCCTTGAGCCGGCCGCGACCGTAGGCGCCCATGACCATCATCTCGACGGCGCCCTCCTTTATAAACCGGAGGATTTCCTTGTCTTCCCGGCCCCTCAGGATGAGGGTCTCGTTGTCAACATCGTAGTCCTCCAGGAATTCATCGACCCTCCTGGCAAGGTCGGCGGCATTGGCCGAGTCCTCGCTGACAATGATGGTCGTTATGGGCCAGCGCGCCGTCTCCGAAAGCTCGGCGGCTATTTTCAGGGCGCTGGATGCCGGGCCGCTCCCGTCATAGGCCAGGCCGATGCTTTCAATTTCCTTGAAATCGGCGGGGGTGATCAGGACGGGCCTTTTCGACCGGCGCACAACCGACTCGGCCGTCGATCCGAGGAGCCCGCCCGCATTGAAATGAAAATGCTCGCCCCTCCTGGCGAGGACGATCATATCAAATTTTTCTCCCTCGCGGATTATCGTGTCTTCTATTATGCCCTCGATCTTCCTGACCTCGACCAGGACACCGGACTTTTCCCCCTCTTCCTCACCTCCTCCAGGATTGAGTCGGCCCTCTTGTTCAGGGCCTCTTCTATTTTCGGCAGGAATTCATAATAGACCGGCAGCCCGCTGTAAAACGCCACGTCGCTGAACAGCGGCCCCTGGATGATCTTGACGTCCATGACGTGCAGGGCCGTAATCCTGCAGCTGATCTTTTTCGCCACGTAAATGCCGTAAGCCGCCGCGGCCCTGCTGTAGTCCGACCCGTCGGTGGGGAGAAGCAGGTTGTTGCAACTAAGCTCTCTAGTCATCTTCCGCCCTCTTTTCCTCGCTTACGCTCAATTTGCTCAGCAGGTCGTCAAACACGCTGTCGTCCCCGGCTTCCTCTTCAAGCGCTTCCGTGTCGCAGTCTTCCCTTAATCTTTTTGCCCTGCCGGTCATAGCAGACATATTCGCCCTCGAGCTTCCCGCCGGTGTAGCTGCACCTCGCCCGGACCGTGCCTGTCTTGTAGAAGAGCACGAAATCGCCCTCGCGCCTGTCATTGACGAACGTGCCTTTTTCCCGCACTTCGCCCGTCTTGAAGTAGGAAGTGTAGTCGCCGTGGAATTTGCCTTCGCTGAAATTCTCCTCCTCTTTCACCTGGCCGTTCTTGAGGTAAAGGGTGTATTTCCCGTGGAGCTTGCCGTCTTTGTAGCTCTCTTCTTCCTTGAGCTGCCCGTTGTCGTAAAAGGATTGGTACTCGCCGGTGAGCCTGTCCTTCGCGAAAAAGGCGTGTTCGCGCACGTTACCGCTGCGGTAATACGAAAACGCCTCTCCCTCTTTCATGCTGTTGACATAATTGACCCTGACCATGGGCGACCCGTTTTCGAAAAAGGACACGTATTCGCCTTCCAGCTTGCCATTGACGTATATCTTTTTTTCCTTGACGGCTCCGCTGTCGTAATATGTCTCGATCTGTTTGCTCTTCAAGGCCCCTAATCCCTCAAATTGAGTTTTTCCCTGATCCGCTGGACAGGAAAGGCCATCAGGCCGGCGGTTTTCGAGCCCCTGCGCACTGCCCGCTCGTTGCGGTTCTCGAGCTCCTTGAGGAGGTCGTTCACGCGCAGCCTCCCCAGGGGCGATTTGACCGCCTCCCGGGGGGAAATGTTCCCTATGGCGGGGAGCCTTTCGTCAGTCCACTTGTCATAATGCCTGGCCAGGATCTCTTTCAGGACGTCCCGCAATTCGCCGCACTCCAGGAGCTCCTCGTCGAAGATCGGCGCCTGCGGCTCCGCCGGGGCGAATTGCTGGTCCTCGAATACAGTGCATTCATAGCTCAGGGATTTCCCGAAGACGCCTGCGAGGATCGCCTTGAGCTTCTCGGCCCGGAAGCGCGAGTTGCACTTTGCCCTCAAGCGGTCCCCTTCCACCAAAATGATCCCCTGGGTCGCGCTCTCCCAGGAGCGGTTTTTTTTCCTGTCCTTCTTCACCCAGATGTAGTCCGCCCTGGTCAAATCCCCCGTGGCCGAGTACTCAATGTGGTCCTGGATGAAAATGGAGGTCTTTTTGATGGTCTCCAGGAAGGCGCCGGGGTCTTCGATTTTGCAGTGCAGGGTCGAAAAGAGCAGCGGGTCGCCCTCCGAGTTCTTCACGTGGAAGCTCTCGTAGTCCTCGATCACGTTCTGGACAAAGGCAAACACCTCGGCCGACTTGTAGCGGAGCAGCTGCCGTATCTCCTTGCTGTTCTTCCTCTGGGTCCGGTAAATCGAGCAGATACCCCCCTCCACGATCGCCTTGAGGCGCGGCGGGATCACGATCATCCCGAAATCGCTGAGGAAGAACAACCCCCTGGCCCCGACGATGCCGGTGAACAGGATGTCCCACGTGAAAACCGCTTGCGAAGCCGCCGGGTCGTGCACGAAACGGGTCTCGCCCCCGAAAAGCTCCCTGAGGTACATCCCCCTGCCCGGGACCACCTTCTTGACTTCATAGAATCCGAGAGGGTTATGGGCATAGCTGTCCAGGATCTCCCTTTCGAGCTGGGAGAGCTTCCTGCGCCTCAGCGCGGCAAACAGCTCCGGGAAGGTCTTTTTGTGCTCATCGGTAATGAAGTAAAGCGAGTACCAGGCCAGGAATCGGGATATCTCCCCCTCGCCCTGGAAGAGGTCATCGGAAAAATCATCGTCGCCGATTATTATGTCCCGCCATTCGAAATACTCGCACAGCGCCAGCTCGTATTCCTGGAAGAACCTGTCGCTGACCGCAAAAGCGGAGACCTTGCCGTGCAGCGACAAAACAGCCCTTCTATACCGGAACAGGTTATAATTGAGCACCGGGGCGGGTTTGCCGACCCTGCGCTCTTTCCTGCCACTTTCCTGAAAAATCATGCCTTTATCTTCTCTGAAATTTGTCCAAAGAGTATATTATTTCAAAAATCAAGTCGAGGAAAACTTGGGCCGCACAGAGGCCGGGGCGGCGGGAGTGCCGGTTGAATTGGATACAGGAAGGGCGACCGGCCGGTCGCCCCTACGTAAAAATATCACAGATAATTTACCTTATTTTTTGGGCTACTTGTTTTTCTCTTTCTGGTCAGATGATTTGTAAGGGATCGGGATGTACTGCACCGACGGGCGCTGCGGCTGGGCCTGGGGGAACAGGTCCATCAGCTCGTAGATCTCTTCGGGGAGCCCCAGGGAGACCTTGAGGCCGAGGCTGCGGGCCTCCTCGAAGGTGATCGGGTAGTCGTGCGTCCAGCGGCCCTCGGTGAGGACCGTCGCGACTCGCTCCGCCGTTTCCTCGTCCATGTTTTCGATGACGATCTCCTTGACGAAAGCCTTCATCTGCGCCAGCGCCTTCTCGGCTATGTCGGCCAGGATGAAGGTCTTGTCCTCCACGTCCTTGGCTTCCTTCCTCTGGATGGTCCTCATTATGGATGCCGCGGGGTACTCGCCCAGCTGCGGGTCCACGGGGCCGAGCACCGCGTTTTCGTCCATGATGACCTCGTCGGCCGCCAGGCATATGAGGGTCCCGCCCGACATTGCGTAATGGGGGACAAAGATCGTGACCTTGGCCTTGTGCCTCTTGAGGGCGAGCGCGATCTGCTCGGTCGAGAGCACCAGCCCCCCGGGAGTATGGACAACCAGGTCGATTGGCATATCGTCCGGGGTCATCCTGATGACCCTGAGGATCAGCTCCGAGTCGTTTATATCTATGTACCTCATCAGGGGGAACCCCAGCAGCTTCATGGTCTCCTGCCGGTGGATGAGGGTGATGACCCGCGATTTGCGGCTCGTTTCGAGCCGCTTCATCACCGCTAGCCTTTTCGCATGCAGGACCCTCTGCTGGAGAAAAGGCATCAGCGAAAACAGGATGATCACGAGCCAGAGATAGCTCCAGACATCGCTCATGGCTTCCCCTCTTACGCTCCGTCCAGTGAATGGCGCTCGGTGCGCCTGAACCAGCCTTCCGGGTCCTTGAGGTACTCTTCCACGTCGCGCAGCGAAATATAATGTTCATGTTCGATATCGGCGAGCAGGTTGAAAAAATCCCTCTCCTTCGGGTCGGTCGACCTGTCGCGCAGGGAAGCATAGAAAGATGCCCCGTTTGCCTCAAATTCTATGGCTATCTGGACCGCCTTCAGGTCGTCGGCGTTGGAAGGCGAGGCGGCGGGCGCGGGTTTCCCGGCATGCTGCCCGATAATGCCGCGGACCTTCGTCTTTTTCACCTTCAGGGGGACCGTCTCGGGCCATTTGCCTTTTTCGGCCCAGACTGCGTGAAGCTCCTTCAAGCGCTGAAAATGTTCGAGCTCGTCGTCAGCTATCTCGAGGAACATCGCCTTCCCCAGGGCGTTGTCTGTCCTTTGCGCGTGGTCGAGATAAAACTTGCGTTCAGTCGCCTCATTTTTCAAAGCCAGCTCCAGTGAATCAATCCTTTCATCCTTAGCCATTTCCTTTTCCTCCTTTACGCTTATCTTTAGGTCCGGCGCCGCCAGCCTTTTCCCTGCGGAGCCGGTTCGTGTCTCTCAACAGCCTTGATATGTCCTTCTGGCGGTTGGTCGTTTTCCCTTTAGCCATTTGTCTCACCGCCTGCAATTTTCCACGTCCCGCCCTCCCTGGTGAGCTGGAAGTCCCTGACAGAGGCACTCATCGGGATTCCCCGGCTCTTGTAAGTGTTGACGGTCCTGTTCACGAGCCGGGCCGTATATTCCAGCGCCTCGAGCCCGTCCCGCGGAAAATCAGCGCCCTTGAGCTGCCCTGATATGTCGGCGGCTATCCTGCTGAAATCCGGGGAGGTTATTTTCACCCGCGCCTGCCCGCTCACCGTGTCGACTTTCAGGATCTCGAACGACACGTGCGAAGCCAGCGCCCGGCGTACCATTTTTTCCTCAAAAGACCCCGTTGCCTGTTTGCCGCCGGGGGGGCCCTTTGCGCCTGCGGCAAGATGTTGAGCGGCATCTTCCGTGCGCCCCTCGATAACGGCCTCGAGGTAGGCCGTGAGGACCGCGCGGGGATCGGGCTCTGGCGCAGGCCTGGAACAGCCAAAGATCAGGGCCGGCCAGGCGCAAAGCAGGGCAAAGACGACAAAATACCGGCCCGCTCTCATCAGGCATTCACCCCGATAAGGACGAGGGCCTCCCTGAGCTGGTCTGCACCGGTGAAGAGGACCGTGTGGATGCCTAGTTTCCCGGCCGCCTCGATATTGTCCAGCTGGTCATCCACAAATACGGCTTCTCCGGGCGCCACGGAGAGCCTCTCCAGCGCCAGCAGGTAGATCTCCGGCCGGGGTTTGCTCACACCCTCCACGCAGGAATACACAAGCGCGTCGAAATCGTACCTGCCCGAATCAAGGCACCTGATGGAAGGCAGCTCGGTGTTGGACAACAGGCCTATCCTGTAACGGAGAGCCTTGAGACTGTCGACGATGGAAAAGACCTCCCCTTTCTCCCGGTAGGACGCCCTGAATGCGTCCTCCCACAGGGAGCGGGACCGGGGCTTCGCCGCGCCCGTCCCTTCGCAGACCCTTTGCCACAGTTCCTCTTCGGACATGGAGCCTTCCTGGAAAGGCACCCGCCAGCGCCTCGCCTCCCTGACCAGCAGGCCTTTGCTTATGCCCAGGTGTGCGGCGCAGAATTCAATCATCTTCGGGACGGGAAAATCAATCAGCACCCCCCCGAGGTCGAAAATCACGGCTTTAATCATCTACTTCCTGAAGTTCCTGAAAAAGAAAAAATATGCAATTGCAATTACAACGATAAACCCGATAAGGCGCACAGTCAGGACCTCCCGGGCCGTTTCATCCACCGAACCGTTAGAAACACAAGCCCAGGTAAACAGGAGCCATATTAAAAGCCCGATCAAGGCAACAACCCCGCCCCGCTTCATGCTGTCTCCTTTAAACACTTAATTGTCTGATGATATTAGACGATCATGCCCCTGAAAGACAACTCGAAAATACGGCGGGCAAAAAAGATTGTCCCGGGTAACGCCAATGCCGGATCCCATGAATCAAAGCGCGTTTTGGCGGGAGGGTCAGGGAACTTCCCTTCGGCTCAAGGTCTTTTGCCTGCGGCAAAATCCCCGATTCGCTCTCCGGGAAATTCCCTGCCCCTCCCGCCTGACCTAAAGCTTAAAAATAATAAAAAAAATAAACTACAGCGTGAGGAGCGGGCGGGATTTATTCCGGAGGGCTGATTTGGCCGACTTCACAATTCGACCATTTATGTCATTATGCACCGCGGTGACGTGAAGCGGACACAGACCGCAGGAATGAAGCCCGACCGCTCCGGGGGCTCGGTAAAGATTAAAATAATTCCATAACTCAAAGCACGTTTTGGCGGGAGAGTGAGGGAACTTCCCTTCGGCTCAAGGTCTTTTGCCTTCGGCAAAATCCCCGATTCGCTCTCCGGGAAATTCCCTGCCCCTCCCGCCTGCCTAAACTTAAAAATAAAAAGAAAATAAACTACAGCGTGAGGAGCGGGCGGGATTTATTCCGGAGGGCAGATTGGCCGCTTCACAATTCGACCACTTATATCATTATGCACGGCGGTGACGTGAAGCAGACACAGACCGCAGGAATGAAGCCCGACCGCTCCGGGGGCTCGGTAAAGATTAAAATAATCCGCATAAACCAAAGCACGTATTGCCCCGTGAGTTGTCGGCAAACCGGAAAGGTTGCGGTCAGATCCTTTTCTTCACCCTGTCCCACGACGGCGTAATAAGGAAACTCTCCTCCATGAGTTCCACGATCTGGAGGAAGCGTTTTATCGGGAACGCCATGCTCAGCTCGTTCTTCCCAACGAAAGGCCGTGCAGAAACATCGAAGGTGCCCAGGACCGCCCGGGGCCTCTCCGCGTTTTTTTCCAGGTAAGGGAACTGGACGATGGTACCGCAGCCTGCTGCAAAGGGGGCAATGACCCCGTTCGCATCTTCCCTGTCGAAATTGGCAAGGGTGAAGAGCCCGGAAATCACGTCGGGCGGCGCATAAAATATCACTCCTTCCGGCTCGTCGTTTTCGTTTATCGCGTCCCAGCGCTTGAAGACGATGAACCGGCCCGGCGCTTTGAAAACGGTTGACTGGTCAAGGAATTTCTGGACGAGTTCGGGCGTTCTCTTGTAGCGCTCGCCCTCGACCTTGCCCGGGATGCCGTAAGACAGGAAGAAGGTGAAGTTCTTCTCGATCACGCCGGAAAATCCGCAATACCTCCTGGCCCCCCCACACCCTGCAGTTTCAGCATCGAAGCACAGCGGCTTGCCTCTGCGCACTTTGGAGAGCGCACCAATAATGCACCTGTGGCCGACAGGGACGGGCGCCTTTTCGGCGCAGCTCTCATCATCTGTGTAATAAAAAACCATCGGGAGTTCAGCCCCGCCGAAATACTTCGACCAGAGCGAAACAAATCTGTCCTTTATCTCCATATTCATGGCACATCCTCCTTTCCCGAAAAAAGGTACAGCAGTCCCCTCCATGTTTCCAGAAAATATGTCTGAAGAGCGGGCGCGAATTATTCTTCTTTGCGATGGCAGCATCAGAAGGACACTGGCCTGAACCGGGCGTCTGCTTTAAACTCCTTGCAGAATCAGGACTTGGCAGATTTAAAGTGCTAATGGATTTTTCACAAATGATCCAATAGAATTCATAAAAAAACGGGGGTCGAAAAAAATGCACTGCGGAAAATGCGGCAGGGAAAACACGTTCGACGGCATTGTAGGCCGCAATGAAGTCTGCAGTTCGTGCGGGGCGGACCTGCGCTCCTGCATCAACTGCGGACATTATGACCCGGGGAAGTACAACTCCTGCCGGGAGCCCCAGGCCGAGCGGGTCATGGACAAGGAAAAAAGGAACTTCTGCGACTTCTTTTCAGCTGATAAGCAGGCAAGGCCGGGGGAAAAAGGGCCAGCCAAATCCGACTCCAGGAGCAGGCTGGAGGACCTTTTCAAGAAAAGCTGATAATTCTCATTCTGCCGCCGAACGGGCTTGTGAATTTCGGGATTATGTCCGATAAATTTTTCAGTCCCAGAAAGGCGGGTGGTTGTAGAGGTAGGGATAACCGCCGTAAGGGAAGTGCATGAAGGGGTAGTCCCAGTAGACCGGCCGGCGGTACTTGGCCCGGGTCTCCCATAACTTTGTATGCTTTGCCTCGATAACCGGGTAGGAATATTGCATCTGCCCGATGGGCTCGACCTCGGAACCCGTGATGGTCCCGATCACGGTCAATTCGCGGCCGGGTTTGTAGATGGCCGGGTCGATAAAGCCCGGGTAGCGCACGATAAACCTTCCGAAACTCAAATCGCCTTCCACGGGCCTTTTCTCGATATCAAGGCCTTTCTCCAGGACCTTGATGTCGGTCCCGTCCTTCTTAACCAACGTGTCAATGATCACCCCTCCCCACATCACGTTTTTATTGAGGAACCTGCCGGGACCTTTCTGGACCTCCTGAAACGGGGCTGTCACGTCAACCTGCTCGAGGGCACTTTTCGGGAAAGGGGCGCATGATGCGGCCATGAAAAGGGTGCAGAAGACCAGCAGAAGGGACTTTTTCATTTTATCGCCTTTCAGCGGAAAATGCCGACCCCGACCCCGAAATGGAACTGCGGCTCGGGCGCATAAGCATCTTCCACTTTCCAGAGGTAGGCCTCCCTGCTGATTAGCACAGGGTAGCCGTAGTCGATCTGGCCGAGTTTACGGACCTCCCTGCCGGCGACCTGCCCGGCGACGGTTATGGACCTGCCCGGCGCATAGACGGCGGGGTCCCTGTAATCGGGGAACCTGACCAGGAAGCGCCCGAATGAAACGTCGGCATTCTGGGGCCTTTGCCGGTATTCGAGCGGCTGCTGGAGGATTTCGATCACGGTCTCATTGGGCTTCACTGACGTGCCGATGATCCGTCCGCCCAGCACCACCGTCTTGCCCTTGTATCTGTCCGGGTCCTTTATGAGTTCCTGGAACGTGATCTGCGGGTCGACATAACTCATCGTCTGCGTGGAAATCACCGGGCCGCAAGACAGAAGACCCGTCAGGACGATCACACACATTATGATCTTCAGACACTTCATTGTTCAGCCCGGGCCCTCAAATAAAACCTTAGTGCCCCCCGGTTAAGCAGGCATTCTTTGCCAGAATTTTTTTCCCAATTCCAGCTTGGCTGGAATGAATGGAGGTGTCAAGCTTATTTGCCGCCGCTATCAGAAGTAATGGGGCAGGACCCCTTGCATATGAAGGGTTTCAAGGATTTTCAGGGGTATGATCCCCCAGATGAACCAGATCGCCTCCAGCATGGCCTTGCGGTAAATCACCGTGTGCACGTTGTAAACCGCCGGCTCCTTCAGGAGGGCAATGTCGGGGAAAAAGCGGGGAACCCTTTTTACGTAATCCAGATATGCCGCGCCATGCTTCTGCATCAGGATTTTTTCCTCGGACAGCATGACAAGCGGGTAATAGATCGCAAAAAATAAAATGACAGAGAAAAATACTATGACGCTCTTGGAAATGAAACCGATCCCGATGATCCCCAGGAAGCTGAAAAAGTAAAGCGGGTGGCGGACCATCGAGTAAGGTCCCATGTCGACAAGGGTGTCTATTTTATTTCCGCATATATACATGGATGACCATAATCTCCCGAACGAGCACACCCCCACCAGGAATATCCCGATCATTTCGAAGGCGAAGTTATACGAAGGCAGGGAATCCGCTCCGTTGAAAATTATAACGGGCAATAGAAGGACCGCGAAAACCCGCGAGAGAAAGGTCCTGTGCTTCTCGGCATACTCTATGAGATTTTCCATATATATACCCGTCCGGTTTTTCCCCGGATGGTAAGGCACAAAGGGAATAAAGGCAATAAAATTTGATTTCCCGGCAGCCTCGCCGCATTCTTTCAGGATGGAGAGTTCGCGTCATCTCTGATAAGAATATCGGCCTTATGGAGACAGCATGAAAAAGATCAGGATAGGCGCCGGCGCCGGATATGCGGGGGACAGGATCGACCCGGCGGTCGAGCTGGCCGAAAAGGGAGATATTCAATACATCTGTTTCGACTGCCTTGCGGAGCGCACAATAGCTATCGCGCAGCTTGAAAGACAAAATAACCCCCGGGCGGGCTACGGCCAGTTCCTGCGGGAGCGCGTCGGGGCGCTAGCGCCCTATTGCGCCAGGGGCCTCGTGATGGTCTCGAACATGGGCGCCGCAAACCCCTGTGCGGCCCTGGATGCCGCAATGGAAGCCGCCGGTGAAAAGCAGCCCGGGCCTCTTAAAATCGCAGCGGTGACCGGCGACGACGTGCTCGAGAAAATTGCGGAATCGCTCTCGCCGGTCTGGGAATCCGGAAAGCCCGTGAGAGAATACCGCGACAGGATAATCTCCGCGAATGCCTACCTGGGAGTGGATGCCGTTGTGCCCGCGCTCCGGAGCGGCTGCAATATAATCCTGACCGGGAGAGTGGCGGACCCCGCCCTGTTCCTTGCCCCCCTGGTCCATGAGTTCGGCTGGGCGCCCGATGACTGGCATCTGCTCGGCGCAGGAACGGCGGTGGGACATCTCCTCGAGTGCGCGGGCCAGGTTTCCGGGGGCTTCTTCTCCGATCCCCCGTTCAAAAATGTACCCGGCCTTTCCCGCCTGGGGTTCCCGCTCGCTGAAGTGGGCGCCGACGGTACGGCAGTTATCACCAAAGCGCCCGGGACCGGGGGCAGCGTTTCCGTCATGACCTGCAAGGAACAGCTCATGTACGAGATCCACGACCCGGCAGCTTACCTGACCCCCGACGTCACAGCCGATTTTTCCAGGGTCGAACTGCTGGACGCGGGGCCGGACAGGGTGCTTGTCAGGGGGGCTTCGGGAAGGCCCCGGCCTGAATTGCTCAAGGTTTCGCTGGGCATCCATGAAGGCTACATCGGGGAAGGCGAGATCTCTTTTGCCGGTGAGGGCGCCCTCGCAAGGGCGCGGCTTGCCGCGGAAATAGTGAAAGACCGGCTCGGGTACAGGTCGGTTGCGGCATCGGACATGAGGATAGAATTCATCGGGTTCGACTCCATCCTCGGCCCGATAGCGCGCCGCGCTTCGCCGCCTCCGCTTGATATCCGGCTAAGGTTCGCCGTGAAGGCTGAAAGCAGGCGCACGGCCGAAGCAGTCGGCGAAGAGGTGGAGGCGCTGTATTTAAACGGCCCGGCGGGCGCGGCCGGCGCCAGGAAATTTGTCCGGCCCGTGATTGCCGTGTATTCGTCGACGATCGAGAGGGAGAAAATTGAAATCAGGGTCGAGACGGCGGAATTGAAATGAAGATCAAACTGCACCGGATAGCCCATGCCCGGGCGGGCGACAAGGGCGAGATCACGAACGTCGCCCTCTTTCCGTACAGGGAAGAGGATTACCCCAGGCTCAAGGAGGTCCTGACGCCTGAAGCGGTGAGGGGCCATTTTGCCGGCCTTGTCACAGGCGAAGTCATCCGCTACGACCTGCCTTTCTTAAAGGGTTTCAACTTCGTCCTCCACGGGACCCGCAATGGCGGTGTCTCCGCCGCCCTGGAACTGGACGCCCACGGCAAGGCCTTCTCCTCCGCCCTGCTCGAAATGGAAATCGACTGGCCGGAAGAATAGCTTCCACCTTTTTTCTTTACTTAAAACCAGCTTTGCATTTCTGTTTTTACATTTTACCGAGCCCCCGGAGCAGGTCGGGCTTCATTCCTCGGGCCGTGTCTGCTTCACGTCACCGCCGTGCATAATGATATAAGTGGTCGAATTGTGAACCAGCCAATCTGCCCTCCGGAATAAATCCCGCCCGCTCCTCACGCCGCATTGTTTTCTTTATTTTTTGCAGAGTTGGGGACGCGGGAGGGGGGAGGGAATTTCCCGCAGGCGAATCGGGGATTTTGCCGAAGGCAAAAGACCTTGAGCCGAAGGGAAGTTCCCTCACCCATCCCGCAAAACGAGCTTTGGGTTATGGAATTTTCTTAAGCTTTACAGAGCGCCGGAGCTGTAGTTTTTCCCTCTTGATCTTCTTAAAAGTTTGGCAGGCGGGAGGGGCAGGGAATTTCCCGGAGAGCGAATCGGGGCTTTTGCCGCAGGCAAAAGACCTTGAGCCGGAGGGAAGTTCCCTGACACTCCCGCCAAAACGTGCCTTGATTCGTGGAATTTTTTTAAGCGTTACAAGCACCCCGGAGCGAGCATGTAATCGCCCGTGCAGAAACCCCTTACTTCATCCCCGCTATGGACGTCCCGCACTCCGGGCACTTGCCATCGTCCATCTCGTTGCGGGAAATATTGAAGCCGACGCGCTCCACGAGGAGCCTGTTGCAGTTGTAGCAGTAGGTGTGGTTCCTGTTGCCCATGACGTTGCCCTGGTAGACATAGCGCAGGCCGGCCTCGCGGCCGATCCGGTAGGCCCGGTCGAGGGTCTCCATCGGGGTGCTCTGGACGCGGCCCATCTTGTACTGGGGGTGGAAGCGGCTGATGTGCCAGGGGATGTCGGCGTCCAGTTTCGCCAGGTATGACGCTATGCCCTTGAGCTCATCATCGGTGTCATTGAGGCCCGGCACAATGAGGGTGGTGACCTCGACCCAGACCTGGTGCTCCCGCATTTTGGCAATGCTCTTGAGGACGGGCTCGAGCCTCCCCTTGCATGTCTTGCGGTAATAATCGTCCCGGAACGATTTGAGGTCCACGTTGGCCGCATCCAGGAAGGGCCGCGCCTCGCGCAGGCACTCATCGGTCATGAAACCGTTCGTCACGAAAATGTTAGCGAGCGCCGCCTCCTTCGCGAGCATGCCGATGTCGCGGGCGAGCTCGAAATAAATCGTGGGCTCGGTATAGGTGTACGAGATGCTGAGGCAACCGCTCCTCAGGGCCGCGTCGACCACCTGCTTCGGCTCGGCTTTGAAGGCCTTGAGCCCAGCCTGCGGACCTCCCTGATCTGGGAGATTTCCCAGTTCTGGCAGAACTCGCACTGGAAGTTGCAGCCCGCCGCGGCGATTGAATAGGAAAGGGACCCCGGCCGGAAATGGTAGAGGGGCTTTTTTTCCACCGGGTCGATGTGGCGGGCGATCAGCATCCCGTAAGAGTGGGTGAAGAGCCTGCCGTCAACGTTTTCCCGGACATTGCAGATGCCGAATTTGCCGGGAGAAATATTGCAGCGGTGGCTGCAGAGGAAACAGGCCACCTTGTCCTCTTCCCGCCTTTCGTATAGGGCTGCTTCTTTGAGCATGTCTACCCCCCCTTTTAAAGCGATATGACCGGCGTTTTGGAAACGGGCTGCCACGCCGCATCACTGGCGGCAACGTGTTCTGCGATATTCTGGCAATGGTCCGATATCCTCTCCAGGTTTACCAGCATCTCCACAAAGACCGGTCCCGCTTCGGTCTGGCATAATTTCTTGTGAAACCTCTCCAGGTGCTTCTCCCTGGCGATCCACACCGCTATGTCGATTTTTTCCTCCCGCTCATTGATCGCAAGCATCTCGCCCTTGCCGCCCTTTTCCAGGATGGTTTACCACGTCGGCGATGCTCTGAAGGTTTAGTTTCCTTATTTCGGCCGAGTTCCGGTACGCCGGTTCCGAGAATTCTATTTTACCGTCTTTTTTCTGCTGAGCAAGGTCCGAAAGATTGACGCAATGGTCCCCTATCCTTTCAATGTCGTCGGTCATCGCGGTATAGGCGAAGAGCTTCCTTGAAAGATTTTCGGAGAGGCTGTCGTTGGAGACCCGGCATAGGTACCCGATTATGGATGTCCGCAGGTTGTCCAGGACGAGCTCGAGGTAAAAGACGTTCTTCTTCTTGCCTGGGTTGTATTCCGTCAGGAGCGACATTGCGTCCCTCGGCCATCCTCCCGGCCAGGACGGCCTGCCTGGTCAACTCTTTCCGCACGCACTCGAGGGCCGCCTCCGGGTCCTTCGCGATGCAGTTTTCATCCAGGAATTCCGGCCAGAGCGGCAGGTCTTCCTCATTCCCGGGCAAAGCCTTCTCGACCATTTTCGCAAATGGTTTCAGCAGCGGGGTAAAGAAGGCCACTATCCCGATATTGAGCAGGACGTGTCCGAGGGCGATCTGCTGGGCCACGTCGGAAGACATATTCTCGAGGAGCCACAAGAAGGCGGGGAGAAAAACCAGGGCCGTACCGGCGCCAGCCATCTTGAAAATGAAATGGGCGGCGGCGCTCCTCCTGGCGCTCATGCTGGAAACGAAGCTGGCCATGACGGCCGTAACTGTGGTGCCGAGGTTGGCCCCGAGCACGACCGGAATGGAGGCCTGGAGGTCCACAAGCCCCTGCTGGGCAAGGATTGCCAGGATGCTGATGGGGATCAGGGATGAGTGCACCGCGCCTGTGAAAACGACGCCCGCGACAAAACCGATCAGGGGGTTTTTGAATTCGCTGTAATAGCGGGCCCAAAGTTCGCTGTCCCTGAAAGGTGCGGCTGTTTCCGCGGTGAGCGTAAGTCCCAGGAACATCAAGCCGAAATAGAACGTGGCCTCCCCGATTCTTTTCCATTTGCCCTTTGCACCTATCCAGGCCAGGGCGCCGGCTATTATGAATACGGATGAGAGCTTATTTACTTTCCAGACAACGAGCTGCACGGTCAGGCTGGTGCCGATGTCCGCGCCGAGGATTATCCCGAGCGAGTGGAAAAAAGTGATCAGCCCGGCGCCCACCATGCCGATGGTGATCACCGATGTTGCGGTGCTGCTCTGCAGCAGGACCGTCGCGAAAATCCCGGTCAGGATCCCGTTGAACGGTTTTCTCACGGCGTAGCGGATGTAATCCCGTACCCGGGCGGTCATCAGCCATTGTACGGTGGAGCTCAGTTTGGCCATCCCGAACAGGAACAGCGCTATATAAGCGGAAAACAGCAGGGCTGCGTGAAAATTATCCATAACCATACCGCTATGTTTTTATTGGTATTTTTACTTGTAAGGCAGATGGGTTGAAAATGCAAGGAGATCGGCAAAATACCCTTGAACCTAATCCACAATTTCCCTATAATCGGCCCACAATCGAAAAGGAGATCTCTTATATGGCAACGATAGTGCCGGAAGGCGAGGAAGTTCAACGCGCGATAAAATGGATTTCAGCTAACCTGGATGAAAAACCCGACCAATCGAAGAGCAAACTAATTGAGCAGGCCGTTTTCAAGTTCGACCTGTCCCCTAAAGACGCTGATTTCCTGCTGAACTTTTACAGCAAGAAATAAATCAGCTTTCGGCCCGACCTATCCCCATTCTCTGGTAGATGGGGCGGATCATCAACCTGATTTGCGGGAGCCTGCCGGCAAAGAGCAGGGCGCCCGCAATGCAGGTGATCCCGCTTATTGCCAGGGTGGGCACCACGCCTATTTTTTCCCCGAGCAGACCGGCGAAAAAGCTCCCGAGCGGGGTCGTGCCTATAATGGCGAACGCGAAAAAGCTCATGACCCGCCCCCTCTTGTCCTCCTCGACTATGGTCTGAAGGATCGTGTTGCTCGAGGCCATCTGGATAATCATCCCAAAGCCCGAAAAGAGCATCATTAAGGACGAAAGCCACAAGGCTGTCGACAGGGAAAAAACAATGATCGCCCCGCCGAAAAGGACCGAGCCGTATACTATCCATTTGCCCAGGCCCAGGATGGACTTGCGGGCCGCGAGAAACGCCGCCCCCACCAGCGCGCCTGTCCCCGAACATGCCATCAGCAGCCCGAGCGTCCCCGGGCCCCCGGAGAGGATGTCCCTGGCGAAAACCGGCATGAGGACGGTATAGGGCATGCCCATAAAGCTGATCGCGGCGAGCTGCAGCAGGATATAGCGGATGGGGGCAAATCCGAACGCGTAACTGAAGCCTTCGCGCAACCCCTGCCACACGCGGGTCTCGGGCTGCTTTTCCCGGGGCAGCACCCGGATGGCGCGCAGCGCCAAAAGGATACCCGCAAAGCTCAGGCCGTTTAAAAGGAAACAGGCACCCTCCCCCGTGAAACTGATGATTATGCCCGCCACGGATGGGCCGATCAGCCTCGCCCCGTTGAACATCAGGGAGTTGAGGGCTATGGCGTTGCCCAGGTCTTCCTTCTTTTCCACGATCTGGATAATAAACGACTGCCGGGCCGGGATGTCAAAGGCGTTCACAAAACCCAGGAACACGGCAAGGGCCACAAGCCAGTCGAAGGTGACCCATCCCGAAAAAGTCAGCGCGGCAAGGGCAAGGGCCTGCAGCATGGCGAGCGACTGGGTCGTGATCAGGATTCGGTACCGGTCCCACCTGTCGGAATAGACCCCGGCAAGGGGCCCGATCAGCAGGGTCGGGACCTGGGAGGAAAAGCCGATTATGCCCAGGAGGAAGGCAGAGTTGGTAAGCCTGTAAACGAGCCAGCCCATCGCCAGCTGCTGCATCCACGTGCCGATCAGCGACAGGCTCTGGCCGCCGAAAAACAGCCTGTAATTGCGCGACTCGAGGGCGCGCAGGGCGAACCGCACGCCCTGGATCCGGAAAAGGGGCATCAGGACCTTATCATCACGAGCAGCATCTTGAACCGGGAAGGCGCCTTCAGGGCATGCGGCTTTCCGGCCGGCATGATGATAAACTGCCCCGCGACGAGCTTGTGCTCCGTTCCCGCAATGGTAATCAGGGCGGCCCCGTCCAGGACAACCACAAGGGCGTCAAAGGGGGCCGTGTGCTCGCTGAGCCCCTGCCCCTCGTCAAACGCGAAGAGCGTCACGTTGCCGGTGTCTTTCTTGACAATTTCCCGGCTCACGATTGAATTAGCCTGGTATTCGACCAGGGCAGCCAAAACTTCGGGAGATTTCTGCTCCATTGATCCCAACCCCTTTCTTTTTTATTGCAGGTTATCCGAAAGTCCCCAAAAATTCAATTGAGCGGCTTCCCCTGCCTACGCCGTTATTGACTTAAAATAAAAATTCTTTATTATCCTGAGCCTATTGCTGAGATTGAGAGGCTGGTTTGCTGGTTCCGGAGAAACCCTGGACAATGATGCTCAGAGCGCTCGAGTCGATCCCGAGGGCGAGCCATTACCTGAAAGGCTGGGAAGAAAGGGCCGGGAAAATACCTGACCCCGAACTGCGCCGCCAGGCGCTCATGGCCATCAAAAAGAAGGCGTTTCACTGCGACGGCGGCTCGCTCTACGGCCTGCTGGCCGGGCGGAGGATGGACGACGGGATAAGGTTCATGGTCGCCTACCAGTCAATCAGCGACTACCTCGACAACCTCTGCGACAGGGGCACTTCGCTTGACCCCGCCGACTTCGAGGCGCTGCACCAGTCCATGCTCCACGCCCTGACGCCGGGGGCACAGCCGGCCAATTATTACAGGTTCCGCGCCGAGCAGGACGACGGCGGCTACCTGCACGAACTTGTCCGTACCTGCCAGCAGGTGCTCTCGACGCTGCCTGGATACGATGCAATTATGCCGTTGACCCTGGAACTCTCGAGGTTCTACGGCGAGCTCCAGGTGCACAAGCATGTCAGGAGGGACGAGAGGCTCGAGCGCCTGAAAAGCTGGTTCGCCTCCAACCGGGAACATTTCCCCGGTATGGAATGGCAGGAATTCGCGGCCAGCACCGGTTCCACCCTCGGCATCTATGCCCTGGTCAGTTCGGCCCTGAGCGGCTCCCTTTCGCCCGCCGCGGCGCTCCTGATAAAAAAGGCCTACTTCCCCTGGATCCAGGGGCTGCACATCCTCCTGGACTATCTTGTCGACCAGGAGGAGGACCGCGCCGGGGGGGACCTCAGCTTCTGCTCTTATTACGAGAGCCCCGGGGAGGCGGTCCGGAGGATCCTCTTTTTCTTCCGCAAGGCAGACGAGGGAGCAAGGGCGCTTCCCCACGCCAATTTCCACCGCATGATCTGCCGTGGCCTTCCCGCGGTGTACCTTGCGGACCCGAAAGTCACGTCTCAAAAGGAAGTCAGTTCGCTGGCATTCAGGATAATCAGGGGCTGCGGTCCCCTGACCCTGTTCTTTTATCTGAATTTATGGGCATACAGGAGGGTCAAGGGATAAATGGGGCCCTCCGGGATAATAACTCTCACCACTGATTTCGGTCTAGGCGATTCTTATGCCGGGGCGCTGAAAGGGGCAATCCTGAGCGTGAACCCCCGCGTCGTCCTCGTGGACATAAACCACAATATCCCCAGGGGGTCCATTGCGGACGCTGCGATGGCTATCCTGGAAAACTACGCGTTCTTCCCGCCCGGGACCGTCCACCTGGCCGTGGTGGACCCGGGGGTCGGCAGCAGGCGGCGCCCCATTGCCGCTGAGGGCGGCGGGTACTTTTTCGTCGGCCCGGACAACGGGGTATTATGGCCGGTAATAGGCAACCTTGAGGCCAGGACCGTTCACCTTACCAACCCCCGGTACTTCAGGAAACAGGTAAGCCCCACTTTCCACGGCAGGGACATATTCGGGCCGGTCGCCGCATGGATCTCCGCAGGGGCCGATATATCCTCAATGGGCCCCGCCATTGCCGACCCGGTGAGGCTCGAGACTGAAGAGCCTTTTGTCGAGGGCGGGCGGCTGCATGGCCGGATCATCCGCGCCGATGTTTTCGGCAACCTCGTCTCCAACCTGCGGCGCGAAACCGTGTTGAAGTTCATCGGCCACGGCCGGCCCCATATCAGGGTCGGGGGCCTGGAATTGTTCCATATCCACCGGACATACAGCTCGGTCCCGGAAGGCACCCTGCTGGCCCTGTTCGGCAGTTCAGGCCTCCTGGAAGTGGCCGTGAACGGCGGCAGCGCCGCCCAGGCCCTGGCGCCGGACCAGCCGAAAAACATTGAAATCACGATCGACGGGCCGGAACTGGTCGACCCCCGCGATTGACAGCAGGGATTTGAATGATATAATGCCGCCCGGCAGGACAGGGAATTTTTCACAAGGATTCTTCACCCTTCTCAAGCAGATACTCCCTCCCTCAAACCGTTTGAAAGCAAGATGGATAACTGCATAAGAATCAAAGGCGCGAGCCACAACAACCTCAAGGGTTTTGACCTGGAGATCCCGCTCAACCGCATAACGGTCATAACGGGCGTGAGCGGGGCCGGCAAGTCCTCGCTCGCCTTCGACACCCTTTATGCCGAGGGGCAGAGGCGCTACATCGAGACGTTTTCGCCGTACGCCCGCCAGTTCATGGAGCGCATGGACAGGCCCAGGGCGGAAAAGATCGAGGGCATCCCGCCGGCCCTGGCGATCGAGCAGGGAGACCCCGTCCGCACTTCCCGCTCGACAGTCGGCACGATCACCGAAATCAACGATTTCATGAAAATGCTCTTCGCGCGCACCGCGAAGCTCCACTGCCCGGGGTGCGGCAGGACCGTGAGGAAGCACACGCCGCAATCCGTTTACCAGGCAATCAGGGAATCCGGCGCCGGGGAAGGCGGCCCGCTGGTGATAACCGCCCCCCTGCCCCCGGAAATACAAAATGAATACAACCCGGACACGCTCAGGGCCGCGGGCTTCGACAGGCTCTGGAAAGACGGCCGGGTCATGGACGTAGACGACTTTCGGGCCGCCGATGCCGGCAGCGGGGAACCATTGCCCGACCTCCTGCCCGGCTCCTGCCCGACCTCCTGGTAGACCGGCTGGTCCTTAAAAACGGCGAGCGAAAGAGGATCATAGATTCCGTCGAGGCCGCCCTGACCGCGGGAAAAGGCTATGTGAACGTTCACCTGCCCGGCTCTAATGGTGCAGAGCCGCTCCGCTTCAGTTCGCGCCTCGAATGCCCGTACTGCTCCCTGAAGTTCACGGAGCCCTCCCCCAACCTGTTTTCATTTAACTCGCCCGCGGGGGCCTGCCCGGAGTGCCGGGGCTTCGGCAGGATCATCGACATCGACCCCGATCTCGTGGTGCCGGACCCGAGGAAGACGGTCCGCGAGGGCGCCGTCAAGCCCTGGACCGGAATAGCCCGCGAAGAGTTCCAGGACCTGCTGAATTTCTGCGCCCGCAGGAAGATCCCGGTCGATGTCCCCTTCTCGCAACTGGCGGAAGCGGATAAAGCAGGCCATTTTCGATGGGGATTCCCGTTTCTATGGCGTCCGGGGGTTTTTCCAGTGGCTCGAGACGAAGCGCTACAAGCTCCATGTCCGGGTGTTCCTTGCCCGTTACCGCGGCTACCACGCCTGCCCCGCCTGCGGCGGCACGCGGCTTGTGCCGGAAGCGCTGAACTGGCGCATCGGGGGCAGGAGCATCCCGGAAGTTTACGCAATGCCCATTTCCGGTTCTCATAAATTCTTCCGGGAGCTCTCGTCCGCAGGGACTCGATGAAGCCTCCCTGATGCTGCTCGGGGAAATAAACCGCAGGCTGGGTTACCTGCTCGACGTCGGGCTCGGATACCTTTCCCTGGACAGGCAGTCCCGCACGCTTTCCGGAGGGGAGATGGAAAGGGTGAGCCTGACAAAGGCCCTCGGCTCGTCCCTGGTGAACACCCTCTACATCCTTGACGAGCCGACGGTGGGCCTGCACCCGCGCGATTCGGCCCGCCTGATCGGGCTGCTGAAAAAACTGCGGGACCAGGGCAACACCATTGTCGTTGTCGAACACGACCCCGAGATCATCAGGTCCGCCGACAACGTAATCGACCTGGGGCCCGGGGCCGGGGAAAAAGGAGGGCAGCTGATCTACAGCGGCCCCGCCGGCAGGATCTGCGGGGAAAAAAGGTCCCTCACCGGCAGCTACCTCGCGGGACGGCTCGCGATCCCGGTCCCGGAAAAGAGGAGGAGCCCTTCCGGGTTCCTGGAATTGCGAGGCGCCTCGGAGCATAACCTCAAGGGAATCGACGTCAGGATACCCCTGGGCGTGATGACGGCGCTCACCGGGGTTTCCGGTTCGGGCAAGAGCACGCTTGCCGTGGAAACGCTGTATCGCAACCTGCACTACCTCAAGGGCGGAGAAGCGCGCCGGCGCCGGAAAAATAGGGGAAATAAAGGGGCACGAGCTGGTGGGCTCCGTCTCCCTCGTCGACCAGGAGCCGATCGGCCGGACCCCGCGCGCCACGCCGGCAACATACCTCAAGTGCCTCGACGGTATCCGGACAATCCTCGCCTCCCAGCCGCTTGCCCAGGTGCGCGGCTACAAGCCCTCCCATTTCTCTTTCAACGCGGCCGGGGGGCGCTGCGAGGAATGCGGCGGCGAGGGATTCGAAAAGGTCGAGATGCAGTTCCTGTCCGACATCTACCTGCCCTGCCCGACATGCGACGGCAGGCGCTTCCGGGACGACGTCCTCGAGGTCAGGTTCGAGGGGAAGAACATTCATGACATCCTTTCCTTGACCGTGCAGGAAGCCGCATCCTTCTTTGCCGCTTACCCGAGGATAACCAGGCCGCTGCAGCCCGTAATCGCGGTCGGGCTCGGTTATCTCAGGCTGGGCCAGTCCATAAACACCCTCTCGGGGGGAGAGGCCCAGAGGCTGAAGCTCGCCCGGGAGCTGGGCAAGGCGCAGGCAGGGGAAAAAGGCGGCCCCGGCACCCTGTTCATCTTCGACGAGCCCACGGTCGGCCTGCACGCGGCCGATGTCGCCCGCCTGATCTCGGCCTTCTCGAGCCTGATCGAAAACGGCAACTCGATTCTCGTCATCGAGCACAACCCCGAACTGATCAAATGCGCCGACCACGTGATAGACCTCGGCCCGGAAGGGGGCGACGGCGGGGGCTGTATCGTGGGAGAAGGCACTCCCGAAGAAATTGCGGAGCTTGGCTCCCCTACGGGACAATACCTGCGCCCGCTCTCAAGGCACCAATCAGGCCCCGGCCGGGACGCGCGGCAAAGCGGACCGGGCCGGCCAGCGCACCGGCAAGCGATTTCATTCTCGTCAAGGGCGCGCGCGAGCACAACCTCAAGAACATCGATGTCAGCGTGCCCCGGGAAAAAATGGTGGCGATCACAGGGGTGAGCGGCTCGGGAAAATCGACACTGGCCTTCGACCTGCTGTTCGCGGAGGGCCAGCGCCGCTATATCGAGTCCCTGCCCACTTACATCCGCCAGTACATGAAGATAATGGACCGGCCGGAAATCGACAGCCTCGAGGGCATCCCGCCCGACCGTGGCCCTGGAGCAGAGGATGAGCCGGTCCGGCAGGCGCTCGACGGTCGCCACCCTCACGGAGATATACCATTACCTGCGCCTGCTCTACTGCAAGCTGGGCAGGCAGCACTGCCCGGGCTGCGGGGACGAGATCAGCGCCCATTCCGCCGAGGGGCTTGCCGGGGTGCTCCGCTCGAGTTTCAAGTCGACGGGATCGCTCCTCATGGCGCCCCTGGTCACCGGGAAAAAGGGGATCCACTCGGAGCTCCTCAAGAAAATGGTGAAGCTCGGCTATTCCCGGGCCCTCATTGACGGCGAGCCTGCAGGGACCTGGCCCCCCTACCCGCCCTCGGCCGCTTCAAGGAGCATGACATAGATATCGTTGTCGGCGACATCGCCGGTGCGGTCAAAAACGGCACCCTGCCCGAAATGCTCCGGACGGCACTCGATTTCGGCAAGGGCACTATCAGGGCCTTCGAGGAAGGGTCCGGGACGAAGACTTACAGCGACAGGCTTTACTGCAGCCGCTGCAGCCGCGGGTTCGAGCCGCTCGACCCCAGGCTTTTTTCCTTCAACAGCCGCCAGGGGCAGTGCCCGGAATGCGAGGGGATCGGGAGCCTCGAGGACATCGTTCCCGGGCTGCTTTTCCCTGATGCCGAAAAATCTGTTTCGCAGACTCTCGAGGAAATGCAGGCCGGGGCGCTCAGGAAAATCTCGCGCCGGCTCCTCCAGGAAATCCGCGAAAAGACGCGCCTCCCCCTGCAGCTCCCCCTTAAGAAAATGGAGGATTCAGACCGAGGCCTTCTGCTGTGGGGCGCAAACGGTGAAGGCAACGACAGCGGATTCAGGGGACTTGTCCCGCTCCTGAGGGAATACCGCGAATTCGCCGACACGGACGAACTCGAAGCGATGGAGCCGTTCATGGGCGACTCCCCCTGCCCGCGATGCGGCGGGAGCCGGCTGCGCGAGGAAGCGCGGGCCGTCCTGCTCAAGGGGGTCGGCATCGGCGAACTCACAAGCCTTCCGGCGGCCGACGCCTTGAAGATGATCGATGCTTACCGGTTCCGGGGAAGGGAGGCCCGGATCGCCGACGGCATAATGAAAGAGCTCCTGCCGCGCCTCGAATTCCTCAACGAGGTGGGGCTCGGCTACCTGGGGCTCGACCGCCGGGGAGACACCCTCTCGGGGGGCGAAGCGCAGCGGATCAGGCTAGCCGCGCAGCTCGGCTCCAACCTGCGCGGGATCTGCTACATCCTGGACGAGCCCACGATAGGCCTCCACCCCAGGGACAACAAGATGCTGATCTCCACCCTGCGGAAACTGCAGCAGAGGGGGAATTCCATCCTCGTTGTCGAGCACGACGAGGAGACCATCCGCAGCGCCGACCACATCATCGACCTCGGCCCCGGCGCCGGCCCCGAGGGCGGGAGGATAATTGCCCAGGGCACCATGAAGGAAATCCGGGCCAACCCGGCTTCGGTGACCGGGGCCTTCCTCAACGGGCGCGAGAGGAAAATCGACTCGCGGCTGACGCTCCAACGGACAGTGGCTGGAGCTGCGCGGGGCAGCCCTCCACAATTTAAAAAGGGTCTCCTGCCGTTTCCCCGTGGGCGCCCTGACGTGCGTCACTGGAGTGAGCGGCTCCGGCAAATCCACGCTGGTCAAGGAAGTGCTGTTCCCGGCCCTGAAAAAGGCCCTTTCCGGAAACGGCTCCGGCATTTCCCCGGCAAATATTTCCGGGTGGGAAGGCATAACGAGGGCCGTGGAGATCGACCATTCGCCCATCGGCCGGACACCGCGCTCCACGCCCGCCACGTATGTCGGCATCCTTGACGAGATCAGGAAGCTCTTCTCGATGGTCCCCGAAGCGAGGATGCGCGGGTACGGGCCCGGACGGTTTTCCTTCAACGTGAAAGGCGGCCGCTGCGAGACCTGCGCGGGGCAGGGGACGATCAAGGTCGAAATGAATTTCCTCCCCGACGTTTACATCGAATGCGAGCGACTGCGGGGGGAAGAGGTACAACGAGGAGACCCTGGACATCCTCTACAAGGGGAAGAACATCAGCGACGTGATGGGCATGAGCTTCCGGGAAGGCCTTGAACTGTTCTCCTCGATCAGCTCTCTCAAGGGCGCCCTCAAGCTCCTCAACGACATAGGGCTGGATTACCTGACCTTCGGGCAGTCGAGCCCGACCCTCTCGGGCGGCGAGGCGCAGCGGATCAAACTGGCCAGGGAACTGGGCTGGGGCAACGGCCGCGCCCTCTACATCCTCGACGAGCCGACCACCGGCCTGCACATGGCCGACACGGAGCGGCTGCTCGCGGTCCTGCAGCGCCTTGTCGACCGCGGCCACACCGTGATCGTGATCGAACACAACCTCGACGTCATCCGCAGCGCCGACCACATCATCGACCTCGGCCCCGAGGGCGGCGCCGGCGGCGGCAGGGTCGTCGCCGAGGGCAACCCCTACGAACTCCTCAAACAGGCCGCAAAATCGCACACGGCCAGGTTCCTGCAAAAATATATTCGATCTTCTGATTAAAGCTCTGGCATCAGGAGCTTCATAGGGCGGAGCGGTTGGGCTTCATTCCTCGGGCCGTGTCTGCTTCACGTCACCGCCGTGCATAATGACATAAGGGGTCGAAATGTGAACCAGCCAATCTGCCCTCCGGAATAAATCCCGCCCGCTCCTGAATCTGTAGTTTTGTCTTTTTATTTTCTAAGTGTCGGGCAGGCGGGAGGGGCAGGGAATTTCCCGGAGAGCGAATCGGGGATTTTGCCGCAGGCAAAAGACCTTGAGCCGGAGGGAAGTTCCCTGACACTCCCGCCAAAACGTGCTTTGATCAATGGTATCTTTTTTTTGGAAATGTGTTCTTCGGTCGTATGGTCTATCAATGCGACTACCGTCACAGCCCCTTCCGGACCATGAAATCCGCCAGGTCCGCGACACGGCACGAGTAGCCCCATTCGTTGTCGTACCAGGCAACCACCTTGGCCATGGTGCCCTGCAGGACTTCCGTGAACTCGAGGTCGACTATTGACGAGCGGTCATCGCCTTTGAAATCCGTCGAAACGAGCTTTCCCGGCTCGCAGCCCATTATCCCCTTGAGTTCTCCATTCGAGGCGTCGATAAGCGCCTGGCGCAGCTCTTCCGTGGTCGTCGGCGTCTTCAGGTCGGCGGTGAAATCGAGGACCGAGACGGTCGGGGTCGGCACGCGCAGGGAATAGCCCTCGAAGCGCCCCTTCAGTTCGGGGATGACGAGCGCCATGGCGCGGGCCGCGCCGGTCGACGTTGGGATGATGTTCTGGGAGGCCGCCCGGGCGCGCCGCAGGTCGCGGTGGGCAAGGTCGAGGATCCTCTGGTCGTTGGTGAACGAGTGCACGGTCACCATCATCGCCCTTTCGATCCCGAACTTCTTGTGGACCACACTGGCCGGGGGGGCCAGGCAGTTGGTGGTGCATGAGGCGTTGGAGACGATCCGGTGCTTTGCCGGGTCATAGGCCGACTCGTTGACGCCCAGCACCACCGTGAGGTCTTCACCCTTGGCAGGGGCCGTGATTATCACTTTTTTGGCGCCGGCCTCGAGATGGGCCGCCGCCCTGGAGGCCTCGGTGAAAAGCCCCGTGCCCTCAATTACTATTTCAACGCCCTCATCATCCCACGGTATGGCCGCGGGGTCGCGCAGGGCGTAGCTTTTTATCTTTTTGCCGTTGACGGCGATGCTGTCTTCCCCCGCCGAGACTTCCCCCGGGAACCTTCCGTAATTGGTGTCGTATTTGAAGAGATGGGCATTGGTCTGGGTATCAAACAGGTCGTTTACCGCGGCCACCTCAAGCGTGTCCGGATGCCTTTCCAGGATGGCCTTGAGGACCTGGCGCCCGATCCGGCCGAAGCCGTTTATGCCTACCCGAATCATAAAAGTTCCTCCTTGGACTTATTGTGGGCCTTCAGGGTTTCAATCCTACAGGTCGTCAAGGCGATAGCGGCTCTCGATCACGAGGTCGTAGTTTTTCCGCAGGGCCTGGTAGAGCCTGGCATTGTCGATGGCTATCGCGCTCAGGTTGGCGACGGCCTCGAGAAATTTTACTGCCTGCTGGTCGAATTCCCTCTCCGTTTCGGAATAGACCCGCATCACGCCGATAGCGCATTCGGCGACCTTGAGCGGCACGACCAGGACGGACTTGATCTTTTCGGCCTTCGCCATTGCCCGGTACTGGAATCTCCGGTCGGTCTGCGCGTCCCGCACGTAAATGGTTTCGCCCTTGAGGGACTTCCTGTCGACCCCGCTCTCTTTCACCAGGACCGGGCCCTTGTGGAGGTATTGCTCAGAGAGGCCGTAAACCGCGCCGAGGATGAGCCTCTGGCCCTTTGCATCGAGCAGCCTCAGGGAACAGGCCTTCACTTTCATCGTCTCCGTCACGCAGTGCACGATCTGGTTGAGGATATGGGAGACGTCCAGCGAGCCGTTTACGACCTTCGCCGCATTGTAGAGAGCCGTGAAGTAATCTAATTTCTTTTCTCTCATTTGGGTCACCTCGTTACCGGTCTTGTTTAAGCGTAGTTTATTTTCCGGAAAAAAGTCAAAACACAATGACGCGCCTACCTGCCCACGCTCACGGGGACGGGTTCCAGGACGCGCTGGAGGTCCCGGGGGGACATGGCGGCGAGCAGGCCGCGGCTGCCGGCGTTTATGTAAATCCGGGACAGCTCCAGGATGGAGCTCTCTATGTACACGGGAAGCTTTCTCCTCGTCCCGAACGGGGAAGTGCCGCCCACGAGGTAGCCCGTGATCTTGTGGGCCTTTTCGGGGTCGCACAGGCTGACGGACTTGGTCCCCATGAACCGGGCCATTTCTTTCGCCGATATCTGCAGGTTGCCGTGCATCAGCACGATAAAGGGGTTGTGCCTGTCGTCCTCCATGACGATGGTCTTCACAACAAAAGTCTCATCCACCCCGAGGTCCCGGGAACCCTTTTCGGTGCCGCCGTGCTCCTCGTACTTGTAGCTGTGCAGTTCAAAGGGGACTCCCTTTTCCTTTCAAAAACCTCGTTGCCGGCGTCGAGGGGAACCGCTCCTTGCCCATGATCAAACCTTCTTTCTCATGTTACGAAGTTTCAATTCTATGGCATCGCGGACGGCCTGCTTGTCCAGGGCCCACAGGGGGGCGATAATCTCCTCCTTGTGCGGGTCGCCGGTCACGCGGTGGACCACTATGCCGGGCGGCAGGATCGAAAGGAACTCGCAGAGGATATCCGACGTACTGCTCGCGGCCCAGGCATTCGTAGCGGCCCTGCGAAAACATCTCGTGGAGCGCCGTCCCCCTGCTGACGTAAAGGAGGTGGACCTTGATGCCCTGTATGTCCAGGCCCGCGATGGCGCGGGCGGTCCCGAGCATGTCCTCCCTCGTCTCTCCCGGAAGGCCCAGGATGACATGGACGCAGACGTCGATGCCCCTGGCCCGCGTGCGGCGAACCGCGTCCAGGAAAGCCCCGTAATCGTGCCCCCTGTTGATGAGCGCCAGTGTGCGGTCGTGAGCGCTCTGCAGCCCGTATTCCATGTAAACATAAACCTCGCGGGAGACCCTCTCGAGCATGTCGAGCACCTCCGCGCCGACGCAGTCGGGCCTGGTCCCGATGGCGAGCCCGACAATCTCGGGGTCGGCCATCACCCGCCGGTAGAGCTTTTCAAGCTCATCCGCGGGGCCGTATGTGTTCGAGAAAGACTGGAAATAGGCGATGAACTTTTCGGCCTTGTAGCGCCGCCTCACGAACCTCTTTCCGAAATCCAGCTGCTCCTCGATGCTCTGCTTCGGGTAAGCGCCGGTCCCTGAACCCAGCCGGTTGCAGTAAATGCACCCCCCGGTCCCGACGAGCCCGTCCCTGTTCGGGCAGCTCATTCCCGCATCAAGGCTCACCTTCTGGACGCGGCAGCCGAACTTGCGGCGCAAAAACGTATTTAAATCAAGGTAATGCGGGCTTGACATGATTCCTTCTCAATATATAATGCCAGCTCTTCGGGGCATGTGGGCAATTCTACCGCCCCGGAGGAAAAAGTCAAAATAATTTGACGCTTTAGAGATTCTTCAACATCGTTAGAGAATGGAAGAGGCCGCCTGAAAAGGGCTAAGTTTTGTTTATAAGAATGAAATTCAGGAAGGAGGTTGTGCATGGAATTAACAGACGTCATCAGGGCAAGGCGCAGCGTGAGGAGATTCAAACCCGACCCGGTCCCGCGAGAGGTCCTCGAAAAAATCCTTGAGCTTGCCCAATGGGCCCCGTCGGCCATGAACCGGCAGGACTGGCGCTTCCTCGTGGTTTCCGGCGAAAAGAAAGAGGCCCTGCTGAAAATCACGGCGACGGCCTATGAAAGTTTCCGGCCCGTGCTGGAGAAAAATTTCCCCGATAATCCCAAGGTCCTTGAGGCTTCCAAGCGCTTTTTTGAAACTTATGGAAACGCTCCCGTCATCATTGCGGCATACGGCGGGCGATTCCCTACGGGGAAAGAAGACCCCTACAGCATCTCCCTGGCTGTACAGAACCTTTTATTGGCGGCCCATGATGCAGGTCTGGGAGCAGTCTGGGCAGACGCCGCGGTCTTTTTCAAGGAGAAGGAAATCAGCGAACTGCTGGGAATGGCAGGCAGAAAACTTGTCTGCCTGGTCCCGGTCGGATACCCCGCCGAGAGCCCCAAAGCGCCTCCCCGCAAGGAGGGAAGGGTGCAATGGCTTGGTTTTTAAGAGGAGAATTCCCGTCCCCTCCCGAAAAGTCCGGAGAGATTTTTTTATGATCTGTTTTTATGATCTGCACTGAGGAGCGGAAATGAATTATCCCGCAGGCGCGAAATCCGGGATTTTGCCGCAGGCAAAAGACCTTGAGCCGAAGGGATGATTCATTGCCGCTCCGGCCGAAGTTAAACAAACGAGATTTTTTATGGCTGTTTATCCCAAAAAATTTGACGTCATCGTGATCGGGGCGGGGCACGCCGGCTGCGAGGCTGCGCTTGCGTCGGCCCGGATGGGCTGCGAGACCCTTCTGCTTTCCATCTACCTGGACACGGTGGCCCATATGCCATGCTCTCCCTCAATAGGGGGGGTCGGGAAAGGCCACCTCGTGAAAGAGATCGACGCGCTCGGCGGCGAGATGGGGAAGATTGCCGACCGCACCGCCATCCAGTTCCGGACACTGAATACAAGGAAGGGGGCCGCGGTCCAGAGCACCCGGACCCAGAACGACAAGCCGCGCTACCGGATGCTGATGAAGCAGGTCCTGGAGGCGCAGCCCCGGCTCGAACTCAAGCAGAGCCTGGTCGAGGAGATAATGGCGGAGGACGGCAAAGCCGTGGGGGTGCGCGACCTTATCGGCACCGTATTCATGGGGACCGCGGTGGTGGTGACGACAGGGACGTTCCTGCACGGGCTGGTCCATATCGGCGCGTCCCGCATAGTGTCGGGCAGGGCCGGCGAATTCGCCTCTGTCGGGCTGGCCGACAGCCTTATCAGGCTTGGTTTCCAGACAGGCAGGATGAAGACGGGGACGCCGGCAAGGGTAAAAAAGGGCAGCATAGATTTCACCATGTTCAAGGAGCAGCACGGCGACGCCCGTCCCCGCTGCTTTTCCTTTTCGCCATCGGAAATTGTTCTGCCCCAGGTCCCCTGCTATATCGGGCACACCAATCCCCGCACCCACGAGATCGTGCGCAGGAACATCCGCTTCTCGCCCCTTTACGACGGGACCATCAAGGGGGTCTCGGCCAGGTACTGCCCGTCCCTTGAAGACAAGGTGATCAAGTTCTCCTCGCGGGACCGCCACCAGATAATCCTGGAACCGGAAGGGCTGGACACCGAGGAGATTTACGTGAGCGGCACCGGCAATTCCCTGCCCTATGAAATCCAGCTGGAAATCCTGCACTCGATACCGGGCCTTGAGAATGCCGAGATCATGCGGCCGGCTTACGCGATCGAATATGATTACGTGCTGCCGACCCAGCTCAAGCCGACCCTCGAAACCAAGGCGCTTGAAGGCCTGTACCTGGCCGGCCAGGTAAACGGGACGTCCGGGTACGAGGAGGCTGCCGCGCAGGGCCTCTGGGCGGGCATAAACGCGGCCCTGAAAGTGCAGAAGCGGCCGCCCTTCATCCTCGACAGGTCTGAGGCTTACATGGGGGTCATGGTGGACGACCTGGTAACCCGGGGCACCGACGAGCCTTACCGGATGATGACCTCGCGCGCCGAGTACCGCCTGCTGCTGCGAGAGGACAATGCGGACCTGCGCCTGATGGAAAAGGGATGTGAGCTTGGCCTCCACGGCACCGAACGCCTGGAAGGGCTCCGGGTCAAAAAGGATTCCATCTCCAGTGAGATCGAGAGGCTCAAACAATTTATTCTGCCGCCCCTCCGTCTGCAACCCTGTCCTGGAAGAAAGCAAGTCTTCCCCGGTCACGGAATCGGTTTCCCTTTATCAGCTCCTGAAAAGGCCCGAGCTCGACTATTCGCATATTGTGAAAATCGAGGGGCTCGACCGGGGATTGCCTGATGACGTCAGCAGCCAGGTTGAGATCCAGTGCAAGTACGAGGGCTACCTTGAACGCCAGGAATCGGACGTGAGGAAATTCAGGCAGCTCGAAAGGATATCAATCCCTGCGGAACTGGACTACCGTGCCATTGTCGGGCTTTCCAACGAGGCCCGCCAGAAACTCTCTTCCATCCGGCCTCGCTCGCTCGGGCAGGCCTCGCGAATACCGGGCATTACGCCTTCGGCCATCTCCATTCTCATGGTATTTCTGAAAGCCGCCAAGGTCGACTTCAACAATCCTACCGCTTAACCAAACATTTTTATTAACCAATTTGCTTTACTTATCAAACAAACACACAAGCGACAAGCGACCCAGATCATCAATTACTTGTTTTTACTATAATTTCTGTTGACATGGATTAATTTTTTTGATTAACTTCAACTATCCATTGTGTCAATCTACCTGTGTCTGCTTTTTGGTTGGAATTTACTTAAGTTGTTTTTGCTAAAAACGAGCCGGAGTCGCAAAAGGCGCATGAGCCCCGACAGCCCCAGCGCAAGAAATCCGTTGGCTGCATGCCGACACGTCACCGGCCTGCTTTCAATCCTAACAACACACCCGCGACTCGCTCGCCTGGTGCGGGCAGACGCCTGCAAGCGCCCTTTCCATACTTCTCTGACTTCGCTGCGGGGCAAGGAGGCGGCAGATGAGCATTGAGCCAGTCGGCGCCCTCTCGGTGGAAATCGGGACCCTGAGGAGACTTTTTGAGGATGAACTCCTCCTGCCGCCCTGGATATTCAAGCAGAACCAGCTCAGCCAGGCCCTTGAATCCGCCAGGAAGATGGACCTCACGGAGCTGCTCAACAAGATCAATTACATGCACTTCATCGGGGAAGGCGTGTATGTCAACCTTCTCCATCCCCGCTACAATGAAGGCATCCTTCTCAAGGCCCATCCCGAGCCCTGCATGGGAAACGAGCTGACATGCAGCTGGGCGGACGGCGACCTTTCCGACCTGAACCTTGAAAGCTATGAATTCCAATGGCTGATCATCTGCGACGGCCAGGCCATAATCTTCGCTCCTTCAACCCTCAAGGACATCAACGGCGAATCCATCTGCATGGAGCTGCAGGGCCAGGCCTACGTGCTCGGCCAGCGCAGCGTCAGGCGGTATATCTGCCACTCCGTCAAATCCGAGCTTATCCAGACCGGGTTCGTGGCCAGGGGCGACCTGCTGGATTTCAGCCCCCAGGGTTTTCGCGTCAGGGTCAAAGCCGATGCCCAGTGCTCGTTCAACTGGCTCAATACCGACGAGATGGTTTGCCTGAACCTTTACGACGGAGAGCGCGTCATCCTGTCGGCAATGTGCAACGTCCGGAGGCAGGTCGACGATTGCCGCGGACGGGACCTCGTGCTGACGCCAAACCAGGAGCCGATCAGGAGATTCAAGAAGAAGGTCATCCGCAACCCGCGCTATCTCCTCAGCCCTCCGCCCACGGTCCTGTTCGAGCACCCCCTGACCAGGAAAAGGGCCCAGAGGATGATTTACGATATTTCCACTTCGGGCTTCTCCGTGGATGAGCTTGCCGACGAGAGCGTGCTGATCCCCGGCATGGTCATCCCCGATATGACCATAACGTATGCCCGCATGCTGAAATTGAAGTGCAAGGCCCAGGTCATGTACCGCAGGCCCGAAGGGGACAAGACCATCCGCTGCGGCCTGGCCATCCTCGACATGGACATCAGGACTTACAGCCAGCTTTCCCAGATCATCACGAACTCCCATGATGCCAACAGCAACATCTCCAACGAAGTGGAAATGGACGCGCTGTGGGAATTCTTTTTTGACACCGGCTTCATCTACCCGAAAGAAATACAAGCTCTTCCAGTCATACAAGGATGATTTCAAGGAAACCTACCGCAAGCTCTACCAGGAGAACCCCGAGATAGCCCGCCATTTCACGTACGAGAAAAACGGAAAGATCTTTGCCCATATGTCGATGGTGAGGGCTTATGACAAGGCTTGGGTAATCCATCATCACGCCGCCCGCCCCCTGGCCGGGAAGCGGACCGGCTTCATGGTCCTCAAGCAGATAATAAATTATATCAACGGGGTCTTCCTGCTGCCTTCGGCAAAGATGGATTACCTGATCTGCTACTTCCGCCCGGACAACCGCTTCCCTGACATGGTGTTCGGCGATTTTGCGAGGGAGCTGAATGACCCGCAGGGCTGTTCCCTGGACCTGTTCGCATACCTGCCCTTCCCCACGAGTGAACCGCTTTGCGGTCCTGCCCGAGGGCTGGGTGTTCAAGGAGGCCTCGTCCCTCGAGATCTGGGAGTTCGAGCTGTTTTACAAGAACAGCTCGCGCGGGCTGCTCGTGGACGCTTTCGGCATCAAGCCTAAGAAAGGCGAAGACGAGAACCTGAGGAAGGTATTTTGCCAGGCTGGGTTTTTTCCGCAACTGGCACACTTATTCCCTCCTGCACGGCCGGGAGCTCAAGGCATTTTTCATCGTCAACCAGTCCGACCTGGGGATCAACCTGTCCGAACTGCTGAATTCCATCACGGTAATAGTTGTCGACCCGGTGGGCTTGAGCTGGGAGACCCTCTCCGCGGCAATCATGAATTTCACCGGCGGGTACAAGATGGACAACATTCCCGGTCATGATCTACCCGTTCGAATATGCGCAGGAGAACAACGTGCCTTTTGAAAAGCAGTACTATCTTGTGGATCATGAGCCTGCGCGCCGGCAATGATTACCTGCAGTACATGCAGCAGAAATTCGGGGTCAATTTCTGATGGTCGCGGAACCCGCGTTCAAGATCGAGAAAAGCATGGACGATGTCCCGCTGTATAACAGCAGGATCCTGAACACTTATCTCGAGTTCATCAGGAAAGACCACCCGGGGACAAATATAGAATACGTCCTGAACTACGCGGGGATTACCCTTTACGAAGTTGAGGATGAGGGCCACTGGTTCAACCAGAAGCAGGTCGACCGTTTCTACGAGGCGCTGAGCAAAATAACCGGGAGGGACGACCTGGCCAGGGAGGCCGGCCGTTTCGTCGCGAGGTCGCAGGCATACTCCCTGATCAAGCAGTACGTCCTGGGTTTTCTCCAGACGGCCACCGCCTACTCGCTTTTCGGCAAGATAGCTTCCATGCTGACCAAGGGAAGCGATTTCAAGACCAGGAAACTCGGGCCCGATAAGATAGAGCTCAGGTCGATACCCGTTGACGGCGTCAACGAGAAGCCATACCAGTGCGAGAACAGGATGGGCATGTGCGAGGCCCTTTCCGTCGCGTTCACCAACAAACTGGCCAAGATAGAGCACCCCGTCTGCTACCACAAGGGCGGCGACTCGTGCGTTTACATCCTGACCTGGGAGAAAACGCCCTCCCTGCTCTGGAGAAGGATCCGCAACTACAGCTCTGTCGGCGTTGCCGCCATGCTGCCGGCCGCCGCGCTCATCCCCCTCCAGGCATGGGCAAGCCTGATGCTGCTGAGCTTCTCTGTCTTTCTGGCCATCGCCTGCTGGGCCGAACGCCTGGAGAAAAACGAGCTCCGCACGACTGCGGAAAGCCACGGGGCCGCCGTCGAGCTCCTGATCGAGCAGATCAACATGAGATACAACGAGACGCTCGTCGTCAAGGAGATCGGGCAGGCCACCTCCATGATCCTCGTTAGTCGAGAAACTCCTGAAGTTTGTCACCCAGGCGCTCGGCTCCCGGCTCGATTTTGACCGCGGGATGATCATGCTGGCGGACAAACAAAAAAAGCGCCTCGTCTACAGTGTCGGGTACGGGTACAACGAAGAGCTCGAGGCCTTCCTGAAAAAAACCCAGTTCCACCTTGACAACCCGTTTTCCAAAGGCGTGGTGGTCGAATCTTTCCGCAAGCAGGTCCCTTTCCTGATCAACGACCTGACAGATATAGAAGGTTCCATTACAGCCAAGAGCCTGGATTTTGCAAAAAAGATAAATGCCAAGTCTTTCATCTGCGTGCCGATAGTTTATGAGGGCGAGTCAATGGGGGTCCTGCTCGTGGACACGATCCGCTCCAAACGGAGGCTCAGCCACAGCGACATAAGCCTCCTGATGGGGATAGCCCCCCAAATAGCGATCAGCATCAACAACGCCCTCTCGTACCAGAAGATCCAGGAAAGCGAGGAGCGCTTCCGATCCCTGAGTGAAAACGCCCCTGATATCATTTACACAATAGACGTGGACGGCGCCATCGGCTATGTGAACCCGGCGTGGGAAGACATCCTGGGCCACTCGCAGACCGAGGTGATGGGAAGGTTCTTCGTGGATTTCGTGACTGACGACTACAGAAGGGCATCTATCGGTCATTTCAAACAGGTCCTGAACAAGGCAACCGTCCAGAACATCAGCTGCGTCCTGATCCACAAGGACGGCTCGCCGCGGCATTTCCTGATGAGCGGCGCGCCCAACGTGGACGCGGACGGGAAGGTGGTCGGCATCGTCGGGACACTGAAGGACATCACCGACAGGATCCGGGCGGAGGAGGAGCTCAAGCTGAGCTTCGGAAAACTCCAAAGGGCCATGGAAAGCACCATCCAGGCGATCTCGACCATAGTCGAAACCCGCGACCCGTACACTTCCGGCCATCAGCAGAGGGTGGCGTCTCTCGCCGTCGCCATCGCCAAGGAAATGGGGCTTTCCGAACAGCAGATAGAGGGCATTGCCATGGCTGCGGCCATCCACGATATCGGCAAGATCTACGTCCCCGCGGAAATACTCAGCAAACCCGGCGAGCTGAGCAAGACCGAATTCGCCATGATGAAGACGCACTCCCAAGTGGGCTACAATATAATTGAACCGATCGAATTTTCGTTCCCGGTGGCGCAAATCGTCAGGCAGCACCACGAAAGGCTCGACGGGAGCGGCTATCCCGACGGGCTCGCCGGCGATGACATCATGATGGAGTCCAGGATCCTGGCCGTGGCCGACCTCGTGGAGGCCATGGCTTCCCACCGTCCCTACAGGCCGGCAAAAGGGATAGACCAGGCCCTCAAGCACCTTGAAGAGGACGAGGGCAGGCTTTATGATACACACGTAGTCGACATTTGCCTGCGCCTGTTCAGGGAAAAAGGCTACAAGCTAAGCCTTTAAGGGTTTGACGCCCGTGCAGATCATCAGCGGTGTGTACGTGAAGCGCCGCGGGTCGCGGAAGAAGGCCTCAAAATCGGCTGCGAAAGCCGGGTACCCGCCGGGATATTTCTGGAACTCCCCGCTCTCCTTTTCGGCCGAGACTTCCACTTTCTTGAGCCAGTTGAAAAAGTCCAGCTCCCGGACCTCGCCGTAGATGAGGTGGTGCGGGACAATATTGACCCTGATCTGCTCGAAACCGAGGTCGTACATGTACGAGTAAAGCTTGCGGCCGCAGAACGGGTCAAAGTTGTGGTCTTCCGTGATTTTTCGTATGAGGCCGCAAAAGAACTTTTCCAGGCCTTTCGGAATATCGTAGTGGTTCATCATGTTGCTGTCGAGGTCGAGCAGGCAGAGCCTCCCGCCGGGCTTGAGGCACCGGGCGAGGTTGCCCACAATGGATTGACACTCCTTGCGGAAGTACTCGAGGACGAAACAGGTCCAGACGAAATCGAATTCCCCTATGCCTTCCAGGGGCTTTGTCAAGTCGTGCAGCTCGAAGTCAAGGCCGGGCCTGCCGAATTTTTTCCGGGCATAGTCCACCCGCCTTTCGGAAAAATCAATCCCCAGGACGCTCCCCCCGGGCTGGGCCATATCGTGCAGTATGCAGGACGTCTTGCCTGAACCGCATCCGGCGTCCAGCACCCTCATCCCGGGCTGCAGGCCGCACCAGAGGGCGTGACTTCTCACGCTCTCCTCGTTTGTTTTCAACTCCAGGCGGATTTCCTCCTCCGCGCTTTCCATGAAATATGAACTCAAGCTCCCGCCCACCATGTTCAACCAAAGATGGATAGCTATACATCAGGCGGGTTTGCATAGTAAAGATAAAAGGACAGGCGTTATGTGATTTCCGGTACTTATTTTTTAGCACCGGCGAAAAAAAAGGCCCCCTGTTCAGGGGGCCTCATCCGGCCGGGAATTTCAGCAATCCTTTAAAACCGCGCCGGTGCTTGCCGATGTCACCAGGCACGCATAGCGCGCCAGGTAGCCCCTTCTCGGGGGGAGGGGCTTGGGCTTGAAGGCGCTTTTGCGCTTTTCAAACTCGGCGGCGCTGATCTTGAGGTCGAGTCTCTTTTTGGGGATATTGATGGAAATTATGTCTCCTTCCTTCACCAGCCCGATCGGGCCGCCTTCGGCAGCCTCGGGCGAGATGTGGCCGATTGCCGCCCCCTGCGTGCCCCCGCTGAACCTGCCGTCGGTCAAAAGGGCCACGGACTTGTCCAGGCCCATCCCGACGATGGCGGAAGTCGGGCTCAGCATTTCCCGCATGCCGGGGCCGCCCTTCGGCCCCTCATAGCGTATCACGATAACATCGCCGGGCTTTATCTTGCCGCCCAGGATGGCCTTGATCGCGCTGTCCTCGGAATCGAAGACGCGGGCCCGGCCTTCATTTACCTGCATTTCGGGCGCGACGGCCGACTGCTTCACGACGGCGCCTTCCGGGGCGATGTTGCCCCTGATAATGGCTATCCCGCCCTCCTTGGAGTAGGGCGATTTCAGCGGCCGGATAACATCGCTGTCAAGGACCCGGGCGGTCTTCAGGTTGTCGCCGACCTTCTTCCCCGTAACCGTCATGGCCTTGGGGTTGATGACGCCCAGGGCGCTTATCTGTTTCATCACCGCCTGGATGCCGCCCGCGGCGTCGAGGTCTTCAATGTGGTGCGCCCCCGCCGGGCTCAGCTTGCAGATGTTCGGGGTCCTGGCGCTGATCTCGTTGAACAGGTCGAGGTCGATGGTGATGCCCGCCTCGTGAGCGATGGCGGGAATATGCAGGACCGTGTTGGTCGAGCAGCCGAGCGCCATGTCCACCGCGATCGCGTTCCTGAAAGCGTCGAGGGTGGCGATGTCCCTGGGTCTGATGTTCTTTTTGAGGAGCTCCATTATCTTCATGCCCGCCTGCTTGGCAAGCCGCCGGCGCGCCGCATTGACGGCGAGGATCGTCCCGTTCCCCGGGAGGCCCAGGCCGAGGGCTTCCGTGACGCAGTTCATCGAGTTGGCCGTGTACATGCCCGAACAGGAGCCGCAGCCCGGGCACGCGCAGTCTTCGATCTTGTTGAGTTCTTCCAAGCTCATGCGTTTGGACTTGACCTGGCCTACCCCCTGGAAAACGGAGATGAGGTCGACGGGTTTGCCTTCGAGCTTCCCGGCCAGCATCGGCCCGCCGCTTATGAAAATGGCGGGGATGTTGAGGCGCAGGGCCGCCATGAGCATCCCGGGGATGATCTTGTCGCAATTGGGGATGAAAACGAGGGCGTCGAACGGGTGGGCCATGGCCATGACCTCGACGGAGTCGGCGATCAGCTCGCGGCTGGCCAGGGAGAATTTCATGCCCTCGTGGCCCATGGCGATCCCGTCGCAAACGCCGATGGCCGGGAACTCGATGGGCGTCCCGCCGGCAATCCTGATGCCCGCCTTCACGTCATCGCGTCAGGATATCGAGATGGATGTGGCCGGGGATGATCTCGTTTGCCGAATTTACAACGCCGATCATGGGGCGGGAGATTTCCTCGTCCGTGTACCCCATGGCCTTGAACAGGGACCGGTGAGGTGCCCTCTCCAGACCTTTTTTCATCAGATCGCTGCGCATGACCTGCCCTTCCTTTCTGCAATAAAATTAAAAAGGCCCCTTTCAGTATTCAGCGCGGCCTTTTGATACTAATGATTTTACTTCTTCCTGCGTTCCGGCCTCAGGGACCTGACTACCGCGCCGGCCTGCCACATCTCGCTCTTGCGCATGGCGTCGAGTTCCTTCTGCAGGCGTTCCCGGTAATCCGGCGCGCTGTTGACCTCGAGAACTATAGCCGTCTCCTTGCCGTCCTTGACCCTGTCGTAGAGCTCGGTGAAAACAGGCGCCACCGCGTCGCGGAACCTGTTCTTCCAGTCGAGGGCGCCGCGCTGGGCCGTGGTGCTGCAGTTGGCGTACATCCAGTCCATGCCGTTCTGGGCAACGAGCGGCATGAGGCTCTGGGTCAGTTCCTCGACAGTCTCGTTGAAGGCCTCGCTGGGGCTGTGGCCGTGTTTTCTCAGTTCGTTGTACTGGGCCTCGAGTACGCCGGCGAGGCAGCCCATGAGGACGCCGCGCTCGCCGGTGAGGTCGGAATAGACTTCCTTTTCAAAGGTCGTCGGGAAAAGATAGCCGGACCCGATAGCCACGCCGGCCGCCAGGGTGCGGTCCATTGCCCTTCCCGTTGCATCCTGGAAGACGGCATAGCTGGAATTGATGCCGCTGCCGGCCAGGAAGTTGTCGCGGACGGTGCGGCCCGCGCCCTTGGGGGCCACCAGGATCACGTCGATATCGGCGGGCGGGATGACCCCGGTCTGCTCCTTGTAGACGATGGAGAAACCGTGGGAGAAATAGAGGGCCTTGCCCTTGGTCAGGCAGGGCTTCAGTTCAGGCCACATCGACTTCTGCCCGGCATCGGAAAGGAGGTACTGGATGATCGTGCCTCGCTTGGCCGCCTCGATGGGCGGGAAAAGTGTCTTGCCCGGGACAAAGCCCTCGTCGATGGCCTTCTGCCAGTTATAATCGCCTTCGCCGACGATGCAGTTGATGCCGTTGTCGCTGCATGTTCAGGGCCTGGCCCCTCCCCTGCACGCCGTAGCCGATGACGGCCACTGTCTCGTCCTTGAGCACCTCCCGGGCCTTTTCCAGGGTGAATTCCTCGGATGTGACTACCTCCTCCGTGATGCCGCCGATGTTTATTTTCGACATAATTCCGCTCCTTTTCTTGAATTTATTCATGTCTCGATTATTTTCTTCTTTCAAGCGCGACTACGCCTGTCCTCGCCATGTCGTCAATGCCCAGCGGCTTGAGGCTCTCGATCGCCCTTTCGATGTCATCTTTCAAGCCGGTTATCTCCAGTACGCAGTTATCGCCGTTCATCGTGACGACCCTGCCCCGGAACGTGTCGATGATGAGGGCTATATCCGCCTTGTTCTTTTCCGTGAGCCTCATCCTGACAAGCATCATCTCCCTCATTACCGATTCGCCCTGGGTGATCTCGGTGACGCTGTTGACGTCGATGAGCTTGATCAGCTGCTTTTCTATCTTGGTGAGCGTGCTCTTGTCGGCTATTGTCGTGAGGATTATCTTGGAAACGGCGGGGTCGATCGTCGCGTCCACGCACAGGGTCTCAATGTTATACCCGCGCCCGCCCAGTATCCCGGCAACCCTTGCCAGGACGTCCGGCCTGTTGTTCACCAGTAAAGACAATATACATTCCTTCTTTTCCATTATGGACACCTCTTCTCGTGTAATGTTCAATATAAAAGGGGAGCCATAAACCGCTCCCCCTTGATTCACCTATCAGCTGATCATCTCGCGCCCGCCCAGGGTCATTTCATGGATTGCGCCGCCCGGCCTCACCATGGGGTAAACGCATTCCTCCGGTGCCACCTTGAAATCCATCATGACCGGCCCGTCGTGTTCGATGGCTTTCCTGATCACGGCTTCAACCTCTTCCGGCTTCGTGGCCCGCAGTCCCAGGATCCCGTAAGCCTCGGCCACCTTGACGAAATCGGGGGCAAAAGTCATGTCGGTGTGGGAGTACCTCTTGTCATAAAAGAGCTCCTGCCACTGGCGGACCATGCCGAGGTAGCCGTTGTTGAGGACCATTATCTTCACCGGGATCTTGTACTGCCATGCGGTCGCCAGTTCCTGGATGTTCATCTGGATGCTGCCGTCGCCGGCGATATCGACCACGAGCCTGTCCGGAAGCGCGAGCTGTGCCCCGATGGCCGCGGGGAAGCCGTATCCCATGGTGCCCAGGCCGCCGGAAGTCAGGAACGTGTTTGGCTCGTCAAACTTGGTAGAACTGCGCCGCCCACATCTGGTTCTGCCCGACTTCCGTTGTGATTATCGCCTTGCCCTTCGTGACCTCGTAGAGCTTTTCGATCACGAACTGGGGTTTTATGATCTCGTCGCTGTGGCAGTAGGTGAGGGGACGTCGATTTCTTCCATTCGTCTATCTGGTCAAACCATTCCTTTCGTCTGACTCTTCGTCGATAGTATAGTTCTGTTCGGCAAGGAGCTGGTTGAAAGACTGCAGGGCGCTTTTGCAATCGCTCGACGATCGGCACATCTATGATTATGTTCTTGTTGATCGAGGACGGGTCGATGTCGACGTGGACGATCTTTGCCTTTTTTGCAAAGGTGTCGATCTTGCCGGTGACCCGGTCGTCAAAGCGCACGCCGATGGCGATCATCAGGTCGCAGTTGCTGACCGCCATGTTGGCGTAATACGTGCCGTGCATGCCCAGCATCCCCAGCCAGAGGGGGTCGGTGCCGGGAAACGCGCCCAGGCCCATCAGGGTAGACGTGACGGGGATCTTGGTGCTGCCTTGCCATCTCCCGCAGCTCCGCCGAGGCCTTTCCCAGGATGACGCCGCCGCCGATGAAGATCAGCGGGCGCTTTGCCTCGTTGATCAGATCCAGCACATAGAATGCCTTCTTGGAGGCGGGCTTGGCCGGGCCCTCTTCCCGCCTTTTCGGCTCGGACGGCTCATATTCGGTCGGTCGCCTGCATGACGTCCTTGGGAAGGTCGACGAGCACGGGGCCGGGGCGCCCCGAACCGGCGATATAAAAAGCTTCCCGCATGGTCCTGGCAAGGTCTTCTATTTTCTTGACCAGGAAATTGTGCTTCGTGCAGGGACGGGTGATGCCGACTATATCGACTTCCTGAAACGCGTCGGTTCCGATCAGGGATGTCGGGACCTGGCCCGTGAAGACCACGATGGGGATCGAGTCGAGATAGGCATTGGCTATCCCGGTTACGGTATTGGAGGCGCCGGGCCCCGATGTGACCAGGGCGACGCCCACTTTGCCGGAAGCCCTCGCATACCCGTCGGCCGCATGGACCGCGCCCTGCTCGTGCCGGACCAGGATATGCCTGAGATCGTCAGTCCTGTGGAATTCGTCGTAAATATCTATGACGGATCCGCCCGGATAACCGAAAATCGTATCAACCCCATGTTCTTTCAACAGACGGATGAATATTTGCGCACCTTTGAGTTTCAAGGAAACACCTCCTGCTATAATAGATTTATACCTCTTGAGCCCTCTCTGCCCTCCGTGAGAGAGGACCGGGGCGAGGGGATCCGCCCGCCAAGTAAAAAAAAACCGTTACCTTTCTGGCTGGTAACGGTCTTTAATCGGTTATTTCCTTAATCAAACCATCACGCAGCCCCCTCATTGCAGGGACCTACAACTACGACTACGGTAACTATGCCTACAATTGCGATGGTTGATTTCATGTCGCGCTTCTTATCAATTCACCCTTTTCATGTCAAGGATATTTTTAAGTGTTTTAAATTTGTTTACTACAAGTGACGGGAAAAAGCAACTTTTCGCCTGCTTGATGCAGCCTCAGGGCTCCTGGCGGAAACCGCCCCAGAAACCGCTGTTCTCGTTCTTATGCTGATTTCCCGGGCCGGTGCCTTCGAGGAAAAACTCGTTGACCCCGTCAGACAAGAGCCCCGCAGGCCGGCCTGTTTTTGGGTCTATGCGAGTGACCACTATTCCCGGCGGGACCTCGAAATTCTCGACAGGTTTCCCTGCCAGCGCCTTTTCCATGAAATATGCCCATATCGGGGCAGCCGCCACCCCGCCCATCTCCCCGCGGCCCAGCGGCTTGCTGTCATCAAAACCGACCCAGACGGCCGTGACCAGCGAGGGCGTATACCCCACAAACCAGGCGTCTTTCTGGTCGTCGGTCGTGCCGGTCTTCCCGGCCACGGGCCTCCCGGCAATCCTGGCCTTATACCCGGTCCCGCGCTGGACCGCTTCCTGCAGGATTGACGTGGTCAGAAAGGCGATCTTGGGGTCGATCACCTGTTCCACTTTCGGTTCATGGTGCTCGAAAACGTTGCCAGTCCTGTCGACTATCTTCCTGATGAAAAACGGCTCGACCCTCCTGCCCTCGTTCGCCAGCACCCCGAAAGCCCTGGCCATTTCCTGGACGGTCACCCCCGAGGTCCCGAGCGCCAGTGAAAGGTTCCTCGTGATCGGCGAGGTGATCCCCATGTTCGCCGCGTAATCGGCGGCATAGTCCACCCCGATCTGCTGAAGCACCTTGATGGTAATAATATTGCGCGAGTGAATGACTGCCGAGCGCAGGCTTGTAGGCCCCCCGAATTTCCGGTCCGCATTCTGGGGCCGCCACTCTCCCCGGTACGGGTCCGGGAAGGAGAGCGGTTCGTCTACCATGACCGTCGCCGGCGTAAGGCCCTTGTCGAAAGCGGCCGTGTAAATCAGCGGTTTGAAAGCGGAGCCGGGCTGGCGCCTGGCCTGGGTGGCCCGGTTGAACTCGCTGCTCGAGAAATCGCGGCCGCCCACCATGGCCTTGATCTCTCCCGTCCTCGCGTCCATGCACACGAGGGCGGCCTGGACGACATTGCGGGGCTGGATTGCCACCCGGTACCTGGCTTCGACCTGGTTGTTCTTTTCCGTTATCTTCACATTGACGACATCTCCAACCCTCACGGTGATGGATGGCTGTCTGGCGCCGGCAGGCTCTGCCCTGTCCTGCTTTTGCTCCTCCTCCATTTCCGCCATGGCCCTGAGATTCGTGCCGAGCCTCAGGAAGACCATTTTCTGTTCGGGGCTGACATCTTCCACGACGGCCTTCAGCGGTCTGGCCTTTTTCAAACGGCTTGCCCCCAGCCTGGGAATCGAGTTCTTTGAGGAATGCGTCGATCCTGTTTTTGGGTATCCTTTTCAATGTGGCGCGGTACCCTTCCCTTGCTTCCAGTTCCCGCAGCCCCCTTTCAACAGCGGCGTTTGCGGCCCTCTGGAGGTCGGCGTTGAGCGTCGTGTAGACCTCGAGCCCTTCCTTGTAAAGGATATCGCTGCCGTAGTTGGCGAGTATGTACCTGCGGACATTTTCCGTGAAATAAGGGGCTATCTTGCCTTTCGGGCCCGAGGTATTGAGCCTTATCCGCGCCTTGGAGGCCGCCTCTTTCTGGCTTTCCGTTATATAGCCCTCTTCCACCATGCGGGTGAGCACGTATGCCTGCCGCTGCGTTGCCTTTTCCATGCTGACAAAAGGCGAGTACCTGCTGGGGGCCTTGGGCAGCCCGGCCAGCATGGCAGCCTCGGAAAGGTGCAGCTCCGCGGCGCTCTTGCCGAAATAGCAGTACGACGCGGCCTCGATCCCGTAAGTGCCGTGCCCGAGGTATATCTGGTTCAGGTACAGGTTCAGGATTTCGTATTTTTTCAGGTTCTTGTTTATGCGGTAGGCGAGGATGATCTCGCGGATCTTCCGCCCCATGGTCCGTTCGGAAGACAGATAAAACGACTTGGCGACCTGCTGGGTTATGGTGCTGCCTCCCTGGACGATGGCCCCGTGCTCGAGGTTCTTGACGAAGGCGCGCAGCATCCCCTGGAAATCAATCCCCTTGTGCTGGAAAAACCGCGAGTCCTCGGCGGCGACGAAGGCGTTGGTGACATACTTGGGGAGTTTCGCTATGGCGATGAGGCGCCGGTCCTCAAGGAAGAACTCGTCGATAACCCGGTCGTTCTCGCCGTAAATCCTCGTCGTAATGCTCGGGCGGTAGTCCTTGAGGGAATGGACATCGGGCAGTTCCCTGATGATCATGAAAATGTAGAATCCCAGGGAAGCCATGACGAAGGGGAAAATGATCAGGATGGAAAGGAATATCCTTTTGAATACCCGGCTTCTCCTGGCCTTTTTTGAAACCCTCTTCAACATCGGGATCCGACCTTGTGCTGCTCCTCAGCTGCCCTCACTCGCCTTAATCGACTTCATTCGACTTCATTCTTCTGGGGGCTGCGGTTCCGCATCCTTCTTGGGCCTGATGCCCAGGCGGATGACGATTATGCCGACTTCATAAAGCACAATCATCGGAATTGCCATCATAATCTGGGTGAAGGCGTCGGGTGTGGGAGTGAGGATGGCAGCCGCAATGAAGAAGATGAGGACGGCATACTTTCTTTTTTTGGCCAGCAGGGCCGGGGTTATCACCCCCATCTTGGCCAGGAAGAAAAGGACGACGGGGATCTCGAACATGATCCCGAACACAATCAGGAGCTTCAGCGACAGCGAGAGATACTCCTTGAGCGTCAGCATCGGCTTGAGGAAATCCGTGGAAAATTCCGTAAAGAACTTGAAAGCCGGGGGCAGGACGAGAAAATAGCAGAAAGCAGACCCCGCGCGGCGAACAGCACCGTGGCCACGATCACAAAAGGCGCGACGTATTTCTTTTCCGACTGGTAAAGCCCGGGGGAAACGAACTTCCAGATCTGGTACAGCACGATAAGGGCTCGCCAGCATCAGCCCGGCAACAAACGATATTTTCAGGTAATTGAAAAAAGCCTCCGGAGGCCCGTGTAAATCATGTAGCTGTTTTTCGGCAGGACGCCCGGAAGGGGGGCCGTCAGGATTTCCAACAGCTTTTCCTTGAAATTGTAGCAGATGCCCATCCCGATGCCGATTGCGATCAGGCTCCGCACCAGCCTCTTGCGGAGTTCGTCCAGGTGGGACGTGATGGGCATTTTTTCCTGGTCGTTGTCAGTCATCGGGATTTCCGGGTCGCACTTTCACCGGGTCAGATCTTCCGGTCTGCGGAGGGGGTTGTCTTCTTTTTTGTCAGGGCTGTTTTCGGCAGGGCTTTTGCTGCGAGGCCCCTTTTCCTCGTCATTATAGCTGTTCTTGAGGAGGAGTGAATCCTTCATCTCGTTGATGTCTTCCTTGACTTCGTCGATCTTGAGTTCTTCCTTGACGCTGGTCATGGCGCGCTTGAATTCCGTCAACCCCTTCCCGAGGGCTGATGGCAAGCTCGGGCAGGCGCTTGGGGCCTATGACAAGCATCGCCACTATGGCAATGACAATTAATTCAGGCATCCCTATTTCGAACAATTTTATCCTCCTGGCGTGCCGGGGAAATATATACGCTTTTTCACTGTTGTCAAAGGTTTTGTCCAGCCCGACCCGGCCCTCGAAAGGGCCAAAATCTTTGCTTTTCAGCTGATTGTATGATAGAAAAGCCCAATTTTCCAGAGCAAAAAAGGTACGGAAAACTAAAGGCTTACGGGAGATAAATGTGTCCACAGGCATCGTGAAGGACTACCGGTACCTCAATCATGAGACCAGCTCCTTCCACCCCGAATCGCCCAAGAGGCTCGAGGCGATCTACAAAATGCTGGAAGGGGCGGACATGAAAGGCAAGTTCACCTCTATCGAGCCGCGGCTCGCCGAAAAAAGCGATATAGAGATGATCCACACCCGTTCTTACATCAGGGAGGTGGCCGACACGGCGGGAGCGTCCCATTGCTACCTTGACCCCGACACGGAAACATCCCCGGAGTCTTACGAAACCGCCAAGCTGGCCGTTGGCGGTTTCTGCAACGCGATCGACGCCGTTGTTAAGGGCACCGTGAAGAACTCTTTTGCATTTGTCCGCCCCCCCGGCCACCATGCCGAGGCGGACAGGGCCGGTCGGATTCTGCCTTTTCAACAACGTCGCTGTCGGCGCGATGCACGCCATCAGCAAACATAAAATGGAAAGGGTCCTGGTGGTCGACTGGGACCTCCACCACGGCAACGGCACCCAGCATTCGTTCTATGACGATCCCGCGCGTGATCTACTTTTCGACGCACCAGTACCCGTACTACCCGGGGACGGGCAGCCTCCAGGAGATCGGCAGGGGGAAAGGGCTCGGCTACACGATCAACGTGCCCCTGAGGACGGGCCCGGGCGATAACGAATTCGTGAAAATTTTCACGCAGATACTCAAGCCGGTTGCCCTTGAATACAAGCCCGACCTGGTGCTGCTTTCGGCAGGGTTCGACATCTATTTCCAGGACCCGCTGGGGGGGATGAAGGTCACCCCGAAAGGTTTTGCCTGCCTGGCGCGCATCATGCTGGACATAGCCGAGGCATGCTGCGGCGGAAAGTTTGCGGTCACTCTGGAAGGCGGATACCATATAGGCGGGCTGACTTCATCGGCCAAAACGGTCCTCAACGAGATGCGCGGGGAGACCCGGGTTTCCGCCGAGGAACTGGCCCGGATGGCCGCCGAGGCAAACCCGTCGATCGACAACATTATCGGGAGTGTGATCAACCAGTTAAAACCCTATTGGAAGTCGCTGAAATAAATATCACAGGCTAAAGGCAAGGGCTAAAGGCTAAGGGATTGTACTTTCAGCCTTTTGCCCTTTGCCTTTCGCCTTTAGCCTAAAATGGAGGAACCTTGAAAATCACAAAAGAACAAGTTGAATACGTGGCCCACCTGGCAAGGCTGGAATTTGCCGAGCAGGAAAAGGAGAAATTCACGTCCCAGCTCAACGATATTCTGCTTTACATGGACAAGCTCAACGAGATCGACACGACGGGGGTCACGCCGGAGACCCACGCCATCTCCCTCAACAACGCCTTCCGGCAGGACGTTGTCAAACCCTCCCTGGGCACCGAGAAATCCCTGGCCAACGCGCCCGACACCAAGGGGACCTTTTTCCGCGTGCCCAAGGTCATAGAGTAGGAGGGCCGCGATGAAACTCAACGAACTGACAATCCATGAACTGCAGGAAATGCTCAGGGACGGGATAACCACTTCCGTCGAGGTCACCGGCGCCGTTTTCGACCAGGTCGAAGCCGTCGAGGAAAGGGTCCATTCCTATATAACGCTTTTAAAAGACTCCGCGATGAGGCAGGCCGAAGAGGCCGACAGGATGATCAGGGACGGCAAGGCCGGGCCGCTCACCGGAATCCCGCTGGCGATCAAGGACATCCTTTGTACAGAGGGGATCAGGACTACCTGCGGGTCGCGCATCCTTCACAACTTCGTCCCGCCCTACGACGCCACGATCTCGAGGCGGCTCAAGGAGGCGGGCGCGGTATTCGTGGGCAAGGCGAACATGGACGAATTTGCCATGGGCTCCTCTACGGAAACATCTTATTTCGGAATTACGCGCAACCCATGGGACCTCGAAAGGATACCGGGGGGCTCAAGCGGCGGGTCCGCAGCGGCGGTCGCCGCGGACGAATGCATCGCCTCGCTGGGCTCGGACACGGGCGGCTCGATCCGCCAGCCCGCGGCCCTGTGCGGCATCGTGGGGCTCAAACCCACTTACGGGCGCGTCTCGCGCTTCGGGCTCATCGCCTTCGCGTCGTCCCTCGACCAGATAGGCCCCTTCTCCAAGGACGTCGAGGACACGGCCATCATGCTGAACGCGATCGCGGGCTACGACCCGAACGATTCGACGTCGGTCCCCGTGGAGGTCCCCGACTACACGAAATTCCTGGGGAAATCCATTGAAGGATGGACCATCGGGGTACCCAAAGAGTACTTTGTCGAGGGGATCGACCCGGAGGTGTCGGCCGCCGTGGAAAAGGCCATCGCCGAAATGGAGGCCCTCGGGGCAAAGGCCCTCCCCATATCGCTGCCGCACACGGAATACTGCCTGGCCGTTTACTATATCGTGGCCCCCGCCGAGGCGAGCTCGAACCTGGCCCGCTACGACGGGGTCAAGTACGGCTATCGGGCAAAGGACCCCCGCGACCTGTTCGACATGTACAAGAAGACCCGTTCGGAGGGGTTCGGCGCGGAGGTCAAGCGCCGGATCATGATCGGCACTTATGCCCTGTCGTCCGGGTACTACGATGCTTACTACAAGAAAGGCGTCCCAGGTGCGCGCGCTGATAAAGAAGGATTTTGCCGAGGCCTTCCAAAAGTGCGATGTCATCGTGACGCCCGACAACGCCCACCGCGGCCTTCAGCATCGGCGAGAAAACGGACGACCCCCTGCAGATGTACCTCTCGGACATCTTCACTATCTCCACCAACCTCGCGGGCATACCGGGGATCTCGGTCCCCTGCGGGTACACGCAAAGCGGCCTGCCCATCGGCCTGCAGTTCCAGGCCGGGCACTTCGAAGAGGGCAAGCTCATCCAGGCCGCCTCGGCATATGAGCAAAACGCTAAATTTGAGAAGAGGAGACCAAATCTCTAATGGAATACGAGGCCGTAATAGGGCTGGAAGTCCATGCCCAGCTTTTGACAGATTCAAAGATTTTCTGCTCGTGCTCGACAAAATTCGGCGCGGCGCCCAACAGCCACACCTGCCAGATTGACCTGGGGATGCCGGGGGTGCTTCCCGTGCTGAACAGGAAGGTGGTCGAGTTCACGATAAAGATGGCGCTGGCGACCCACTGCCGGATCAACCGCGAGGACGTGTTCGCGCGGAAAAATTATTTCTACCCCGACCTCCCCAAGGGCTACCAGATTTCCCAATACGCCCATCCGCTTGCCGAGTTCGGCTACGTGGACGTCGAGGTCAACGGGGACAAGAAGCGGATCGGCATCACCCGCATCCACATGGAAGAGGACGCGGGAAAGCTCATCCACGACGAGTTCACCCCCTCGAGCTTTGTCGACCTGAACCGCACGGGCGTCCCGCTCATCGAGATCGTCAGCGAGCCCGACATGCGCAGCCCGGAGGAGGCCGCCGCCTACCTGCGCCGGCTGCATGAAATTCTCGTCTACCTGGAGATCTGCGACGGCAACATGGAGGAGGGGAGCTTCCGCTGCGACGCCAACGTTTCGATCCGGCCCAAAGGGCCAGGAAGAATTCGGCACCCGGACCGAGCTCAAGAACATGAACTCTTTCCGCAACGTGCAGCGCGCCCTGGAATACGAAATCAAGCGCCAGCAGTACGTGATCGAAGGCGGCGGAGAGGTGGTCCAGGAAACGAGGCTGTGGGAGGATTCGGCGGGCGTGACCCACTCCATGCGCGAGCAAGGAAGAGGCGCACGACTACCGCTACTTCCCGGACCCGGACCTTGTTCCCGTTATAATCGAGCAGGACTGGATAGAGGAAGTCCGCGGGTACCTTGCCGGAACTTCCCCTGGAAAAGAGGGAGCGTTTCGGGGCCGAATACGGCATACCGCCTTATGATGCCGCGGTGCTGACCACTACCAGGGCCCTGGCTGATTTCTACGAAAAGACCGTGCAGCTCTGCAAGCAGCCGAAAATAGCCAGCAACTGGATAATGGGCGACTTCCTGCGCTTCCTGAACGAGGAGAAGCGGGATATCAAAGACTCGCCCGTTTCCCCCGAGTCCATCGCGGAGATGATCAGGCTCATCGACGACGGGACGATCAGCGGGAAGATCGCCAAGGAAGTCTTCGAGGAGATGTACCGCAGCGGCAAGCCCCCGGCGGAGATCGTCAAGGAAAAAGGGCTCGTCCAGATAACGGACACCGCCGCCCTGGAGAAGGCCATCGACGAGGTCATAGCGGCCAACCCCGAGAACCTCCAGAGGTACCGGGCCGGGAAGGACAAGCTGTTCGGCTTCTTCGTGGGCCAGGTCATGAAAGTCACGCAGGGGAAGGCCAACCCGGCGCTCGTCAACGAGCTCCTCAAGAAAAAGCTCGCGGGATAACGAGGTCCAATGATCCGCACAGTTTTCTGGGAAAACGACTCCGTCCGGATGATCGACCAGAAGGCCCTGCCCGGGGCCGAAAAAATCATAACGTACAAGGATTACAGGAAAGTGGCCGGGGCGATCCGGGACCTGACGGTCCGGGGGGCCCCCGCCATCGGTGTGGCCGCCGCGCTGGGGATTGCGCTAGGCACGCTGAGGAGCCCCGCCCCTGACCGCCGCCGGCTCAGGGCCGATTTCAACCGGATCTGCAGGGAATTTGCCGGGACCCGCCCGACCGCCCGCAACCTGTTCTGGGCAATAGAGAGGATGAAAAGGCGTTTTGCCGACCTGCTGGGCGATAAGGGCCTGACCCTCGAGGCCGTGCGCTGGGGCCTGGTCGAAGAGGCGATAAGGATCGGCGAGGAAGATATCGAGGCGAACCGCCGGATGGGTGCTTATGGCAAAGGCTTTGTGCCCGAAGGCGGGGGGGTTCTGACCCACTGCAACGCCGGCGCCCTGGCCACGGCGGGATACGGCACGGCCCTCGGCGTGCTGCGGGCGGCATGGGCCGAAGGCAAAAGATTTCACGTCTTCGTGGACGAGACGAGACCGGTCCTGCAGGGCGCCAGGCTGACCTGCTGGGAGCTCGTCAAGGAAAAGATCCCGGCGACATTGATCACGGACAATATGGCCGGGGCCCTCATGGCCCAGGGCAGGATTAACGCGGTCTTTGTCGGGGCGGACAGGATCGCCGCCAACGGGGACACGGCCAACAAGATCGGCACCTATTCGCTCGCCGTCCTGGCGAGGGCGCACAAGATCCCCTTTTACGTGGCGGCCCCGCTTTCCACGGTTGACCTCAGCCTCCTTTCCGGCAAAGACATTCCCATTGAAATGAGGCACGCGAGCGAAGTGACCGGCTTTGCGAAGGCGAGGACGGCCCCGGAGGGCATTGGCGTGTTCAACCCTGCTTTCGATGTGACCCCCAGCCGTTATATCAGCGCTATAATCACGGATCGCGGGGTTGCAAAAAAACCGTTCTCCCGGTCGCTTCCGCGGCTTGTCAACCTTACCGGCTTACCGGGGTAAAATAGAATGGCGGCAAAATATAAAAAACTTTTCCTGTTCGATTTCGACGGAGTGATCGTCGACTCCCTCGAGCTCTATGAGCAGGCGGTGAACTTCTGCCTCAAGAAGGTCGGCTCGCCGCCGCTGCGCGACAGGGAGGAGTTCCTGTCCCTGTTCGACCACAATTTTTATGACGCCATGCTGCTGAGGAACGTCGATTTGAAGGCCTTCACGTCGGCGTCGGCCGAGGTAGCGCCGACCCTCGACTACGGGAAAGTTAAGCCGAACAAGGGCCTCCCGCCCATCCTCGACAGGCTGAGAAAAGAGAGCGGCAACGGCCTGTTCATCATATCCTCCAATTCCAAGTTCGCGATCAAGATCATGCTGGCGATCTTCGGCATTGACCACCTGTTCAGGAAAATCCTCGGCTACGAATTCAAGTTCAGCAAGGAGGAAAAGATCCTCCACGCCGTCGAGGAATTCGGCACCACGCCGGAAAAGGCCTACTACATCTGCGACACCGCAGGGGATGTCAGGGAGGCAAAAAAGGCCGGGGTGAAAACCGTGGCCGTCACCTGGGGCTGGCACCCGAAGGAGCGCCTCGCCCAGGCCGGGCCAGACTACCTGATCGACACGCCGGAAGAGTTGCTGGGGATCTGAACCCGTCTTGATTCAAGCTTATCACCTGCGTAAAAATCCCCTCTGACTCCCCTTTAAAAAAGGGGAGAACAAAAAACTTGCGCAACTGCAACATAGTTTACATTGAGACCCCCCTTTTCTAAAGGGGGGCAGGGGGGATTTTAAGGAAGGAACAGACAGGGATTTTTAAAGGTCGTATAACTTTGTGTCTACAAAAGGCTTCCGGCCGGAACGCGAGCGTTTTTTCCCCTTTCCCCCGTCCAGTACAAACGGTTCTTCGCTTTCCAGCAGGTCGCCCATCTCCTCTTCTATCCTGTCGGGGTCCTCGCCCTTTTCCATGCGCCGGATGGCCTCTTCCATGCGGGGGGCCAGGCTTATCCCCGCCGCGTCGCTCAGTTTCCTCATCAGCTGCGCGGCCTGCCTGGGGTTGTCATCATTTAAACGCTCTGCGTCATCGGCAATGGCTGCCATGGCCTTCTCAAGCCTCGCTTCGTCAATATTGGGCATACCTTCCGTAGCGGGCTCATCCTTCCTGCCCGACGTTTTGGCAAACACGGACATCTGTCTCTGCAGTTTTACCCTCTTGCAGACAGGGCAATTCGGGACCTTTTCCGTGTTCACCCTTGGGGAAAAAAAGCTAAATACTGTGTTGCACCTACGGCAGTAGAATTCGTATATCGGCATGCGGCAAATCAAAGCTCCAGGTGAAATATTTCGTTGCAGCGATTGCAAACGTACGATTTGTCCCAGGCCGCTTTTAAAGGCGGCCATGTCTTGGAGTTGTAATGGAAAGTATAATAAATCCACCCCGCGGTTGCAACAATCCATCCACCTGTCGCCACCCATTTGATAATCTCGCTCTTGCCGTCAATGAACATCGAGACGATCAAAAATGCCGCGAAAATTGCCAGGAGGGGCTTGACATAGGCCATCCTGGCAGGGGGCGCTGCTCTTTTCGATGCCGCCGTTTGCGATACGCCTTTCGTCTTGCCGCCGCCCACCCCCAAGCTGATGCCGCCGCGCGAGAGGCCCACAGCGGTCCCTTTTGTTCTGGCCTCGATGTCCGACAGCCCTGCCTCATAAATAACCGAGAGACGTTGAATGTTGTCGCTTTTGCATGAAGGGCAAACATAATCCATGGGTAAAACCTCCTTTGTTGAATTAATGAATTTTGCCCTTTTAGCAGCATCTTCGGCAAGAATCTAGAAAATTTTTAGTCGCAACGACCGCAAAGGATGGATTTTCAACCAGGTGTTTTTTCCGTGCAGGCCTCGATGCTCCTGACCCTTTCCACGAGGGGAGGATGGCTGTAATAGAACCAGGCATAAAGGGGGTGGGGGTGGAGGTTCGCCAGATTGTCCTTCGCGAGCCGTTTGAAGGCGGCGGCGAGCGCGCGGGGGTTGGCGGCCAGCTCGCAGGCGTCCGCGTCGGCCTGCCTTTCAAACCGGCGCGAGAGGCCCGCGCCGAGCGGCGTGAAAAAGAAGGCCAGGGGCTTGAGGATGACCCCGGCAAAAAAGAGCCCCGCAAACGGGACGGCCTCCGTGAACCCGAAGGCGAAATAGAACTGGTCCTGCCGCATGAGCCAGGCGGTCACGTACAGGACAAGGAGCGAAACACAGGCCATGAGGACGAGCTGCTTGATCACGTGCCTGCGCCTCCAGTGTCCGAGCTCGTGCGCCAGGACGGCCAGGACCTCGTCGGCGGTGTGCGATTCAAGCAGGGTGTCGAACAGCACGATGCGCTTTGTCCTGCCGATCCCGGTGAAATAGGCGTTGGTGTGGCGGCTGCGCTTGCCGGCATCGACCTGGAAGACGCCCTCTATTTTGAGGCCTCTTTTCTCCATGAGGGCGATGATCTGTTCCCTGAGCCCCTCATCGGCAAGGGGCTCGAACTTGTTGAACATGGGCGCGATCAGGACGGGGTAGAGCCAGAGCATGAGGGCCTGGAAGGCGGAAAAAAAGGCCCACGCCCAGAGCCACCAGAGCCTTGTGCTCTCGAGAAGAAAGAGGAAAACAGCGAGCAGGATGCCCACGAGGACAATGGACAGCGCCGCGCCCTTGAGCAGGTCCGCGACCCACGTCGAAAAGGTGATGGTGCTGAAGCCGTGTTTCGTTTCGATGACGAAGGTGCTGTAAACACTGAAGGGGATGTCCAGCACGGCGCTCAGGAGGAAGAGGGCGCCGTAGAACGCGAGGCCCGCCGGGACAAAGCCGAGGTTCGCAGCCAGCAGGCCGGCAAACCAGGGGATTAACCCGGAGAGGACCACGGCAACCAGAAGCAGGTCGTCAAACAGGCCCTCAAAGGCGGAAAACCGGGACGATTCCAGGGTATAGTCGGTAATGCGCGAGAGTGTCGCCGCGTCTATTTCGCCTTCGAAGCCTGCGGGTATTTCCCTGCCGTGCTCCTTCAGGCTGCGGGAGTTCAGCCTGCCAAGGGCGAAACGGGCCGCGGTATTGAGCGCCAGCGCACACAGCAGGAGGATGAGCCAGGTATTAAGCGGGATCATTTACGGCTTTTGTCTTCGCCAGATCGGTGAAAGCGTCCTTTCCCGAGGCAAACATCAGGGTAAGCGGCATGAACCTGCGCCCGAGGTTCACCATTTTTTCCGCCGTGTCCCTGATGTCCCACTGGGCGTGCCGGTCCATCCTGAGCCGGGCTATGTGGTAAAGCTCCCGGGCATTGAGCTTCAGTATGACGCGTTTCTGGTGCGCATTGGTGAGCACGTAGGCGGCCGCTTCGGGTGCTTCGCTTTTCAGCACGGAATAAAACTCTTCCGTCCGGAAGATGACCCTGCGGAAGGGCTCTTCCATTCCCGTCTCCCTGATCGAGGGGGGTATCGTGACGCCCAGGGCCGGGTCGTAGTCCTGAGTCGTTACGGTCGCCATGCGGTGCCTCTTCATCTGGGCAAAGCACGAGGCGCTGATGATCATTTCAAACTGGAGGTCTGCGTTTTCGAATTCCCTCAGGGGGGCGTCATAAAAACGCATCCGCTTTATTGATGCGGCCAGTATTTTTTCCATCTCCTCCCGGTCCATTAAGTGGGCCACTGCCAGGCACCGGTCCATGGAATGGTTAGAGGATGAATGCATCAGTGCCGCAATGACCTTCTGGTCGGCATCCTGTGTTGCCCAGATAAGCGACACATGGCCCCGCCGGGCCAGCATCCGGGGCTTTTTTTCCTCCCATTTCTTCTTGCCCCACTTGGCGAACAGCTCGCGGGTCTCTTCCCTGAGTTCGCCCCGGGTAAAACGGTCATACTCGGTGGCATCCGCATACCGGATCAGGGACGGGGCCGTGCCGCGGCAGGCCGCATAGAGCTGTGAGCCGAATCTGCGGACCTCCTCGAGGGGGTGGGCCGCAAAACGGCGCAGCATCAGCTCCATGTTCCTGGCGTTGACGGTCATGCCCAGCTGAGTCTCGGTCGCCAGCGACAGGACATACCTCGCATCCTCCTTTGCCAGGTTCTCCAGGAGGTTGCGGTTCGCCGGGTCCGCCGCAAGTTCAGGATTCCTTTCGAAGACGTAAGGCTTCAGGGCCTTGAAAAGGACGTGGTAAAATTCGTTCTGCTCCCGGATTATTTCCGCATACCCGTCCTGCAGGCCTGCACTCGTGACTTCTGCGGGGATGACGTAATCATCCTTGAGCAGGACGTACCTTTGCGATTTCTCCGTGTACGAGCAAAGGCGGAATTTCTCGATCTCCTCGACGATGAGGCGCGACACGCCGATAGCGTCCACGTTGAAGACGGCGTGCTCGGCAATGGAGCTGTGCCCCATGTCGAACACTATCCTGGTGTTGGACTTTCTCGCCTCTTCGACCTCCCCGAGAGCGGCCTTGCGCAGTTCGTCCACCGGGAGCGGGCTCCTGCTGATGCGGGCATAAGCGGCGGATATTGTCTCCGGCGTGAGTTCCCGGGCGGCGTTTTTATCGAGTTCGGCGATGATTCCGGAATCCAGATTGCAACCTGCTAAAAGGACTTTCATTCCACCCCTCCCTCCGATTAAATAACATGGATGGAGGTGAAATTCGAGCGTGAACTAAATCAGGGAACAAACTTTTTGACTTTGCTATACCAAATAAAATATAACTTCGCACAAATCGAGGTGACGCCCATGTTAAAGGCCGCTGAACGAGTCGAGATTCTCACTTTGCAGGACAATTTTATCGAGATCACGGCGATCGACAACAGCGATCTTGTGAGAAGGGCCCGGTACCTGGCCGGCGGCGAGATCGCGGTTTCCATCCTGGCCGAACATGGCTTTTCCGCCCTTGTCGACATAACCCGGGAGGGGCGCACCCGGAGCCTGCTCTTCGATTTCGGCTTTTCCAAGATCGGCGCCGCCTATAACGCCCGGGCCCTGAATGCCGGCCTCGGCAAGGTGGAGGCCCTGGTGCTGTCCCACGGGCACTCGGACCATTTTGGAGGGCTGGAGGCCCTGCTGCCCATGATATAAAAAAGGCCTCTGGAAATCGTCCTCCACCCCGGGGTTTTCAAGAGCTCCCGATACCTGAAGCTGGGTCCCCACAAGGCTTACTTCCCGGCTTTTAAAAAAAACACCCTTGAAAAACTGGGGCTGCAAGTTGTCGAAGCGGCCCGGCCCATGGAGCTCCTCGGCGGAGAGGCCCTCTTCCTGGGAGAAATCGAAAAAACGACTCCCTACGAGAAAGGGATGCCGGGGGCCTTCTTCGCAGACGAAGGCGGGGAGAAGCGGGACTATATTGAAGAGGACTCCGCCATAGTCATGAACATCTCCGGCAGGGGTCTCGTGGTCCTTTCCGGCTGCGCCCATTCGGGAATAGTAAACACGGTCAATTACGCGCGGAAAGTCACGGGCATCGAGAAGGTCCATGCCGTCATGGGCGGCTTCCACCTGGCGGGCCCCGCCTTTGAGGCGGCAGTGGCGCCGACAATCGAAGCCCTCAGGGGCCTGAAACCGGATTACATCATCCCGACCCACTGCACGGGGCGAAGCACCATAGCCGCCATCGAGAGGAGCATGCCCGAAAATTTTATCCTGAACATGTCCGGCACCAGGCTGACCTTCAGGTCCCCGCAGCCGGCGAAAGAAATTTCCCATGAGCGATGAAAAAACAAATTTGAACAGCGGCACCCTCGCCTACAAGCTCAAGATAATACAGCTGCTGGTTTTTGTAATTCCCGCTCTCGTCGTTTTCTACATCGCCTACCAGGCCAACTTTGCCCTGAAGCCCTCCGACGCGGTCATCCTTGTTTCCGTCCTCATCCTGCTGGCAGCCGGGATGTTCCTGATGAAAACGACCTTCGGCCATTTTGACAACGCCGCCAAGCTCATGAAGAAGTCTTCCGAGGAAGGGGTCGCGCTCGAATCCGAGGAGAACATCACCGCTGAAATGAGGGAAATCGCCGCTTCGTTCAACAACCTCGTCCGCAAATTCAACTCTGCCGGGATCGACCTCGACCGCAAATCATTCGAGCTCAACACGCTGAAGGAGATGATGGATATCGTCCGCAACAGCGACAGCGTATCCGAAATCCTTCACATGTTCCTCGGCAAGGCAATCGTCATAACGGGCGCCGCGCACGGCTCCGTCCTGATAAGCGAGAGCGGGAGCGGCCAGGACGCTGCGGGAAAGCTGCTGCCCGATTCGGAACGGACCTTTTTTTTAAACCAGATGAAATCCGGGGTTGAAAAAAGCGGAAAAACTTTCTTTTACAGTTCGCCTTCCCAGGTAAGCATCCCCGTCCCTGTAGCGGGGGAACTGGTTGCCGTTATCTATCTCACCGCCCAACCCGGGAAAGAGTTCCGGGCAGAGGACGAGGGCGTCCTGGGCCTCATGCTCGACGAGGTCTGCTTTGCGCTGGAGAACAGCCGCCTCAACCAGGAGGTCCGGCAGAACCTGAAGATAATCCGCGAGAGGGCGGAGCTGCTCGACAAGCAGATCCAGGCGCGGGAGAGCGCCCAGAGAGAGCTGGAGGTTATCAACGTACGCTTCTCCGCCCTGGTCCAGTCGGTCCCGGACTTCATCTCTTTCAAGGATGTCACCGGGCGTTACCTGCTGGTCAACAAGTCCTACGAGGACCTGCTGGGGATGGAGCACGACGAGATCATCGGGAAGAAGGCCGGGGAACTCTTTCCGGCCGATGTCGCCGAATCGATAAACCTCTCCGATGCGAACAGTCATCCGCTCCCGCATGGCCTCGCGCTTCGAGAATGAATTTCACTGGAAGACCGGGGCCTTATCCTTGACACGATCAAGACCCCCGTTTTCAGTTCCAGGGGAGAGCTTGCCGGGATACTGGTGGTCAGCCGCGATATCACCGACCGCAAACAGATGGAAAACCTCTATGTGACGCTCGCCAACAGCTCGCCCGTGGGGGTCTATGTCATCCAGGACGGCAGGCTGCGCTTTGCAAACCCCAAGTTCAGGGAATACGCGGGCGTGGGCGAACAAGAGCTGCTCGGGATTAACCCCCTGGACATTGTCCACCCCGAGGACAGGGATTTTGTCCGGGAAAACGCCCGCAAGATGCTCAGGTCGGAACGGACGGCCCCTTACGAGTACAGGATCGCCACGAGGGGCGGCGAGCGTAAAATGGATTATGGAAACCGTGATTCCCATTACGTACGGCGGGAGGAAAGCCGTGCTCGGCAACGCCGTTGATTTCACGGCGAGGCGCAGTGCCGAAGAGGCCCTCAGGGAAAGCGAACAAAAGTACATGGAGCTGAGCATAACCGACGACCTCACCAAGCTGTACAATTCGCGCCACTTCTTTACCCAGCTCCAAATCGAGGTCCTGCGCACCAACCGCTACGGCAAATCCCTGTCCATCATCATCCTCGACATGGACCACTTCAAGCAATACAATGACTGCCACGGGCATCTCGAGGGGGACAAGCTCCTGGTCCGGCTGGGACAGGTGATAAGGAAGTGCCTGCGCGTGACTGATTCCGTGTACCGTTACGGGGGCGACGAATTCATAGCCATCCTGCCTGAAACCCCGGGACGGGAGGCATTCAAAGTCGCTGAAAGGATCAGGAAAGAATTCCTCGTCGACCGCAGCCTGGCGGCCGACCAGAGGGTAGCGGTAAGCCTCAGCATCGGTACGGCCGAATATGCCTTGAATGAGGACATGATGGATTACGTGAAAAGGGCCGACGCCAACCTCTACAAGGCGAAGGAAAACGGCCGCAACCAGGTTGTCCTGAACTAAACCGAGGCCCCCGGCGAGACTCCAAGGGCCGCCGTGTCCGAAAAAACAAGATACTTGTGAGATCATGCGCAGAAGGTTCTCAAAGAGTACGCAGGAAAACAGGGCTGCCGCCCGGCAGCCTTGTGCCGGCTCACCCCGAAAGGACCGAGAAGGTCAATATCGTTCTCACGCGGTGCGATGACGGGGGCTGCCTGGAGAAGAAAACCCAATCCGTAAAGGAACTGTTCCCCCTCCAGCCGGGTGGGGTGAACTGGATAGATATCGACGGCATTCATGATATTGAAGTGATCAGGGAAATCGGGGAAGGGTTCGGGCTCCACCCCCTGTTCCTCGAGGACATAGCGACAACCGGCCAGAACCCGAAGGTGGAGGATTTCGGCGACTTATATCTTCCTCGTCCTCAAGGCCCTCTCTTTCAACGAAATGACGGGGGAGATCGGCGCAGAACAGGTCAGCATTGTGTTTGGCGAAAATTACGTCATCTCGTTCCGCGAGCATCCGGGCCCGCTGTTCGACGCCATCCGCGGCAGGATAGGGGCCAGTTCCGGGCGCTTCCTGAAAATGGGGGCCGATTACCTCGCGTACTCGCTCATCGACGTGATTGTGGACAACTACTTCGTTGTCCTCGAAAAATACGGGGACGCCATCGAGGCTGCCGAGGAGGCTTTGCTCGACACGCCCGGCCCCAAGGTCCTGCAGTCCATCCACCGGCTCAAGAGGGAGGCCCTGTTCCTGCGCCGTTCGGTGTGGCTCGCCAGGGAAACCGTTAACTTCCTCTACATGTCGGAATCGCCCCTGATAAAGCAGCCCACCAGGGTCTACTTCCGCGACGTTTACGAGCACATTGTCCAGGTAATAGACACTGCGGAGAATTACAGGGAAATGGTTTTCGGCATGCTTGACATATATCTTTCCAGCGTCAGCTACCGCCTCAACGAGGTGATGAAGGTCCTGACGATCATCTCAACAATTTTCATCCCCCTCACTTTCCTGGTCGGCGTCTACGGAATGAATTTCGAGTACATGCCCGAGCTTAAAAAGCACTGGGCCTACCCGGCCCTGTGGGCCGTCATGGTGGCTGTCGCCCTGGGCATGGTCGCCTACTTTAAAAAAAAGAAGTGGTTTTAGGGCAAATCCTGAGATACGCTTAGGCTGGATTTCAGGCTTTCCATTTTATTTTTCAGGAGGTCGCCATGAAACACATGCCGTCTGCCGATGTCATCCAGCAGCTTGTGGAAGAGCAGCTCCTCAGATGGAACAAGTCCGTGGCCGAAAAGCGCACTTCGCCAAGACCGGTCATAACGATTTCCCGCCAGCCGGGCTGCAACGGAGGGGCAATTGCCGCAATGCTGGCGAAGGAATTCAAACTGGACCTTTACAGCGGGAAGATTGTTGAAGAGGTTGCCAGGAGCGCAAAAATGAGCGCGTCGGTGGTGGCGACCCTCGAGGAGAAGGGCCGTAACTTTATTGACGACTGGATCTCAATACTGGAGAAGGACCGCAACCTCTGGTCTTACCAGTATATGAATCACCTGGTGCGGGTCATGGGGACAATCGCCCGGCACGGGCAGGCCGTAATCCTCGGCAGGGGCGGCAGTTTCCTGATAGCGCCCGAGGAACAGCTCCGTATCAGGCTTGTCGCACCACGTGGATGCCAGGATCAAGAGCGTTATGAAAAGATTCGGGGTTGCGCGGAAGGAAGCCGAACAGCGCATCTCCCTGGTTGAATCTGAACGCAGGTCATATATACGCAAGTACTTCAACGCTGATATAAACGACCCGGTCAACTATGACCTGGTCATAAACACGGCTTTCATTCCCCAGGGGGCTATCACGGAAATGGTCAAATCGGGGTTGAAATCAAAACACCTGATCTGAAATCCATCTTTCATATGATCCCCCGTGTAATATGATCCGCGCTCCCGGTCCATTGCCAGCGGGAGCGCTTTTTTTATGAAGACAATTTACGACCGAATAGGCGAGCGCCTTAAAGGCTACGCCGATTCCCTCAGGGAATACGATATCCTGGGACGAATCCGGGCAGCCCGGGAGGTTCGCCTGGGGCGTGGACCCGTTCGAATACCGGCTGGCCCAGGAGCTGAAGGCTTCCCTGCTGAAGGGCTACAGGGGGCAGACGATCGAAGGGGTTTTCCCGGGCGAGGTTGTTGCGAACGGTTCCGGCAAATGTTACCTGGTGAGGAACGAGGCGCAGTGCCAGGTTCGAAACCCCCTGTCCGGACCTGTCCCGCGAGAGGATCCTCTCCGACCTGAAGCTCATCTACGGAATCGGGGCGGTCAAGGAAAAGCAGCTCAAGAAAAAAGGCTATCGGACAATACCCGACCTTGCCGGACATCCCCGGTTCGGGCGCGCGGCGTCCGAATTCCTGGAGCATTTCGACCGGTGCGGCACCTGCGGCATCCAGGAGATGATCTTTCGCTGGTACCCGAAATCCCACCCCCTGTCCTTTTTTGTGTCCGGCTTTCATTCAAAAGATGATTTCATCCTGCTGGACATCGAGACGCTGGGGCTCTTCACCCGCCCGATAATCCTCATCGGGCTGGCGGAAATAAAGGGGAGCAGGATCGTCTTCAGCCAGTACCTGCTGCGCGGAATCGAGGAAGAGCCCGCCGCTCTCGACGCCGTCCTGTCTCACATCGGCGAGTCGAGCGCCTTCATGACCTTCAACGGCAGGTCTTTCGATATACCCTATATCCAGGAAAGGCTGTTCTATTACGGGATGAAGGGGGATTTCGAGCGGGCGCACTTCGACATCCTGCCCTACTCGCGGCGGGCCTGGGGCGAGGACTCGCCCAACTGCCGCCTTGTCACCCTGGAAAAATTCCTGTTCAGCGAGGAGCGGCGCGACGACGTGCCGAGCGCGCTCGTCCCGGAGTTTTACGAAACCTATCTCCGGACCGGCAATCCCGGACCGCTTGTGCCCATCGTGGAGCACAACCGCAAGGACCTCGAAACGCTGGCCCGGCTCTTCTTAAAACTCCAGGAGGTCTGGTGCAGGTGATCGAGCGGGCCGTTCGCGCGCTGGCGGGGATGAGGGGCCTCGTCCACACCGAGGTGATCCCGGCGAGGGAAGCCGTACCCGGGACGCTCGAACGGGACCTCGCCGGGCCCCTCAAGGATTATATAGCGCGCCGGAAGATCCGGCTGTATTCCCACCAGTGCGAGACCATCAATTTCCTGAGGGGCGGGAAGAACGTGATCATTACCACCCCGACGGCCTCCGGGAAAACCCTCGCCTTCACGCTCCCCGTCATGGAGGCCCTGCTCGGGGACAGCGCGGGGCGGGCCCTTTTCATCTATCCCACGAAGGCGCTGGCCAACGACCAGCTGAAATTCCTCGCGGAAATGGACCGCGCGACCGGCTCGGGGCTCCGCCCCGCGTTTACGACGGGGACACCCCCGCGGGGCGAAGGCCCGCCATCCGCGACAAATCGCGGATCATCATCAGCAACCTTCCACGAGCTCCATCATGTCCTGCCGTGGCATTACAAATGGGAAAAATTCTTCCGGGGACTCAAATTCATCGTGATGGACGAGGCCCATCGCTACAGGGGGGTCGCCGGCTCCAATATCGCGTACCTCGTCCGGCGCCTCCGGCAGGGTCTGCCGTTATTACGGCGCCGAACCGCAGTTCGTGCTGTCGACGGCGACCCTTGCCAACCCGGTCGAGTTCTCCGCGAAACTCGTCGGCGCCCCCTTCGCGCACGTCTCGGAAAACGGCGCGCCTCGCGGGCGCAAGTTCTTCCTCCTGTTCAACCCCCACGGGGGAAGGAGCGAGAGCGCCTCCACGCATGCCGAAGCGAAAGAGCTCTTCATCCATTTTATCCGCCACGGCCTGCAGACGATCTGCTTCACGGAGTCACAGGAAGATGGCCGAACTGATCTCCCTGTGGTCCAGGTCGGAGTTGGAAAAGACCGAGCCGGGGCTTGCCGGGCAGATTGCGGCATACCGCGCCGGGTACCTGCCCGAAGAGCGCCGGGAACTGGAGGACGCCTTGAAAAAGGGCCGGCTGCGCGGCATAACGTCGACCAATGCCCTGGAACTCGGGATTGACATCGGCTCGCTCGACGCCGTGATCATCGCCGGCTACCCGGGGACGGCAATCTCCACCTGGCAGCAGGCGGGCCGGGGCGGAAGGGGCGCCGGCGATTCGGTCGCGGCGCTGGTCGCGTACGAAGACGCCCTCGACCAGTATTTCGCCCGGAACCCGGCCGCCTTTTTCGGCAGGCCGCACGAGCACGCGGTGATCGACCTCGAAAATTCCCATATCCGTGCGGGACACCTGATGTGCGCGGCCGCGGAAATACCCGTCGACCCCGAAAAGGACCGGGACTTCTTCGGCGGCGATGCCCTGGAGACACAGGCCGTCCTCGAGTCGCTGGGCCGGCACGGCCTCGTTACCCCGACGCCCCGCGGCTGGGTGTATTCAGGAAAGGCCCGGCCCACCGAGGTGGTGAGCCTCGAGGGCCCGGCTTCGGAGATCTTCACCCTGGTCTGCGACGGGAGGACACTGGGGACAATGGACCGTTCCCAGGCCTACAGGGAGGCCCACGAGGGGGCCGTCCTCGTCCACCAGGGGGAAACATACATTATCGAGCGTCTCGACCTGGAGGACAAAACGGCGTTCGCAAAAAAAACCGATGTGGACTATTACACCGTCCCTCTCAAGGACGCCTCCTTGAGGGTCACGGGCGTGCTGCGCAGCGGCAGCGGTGGCAGCACCCCTGTCCGTGGGGGGATTGGGGGTAACGGAACGTTACATCGGCTACAAGGTCGTCCGCCAGGGCAAGACCCTCGGGGTGAGGAAGCTCAGCCTGCCCCCCCTGGAATTCAACACTGTCGGGGTGTGGTTTACCGTTGCGGAAGAGACCGGGGAGGCAATCCGCAAATCGGGGATGGATTTCGGGGGCGGCCTCCATGGCGCGGAGCACGCCATGATCTCGGCCGTCCCGTTCCAGGTCCTGTGCGACCGCCGGGACCTGGGCGGACTTTCTACACCTTTTCACCTGGACACCGGGAAACCCACAATATTCCTCTATGACGGTTTCGAGGGGGGGATCGGAATTTCCGAGCGGGTCTTCGAGTTGTTCCCGGACGTCCTCAGGATGACCCTGGCCATAGTCGGCGATTGCGGGTGCGAGGCCGGCTGCCCCGCCTGCATTTACTCTCCAAAGTGCGGCAATGACAACCGGCCCCTTGATAAGGCCGCAAGCATTGAGATCTCTCGCGCCTGGTGCGCAGCCTCAATCCTTAGCCTTTATCCTGCCATCAGGTATCTTTTTTATCCGCCCGGGACGCAATTTTTGTAAATCATGCGCCAGGCGGCAATTTCCGGGACAAAAAGGGATCAATCGGCGGACAAAATTCTTTCAATCTCGCGCAGGGCGGAAGCGGCTGAGCCGGCGGAAATGCAGCCCATCTCCTCGGGCAGCCTGAATCCGGTATCCCCGATTATGATGACCGGCGTCCCGCTCTTCACGGCAAGGCCTATCTCGGAGAGCGTCCCCGCAGCCCCCGCCAAGGGCCACAAGCACATCCGGCGACTTGGCAATGATCGCGTTGCGTGCGTCCGACATACCCGTGTAGACAGGTATTGTTACATACGGGTTGGGATAGCCGTCCAGGGGGGCTTTCCTCTCGCTCGGGAGGATTCCTATGACCAGGCCCCCGTTTTCCGCAGCCCCTCTCGACGCCGATTCCATGATGCCCCCGCCCCCGCCCGTGATCAGCACATACCCGCGCAGGGCGATGCCTTTCCCGAGTTCGTAAGCATCCGCCGAGAACTTTGTGTCCTTATGCCCCCCGCATACCGATATCACTTTTTTCCTGTTCATAGGCCCTCAGGCCTCCATTGCGTTTTCTTTGACGAAGAACAGCATCACCATGGCCGCCGCGGCAAGCAGCAGGGAAAAATAAAATGGGGCAAGCACCCTGATATTGTCCCAGAGGAGCCCGGCAATTACGGACGAAGGAAGGGCCACGAGCCCGATTACCATTTGAAAACCGCCCATTCCGCTGGCACGGTAGGCTTCCGGGACGAGCTCCGACACGAAGGCCTTCTGCACGGTGTCAAGAGCGCCCCGGTGCAGGCCGAACAGGATGAAGGCGAGCCAGATGGCCGCCGTGCTCTGGAACATTACCAGGTCGAGGCACACCAGCCCCCAGAGCAGGAAGGAGACCATCATTATCGGCTTGCGCCCGAAACGGTCCGAAAGCCTCCCGAACGGAATGGAAGACAGGAACGCGAAGACCGTGAAGGTCAGATAAAGCACGGGAATGGTCATGGTCCTGAAACCGAATTTCCCGGCAAAGATGAGGAGAAAGGAATAGCTGAAAGCCCCCAGCGAAAAAACGGAGTTGAGGAAAAGGAACAGGCGAAAATTGGGCGTGAGATCGGAAAGCTGCAGGCCCTTGTAAACCGTCGCCGTGTCCTTTCTTTCCCTGACCATGACGAGGATCAGGATGACCGCGAGCACCGAGGGGATCGCCGCGATCAGGAACATGTTCCGGTAGCCGAGGTGCTCGATCAGGGCTATCGTCACGAGGATGCCGCAGACGGCGCCCAGGTTGTCCATGGCCCTGATTATCCCGAAATGCCCGCCCCTGTTTTCGTATTGCGACACGTCGGCAATGATGGCGTCCCGCGGCGGGTTGCGGATCTTGCCGGACCGGTCGAGGACCCGGAAGGGCACAAGCATGTGCCAGGTGGGGGACAGGGCGTATCCCACCCGGGAGAGCGCCCCGAACAGGTAGCCGAGCCAGATGAAGACCTTGCGCTTGCGCAGCTTGTCGGAGAGGTAGCCGGAAACCGCCTGCGAGATGGCCACCAGGGAGTCGCCCAGCCCGTCCAGGAAGCCCAGGACTGCCATGTTGGCGCCCAGCGATGTAACAAAGAGCGGCCAGACCGGGTAAATCATGTCGGACCCCATGTCGTTGAGGAACGAGGCCAACGCGAAGGTCCGGACTGTCTTCCCGCTTTCTGATTTTTTCATTTACGGCCGGAGGAGGCTTTTCAGGTTCTCCGTGATCCTCTCCAGGATCATCTTGGACGCGATATTGTTGCCCATAAGTCCCACCCGGACGGAAACACGTTGTCATGTCCCTGGATGAATACGAAACCGTGATCTTGACCTTTTCATTGCTCATCAGGGCTTCGATTTCTCCCTTGCTGATCCTTTTCGTCTTTCGTGACACTGGCGGCCTTCATGTCGGAAATGGCCTTCATCGAAGCCTCCCAGACCTGTTCAAACGGGTAGGTGTAGTCGCATTTCACCGCGCCGTTCGTGTAGATGAATTTGCCGGACTCAATACCCACGGTTTGACTGCCCATCAGGACTGCGCTGCTGCCGCAGCCGTAACAGGCCGCCAGGAGACTGAGAAGGACAACCGCAATCGCATTTTTCATAATCTTAGCCCTCCTGTTTTTTCAACGCTTAGGAATATAGGAAATCGGGCCTGAAGTGTCAATGGCGGGAATGGTATCTCTACGCGGCCGATCATCCGATACGCCTGGACCAGGGACCAGGCCAGGATGAGGGCGGTAACGGCAATGCACAGGATGGAGCCGGCCCTGTCCAGCATCGATTCCGGCGCGCGGTCGCTGTATTTCAGGGCGAAGCCGAGCGCGATGCCCGCCAGGATGCCCCCGCCGTGGCCCCAGTTGTTGATGCCCGGGAAAAGCAGGCCGAAGAGCGCCAGGCCGATGATCCACCCGGTCGCCTGCTTGTAGATGGCCTGCCCGTAAATGCCGCCCCTGCTCTTCCCGTAATAGACGATTGCGCCTATGAGGCCGCAGATGCTCGCGGAGGCCCCGATCGTGAAAGGGACCCCGGCAACGTAGGACAGGGCGAAACCGGCCACGCCGCTCAGGATGTAAATGATGATGAACCTGTTGATCCCGTACTCGTAGGCGACAAACGGGCCGAGCTGCCGCAGGGCCAGCATGTTGAAGACGATGTGCAGGATCCCGCCGTGCAGGAAGGAGGCCGCCCCCAGCGTCCACCAGCGGTGATACAGCTTTATGGGGATTGTTCCCGTCGCGCCCAGGGCGAAGAGGCTGCTGTCGGAAGGCGAAAGGAACGTGAAGGGGCTTCGCGGAAAGGCCGATGCGCGAGGTGTTGATCAGTATGGATATAATAAAAAAGACCACGTTGACGGCGATTATCGCGTTTACGACGCTGCCGGGGTTGTTCAACAAGGAGCTGCCCAGGGCGCTTTTCCACCATGAGCCGGGCCTTGCCAGGCCGCAGTAGGGGCACATCGGCTCATCGGAGCTGATGAGCTTGCGGCAGTCTCGGGCACAGCATGGATTTTTTTTCAGGTGCCATAATTTCTTCCCGGTAAAATTCGCGGAGGTGAAGCTAACAGTTCAAGGCTGTTTTTGTAAAGAAGAATAAATGCTTGAAACTCTTTAGGTTTACGGATTTGCGGAAAAATGATATATGCCCTTTTTCTTGATTGGAAATTTTGCGAAAGGCTCGATGGATTGAGACGCGGGGATATTTTTCAGGCAAAAATTGAGGGGGTGGCCTTCGGGGGCGGCGGTGTGGCCAGGGTACCCCGGGGGGATGGGCGAGGCGGGATCACCGCCTTCGTGCCCTTCACGGTGGACGGCGACATTGTCCAGGCCGAAGTCAGGTCGGTCAAAAAGAGGCACCTCACTGGAAGGCTGAAGAAGATCGTTGCACCTTCCCCCCACAGGGTCAACCCCCCGTGCCGGTATTTTGCCCGGTGCGGCGGATGTTGCTACCAGCATATCGACTACCCGCACCAGCTGGAAATCAAGCACGACCAGGTGGTGCAGGCCCTGAAGAGGATCGGGGGGGTGCCGGCCCCGCACGTGAAGCCCGTGATTGCGTCTCCCGAGCCCTTATTCTTACCGGGGCAAGGCGGAGTTCCATATTTTCGCGGACAGCGGCGGCGGGAAGGCCGGGTTTTTTGATATCTCCGGCGCTAATATCATCGAAATCGAGCGCTGCGAAATTCTCGACGAGAGCATCAACAGCTCCCTGGCCGAGGCCCGCGGCTCTTTGAGGGAAGGCGGCCGGTCCCGGGAGGAGAGGCTGGTCTTATGGTCGAGGGAATTCGAACCCCTTCCCGCGCCCCTCTGCCGCCTCCCGGGAGAACCCGGCGAACCTGTAAACAAGGATAATGAAAGGATCACGCGGATAGTCAAGGACACGGCTTTTCTTGTCCCCTGCGGCGGGTTTTTTCAGAACAATAAATTCCTGACCGGAAAAATGGTGGACATTGTGCTCGAGGCGGCCCGCTGCTCCGCCGGTGATGCAGTCCTCGACCTGTACTGCGGTTCCGGCCTCTTTTCCATTTTTCTGGCCGCCGCCGGGGCCCGGGTTCTGGGGATAGAAGCGGAGGGGGATGCCGTCGAATGCGCCAGGCAAAATGCCCTGAACCTCGGCCTCGGCAATGCTCAATTCCATGCCGGGCAGGTCGAAGACCGGCTGAATGCCTTGACGGCAGGGGATTTCAGTGTAATAGTCCTTGACCCGCCTCGGGCAGGTTGTGATAAAAATGTCCTGTCAGGCATTATCGATCTGCAGCCGGACAGGGTGGTCTACATCTCCTGCGACCCGGCGACCCAGGCTAGAGACCTGCGGGTCCTGCTGTCCGGGGGGTTTTCCCTGGCATTTGTGCAGCCGCTGGACATGTTCCCCCAGACAATGCACATCGAAACCGTGGCCCTGTTGGAGAGATCCGGGAAGTGAAAATTTGAGCAGCGACCTCCGAAAACCAGTCGAACCGAAAAGCGCCTCCACGGTCATCCTCCTCAGGGAGGCTGAAAAGGCAGCGGAGTCCTCTTTTGAAATCCTGATGGTCAGGAGACATGCCAGGAGCCGCTTCTGCAGTGAATTCCACGTCTTCCCCGGCGGCATCCTGGACGCGGCGGATTCGTCCCCGGAAATCGAAGACCTCTGCGCGGGCCTTGCCTGCAGGACCGCCGGTTCGCTGATGCCGGACCTCCCGCCCCGCGAGGCCCTCGGTTCCTGGGCCGCGGCAATCCGGGAGACCTTCGAGGAAGTGGGGATCCTGCTGGCCGTTGACTCCGCCGGCTCCCTCGTATCATTCGGGCTTCCCGAAGACCGGGCCCGTTTCCGGCGGTACAGGGCGGACTTGATCAAGGGGAGGCTGTCCCTGCGGTCAATGCTCGAGGCGGAAGGGCTCAGGCTGGCGGCGGACCGCCTTTTCTACTTCTCCCACTGGATAACCCCCGAAGCCCTTCCCCTGCGGTACAATGTCCGGTTTTTCGCTGCCCGCGCGCCGCAGTGCCAGGAGGCCCTGCACGACGGCTATGAGCTGACTGACCATGCCTGGGTAACCCCCCAGGGGGGCCTGCGCCAGTATCACCAGGGGAAAATGGCCCTGGTCCTGCCGACAATTCACACCCTGATAGAACTGAGCGCCTTCAAGACCATCGACCAGGTGATCAAGTCGACAAAGGGAAAGACCATCCCCCCTATCCTGACCCGGATGGAATACAGGGGCGATGACTACGTGGAAATCCTCCCCGACGGTTCAGTCTTCGGCCCGTCGCCGCTCTGAATTATAGAAATACCGCGCGAGGAGCGGTCGGGATTTATTCCGGAGGGCAGATTTGGCTGGTTCACATCTTCGACCACTTATGTCATTGTGCACAACGGTGACGTGAAGCAGACACGGCCGCAGGAATGAAGCCCGACCGCTCCGGGGGCTCGGTAAAGATTAAAAAACCCGTAAATCAAAGCGCGTTCTGCGGGAGTGTGAGGGAACTTGCCTTCGGCTCAAGGTCTTTTGCCTCCGGCAAAATCCCCGATTCGCCTGCGGCAAATTCCCTCCCCCTCCCGCCTGCCCCACACTCTGAAAATAATATTAAAAGACAAAACTGAAGCGTAAGGAGCGGGCGGGATTTATTCCAGAGGGATGATTGGCCGCTTCACAATTCGACCCTTATGTCATTATGCACGGCAGTGACGTGAAGCAGACACAGACCGAGGAATGAAGCCCGACCGCTCCGGGGGCTCGGTAAAGATTAAAAAAATCCCATGAATCAAAGCACGTTTTGCGGGAGTGTCAGGGAACTTCCCTTCGGCTCAAGGTCTTTTGCCTTCGGCAAAATCCCCGATTCGCCTCCGGGAAATTCCCTCCCCCTCCCGCATTCCCAAACTCTGAAAAAAATAAAAAGGGAAAAATTCCGGCTTGAGGAGCGGGCGGGATTTATTCCGGAGGGATGATTGGCTACTTCACATCTTCGGTCACTTATATCATTGTGCACCGCGATGACGTGAAGCAGACACAGACCGAGGAATGAAGCCCGACCGCTCCGGGGGCTCGGTAAAGATCCAGAATATAGACGTTTTTTAATTATCTTGACCCGCAATTCCCAAAATTGATATCTGCTAGCTGATTTTTTCAATGTTCAATCCACAAGGAGGCCATCATGCGCGTTCAGGACCTGTTTTCGTTAAAGGGCAAAACCGCCCTCGTCACGGGAGGCGGCAGGGGTATCGGTAAATTCATAGCGAGGGGGCTGGCCGAAGCGGGCGCCGACCTGGTGATCTCTTCGCGCAAGCTGTCAAACCTGCAGAAGACGGCGGCCGAGATCGAGCAGGACTGCCGGACCCGGGTGGTCCCCGTGGCCTGCGACCTGGCGAAAGAGGAAAGCATCGACGGCCTCGTCAAGACGGCCCTGGAGAAATTTTCCGAAGATAGACGTCCTGGTGAACAATGCCGGCGTGACCTGGGGCGCCCCCACCCTGGACTTTCCCCTGGAGCGCTGGGACCAGATCTTCAACGTCAACGTCAGGGCCCTCTGGATACTGACCCAGAAGGTGGCGCGAATAATGAAGGAGCAGGGGGGCGGGAGCATCATCAACATTTCGTCTGTCATGGGGTTCAGGGGATCGGAGGAGAAGCTGCACCCGGCGGTGCCGTACAACTCGAGCAAGGCGGCGATCAACCTCCTGACAATGAACCTTGCCGTGAAGCTCGCGCCCTACAAGATCCGCGTCAACGCCATAGCCCCGGGCTTCTTCCTCACCGACATGATGGCCTATGTGGAAAAGCCTGAATTCAAGCCGGTGCTGGACATGCTGCTGGACACCGTCCCGATGAGGCGCATAGGGCAGGAGGACGACATGAAGGGGCTCGCCGTTTTCCTGGCCTCGGATGCGTCAGCCTACATGACCGGCCATGTTGTCGTAAATGACGGGGGGTACCTGGCGAAATAAAAAAAGGGCCGGTCCAGGACCGGCCCCGATCTCGCTAGAATTTGACCTGCGGAGTTTTCTTCGCTTCCGCGGGGGCCTCGAAGAAGGCCGCCTGCTTGAAGCCGAACATGCCGGCCACTATGTTTGCGGGGAAGCTGCGGGTCTTGATGTTCAATGCCTTGACGGCTTCGTTGTACCTGCGCCGCTCGACCGAGATGCGGTTTTCCGTCCCGGCAAGCTCGTCCTGGAGTTTCAGGAAGTTTTGGTTGGCTTTGAGGTCGGGGTAGCGTTCAACCACCAGAAGGAGCCTGCTCAACGCGCCGGAGAGTTCGTTATTCGCCGCTATCTTGTCGGGGACCGAGCCGGCCTGGCCCACTTTGGCGCGGGCGTTTGTCACCTCGATGAGGACCTCCCGCTCATGCTTTGCGTACCCTTTCACGGTCTCAACAAGGTTGGGGATCAGGTCGAAGCGCCTCTGCAGCTGGTTTTCCACCTGGGACCAGGAGGCCTTCACGCCCTCGTCCAGCCCCACCAGCGAATTGTAAGTTGACTGGAAAAAGCCGTAAACGGCAAGCACCAGCACCAGGACAACACCGAGCGCGATCAGAATGCCTTTATTCATCTATTCCTCCCTGTCGTATTTTCGGTTCAAGGCGCCTTTATAGAACGGATACGCTCTTTTTTCAATGGCGCTTTTTCGCGCGGGCGCAAGCCCGAGCTTATCGTAAATTTAGGATTCCTGTGGATTTTTTTGCGCCTTTAAGATATCTCGAGACAAACGAATTGGGAGGGCCTTTCATGCGTGCTTCTTTGAAGACAATATTTACCCTGTTTCTTGCCGTCGTTTTCCTGGGCTGTTCCGGTCCGCAAAAAACCACCGTGCCCCCGCAAATGATGGCGGAACTCAACGATGAACTTGCCAGGTGCCAGGCGGAACGCAAGGCGCTGGCGCGGGAGGCCGTTTCCCTCAATGAAAAGCTTGACGCCCTGAAAAAAGATAAGCCGGATGCCAAAAAGCTGGAGAGCGAAAACCTCGCCCTGACGCTCAAGGTCAAGGAACTCAACGAGCAGTTGGAAAAGACAAAAAAGGACGCGGCCATAGCCGCGCTCGAGAGGAAGCTGGGCGCAGAGAAACCATCCGGGGCAAATACAAAACGCAGTGCGGGCTTGAACCCCTCCCAGGCACCGGCAAAATCCAAAGCGCGGATCAAAGTCCTGTCCGGAGACGGGCAGATGTCCTCGGCCAAACAGATCTCCGCGAGCCTCTCTTCGATGGGATACCGGGTGGCCAAGGTTGACAAAGCCGGACGTACTGATTTCAAACGCACCACGGTCTATTACGCGCCTGACGTGAAATCCGATGCCATGGACATAGCGGGGCGGCTCAACGCAGAAGCCAGGGCCCTTACCTGGAAGTCCGAATTCAATATAATCATCGTGTCCGGAAGACAATGAAACACTCAGCCGGCCCCGCCCAGATCTTCGAGGGAAACGCGCTGATCGCCGACCCGATCCACCGGTCCGCGCTGTTCACCGTGCCTTTCCCGGAAAAAACGGCCGGCGGCAGGCCTGAGGCCACTGAGAAGGACCTTATAGATTCCGCCTGGGTGCAGCGGCTCCGGAGGATCCACCAGCTCCAGAGCGCGCGCTGGGTCTACCCCTCGGCGGAGCACAGCAGGTTTCAGCACTCCCTGGGAACGATGCACGTCGCGGGGGAATTCGGGCGCTATCTGTACCCCAGCCTGAAGAGCGTGTGCCCGGACATCCCCTCGATCAACCTTGTCGAGGAGCTCCTGAGGCTTGCGGGGCTCCTGCATGACGTCGGCCATGGCCCGTTCGGGCATTTTTTCGACGACAACTTCCTGGACCGCTACAAGCTCAACCACGAAATACTTGGTCAGCGCATCATCACCGGGGAACTGGGCCCGGTCATTAAAGCGATCCGCCGCAGCCCCAGCGGGCCCTTTGCCAGGGGCGAGAGGCTCAACCCGGCCCAGGTGGCCTTCCTGATCAAGATGCCGGAGGGGCTCGACCGCACCAGGCAGCCGAAGTGGCTAATCTTCCTGCGCCAGCTCTTCTCCGGGATTTACACGGTGGACAACCTGGATTATGTCCAGCGCGACGCATACATGACCGGCTTTTCGCTGGATATCGTCAACGTGTCGCGCCTGAGGTTCTACAGCTTCTTTTCCGCCGAGGGGCTCACGCTGCACCAGGCCGGCATCTCGGCCCTCTCCCGTTTCCTCAACGCCCGGCTGAACCTTTACGCCAACGTCTATTTCCACCGCACCACCCGCGCCCTGGACCTCCACCTCCAGGAGATTTTCCGGGAGTCGATGGAAATAATCCTCCCGCGCAACCCGGCTGAAACACCTTGACGAATACCTCGCCTGCGACGAATGGCAGCTCTTCCAGACCGTGAGGGGCTGGCTCAAGGCCAGGGACCCGCGCCGGCGGGCCCTCGCGCGGGAGTGGGAAAAACTCAATATGCGGGAAGTCAAATGGAAGATGTCGTACTCCGCGGAGATCTCGGTCGACCAGATCCATGCCGGGATGGGTTTCGCCGGCGCCGCCGATTACGAGCGCCTTATCCGCAGGTACCTGCCCTCATCGATAAGGAACAAGGCCCGGATCAGGGTGGACCTTGCCACCCAGGACCCCCGCCCCTTCAACATCATGGCGGAGGGTGAAAAAAGGATCAACGTGTACAACCCCGCCACAGGCATGACCTCGCCCGAACCCCTGAAGGACATCTACAAGTTCATCCCCGCCCGGGTCGTCCACCTGCGCGTCTTCTCCCTCAACCACAACTATGACGGGGAGATAACAAAAGCCGCCGAGCAGGCCCTCGCCACCCCCCACGGCGGGCCGGAGACGAACATCTAGGATTTTCAGGTAAATCATTCAAGTATCTATGGACCCCGGAGCGGTCGGGCTTCATTCCTCCCCCTCCCGCTGTACATTTTACTTTTGTTTTATTTGGGGTAACCGACTGTCTGGCACAGGATCACTTTCTGGTCCGGGCGCAGTTTTAATGCTCTTGCGAGGGCCGGGCCGTCGAACCAGGCCCTGATGACCGTGCCCAGTCCTTCGGAGGCGCAATACAGGTAAACGTTCTGCCCCATGAACCCGGCGTGGGCGCCTGAATAGCGCATTTTGTCCTGGTCGGCTGTCGATCCCATCTTCGCGTAGTCGGAGACATAAACCAGATTGAGGGGCGCTTTGGCGACGAAGTCCTGCCTTCCGGTAAGGGCCCTCAAGTCCTTGTCGGCTACCTGTTTGAGGGTATTCGACGCGGCATCGTAGTGATAAGCGCCCTTGGCGGTGATTGCGTAGACGTCCATGCCCTGCTTGTTATTCGCTGTCGGGACCGTGCGTTTCCCCTCGGGTCTGTTTATGCCCCAGGCGGCCCAGAGGAGGTTGGAGAGGACCTGCGGCGGCAATCTCCCGGGAGCTGAAATCGCGGGTGGAATGCCTTTCGCTGATCGCCTGCATGAGGGGCTTGCCGCCGGTTGTCTGGGGTTTGGGGAGTTGGATTGTGTCTGCCGCACCTGAAGCTGGCTACAAAACAAAAGAGCACCGCCAGTATGATCATCCCTGTAATGCCGGGTTTCATAAGCACACCTCCGCATTTGATAGGATTCAATTTACAATAGATTTGATTTGGGGGAAGCGGGTTGTTCAGGGAGAGTTTGTGCTGGAGGAGGGGCCCCCGCCATCTGAACGGGGACCCCTTTACATCAGCCAACCAGCCCTTTGATAAGGTCAACGACCGGAGCCGTGAAGAGCGAAATCATGACAACGTAGAGTGCGAAAGAGCCCATCGCTTCGGTCATGTAAATCTGCTCGTATTTATGTTTAAGGGAAATGATGATCAGGCCCCCGATGACCAGCGCGCCGAGATGGAAGAACGGGAAATTGCCGGTCCCTGCCGCCGCCTGTTCCGCGAAAGCGAATACCGCCGTCCCGAGGACCACGAAAGCCGCCACGATCATTGTTGAAAGGATTCTTTTCATTTTCTTTTCCTCCCTCTCCCTTGCGGGGGTTTTTTTCTCTTTGACTTCTATATATGAAAATCCCGTGCCAGAATCGGGCGGCGAGATGAATCTGTCTAAGTATTTGTTTTTATTGAAAAGATTAGAATGGCAGACTAGGGAAGGGCTGTTTGCCGGGACGTCTTTTTTAAAAGAAACGTTAAAGGTGTTGAATATTTTTTTAACCGCCCCGGGGTGAGGGATCGTGACCCGCTCATTCAGGGGAAGGCCCGCCGAACGGTGTCACGTACTGCCGCAGAGCCATTCCCTGCGCTCACCTTCCGTGCTTGTCACGACGACTCCAAACGTTCGCGGTAAAATTGCCGACGCCGCACAGCCCGAAGATGCAGTTTCTCCAGAGCGTATCCAGGGGGTCCCCGAATACCTTTGCCTCGCGCCACTGTTCCGTGTTGGATCGTATTGAACACGCATGCCGACCTTGCTTTCAATAAGCCAAGGGGAACCCCTTCGCCCTTGTCGCCCTCCTCGAACCTGTAGGCAACCCCGGGGCGGATGACCCTGTCCACCCAGCCTTTGAGGATTGCGGGAGGCTGTCCCCACCAGTTCGGGTGCACTATGACGATGCCTTCCGCGGCGGAAATTTCCCGGCAATGCGCCTCCACCTCCGGAGGCAATGGCGCCCCCTCCGGGATTTCAGCGGCGGGAAGGACAGGGTCAAAGTTCTCCTCGTACAGGTCATGAAACAAAACTTCATGACCGCACTTTGTCAGTTCGTCCACGGCTGTCCCGGCAATGGCGTGATTGAAGCTCTCGCGGAAGGGATGGGCGAGGATGATCGAAACCTTCATGGATGCAACTCCAGGGTGAAGAGACGAAACGCCGTATCAGACTATCTCCTTGTAAATCTCCGGCAGGGCTCTGGCAATTGGGGCATGCCTCCGGCCTGACGCCGTCCTCGACCCAGCCGCAGTTGCCGCAGACGTAATATTTTGTCCTCTGGTCGTTGGCCATTTCCGTGAGGGCGAATTTATAGAGCTTGGCGTGGCGCTCCTCGGCATTGCGGGCCTTGGTGAATGTCCAGATGGCGTCCTTGAGGTTTTCAGCCCAGGCCTGCTTGAGGAACTCGGCATAGGCGACCTCGTTGACGTATGTTTCCTTTTCAAAGGAGGTCTTGAGGTTTTCCTCGGTGGTGCCGACGCGGTCAAGGTGGGCGAACCCGTTCATCGCGTGGACTTTCTCCGCTTCGGCGACGGCGCGGAAGAGGCTGGCGATCTGGGGGTAGCCTTCCTCGTCGGCCTTTTTCGCGAATGCCAGGAGCCGGAAGTAAGCCTTTGCTTCGCCGACAAATGCCTGATATAAATTTTCTTTCGTGCTGGCCATGTAATTACCTCCTCGTTTTGTATGAGATTAACGGGAACATGCCCCGGATTTCAATAGCTAATATCAGGCATGTCAGGTATGGAAGAATGAAAATTTACCAGGTGGATTCTTTTACCGACCGGCCCTTTGCCGGAAACCCCGCGGGGGTCTGCATTTTACCGGGCCCGCAGGATGAAAAATGGATGCAGGACGTGGCCCGGGAAATGAACCTCTCGGAGACCGCTTTTATTGAGGCACAGGGCGATGCCTTCGGCCTGCGCTGGTTCACGCCCGCGGTCGAGGTCGACCTGTGCGGCCACGCCACGCTGGCCTCGGCCCACATTCTCTGGGAGACGGGCATCGCGGCGGGCGGGGCAGTGATAAGGTTCAACACGAAAAGCGGCCCCCTTTTCACAAAAAAGAAAGAGGGCTGGATTGAAATGGACTTCCCCGCGGAACCGGAGTCGGAAAGCCCCTGCCCCGCGGCCCTTAAGAGGGCGCTCGGCGCCGAGCCGCTTTACTGCGGGAAGAACCGCTTCGATTACCTGCTGGAGCTGGATTCGGAAAAGACTGTCCGGGAATTGCAGCCCGACTTCGGGCTCCTGGGCACCGTGCAAATGCGCGGAGTGATCGTTACGGCCCGTTCCACTGCGCCCGAATTCGATTACGTGACCCGCTTTTTCGCCCCGGCCGTCGGCGTCAACGAGGACCCGGTGACGGGTTCGGCCCAGTGCTGCCTCGGGCCTTTCTGGGAGAAGCGCCTGGGCAGGAACTCCGTTTACAGGTTTCCAGGCTTCGGCGCGGGGCGGGATTTCAAAGTCCAAAACAGCTCGGAACCGGGTTTTGATCAGCGGTAAAGCGGTAACGGTACTGAAGGGGGATATTGTCGGGTAGCTGCGGGCAGGCTTTGGTTCATGGTCTTTTTTAAGCCTTACCGAGCCCCCGGAGCGGTCGGGCTTCATTCCTGCGGTCTGTGTCCGCTTCACGCCACCGCGGTGCATAATGATATAATTGGTCGAATTGTGAAGTCGGCCAAATCAGCCCTCCGGAATAAATCCCGCCCGCTCCTCAAGCTGCAGTTTTGCTATTTTTATTTTTTCAGCGTTAGGGCAGGCGGGAGGGGCAGGGAATTTCCCGGAGAGCGAATTGGGGCTTTTGCCGCAGGCAAAAGACCTTGAGCCGGAGGGAAGTTCCCTGACCCTCCCGCCAAAACGTGCTTTGGTTTATGGGATTTTTTTCCAAGACAAACAACGAATACAAAGCTCTCGGACTAACTAGCCTTTGATGCAAGCTATCGGCCGCAGGCGCGCCACTTTCCTGGAGAGGCCCGCCTCGTGGACCACGTTGACGACTTCGTGGATATTTTTGTAAGCCTCGGGAATCTCCTCCATGAGCGTCGCCCGGCCGGAGGCCATTACGAGGACCCCCCTCTTTTCCATCTCGGCGCGGATCGCCCGGCCCCTGCTGGCCTTTGTCGCCTGCGCCCGGCTCATGACCCGTCCGGCCCCGTGGCAGGTGCTCCCGAAAGTCTCCTCGTAGGCCCTCTGGGTGCCCGCCAGCACGTAAGATCCCGAACCCATGTCGCCGGGGATCAGCACCGGCTGGCCCGTGGGGCGGTACTTCTCCGGGAGCGCCCTGTGGCCGGGAGGATAAGACCGGGTCGCGCCCTTGCGGTGAACGCACAGCTTCATCATTTTCCCGTCAACGGGCAGCTCTTCCATTTTGGCAATGTTGTGGCAGACGTCGTAAAGAAGCCGCATGCCCAGTTCCCGGGGGCCCTTTTTAAAGAAGCGCTCGAAGCACAGGCGCGTCCAGTGCATCATCATCTGCCGGTTGGCCCAGGCGTAATTGGCGGCGCAGCTCATCGCGGCGAAATACTCCCGGCCCGCGTCGGAGCTGATATAAGCGCAGGCGAGCTGCCGGTCCGGCAATTTCAGGCCCATCTTCTGGTTTTCTTTCACCATGCGGGCGAGGTAGTCGTCGCAGACCTGGTAGCCGAGCCCGCGGGAACCGGAATGGATCAGGATATTCACCTGGCCCTTTTCGAGGCCGAACCTCCGCGGCCGCGTCGTCATCGAATATCTGCTCCACCACTTCCATTTCGAGGAAATGGTTTCCGGAGCCAAGCGTCCCGACCTGCTCCCTGCCCCGCTCAATGGCCCGGTCGCTCACGCAATCCGGGTCCGCGCTGTCGAGGAGGCCGCCTTCCTCCGTGGTCTCGAGATCGGAATTTTCCCCGTAGCCGTTCTTGACGGCCCAGCGGGCGCCGTCTTTCAGGACGTCCTTCACTTCGCCCTGTTTCAATTTCACAGAGCCGGTCGAGCCGACGCCCGAAGGGATATCGCGGAAGAGGCAGGACGTCAGCTCCGGCACGACTTTTTTCACCTCGTCGTAATGGAGCTTTGTCGTGACCAGCCGGCATCCGCAGTTGATATCGTAGCCGACGCCGCCGGGTGATATGACGCCCTCCTTCAAATCGAACGCCGCGACCCCCCCGATGGGAAAACCGTATCCCCAGTGCATGTCGGGCATGGCCAGGGAATATTTCACGATCCCGGGGAGGTGGGCCACGTTGGCCACCTGCACCGGGCTTTCGTCGTTTTTGAGCTCGCGCATGAGCGCTTCGCTGGAATAAATGATGCCCGGCACGCGCATTTCGCCCGTCCGGTCGATTTTCCAGCGGTACGGGTCGATCTTCTGAAGCGTCGGTTTAGACATCAAAGACCACCTTTGTCGTGTAGCCTTCCGGGATTTTCCTGATCCCGAGCTGGTGATAGGTCACGGCCTTCAATTCGGTTTTGATGCGGTGGCGGGACGGGTCGAAGGGCTCACCCCGGACTTCGGCCAGCAGCTTGTTCGTCCTTTTCACTTCGAGCCCGAATTCCCGGAGGGTGAACTCACGGGCGAGCCAATGCCCGCCGTTGAACAGGTACAGGGCCTCGCGCAGAAAATTGACCAGGAGGTCGTCCATGTCGACTCCCTCGACTTTAATCTCCCGGGTCTCCCTTTTTTCGACCAGGGAAATATCCGTCAGCAGGTCAAAGATGGCGAACGCCGCGTTGGTGAAGAGCTCCACGGTCGTCCCACCGAAGACCTCGATGCCAAGATCAGCCGTATGATCGAACTGCCGGTAAGGGATCATTGCGCCTTTTTAGAACAGGTCGGGATCAGTACCGTTTTCCGGCAAGTCCTCCTGTTCGGTGTCGTCTTCCCTGGTTTCGCTGTCCCGGTCCGCCCGGGCCAGGCCCACGAGCCTCTCTTCCGAGGCCAGGTCGATGAGCCTCACGCCCTGCGTGCTCCGGCCGATTACCGGCACCTCATCCACTCTCATCCGGATGATATTTCCTGAGTTCGAGATCAGCAGGATGTCCTCGTCCCCCGCGACCTGGCGGATGGCGGATACATAGCCCACCTTGGGAACGGTCTTCAGGTTGATTATGCCCCGGCCGCCCCGGCCCTGGATGCGGTACTCGGCGGTCTCGGTCCTCTTGCCGTAGCCCCTCTCGGAAACGGTCATTATGGAGTTGCCGTTGCCGAGGATCTCCATGCCGACCAGTATGTCGTCGTCATCCATCCTGATCCCGATCACCCCGCGGGCCGTCCTGCCCATGTCGCGCACATCGTCCTCACTGAATCTTATGGCCATTCCCTTTCGGGTGCCAAGGAAAATATCCTGGTCGCCCATCGTCTGGCGCACGTCGATGAGCTCGTCGTCATCGTCAATTGATAAGGCAATGATACCGCCCGAACGCGGCCGGGAGAAGGCTTCGAGGTCGGTCTTTTTTATAATGCCCTTCCTTGTCACCATTACGACGAACTTGCCGGGGACAAACTCCTTGACCGGGAGAATGGCGGCTACGCGCTCGCCTCCGGAGAGGTTGATAAGGTTCACCATCGCCTTGCCGCGCGCGGCCCTGCCCGCCTGCGGCACCTGGTAGACTTTCAGCCAGTGGGCCTTGCCCTTGTTGGTGAATATGAGGATATAGCTGTGCGTGGAGGCTATGAATATGTTCTCGACAAAATCCTCCTCGCGGGTGGCCATCCCGACCTTGCCCCTCCCGCCGCGGTGCTGGCTGCGGTAGAGGCTCACGGGGTTGCGCTTTATATACCCCTGGTGGGAAACCGTCACGACCATGTCTTCCTCGACGATCATGTCCTCGATGTTGATGTCCTCGATGCTCGTGACGATCTCGGTCCGGCGCTCGTCGCCGTACCTCTTCTTTATGTCCTCGAGTTCGTCCTCTATGACTTTCATGACTTTTTTCGGGTCATCCAGGATGGCTTTGAGCCGGGCCATCAGGGCTGTTATTTCCTTGTATTCATCCTCGATCTTCCCGCGCTCGAGTGCCGTGAGCCTCTGCAGGCGCATCTCCAGGATCGACCGGGCCTGGATCTCCGTCAGGCCGAAGCGGCTGCACAGGCCCGCTGCGGCCTCCTGCGGGTTCGCGGATGCCTTGATCAGGGCGATTACCTCGTCTATCCGGCCCAGGGCCACGAGGAGGCCTTCCAGGATATGGGCCCTTTCACTCGCCTTCCTGAGTTCGAACACGGTCCTGCGGGTAACCACCTCTTTGCGGAAATCAATGAACTTGCAGAGGACTTCCTTGAGGTTCAACACCCGGGGCTGCGCGCTGTCTATGGCGAGCATGATGATCCCGAAGGTCGATTCCATCTGGGTGTATTTGTAGAGCTGGTTCAGGGTGATCCCGGGCGTCTCGTCGCGCTTCAGGTCAATGACTACCCTGATGCCGTCGCGGTCGGATTCATCCCGGAGGTCCGAAATCCCCGTTATTTTTTTCTCTTTGACCAGATCCGAAATCTTCTCGATAAGGTTGGCCTTGTTCACCTGGTAGGGCAGTTCAGTAACAATGATGCTTTCCTTGTCGTTGCGGGCATTGCGCTCGATGCTCGCCCGCGCGCGGACGCGGATGACGCCCCGGCCCGTGCGGTAGGCGGAGACAATCCCGTCGCGGCCGTTGATGAACCCGGCCGTGGGGAAGTCCGGCCCCTGGATAAACCCCATCAGCTCGTCGACCGTGATCTCGGGGTTGTGGATGATGGCTTTCGTGCCGTCGATTATTTCCGTCAAGTTATGCGGCGGGATATTGGTGGCCACGCCGACGGCGATCCCCGAGGAGCCGTTGAGCAGCAGGAATGGGACCTTGGCGGGCAGCACCACGGGCTCGGTAAGGGAGTTGTCGTAATTCGGGGTGAAATCGACCGTCTCCTTGTCCAGGTCGGAAAGCAGCTCCTCGGCGATCCGCGCCATCCTGATCTCCGTGTAGCGCATGGCCGCTGGAGGGTCGCCGTCAATGGAGCCGAAATTGCCCTGCCCGTCGACGAGGGGGTAGCGCAGCGAGAAGTCCTGCGCCATCCTTACTATGGTATCGTAAGCGGCAGCGTCGCCGTGGGGGTGGTATTTACCGATTATGTCCCCGACGATTCTCGCGGACTTCTTGTACGGCTTGTTCCAGACGTTCCCCATCTCCGACATGGCGAAAAGCACGCGGCGATGGACTGGTTTGAGGCCGTCGCGGACGTCCGGGATTGCCCGGCCGATGATCACGCTCATCGCGTAATCCATGTAAGACTTCTTCATCTCGTCTTCGATATTGACCGGGATGTTTTTTTGAAAAAGCTGCTCCATCTAACTGCGTTCCCTTTTCCGGGCGGAATTACTTGCCGCCCAAATACATAAATACTTGAATTTACTGGGTCAACGGAAGGGAAATCCAACCCTCGCCCATAAGTGATTTTATATAACATTTTTTGGGTTTTTTATCATTCAAGAATTGACGGTTCGGGAGGTTTTTCGGCGACCCGTCATTCTGAACGAAATGAGGATTCTGCTGTTTCGGATCTTGCCCTGCCGTTTTTTTTGCAGGAAAATCCTTGTATATTCTTCTATTGTGAGGGAAAAAAATAAGAGTATTCAATCACGGGGGGGCAACCGGCAGTGAAGGTTAGGAAAAGGATCTTGATTCCGGCATCGGCGGCGGCAATTCTGCTGATACTGCTCGCCGCCCTGTATTTTCTTGCCCTTTATTTCACCGATTCCGATTGGGTCCGGACGAGGGTTGCCCGGGAATTTACGCGCGCCGTGGGGGGGACAGTCCATATCGAGAAAATAAGCGGCTCTGTGTTTCCCCGTTTGTGCGTGACGGCGCAAGGCATAAAATACGAAAATCCCCGGGTCGGCAGCGGCTCCGCAAAAAGTATCGTCCTGTGCCCCGAGATAATACCGCTGTTCAGGGGCGAAGTCAGGATCGCCTCCGCAGAAGTCGACGAACCGGACTTCATATCCGCCAGGCCCGCCAGGGAGGAACCGGGCTTCTCGGCCGAGACCGTCAGGCGCAAGGTAATCCCCGCGCTTTTGACAATTTCCGTTAACGCCCCCAGCCTGGAACTCAAGGTGTCAAACGGCAGCTTGCGGGTCACCCGCGCTGACGGGAAGATACTCGCGTTCAGGGGGGTCGGCATCGACGCGGGATTTTCAGGAAAAGAGCTGCGCCTCAAGCTGGAAAACACCGTTTCCCCGTGGGGCGAAATTTCCGCCCGGGGCAGGTTCCCCTTCCGGGAGGACAGGCTGGATGTCAAGGATTTCAGCGCTCGCGTCGGGGACGCCGCAATAAAGGGCGCGGAATCGACCCTGGAGTGGGAGGATGACATCCCCGTGGTGGCATTGGACCTGGAAAGTGCCGGCTTCGACCTGGGAAAGCTGCGGGAATGGGGCCTCCTCGCCAGGATAAGCGCCGGCCCGCTCGGCGGAATCCGGGAACTTGGCGGAAGGCTGAATTTACAATCCGTGCAGGTCAAGGGCCCCCTGGAAAGACCGGCCGAGTGGCAGCTCTCCCTTTCCGGCGACCTTGACGGGCTTACCGTCAAAGCCGCCGGCGCGCCCCAACCGGTCAAGGTGGACACGGGCCGCTTCAGCATGGATTCGGACCCCTCCGGCTCCCCGGCACGGACTTTCAAGATAATAGGGGTGAAAGGCTCCGTGGGACAATCGTCTTTCGCGGACGTTTCCGGAACCCTCAAGCAGGGCCGGGGCGCGATGCGCTTCCAGGCTGAAGGGCGAAAGATCGTAATCGCCCTTGCGGAGGCCCTCCAGTGGAATTCCCTCAAGCAGCTGCAGAAAGACCGCCTCGGCCAGGTAACTTCCCTGGACGGGACTGTGGTGCTGGACAGGGCCGGGTTGGAAGGCCCCGTCACGAGCCCCGCGCAATGGACGTATTCTTTCTCCGGAAAACTCGAGGGACTGAGAACCGCGCTGGCCGAAGCGCCTTACCCTCTGAGGGTTTCCCGGGGCGGCTTCCGCGGCTCCGGTTCACCCGCCGGGCATCGGCTCGAGTTTTCCAACACGGACGGGGATTTCGGAAAATCGTCTTTCTCAGGCGTCGCAGGCACCATTGAGGCGAGCGGGGGCAATCCTGCGAGGATAGGTGTCGGCGCCGGCCGGACATCGCTGGATCTCGAAGAGCTTTACGCCTGGGATTTCCTGAAAAGCCGGTTTGGGCCCGTGACGGCGCTCTCTGGTTCGCTGCTGCTCGACTCGTTTAAATTCGCCGGCAGCCCGGGAGATGCCCTGAAGTGGCGGTATACTGCCTCCGGGACTGCGAACGATATAGGCATCGAGACCCTCGAATATCCCCGCGCGGGCCTGAGCGGGAGATTCACCCTGACAGAAAAGTCTGTAGCGCTTGAACAGGCGGCCGCTTCCCTGCTCGACACAAACGTGAATTTGACAGGCTCAGCGCAAATCCCGGACCGCGGGATTGCCGATGCCGGCTTCAGCGTTTCGGGGACACTGGGACAGGCCACCCTGCAATGGGCGTCAAAATACCGGCCCCTGCCCCCTTATATGAAAGTGCCCGCATCCATCCAGGTCACGAATGCGCGCGCCGAGTGGAAAAAACAGGGCCCGTTCTCGGTCAAGGGAAATTTCATTTACCCCGAAGGGTCCCGTGTAGCCTTGGATCTCGCCCGCAACCCGAATGAATGGGACATCCGGGAGCTCGCTGTGAAGGACAGCCGCTCGGATGCCCGCCTCTCGCTGAAGATAAGGGAAGCGGGGACGGATTTCACTTTTTCCGGCACCCTTCACAAGACAACGCTCGACTCCTTTGTCGTGAACGAGATCGCCGAAAATGCGTTTGTTTCCGGGAAAATTTCCGGCCACGTGCCCATGAAGGACTATCTGCTGGCATCGGTCAGAGGGACTATCAGCGGCGGCAACATTCCCGTCACAATAAGGCAGAGCGCATATCCCCTGATTATCAGGGACATAACCGTCCAGGCCGAACCTGATTATTACCAGATCGAGAAGGCAGGGATTTCCTGGGGTGACACGAATTTCTCCCTGAGCGGTTCAGTGGCGAAGAAGGAAAAAGGCCTGGAGGTCGGCCTCAATGTGCTCACGGACGAAATCGTTTATGAAAAGCTGATGCTGATGATCGCCGAAATGCAGAAAGCCGGCCCGGAAAAGAAGGAGGGGCCCTCGGCGTTCTGGGACCTGCCGGTCCGGGGCAGCATCAAGGTTGCCTCGAACAGGTTCCTGATCAGCAGGTACGAGGCAAAGCCCTTCAGCGCGGACATAATACTCGGGCCGCGGCTGGTCAGGCTGAACTTCACCAATGATTACATCTGCGGCATGCCGCTTCCGGGGACCATAGATATAACGCCGGCGGGCACGTCCATGAGGTTCAGCTCAACCGTCCGCAACGTGGACCTTGCGCCGGTCCTGGCCTGCCTCCAGGCCCAGAAATCACAGGTGACCGGTAAATTTGATTTCACCGGCGAGCTGATCGCCCCCGGCAAGGTCCCGGATTCCTTTACCGGAAAATTCGAACTGACGGCCAGCAGGGGAAGGATATACAGGTTCAGCATCATCGGCAAAATCCTGGAATACCTCAATGTGACCCAGATCCTGGTGGGGCGGGTCCCCCGGGTCGGTGCCGAAGGCCTGCCCTTCCGCACCTTTGTCATCAAGGGCCATTTTGAAGGGAGCCGCGTAGTCATCGACGAGGCCGAGATGAGCGGCTCGACCCTGGGCCTGGCCGGGCAGGGCTTCTGGGACCTTGCAAGCAACAGGATTGAGCTTACTTTGCTCGTCTCCCCGCTCAGGACTGTGGACTACGTGATCAGCAAGATCCCGATCGTGAAATACTTCTTCAAGGGCATAGTCGCCATCCCGATAAGCGTGTACGGCGACCCCGCAAGCCCGACCATCGTGCCCCTTTCCCCGTCCGCAATCGGCTCCCAGCTGCAGAATATTCTCAGCAGGATCCTCCTGGCACCCGTCAGGCTTCTTGAGAGCTTTGAATAACTTTTGCTTGCTTGCCAATCTTTCCCACGAATTATCACGAAGCGGTTTTTTTCTTTTTATTTTTTCAACTTTGGCGTAGGCGGGAGGGGCAGGGAATTTCCCGGAGAGCGCACTGCGGCAGGCTCAGTGACCGCGGGATTTTGCCGCAGGCAAAAGACCTTGAGCCGGAGGGAAGTTCCCTGACACTCCCGCCAAAACGTGCTTCGGTTTATGGAATTATTTTAATCTTTACCGAGCCCCCGGAGCGGTCGGGCTTCATTCCTCGGGCCGTGTCTGCTTCACGTCACCGCCGTGCACAATGACATAAGTGATCGAATTGTGAACCAGCCAATCTGCCCTCCGGAATAAATCCCGCCCGCTCCTCACGCCGCAGTTTTTTTCTTTTTATTTTTTTCAGAGTTGGGAATGCGAGAGGGGGAGGGAATTTCCCGCAGGCGAATCGGGGATTTTGCCGAAGGCAAAAGACCTTGAGCCGAGGGAAGTTCCCTCCCCCTCCCGCAAAACGTGCTTCGATTTATGAGATCTTTTAAGCTTTGCCAGACTTCTGTAGAACCAACCTGCCGTGCCTGCCACTGACCCCAAACACAACGATCCATCAACAAAACACCCGGATTACACTTCAAACAAACCAATCACTGTTCGTGTAAGAAAAATTTTTAACAAACTATTCTCATACATCTTACTTTTTCCCTTGACATTGTGCGCATTGTTGTGTAGGACTGTAGCCGAAAAGAATGAAGGACAAACGGATGAACAATTGCGTAAAACACAACAATAGCGGCAGGGAAAAAGATCATGACAAGAAAACAAACTAATCAAGATCCTGCCGCGATCCCCTGTAATGCCTATCCTGCCTGCTACTACGCCACAGGGCAAAAATGCTCAAGGCCCAGTGATCCCCATGCAGAAAAATTTTCAGGCTTGGTGGAAACCTGGCCGGCAGCCGGCAAAGCCCTACATATTTACGGAACAATGTTGGACATTGAAGCTGACTTATGTGGTCTTAAAAAACTTTCATTTTGTCAGACATATGCACCGGGGCCTGCTAGTTTCGGTCTGAACACAGCTCTTAAGCAAACCGCGTACGATGGATTTTTCTTCACCTGTTTTTAGAGCATACCGCTAGAAAGGAGGGACGAGGAATGGAACTTATCAATCTAAACACCCGCACCGCCAGCCAGCCAGAGACCGAGCACTTTTATTTCCCGACAAGGAACCCCTCCTGCCGCCTTTTTTCAGGCAGCAGGTCCCCGCAGATTCGCTGAATGCGGCCAAGAGGGTCGGCCTGGAAGAGATCATCAACAGGATCAATTACTGCCACTTCAACCGTGAGAGCGTTTTGATCAGCCTGAAACACCCCAGGTACAATGAAACTGTCCTTTTCAAGGCTGTCCCCGAACCCTGCTCGAAGGAAACCCTCACTTGCAGCTGGGCAGGGGAGGCGGCGATCAGGCCCGAGTCGTACATTCTCGAATGGCTGATCATCCGGGACGGCCAGTCCATCATCCTGGTCCCCGCCGAAATAAGGGAGATGACCAAAAAATCCGTATGCCTGCGGATCACCGATAAGGGATACGTCTTCGGGCAGAGGAGATTGAAACGCTATACCGGCAAGAACATCGAAGCGGAGTTCACCCAGAAGGGACTGATGGCCCGGGGCTGCCTCGTGGACTTCAACCCCGAGGGGATCAGGGTGCGTGTCAGGCCGGACGCCGCATCGTCCCTGAACTGGCTCAACCCCGACGAGAAGGTCTCCATAACGCTCTTCAAGGGAAACGAGGTCGCAATATCGTGCACTGGCGATATATACCGCCAGTCCGAAAGCTGCCTGGGCCGGGAGATCGTGCTCAAGCCGGACCTTGACACCCTGAGCAGGTTCCCCCAGAAAAAAATCAGGCCCGGCCGCCACCAGCTGGTACCCTCCCCCACGATCTGTTTTGAGCACCCGCTGTCGGGGAGCAAATATCAGCGGCAGGTGTTCGACATATCGTATTCGGGCCTCTCGGTGAATGAGCCGATAGATGACCAGCTGCTTATCCCCGGCCTTATCATCCCCGAATTGACGATCAACTTTGCGGGCATCCTCAAGCTGAAATGCAAGGCCCAGGTCGTCTGCCGCTTCCAGGTCGATGACCGGACCATGCGTCAGGGCCTGGTGTTCCTCGACATGGATGTGCCCACCTACAACAGGCTGACCCAGCTGATAAGCAACACCCAGGACGAGAACAACTACATCTCCACCGAGGTCGACATGGACGCCCTGTGGGAGTTCTTTTTCGAAACCGGCTTCATTTACCCGAAAAAATACAAGCAGGTCGAGTCCTATACGGACCAGTTCAAGGAAGTGTACCGCAAGCTCTACCAGGAAAGCCCGGAAATATCGATCCATTACACCTACCAGAAGGACGGCAAAATGTACGCCCACCTTTCCATGCTGAGGGCATACGAGAAGGCGTGGATGCTCCATCACCACGCGGCCAAGCCCCTGTCGGGCAAAAGGACGGGTTTCATAGTCCTCAAGCAGATGATCAATTACGTCAACGGCATTTATCACCTCCCGACGCCCGCGATGGACTACGTTTTCTGCTACTTCCGGCCCGACAACGGTTTCCCCGACATGGTCTACGGGGAATTTGCCCGGGAATACAATAATCCCCGCGGCTGCTCCCTCGACCTTTTCGCGTACATGCCCTTCAAAATGTCCCCCTCGCCTGCCCTTCCGGGAGACTGGGCCCTGCGCGAATCCAGCGTTCAGGATTTATGGGAGCTCGAACTGTTTTACCGGAGCCATTCCGAGGCGGCCTCTTCGGGTTTCCAGGGGGGCCTGATGATCGACGCCTTCGGGCTGCGGCACGACAATGCCGGCAGTCCACTGAAAAAACTCTATGCAAAAAACGGGTTTGTCCGCGACTGGCGCACATTTTCCCTGCTGCACGAGGGCAGCCTGAAGGCCGTGTTCGTAGTTAACCAGGCAAACCTCGGGATCAACCTTTCCGAACTTTTGAACTCGGTCTCGGTGATCGTCATCGACCGGCAGGGCCTCACATGGGACGTCCTCTCCCGGGCCATTAACGAATTCGCCAGCTGTTACGAAATAGACAGCGTCCCCGTGATGATCTACCCGTTCGAATATGCGGCAGGAGAACAATGTCCCCTTCGAAAAGCAGTATTATCTGTGGATATTCAACCTCCACAGGGCCTCCCAGGATTACCTCCAGCATCTGCAGAAGCGGTTCAGGTTAACATTCGGATAATCGGACTCATGGAATCAAAAGGAGATACTCAAATGAAGATTGCGGCTGTTTTCCCCGGACAAGGTTCACAAAGGCCAGGCATGGGCAGGGATTTTTATGAGCACTCTTCGGAAGCGCGGCGCGTTTACGAGGAGGCCTCCGACGCGCTGGGATGGGATGTCGCGTCGCTGTGTTTTTCCGACGACGCATCGCTCAACCTCACCGAATTTGCCCAGCCCTGCATATTGACCACTGAAATCGCGATCCTCGGCACCCTTTATTCCCTCTATGACTTCTCGCCTGACATTTACGCAGGCCACAGCCTGGGCGAGTACACGGCTCTGGTGGCGTCGGGCGCCCTGCCGCTCGTGGACGTGCTCAAACTGGTCCACTTGAGGGGCCGCCTCATGCAGCAGGCAGTACAGCCCGGGAGTAGGCGGAATGGCGGCCTGCATAGCCCCTGATATCAGCCCGGCAGCGGTCAAGGACTGCCTTGAAGGTCTGCCCATGGACATTGCCAACATAAATTCCACCAGCCAGGTAGTCATCAGCGGCGAGCTCAGGGCAATGGCGGAGTCAAGGGACAGGCTCTCGGCGCTCATGGGCGAGGGCACCTTCCGGTTCATTCCCCTGAATGTGAGCGCCCCGTTTCACAGCCGCTTCATGAGCCCGATCGAGGAGCAATTCGATGACGCCCTTTCATCAGCGCGAAAGGGGCTTGAACCCCGGCACGCGACAAGGGTCGCCTCGAATTACACCGGCTCTTTTCATTCCGAAGACCCCGGAGAAATCGAAGACAGTCTTGTGGCGCAGATCAGCAATACCGTGCAGTGGGACGCCAACATGAGGTCCGTGAAGTCCCGCGCCGACGCAGTTTACGAAATAGGACCGAACCGGCCCCTGAGGGAATTTTTCAAGACCGTCGGCATCAATTGTGCGTCGGTAACCAGCTTTTCGGCAGCCCGGAGGCTTTTGGGGGGAGAGGGATAAACCAATGGACTTCAACCTGAACGAAAATCAGCGCATGTACGTGGAAACAGTCCGCAGGTTCGTAAAAAGCGAAATACTCCCGAACATCCTGGAGATGGAGAAACAGCACGAGTTCCCCGGCGGGATCATCAGGAAGGCATGGGAGCTCGGGCTGCTGAACCTCAGCATTCCCGCCTCTGTCAAGGGCTTCGATATCGATGCCGTTTCCGCGGCCCTGATAATCAAAGAACTATCGTATGGTGATACCGGCATTTCGACTTCGGCGATGTGCAACGACCTGGCCAATGTGGTCATAGCCCGGCACGGCTCGGAAGAGCAGAAGAGAAGGTTCCTTGAGCCTTTCGTCAATGAGCCCCGGCTTGCCTCTTTCTGCCTCACCGAGCCGGGCGCCGGCTCCGACAATTCTTCCATGAGGAGCTTCATCGCGAAATCCGGCGACGGCTACGTGCTCAACGGGTCAAAGTGCTTCATCACCAACGCGTCATACGCTTCGCAACTGACGGTATTCTGCAAGGCGGGGAAACCGGGCGGCAATTTCATATCCTGCGTAATTATCCCGGACGTCCCCGCTGCGGCAGTCGAGCCGGTTTCCGCCGGCAGGACTATCGAACTTCCGGCAGGCGGCCGCGTCCAGGTCGGCAAACCCGAGGACAAACTCGGGCAGCGCCTGTCCAACACGGCCGGCATCACGTTTGAGGATGTCGTTATCGGGGACGACCAGGTGATCGGCGACCGGCGGCTCGGGTTCAGGTACATAGTCGACGTGCTCGATTACGCAAGGCCCATGGTCGCCGCAATCGGCGTGGGCCTGGCGCGCCGGGCCCTCGACGTCGACGATCGAGTACACGAAAGAACGCAAGCAGTTCGGGCAGAGGATCTGCGACCTGCCCGTGGCAGGGAGACGATCGTTTCCATGTGGAAGAAAGTCGAACTTGCCGAGCTCGCCCTGCTCAAGGCGGCCTTCATGGTGGAGGAAAAAGCGCCGGACCGGGGCATTTATGCCTCCCTCGCGAAAAACACCGCCGCCGAGGCGGCGCTCTACTGCGCTAACGAAGGGCTCCATCTTCATGGAGGCTACGGCTTCACGAACGAATACGAGATTGCGAAGCTCGCCCGCGACGCCCACATCATAGATATCTACGAGGGGGTGCGCGAGGTCCAGAACATGATCATCGGCCGGGAACTGGTTTAAACTTCCCGCCTTAATTAACGGAGACGGAGACAGACATGAAATACTCGGAGTTCCAATCCAGAAACAGTTTTGCTTTTGAGGAATTGCTGGCCTTCTCGCACGGCCGGCTCGTCGACGACCCCCCGGAGGGCTTCACCGCCCGCCTGCCCGCGCCGCCGTTCCTGATGATGGACAGGATCACCTTGATCGAGGGCTCGGGCCGGACGGGACAGATCAGGGCCGAACTCGATGTGAGGCTCGATGCCTGGTATTTCCAGTGCCACTTCTGCGGCGACCCCGTCAAGCCCGGGTGTCTCTCGGTGGACGCGATCTGGCAGCTCCTCGGCTTCTTCTGCGTCTGGCGGGGCTCGCTCGGCTCCGGGCGGGCCCTCGGAAGCGGCGAGGTCTGCTTCAACGGGCAGATCAGGCCTTTCAACAAAATCGTTCGCTACGAAATCGATGTCCGGCGCTATTCACAACTTAAGGAATCCGGGGCGGGCATAGTCATCGGAGACGGGCGCGTCCTGGTGGACGGCGAGCTCATCGCGGAAATGAAACAGATGCGCACCGGCGTTTTCAAGGGGATCACCTACCCCGACTACCCGAGAAGGTCGAAAAACTCCCTCGGCGGAATAATGAGGAGCGGATCATGACGGAAAAACCAGTGGCAATAGTGACAGGAGCGGGCACGGGGATCGGCGCGGCATGCTGCCGGGACCTGTCCCAGAAGGGTTTCCGGGTAGGAGTGCATTACCGCACGAGCGAAGCCGGGGCCATGGCGGTCCTCTCGTCCATCGCGGACGGGTTTCTGCTCAGGGCCGACCTGGACGACATTGCGCAGATCGACTTGCTCATCAACGAAATAAAAACCCGCGCCGGACGTGTTGATGTGCTTGTAAACAACGCCGGGCATTCCATTAACTCCGACATCCTTTCCATGCGGATCGAGCAGTTCGACTCGCAGAGGAACATGGCAAGGGGCGCCTGGTACCTGACCAAGCGGATCATCCGCCAGTTCATGGTCCGCCAGGGGAGCGGCAGGGTCATTAACATTTCGAGCGTCGTCGGCCATACCGGCAACCCCGGGCAGATTCCATACACGATGGAAAAGGCTGCCCTGGACGCCTTCACCAAATCGCTCGCCCGGGAGATGGCCGGCAGGAACATCCTGGTCAACTCGGTGGCGCCGGGGTTCATCGAGACAGGCATGACCCGGGAACTGCCGGCGGATGTAAAGAGCGGATCCTTCCGGGGATAATCCTCGGCCGCATCGGCAGGCCCGAGGAAGTCGCCGAGGTGGTGGGGTTCCTGGCTTCCGGCGCCTCTTACATCACCGGTTCCGTAATCCACGTCAATGGAGGCCTTTATGCCGGATAACGGGAGATTAAGGCAGATCCTGGAAGCGGTCCCCCAGCAGGCACCGTTCCGTTTCATCGACGAGATAATTGAAATAGACCGGGACCACATTGTCGGCAGCTACATGTTCCGCAAAGACGAATTTTTCTACGAGGGCCATTTCCCCGGCCACCCGATAACCCCCGGCGTAATCCTCGTGGAGTCGATGGCCCAGGTGGCCGTGGTCGCTTTCGGTATTTACCTGCTTGTCGAGGAAAGGAACTATCCCCTTGAGCGCGTCGCGGAGATCACCACGCTTTTTTCCCTCATGGAAAACATGGAGTTCCTTCAGCCGGTCCTGCCGGGGGAGAAGGTGACCGTGACCGGGGAGAGGGTATATTTCCGGCGCAGCAGCCTCAAGGTCAATGCGTCAATGCTGAAGGACGACGGGACGGTCGTCTGCCGGGGGACACTGACGGGCACGGGGGTCAACCTGTAAGAAATAGCGGCAATAATATGCGCTGCAGAAAGGATGTTGAAAATGAAAAGGGTGGTTGTGACTGGAATGGGAGTTATCGCGCCGAACGGCACCGGCCTGTGCGAGTTCGAGAAGGCGCTGCGCAAAGGCAAATCCGGGATACGGTATGTCCCCGAATTGAAGGACCTGAGCTTCTCCTGCCTGGTAGGAGGAATTCCCAGGGGCTTGAACGGCGAGTTGAAGGACTATTTCACCGAAGAGGCCCAGCTCAACATCAACGACAATATCACCTATGCGGGTATCGCTGCCGTCGATGCCTGGCGCGACGCCGGCCTGGAAATACCCTCCGAGGGCGAGGCGCCCGACTGGGATTCCGGCGCAATTATCGGGACGGGCGTGGGGGGAATGGAAACCATCGTCAATAAACTTGTCCCTTCGGTCCAGCAGGGAAAGGTCAGGAGGATGGGGAGCAATATCGTCGAGCAGGTAATGAACAGTTCAACGAGCGCCATGATCGGCGGTCTCCTGGGGCTCGGCAACCAGGTGACATCCAACTCCTCGGCCTGCAGCACGGGTAACGAGGCGATCATCGACGCAGCCGGCAGGATCAGGGCGGGCCTGGCGAAACGCATGCTCGCCGGGGGCTCCGAAGGGCACAACCCTTACATCTGGGCCGGGTTCGACGCGATGCGCGTGCTGTGCCGCAAATACAACGAAACGCCGGAAGAGTCCTCCCGGCCCATGAGCGCGTCCGCCGCGGGCTTCGTGCCAGGGTCGGGGGCGGGGCGTACTCCTCCTCGAAGACCTTGAAACCGCGCTAGAGCGCAAGGCCAGGATCTATGCGGAGGTCATCGGGGGCGCCGTGAACTGCGGCGGACACCGCCAGGGCGGCTCCATGACGGCCCCCAACCCCGTGGGCGTTCAGCGCTGCATCAGGGCCGCGGTCGCCAGGCCGGTATCGACCCCATGGAAATAGACGCCATCAACGGCCACCTCACCGCCACTTTCGCCGATCCCGTGGAAGTGCGCAACTGGGCAAGGGCCCTGGGCCGCACGAGCGCCAATTTCCCCTTCATCAATTCGACAAAATCGATGGTGGGCCACTGCCTGGGCGCGGCAGGCGCCATAGAGTGCACGGCCGTCGTCCTGCAGCTTTACAAGGGCTTCCTGCACCCATCCATAAACTGCGAGGACGTCCACCCGGAGATAGGGGATTTCTCCGACTGGATACCGAGAAAATGCCTCGAGATGCCGGACCTCAGGATCATTGCCAAGGCGGGGTTCGGTTTCGGGGACGTGAACAGCTGTCTCATCTTCAAAAAATGGGAGGCATAGCGGGACATGTACAATGAACTGGAACACGCGAAGAGAGAGTCAATCATCACAATGGAGGACCGGGATATTTTTGACGAGATGGTCGCCATCCTCAGCACTTACGCGAGGGACAGGGAGAACCTGGAAAAAGCGACATTGGAAACGAATATCATCAGCGACCTCAAGGTCAATTCGGCAAGGATCGTTGATGTGATCATCAAGTGCGAGGACAAATTCGGGGTCAGGATCGAGGACGAGGACACGGGCAGGATCGGCAGGATCGGGGACGCCGTTTCGCTGATAAAGAATCTGAAGACTGCCGCGGAATGTTGAACATGAACTTGGGCCGACAATAGATAGAAAACTTAAAAAGTAAAGGAGAAAGAAAAATGGACAAGAAGAGTATTTTTGCGGAAATGATCAAAATCCTGAGGCCCTACACCAAAGACCAGCTGCTGCTGGAATCGGCGACATCGGAGACGAACATTCTCCATGACTTAAAGGTCAATTCGGCGAGACTCGTAGACGTGATCATCCAGTGTGAGGACGTATTCGGCATAACCATAGACGATGACGACGCTGACAAAATAGGGACCATAGGCGATGCCGTGGCCCTGATCGCAAACAGGCTTGGTCTAATCTCACGAAAGGCTTCTAAAATGATTGCTAAAACAATTGACAATGCCCATTTCTATCTCATGGAAAATTTGGACGAGGAAACCAGGCTGGAGTGGAAAACCGACCCCGGGCGGGTCCGCTCTCAGGCCGGCTGGTGCGGCATTAAACCGGGGATGAGATTGCTCGACGCCGGCTGCGGGACAGGCAAGACGACCAGCATACTGTTCGACATGGTCCGGCCCGGCGGCAGTGCCGTGGGGATTGATTTCTCGGACAGACGGCTGGATTACGCCCAGAAGAAATACGCCAGGCCGGGGCTTACGTTTGAGAAATGCGACATCACAAAGCCCATGGTCGAACAAATCGGCCAATTCGATTTCATCTGGATCAGGTTCGTCCTCGAATATTTCCGGAAGGAAAGCAAAACCATCGTGAAGCACCTGAGCGAGTGCCTGAAACCCGGGGGGAGGCTTTGCCTGCTGGACCTCGACCACAACAGCCTGAGCCACTACGAAATGCCGCACCTCATGGAAAAATTCATCATCGAGGCCATGCGCAAGATTTCCGAAGAATACAACTTTGACCCATACTGCGGCCGCAAACTTTACTCATTCCTTTATGATCTCGGACTTTCCGATATCAGGATTGATGTGGTCCCGCACCACTTGATCTATGGCGGCGTCAGCGCGGTGGATGCCTTCAACTGGCTGAAGAAGCTCGAGACATCTTCGGAAAAGGTCCGGGTAATATTTGATCAATACCCGAACGGCTACCACGGTTTCCTGAAGGACTTCCAGGCTTTCTTCATGAACCCGCGCCGTTTCACCTACACGCCGCTCATCATGTGCACGGGCATAAAGCCATAAGCGGAGCAAAACATAAATCGGCAATCCCCGCCTGATGAATGGTCCTATGGCGGGGATAATCTCTGGGACTTAAGCCCTGGAATCAAAGCTCCGTTTATATTCTTTATGAAGCTTGGGGCAGGCGGGAGGGGCAGGGAATTTCCCGGAGAGCGAATCGGGGCTTTTGCCGCAGGCAAAAGACCTTGAGCCGGAGGGAAGTTCCCTGACCCTCCCGCCAAAACGTACTTTGATTTATGGAATTATTTTAAGCCTTACCGAGCCCCCGGAGCGGTCAGGCTTCATTCCTGCGGTCTGTGTCCGCTTCACGCCACCGCAGTTGCATAATGACATAATTGGTCGAATTGTGAAGTCGGCCAAATCAGCCCTCCGGAATAAATCCCGCCCGCTCCTCAAGCTGCAGTTTTTCCCATCTTTTTTATTCTGAAGGAGCTGAAGCGACTGAAGAATCTCGTCTGCTGCAGAAGAGATCCTTCGCTTTGCTCAGGATGACATAAAAGATTTAAGAAGAAGAATTCTTTTATACGTCGGGGCAGGCGGGAGGGTCAGGGAATTTCCCGGAGAGCGAATCGGGGCTTTTGCCGCAGGCAAAAGACCTTGAGCCGGAGGGAAGTTCCCTGACCCTCCCGCCAAAACGCGCTTTGATTTATGGAATTCTTTTAAGTCTTGCCAAGCCCGCCGGAGCGGGTGACTTTTTATCCCGCATCTCACATCAAACCGAACTTCTTCAGTTTCTGATGCAGGGTGCGGCGGGTTATCCCGAGCCGGCGGGCGGTTTCACTTTTGTTGCCGTTGGCCTGTTCGAGGGTCCTGAGAATGGCGGCCTTTTCCACTTCCTCCAGCGGTTGCCCCTGGATATCCGGGATCTGGGCAGCCGAGGGCCTCACCACCAGGGCGAGGTCCGGGGTGTCGAGGTATTCGCCGCGGGAGAGGACGACGCCCCTCTCGATCGAGTTCATCAGTTCGCGGACGTTCCCCGGCCAGTCGTGCCTCAGCATGTGGTCCATGGCCTGCGGCGTGAAGCCCTTCAGGGGCTTGCGGTTCTTTTCGGCGAACATGGTCAGGAACTGGTGGGCCAGCAGGGGGATGTCCTCGCGCCGCTCGCGCAGCGCCGGGACGTTCAGGGTTATGACATTGAGCCGGTAAAAAAGGTCGTCGCGGAACCTGCCGGCCTCGATTTCCTGGAGAAGGTCGCGGTTTGTGGCCGCTATGATCCTGACGTCGACCTTGATGACTTCCTCCCCCCCTACCCTCGTGAGCTCCCGCTCCTGCAGGACGCGCAGCAGTTTCACCTGCATCGCGAGCGACATCTCGCTCACCTCGTCGAGGAACAGCGTCCCGTGGTCGGCCTGCTTGAACTTGCCCTCCTTGCGCCGGTCCGCCCCGGTGAAAGAGCCCCGCTCGTGGCCGAACAGTTCCGACTCGAGCAGCGTCTCCGTCAGCGCCGCGCAGTTTATCTTGATGAAAGGACCTTCCTTCCGCATGCTGTTGAAATGGATGGCCCCGGCGATCATCTCCTTCCCTGTCCCCGACTCGCCGGTGAGCAGCACGGAGGCCTCGGTCGGCGCTATCTGCGCCACGGTGTCGAGCAGGTTCGTGATGATTTCGCTGCGGCCGATGATGCTGCGCCTGTCGAAGAGGGTCCCCAGGTTTTCCCTGAGCTGCAGGTTTTCCTTCCTCAGGCTGCTGTGCTCCATTGCCCGGTTCAGGGCGAGTTTCAGTTCATCGAAATCAAGGGGCTTTATCAAATAATCGTAAGCCCCTTTTTTGAGAGCATCCACGGCGGTTTCAACGGAGGCATAGGCCGTCATGAGAACCACGGGGATCGCCGGGTTCAGGGCCTTGATCTCCGCGAGGGCCTCGAGCCCGGAGACCACGGCCATGCGGATGTCCATGAGGACGAGGTCAAACGGGCCCTTGCCGACCTCGTCAATTGCCTCGGAGCCGTCGGCAGCCTCGGTGACCTGGTAGCCCCAGCCGCTAAGCAGCGTCCTGAGCATAGTCCGGTGCGCCCGGTCGTCGTCGACTATCAAAATTGAATTTTTGTGTTTCATTTTTCACCTTCCACGGGAATGTATATTTCCATTGTCGTGCCCTGCCCCTTTTCACTCACGGCCCTGATTTCCCCGCCGTGCGCCTCCACTATCTTGTGGACGATCGCCAGGCCGAGGCCCGTGCCGGAGGGCTTTGTCGTGAAGTAAGGGTCGAATATGCGGGGCAGGTCTTCCCTGCTTATGCCTTTGCCTGTATCGGCAACGGAAACAAGGGCGCGCCCGCCCGGCTCCCTTTTCAGGGCAACCGTCACGGAGCCTCCGCTTTCGCTGGCCTGGAGCGCGTTGAGGACAATGTTGAGCAGCGCCTGTTCGATCTTATCGTGGTCGACCGGGGCCGTAACGGGCTTTTCAGGAAGGTCGGCCCGCAGCGACAGGCCTTTTTCCCGGGCTTCTTCCCCGGTCAAAACGAGGACATGCCGGATGATGGACGCCAGATCCATGTTTTCCAGCCGCAGGCCGGACGGCCGGGAAAGCTCGAGCAGCTGGCTGATTACCCGGTTGAGCCTGTCGACCTCTTCGATCATGATCTGGGCTGTCCCGCTGTCCTCGGGATTGTCTTTGTAGCGGTCCCGGAAATAAGTGGCGAACCCCTTTATCGAGCTCAGCGGGTTGCGGATCTCGTGGGCAACGCCGGCAGCGAGGCTCCCCAGCGACGCGAGGCGCTGGCTGCGCGCTATCTCGTCGCGCAACTGCCGTATTTCCGTCAAATCCCGGAATATCGCCAGGGCACCCAGGTGCTCTCCGTTTTCGCCTCTCAGCACGGATGCCATAATCTCCAGGGGCACATTTGAACGGTCCCCTATGGTGTCCACCCTTTCCGTCTCCATTCTTTCGGGGTTCCCCGGACCAGGCTGAACCGAATCGAAGGCCTCCTGCAGCGCTTCAGGCAGCAGCCCCCTGGAGGGTTTGCCCTCGATGTCTGTTATCCTGCTTTGTCAGGAGATCTTCCGCCGCCTCGTTCATGGTTGCGATATTTCCCTCCCTGTCGACGGCAACCAGGCCGATTGGCAAGTCTCTGACCAGCGTCGCGGCAAATGCCTCGGCCCGGGCAAGGGTCTGCCTGGTTGCGCGATAGGCCTGGATCATCTGCAGGAAAACGATGCCCGCGAACCCGAGCACCAGCATGACAACGGAAACCAGCACCGTGCGCAGGATCTCCTTGTCTCTGGCCGAGATTACCGGGTCCATGTCAAGCCCCAGGAAGACCACCGAATCGGGCTCCTCCGAATCGGCAATGGAAAAGAAATGGTAGACTTCAAAAGTGTCCTCGCCCTCGCTGCCGGTTATCCTCCGCCACTGGGCCTGCCCCGGACTTTTCGGGACATCCAGTTCCGTCCCGTATATCTCGCCGACCATGGCCGGGTCGCTGTCTGCCAGGATTTTCCCTTTCATGTCCGTGATGATCAGGTAATCCACCCCCGGCTGTCGGGCCGTGTCGAGCAGGAGTTTCTGGATCTGGAAGCTGCCCCACTGCATGCCGACCCCCGTTTTTGCCCCGGCCTCGAAAGATCGGATCAGGGCTTCGCCTTTTTCGAACAGCAGCTGGGTCGTAAGGTCCCGCTGGGTATTGATCGACTCTATGGTCATTATGGTGAACAGGGGGATCAGGACTGCCAGGGAGCCCAGGATTATCCAGGAGGGGATTGCCAGCCAGAACGGCTTCTTTTTCATTCCAACCTCATGCATATATATTAGGCAGACAGATATCACACGTGGATATAATATAACCAGCTTTTATTGGAGGTCCGGTTACTGGCCATAATAAAATCCAGGAGTTATGGCTGATCCGGCATTCATCCGCGGTGGCACGCTTATGGCAAGTAACAAAATCAAAAGAAAAAATTTTTGAAAGGAGTCGAGAATGAAACGAGTATTTTTAGCCCTCTTTGTAATGACGCTTGCCGTGGCAGTGGCAGGCTACCGTCTTTGCGCAGGGCAGAGGCCCCATGGGGGGCCCGGGAATGGGCCCGCGATGCGACATAACAAATGCCCCGGGTTTGAACCTTTCGGCCGATCAGGCTGCAAAGATTAAAACCCTGCAAAACTCCCATTTCAAGGATGTCGAGCCCGTGAGGAACCAGATGTTCACGAAGCGCCAGGAGCTCAGGCAGCTGTGGCAGCAGAAGACGCCTGACCAGGCCAAGATTGAGGCTGCGCAGAAGGACATCCAGAGCCTTAGAAACCAGCTCCAGTCCAAGCAGACCCAGTACAGGTTTGCCGTTTTGAAAGAGCTTACGCCCGAACAGCAGGACAAGATCAAGGCGTCTAACTGGGGATGCCCCAAGTTCGGAGGCGGAAGAAAGGCGGGAACAGGGGAGGCATGATGGGCCCCAAGGGCAAGGGCATGGGAATGGGCCCGGGACCCGCGCAGCAGGCACAGTAAACTTAACGATCCAAAGCCGGGCGGACAAAATGTCCGCCCTTTTTTTTCCTCTGATGGCGAACTCTTAATTTCTCTTTTTCACTTTAACAACGATAAATGTCCCATCGCAGACGCAGCTCAGCCCGACCTGCGCCTGAGGAATTTCTCTATCTCGACGGCGATAAAAATTATCGAGGAGAGGGCCAGGCAAAGCATGACCTCATTGAAGGTCAGGGGCTCCGTTTTGAAAATGGGGTTGAAGACCGGGACATATATTATGGCCATTTGCACGACGAAAGTCAGAGCCACCGCGCCGAGGAGCGGCTTGTTGGAAAGCAAGCCCCGGCGAAAGAGCGATTCGCGGTCGGAGCGGATTGCCATGACATGGCTCAACTGGCAGAAGCACAGCGTCGTGAAGACGAGGGTTTGCCAGTGGCCCATATCGTTTTTCAGCGCGAACACCTGGAGGGATATGACGATCAGGGCCATCAGTAACCCGACCCAGATCACGTGCCTGCCGAGGCCGTGGGCGAAGACACTCTCCCGGGGGTCCCGGGGCGGCCTTTTCATGATGTCACCTTCGGCCGGCTCCATTGAAAGGGCCAGCGCCGGAAGGCTGTCTGTCACCAGGTTGACCCAGAGGATCTGGATGGGCAGCAGCGGCAGCGGGTAGCCCAAGAGGGGCGGGAGGAACAGGACCCAGATCTCGCCGGAATTTGTCGTCAGCAGATACTTGATAAATTTGCGGATGTTGTCGTAAATCCTGCGCCCTTCCCGGATGGCCCTGACGATCGAGGCAAAATTGTCGTCGAGCAGGATCATATGGGCCGATTCCTTGGAAACATCCGTCCCGGTGATCCCCATGGCAACCCCGATATCGGCCCTTTTCAGGGCCGGGGCGTCATTTACGCCGTCACCGGTCATCGCTACAATGTGGCCCTTGTCCTGCAATGCCTGGACAATCTTGATCTTCTGCTCCGGGACCACCCTGGCGTAGACGCGGATATCCTCGACGGACGCTTCGAACTCAGCGAGCGAGAGCTTTTCGAGCTCAACACCCGTCATCACCTTCCCGCCCTTTTCGGCAAGGCCGATGCGCTCGGCAATGGCCCGGGCGGTTACGGGGTGGTCACCGGTGATCATCACCGGCTTGATACCCGCTGTCTTGCACATCTTTATGGCATCGGGTACCTCCTGCCGAGGCGGGTCCATCATCCCCACCAGGCCCAGGAAAATCAGCTTGTTTTCCGCGACCTCGGGGGTGAGCCGGTCGGGCAGACTGTCCCATTTCCTCATCGCGACGCAGATAACCCTCAGGCCCTCCGCAGACATGCGCTCATTTGTCTCCTCTATTCCCCGGGTATCCAGCCCTTTCACTCCTGCGGAAGACCAGGCGCCTTCAGACCTGGCAAGCAGGGCGTCAACCGCCCCCTTTGTGTACTGCACCACACCTGTACCGTCCGGGTCCCTGTGGAAAGTGGTCATGCATTTCCTTTCTGAATCAAAGGGGATCTCCCCGATGCGTGGGCAGCGCTTTTCCACCTCGCTTTTCTCAAAGCCCCTGGCGGAAGCGGCCATCAGCAGGGCGGTTTCTGTAGGGTCGCCCACGGCAGCCCCGTCCGCGCCCCGGAAAGAGTCGTTGTTGAGGGCGATGGCCTGGAAGAGCTCCCCGGCGCCGGTTATTTCATCAGGGCGAAGGAGCCTGCCGTCAAAGAAGACCTGTTCCACCGTCATTTTGTTCTGCGTCAGGGTGCCCGTTTTATCGGAGCAGATATATGTCACCGACCCGAGAGTCTCCACGGCCGGCAGTTTCCTGATGAGCGCGTTGTGGCGGACCATCTTCCGGGCACCCAGGGCAAGCGATATCGTGATCACGGCGGGAAGGGCCTCCGGGATTGCCGCGACCGCAAGGGACACGGCGGTAAGCAGCATGAGGATGGGCGGCTCCCCCCGAAGTACGCCGATGCCGAAGATGAATGCGCATATGGCAAGGACGGCGATGGCCAGTTTTTTCCCGAAGACGGTTAGCTTCTTCTGGAGGGGCGTCTTCTGCTCGGGCTCTTCCTGCAGCAGGGCTGCGATCTTGCCGAGCTCCGTGTTCATACCGGTGCCGACAACGGCCGCCCGGCCCCGCCCGTAAGTGATCACGGTGCCCTTGTACGCCATGTTCACCCGGTCGCTGACGGGAAGGTCCTCCTGCAGCGGCTCCGCGTCTTTTTCGACCGGAACGGATTCCCCCGTGAGGGCGGCCTCGTCTATCCGCAAGTTGAAGCTCTCCGTAAGCCTCAGGTCCGCGGGCACGATGGCCCCGGTTTCCAGCAGGACAATGTCGCCCGGCACCAGAAATGTCTCCTTGAGCCTGGTGACCTGGCCGTCCCTGATGACCGTGCTTTCCGGAAGCGCGAGCCGTTTGAGCGCCGCCATCGCCTTATCGGCCCTGTATTCCTGGACAAAGCCGATAACGGCGTTGAGCAGCAGTATCACAAGAATCGCGGCGGCATCCGCAAGCTCCCCGATGAACCCGGAGATCACGGCCGCGGCAATCAGTACTATGATCATGAAGTCCTTGAACTGGGAGAGGAACATCACCAGCGGGGTCGCCCTCTTCTTTTCAGCGAGCTCGTTGGGCCCGAACTTTTGCAGCCTTGCCTGCGCTTCATCCGAAGAAAGCCCGTCCGGTGAAGTCCCGAGCTCCCCCAGCACATCATTCACGGCGAACTTGTAAAAATCCATTCACCTGCTCCTTTCCGAATATGGCACCTCAAAATTATATACAAAAAATACAGCTTTTCCATTGTTCACTTGCATTGTGTCCTCCCGTGAACCTGTATTTCGGCCCTGTTTGCGGAAGCGTGAGGAGCGGGCGGGATTTATTCCGGAGGGCAGATTGGCTGCTTCACATTTCGACCGCTTATATCATTATGCACGGCTGTGACGTGAAGCAGACACGGCCCGAGGAATGAAACCCGACCGCTCCGGGGGCTCGGTAAAGCTCAAAAAAATCCCATAAATTACAGCACGTTTTGCGGGAGCGTGAGGGAACTTCCCTTCGGCTCAAGGTCTTTTGCCTTCGGCAAAATCCCCAATTCGCCTGCGGGAAATTCCCTCCCCCTCCCGCCTGCCTAACACTTAAAAAAATAGAAAAATACTGCAGCGTGAGGAGCGGGCGGGATTTATTCCGGAGGGCTGATTGGCTGCTTCACAAATTCGACCCTTATGTCATCATGCACGGCTGCGACGTGAAGCAGACACAGCCCGAGGAATGAAGACCGACCGCTCCGGGGGCTCGGTAAAGCTTAAAGATTATAGACGTTAACGCATGGCACCGAGGGATGAGGCGGGCTTCTTCATGCTTTATAGACGCTGATCCCTCGGAGGGACACAGAACAGTGACCGGGCAAAACAAACACCGCCGGGTGTGAATATATGCCCGGACAAGTGCCGATGCCCGCCTTGACATGACGGGTCCAATCAACTAGGGTTTCAGCCCATGACTGTTGAATCCAATCCCCCCGGGACAGGACGCGGCCGTCCCGCTATCGCCCTGGCGGTTATGAGCCTGATCTGGGGATATAACTGGGTCGTGATGAAGGAGGGGCTGAGCTATTGCGGGCCCTTTGATTTTGCCGCGCTCAGAGTGTTCTTTGCCGCGATCTGCCTTTTCGGGATACTTGTATGGAGGGGAGGTGTCCGGCCGAAGTTGGTCAAAGAAACGGTCCTGCTGGGGCTGCTTTCGACGACGCTGGGCATGGGCCTACCCATGTGGGCCCTTTCCGGGGGCGGGGCCGGCAAGACCGCAGTCCTACTCTACACCATGCCGTTCTGGGCAATCCTGTTTGCCTGGCCAATCCTGGGTGAAAAGATAAAAGGAGCCGAATGGCTCTCCGTGGTTCTGGCCTTCGTGGGGCTGGCCCTCATCATCGATTTCACCGCCGTCGGGGACAGGCTCTGGTCGAGCCTCATAGCCGTCGGTGCAGGCATTGTCTGGGCGGGAAGCGCCATTCTAACCAGGATAATGAGGCGCTCGCCGGATTTCGAGCTCTACTCGGTAACTGCGTGGCAGATGCTCTATGGGATGGGACCCCTTTTTATCATCGCCTGGCTCTTCCCGTCTGAACCCATCCAGTGGACCCCCGTATTTATAGCCGCGCTCATGTACAACATCTTCCTCACGAGCGTCCTCGCGTTCCTGTTGTGGTTTTATGTCCTGGAACGCCTCACCGCCGGGGCGGCTACCATGGGAACGCTGGCGACCCCCGTGATCGCTCTCATCGCAGGGGCTGTCCAGCTGGGGGAAAGGCCGGGTCTCAGGGAGAGCTGCGGCATTGCATTAATCCTGGCCGGGATAACGCTCCTCACAGTCCTGGGGATCGTGAAGGGCAGGCAAATAGCTCAAAAGCAAAGGCGACTGAAGACCCGTGCATAATGAACATAAGTGGTCGAATTGTGAACCAGCCCGGTCACTGAGCCTGTCGAAGTGTGCCCTCCGGAATAAATCCCGCCCGCTCCTCACGCGCTGCGGCACGCGGACACCCGTCCCTGGTTTTCCATGAAGCCGCAGGCTTATTGATCAATATTCTTTGACAAGGCGTTCGACGACCTCGATATCCTTTTTCTCGCCCGCCAGGACAAGGACATCCCCCGGCTTGAAGACAAGGTCGATCCCGGGGTTGGAAATGACTTCGCCGCTGCGCGACAGGGCGATGAGGCTCACCCGGTATTTTTTCCTCATCTCGCTTTGTCCGAGCGTCTGGCCGACAAGGGAAGAATGCTTGCCCATCCTGATGGCATTGAGCTCGACCTGCGGCAGGCAGGCCTGGAAGTCCGTGCTTACGAGCGCGTCGTCGGACATGGTGCGCAGCATCTCGTATTCCTCGGAACGGACATCGGAGATTATTTTTTCTATTTCATCCCTGGGCATGAGGTAATTGCGCATGACACGGCTGAAGATCTCGACCGATGTTTCGAACTCCTCCGGGATGACCTCGTTGGCGCCCAGTTTCTTGAACTCGTCGATCTCCGCGAGGAACCGGGTCCTCACGATGATGTACAGCCGCGGGTTGAGGCCCCGGGCAAGCCATGTGATCCGGGCCGCCGCGGACGGGTCATTGATTACCACCGCCATGCAGCGCGCCCCCCGAATGTTGGCGTGCTCGAGGATGATGTCTTTAGTCGCGTCCCCGTAAAAAATCGGTTCGCCTTTGGCCCGCTCCTGCCGGATGACCACCGGGTTCATCTCAATTATGACGTAAGGTATCCCTCCCGCGCGGGCGGCGCGGGCAAGGTTTCTCCCGTTGACGCCAAAGCCGATGATGACAAGGTGGTCTTTCCCGGAGACCTCCTCCTTTCGGGTGCCCTGCACTATATCGAGGTCCAGTTTCCTGAAAAGGCCGAACCTGTTTGTCTTCTCGGCAAGCAGGGGCGCCCCCTTGATCATGAAGGGGGTGGCAATCATCGTGAGGATTGATATCGCCAGGATCATCTGGTAGTGCTGCGGCGGGATAAGCCCGGCCTGAAACCCGGATTCGCTCAGGACGAAAGAAAATTCCCCGATCTGCCCCAGGCTGATCCCCGCTATGATTATGGTCCTGATCGGCATGCCCAGGAACCCCGAGGCGGCGGCGGCGAGCAGGGATTTAACGGCCACAACCGACGCTGCCAGGGCAAGGAGCAGGACCGGATGGTGCACAAATAGTTTCAGGTCAAGCAGCATCCCGATGGAAATGAAAAAAATACTGAGGAACACATCCCTGAACGGAAGGATATTGCTGAGCACCGCGTGGGAGTACTCCGATTCGGAAATGATCAGGCCTGCCAGGAAGGCCCCCAGGGCGAGGGAAAGCCCCGCCTTGTGCGTAAGCAGGGCGATCCCGAAACAAATCACCCCGATTGTAAGCAGGAACAGCTCCCGGCTCCTTGTCCGGGCCACCCGGAACAGGATATGCGGAACGACCCGGCTGGCGACGGCGATCAAGGCGATAACGCCAATTGCGACGGCGATGCGGGTCATCGAAATCGCCTGGGCCTGGGACCCTGCCCCGGCCAGGATGGGGATAGCCAGGATCATGGGGACCACGATGATGTCCTGGAAAATGAGGATTCCCAGGATGGTACTGCCATGGGGAGTCTCGAGCTCGCCCCGGTCCTGAAGGATTTTCATCACTATCGCCGTGCTGCTCAGGGAAACGATGAAGCCGATGCAGATAGACTCCGGGACCGGCAGTCCCGCATACGATGAGGCCAGGGCGGCTGCCGCTGTCGTGAACACGATCTGCAGGGACCCTCCCAGCAGGGCTGCCTTCCGGTAAATTACCAGGTTCTGGAAAGAAAACTCTATTCCCAGGGTGAACAGCAGCAGTATGATCCCCGTTTCGGCCAGCAGCCTTACGGCATTCACATCGGCCATGAGCGCAAGCCCCTGGGGGCCGGCCAGCATGCCCGTTATGAGAAAACCTATGATGACCGGGATCCTTGCAAGATGGCACAGGTACAGGACGGCTGCCGAGAGCCCCGTGACAATTAAAACATTAGTCAAATAAGCTACTTCCATAATTCGGTATTTACCAGCTATGCCCCGGCAGTTTCAACTGCGGGCGGAGTCTTCTCCGCTCTCTGGATCAGGATACCTGAAATTATCAGTATCAGGCCGGTGACGGTGGAAATTCTGATCTCTTCGCCGACTATCACGGATATGAAGAAAAGGGAAATAAACGGGGCGAGGTAAACGAGGTTCGTCACCTGCGCCGTGGTCCTCGAAAGCCGCAGGGCCTTGAGCCAGAATACGAAAGTCAGCCCCATTTCGAACAGGCCTATGTACGCCCCGCCCAGGAGGCCGACGGGACTGAAGCTCCACGGCTCCGGGTACAGCAGGCAGGCGGCCAGGATATAGGCCGACCCGAACGTGAAGCTAAGAAACAGCTTCACGACCTCGTCCCTCGTGTCCTTGATATTGAAGATCCAGAACGATGCCCAGACCAGGGAACTCGAAACTGCCAGTCCCGCCCCCAGGGGATTGCTGAACTGCAGCCCCAATAAGTCTCCGCGGGTTGAGATGACCAGGACGCCGGAAAAGCTGACGAGGATGGCCAATACGGCCTTGATGCCGATCCTCTGCTTCAGGACAACGGCGGAGAGGATCACGACCATTATCGGCCATGTCCAGTTCAGCGGCTGCGCCTCCTGGGCCGGGAGGAGATCATATGCCTTGAACAGGACGAGGTAATAGACGAACGGGTTCAAGAAGCCCAGCAGGGCCGACCGGGCCAGTTCAGGCCCCGATTGGGATCGCAGCTGCTTCCACTTTCCCTGGACCAGCAGGATGAAGAACAGGGCACGCCATGGACACCACGGACGCGACGAACAGCATCTGGATAAAACCCATGTGCCGGAGGGTGATCTTGAAAGCGGAGGCCACTGTCGACCAGAGCACGACAGTCAATCCTGCATAGAGATATGCTTTTTTCTGATCATCCATTTGCTTCGGGATTCGTCCTGTTGCCTGTACTATGTTTCAGTTTCGTCCCCCACCCAGATAAGCGTTCTGCACATCCGGGTTGGCGAGAAGAGCCGCGGCGGTATCTTCGAAGACAATGCGGCCGGTTTCCATGACATATCCGCGGTGCGCGAGTTTCAGGGCGGCCCGGGCGTTTTGCTCGACCAGGAGAACGGTGACGCCCGTCCTGTTTATCTCGCTGATTGTCTGAAAAATTGTTTTGACAAGGAGAGGTGCCAGTCCGAGCGAGGGCTCATCGAGGAGCAGGACTGCGGGGTTGGCCATGAGCGCCCGGCCTATTGTGAGCATCTGCTGCTCGCCGCCGCTCAGTGTTCCACCCAGTTGGCCCCTGCGGTCGGCCAGGACGGGAAAGAGTTCGTACACCCACTTGCGGCTCTTTTCTATCCCGGCGTCGGTCCGCACGAAAGCGCCCAAGTTCAGGTTTTCCTCGACTGTAAGCGTCCCGAAGATGCGCCTGCCTTCCGGTGCCTGTGTGATGCCTCTCTTGACGATTGCATGGGCGGGTAGTTTTCGGATTTCGCTTTCCTTGAATACGATAGACCCGTCAGCGGATTTGACTATGCCACTGATGGCGAGAAGTGTAGTAGACTTGCCAGCCCCGTTGGCCCCCAGGATGGAGACGATTTCGCCCTTGTTCACGGAAAGGCTGATTCCATGGATAACCTCGACATTGCCGTATTTAACCCGCAGGTCCTTTAACTCAAGCAGCATTTCAATCTTCCGCCCCAAGATACGCTTCTATCACCTTGGGATCGGACCTGATTGCATCAGGCATTCCCTCGGCTATCTTTTCCCCGTTCTCCAGTACTACTATCCTCTCGCATGCCTTCATTACGAGCGACATATCGTGTTCGATCAGCACAACCGTGATGCCCCGATCCTGGATCCTGCGGATGATCTCGATGAGCGCTTCCGTCTCCTGTCCGTTCATCCCTCCGGCGGGCTCATCCAGGATCAGGAAACTTGGCTCAGTCGCCAGCGCCCGTGCAACTTCCAGCAGGCGCTGGTTTCCGTACGAGAGGTTTTTGGCCAGCAGCATTTCCTGGCCGGAGAGCCCCACAAATTCCAGTTCCACGAGGGAATGCTTAACGGCGTCCTTATCCTCCCGCTGCTTGAAAGGCAGGCGGAGCATTGCAGAGAGAAAGCCCGTCTTCATGCGGCAGTGGCGGCCCGCCAGGACGTTTTCCAGGACGGAGAGGTTCTGGAAGAGCCGGATGGTCTGAAACGTCCGGGCAATCCCGGCCGCAACGATTTTATAGGTGGGCCTGCCATTGAGCTTCTCGCCCCGGAAGATTATCTCGCCGCCGTCCGCCTTGTAATTGCCGGTGATCAGGTTGAAGATGGTGGTCTTGCCCGCGCCGTTCGGCCCGATGAGTCCCACGATTTCGCCCTGTGCAACGCTGAAGGAGACGTCGCTCACGGCCGTGAGCCCGCCGAACCTCTTGGTGAGTCCCCTGATTTCCAGGATGTCGCTCATGGCGCAGCCCTCTCAGCCGGCTTGCCGAGATCGTAGCTGCGGGCGCGCTGCGGCAGGAGCCCCTCGGTCCGGAAGATCATCATGACGATCATGGCCAGGCCGAAGAGCAGCATGCGCATGTCAGCAAACTCGCGGAAGAATTCGGGTATCCCGATGATCAGCACAGCGCCCAGCAGGACGCCGGCGATGTTTCCCGAGCCCCCCAGAATTATCAGGGTGAACATCAGCACCGAATCCCAGAAGGTGAACGACTCCGGAGAGATGATCGTCATCTTCGCGGCGAAGATCAGGCCAGCCATCCCCGCCCAGGCCGCCCCGATGACAAATGCCATCAGCTTGTAATAAGCTGTATTGATGCCGCTGCCTTCCGCGGCGACCTCGTCCTCGCGCAGGTAATTCAGGGCGCGGCCGAACCGGGAGTTCTCCAGGAAAAAGAAGAGGACCACTGTTATAACCAGAAAGGCCCCGATGAGATAGTAGAAGTGCAGGGGCGTCCGGATTATGAAGCCGCTTAACGACGGTCGCGCGATCCCGAAAATCCCGTTCGCCCCGCCGGTCAACTCCCAGACGTCATTGATCAGGGCTATGCGGACGATCTCGCCGATCCCGATCGTGACGATGCACAGGTAATCCCCGCGCAGGTGGATGATGGGGCGGATGACAAGGAACGCGAACAGGGCCGCCGCCAGAGCGCTCACGGGGAGCAGCCACAATATCGGGACTCCGAAGGTCGTGTTGAGAATCGCCGCCGTGTAGGCCCCGATGGCGAAGAAGGCGGCGTGCCCGAGATTGAACAGCCCCGCATGACCTACGATGAGGTTGAGGCTAAGCCCCAGGATCGCATACAGGCCGATGTTGTTGAGAACGTCGACCCAGTAAGCGTTCAGACAGGGTGCCGCCGCGGCTGCAATCAGCACACCCGCCGCAAATATCAGGATGACCCGCTTCGTCAACATCGCTTCAGATCTTTTCCGCCACCCTTTCACCCAAAATCCCCGTCGGGCGGATGATCAAAATCAGGATCAGCACCACGAAGGCGATGGCGTCCTTCCAGGCGATGGAAAAATACGCCGCCCCCATCGACTCAATTACTCCCAGCAGCAGGCCGCCCAGCATAGCCCCGGGGATATTGCCGATACCGCCGAGGATGGCGGCGGTGAACGCCTTCAGGCCGTACACCCATCCCATCGTGAAATTTATCTGACCATAGAGGAGCCCCACCATTAGTCCCGCTACCCCGCCCAGGGCCGGTCCGATCAGGAAGACGAGCATGATCACCCGGTTCACGTCGATACCCATCAGGCGGGCCGCGCCCTGGTCGATGGCGGCCGCGCGGATCGCCGTCCCGATCCTCGTTTTCTGAATGAAAAGATAGAGCGCCGCCATGATCAGCAGGGACGTCAACAGGACGATAATCTTCACGATGGGTATGCTCACCTCGAGGATATCCAGGGTCGTCGAGGGCAGGAGGTCATCGGGATAGACCTGGAAGCGGGCTCCATAGAGAAGCATCACCGTGTTCTGCAGAAAGATAGAGGCGCCCAGGGCAGAGACGACCGCGGAGAGCCGCGGCGATTCGCGCAGAGGCCGGTACGCCGCCCGGTCGAGGAGGGCCCCGAGCAGGGCCAGTGCGGCCATAATCATCACGGCGACCAGCAATATACCGAGGAACGGGCCGTAGAATTCCGTCAACCCGAACACTGCGATGATGGTCAGCCCGAGATACGAGCCAATGGTGAAGAGGTCGCCGTGCGCGAAATTGATGAGTTTGAGAACGCCGTAGACCATGGTGTAGCCCAGCGCGATCAGAGCATAAATCCCGCCCACCGCGAGACCGTTGGCCAATTGTTGAAAGAAAACATCCATAAGTTTATATCCCGCTCACATGCGCGGACGCGCTGAAAAACGAAATCCCCGCGCCCGTTGAGGGCGCAGGGCTCGCGGTTCAGATCAAAAGAGCTGCAGGGGCAGCAAATTATTTCTGCAGTACAAACACGCCCTGCGGATTGACCTTGTAAACCTTGTAGAGTTCGCCGGCCCGGTCGCCCTTGGCAGTGAAGGAGATCTTACCGGTCAGCCCGTTGGAATCCTTATAGTCCTTGTGCAGGTAAGCGGCGAGTTTGTCAGGATCGGTCGACTTGGTTGCGGCGATGGCCGCCGTCAAAGCTCGGTATCCGTCACCGGCCAGCGCGGAGTAGATGGAGCTAGGCGGATTGCCGTATTTCTTGCTGAACGATGCCAGGAACGCCTTGGCCGGCTTTGAGGGCAGGTCCTTGGGGAGCGGCGAGCTGACGAAATAGAACCCGTTAGCCGCCTCCTTCCCGGCAATCTTCACCAGGTCGGGATTGTTCTGGGCATCGCCTCCCATGAACGGCACGTTCCATTTCATCTGGGACTTCTGGCGCAGCAGCAGCCCCGCCTCCGGGTAATAGCCGGTGAAGAAGACCAGGTCGGGCTTGGCAGCCTTTAGCTTGGTGAGGATCGAGGTGTAGTCGCGCTCGCCCGGTGTCAGGGCGTCGAAAAAGACGATCTTGACATTCTTGAGCAGTGCCCGCGTCTCCTGGGCCAACCCCTTGGCGTAAGTGGTGTTGTCGTGGAGAATGGCGACATTTTTGACCTTCATTTTCTCGATGGTCTGGGCCGCTACCCTGCCCTGCTCGTCGTCACGTGGACAGGTGCGGAAGAAATATTTCAGGCCCTTTTCGGTAAGGCGCACCGCTGTCGAGCCGTTGGCTACCTGGATGATCTTGGATTCGTTGAAGATATTCTGGGAAGCCTCGGTAATCGAAGATCCGTAGGTGCCGACCACCGCTACCACGCCTTTAGTCACCAACCGCTGGGCAGCCAGGGCCGACGTTTTCGGGTCGCCCCCGTCGTCCTCCGCGATGACCTCCACCCGCTGTCCAAGCAGGCCGCCCTTGTCGTTCAACTGCTCGTTGAGCAGATTCAGGACCTGCTTCATTTCCTGGCCTTCGCTGGCCCAAGGGCCCGTCAACGGTCCCATAAGGCCGATTTTGATCGGACCGGCGGCAAAAGCCAGAGAGGAAAACAACAAAAAGAAAGCTGCAAACGCGATAATCTTTTTCATGGGCGCCCTCCTGCGGTGGTTGATGGGATCTGGAAAAGCAACAAAGATTAGGAGCGTTTAATAACAAACAATGTGGGGCAAAGTCAATCAAAGGTCTCAATCTGCCGTCGTTAATTTTGCATCCTTGCCTACGACCGCGGTTTTGCATTATTCTCAAATAATATCCCGCTTAATTTTATCCAGGAGGTCATTGTGATGCCGAAATTCGAAATTATCGAACCATGGGGTACGCGTGATTTCACCTATTCGACCGCTGTCAGGCGGGGGAACCTGCTCTTCATCTCCGGGACGATCGCCCGCGACCCGAAGACAGGGGCCATTGTGGGCAAGGGCGATATCGCCGCCCAGGCCGATTTCATCTTCAGCCTCTTCGAGGAAATACTCAGGGCCGCCGGGGGCAGCATGTCGGACATTGTCAAGACGATGGATTACGTGACGACCCTGGAAAATTACAAGGAGACGGCCACTGTCCGCCGGAAGTACTTCCGGGACGGCTTCCCCGCTGCGACGGGCGTCGTCGTCAAGCAGCTTGTCAACAGGGATGCCCTGATCGAGATAGACGCCATCGCCGTCCTGGACAATTAAGAAATACCGCTTCACCGGTCCGGACTCGGCTGTAATCTCCTCTCTCAAGGAGATTCGGCAGTTCGCCGCTGTCGACAACTGCCGGGCAGGCGCTCGAGTCATCCGCGCCGTAACCCATCCTCTGCCCCTTGCATCTTTAAGGGGTATCAATTATCGTTTTAACAGCACGTCAAGAGAGGGGGGTCGTTTCTTGAAACTCAGGATATTGATGTTGGCAGCCTTATCCATAGCCCTGGTGGCCTGCGGGGGCAGGTACGGGGGCATAACTCTCGATATGGCGGCCGAGCAGGGATTTTTATCCGGGACGGTAAAACCCAACCTTACCTATTACACGTTCGGCTCTTCCGCTGCACCGGGCGCCGTAATAGGGGTTGATAAGGGCTTTGTCCTGGCAAATACCGATATGTGGTACCCGCTCATGCCCCAGACATCGGAAAACTTGAGGGCTCTCACAAAGATGATGTACGACCGCTACAGGATGGACAGGCCCGACGTAACCCTGCGCGGCTTCCGTATGGTCGACCAGAATGGGAGGTACGTGGGCGACTGGTATTCCGCCTGGGGCACGACCACGACCGTTAAATCAGACGAAAACAACCGGGTTACTATTTATCAGCCCAGCCTGCCGGATCTGAAAAACGGGTCGGATGGAATAAACATAAGGCGACACCGGTAGACCGGCTATCCCCGATCACCTCTGCCCCCCCGCTCGACATTGCCCCTTTCAGGGCCGCCGCCCCTGTGCTGCGGCTGAAAAGCGGGGCTGGCGCTTTTTATGGACTGCCCGGGGGCCATGACTTTATTGTGGCTGGGCTGGCTGCCGGCCCTGCCAGTTGCGGCAGCGTTAACGGGCTGGACACGGTTGGCGCCGTTTTGGAAGCCTGGCATTTCCGCCCGGCGCGCTGTTGCCGACTGCCCTGGGAGCGGAATTGTTCTGTGCCGGAGCCATTACTCTTCTATCCTGGACGGGCCTGCCGGGTGTCCTTGCCTGCGGGGCCGAGGCGTTTTTCGCTGCGGGCCGCGGCTGAGCGGCAATCTTTTCGATCCCTCCATTGCCTGCCCGACGTTTTTTCCTGAACCGTCGGATAGCCTTTGACGAACGGCTTGGCCGGGGCCGCTATTTTTCCGTCCTTTGCCGGTTGCAGGGCCGACCTATCCTTCGAGGGCACCGCCATTCGCCTGTTGACGGGGACCTGCCTGCCTGCGCCGGTGCTCCTTGCAGGTGCCATGATCCTTCCTGTTTGGGGGGGCCTCGCCGCCCGCATCATCCGGTCTCGGCTCGAATTGAGCACTTCGTGAGCGATACGGGGGTTACCCCTGTAAACCGTATGGGCGCCCCGTGGGACTCCTACCCCGTAAACGGCCCCGCCATGGAACCTGCGTACCGGGTCAACGACATAAGACCTGTGATACCTTAAGTCGTGGTGATGGTTCGAAACGAAGTAAGTCCTTCCGCCGTATACAACGCCATAGTGGAAATCATGCAGCACGTAAAAGCCCGGGAACCAGAACCCGTAATACCAGAACGGGAACGGGACCCACCCGTAAAGGTACATGTAGCCCGGCGGAGGGGCATAATAGGTCACAACCGGGGGACCGTAACTGGAATAGTAATCGTTCACAACGGCCTCGGGCGGGTAATTTTCCGAACTCGAGCGCCTGATTGAATCATCGGCATCCGGTATGACCGCCAGCCCCAGGCTCATGTTGACGTCGTAGAAAATGTTAAGGGCCTCTTCCCTGTCCATCCCCAGCCTTGAGGCATCAGCCGCTTCAATTATTGACTGCTGTATCTCGCCGGCAATGTCGGGGGTGACCGGGTAATCGGCAATCCAGCCGTTACGTGGCGAAATCCCCAGTTCGCCCAGGCGGCTCTCGGCCAGTATCTCGTCGCTGCCAGTGCCAAGCCCGAATGCCTCAGCAAGTTTCACGGCAAAGGCCCCTTCCCTGACCAGCGGCGAGGCGACCGGCGGAGGGTTCTCGGCAGCCCCGGGCAGAGCGGGAAGTAATATGAGCATGAGGGCGACTGATATCGCGAATAACTTCATATATGACCCTTTCATATCTTTCCCTTTCCTTTGCTATTTTATAATTTTAACAGCAAATCACATGCCAACACGCACCTTTAGCCGCACCCCGGCAATGGCCGGGGTTTTTTGACATTCATTAATGATAACATCAACATGAGTGGTTAATATGTATCCGATTGTGGCTCCTTTTAGAGAATATAATACACACAGGACAATCGCCTCCCGCCTGCCCAAAGCAATAAAAAATACAGCGTGAGGAGCGGGCGGGATTTATTCCGGAGGGCAGATTGGCTGGTTCACATTTCGACCACTTATATCATTATGTACGGGCGGTGACGTGAAGCAGACACTGCCCGAGGAATGAAGCCCGACCGCTCCGGGGGCTCGGTATAGCTTAAAAAGAGGCGTGAATCCGCTATGCTTTTGAAACCATATGCCTGAGCGCCAGGACGGGGTGTCTCCAGGTCATCTTCGGGCCGGCAAAGCGCATCACCTCTTTGATCTTTTTCCTCATCCCGGGCTCGTAACAGTGGATCTCGCATTTTGAACAGGCTGGCTTTTCGTCCCCGTGAGGGCACTTGTCAATGCAACGGCTGACATACTCCAGTAAAGAGGCGCATTCTTCGCAGAACCCTCCGCTCCCGTGGTGGTGTTTGCAGTACATCTCGATCATCACGCGGGCAGTCTTGACTTCGACAAGCTGTTTTTTAGTCATGGGCATACTAAATAGACTAAACCGGGGATATTTGACAGGGTTTTTGACGGGGGGAATATATCTTCTACAGTGTGTCCACTGGACACATATTCCAGCCCCTCCTTTAACCGGAGGGGCCGTTTTTTTCTGGAAATCCCGTTATGAGGCGGTCAGCTCTTTTTTGAATGAATAGAAATAGACCGCTCCTATGAAAATGAACCCGCCCACAATATTCCCCAGGGTAACAGGTATCAGGTTCCACTCGATAAACTGGGCCCACGTTACATTCGCGCCCAGCATGATGCCGGCGGGAATGAAATACATGTTGGCCACGGAGTGCTCAAACCCTGAAGCCACAAAGGCCATTATGGGGAACCATATCCCGAAGAATTTCCCGATCATGGCCTTGGATGAGAAGGCAAGCAGGATCGCGACATTCACGAGCAGGTTGCAGGCTATGCCCTTCATGAATGCGGACCACAGCCCGATGCTTCCGGCTGCGATGTAAGGGAGGGTCTTTGCTTCCGCTATACCGATGGCATTCTGTCCGAAGACCGTCAATTCCGGGCCCCCTCCCTTGCTGAGAGGCCCGACGACCATCAGGTACGCCCAGAAGATTGAGCCGATGAAGTTTCCGATATAGACCCATGTCCACGCGTTGAATACCTTGCCCCATGTCGTTTTCTTCTGGAAAACCGCCATGGGTATCAGCATCGTATCGCCCGTGAAGAGCGACATGCCTGTCAGCACAATGGCGATGAGGCCGACCGGGAAGACCGCACCGGCTACAAGGGCCTTGAACCCCGGGCCCAGAGTTTTTTCCAATCCGGTGCCGCAGACCGTGCAAAGGGCGGCGCCGACCGCGATAAACAGGCCCGCCATGAAACTTCTCACGAGGAAATTGGAAACTCCCAGGTTCGCCTTGTACAATCCTGCATTTCCGGCTGCCTCGACTATCTCGACTGGTCTATTTGCCATATATACCTCCGTTCAAATCAAGCGAGTTTGGTTTTTTGCATGCACAAAAAAAGAGGCGACGGCGGGGTTAGGCTAAAGGTTAAAGGCAAAGGGCAAAAGTTGAAGATTTCCTTTTTGCCTTTCGCCGTTCGCCTTTTGCCTTCCGGCCGTGGCCTCTTTGTGAGGGGTTATGAGATTTCTTTTTTATCTGTCGAACGGTGTACACATGGGATCGACCCATTTCGCGGCCTTTTTGATTCCCGCCGTCTTTTTCACCTGGGCTTTCTTCATGACCTTTACTCCTTTCACCTGGTATTTGTTCAATCTTGTTTTGTTACCTGTCAAACGGGGTGCACATCGGGTCGACCCATTTCTGGGCCTTTTTGATCCCCCTGGTTTTGGGTGCCTGTGTCTTTTTCATTGCTGTATCTCCTTTCTGTTTTTAATTGCCGGGAGGCCTGGCCTCGACCTGGCATTTATTTCATGCCCGCAGCGGGCATTTTTTTAATCAGCGGTATTCGACGACCCGCTTCACGTAATGGGCCCTGCCGGTGCGGTCGCCAGCCAGCTTTTCCATCCTTCCTCTTGTCATCTCTTTCATTTTCTGACGGCCTCCTTTCTTTCTTCTTTCGGGGCTAATATGAACATTTTCCCTTTGGGTCACAATCGGAGGGGTTCTGAATAGAGGCAAAGACACTTGCGGGACTTTTCTTCAGACAGTCCCCTGGATTTTGATCCGTGTTTGTCCTATGGGTAAAATTGCGGGAGGTAAGTTATTGAAATGAAACGAGGTTTGAATTTATTTTAAGCTTTACCGAGCCCCCGGAGCGGTCGGGCTTCATTCCTCGGGCTGTGTCTGCTTCACGTCACCGCGGTGCATAATGACATAAGTGGTCGAAATGTGAACCAGCCAATCTGCCCTCCGGAATAAATCCCGCCCGCTCCTCACGCTCAGTTTTGTCTATTTTATTTTTTTAGAGCGTTGAGACAGGCGGGAGGGGGAGGGAATTTCCCGCAGGCGAATCGGGGATTTTGCCGAAGGCAAAAGACCTTGAGCCGGAGGGAAGTTCCCTCCCACTCCCGCCAAAACGTGCTTTGAATTATGGAATTTTTTTAAGCCAGGATCCGGTTATACGTCGAGGTTTGACACGTACAGCGCGTTCTTGTAGATGAAGTCGCGCCGGGGCTCGACCTGGTCGCCCATCAGGGTGGTGAAGATCTCGTCGGCAATGACGGCGTCTTCCACTTTGACCTGGAGCAGGGTCCTCTTCTCCGGGTTCATGGTCGTCTCCCAGAGCTGCTCGGGATTCATTTCACCGAGGCCTTTATAGCGCTGGACCGAAAGGCCCTTCTGGCCCAGGTTGAGGACCGTCTCGATCAGGGCCGGCATCCCGTTGATGGTCTTCTCGTCGCCGTCGCCCTCCCTGAGGACATACGGGCTCTCGCCCAGGACGCTTACCTGGTCCAGGAGCTCCCTTACCTCGTAGAACTTCGGCGTCTTGAATATTTCCTTGTCTATGCAGGTAACATATTCCTGCCCGTTCTTCCTTGTCCGGAAAACTATCTTGTGAGACTCCAGCTCCGGGTCGCACTCGATCGAGTAGCTCGGCCAGGTAGTCCCCGAGCGCCATTGCCGCGCGTTTGGCGACCTTGCCAAGGGCCTGCTCGCTCGCAAAATCCTTCGCGGAAAATGCCGGGTCCCCGGCAATGATGCGGATGACTTCCCGGTTCTTGTGTTCCCTCTCGAACTTGTCGAGCACCGACTCGATGCGGATGGCCTTCTTGATTGCGGCCGCCAGCTTGTTCCCGGTCAGGTTGTTGCCGTTGCCCCTGACAAGGGTTGCCCTGTCGACGGCGCTTTCGAGGACGAGGTTTCTCATCTCTTCCTCTGTGCTGATGTACATCTCTTTCTTTTTCTCGCTGACCTTGAACAGGGGCGGCTGCGCGATGTACAGGTAGCCCCGCTCGATGAGCTGCCGCATCTGGCGGAAGAAGAACGTGAGCAGCAGGGTTCGGATGTGCGAGCCGTCCACGTCCGCATCGGTCATGATGATCACCTTGTGGTACCTGAGCTTGCTGACGTCGAAGTCTTCCTCGTCCTTGCCGATTCCTGCCCCGAGCGCCGTTATTATTACCTTGATCTCCTCGTTCTGGAGCATCTTGTCGAAGCGGGCCTTTTCGACATTGAGGACCTTGCCCCTCAGCGGGAGGATCGCCTGGAACTTGCGGTCGCGGCCCTGCTTGGCGCTTCCGCCGGCGCTGTCCCCTTCCACGAGGTAGAGCTCGCTGCGCGCCGGGTCTCTCTCCTGGCAGTCCGCGAGCTTTCCGGGTAGCGCACCGACCTCGAGGGCGCTCTTCCTGCGGGTGAGTTCCTTGGCCCGCCGCGCTGCGTCGCGGGCGCGGGCGGCATCCAGGGACTTGCCGAGGATGGCCTTTGCCACTGAGGGGTTCTCCTCGAAGTAGCTACCTATCTTGTCGTAGATTATTTGCTCGACGAGTCCCTTGACTTCGCTGTTGCCCAGCTTTGGTCTTCGTCTGTCCCTCGAACTGAGGTTCCTTGATGCGCACGCTGATGACGCACGAGAGCCCCTCGCGGACGTCCTCTCCTTTCAGCGACTCCTTCACGTCCTTGATCATCTTGTTGTTCAGGGCGTAGTTGTTGATGACGCGCGTGAGCGCCGATTTGAAGCCGATCAGGTGGGTCCCGCCCTCTGTGGTATTGATGCTGTTCGCGAAGGAAAAGATGTTTTCACCATAAGTGTCGTTGTACTGCAGGGCTACTTCGACGCCGCAGTCCTCGCGTTCGCCGTCCACGTAAATCGGCTTCTTGTGCAGGACTCCCTTGTTGCGGTTGATGTATTCCACGAACGAAACTATCCCGCCCTTGTAAAGGAACTCGCTTTTCTTTTCCGTCCTCTCGTCGGCAAGGGTTATCTTGAGGCCCTTGTTGAGGAAGGCGAGCTCTCTCAACCTGTTTGCCAGGATATCGAAACTGTATTCCAGTTCGTCGAATATATTGGGGTCCGGCTTGAAGGTGATTTTCGTGCCCCGGCCCCTGGTCTTCCCGATTACCTCGATATCCCCCTTGGGCACGCCGCGCTCAAAGGCCTGGTAATGGACCTTCCCGTCCCTCCTGACCTCGACCTCCAGGGACACGGAAAGGGCATTGACTACCGAGACTCCAACCCCGTGCAGGCCGCCGGAAATTTTATAGCTCTCGTTGGAAAACTTTCCGCCGGCGTGCAGCTTCGTCAGAACGACCGTCGCCGCGGAGATGCCTTCCCCCTTGTGTATCTCAACGGGGATGCCGCGGCCGTTATCGTCCACGGAAATGCTGTTGTCCAGCCTGATGGTAACGTCGATGGTGTCGCAGAAGCCGGCCGATGCCTCATCGACGCTGTTGTCCACCACTTCGTAGACAAGGTGATGGAGCCCTTCCTTGCCGGTGCTGCCTATGTACATGGCAGGGCGTTTCCTGACCGCCTCCAGGCCTTCAAGTACTTTGATGCTGTCTGCAGAGTAACTGTCAGTCACTATTTAATACCTTTTCCCTCAGTTCGGAAATTTGCCGGATGGATTTGAAAAACACGCCATGAAAAATACAGGTATTCAGAATGTTTTTTTTAAATTTTTCCAACGAAGTATTATATCTTCATCGGCATAATAATGCACATGTAATCTTTCGACTCGAAAGGTCTGATGCTTGCCGGTTTCAGGCCGTCCCTGATCTCGAAAAGACCTTTCTTTTCATCAATCACCTCGATGGCGTCTATCAGGTAATTGACATTGTAGCCTATCTCTATTTCCTTATCGACAGGCGTTATGTCCACTTCGTCATAAGCCTCCCCGATATCCGGGTTCGTGGAACTGAGAAGCATCTTGTCGCCGGCTACCTTGATCCTGACGCCGTAGTATTTCTCGCTGGCAATGACGTTCATCCTCTTCAGGGAACGCAGCATCTGATCCCTGTCGAATTCAATGGCCGACCCCTTTTCTTTCGGGAGGACCTTGCGGTAGTCGGGGTATTCAGAATCTATGAGGCTGACTTTGAGGACCACACCGTCCCTTTTAATGATGCACATGCCCTTGCGGACCCCAATTTCGATTTCTCCCTCGCACCCCTCGATCAGTTTGCGTATCTCCGATATTCCCTTGCGGGGGATAATGATTCCCTTCTCGAGATTCAGAAAATCCTGAGAGCCGGTTTCCATGGTCACTATGGCCAGCCTGTGGCCGTCGGTCGTGACCATTTTGATTATCGACCTTTCACCGTCCTTCTCCGTTTCCATCAGGGCGCCGTTGAGGTAGATGCGCATCTCTTCCAGGGACATGGCAAAGAATGTCTTTTCGATCACCTCCTCGAGGATTGAGGCTTTTATTTTATAAAACTTGGTGTCTTCATCATCCGTCATGTTGGGAAAATCATCCACGCCTATGCCGGGAATTTTATACCCGACCTTTCCACACTTAATACTCACCCAGTTAACATCGTTCATTTTGAGGTGAACGACCTCGCCCTGGACCTCTCTGATCATCTCGTAGAGCTTCCTGGCAGACAGGGTTATTTCACCCTGCTGGATTACATCAGCCGGATAGTCGGCAATCAGCCCTATCTCACGGTTTGTGGCCACGATTCTTATCTGGCCCTCCCCTGTCCTGATCAGGACGTTACTGAGGATCGGGAGTGTTGTCCTTTTTTCGACAATGCCGAGGGTCTTTTGAATGCCTTCCAAGATGGTTTCGCGGCTGATGAAGAATTCCATTCTATTACCTATTCTCTTTCTTTAATTTAAAAAATAGTAATCGAGTTAGTAGTGCCTGTTAATTGTTAATAACTCTGTTTTCCCCAATGATATCCATACAATTACGGACGGCACACTGTTCATGGAACAGTTGCCGCCGGTTAATGCTTCTTTACAGCCTCTTCGATTTCTTCCGCAAGTTTTTTAATTTTTGAGTCTTCGTCCACAAGTTTTTTTATCTTATTATTGGCATATATTACAGTCGAATGGTCCTTTCCCCCTATTTTTGCCCCTATATCCGGAAATGATTCGCCGGTGAGCTTTCTGCACAGGAACATCGCCATCTGCCTGGGAAGGACCAGGTTTTTATTCTTCTTTTCCGATTTCAGGTCCGAGACCTTCAGGTTGAACTTGGCAGCGACGATCTTTAAAATATCTTCCACCGAGATATCCCTGGTATCGCCGTGCATCATGACCTTGTTTAGGACCTCTTTCACAAGGTTCATGTCTATTTCCCTCTTGGTGAGAGAGGAGTAAGCAGCGATCCGGATGAGGAACCCCTCCAGCTCCCTGATGCTCGATTCCGATTTTGAAGCGATGTAATATTCCACGTTCTGCGGGATGGAGATATCGCTTTCCTGTGCCTTCTTGCGGATGATGGCTATCTTGGTCTCGATTTCCGGGGGCTGGATGTCCGCCACAAGTCCCCATTCAAACCTGGACCTGAGCCTCCCCTCCAGGTTCGGGATATCCTTGGGAAACTTGTCGCTCGTGACAACGATCTGCTTGCCGGAGTCGTGAAGGGTATTGAATGTGTGGAAGAACTCCTCCTGGGTCCTTTCCTTACCTGCTATAAACTGGATGTCGTCGATCAGCAGGTAGTCTATATACCTGAATTTTTCCCGGAACTTCTGCATTTTGTCGAACCTGATGCAGCTTATGAGTTCGTTCATGAACTCTTCCGCGGAGACATAAAGCACCTGCTTGCCGCGGTTCACGCTCAGGGTGTGGATCCCTATCGCGTTGAGAAGGTGCGTTTTTCCGAGCCCCACCCCGCCATAGATAAAGAGCGGGTTGTAATTTTTCGCCGGCTGCTCGGCAACCGCCATACATGCGGCATGGGCAAACTGGTTGCACGTTCCGACCACGAACCTCTCAAAGGTATAGTTCGGGTTGAGAGATGTATATGTCCGGGGGGTCATTTGCTGAACGGGCGTTTTTTTAGTATTTCCGTTGCCGCCGTCCCTGACTGCTTCCACTGCAACCCTGGCGTCGCCTGATTTATCTATACTGAAGACGATCTTGATGTCTATCCCGGCAACGGAGCTCACCGAATCGCGGATTACGTCCAGGTAATTTTCCAGGAGCCAGTCCCGGAAGAACTTGTTCGGGACGGCGAGATTCACCGTTTCGCCTTCAATCGACGAAATTTTCAGCGGCTGAATCCAGGTATCGAAGTTCTGCCTGCTGATTTTCTCTTTAATAATATTAGAGCTTTTTTCCCAGAGTACTTCCAAGTCTATTCCTGATTAACAGATTTATTAACAGCTGTTGATAAGTGATATTGCTAGTAAGTCCGAGCATTTCTCAGGTTTTCCGAGGTAAAAAACCGGCTCGATACCTACCACACCTCGCGCCCAATTTCAAAATATTAATCCAGAAGGATCCCGAGCAGCCTTTCCAGGTCCGCGGGCGAGAAAAACTTTATTTCGAGGGCCCCTTCCGAACCCGCGCGTTTTAATTCTGACTTTCGTCATCAGCCGCTTCGCAAGGCGCAGTTCGAGGTCCTTGAGTGACGGAGTCCCTGGACGCCGCCGCCCTTTTCGGGCGTTTTCGATCCTGATTGACTTTACCAGCCTTTCGGTCTCGCGGACGCTCAATTTTCTTTTCAACATCTCGGCTGCCGCCCGGGCCTGCAGCTGCTCGGATTCCAGGCTCAGGATTGCCCTGGCATGACCGGCGCTCAATTCCCGGCTCGCCAGGGATTTCTTTACGATCGGCAATCGATTTCAGGAGCCTCAGGGAATTTGTAACTGTCGAGCGGTCCTTGCCGACCCGGGAGGAGATGTCTTCCTGGGAGAGCGCGAATTTGTCCTGCAGTATCTGGTATGCCTCGGCCTCTTCCAGGGGGTTCAATTCCGCGCTCTGGATATTTTCGATCAGGGACAGCTCGGCCGTATCTCGTTGTCGGCTGGCCTCCCGGACCACGACCGGGACAGTTTTGAGCCCGCCGCACTGGGCCGCCCGCCAGCGCCGTTCCCCGGCGATGATCTCGTAGCCGCCGCCCTGCGCCTCGGACGACAATGGGCTGGATGATCCCGCTTTCCTTTATCGAGGCGACCAGGGCCGCCATCTCCTGCTCGTTGAAGTCCTTCCTCGCCTGGAACCTGTTGGGCCTGAGCTCCTCTATGCCGCAGTTGACGTAAGTGGGCCTCTCCGACAAATCCCTGGCCATGTCCGGAAACATGGCCCCGAGTCCTTTGCCCAGCGACACCGTTTTCGACATCAAACCCTCCCGTTTGCCAGGATCTCCCTGGCCAGCTCCAGGTAGCAGACGGCGCCCCGGGACTTTATATCGTACAAAATTATGGGCAGGCCGTGGCTCGGGCACTCCGAAAGCCGCACATTCCTGGGTATCACTGTCTGGAAAACTTTCGAGCCGAAATTTTTCCGGATATCCTCCGCGACCATGTGGGAAAGCCGGTTGCGCGAATCGAACATTGTCAGCAGGATCCCGCTCAGGGCCAGAGAAGGATTGAGGCCCGCCCTGGACCAGCTTCACCGTTTTCATCAGGTATCCCAGGCCCTCCATGGCGAAATATTCGCACTGCAGCGGCACTATCAGCGAGTCGGAAGCAACCAGGGCGTTGATGGTCAGCACGCCCAGGGAGGGCGGACAGTCCATGATCACGTAATCGTATCCGCGTCGAGCTGCCTGGAGGAGTTGCTTGAGCTTGCGCTCCCGGTCCGGCAGGCCGATAAACTCCACTTCGATTCCGACAAGGTCCTGGTTGGAGGGGATCACTTTCAAATGGGGAATTGCGGTGTCATGGATCGCCTCGCTCGATCGGCAGCGTCCCGACCAGGGCCTGGTAGAGATTTCTTTCGTCGGATCGGAATTTCTCTATCCCGACCCCGCTGGAGGCATTTCCCTGCGGATCGCAATCGATCAGGAGCGTCTTTTTTTCGGCGGCGGCAAGGGAAGCTGCCAGGTTTATGGCCGTCGTGGTCTTCCCGACCCCGCCTTTCTGATTCGTTATACTGATGATTTTCCTCATGATTTCCGGACGCAAATGGGGCGAGAATTTGCGGCCAATGTAGCACAAAAGCAGGGCTTTGCAAAGATATATTTCGGCGGATTTTATAAGGCTAAGCTATTGAAATATATAGATTTTTCTTCCATCACCCGTTACGGGGAGCCGCAGTTCGCAGGTGCCTGCAAGGACGATGCCGAGCCTGTTGATAACTCCTTCCGGAAGGGCTTCCTCCTCCCGGGAATCCCCCCCTTTCATGGCCAGGATTTTGCCCCCCGGGGCCTGAAAAAGACCCCTGCTTCGAGGAGTTCCCGCAGGCGCAGTCCCGCCCGCGACACGACTATATCGAAAGACGCCCCGGTACTGTTCTCCGAGGTCTTCGACCCGGGAATTCAGGATTTCGGCCTGCACCTGGAGCTTGCGGCAGAGTTCCTTCAGGAAAGAGACCTTCCTGCCGTTCGACTCCACGAGGGTCAGGCTTATGGCGGGCTTGAGGATTTTCAGGGGCATCCCGGGAAAGCCCGCGCCCGTGCCGATATCCAGCAGGCGGGACCCGTCGGGCACGAATTCGGCCAGGGTGAGCGAGTCCGTGAAATGCTTCACGGGTATGTCCAGGGGCGACTTCATCGAGATGAGGTTTACCCTGCGGTTCCAGAACAGCAGTTCCTGCTCGTAAAGGCCGGAATTGCTCAAGCTGAGCCTCGCTGAGGCTGATCCCGATCTCAGCGGCCGCCTTTATCAGGACCGGCAGGCTTGTCCTCGAACGGAATGATTTGATTCAGCTTTTCGCATGGTTTATAAGGGATAGCAAAAAAATAGGCATTAGGCAAAAGGCATTAGGCAAAAGGCAGTCGAATTTTATTGAATTTTCATTACCTAACGCCTGACGCCTAATGCCTAACGCCTTTCAGGATTATTATGTCAATTGGCATCAACAGGGAAAACATTACGATCGTCCTGCACCGTCCCAAATACCAGGGGAATATCGGGTCGGCGGCGCGGGCGGCGTTGAATATGGGGTTCCACAATATTATTGTGACGAGGCGCGAGGAGCCCGACATGGAGGAGATCCGCCGGATGGCCACCCACCTGGCCGGCGGTAACGTTGACAGGATCAGGTTTTTTGACGGACCTGCACGGAGGCCCTTGCGGATTTCCAGTACATTGTCGGCACGACTTCCCGGATCGGCAAGGCCCGCCAGGCCCAGGCCGGGCCCCGCGACATGGCTCGCGATCTGATCGATATCTCCCAGAAGAACAGGGTCGCGGTCCTCTTCGGGCCGGAAGATTTCGGGCTGGCCAATGACGAGCTCAAACTCTGCCACGCCCTCGTGGAGATACCCACCGCGGGGGAACTCAAATCGCTCAACCTCTCCCATGCCGTCATGGTGATCTGCTACGAACTGTTCATGGCCCGGTCGGAGCCTCCCCCCAGGTTCACGCCGAAGCTGGCCCGGGAAAGCGAGCTCGAGGGCATGTACGGCCAGCTGCAGGAGCTTTTCCTGAAGATCCATTTCATCAACCAGCAGAACCCGGAATACTGGATGCTCAACGTCCGGCGCTTCCTGTCGAGGGTGAAGCTGTATTCGCGGGAGGTTCGGCTCATCCGGGGGTTGTGCCGCCAGCTTGAGTGGTATGTGAAAAACAGGCGATAGGCAAAGGCTTAGGCGTTAGGGCTGGAGGAAGGTTGTTTTAGGGTCCGGGCTGGGTTTTGGGCAGGGTGTTTTTGCTTGACAATGCTGGGGCAAACCGATTAGTTCAAGGCGGGCCGGGGATCCTCCTGATCCAACAATCGCATTGAAAACATAGGTGAAAGAGCATGAACAAAATATTTGAATTTACCGGGGCGAAGAAGATCATTTTCGGGACGGGCTCCCTTGGCAGGCTGGCCGATATCATCGGGGAGAAGGGGGCGAAGCGGCCCTTTTTCGTTATGGACCATAATCTTGCCAGGTCGGGTTACGGCGAAAAGCTCTCCCGCATGATGAGCGGATCCGGCATGAAGTGCGAGATCTTCGACAAGGTGGTCGCGGAGCCTGAGCTGGAGCTGGCCGACAAGGCGGCAAAGGCGGCCGCCCGCGCCAAGAGCGATATTGTGGTCGGCTTCGGGGGCGGCAGCGCCATGGACCTGGCCAAGGCCGTTGCAGCGCTGGTGGCCAACAAGGGCAGCGCGGTCGATTTCCTGGGCCTCAACAAAGTACCCGGTCCGGGCCTGCCCACGATCATGGTGCCCACGACGGCAGGCACCGGGAGCGAGGTCACTTTTACCGCCGTGTTCGTCAGGAAGAACCTGGCCAAAAAGGAGGGCATGAACAGCCCGTTCCTGTACCCCGAAATGGCCCTGCTGGACCCGGAGCTGACGCTGAGCCTCCCGCCGATGCCTACGGCCGCGACCGGCATGGACGCCCTGTGCCATGCAATTGAATCGTATACGTCATTGAAGGCCAACCCGATGAGCGAGATGTTTTCGCTGGAGGCCATCCGCCTGATCTCCTCCAATCTGAGGACCTGCGTGCATGACGGCGGCAACCTCGAGGCGCGCAGCGAGGTGCTCCTGGGCAGCCTCTATGCGGGACTGGGGCTGGCCAACGCGGGCGTGGGCGCGGCCCACTCCCTGTCATACCCGCTGGGCGGAAAGTACGGGGTTTCCCATGGGCTGGCAAACACGATCATGCTGCCGAGGATAATGGAATTCAATATACCAGGGGCAGTGGAAAAATTCGCTATAATCGCGGAAGTCATGGGCGAGATAACCGACGGCCTCGCTGACCGCGATGCGGCCCTGCTTGCCGTCGAGGCGGTGGACACGCTGATCGAGGACTGCGGGATTGCGACCTGCCTCGAAGACCTCGGCATCCCCGAGGAGGATTTCCCCGAGCTGGCGAAAATCGCCATGACGGTCCTGAGGCCGCTGGAGAACAACCCGCGAAAGGTCACTTTCGAAGACGCCATAAATATTTACCAGGAATGCATGTAATAAAGCAGGAGAAAAAGAATGCCGGGATTTGAGATATTCGGAGAAGAGGAAAAGAAGGAAGTAATGGACGTCCTGGAGACGGGCGTCCTGACGAGGTACAATTTCGACGTCGAACGCAAGGGCGTCTTCAAGGTCCGCCAGTTCGAGCAGGAGTTCGCGGCCTACCACCGGGCGAGCTACGCGCTCGGGGTGACGAGCGGCTCGACGGCCCTGAAGGTGGCCCTTGAGGCCCTCGATGTGGGCCCGGGAGACGAGGTCATCGTGCCCGCGTTCACATTTCATGGCGACCTATGAGGCGGTGCTGGAAGTCGGGGCCGTCCCGGTGATGGCCGATATCGACGACACGCTGAACCTCGACCCCGAGGAGATCAACCGGAAAAAGACGAAATACACCAAGGCCGTGATCCCCGTCCACATGTGCGGCGCGCCCGCCTGCATAGACGGCCTCATCGCGCAGGCCCGCATGAACGGGCTGCTGCTCCTCGAGGACAACGCCCAGGCCTGCGGCGGGAGCTTCGGCGGCAAGAAGCTCGGCACCTTCGGCGACATGGGGACCTTCAGCTTCGATTACTACAAGACAATGACGACCGGCGAAGGCGGGATGATCCTTACCGACGACAAGATCCCTGTACGACCGCGCCGACTGGTACCACGACCATGGGCATGACCACGTCGGGATGAACCGGGCCGCGGAAGGCAGGACCATCCTGGGTTTCAATTACCGCATGAACGAGCTCCAGGGCGCGCTGGGCCTGGCCCAGTTCCGGAAGATCGATTACATCATCGCCGAGCAGAAAAAGAACAAGGCGGCCCTCAAGGAGATTTTCTCGCAGGTGAAAGGGCTGAGGTTCAGGGAAATGGCCGACCCCGAAGGCGACACGGCGACTTTCTTCGGGTTCAACCTGCCTGATGCGAGACGAGCACAAGAATTTCCAGAAGGCCCTTTCCGAAAACGGTGTGGATACGGTCTGCTTCAAGGAAAACCGCTGGCACTACGTCCCGAACTGGGAGCATTTCCTCTCCCAGTCCCTTGCCAGCTCGAAGAAATACCCGTACCGCGACCCCGGCTACAAGGGCAAGGTCAGCTACAGCAGGGACATGATCCCCCAGGCCGAGGAGATCCTGGGCAGGACGCTGTTCATGGGCATCCCGATCCGGATGCCGGAGGAGCGCTTCGGAGTTATCACGAAAGCGGTCGAAAAAGCGGCAAAGGCGGTATAAGAATGATCGTAGTCACCGGCGGGGCCGGGTTTCATCGGCAGCGCGTTTGTCTGGAAGCTCAACCGCGAGGGGTCACAGACATCATCATCGTTGACGAACTGGGCACGACGGACAAGTGGAAGAACCTTGTCAACCTGCGCTTTACCGATTACCTCCACAAGGACTCGTTCCTGGAGATGATCATGGCCGAGCAGCTCCCGTTCGATGTGGAGGCGATAGTCCACATGGGCGCGTGCTCCTCGACAACCGAGCGCGACGCCGACTACCTCATGAAAAACAATTACCTTTACAGCCGCGCCCTTGCGGTCTGGGCCGTCCGGCAACGGCAAGCGCTTCATTTACGCGAGCAGCGCCGCCACTTACGGCGACGGGGCTTTCGGATTTTCCGACGACAATTCCGTTTCCGCCAACTCAAACCCATCAACATGTACGGCTACTCCAAGCAGATCTTCGATCTCGGCGTCCTGAAAAACGGGCTGGACCACGAAAACGGTCGGCGTGAAATTCTTTAACGTCTTCGGCCCCAACGAATACCACAAGGACGACATGCGCAGCGTCGTCCACAAGTCCGTGGGGACAGATCCGCGAGACCGGAAAAGTGCGGCTCTTCAAATCGCACCGGCCGGAATACACCGACGGCGGCCAGCTGCGCGATTTTGTTTACGTCAAGGACTGCGTCGACGCCCTGTGGTGGTTCCTGCAACCACCCGCAGGTCAACGGCATCTACAACCTGGGCACGGGAAAGGCGCGGAGCTGGAACGACCTTGTCACGGCGGTATTCAATGCCCTGGGCCGCAAACCGGAAATCGAATACATCGACATGCCCGAATCGATCCGCGGCCAATACCAGTACTTCACCGAGGCCCGGATGGAAAAGCTCCGGAACGCCGGGTACACCGCAAACGCCAGCAGCCTGGAGGAAGCCGTAAATGATTATGTCGTAAATTACCTTGAAAAGCAGGACCCGTACCTCGCGCCATGAAAGTAGTCTGCATCATCCCTTCCCGCTATTCTTCCACCCGCTTCGAGGGCAAGCCGCCTGGCGGACCTCTGCGGCAAAGCCGATGATCCAGCATGTGTACGAGAGGGTCCTGAAGGCCCCCGGCGTAACCTGCGGCGGCCGTTGCCACCGACGACGAGACGGATCTACTCGGCGCCGTGGAAAGCTTTGGCGGACAGGCCGTCATGACTTCTTTCCGCCACCGCTCCGGGACGGACCGGATCGCCGAGGCGATCACGGGGATCGACCTGCACGAGTCCGATATCGTTGTGAACATCCAGGGCGACCAGCCCCTGTTTGAGCCGGCCCAGATCACCGAAGTGGCCGGACCTCTGCTGACGGACCCTTATGTTTATTTTTCCACGCTGATTTACCGCATCCGCCGCCCGGAAGAGATCACGCATCCCAACGCGGTCAAGGTCGTCTTCGACCGCAACGGCGACGCACTGTATTTTTCCCGCTCCACGATCCCGTTTGTGCGCGACCGCGGCGCGACGGATTATTACAAGCACCACGGGATTTACGCATACAGGAAATGGTTCCTTATGAAATTCGCCTCGCTCGAACAGGGCCGCCTGGAGAAGCTCGAGTCGCTTGAGCAGCTCCGGGCCCTGGAACACGGCTACAGGTTGAGAGTGGTCGAGACCCAGTTCGATTCCGTCGAGGTGGACACCCCGAGAGCTCGACGGGTAAGGAGGATCATCTCGAAGGCGATATGCCTAGGCTGTTAAAAAGGCTCATATGCTGCGTTGCGCTTCGACTCCGCATGCTCACGTACCTAAAGTACGCTCCGCTGCTCGAGCCTCGCCGCCTTGAAACTGAGCCTTCATGAGACGAAAAGGTAAAGCCCCATGATCATTGACTCCCACATGCACTGCGGGATCCAGAACTCGGACCTCCCGATCAGCATTATCCGCAGCTATCTTGACGATGCCGGGATTGACGGCGCCTGCCTGATCCCCCCGGTCGAGGACATCTATGACAGGAGCAGCTATTTTTTCCAGGACAACAAGCAGTGGATGCTCTGCCGCGAGCAGGCCAACAATTACCTGCTCGATATCCAGCGGCGCCAGGAAAATTACGGCGCTTATTTTTTTGTCTGGAACGATTTCCGCAAGGACCAGCTTGCAGACGGCTACCGGGCATCAAGTGGCACAGGCACGAATACGAGCCCACTTATAACTACGACGACCCCCGCTGCGAGGAGTTCCTCCAGGAAGCCTACCGGCTGCAGCTGCCCATTTTGCTCGAAGAGTCCTACGCGAACACGCTGTATTTCCTCAAAAGGGTAGCCGGGCGCACCCCCGTCATCATCCCGCACCTCGGCGGGCTCAACGGCGGCTTCCAGGCCCTTTTCCTGGCGGGTATCTGGGACGACCCCTCTGTCTACGCCGACACTGCCCTCGCCGTCCGACGCGGGAGATGGCGGCGTTCCTGGACCGCTACGGCAGCAAGCGGCTGATCTTCGGCAGCGACTTCCCTTTCGGCGACCCGAGCCACGAGCTCAGCAAGGTGAATCGCTTCACCTGAACACGGACGAGCGCGAAGACCTTGTGCAGGGGAATATCAGGAGGCTGTTTTTCCCTGAAGCCGCAAAAAGACCTTGAAGCCGCTCGTGCAATCTTAGCTTGGAGAACCGCATGAAGACACTGCTGGGCTTTCTTCCCGAGGATGTCAGGAACAGATTTTTGATCTGGTTATTTGCCTTTACGAAGATCCGCATGCTGCATTACATAGCCCCCCAGTTCGTCGAAATGACGAACGAGCGCAGCGTCGTACTCATCAGGCTCAACCGCCGGACCCGCAATCATCTCAATTCCATGTATTTCGGGGTAATGGCGGCGGGCGCGGACATGGCGGGCGGGCTCATGGCGATGCGGCTCATCCAGGACAGCGGGAGGAACATTGCCCTTATCTTCAAGGACTTCCGGGCGGAGTTCCTCAAGCGGGCCGAAGGCGACACCCTGTTCACGTGCAACGACGGCGCAGCAGTCCGGGAGCTGGTGAAGCAGGCGATTGAGACCGGGGAGCGCGTCAACGCGACAGTCCATGTGACCGCGACCGTTCCCTCCGTACTCGGGGATGATCCTGTCGCGCAGTTCGAACTGACATTATCCCTTAAACTCAGGGACTGATACCTCCGGGGCAGGGACATGTTTTTCATTTTGCACATCGCTTTCATGGCGGCGGCTTTCCTTTGTATCTCCGTCGGGGTGTTCACGGCGGCCTTCCGCCGAAAATCCCCGTCCTGGCTGAAAAGGCACAAGTCCTTCGGGGCGGCGGGCCTGGCCAGCGGCCTGGCGGGCTTTGTCGCAATCGTGCTGGAGATCTCCCTTTCCAATGGCGAGCATTTCAGCAGCCTGCATACCTGGGTGGGGACCGCGGTTGTGGCCCTGCTGCTGTCCACCCCTCTTGTGGGCCAGCTCATGTTGAACACCGGGGCACAGGGCCCGCAGTTCCGGCCGTGGCACATATGGTCCGGCAGGACCGTGCTGGCGCTCATGGCGGTCAACATTGCCTTGGGGATTGCGATGGTACTTTCCTAGATATCCTGGAAGCTTATGTTCCTCTCGCCAAACTCGCATTGATTCAAGGGATTTTTTAAGCTTTACCGAGCCCCCGGAGCGGTCGGGCTTCATTCCTCGGTCTGTGTCCGCTTCACGTCACCGCCGTTGCATAATGACATAATCGGTCGAATTGTGAAGTCGGCCAATCATCCCTCCGGAATAAATCCCGCCCGCTCCTCACGCTGCAGTTTCTTTTGTATTCTTTTCATGCTGTGGAGCATGCGGGAGGGGCGAAGGAATTTCTCCGGAGAGCGAGACTTCGCGTGCTCAGGATGCCGTTCAAAAAAGAAGTTTGAGAACGAATTATTTTAAGCTTGGGCAGGCGGGAGGGGCAGGGATTTCCCGGAGAGCGAATCGGGGATTTTGCCGCAGGCAAAAGACCTTGAGCCGGAGGGAAGTTCCCTCCTCCCGCCAAAACGTGCTTCAGCTTGCCCTGACCGCGTCGACAATGTTCATCCGCGCCGCGCGGAAAGCCGGGAAGAGACCGCCCACCAGGCCCATGACGAGGGCGAAGGCCATGGCCTGGAGGAAAATCCCGGGGGTCAGGGTGAAGGAAAAGGCGAGTTCGGAGAAGGTCTGAAAATTCAGGGTGGAAATGGTCATCAACTGGAGGAAAGAGGCGAAGAACAGCCCTGCCAGGCCACCTGATGAGCCCCAGGGCGAGCGACTCCAGCAGGAAGGCCAGCAGGATGCTCCTCCTCTGGAACCCCAGCGCCCGCATCGTCCCGATCTCCGCGGTCCTGTTGGAAACCGCAGCGTACATCGTGATCATCGCCCCGATGATGGCGCCCAGCGAAAAGATTATCGTGAGCGACAGGCCCAGGATCCTCAGGAACTTCGCCATGACTTCCGACTGCTCTTCGTAGTAGCGGGTCTCGCGCTTGGCCTCCAGGCTCAGCCGGGGGTTGTTCCCGATAAGGTCCTCTCACCCCGGAAAAATGTGGACGGATCGGCAAGCTTGAAAATCACCGAGGAATAGGCGGGCCGGCGGAACGCCTGCATTATCTGGTCAGCATCCGCCCAGACCTCCGAGCTGAAGCCCGTGTTGCCGGCGTCAAAAACGCCGACGACCTGCCATGATCTCATCCCGAACCTGAGCGACTCCCCGAGGCCTGCGCCCAGGAAGCGGCGGGCTATGCTCACCCCCGTCATTACCTCCGAAGAGCCCGGGCGCGGCGCCCTGCCCTCTATTATGTTTACCTGCGGCCTCAGGTCCAGCGAGGTCTTCCCCACCCCCCGGATCTGGACGTTTGCCGGGTTGCCGTTGTCCCTGCGGGGGAGCGTGATGAGGATGACGATCTCCCTGGCGGCCAGCGGCCTGCCGTCCGGGCCCGGCGCAATCTGAGGCAGGGTCTCCAGGATCGCCGCCTGGTCCCGCTCTATCCCGCTCTGGACTTCTGATTCGGCCCCCTTGCGGATCACCACGACGTTGTCGGGCGAACCAGTCTGGATCAGGGTCTGCTGCAGCCCCTCGGCCATCATCAGGATGGCGGCAAAAACAAAAACGACGAGGGCCATTCCGCCGGCGGTGAGGACCGTCGTGAGCCGTCGCGCCCAAAGGTTGCGGATATTGTAAGCAATGGGTACAGCCATCAGCCCACCTTCCTCAGACCGTCCGCTATCCGGATCCGTATTGCCCGCCGGGCGGGGAGCAGGGCCGACAGAACGCCCACCATCAATGCGGCCGCCGCGTCCAGGAAAAGCGTTTCCGTCTCCACGTGAAAATAGGGGAAATACGCTGCCAGGGCCGAGCCGAAAGCAGACGCCGCGGGGAATGTCAGGGCTATGCCCACGATGCATCCCAGCATAGTGACCAGAAGGGATTCCCCGAAGATCAGCGCGGCCAGCGCCTTTGACCCGTACCCGAGCGTTTTCAGGACGGCGTATTCCCCGGTCCTCTCCCTTGTCGTCATGGCCATCGTATTGGCGACCACGGCGAGGATGATGAAGATGACGAGATAGGAAACGACCCGGATGGCAATGACGATCGCCTCGGTCATGGAGAGGAAGCCCTGCGTGAAGGCCTTCTCCGTCTCGGTCAGCGTCTCGGCCAGGGAATTGCGGAACTGGCCGTCGATCGCCTGGGCCACCTGCGGCGCGACGTCCGGGCTGCGCACCCCGACCATCAGGAACCCGATCTGGTCGGCCCTGGCCGGCTCCTCCCTTTTCATCCGCTCGTTGAGGTAGTCCCAGTGGAAGAAAAGCTGGGTCTCATCGACATTGCGGTCCCGGCCCCGGTAGACCCCCCTCAGGACAAAGTCCCAGTTGCCGGGGTAAATCGTCCCCTGGAGGGTGAGCCCCGACCCTATTTTCCAGCCGAACCTTTCCACAAGCTTGACGCCGGCCACGCAGCCCCTCCGGTCCCGGAGAAAATCGTTCTTCTCCCTGGGGTCCATGATCAGTTCCGGGTACAGGTCGAGGTACGTCCGTCCCTCCACGGCGAAATTGGCGAAAAAGTTCTTCTTGTCTATGTAATAGGCGCCGAACCAGTTGCCGTATGAGACCTTCGTGACCCCTTCGACCTGCCGGATGCGGTCCTTGTAGGCGAGCGGCAGGGGGAAGATGAGCGAGACGGCGTTGCGCACGACGAGCCGGGTGGCGGAGGAGGCCTCCACGCCGAGGTACCAGGTCGTGATCACGGTCCGCAGCAGGCCGAAGGCCAGGATCGCTATGGCAATCCCGAGGATAGTGAGGCCGCTCCGCAGCCGGTGCCGGAAGGCGTTCCTAAGCAGGAGTTTCAGGATGAGCATTGCTGAGGACCCCCTTGTCGAGGAACTTCATGTTCCCGGCCTTTTTCGCGGCGCGCGGGTCGTGGGTCACCATGATAATGGTTTTGCCGGACTCCCTGTTGAGCCGCCCCATCAGGCCCAGTATCTCCTCGGCCGAGACCCGGTCCAGGTCCCCGGTCGGCTCGTCCGCGACCAGGATTTCCGGGTCGGTCACAATGGCGCGGGCTATGGCCACCCTCTGCTGCTCGCCCCCCGAGAGCTGCCCCGGGTAGTGGTCCATCCTTTCCGCCAGGTTGACCACTTTGAGCGCCAGCTCCACGTGGGAGCGCCTTTCCGAGCGGCCGAGGCCCGTCAGGTGCAGGGGGAGCTCGACGTTTTCAAACGCGGTGAGGACGGGGATGAGATTGTAGAACTGGAAAATGAAGCCGACGTGGGTGGCCCGCCAGGCAGCCAGCTCCGATTCCGAGAGGCCGGTTATATTGATCCCGCCCACCGTTATTGTCGCCGCTGTCGGCCTTGTCGATCCCGGCGATGAGGTTGAGCAGGGTGCTTTTGCCTGAACCGGAGGGGCCCATGAGGGCCAGGAATTCGCCCCGCGCGATATTGAACGTTATGTCTTCCAGCACGGGTATGCGCCGCCCGCCCCTGCTGTATGATTTATAGATATGGCTTATTTCGACGATGGGATTCTCGGTCATATCGGCCGTTTTTTATTTCTCGGCGATCTTTACCTGGTCGCCCGAACTGAGCCCCGCGGGGGGGTTGACTATTATCCTGTCGCCGGCCTTGAGGCCCGAGGTGACCTCGACCATGTCGCCCATGTCGCGGCCCGTGCTTACGGCGGTTGACACGGCTCTATTGTTGCTGATAACGAAAACGGAGGGCTGCCCTTTGACGTCCCGCACGGCCCCCTTCGGGACCGCCAGGCGCGGTTCACGCTCCTCCGGGGCGAGGCGGCGGGAGAGGAACGCAACCTTAGCGCTCATGTCGGGGAGGATGCGGGGATCCTTTTCCTCGAAACGGACCTTTACCATTATCGTGGCCTTGCGTGCGGTCCGCCGTCGGGACTATCATGTGGACGACCGCCGGGAAGCGGGTGTCAGGGAGGGCGTCCAGCTGGATCTCGCAGGGCTGTCCTATCTTGACGAGCCCCACGCTGGATTCCGAGACGTCGGCCTCCACCTGCAGCGAATTCAGGTCCGCGATGGTGACGACGGCGGCCTTGGCGTTCGCCGCCGCGCCGAGAGGCGTCACAATGTCACCGATGTCGGCGTTTTTTGTAAGCACCACCCCGTCAAAAGGGGCCCGGATCATCGTGTATTCCACGGCGACCTCGGCGGCGGAGAGGGCCGCCTGGGCCGATTTCACCGCGGCGCGGGCCGACTCGACGGCCGCCTGTGCCTTCCAGTACCGGGCTTCCGATGTGTCGTAATCGGAACGGGCGATGTAGCCCCTGGCGATGAGCTCTTTATTGCGCTCGAACTGGCGCGCCGCGTCCGTCTCGTCGGCAACTGCCTGGTCGAGGTTTGCCCGGGCCACATTGAGGTTTGCCCGCGCCTGCCGGGCCGCGGCCTCCACGTCCTCGCTTTCCAGGCGGGCAATGACCTGCCCCTGCTTCACCCTGCTGCCCTCCTCGACGTAGCGGGCCATGAGGAGGCCCGTCACTTTCGAGGCCACGGCCGCCCTGCGCTCGGCCGTCACGTAGCCGCTCGCGGTCAGGACGGTCAATGACTGGGAGGGGAAGATGCGCGCCGCCGTCAGGGCCTGGACTGTTTTTGCCGGCGTGAACACCCCTGCGGCATACAGGGCCAAAAGGGCGGCAACAACTATGACGGCGGCTATGGCGTATTTGTTAACGCGGCGCTTCGGGCTGCCCGGTTTTTCGGTCTTGTCGATGCGCAGTTTGGAGAGGTCCTGGTCAGCCAAGGCGTTCCTTTCGAGTCCGCATAAATTAGAGAAAATATTATACTCGTCAATGCCTGCGGTCAAGGCGCAATAAGGTACGTTGCTTTTTCCCGTTTGGGGTGCTAAGGGGGAAAATTATCTGCGAAGGGGGAGTTATGAAAATAGCGGAAGGCCTTTACGGGTTCATCTGGCAGGACAGCAGTGCGAACAACTGCAACACCTTCCTGATCACAGGTCAGGGGGCAAAGGGGGCGGTCCTGATCGACCCCGGCCACCAGCACCTTTTCCGGCATGTTGCCGAGGGCCTCGAAAAAATAAAGGTCCCGCTGTCTGACATATCCCTCGTGCTGATCACCCATGGGCACCCGGACCACATGGAGGCCATGAAGCTCCTCAAGGAAACGGCAAAAATCGCGATCGGCGAGGAAACTTACAACTTTCTCCAGAAATACGGGTACAGCTCGTTTTTTCCGGAACCAGACCTGTTCCTGGCTGAAGGCTCACTCAGGGCCGGCGATATCAGTCTGGAAGTCATTCCCGCACCGGGCCACGAGCCCGGGTCCATTTGCTTTTACTGGCCTGACCGCAAGGCCCTCTTTACCGGGGACGTCATCTTCAGCCAGGGCATAGGGAGGACCGACCTGCCGGGCGGAAGCGGAGGCGCCCTCAAGGAGAGCATCAGGAAGCTTGCGCAGCTCGACGTGGAATACCTGCTCCCCGGCCACGGCATGCCGGTAATCGGCAAGAAAGCCGTCGAGGACAATTTCCGCATGGTGATGAATTACTGGTTCCAGTACATCTGAGGGACAATTCCCGAGATTGATAAATTGAATCTCCCGCAACGGTGCAGATTACCCTGTAAGGGCCGGTTTTAAACCGGCCCGTGCCGCGTGATGTGCTCGGAATAACCCGGGAATATGAGATCTAAAGAGATTCTGCTTTTTGCCGGAATTCGGAGAGGATTGATTCAGACTTCTCTTTCCAGCCCGGGTCTGACCCGAGATTCGGCTTTACAGCGGTACCGGATATATTGAGGGTGGCAAGCTGCTCCAGGGCCAGTTTCGATCTTGTTTGCCGTGCGGATGCATAAGCCTTCCTGAACTCCGCGATCACTTTCTTATAAGGCCTTGTATCCTCCCCGAGGACTTTTTCGAGGACGTCAAACAGCCTGCCGTTCTCCCCGGTTAAACTGAGCCGGGCGAGAATTTCGGATTTTATGGCTTTGCCCGTCTCCGGGCTCTGCCGATGCCCAGGCCGCCGAGTTCGCTTCTCATCCATTTAATGCCTTGATATTCCGAGATAAATCTCTCCAGGACGGACTTTGCCTTGGCCTGGAGCTCCCTGGACCGCAGTTCGCCCCTTTCCCTGTCCGAAAGGGATAGCCCCCGTGTCCGTTCCATCACCAGATCTAAAGTGCTTTTGATTTCAGCCATTTTTGAGCCTTTCACAAATTCGGCCGCCTGAGCGGGCGACCGGAAGAATGATAATAAAATCAAGGCCGATAATCAACCCGCTTTTCGTTTTTAAAGCAGGCATATCCCCGAGAAAATCTTGACAAATCCGGGCGACTGTGGTTTACAGGATAGCTTCAAAAAAATTCGACAGGGTCAGGAAATGAAAAAAACACTCGTAACGATCACAAATACGAAAAGGAAAAGGACGCACGGCTTCAGGGCCCGGATGGCGACCAAGGGCGGAAGGCTGGTCCTGAGCAGGAGAAGGGCCAAGGGCAGGAAAAGGCTCGTTGTCTGATCTTTAACCGAGAGGCCGCCAGGCGGTCCCGGCCGGTGAAACAGGCTGGTAATCATATGCATCGACGGCCCCGTTCATGAATCAGAGCTTCGGAAAACATGAAAGGGTCCGGAAACGAAGGGATTATTCCAGGATATACCAGAACGGAATACGGCTTTACTCGGAAAATTTTCTCGTTCTTATTTGCCCGAATGACAAGGAAATACCAAGGCTCGGAATAACAGCGGGCAAAAAGATCGGCGACGCAGTCACAAGAAACAGAATCAAACGACTCCTCAGGGAGTTTTTCAGGTTGCACAAAGACAGCCTTCCCGCCGGCAGGGACATGGTGGTGACAGTCCGGAAAGACGTCTCCGCCCGCTCCCTCGAGGAAATAAGCCGGGAACTGGAAGTGCTGTTAAAGAAAAGATCGGCTGAAATCTAAGTGCAAACACTTCTCAAGAATGCCGTTTTATATGCCGTGAGGATTTACCAGGTATTCCTGTCCCCTGTTTTGCCCCGCTGCTGCCGGTTTTACCCATCCTGCTCAGATTATATGATGACAGCGGTCCGCCGTTACGGCGCCGCCAGGGGCGTTTCCCTCGGGGCTGAGGAGGCTACTTCGCTGCCATCCCTGGCACCCGGGCGGTTATGACCCCGTTCGCTGAATCCGGCCCCGGGCCGGAATATCCGGAGGAATTAAATTAATGGATAAAAAGACAATCCTGGCTATAGCGCTCAGCTTCCTTGTGGTACTGGGCTACCATTATTTCTTTGCGAAACAGGAACCTGCCCAGCAACTCCCAACAGCAGCAGAACAGGCCAAAGCCGGAACAGGCTCCGCCCAGGGCACTCAGAGCGCGCCTGCCGTTCCCGCCGCTGTCAAGTTCCCCAAAGAGGAGATAAAACAGGCGCTGCCGGCAAAGACATCCTGGTTGACACCCCTCTTTACACCGCCGTTTTCAACACCCGCGGGGGAGTCCTTACCTCTTTCAAGCTCAAGAATTATCACCGGACCCTTGACCCGAACTCGGGCCTGATCGAGATGGTCGACGTCAAGGAAGGCATGCAGTACCCGCTTACCACGACTTTCCCCGAATCGAGCCTGGAAGTCGAGCCGGACAGCATCTACGAAACCAAGGTCACCTCCCTCGACCTTGCCGGCTCAGCGGAACCAAAGCAGCTCGTCCTGACATATTCCGGTCCCGCTGGGATCAAGGTGGAAAAGGCATTCACGTTTTACCCCGGCAAATACGAAATGGGCCTGGAGCTGAGGGTAATGAATTCTTCGAGCAATACCCTGGCCCAGAAGGCCGTGCTGGGGTGGCACGAGTACGCCGACCCCAAGGCCGAATCGGACGATTACGGGCGGACCGGTCCAATTTATTTCAGCAAGAAAGCGATTGAGACCGTCGATACGAAGAAAATGGAAGCCTACAAATTCGTGGGGACGGACATCTCCTGGGCGGGGTATGAAAGCAAGTATTTCATAGCGGCAATGATCCCGAAACAGCCGACCCTGACCGGGCTCGTCCTCGGCAAGAGTGTCAACAACCTGACGACAGTGGCGCTTGACGGGCCAAAAAACACCATTCCGGCCAACCAGACGGCATCTTTCAATTACACCCTTTACATGGGGCCGAAAGATTACGCCATCCTCAAGGACGCTTCGGTCGGCCTGGAAAACTCGATCGATTTCGGCGACTGGATAAAGTGGCTGGCGCTGCCCCTTCTTGCTGGCATTGAAGTTCCTCTACAATTTCGTCCACAATTACGGCGTGGCGATCATCATTATAACGATAGTCATCAAGATAATCTTCTGGCCCCTTGGCAATAAGAGCTACAAGTCCATGAAGGAAATGCAGAAGCTGCAGCCCCACATGAACGAACTGCGGGAGAAGTACAAGAACGACAAGGCCCGGCTCAACCAGGAGGTCATGCAGCTCTACAAGAGACACAAGGTCAACCCGATGGGAGGATGCCTCCCCATGGTGATCCAGATCCCGGTCTTTTTCGGGCTTTACAAGACCCTGCTCTACTCGATCGAGCTTCGGCATGCGCCCTTCTTATTCTGGATCCAGGACCTGTCAGCGAAAGACCCGTACTACATAACCCCGATTATAATGGGGGCCACCATGTTCTGGCAGCAGAAGATGACGCCCGCAGATGGGGGACCCGATGCAGGCGAAGCTTATGCTGCTGATGCCGATCGTCTTCACTTTCCTCTTTTTGAACTTCCCCTCGGGGCTGGTCATCTACTGGCTGTTTAACAATATCCTGAGCATCGGGCAGCAATATTACGTTCAGAAGAAAATGTAATGTTCATCCGTTGAGAGAGTTTTTGAGGTGTTGAAAAATGAATGGTTTGGAATTGGAAATAGAAGCAAAAAACGTGGACGAGGCAATTGAAAAGGCCTGCCGGGAATTCAACGTACCGAGAGAAAAGCTTAACATAGAGGTCCTGGCGGTCGGCTCTTCCGGCCTCCTGGGGCTGGGAGCGAAAAAGGCCCGGATCAAGGCGAGCCTGCTCACCCTTGACCTGCCGCTCGAGCCTGAAAAACCGGAAACCAAGACGGAACCCAAGCCGGAAAAGGCCGAGAGGCCCGAGCGACCAGACAGGCCCCCCAGGGCTGCAAGGCCTGCCAGGGCGGAAGAAAAGCCTGAAAAACGCCCGGCCCCGCATAGGGAAAATTCCCGCGAGGAAACCAGGCTGGCGGATTTGCCGGCATCCGATCCGCGGACGGCAGTCCGGGCAAAGGAAATCCTCGAGGGCATCCTGACCCGGATGGGGCTGGACTATCCCGTTGAAACAATAGAAAGCGAAGAATCCGTCACCCTCAGGATTTCCGGGGACGGCTCGGGCCTGCTCATCGGGCGCGGCGGTCAGACCCTCGACGCCATCCAGTATATTATCAACAAGGTCATCAACAAGGACCGTCTGGACAGGAGGATCATCGTCCTGGACACCGAGGAGTACCGGGGCAAGAGGGAGGAATACCTGTTGTCGCTGGCCGCGAAGCTTTCCCACAAAGTCAAGAAATCGAGAAAGCCCGTGACCATCAGCAATATGAGTGCCCGCGACAGGCGCATAATCCACCTGGCCCTGAAAGACGACCCCGGCCTGCTGACCAAAAGCAGGGGTGAGGGGGCTTACCGGAAGATAGTTATCCTGCCCAGCAAAAGGGAAAGGGAACAGGCCACCTGAAAGCTCAATGACAGTTGACGCAACCGGAACGATAGCCGCGATTGCAACCCCTCCCGGCGAGGGGGGCATCGGGGTGATCCGGGTTTCGGGCCCAGATTCCGGAAGCATCCTGGACAGACTTTTCCGGCCCCGGCGGGAAAGGCCCTCCCTTCAATCACATCACCTTTACCATGGCGACATCATCGGCGCTTCGGGCGCGGTCCTCGACGAAGTGCTGATCGCGTTCATGCGGGCGCCCCATACCTACACCGGTGAAGACACGCTCGAGATTTACTGCCACGGCGGTCCCCTTATCCTGAAAAACATCCTGCAGGAAGTCCTCAAAGCAGGGGCCCGGCATGCCGAGCCGGGGGAGTTTACAAAAAGGGCATTTCTCAATAACAGGATGGACCTCTCCCGGGCGGAAGCGGTTATGGCTTCGATTGCCGCCCGCTCCGATCAGGAACTTGCAAGGGCCATATCCCACCTGAAAGGTGCGCTGCATGAAAAGATCCGCGGGTTTGTCTCAAGGGTGGTCGATATTGCCGCCCGCCTCGAGGCTTCCATAGACTTCCCCGAAGAGGAAACATCCCTGCCGGACGCTGAAATACTTGTGAATGAAGCTGGCGGCCTTGCCGCCGACATAAACCGGCTTGCGGTGACTTATGAGGAAGGCAGGCTTTACCGGGAAGGCCTCCAGGCCGTGATAGCCGGCAAGCCCAACGTGGGCAAGTCGAGCATCCTCAACCGGCTTGTGGGCGAAGACAGGGCAATAGTGACCCATATCCCGGGGACGACGAGAGACCTGATCCGCGAGAAGGTGAGGATCCGCGGGATCCCCGTGGAACTTACCGACACGGCCGGCATCCGGGATACCGAAGACCTGATCGAGGCCAGGGGCGTCGAGCTCGTCTACGATAAAATCTCCGCGGCCGGACTCGTTATCTTTGTCCTCGACGGGAGCCTCCCGATTTCCGATGAGGACCGCGCCATTGCGCGAGCCATCGGGGAGAAGCAGTTCCTGACCGTTGTCAACAAGAGCGACCTGCCGCAGGCATTCAGCGAGGCGGAAATAGAGTCGCTCCTGCCGGGATCGAGGCCGCTCAAAATTTCCGCGAAGCATGACAAGTCCCTGGACCCCTTGCGGGACGCAATCTACGAAGCTGCCTCATCCGGGCACGCTGAGATCAGGGAGGATGCCGTGATAGCCGACGCCAGGCACAAGCGTGCGCTGGAAAAAGCGGCAGCCTCGCTGGAAAAGACGCAGGCGGGGATTGCGGCGGGCCTTCCGGCGGAGCTGGTCATCATCGATGTCCGCGATGCCCTCCAGGCCCTGGGCGAGATAACCGGCGAGACAGTCGATTCGGAAGTGCTCGACAGGATCTTTTCGACATTCTGCATAGGGAAGTGACCTCCATCTCAGTCCCCGCCCTTCCAATCCGAGCGCTTCCTGAAGAACATCAACGTTGTCACGCAGACCGCAAACCAGAAGAGGCCCCCGAAAAGGCCGGCCGCCGCGTCGCTGAGGTAATGGACCTGGAGATATATCCGGCTCAAGGCGATCAGGACGGGAATTGCGGTAAAGATAATAATGACCGCCGCCTTCCCGGCGGGCTGCCTGGTCCTCCTCATTAGAAAGAAACCGAGGGAAAGATAGAAAAGGACCGACATCATGGCGTGGCCACTGGGATAGCTCCAGCCCCAGGCTTCCACCAGGGACGTGCCGGACGGTCTGGAACGTTGGATGGAAACTTTCAGCACCTGGTTCAGGACGGCCCCGCCCACGATTGTCCAAGTGACGAAAATGGCCTGCTCACGCTTTTTGAAATAGAGGAGGAAACAGATAAAAACAATGGTCCCGGCCCAGATCAGGACGGGGTCACCCATATTGGTTATGAAGATCATGACCGAGGTCAACAGGGGCGTCCGGATTCGCCCCATGAGGTCCATGAGCAGGTCATCCACGACCGTGTCCTGTTCCAGGACTTCCTCCGTGATCCCGCCGAATATCCACAGGAAAACGGCGCTGGCCAGGAACCCGGACAGGATTTTCAGATCGGCGTATTTTTCGAAGACTCTCCGGTGTGAGCGGAGGTAACCCATAAAGTTTTGGAATCGGCCCGGTTCTGGCATGTAAAATCAACCTCCGGTCAGCATTGTGCCGCGGGAAAAACCCCCTGAATACGGCTAAGCACTTGCTTCAACAAACGATTTTCCCCTCTGCGCCAAACTTTTAGTTGCGCGCCGCCCGAGGGTGTGTTAATCCACAGTCCTCCCCGGCCCGGGGAATTTATTTTCCATTTTTTACCGTCAGGAGACAAGGTGAAACCCCAAAGTACAGATGAACTGCGGGAAACTTCCCGGCAGATGAGGATCGAAATCCTCAAAATGCTCAACCGTGCGGCTTCCGGCCACACGGGAGGCTCCCTTTCCGCCGCCGACATCATTGCGGCCCTTTATTTCCGCGTGCTGCGCCATGACCCGAAGGACCCGTCCTGGCCCGCGCGGGACCGTTTTGTCCTTTCCAAAGGCCATGCGGCGCCGGCGCTCTACACGGCGCTGGCCCTTTCAGGATACTTCGACAGGGCCGATTTGGCAACCCTGCGCCAGGTGGGCAGCCCCCTGCAGGGGCACCCCGACATGCGCAAGACCCGGGGCGCGGACGCTTCCTCCGGCTCGCTGGGCCAGGGGCTTTCCATCGCGAACGGCATTGCCATGGGGCTGCGCCTCGACGGCAACGACGCCAATGTCTACGTCATGATCGGGGACGGGGAACTGCAGGAGGGACAGATCTGGGAGGCGGCGATGACCGCGGCCCATTACCGCCTGGGGAAGATAATCGCCATCGTGGACAAGAACGGCCTGCAGATTGACGGCGAAGTGAAAAAAGTCATGGGCGTTGAGCCTGTTGATGAAAAATGGCGGGCCTTCGGGTGGGATGTCACGGAAATAGACGGGCACGATTTCTCCCAGATTGTGCCAGCCCTGGAAGCGCCCCGGTCCAAACCGGCGACCGACCGGCCTTCCGTGATCGTAGCGAGGACGGTCAAAGGCAAGGGGGTATCGTTTTTTGAGAACCAGGCCAAGCTATCATGGAGTGGCCCCCAGCAGCGATGAACTGGCAAGGGCTTTGAAAGAACTGGGGGAGTAGGTATGGGATCAGCTGAAGTATTTGAAAACGCCGGCCGAAAAGGCCGCAGGCCCTGGGGACAAGGGACGTTTACGGGGAGATGCTCGTTGAACTGGCCCGGCGAGAGGAGCGACATAGTCGTCCTCGATGCCGACCTGTCCGGCTCGACGATGACCAAGTTTTTCGCCAAAGAATTCCCCGAGCGTTTCTTCAATATGGGGATCGCCGAGCAGGACCTGATAGGGACCGCGGCGGGGCTCGCGCTCGCGGGAAAAATCCCCTTTGTGAGCAGCTTTGCCATCTTTGCGTCGGGCCGCGCCTGGGAACAGGTGCGCCAGGCCCTGGCCTACCCGGCCCTCAACGTCAAGGTCGTCGCGAGCCACGGCGGCATCTGCGTCGGCGAGGACGGGGCGTCGCACCAGATGCTGGAGGACTTCGCCCTGATGAGGGTCATCCCCAATATGAGGGTGATCGTCCCGGCGGACGGCGTGGAAATGCGCGAGATAATGCGCACCGTTGTGAACGAGGAGGGGCCCATTCTACATCAGGACGTCCAGGATGAAATTCCCCGTCCTCTTCCCCGACGGGGCCGGTTTCAAGATTGGCAAGGGCAAGGTCGTGCGCAGGGGCTCGGACCTCACGATCATCGCCGTCGGCCTCATGGTGTCGGAGGCCCTCAAGGCTTCCGCGGCCCTGGCAAAGAAGGGAATTTCCGCCCGCGTGGTGAATATGTCCACTATCAAGCCGATCGACGAGGGCCTGATAGAAAAATGCGCCCGGCAGACAGGGGCCATAGTGACCGCGGAGGAGCACTCCGTTATCGGCGGGCTGGGCAGCGCTGTATGCGAAGTTACGGCGGCCCGGTGCCCGGTGCCCGTGCGCATGGTGGGCATCAAGGACCTCTTCGGGATGTCGGGCAAATCGGAGGAGCTTCTGGCCTGTTACGGCCTGCAGTCCGCGGACATAATCAAGGCGGCACGAAGAAGTCCTGAAGAAAAAATAAGGCCTGGCTTGCCGTGAACGGGGCCCGACAGGAAAGCCTGCAAAAGGCTTCGCGCAAATAATGGAAACCCTGGCACTAGCGGCGGTCAGCCTCACAATCGCCTTATCAATCCTGCTGAAAAAGAAGAGGCCCCCGGCACTGCTTTCTTATGCGGTGCTGTGCCTGGCCCTGTTCGTTTATAAACTGGGCGACTTTCTCCATGGGCTCTTCCCGGCACATGCATACTGGGCGTGGGTCGAGGAGTTCGGCCTGCTGCTCGTCAGCCCCGCCCTGGCCAATTTCACCCGCAGCACCCTGACAAAGCAGAGTTTTATAACGGGCAAAACAGTCCTGGCCCTTGCCTGTTTGACGCTGGCCGCGGCGCTCTCTCTTATCTGGCCGTGGCAGACGGCCCTGGCCGAGAGCATCCCCCTTTACCTTTTCGCCGGGACGGCGGCCTTGTGCTATGCCGCCCTGCTGTGGAGCATTATCAGGCTGTCTTCCGGGATCGAGCGCTGGCGGATGGTCTATGTGGCGATTGCCTGCGCGGGCGCCCTCCTGTTGACTTTCTCGGACCTGCTCGACGCGTACGGGTACCCCATTGCTCCCCTCGCCGATATCGCCATCGGCGTGCTCATCTATTTCATGCTGGTCATCCTGGTCCACCAGGACCTGCCCGAGCTTTACCTCATAATGGCCAGGATGTTTGTCGTCTTCCTGCTCACCGTATTCGGGACCGCTGCCTTTTTCCTCAGCATCCTGGCTGTTCGGCAAGGGCATGTACCCGCCGTTCACCACGGTCCTCATGGCGGCTTTTTTGATCGTGATTTTTATCGATCCGCTGAAAATCATCCTGAAGAAAATTTTCAGCCGGCTCTTTTCCGGCGAGGGAAAGGAGATCCTGACCTCGCTTTACACCGTCGACGGGGAGGCGGAAAAACAAAAATCCGTGCTCCTGGAGGAAATGGGGACGGTGCTGGCCCACGAGATCCGCAACCCGCTGGGTTCCATCAAGGGGGCGGCCCAGTTCCTCAGGTCCGAAGCCGAAGACCCCGAGAAGACGAAAGCTCCTGGAGATCATCATCGAGGAGTCCGACCGGCTCAATGTCGTCGTCTCCCAGTTCCTGAGTTATGCGAGGCCCTTCGCCCTTACGCTGGCGGAGGAGAATATCAATGACGTGGTCGAAAAGGCGATTTCGATCATCGGGATGAACCACCTTGCCGACGGGATCTCCATTGAGAAAGAGCTGCACCAGGACCTCCCCCCCGTCATGATTGACAAGGAGCAGATCATGCAGGTGATCCTCAACATCGCCCTCAACGGGATAGAGGCGATGCCCGACGGCGGGAAGCTGATCTTCAGGACGACCCGCATCGACAAGGAGGGGCGCGAAGGGGTCGGGATTTCCATCCGCGACACCGGCAAGGGAATGGACAAGGACGAGATCAGGAACATTTTCAAGCCGTTTTTCACGACCAAGAAGCGCGGTATAGGCGTCGGCCTCGCCGTGAGCAGCCGGATCATCAAGAACCACAAGGGCCGCATCCGGGTCAAGTCGATCCCCGGCCAGGGGAGTGTTTTTTATATAACCCTGGAGGCGCAATAATATCCCCAAGGAACTTGACAGCACGGGCCGGTTTGTGAAAAAGTAGGCCCGGAAAGCGACTCCGCCATTAGCAAATATTGGAAATTCCTGGGAAATTAAGGCAACCGAGTTGGAAAAAATCCTGATCGTGGACGATGAGCTCAATATGCAGCTGGTCCTCAAGGCCATGCTGCAGAAAGAGGGCTACGAGATACTGACGGCCTCCGACGGATTGGAGGCGCTCAAAATACTGAAGGCTAACCCGGTTGCGGTCGTGGTGACGGACCTGAAAATGCCGAGGCTCGACGGCATGGGGCTGCTGGAAAAAATCCAGGACATCTATCCGGCGATCCCGGTGATCATGATAACGGCGCACGGCACCGTGTCGACCGCCGTCGAAGCGATCAAAAAAGGCGCCCTGGATTACATAATGAAGCCGTTCGAGCAGGACGACCTGAAGAATATCATTCACAAGGCCGTGCTGACCCGGAGGCTCAACGAGGGCGAGGTCTTCCCCGGCAGCGATCTTGACCGCACGGGGATCATCGGCTCCGGGGAGGTGATAGAGCGCCTCCTGGATTCCATCAGGAAAGTGGCGGTGACGACTACCACGGTGCTCATAACGGGTGAGACCGGGACCGGCAAGGAGCTGGTCGCCAATGCCATCCACCGCAACAGCCCCCGGAGGGCGAACCCGTTCATCAAGATCAACTGCGCGGCCATTTCCGAAAACCTGCTGGAGAGCGAACTGTTCGGTTATGAAAAGGGCGCCTTCACGGGCGCCCTGTCCACCAAGCCGGGCAGGTTCGAACTCGCGGACAGGGGGACCCTGTTCCTCGACGAGGTGGGTGAACTGCCGCTCGACATGCAGGTGAAGCTCCTGCGCGTCATCCAGGATTATGAGTTCGAACGGGTCGGGGGTTTGAAGACGATCAAGGTGGATGTGAGGCTGCTGGCCGCCACCAACCGGAACCTCCTCCAGGAAGTGAAGAACGGCCGGTTCAGGGAGGACCTGTTTTACCGGCTCAATGTCTTCCCCCTGCACCTTTTGCCCCTGAGGGAGCGCAGGGAGGACATCCCGGCCCTTGCCGATCATATCCTTGCCAAGTTCAACAGGAAGCTGGAAAAGAACATCAGGTCGATCGACGAGGGGGTCATGGCCCTCTTTCTGAAATACGATTGGCCGGGCAACATCAGGGAGCTGGAAAACATCCTCGAAAGGCTTGCCCTGGTTTCATCCGGGGACACGATCAGGCTGGAAGACATGCCGCCCGATTTCGCGGCGGGCCAAGTGCGGCACATGGAGTCCCGAACGGGGCCGGACTTGCCGACGCCGACCAGCCCTTCAAAGAAGTGATCAGGGACAGGATGGAGGATGTGGAACGGCAGATGATAGAGAGCACTCTGGAGGAATGCGAGGGGAACGTGACCAAGGCCGCAAAGAAACTGGGCATGAGCCGCAAGGGCCTCCAGCTCAAGATGATTAAATACGGTTTAAGGAAATAAGAGGGTTCAAATTTAAAAAGGACTTGCGGCTGCTCAAAGGCGGATGCCTCGACCATTCGTTGGACTCAGGCTCCGCCTTCGGCAAATCCAGGACTCGCCTTCTGCGGAGAATCCCTTGGATCCTGCGGGCACTGCGCGGTATAGAATGGTTCCCGAAAAAGAGCCTTCAATTCGGCGTTCATACCTTGGACTCAGATCATTTTGATAATTAGAACGGGAGCAACGATGGTCAACAGGATAGAAGTCGGATTCAAAGAAGGCATAAGGGACGCGCTTGGGGAGAAGACCAAGCGGCAGGATTGTTGAGAACTTCGGTATCCCCGTTGCGGGACATAAGCACGGTGGAGGTCTACACGATAGAAGGGGATTTATCGGCAGGCTCAGCTCAAGGCCATTGCCGCCGGCCCGCTTTCAGACCCGGTAATCCAGGAATTTGCGATGAAAGCGGCTTGGCCCGCGATTTCGACTGGCTGGTGGAAGTCGGTTTCCGGCCCGGGCGTTACCGACAACGTGGGCAAGACGGCCCGGGAAGCCATGGAGCTTTTGCTGGGTGAAGAATACAAGGGGAAAGTCAAGGTTTACACTTCCCGCCAGTACCTAATCAAAGGCAAGGTGAGCGCCAAGGATATAGAAAAGATAGCGAGCGGGCCAGCTTGCCAACGAACTCATTGAAAGTTGGGACATCGTCAGCGGGAAAGGACTGGGACCCCGCGAAAGGTATGGCCCCCCATGTACCGCGCGTTGCCGGCGGCGAGAGCGCCGTGGTGGAGGAGATCGACCTTGCCATAACCGACCAGAAGCTCCTGGAACTGAGCAACTCCCGGGTCCTCGCCCTCAACCTCGAGGAAATGAAGGCGATCCAGGCATATTTCCGGAAAAAGAAGGTGCTCGCGGACCGCAGGGAAGTGGGCCTTGGAGCCATGATCACGGATGTCGAACTGGAGTGCCTTGCCCAGACCTGGTCCGAGCACTGCAAGCACAAGATATTCAACAGCCGCATCGATTACACGGATGAAGAGGGCAGGACCAAGCGGATCAATTCCCTGTTCGATACCTTCATAAAAGGTTCGACCAGCGAGGTCCGGAAGAAGAAAGGCGACAGGGATTTCTGCCTTTCCGTGTTCACGGACAATGCCGGGGTCATCAAATTCAACGACAATTACAACCTGGTCTTCAAGGTGGAGACCCACAACTCGCCCTCCGCCCTGGACCCCTACGGCGGGGCCCTGACGGGCATCGTCGGCGTGAACCGGGATCCGTTCGGGACGGGAAAAGGCGCCAGGCTGATTTTCAACACGGACGTCTTCTGCTTTGCGTCGCCCTTTTATTCGCAGCCGCTGCCGAAGACGGATCCTCCACCCGCGGCGGATTTATGAAGGCGTGCGGGAAGGCGTTGAGCACGGCGGCAACAAGAGCGGCATCCCCACGGTGAACGGCTGCATTGTCTTCGACGACCGCTATCCTCGGCAAACCCCTTGTCTATTGCGGCACCGGGGGCATGATGCCGGCGCTCGGAACGGCAGAGCCGTCATATACCAAGGAGATCGTGCCCGGCGACCTCGTCGTGATGACCGGCGGGAGGATCGGCAAGGACGGGATCCACGGGGCGACGTTCTCTTCGGAGGAACTGCACGAGGGCTCGCCGGTGACCGCGGTCCAGATCGGCGACCCGATTACCCAGAAGAAGATGACGGATTTCCTCCTGATCGCCCGGGACAAGGGGCTTTACCGGGCCATCACCGACAACGGCGCGGGCGGGCTTTCTTCATCCATCGGCGAGATGGCGACCCTGTGCGGCGGCGCCGAGCTTGACCTCGAGCAGGCCCCCCTGAAGTACCCGGGCCTCAATCCCTGGGAGATCCTGCTGTCCGAAGCGCAGGAGCGGATGAGCCTCGCGGTCGACCCGAAAAAAATAAAGGCGTTCCTGGACCTCGCGAAGAAGATGGATGTGGAAGCGACGGTCCTGGGAAGGTTCACCGATTCGGGCAAGTTCCACATGCTGTACGGCGGCAAAACGGTGGCATATATCGACATGGACTTCCTCCACAAGGGCGTCCCCCAGCTGAAGCTCAAGGCGCAGTGGAAGCCGCCGCTCAGGAAGGAAATGATCGGGAAATGCCCGCCGGACCTGGGCAAACCCCTGCGGGAGATGCTCTCGAGGCTCAATATCTGCAGCAAGGAATCCGTGGTCCGCCAGTATGACCACGAAGTGCAGGGCGGCAGCGTGCTGAAGCCGCTGGTCGGGGCCGACAACGACGGGCCCGGGGATGCCGCCGTGATCAGGCCCAACCTGGACTCCTTCGAAGGCGTCGTGATAGCCAACGGGATCTGCCCGAGGTACAGCGACATCGACACGTACCACATGGCGGCCTGCGCGATCGACGAGGCCGTGCGCAACGCCATCGCGGTCGGCGGCTCTCTCGAACACCTGGCCGGCCTCGATAATTTCTGCTGGTGCGACCCGGTGCAGTCGGAAAAGACCCCGGACGGCGAGTACAAGCTGGCGCAGCTCGTGCGGGCCAACCAGGCCCTCTATGATTTGACCAGGCTCTACGGCGTGCCGTGCATCTCCGGCAAGGACAGCATGAAAAACGACTACCAGATCGGGGACACGAAGATTTCGATTCCCCCGACCCTGCTGTTTTCCGTGATCGGAAAAATTGACGACGTCCGCAAGGCCGTTACCATGGACGCGAAGAGGCCGGGCGACCTCGTCTATGTCCTGGGGATTACCCGCGACGAACTGGGGGCTTCGGAATGGTTTGCCCACAACGGGCTCATCGGCAACAACGTCCCCAAAGTTGACGGCCTGACAGCCATGAAGCTGTACAAGGCGGTTTCAGCAGCGATTGAAAAAGGCCTGATCGCCTCGTGCCACGACTGCTCGGACGGCGGCCTCGGGGTGGCCCTTGCCGAAACGGCCTTCTCGGGAGGCCTGGGTGTGACGGCCGACCTTTCCCTTGTGCCGTACGAGGGAGCGAGGAGGGATGACTACATTTTGTTCTCTGAAACGCAGAGCCGTTTCGTGGTGACCGTCAGGCCGGAGGCGCAGGACGCTTTCGAAAAGGTCCTGAAGGGACATGTCAAGGCCTTCATCGGCGTGGTTACGGCCGAACCCCTTTTCAGGATAAAAGGTTTGTCCGGAAAAAATACAATAGAGGAAAAGATAGCGGAGCTTAAAGAGGCCTGGCGACAGCCGCTCGCGTTCTAAAACAACAGCCCAGGCGCCTGAGGGGCGCCGCATTTAAAGAGGTACAATGCCGAAAAAAGTCAAATCCATAGTGCTTACGGGAAACGGGACAAACTGCGAACGGGAGATGGCCCATGCCTGCCGGCTGGCCGGTTCGGATGTGGTCGACATCGTCTATATCAGCGACCTTCTCTACGGGGACAAAAAACTCGACGATTATCATTTCCTGAACCTGCCGGGAGGATTCCTGGACGGGGACGACCTGGGGTCGGCAAAGGCCAATGCCAACAGGATCAGGCACGCCGCGGTAAAAAAAGACAGCGAGAAGCTCTACGAGCAGTTCATCAGGTTCATCAATGACGGCAAGCTGGTCCTGGGCATCTGCAACGGATTCCAGCTGATGGTGAAGCTCGCGCTCCTGCCGGGCTTTGACGCCGATTACGGCAGACAGAAAGTGACCCTGAGCTTCAATGATTCGGGCCGATTCGAGGACCGGTGGGTGTCACCTGAAAATAAACCCCGCCTCGCCCTGCGTGTTCACGAAAGGCATGAAGGGAATGTACCTTCCCGTGCGGCATGGCGAAGGCAAGCTCATCCCCGCGAGCGAGACCGTGAGGAAGAGGCTGCACAAGATGAACCATGTAGCGGCCCAGTACAGCACGGCGGATTTCAGCGCGCCCACGGACGAATACCCCCTGAACCCCAACGGCTCCATGGACGCCATCGCCGGCATCTGCAACGAGTCGGGGAGGCTCTTCGGGATGATGCCCCACCCGGAGGCATACCTGCACCGGACCAACCACCCGCGCTGGACGCGCGAAGACCTCCCGGAAGAGGGCGCAGGCCTGGCGATCTTCAGGAACGCGGTCGATTTCATCCGGAGCCCGGAATTCTGATTAACTTTACCGAGCCCCCGGAGCGGTCGGGCTTCATTCCTGCGGTCTGTGTCCGCTTCACGCCACCGCAGGTGCATAATGACATAAATGGTCGAATTGTGAAGTCGGCCAAATCAGCCCTCCGGAATAAATCCCGCCCGCTCCTCACGCTGTAGATTCCGTTCGTCATTCTGAGGAGCCTGCGACGAATCTTTGCAAGAGATCCTTCGCTTCGCTCAGGATGACCAAAGAGTTGCGATTATTTTAGCTGGACAGGCGGGAGGGGCAGGGAATTTCCCGGAGAGCGAATCGGGCTTTTGCCGCAGGCAAAAGACCAGCCGGAGGGAAGTTCCCTGACACTCCCGCCAAAACGCGCTTCGGTTTATGGAATTCTTTTAAGCGTTACCGAGCCCCCGGAGCGGTCGGTCTTCATTCCTGCGGTCTGTGTCCGCTTCACGCCACCGCAGTTGCATAATGACATAAATGGTCGAATTGTGAAGTCGGCCAAATCAGCCCTCCGGAATAAATCCCGCCCGTACTCCTGTCTCGTCATTCTAGAGCTTGACGAAGAATCTCACGGAGGCTAATAATTTTCGCTTCGTCAGGATGACCTAAAGAGTTTTTGAAAGCTATATTAATGCGGACAGGCGGGAGGGGCAGGGAATTTCCCGGAGAGCGAATTGGGGGCTTTTGCCGCAGGCAAAAGACCTTGAGCCGGAGGGAAGTTCCCTGACACTCCCGCCATAACGTGCTTTGGTTTATGGATTTTTTAAGCTTTGCAGATGCCCGGGCGCTCAGACTTAATTCTTCGAGTAAGTGTCTCAACGCTTAGGGGAGATTTCAACTCAGGTTAGATAACAGGTATCCCGCTCAGGAATTTTTTCACGTGGTATTCCCACTCCCGCGTGAAAAGGCTGAGCCTGACGGTGTCGCCGTCGGCGCAGGCGGCCCCGTCCACGAACCCGCCGCCTCCCTCAAAACGCAGGTAGCCCTCGTCTTCCCTTGCAAGTTCCAGCCCTTCGGCAAGAAAATACGATTTGAGCCGGTCCAAAACCTCGGCCTGGGTCAGGGATGTGACTACTTCAATGCTGAGCACGGCAACTTCCTCGAGGTGTGTTTGTGGGTAATGTAGCAGAAAGGGGTGAGGGGGGTCAATCAAATGCCCCGGCCGTAACAGGCCCTACGCGGTCTGAAACTGGACCAGTTCCGACCTGGGTATCATGATCTTGCAGCCGGATTTGACCTGCTTGAACTGGATGCGCCTCTCCACGGTCCACCGCCACACGGTAAACCAGTGGACGCCCACCGTGTCGGCGAACTCCTTGATGCTCAGGAACTCCTTTTCGGCAATATCCCTGTGATGGCTGTCTATCGTGGACTGAAGGTTGGTCAGGGAGAACTTGCCGTTTTCGTGCAGCTGGTCCAGGGAGCTCTGGAACTGCATGCCTGCCTGGTTTCTCCTGGAGATCGGCACCTGGGCTGCCCACAGCACCTTTCCGGAGAGGCGGTAATCCTTTTTCTGCCCGGGACCATCCAGAAGCGAGATGCTCAGTTCAACAGAGCTTTCCGGTTTGAGAGGAATTTCCGATTCTATTTTTGCGCCCCACGAGCTTATGTCGACGATGACAGCCTGGTTGATGGGCTTGCCGTCGATCTCGGAGATGCTGAGGAAGACGTCATACCTTTTATTCTTGCGAAGGTTGACCCTCTCCACTTTTTTAGACTTGTCAAAAAAAGAAAGGCATTTTACCGCGCCGTTCAGTTCTTCCGGCGAAAACGCAAAGCCCTCCTTGAGAAGGAAATTCTTTCTCTCCTCGTCCGTATTGCATGCCTTGGCGTGTTTGATAAAAACGGGATCGTTCTGGAGCTGATCTAAAAAATTCGGAAGCACTCTTCATGAACAGGCCTTGATCAGGTTGAGTATCGGATGAGTGACAGCCTTTTTGCCTGATGTTGTATAGCAATTTGCCCGGGATTGAAACAAGGACAATCTTGCGGTCCCGGACTATTCGGTTTCCCACTCATCAAGGGACTGCGGGCATTGTGCGCCTTCGCACCTGTCCCAGTCGAACCAACCCGTCTGTTTGCACGGGAGGCTCTCGGCGGCTTTCTCGGGGGTCTCAAACGAACCCAGCCACATCCCCCCTATGCACAGCTGGTACATGCCGGGGTTCTGGTCGTCGGGCAAGATCGTGAAGGTGCCGGATTTCGACCTGAAGATATAGGTCACTGCGATCTCTCCTTGAATTTCAATGAGGCCTCGATGAATTTGGCAAAGAGCGGGTGAGGCCGGCGCGGGCTCGATTTGAACTCGGGGTGGAACTGGCAGCCGAGGAACCAGGGATGGTCCTCGATCTCCACGATTTCCACAAGCCTCCCGTCCGGGGACGTGCCGCTGATATGGAGGCCTTGTTTGTACAGCTCCTCGCGGAACTTGTTGTTGACCTCGTAGCGGTGCCGGTGCCGTTCGTTTATGTCGGGCTCGCCGTACGCGTCATGGGCAAAAGAGGCATTGTCCAGGACGCAGGGGTACGAGCCGAGCCGCATCGAGGCGCCCTTGTTCTGCAGGCTGCGCTGCTCGGGCAGGAAATCGATGACCGGGAAAGGGGTCTGGTGATCGAATTCGGTGCTGTTGGCCCCTTCCATCTTGCATACATTGCGGGAGTATTCGATTACCGCGGTCTGCATGCCAAGGCAGATCCCGAAGAAGGGTATGCGGCTCAGTGCGGGCATACCCGATGGCCCTGATCATCCCCTCGATCCCCCGGTTGCCGAAACCGCCGGGGACGAGAATCCCCCAGGTGCCTTCGAATTCGCTCGGTCGATGCCGTCTTTTTCCATCTTCTCCGAATCGACGAACCGGAGTTTCACCCGGGAGTCGTTTGGAATGCCCCCATGGACCAGCGCCTCGTTGAGGCTCTTGTAGGAATCGATCAGGTTCACATACTTTCCCGACGATGGCTATCGTGACTTCCTGCGAGGGGTTCTTGATCTTCTGCAACGACCTCTTCCCATTCGCCGAGACGGGGCTGGCCGGTCCAGATATTGAGCAGGTTGACAATCTTCTGGTCGAGCCCTTCCTGGTGATAATTCAGCGGCACTTCATAAATGCACGCAACGTCCTTGGCCGTGAAAACCGCCTCAACTTCCACGTTGCAGAACAGGGATATTTTCGCCTTGATGTCGTTGGAAAGGAAATTCTCCGTCCGGCAAAGCAGGATATCGGGCTGGATACCGATCTGGCGCAGGGCCGCGACGCTGTGCTGGGTCGGCTTTGTCTTAACCTCCCCTGCCGTCTTGATGAAAGGCACCCAGGTCAGGTGGATGAAGATGGCGTTTTCCTTCCCCACCTCGTTGCGGAACTGCCTGACCGCCTCGAGAAAGGGCAGGCCCTCGATATCGCCGACAGTCCCGCCTATCTCCACGATCGAAACGTCTGTCTTGCCAGCGGCCCGGGCGATGTAATCCTTTATCTCGTTCGTGATATGGGGGATTACCTGGACGGTCCCGCCGAGGTAGTCTCCCCTTCTTTCCTTTGTGATGACGGAATAGTAGACCTGGCCGGTCGTGAGATTGTTCTCCTTGCCCATCCGCGTGCTGGTGAAGCGCTCGTAATGGCCCAGGTCGAGGTCGGTCTCGGCCCCGTCGTCCGTCACATAAACCTCACCGTGCTGGAACGGGTTCATGGTGCCGGGGTCGACATTGATGTAAGGATCAAGTTTCTGGTTGGAGACCTTGAGCCCCCGTGCCTCGAGGAGCGATCCGATGGAAGCCGCAGCCAGCCCTTTTCCCAGAGAGGAAAGGACCCCGCCTGTCACGAATATGAATTTAGTGTGCATTTCGCTCCTGTCGCATTACTCCCATTCTATCGTGCTGGGCGGTTTCGTGCTGATGTCGTAAACGACCCTGTTGACCCCTTTCACCTCGTTGACTATGCGGCTGGAGATCGTCTTCCAGCACGCCATAGGGCAGCTTGACCCAATCGGCGGTCATTCCGTCCCTGCTGGAGATTGCCCGGACGGCGATCACGTTTTCGTATGTCCGGCCGTCGCCCATCACCCCGACCGTCTTCACGGGGAGCAGGACGGCGAACTCCTGCCAGACTTCCTGGAAAAGGCCGGCTTTTTTATTTCATGGCGGACAATCGCATCCGCCTTCTGGACTATTTCGACATTGCGCTTTGTGACCTGTCCCAGGATCCGCACCGCAATGCCGGGGCCGGGGAAGGGATGCCTCCAGACGATCTCTTCCGGGAGCCCCAATTCGTTCCGAGTTCCCGGACCTCGTCCTTGAACAGGACGCGCAAGGGCTCGATCAGTTTCATGTTGAGCTTCTCGGGGAGGCCGCCGACGTTGTGATGGCTTTTGATGACCGCGGAAGGCCCGCCGAAACGAGGACTGGCTTTCAATCACATCGGGATAAAGTGTCCCCTGGGCAAGAAACTTTATGTCGCCCAGCTTTTTCGCCTCCTCTTCGAAGATCCGGATAAACTCCGTGCCGATGATCTTGCGCTTCCTCTCCGGATCAGTGACCCCTTTCAATTTTTTCAGGAACCTGTTCCCGGGCGTGAATTACCCGGAAATTCAGATGGTAGCGGCCGCGGAAAGTCTCCGTGACCTCCTCGACCTCGCCCTGCCTCAAAAGGCCGTTGTCCACGAAGATGGAGACGAGCTTCTCGCCTATTGCCCTGTGGATCAGCACGGCGAGAACGGAGGAATCCACGCCGCCGGCAGAGGCGCAAAGCACGCGCCCGTCTCCGACCTGCTCCCTTATTTTCCTGATCTCCTCCTCGATAAAGGAGCCCATCGTCCAGTCGGGCTTGCAGCCCGCATATCCGGAAGAGGAAATTGCGGATGATCGTCATTCCGTGGAGGGTATGCGTGACTTCCGGATGAAACTGCACCCCGTAAAGTTTCCCGTCCGGACTTCTCCATAGCCGCCGACGAGCAATTGGGAGTCGATCCTGATATCTTGAACCCCTTGGGATCCTGGTTATATGGTCGCCGTGGCTCATCCAGATCTGCTGGCTGTGCCTTGAGCCCCTTGAACAGGAGGGAATCCGGTATTTGATGTCCAGCATCGCCTTGCCGTATTCGCGCAAATTCGACTGCTTCACCTTGCCCCCCAGCTGATGGGCCATGAGCTGCATCCCGTAGCAGATCCCCAGAACGGGTATCCCCATCTTGAAAAGGCCGGGGTCGCAGACAGGAACGCCCTGATCAAAAATGCTGGCCGGCCCCCCGGAGAGGATTATCCCTTTGGGGTTCTTTGGCTTTCAGTTCTGAGGGGGAGATGTCGTGGGGAAGGATCTCGCAGTACACACGGCATTCGCGGACCCTCCGGGCTATGAGCTGGTTGTACTGGGACCCGAAGTCCAAGATTGCTATCATGTTATTTTTCCTGAATAAAATTTCGGTGGAGCTATATACTCAAAAGGGGAAATTTTGAAAGTAGAAATATTTGGGGGACTTTATCTTCAGTGTATTTCCGGGGTTATGAATATTCCGTGCCTGCCTGCCTGCGACACAATTGTCGTTTATTTTGCCGCGGAGCCGCCAGCCGCTTCCCCGCCGAAAACCGCCTTTTAAATGGTTCAGCCGATCTCGCTTCTTATGACGTCGGCAATCTGCCGGCAGTACTTTTCCGTCAGGGCCTCCGAGGGGCCTTCCACCATGACCCGGCACATGTTCTGGGTCCCGGAATAGCGGACCAGCACGCGGCCCTCTTCTCCCAGGTCGCTTTCAGCCGCGCGGATGGCCTCCACGATCCTCGGCACAGTGGATATGTCAGGCTTGTTCTGCACGTCTATGTTGATCAGTTTCTGCGGAAAGACATCCATCATGCCAGCCAGTTCGGAAAGCGGCTTTCCGGACTTGATTATCGCCGCTATCAGTTGCAGAGCGGCAATGATACCGTCGCCCGTGGTATGGTGGTCGAGGAAAATGATATGGCCCGCGTCCTCACCGCCCAATATCGATCCCATGCGCAGCATGTCCGCGAGGACATACCGGTCCCCGACGTTGGAGGCATGGTGGCTGATCCCATATTTTTTGCAGGCCACCCTTAAACCGAGGTTGCTCATCACGGTCGTCACGAGCAAATCATTCTTGAGCCGGCCTTCTTTCTTCAGCATATTCGCACAGATGATGAGGACCTGGTCACCGGTGAGCTCCCGGCCTTTTTCGTCCACCGCGATGAGGCGGTCGCCGTCGCCGTCAAACGCGAGGCCTATCAAAGCGCCGCTTTCCACCACTTTTTTTCTCAGGTCGCCGGTGTGCTGGGACCCGCATTGGTCGTTGATGTTTATGCCGTTGGGGCTGTTGTGGATGATCTCGACATCGGCGCCGAGTTCCGCGAACGTATCCGGCGCCACCCTGTAAGTGGCCCCGTTTGACGTGTCCATGACGATTTTCAGGCCTTCCAGGGAGAGCTCGCGGCTGAACGTGTTTTTCACAAATACGATATAGCGCCCATGGGCATCCGTCATGCGGAACGCTTTTCCCATGTCCCTGGCCGCGGGGAGAAGATCGCTGAGCCTGTCGTTGAGGATCAGGTCTTCAATGCGGAGCTCTTCGGCGTCCGTCAGCTTGAACCCGTTCCCGCCGAATATCTTAAGCCCGTTGTCCTGGTAAGGGTTATGCGAAGCGGAGATCACGATCCCGGCATCGGCGCGCATGCTCTGGGTGACAAACGATATCCCCGGTGTCGGCAGCACTCCAACGAGGTAAGGATGCCCGCCCATGGATGTCACGCCTGCCTGCAGGGAGCTTTCCAGCATGTACCCTGAGATCCGGGTATCCTTCCCGATAATTACCCGGGCACGGTGGCCGTTCTTTCTGAACATGTAAGCCACCGCCTGGCCGACGCGGAACGCAATCTCCGCATTCATCGGGTAGCGGTTGGCCTCTCCCCTTATCCCGTCAGTTCCAAATAATTTTCCCATCTGCGGTTCTCTCCAGTTAATCGGCGGCCGATCAGTCCTTCAGGGCCGCGGTTATCCGTTCGGCAATGACTTCCACAGGTTCGCTGAATATCGATCCGAGCGAAATTGTCTCCAGGTATCCATCGCTCCAGGGGAGGTTGTATTCGGTGACAAGGTTCCTGATATCGTGGTAGCGGTAGCCCATGGCATCCTTCTTGTCGGAAACGGAAAGATTTTCGTTGAACTCGATATGGACCAGCAGCAGTTCGCGGGTTATTTTGCCGTCCATGATGGGGATAATGACAATGGGAGCCGCATCCGTTTTGCCCGTTCCGATATAGACGTGGCCCGTCCTGACGATCATGTTCTTCGTCCCCAAAAGGGCGGCCGGTTTTTCGGCCCGCGATTTCATCCCCAGGGAAACCCCTCCCCGCGAGCGTATGGCGATCGTGGATGAGTCTGCCGGTTTTCCTTCCGCGTCAAGGTTATGAATCGAATAAAGCGTGTACCCCCTGATCTCGGAGATTGCCTTCTGGATCTGGTGCAGCAGGATGATATTTTTGCTGGTAAGGTTCTTTGCGGAAAAGCCAAGCTGGACAAGCAGGTCGAAAACTATCCCGCGCAGGAACTCTTCCTTGCGGCTGGTGCCGACCGTGACCGTTTTCGCCTGGTGGCGAATGGCGTCTATCGGCCTGGAGAGCTCGTCTATGGCCTGACCCACTGATATATCAAGGAGTTCGAGCGGGGAGAGATCGCCCTTGAATTCCGTCCAGAAATCCTCGAGGGGTAGTTTGGCGGAAGCGTATTTCAACAGCAGCGCGATATCGGATATGGTCTTTACGTTGGTGAGGGAGAAAGTGCCGCCGGACCTTTTCTGGTTGAAGCCCGAGGAAAAATCCTCGATTACGCGGTACACCCCCCTGTCTATCAGCCTCTCGAAAGTGGAGAGTTTTTCCCTGTTATGGCGCACCATTTCCATGTTGAGGCGGCTTCGGAAGGCCTGGAAGAATGAGGCGTCTTCGTCAATTGAACGGGCCGCATAATATCCCCAGAGGTGCCCTGCCATGGTGTTGAGGATCACGGAAAGGGGCGGGCTCGTCCGGGGCAGCGAGATCACGGCGTCGGCAACCTGGTTGAACCTGTCTTCTCCTTCATCGGCAAAGACCACGACGGCCGCTTTATGTGCCTTGAAAATTGCGACATCCTTGACGATGTCCCCCAGCACGGATTCCGGGTTGCCCGCGCCGCAGACAATGATGAGCGGCTCGGAGGAAAGGTCGATGTGCTTCTTGTCCTCCGTGATGTCGGAAGAGATGGTCTTGTAGCAAAGCTCGCTCAGCTTGATCCGGATCTCGTCGGCTGCCGCCTTGTTGGGGCCGCTCCCCACGACAGCCCAGTATTTTTTCTGCTTGGCGGTCTTCTCCACGGACTGGCGGATCTCATCCTGCTTGAGCAGGACGCGCCCCATCATCTCCGGGATCTGTTCGAGATGGAGCAGTTCATCGGCGATTGCATCGTCTGAAAGCGTCCCCAGCAGCTTTGCCATGCCCAGCCCCAGGACATGTCCCGCCACTATCTGGGAATAGAAAGCCTTGGTTGACGCCACCGACATCTCGATGTCCCGGCCGTCGCTGGTATAGAAAACGCCGTCAGCCTTGTGGGTGATATCCGATTGCCTGCGGTTCACGATGGCGATAACGGAAGCGCCGCGCTCCCCGGCCATGGCGACGGCGCGGTTTGTGTCGGTGGTTGTCCCTGACTGCGTCACCGGGATTACAAGGGTATCCTGCAGGTCGTCGGCCATGCAGAACCCGCTGAGCTCCGAAGCCCGCTTGGCGTCAACGTTGATGCCGGAGCCCTGGAGATATCTCTGCAGCCCGTCGGTGATCGCCGCACCCGCCACGGCCGCTGTGCCGTGGCCTATTACAATGATATTGTGAACCTTTCCCGACTTGAGCGCCTGCCTTATGCTGGCGGGCAATATGTCTTCCCCGAGGTTGAACGAGAGCTTCCACTGGGAGTTGCGGCGCGTGAGCCGGTATTTCCCGAGGAGGGTCTTGCGGGCCGACACGGCCGATTCCGATATTTCCTTGAGAAAGAAGTGCGGGAAGCTGCCCCTGTCAATATCCCGCGTCGTGATTTCCGCCAGCTTAACGTCCTCGTCAGTGAGTTGGACCGGCTCACCATTATACAAAAGGGCCTTTATGCCCTCGAGCCTGCCCGCTCCCGACTGGTCCAGGATGACAATCTGGCCCCCGGTGCCCTCCCCGTCCATCTTGATAAAGTGCGGGGTGGCTTCGACAATGCCGTAAAGTTCGGACGAGAAAACATACCGGTCGGGGCAGATGCCCACGTAAATGGACTGTCCGCTTCCGCGCAGGGCGAGGAAAATTTTGTCCGGCTCCATGTTGCTGAAGGCGGCTATTGCATGGGATCCCTCAAAGTCGTTGAGCGACGAGCCGGAAGGCCTCTTCAAAGGGCTTGCCTTCCCGCAGGTACTTTTGGATCTGCAGGGGTATTATCTTGGTATCCGTCGTCAGCTCCGGGGCTATGCGGACCCCCTGCCCGTTCTCAAGTCCGGCCCTCAGTTCGGGGTAGTTGTCTATGTCCCCGTTCAGGGCGACGCTGATGCACCAGTTGCCCCTGCCGTACGCCGGGTAGTTTATCGCCCCGTCATTGCCCGAAAATTTGATCTCGCGGGGGATAGCGCAAAAGCCCCCGGGGGGGATTTCGTCCGGGGCTGCCGGCAGGGTGAAATTGTTGACGGGATGGCAGTTCTCTTCCGTTATTGAGCCGACAGAGGCCCACCTTGTGTGGGCGAAAGACACCTCGCAATCGACGGGGAGCCCCGCAAATATCTGAAAAATCCTGTCGGAGCGGATCGCGGAGCGAAGTTCCCTCACGTTTCTCCCCAGCTCCCCGATTATGGAAGCTGTCTTGTACGTGAACGCGACGGATACGCGGCCCGCCTCGCCGCATATATGAATAGACCCGTTCCTGAGGTCGCCGTTTCCCGAACGGTCCAGGAATAAATTGTAGAGGCTTAAGTTTCCGGAGCTTTTTAACGGCCGCCGGAATATTCATCCTGCATTGGCAAACAGCAGGGAAACCTGTATCCCGGCCGAATCGCGCCCGCGGACTTCCAGGCGGTCGAGGCAGTTCAGCAGGAAGTTCATCCGGCTGTACTTTCCCAGGGCGTCAGGCGATATTTTCGAGCCGTTCCCGGATGCGGCAAGATCTGCAATCTGGCCGATATTCTTCAGGATGTCCATCTCCAGGGCCCACTGGAGGTCTTTGAGGAGGATGAGGCTCGCGTTGACGTGCTCCAGTTCTTCCGTCGAGAGGCGGAAGGCGTTTTTCTGGAGGCTCGCGTCCTGTTCGCTGGATAAATTCTTTCATCGCCGCCGACGAGCTGCCCCAGTGTCCCGGCTTTTTTGGCATCGAAAAATATTTCGCGGAAGTTCTCGTCGATCTTCCAGCGGCAGATTGCATCCCCCAGCCGCTTCAGGTGGTCCATCCCCAGGAGGTATTTGCCGGCAGGAATCGATGCGGTGAAGACTTCTTTCAGGCCCGCTTTCCTGATAACGGCAAAAAGGTCGGCGGCTTCTTGGGCGTTCCCCGGAGGCCCGGTTAAGGCCTTATTTATTTTGACAATCCCGGTGAGTCCGCAGGAGAGGATATCCGGCAGGAGCGGGAACAGCACGATGGACCCGGGCCCCACGGCCCGCGGGTCACGGCCCAGGTAGACCCGGTATCCCAGGAGGTCTCTTATATCTGAAAGAAGATTTAACAAAATATTGCTCTCTCCAGCTGAAAACTGCCCTTGAATTTGGATTCGGGTTTATTCTTGCGCCTTGAGAAGGTGTTTCATTTCACTGACGGGAGCAGTTCAAGGGCTTTGTCCGATACGCCGTCAACAATGGATTGAAGCCACGAGGACCCCAGGGAGCGGGTCTCTTTATCGCAACCCTGGACGGCGCTTATATAATTGGTGCCGCTGAGTTTCTGCCCGGAAAGCCTCTCGAGGAACTTTTCCCTTTGAGGCGTGCCGAATTCAGCCTCCAAGCCGCCGGAAAAACATACTTCGAGTGCGGCCCGGTTTTCAAGAAGTTCTTTCTTCTGGGCGCGCAGCTTGTCCCACTGGCGTTCGGGCAATTGTTCCCTGCTCAGGGCGATCGACTCTTCCATTTTCCCGGCAAATTCGCCGAAGCGCTTGATCCTCTCCGAAATCGCCGCATCAATGACCTTTTTGGCCCCCCCGATCAATTCCGGGCCGAACTCCCGGCTGGAAAGGAATCCCGCCCGGACGTGGGTGTACCATTCCCGGAGGGCCAACAGGTTGGCTATATACATGATATTGTTAATTATTTTCCTCTGGACGTTAATGTAGAGGCCGCAATGGAAGTCGCTCTCCCTGAGGGCCACGGGCCCGCCGATCAGCCTTCCCTTCCGGCCCGCGGGCCCAGGCGGGATGTCCTCCCTCAGGATGGAGCCCGCCGCCAGGACCGTCCCGAAATCAACCCTTGCCGGTCCGACGATCCCGCCCTGCCCCCCCAGGAATATGGGGGCGCAATCAGCATGACCCCTCTCGGGACATCCCCGATCAGGGAAGGCGTGGCCTTGTCCTGGTGGGGCGTGTAATTGAAATGGATAAAGGAACTGCCCACCTCGCTGTGGTCTTTGCGGCTCGTGCCGCCCGCCATCAGGCAGTCGCAGAAATTCACCAGGCTTCCGAGGGTCACGAAGGGGAAGAGGATAGTCTGCTTGAGCCCTACCGCGTGATTGCCCCCCGCCTGCTCTTCAATGAGGCAGCCCTCCCGGACCTGGGAGGCGGACCCGAAGGACGCGCCGTCCAAAAAGACGGAATTCTTGAAATAACCTCCCCGGAGTTCGACGCCTTCACCAATCTGGCAATCCCTGATGGTGACCGGTCCCTCTGCGCCCAGTTTGACACCTTTGCAGATCACGGTTTCCGAGCCATTTATCCGGGTCCCGGAAAAAATCTCGACCCCCTTGCCCGCGATCATATCCGTGTTCACCTCGTTGCCGATGTCCACGGAACCGGGGTGCCAGATCCTGACGCCCTTGTTGAGGAGCTCAAGGACTTTCCAGGAAAGGCCTGCAAAATCACTCATTTCGATAAGTCCCTTTAAGGATTGTGAAAATTTCGCCTCCATATACCAGAGATGGGCACCCCTGTCGAGAGATTATGAAGCCTGTTCAGATCCTGCCCCTGAGTTTTGACCAGGCCATCCCCAGGTACTCGTTGAGGGCGGCCTCGGATTTCGCCAGCCAGAAGCGCATGCGGGAGATACCTGCGGGGCCCCCGCGAATTGTTCTGCAAATAATCGACCGGTGCGGGGACCGGCTCCATCCCCGCCTTCCGGAATAGGGCCATTGCCCGCGGCATGTGGACCGCGGATGTGACCAGGACGAGGCGGCCTTTTCCGACGATCGGTTTTACCAGGCGGGCCTGGTCTTCGGTGTCGGCGGATTTGTTCTCCAATATTATGTCTTTGCGGCTCACGCCCATCCGCACGGCGGTTTCCGCCATGACCTCGCTTTCCGAGACCCGGGCGAAACCTCTCCCTCCGGACAGGATCAGCCTGGAGCCCGGTATCAACCTGTGGACCCTGACCCCTTCGGCAAGCCGGATAAAAGAGGCGCGGTTAAGGGCAGCCGCCGTTTTATCCGGGCCCTTCCTCTGATAGGCCCCCTCCCAGCACGGCCACAAAATCGGCCCTGGCCCCGGAGAGGTCCAGGGGCGGATATTGTTTTTCGAGCGGCTGGACCAGCATGTTGGCAACCGGGCCCAGGGAGGGAAGCACCAGGGCCAGAATCCGGCGAAGATAAAAACCTTTGCGGCCCTCTGCCGGCGCCTGAAAAAGAGAAGGGACCAGCCGATCACCAGCAGGACGAGGGAGAAGCCCAGGGGGAGAACGAAGGCCGCGGCAATTTTCTTGAAGAGGAAGGTGTATGGCATTCCGTGCTATCTCCGCATGTCAGGTCCGGGACGGGCCTTCAGGCTTTTCAGTTTTTGCCGCCCTGATCATGACTCCGCCACTTGTCCAGGCGGCTCTTGATGGTTTTTTCGTAGCCCCGGTCCGTCGGCCGGTAGAAAATCTGCCCCTTCAGTTCCGAAGGGAGATAATCCTGAGGGGTGAATGCGTCATCATAATCGTGGGCGTACTTGTAATCCCGCCCGTAACCGAGGTCCCTCATCAGCCCGGTGGGAGCGTTCCTGATGTGCAGCGGCACGGGCAGGGCGCCGGAGTCGCGGATGGCCCTTTTCACCCGGCCGAAAGCCGTGTAAATCGAGTTGCTCTTGGGGGCCGTCGCGAGGTAGACGGCCGCCTGGGCCAGCGCCAGCTCGCCCTCGGGCGGTCCGATGAAATGGAAGGCCTGCATGGCGGCCATGGAGACGAGCAGCCCGTTCGGGTCGGCGTTGCCCACGTCCTCGGATGCGAAGCGCACCATCCTCCGGGCGATATATAAAGGGTCTTCCCCTGCCTCGAGCATCCGGGCCAGCCAGTAAAGCGCCGCGTCCGGGTCGCTCCCCCTCGAGACTCTTGTGCAGGGCGGAGATGAGGTTGTAATGCTCCTCGCCGGACTTGTCATACTGGAGGAGCTTTTTCTGGAGCGCCTCCTGGACCATGTCCCTGGTGATGACCTTCTCCTTTTGCCCCCCTTGCGAGGTTGGCCGCGGCCTCCAGGTTGTTGAGCGCCGTCCGCGCGTCCCCTTCCGCGGCCCAGACGATATGCCGGAGGGCTTCCGGCTCCGCCTTGAGCGCCAATTCCCCCAGCCCTTTTTCCGGGTCGGCCAGGGCCCTTTCAAGGATCCTGTAAATTTCCTCTTCGCTGTAAGGGTCGAGGACGAACACGCGGCACCGGGAGAGCAGGGGCGAAATCACCTCGAACGAGGGGTTCTCCGTCGTGGCCCCGATCAGCGTGATGAGGCCGCTCTCGACATGGTGGAGGAACGCGTCCTGCTGGGCCTTGTTGAACCGGTGGATCTCGTCCACGAACAGGATCGTCCTCTGGCCTTTTTCGAGCTCCCTGTTCGCCGTCTCGATCACGGAGCGGATCTCCTTGACCCCGGCGAGCACGGCGGAGAAGGTCTCGAAATGCGAACTTGTCTCGTTGGCGATGATGCGTGCGAGGGTCGTCTTCCCCGACCCGGGAGGCCCCCACAGGATCATGGAAAACAGCCGGTCCTCCTCGATGGCGCGCCTCAGGAGCGTCCCCTTCCCCAGGATCTTTTCCTGCCCGATAAAATCGGACAGCCTCTCCGGCCGCATGCGGTCGGCAAGGGGGCGCTGTTCACGGTCTTTGGCCATCTGGCCTCCTGAAGATTTATTAATGCGGAATCATAGCGGAAACGGGTGCTTTGCGCAATGCCGGCTTACGGTGTATGTAAAGCTTAAAAAATTCCATAAACGAAGGCACGTTTTGGCGGGAGGGTGAGGGAACTTCCCTCCGGCTCAAGGTCTTTTGCCTTCGGCAAAAGCCCCAATTCGCTCTCCGGGAAATTCCCTCCCCTCCCGCCTGCCCAAAGCTGAAAATAATTCTATTCTTTCATGTCATCCTGAGCAAAGCGAAGGATCTATTTTGCCTCCGGCAGATTCTTCGTCGCAAGCTCCTCGAATGACGAGATAGGAAAGAATTGCGGCGTGAGGAGCGGGCGGGATTTATTCCGGAGGGCTGATTTGGCCGACTTCACAATTCGACCATTTATGTCATTATGCAACTGCGGTGGCGTGAAGCGGACACAGACCGCAGGAATGAAGCCCGACCGCTCCGGGGGCTCGGTAAAGATTAAAAAAAGCCATAAACCGTACTGTTTACTGGCAAGGGTGAGAGACTTTCCTCCGGCTCAAGGATCCTCGCCCCCCCCCCTATAGAAACCTCGGCTTGGGGAGCGGGTCTGCCCCCCTGCCGGAAAAAATTCAAGTTGCTATGGTTTCGGGAAGTTCTCGATGGTTTTCAGCGCCCTCTGGATTTCTTCCTCGGCAAGCTCGTGCGGTTCGAGTTCCCCCGACAGGAACTTGTCGTACGAGGGCAGGTCGATTATCCCGTGGCCGCTGTAGTTGAACAGGATGACCTTTTCCTTCCCTTCCTCTTTGGCCTGTTTTGCCTCGGCGCAAACGGCGGCTATGGCGTGGTTCGTTTCCGGGGCCGGGATGAACCCTTCCGTACGGGCCCATTTCAGGCCGGCTTCGAATGTTTCCAGCTGGTGGAAAGACTTTGCCTCGATCAGACGTTCCTTCAGGAGGTGGCTTACGATGGGCGCCATGCCGTGGTAGCGCAGGCCGCCCGCGTGGATCGCCTCGGGGACAAAATCATGACCCAGCGTGTACATGGCCAGCAGGGGCGTCGTCTGGGCGAGGTCGCCGAAGTCGTAGGCGAAGGGCCCGCGCGTCAGGGTCGGGCAGGAGCTCGGTTCCGAGCCGACTATGCGGAGCTGTTTGCCGTGGATCTTGTCGCGCACGAAAGGCAGCGCTATCCCGGCAAAGTTGCTGCCGCCTCCCGCGCACCCGATGACCACGTCCGGGTACTCGCCGATCTTTGCGAGCTGCTTTTGGGCTTCGAGCCCGATTATGGTCTGGTGCAGGAGCACATGGTTCAGGACGCTCCCGAGTGAATATTTCGAGCCGCCCCTCACCGCGTCTTCTATTGCTTCACTGATAGCTATCCCAAGGCTGCCCGGTGAATCCGGGTGTTCAGCCAGGACTCTCTTGCCGGCCTCGGTCATTTCGCTGGGGCTGGGTATGCACTCGGCGCCCCAGGTCGCCATCATCATGCGCCGGTAGGGCTTCTGATAGAAGCTCACCTTGACCATGAAAACGCGGCAGACGATCCCGAACATATGGCAGGCCATGGCCAGGGCGCTCCCCCACTGGCCGGCGCCGGTCTCGGTGGAAAGCCTCTTCACGCCGGAAATCTTGTTGTAATAAGCCTGGGCCACGGCCGTGTTGGGCTTGTGGGAGCCGGCAGGGCTGACGCTCTCGTCCTTGTAATAGATCTTGACAGGAGCGTTCAGGACCTTTTCGAAATTCCTGGCCCTGCGCAGGGGAGTCGGGCGCCAGAGGAGATATTTCGCCAGGACCTCTTCCGGGATGTCAATCCACCTTTCGGTGCTGACTTCCTGCTCGATAAGCGGCATGGGAAAGATCGGGGCCAGGTCTTCAGGCCTGATGGGCTTGCCGGTTGCCGGGTGCAGCGGCGGCCGCAGGGGCGTGGGCAGGTCGGCCTGGATATTGTACCATTGCCTCGGGATCTCGCTGTCGTTCAATAAAATCTTGATTTCGTCCATCGCATTTCTCCTCTGGTGTTTTCTGCGGAAATTCCCTGGAAAAGCCTTATATAAAAAAAGCCATGGGGACTTCCCATGGCTTTGATTTTTTGGCCACGGGAGGGGCTTCCCCAACCCGGGCCTGTTCTGTCAAACAAGGCCGGGCAGGAATCCTGATCCCTGCCACCACCAAGCCAGTTTTATAAGGCAATTTTTGTTCAAAACCCTGTATCTCCTTTAAATTCTTGAATGTTTGCTAACACAAAAAAAGCAATGCTTGTCAAGAAAAAGGCGAGGAGAAGAAGCAAATGGCTAAAGGGCGAAAGGCGAAAGGAAAAAAAGAGGACCTTTAGCCCTTAGCCTTTCGCCTTTAGCCTTTTCACATATATCACCTTGTCATCATCATCCCGATAGAAGTCGGGAATTCGGGCGATGCACCCGTAGCCGCAGCGCTCGTAAAACATGTGCGTGTCGCGGTAATCGGGGCGCGACGAGGTGTCGACATAGATGACATCTGCCCTTCGCCGCCAGGATCTTTTTTTCGGCCGCGGCGAGCAGCGCCTTGCCCGTGCCCCTGTTCTGGATGTCCTTGCGGACGGCTATCCAGTAAATGTCGTAGCGGCCCTCGGTAAGGGGGATCTCGCCGTAGCAGATGAACCCGGCAAACTCTTTGCCGCAATCCGCGAAGATGAACTGGTAGGGGCTTGCCTTGCCGTTTTGCCGGTAGTCGTCGAGGAGCTCTATGGCGATATCGATTTCGCAGGGGTAAAAATTTCCCGCGGACTCCAGGACCCGGCGGACGTTTTCGTCGTCGGACCCGCGGACTTTGTCCTCCGGAGGCGCTGCCCGGCCTGAGGCGCCCTGTTCCTACCTTCTGACATTGAGGGCAACCCCAAGCATCTCCCGGACAAAGTCTTTGGAGGTGTAACCACCCTCTTCGACGGCACCGATATAACCCGATGTTGGCGTGATGCACGGGTTGGCATTTATTTCAATGATCGAGACCTCACCCGAGGGGGCCAGCCTCATGTCAACCCTGGCATATCCCCGCAGATCAAAGATGTCCCAGCACTTCAGGGCGATCGTTTTCATCAGTTCAATCGGCGCGTTTTCCGATTCGTATGTCCTCTGGGTGTTCTCATATTCAAAGGAGGTTTCTTCCCACTTCGAATTGTAGTTCATGATTTTCGGCTTGCCTGCGGGCCAGCAGTCGAACAGGATTTCCGAGGGCGGCAGGTTCTCGACTTTTCCGTCGGCGTGCTGGTAAAGCGGGATGTTGAATTCTCTGCCGTCGATGTAATTCTCTATCAGGAGCGGCCGCCTCCGGTGCTTTTCGAACATCCCGGGCAGCTTCTGAAAGAGAGTGGGCTTGCTGCCGATCACCGAATTGTCGGTGATGCCGACCGAACCGTCTTCCCATGAGGGCTTTACGATCCAGGGCGCGCGGGACCCGCACAGCCCCCAGCTCGCCGTAAAACGCCTGCCATCTCGGGGTGGGCAGGCCGTTGGCATCCAGGATGGCTTTGGTGAGGATCTTGTCCGTGGTCTTCAGGAGGCCCTCGTAAAAAGCGCCCGTATAGGGTATGCCGGATATCTCGTAATACGAGGCGAGCACCGGCTGAAAACGCGGGTCGTCCTGGAGGCCCTCAACGAGGTTGAAGATGACGTCCGGGGCGAAACGGCTGATATCGCCGACAAGGGTGACAAAAGCGCCCTTCTTGCCTTCCACCGGGAAATACCCGGTGCTCGTGGCCGAGATCCGCAAGGCCTGCGGTCACCAGGCCCAGCTGGTCCAGGATGTCGACGGAATCAAGCTTGCCCTCATCGGGCTTGTTGTGCACAACTGCAACTTTCATTTTTGTTTCACCGAAATAATCACGCAGCTCGTTTTGCTATATCCTGCGCTCCATTGCGGAATCGATGATGCCGGAAATGAGGGCCGGGTAGGTGATCCCAACCTTGGAGCAGACGATGGGCAGATCGGAATGGGTCGGGTGCAGGCCGGCAAGCGGATTTATTTCGAGGAAGTACAGTTTCCCGTCCGCCCCCGTTTTCAGATCGACGCGCCCCGCATCGCGGCAGCCCAGCTCCAGGTAGGAGCGCAGGGCCAATTCCGAGCACTCGCGATATCGTCTCCTCGTCCGTGACAAGTTTATAAAGGACCCTTTCCTCGCATAATTCCTTGTTGATATAAGAGTAGACGAGCGGTTCGGCCTTCTCCAGCAGCTCTACCTCGAGGACGCCGACGGCGCGGGCCTTGCCGTCGGTCCCGAGTATGCCGACCGTAAACTCCTTTCCCGGCAGGTACGTCTCGACCAGCACCGGCTGCTTGTGGCGCTTGAGCAGGGCCGCTGCATGGGACTTGAGCTCGCCGGGCCCCTTCACGATCGATTCCGGTGTGACCCCCTTTCCCGTGCCCTCGGCGACAGGTTTGATAAAGAGAGGGTACTCGAGTTTCCCGGGCAGGGAGTCCAGGTCGGAAAGGGTTTTTATAAGGAAGAAATCGGGCGTCGGGATTCCCGCGTCGCGCATAACGCTCTTGGCCGCCGCCTTGTCGAGCGACAGGGCCAGGGTCAGAGGGTCGCTGAAGGTGTACAGGATATTGTAGGCTTCCAGGATGGCCGGGACCTGCGCTTCGCGGCTCCTGCCGTAGAGGCCTTCCGCCATGTTGAAAACCAGGTCCCATCTTTCACCGGCGGCAAGCCGGTTTGTGAGTTCGTAAATGTTGCCGATGCGGGTTACCTCATGTCCGAGGGCGCCGATCGTTTCCTCAAGGAAGTTTATTGTCGCCTCGCTGTCGAATTCCGCTGTTTCCTCCTCGGTGAACCCCCTTTCCAGATATTGCTTCCTGAGGTCAAAGGTAATGCCAACCCTCATTCTTGCTCCTCATTGAGGTCCAGGACCGGGTCGCGCTTCCTCCTCCTGTACCGGGGTGTTTCCGTCGGGACCAGGGCCTTGCCGTTTCCCTTGAGCAACTGGGCGGTGCCGCCGTCCTTTCCGTTCCCGTTCCCCCTTTTAGTCGCACCGTAATTTTCCTGGGGGTTGTAATATTTGACAATCATTCCCTCGTAATTGCGCAGGATAACGTCCTTGTCAGTTACGGACAGCAGGTAGAAAGGCTGCAGGGGAACCTTGCCCCCCCCGCCCGGGACATCGACGACGAAATTGGGTATACAGAGCCCGCCCGTATAGCCCCGCAGCATCTCCATGATCTCTATGCCCTTCCAGATGCTGGTCCGGAAATGCTCGACACCCCTCACCGGGTCGCACTGGAAGAGATAATAAGGCCTCACCATGATCCGCTGCAGGCCGTGGCACAGCTCGCGCATCACCTCGATGCTGTCGTTGATGCCCCGCAGGAGGACGGACTGGTTGGAAACGGGTATCCCCGCGCGCAGCAGTCTGTCGCAGGCCTCCTGCGATTCGGCGGTGATTTCCCGCGGGTGGTTGAACTGGGTGTTGATCCAAAGCGGCCGGTGTTTGGCCAGCATCCTGCAGAGGTCGTCCGTGATCCGCATCGGCAGCACGACCGGCACCCGCGTGCCGATCCTCAGCACCTCGACATGGGAGATCCGCTGGAGCTCGCCGAGGAACCAGTCGAGCAGGTCCATGTTCATGGTCAGGGGGTCGCCGCCGGAAACGATCACTTCGCGGACCTCCGGGGTGGCCTGGATGTAATGGAGCATGTTGGAAAGCTCGTGGCGCGTCCGCAGGGACTCGCCCTCGTGCCAGATCCGCTTGCGGGTGCAGTGGCGGCAGTACATCGAACAGGTGTTTGTGACCACCGCGAGCACGCGGTCGGGATACCGGTGCACCAGCCCCGGGACCTGCGAGTCCTGCTCTTCCTCAAGCGGGTCGCAGTCGCCGACGATCTGGAACTCCAGTTCGCGCAGATCGGGGATGCACTGCTTCTTGATCGGGTCTTCCGGATTGTACCAGTCGATCAGCGAGAGATAGTATGGCGTGATCGAATACCGGAATGTCTTTATCAGGGTTTTGAACTTCGATATCTGGTAGGGCTTGAGGTTCAGCAGGAGGGAGAGCTCATCAATGGTCCTTATCCTGTTGGCCATCTGCCATTTCCAGTCGTTCCACTCGTCCGCGGTGACATGGGGCCAGAACTTCTGGATGAAATTGGCCCGGCCGAACAGGGACTCGTCTTCAATGGCAGCGTTGAGCTCTGCGAGGGTTGCTTCGCTCGGAGGGTCTTCATCCTCCGGGACCACAACTCTTAATTCCATTTGCCCCCTCCTGAAACAAGTTAACTACGGAATAAAAACGCCCCTGGCCTGTCTGCTTTTTTATTCCCCTCCTCAAAACTCCTGAACAGGAGGGTATATCCGCATTTGCGAATATCATTTAGAGTTTTTTATCGTGTATACGTTTGCGATTATACTATCTGTTTTCAACAGTCAAGATTATTTTTGTGTTTTTCAATTCTTTTTCTTGCGGCGGCCCGCGTTTGGGAAAATCTTCTGAAACGTAGACAGCGTAAGGGTTTCATAAGATCGTTGCATGTCATGGCCCTCCCGCGGCTCCAGGGAGAAAAACCCCCTTCATCGACTGGTCTTCGCAAACGCAGAGCAGGCGTGGATTTGCGAAGAGCAGTGGCGTGAGGCAAGGGAAATCATGTTTGGTAAGAGTTGGTCTTTGCAAAGCCAGAGCGGGCAAGGGTTTCCGGGCACCCGGTTGCAGGTGCCGAAAAGGGGCCCGACACGAAAAAATTAAAAATTATTTCTCAATCGGGTCGATTCCGGACAACGCCGCAATCAGTTCCTGATGGATGATCCCGTTGGAAGCTGCAAGGGAGTGCGACTCCAGGGTGTGGCTGCTGCCGAAGATGTCGCTCACCTGACCCCCGGCTTCGTTCACCAGCAGGATTCCCGCCGCCACATCCCAGGGGCTTAATTTCAGTTCCCAGAAACCGTCGAAGCGGCCCGCTGCGGTATATGCCAGGTCGAGGGCGGCCGAACCGGCGCGGCGGATTGCCAGGGTCCTTTTGGCCAGGGCGGTGAAGTAGTTTATGTTGTTGTCGGGATCGGTCCGCAGGTCGTACGGGAAGCCCGTGGCAAGGAAGCTCCTGGAAAAATCGCGCACCGAGGATACATGGATCCTCTCTCCGTTGAGGAATGCGCCTGATCCCGCTTCGGCCGTGAAGAGCTCATCCAGCATGGGGTTGTAAATGCAGCCCATGATGATTCCCTCCCGGTGCTGCAGGGCGATCGACACGCAGAACACGGGGTAGCCGTGGGCATAGTTGGTTGTCCCGTCCAGGGGGTCGATTATCCACCTGTACCCGGAGCCCTTCTGCCTGAACGCGGACTCCTCCGAAATTATGTCGTGTCCGGGGAACTCGCGGGAGATCCTGCCGGCGATCATCTCTTCGGACTTCCTGTCCTTGTCCGTGACAATGTTTATTTCGCCTTTGTAAGTGATCGAATGCCCCCGGTTCAGGTTGCTTTTCAGAAACTTCCCTGCTTCCATTGCTGCCGTAACGGCCAGTTCCAGGTACCTTCCCATTATCAGCTCCTTGCCGCCTGGTCGCGGTCCGGCGATTATACCAGCCGATCTCTCAAATACCAGCAAAATTAAGGGTTACAGCAAATCCAGAACCAAAAAGGGTTTGCGGCGGTTGTCAAATAGTGGTAAATATTGCGCCACTTACAATCAAAGGTTTTTGCATGAGCGAAACGAACAAGTCAGGGGATGTCGATCTGAGGTCAGTGAGGGAATCCCAGGGGGTGACCCTGGAGGCGATGAGCCGCATGACGAAGATCCGCCGCGTCTTTCTCGAGGGGATCGAAACGGGAGACTTCCAGGTCCTGCCCGAGCGTATTTACGGCGAGGCGTTCATCAAGGGCTACGCCGCCCAGGTCGGCGTCGATCCAGGACCCATTATTGCCCGGTACAGGAAATTCCTCAAAATGCCCGAGCCCGAGCAGGTTCAGAAAAAGACGGACAAGGCAGCGGACAAGGCACTGGAGGAGAAGAAAGAGGCAAAACCCGAGAAACCGGTGCCGGCAGTCGTCGATGCCGGGCCCCGTCCTGCAGAGAAGCCGCAGAGCGTGACCGGGTCCCGGAGCCTGCCCCGCAAGCGGTTTTCCCGGATGGCGGTGTCGCTGGTCCTTTCCGCCGCGGTCATCTGCGGGGGGTTTTTGTATTTCCTGCTTTCAGATGAGCCGCCCAGACCCGACCAGGTGGCCCTTAAAGAGAGGCAGGCCGCCCCTGCCCCCTCCGGTTCGGCAAAAACCGACCAGCCCACGGCGGCCCCGCAGCAGACAGAGGGAAGCCCCGCACCCGGGGACCGCCCCTGCGAGTACGCCGGCGCAACCGGCTGAAGTGAAACCGGCCGCAAGCCAGTCCAACAAACTCGTGATCCAGGCAAGCGAACTGACCTGGATCAGCATAACGGAAGACGAAAACCAGTCCTACCAGATAATGCTCAGGCCCGGGGACAATTTAGAGCGGGTCGCCGGGAGGTTCGTAATCGATATAGGGAACGCCGGAGGGATATCCCTGAACCTCAACGGCGAGGATCTGGGGATTCCGGGGCAGCGCGGGCAGGTCGTTCACCTGATCCTCCCGCGCGAAAAGCCCCCAGAGTAATCTATTGACAGGGGCTGGTGGTCGGGATAGAATTGCTAAAAAAATTGAAAGGGTAGAGAAATGTTCGGAATAGGAATGCCGGAACTGCTGATCATCCTGGTGATCATCCTTATCATCTTCGGCGCTGGCAAACTTCCCGAGATCGGCGGTGCCATCGGGAAGGGAATAAAGAATTTCAAGAAATCAGTGACCGATGCCGAAAGTGAAGCAAATAAGTCCGGCGATGCCAAGAAAATAGAAGAAAAGTAAGGACAAGACCAGCAGAATCGGAAAAGGAGCCTTTTAGAGCGGATGCTCAGGCTCCTTTTTCTGCTTCCCGCCAGTTACCGGATTCGATCAGGCGCATGTTCCCGGCCGTTCCGCTCAGCAGGTAAACCCAGGCCAGGACGGACTGTCCCGACGGGGTGCTGGTGCGGACCACCGCACGCCGGAAATTCGACCCCTCCGCCTCATACCCCTTGAACTCATCGACGATGTCCAGGATCTCAAAGGCCGCCCGGGGGTCTCGCAGGCGGAACAGTTCCCCTGCCACGCGCGGGCCCTCGGCCGGGCACATCGCCGGGTAGCCTTTGCCGCTGTCGTACAGCGCTCCCGGGGCCGACGCCGTATCCGCAAACTCCGATATGCCCCAGGACCGGAGGATGTGATGGCGCCGCTCATTTCTCATGAACGTGCCGTAAACGAACAGGTGGTCTATGCACCAGGGCGGCTCTTTCCCGGAAGCAGTTGCGCTGAATATCCCGGAGTCGATATTGTTTTCCTCCAGGCCCAGCCCCACAACCCGCGCGTATTTTGCGGCCGGGGGCACAAACACCCCTTCCGTGAATTCGGAAGAGACCAGGTATGTGACGGCTTCATGGGCGCGCCCGTCATCGGTGAGGGCCGTTACCTTTATTGCACGATGGGTCTTCGGGGCCAGTTCCCTCCTGTGGAGGACTTCCCAGCCTCCCGGGGCGACCCGGAAGAGGGCACCGGGGACGGCGTTGCCCAGCTGCTTGCGGATATTGAGGACGCCCCCGCCGCGTTCCTCGGAAAAGAAGTTGAAAGTCAGCCTCATATCCGGGATGTATGCATTGGCGAATTTCTCTTCCAGAGGGTAAGCGGCGTTCTCGGCAAGACACCAGCTGCGCATGTCGGCTGAATTGAGGTTTGACCCGTAAGCGAAATAGAGCTCTTTCATATGCGGCGCATCCTTTTCTAACTAAAACGGCACATCCTCGTCTTCCGTGTCGGGGAAAGAGGGGCCGCTCTCGTACGACGGCGCCTGCTCTTTGGCCTGCCCCTTGGAATCCAGCATCTGCATACCGGAGGCCACGATCTCCGTGGTGGACCTTTTTATCCCTTCCTTGTCTTCCCAGGACCGTGTCTGGATCCTGCCCTCGACATAGACGAGCTTCCCCTTGGTGAGATACTGGCCGCAGATCTCGGCAAGCTTCCCGAAGGTGACGATCCTGTGCCACTCCGTCTTCTGCGTCCTTTCCCCTTCCTTTGTCTTCCAGGTCTCGTCCGTTGCCATGCGGAAATTCGTCACCATTGTCCCGTCGTTAGTGTACCTGACTTCCGGGTCCGCGCCCAGTCTGCCGATGAGGATTGCCTTGTTGACCATGTCTGCCCCCCCTTGAATTTACTGAAATGTTGAGGCTTCTTCTATAAATATTTCCGGCCAAATACAATCAAAATCTCGCCTGGTATTACCATATATAATACCTGGTTATCGCCCGCCCCGGCTGCCTCACCCGGCGCTTTCGAGAAACGAAAAGGAATCAATTACCTTCCAGAACACGCTTTCGTATTGGGCCGACATGTCCGCCCTGGACTTATAGCGGAAAGCGACGAAACCGCTTTTGGCCGGCACAACGATGAATTTTTCGGAGTACGGGAACTTTCTCGGGTGCAGCGGCTCCACGTAGGTCCCGAGCCTCTGGTTGTAAACATGGCTTTCGAACTCGATGCCGGTCCTGGTGAATGTCTTCGCCCTTGCCCCTTTCACGTCCATGTCGCTGACCGGCCCGTAGGAGGATTCGGGCAGCGCGACCAGCACAGGACGGGAATGGGCCCTGATGTAAGCCTCCATATTTTCGTGGAGCTTGTTCCCTGCGGGGTAGTAGCGGACGGAAATGGTCACCCGGTCTTCAAATCCGCCGGTGTACGCATCAAAGCCGTCTGCCTTTGTAACCTCCCGGCTGTATTCAGGGCTCTCCAGGACGCTCCAGCCGGCGGGCTGGAGGCACCGGAAGTTTTTCCCGGGGGAGATGTATTCCACGTAACCGGTTTCGGGCGCGCCCTGGGCGAAAACGGCGCCCGCCAGGGCAAAAATGAAAAGTGCTGCCGCCGCCGCAGAAAATATCCTGAAATACTTTTTGTCCATCTTGATCTCCGAACCTTTTATATGTACCCCAATACCACATCGAAGCACCCAAAATCCACCTGCTGCTTGTAATCAACAGGCTATTGCTGTATCTAAGGCGCACATCAAACCGCAAGGAGACGATATGCGTAAACGCCTGCCGATAATTTTCCTTCTGCTGTCGAGCCTGCTGCTTCCCGTCACGGCCCGGTCCGCGGACCTCGAGATCAGGGCAGACGGCGAATACGTGATGGGCGCCGGCGAGACCATGGCGGTTGCCGAGGAAAGGGCCCTCAAAAAAGCCCAGCAGGCTGCCGCGGAGCAGGCAGGGGCCCTCGTGAAGAGTTATTCGCAGGTAAAGAACCTGACGCTCACGGAAGACGTCGTCGAAGTCGTCGCCAATCACTCCATGAAGATCACCGTCGTCGAGCGGAAAAAGACGGTTGTCGGCGACCTTGAGGCGATCCGGTTCTTCGTCCGGATCAAGGCCCTCGTCAGCACCGAAGAGGTCGAGGCCAGCCTGCGCAAGGTCCGGGAGGACGCAGGGGCGGTAGAGTCATATAAAAAGCTCAAGGCGGAATACGACCGCCAGGCCCGGGAGATCGAAACACTGAAGAAACAGCTGGCCGGTTCCGGGGCAGGCGACAGAAAACAAGTCCTGGCCCGGATCAGCGACGAGGAGAAGAAATTCAAGGCCGGCCTCTGGCTGGAAAAAGGCGGCGACTACGGCCTGAGCCCCGAACTGGCCCTGAAGGCGTATAACACCGCCCTGGAACTGAACCCCGACCTGGCGATGGCCTGGGCCGGGAGGGCCGCCCTGAGCAGGCACGCGGTGCAGTCCTGCCACGCGAAGCTGGACAAGGGGGTTTCCGACTGCCGAAAGGAAATAGCCGACCTGTACCAGTCCCTTGCCGACGTGAACCGGGCGATCGCCATGGACGCGGACTATGCCGAGGCTTACGCGCTGCGGGCGCAGATAAACCAGGACATCAGGTCGCTGGAATGGCTGGTCGCTTACAGGAAAGACCCCAAGGCCCCCGAACTGCCCGACAACCGGAAAAACCAGAAATCGATTCTCGAGGATATCGACAGGGCGATTAGCGCTGAATCCGGGTTCTCACAAGTACTACGAGCGCCGGGCCGGCTACCTTGACCCGGTCGATGAAACAGAAAAGCGGATATCCGACATGACCCGCGCCATCGAATTGTGCCGGAAAGAGAACTGCGACCTGCTGTTTATGTATTACGGACAGCGGGCAGGGTTTTACGAAGCCGCCGGGAAGCCCGATCTTGCCAGGGAAGACAAGCGGCTCTCCCGGGAGGCGATGAAGGACTTCCATGGCCCCTCTCCGGCGGCCGCGGAATCCGAGTACCGGAAGGTCCAGGAGGAAGTCTATTTCCCCCTTGACGAAGACAGGAAGGCCAAGCTCCTCCAGGAGGCAAAGCAGAGGATCTCCGCAGGCCGCGCCGAGGCCGGTGATTACTGGGCGAGGGCCATGCTGACCGATGATGACAATGCCAGGATGGCCGATATTGCCGAGGCGGTCAGGCTTGCGGAAAAGCGGAATCCCCGCGGCCGGGACGCCTTGAAACTCGCGTTCATGTACCAGACCAGGGGCGCCATCCTGATGACAGGCAAAAAATTCAAAGAGGCCCTCGACGACCTTATGAAGGCGTTGGGGATTGCCGACCAATACCTGCCCGAAGCCCTTTCCAGGTTCAAGCCCGCCGATATCGCGAAATTTGACAATGCCCGGCTGGACAGGCTCACGCGTTCCGAAGCTGAAGCAGTGCTCTGGATCTTCCTGCAAACTTCAGCCCTGCGCATGCGGGCCAATGCCTACGAGGAATTGGGCTACCCGGACAGGGCGCTTGCCGATTACAAGGCGCTGTGCACCGGGTTAAACGAAGTCAGGGCCTGCAAGGACGTGGAGAGGCTGAAATAGGGAAAGAGCGGCCCGCGGAGCCTTTTCGAAAATTGTTAACGAGGAGATTTCTATGTACACCAGGTGTGCTGCTTTTTTAAATTCCGCCATTGCAGTTGTCGTTTCCTTCTTAATCATATGTCCCGCTTCGCCCGCCGCCGAGAAGCCGGAATTCTTCGTGCAGCTGGGACATTCTTCAACGGTCTACGGTATAGCCTTTTCCCCGGACGGGAAATACGCCGTTTCCGGGGCATATGACGGCAATATCAAGCTCTGGGACATCGAGGCCGGCCGGGAACTGCGGACATTCAGCGGACACACCGAGTATGTCAAGGCGGTTGCGTTCTCCCGCGACGGCCGGTATGCGGCTTCGGCCAGCCATGACCAGACCGTCCGGGTCTGGGAGATCGAGACGGGCCGCGAAGTGCGGAGGCTCGGCGGCTTCTTCGCGTCTTCGCTCTCCTTCGAGCCCGACGGCAGCCTTTTGATCGGGGATTTCATCGGCAAGGTCAGGTTATGGGATTTTCGCTCGGGGGTGGAAAAAGAGCTGAAGAAAAACGATTTTGAAGGCGATGTCATGGCCGCCCTTCTCAGCGGACGGCAAGGTCGTGTCGGCCGGCAAGAACGGGTTCAAGGTGGTCGATCCCCAGGCCGGCAAAGTCTGTGAGGAAATTCGCCGAACGGGACGCCAAATATTCCGTCGATGTAGCGGCGGCCTTCTCGCCGGACGGCCGGTACGCCCTTTTTTCGTATTCCTCGCAGATATCGATGTACGACGTCGAATCGGGAAAGGAGGTCAGGGTTTTCCGGGGGCACAATCAAAAGGTGAACAGCGTCGCCTTTTCGCCCGACGGCAAATACGTGCTGTCGGGCGGTGGGGACTATTCAACGGTGCTCTGGGATGCCGCAGACGGCCGGCTGCTGCGCTCTGTTTATTTTTACAAACAGCACATCTATGGGGCACGCTACGGGGTCACGAGCGTTGCCTTCTCTCCGGACGGAAGGCACGTCCTTTCCGGACATGCATGGGGAGGCATCAATCTTTACAATATAATGAAAGACGATGTCGTGGTCGGCGGTGTCCAGAGGGGTTCGGCCGCCCAGAACGCGGGGCTCTCTCCCCCAGGACTCCATCGTCGCGCTGGGAGGGAAAGACGTCTCCTCCTGGGGAGATTTCGAAAAAACGGCGGGCGCCAATCCCGGCCGGGAACTTGACCTGAGGGTTGTCCGCGACGGCCGCGAGGTGTCCCTGAAACTGACCCCGGCGGCCGTTAAAACGAAGGACGAAAAGGGCAGGGAGAACACCGTGGGCCAGGCGGGCGTGTTCAAGGGCGCGAAAGTCGTCCACTTCCTGGAGGGCATGAAGGACAAGGTCATGTCGGCGTCCCTGTCCCGTGACGGGCGCTACGGCGTGATCGGCTCCGAGCAGCGGCAGGATGTCGCTTTGGGACATCAAGACCGGCCGCGAAGCGCACGCCTTAAACCTTACAGGAATTATTTTTTCGCCCTGTTTTCCCCCGAAGGGCAGATCATGACGGCCGGCGATGAAATCGTCTCGTTGTGGGAAGCCGGGAAAGACAAGCCGGCTGCATCGGTGAAACTGGAGAATATCTCCATGTTCGACAGGGCCCTTGCTTTCTCCGCCGACGGCAGGTATGCGCTCGCGGGGGGAAAGGGCAGGATAACCATCTTCGACGCAGGGGACATGAGGGAAGCCCGGACCATTATCTTTGCCCAGGGGGTCCCCGAATTCGATATCCTCCCTTGCAGTCTCGCCGGATTCCGGCAGCGTGGCGGCAGGGTATTCGATGAAGGTCAACCTTTGGGAACTGGAAACGGGGCGCCAGACGGCCACCCTGCAGCCGGGGGCGTTTGTATACTCCGTCGACTACGCCCCGGGGGGCCGGCAGATCGCCTCCGGTGCGCAGCAGTACGGCGGCGCTGATACCATAATGATCTGGGACGCCAGGACGGGGCGCCACCTGACATCTTTCCGCAACTATAAAAGGTCCGTTTACAACATGAAATTTTCACCCGATGGCCGGACCCTCCTCACCGGGGGGGACGAACTCCTCCTGTGGGATGTTGCGCAGGGGACGGTCAGGAGGAATTTCAGCGGCCACCAGGACACGATTTATGCGGTGGGGTTCCTGGCCGGCGGGAAGCAAATCTTCTCCGCCGGGTATGACGGGACGATGCGGCTGTGGAGCGTCGACACCGGCAGGGAGATCGCCCAGTTCATCAGCTTCACGGACGGCGAGTGGATCGTCGTCACACCGGGGGGCTATTACAACTCCTCGGCCCGGGGCGACAGCCGGCTCAACGTGCGCGTTGGCAACAGCGTTTACGGCATCGAAAACTACCGGGAGGCGTTCTTCCGCCCGGACCTCGTGAAAGTGGCCCTGGGGGGCGGCTCGCTCAAGGAGTTCCGCAGCCTCGCCGACGTGAAGCGGGCGCCGACCGTCACCATTGTGAACACCCCGCAGAGCGTCGACAGGGACGAGGCCACGATTACGATCAAAATCACCGACAACGGGGGAGGCCTCGGCGACATCCGGATATACGTTAATGGCTCGGCCGTGCTGCTGGACAACAGCCGGTCGGTCAAAATTGTGGCGAAGGACGACCGAAGGCCCTCCTGAAGAGCTACACCCTCAAGCTGGCCAGGGGGACCAACGCGGTCCGGGCGGTGGCATTCAACAGCGACAACACGATGCAGGGCAAGGAGGCCCTCCATGAAATTGAGGCAAATTTCGTTTCCGCGGCAAAACCTTCCCTGCACGCGCTTGTCATCGGCATCAACGAGTTCAAAAACCCGAGGCTGAAGCTCAACTACCCGGCTGCGGACGCGGAGCTTTTCGCCGCGACCCTGAGGAATGCCACCGCGGGGCTTTTCGAAAAGGCGCAGATCAGGAAGCTGTCCGCCAGAGAAGAGACGACAAACGAGGCGATTCTCGGCGCCTTGAAATCCTACCAGTCGCTGCGGCCCGACGACCTTTTTGTCTTCTATATAGCCAGCCACGGCACGGTCGACGAGGGCGAATATTTCCTCATCACTTCCAATGTCGGCTCGCTGAGGACGGAGAGGCTGAAGGCCGACGCCATATCCCAGAACAGGCTCAAGGAGGCCGTCTCCAATATCCCGGCGACGAAGAAACTCATCATCATTGACACCTGCAACGCGGGCGCCCTGGGCGAGGCGATCCAGGTGGCGATGCTCACGAGGGGAATGAGCGAGGACACGGCGCTCAAGATCCTGAGCCGGGCAGTGGGCTCCACCATTCTCTCCGCTTCGACATCCATGCAGGAGGCCCTGGAAGGCTACAACGGCCACGGGCTCTTTACCTATGTGCTGGCGGAGGGGCTCAAAGGCAAGGCCGATAAAGGGAAGACAGGGTATGTAAAAACCACGGAGCTTGCCGACTACGTGGACAACGAGGTGCCCGCGCTGGCGGAGAAGGTATTCAAGAGGGCCCAGTACCCCACCATCTCCATAAGCGGCCAGTCCTTCCCTATCGGGAGGGCCGGGAACTGAGCGGGCAGGTTCGTTGGGTGTGCTGCCGGGAAGGTCAGGCCGCACCTTGTGCTTGAACAACAAAACGGTTATGTGTAAGGCGTAAACAATATAACTGACTCCCCTGGCAGGAGGGCAAAATGAAATTCTTTTGCGTCATTCTTGTGATATTCCTTGCCTGTTCTTTTGCGTCTTTGTCGTCTGCAGAGAAAATGTGAGAGGCATATGGCGACCCGCGCTGCGAGCAGCGGGGCGAACGGGGCCCGTGCAAGGCTCTGATTGAAAGCTGGTTTTACGACCCTGAAAGCAATTCCTGCAGATCATTTTACTGGGGCGGCTGCGGCAGCCCGAAGCCGTTTGCAACACAGGAAGAATGCCTCCGGGCGTGTAAAAGAGCGCCGGAGCAGGTTGAAAGCAGCCGCTGAAAAGAGACAGGGGGATTAAGATTAAGAGGCGGAAGCGCAGCAGAGTCAAGGAATTCAAGCTGTTGACTAAAGACCGCCAATAAAGTAAAAAACCGTAAAAAGTGGGACCAACCGACCGACCGGGATATTATGTATCGCTCTGCTTTCCTGATTTTACTCTCTGGAATAGTAACAGGCCTGACATCCCTGTTTGTTGTCATCATATATCCGTTCCTGAGCAGGGGGGAATTCACGATCCACAAGGTGGCCCGCAAGTGGGCCAGGATCCTCCTGGCCATTACGGGGGTTGATACGAGGATAACCGGCAGCGACAACGTATTCCTTGGCAGGCCCCAGATATTCATGGCCAACCACCAGAGCGTTTTTGACATCCTGGTCGTGCTGGCGCATATCCCGGCGCAGTTCAGGTGGATCGCCAAGAAAGAGCTCTTTGAAGTCCCCATTTTCGGGGACGCGCTGCGGCGGACCGGCAGCATCGAGATCGACAGGAAACACCACGTCTCTGCCGTGGAAAGCATCGATGAAGCCGCCCGCAAGATAAGAGAAGGCAAATCTGTCATGACCTTCCCGGAGGGCACGAGGAGCCAGCCGGGGCAGCTGCGCCCCTTTAAAAAAGGCGTCTTTCATCTTGCCCTCAAGGCCGGGGTCCCGATTGTCCCCATTGCCATAATCGGCAGCGGTGAAGTGATGGCGACCAAGTCGATGCGGATCAGGACCGGCAAAATCCTGCTGGTAGTCGACAAGCCCATCATGACGGCCGAATATTCGGTTGAGAATATCGACTCGTTGATTGAGCGGGTCCATGAGGTGATCAGGCAGAATTATGAAGAAGGCAGAAAGGAAATGAATATTTAGGGAGCGAATGTGAATATCACGAAAAAAAGGGAAATAGCCGGCATCATCCTCTTTGCCTCGGCCGTTTTCCTGATCATCTGCCTTGTTTCTTATAATTCCAAGGACCCCTCGTTCTGGACCTCTTCATCGGCCCCGGCCGTTTCCAATTGGGGCGGCTACGTGGGCTCCTATATTGCGGGCGTCCTCATGAGGCTCCTGGGGGTAAGCTCGCTGTGGATCCCCGCTTGGATGCTGCTGTATGCCGTGCGCCTCTTCAAAAAAGAGGAGTACCGCTTCGGCGGGGTTCGGGCACCGCCTTTGCGGGGCTCCTGATCACCAGCTCCTGCCTTGTTTCCCTGCTGCTCGCCACGATGGGGATCACCGTCGAGGAAAGCTATTCGGGGGGCGTGGCCGGAAAGTTCATATCTGACATCTTTGTCTATATCCTGCACCCCGCGGGGAGCTATATATTCCTGCTCGTCCTGTTTGCCGTATGCCTGATCATAACCATAGACGTTTCGTTCGCGTCCATGCTGAGCAACGCAATAGGTTTTGTCCGCGGGAGAATCAATTCCTGGAACGAATTCAGCGAGGCAAGGCAGGAGAGGCAGGAAAAGAGGGAGTTGCAGAAAGAGGAACTCGCCAGGCAGCCGTTTGAGCCCCCGGTCATCCTCGAGGATTTGCGGCCCGTGGAAAAGCCGGCAAGGAAGAAAAAGGCCCGCCAGCCATCGTTCGATTTTACCCCGTCAAGTGATTTCAAGGTGCCCCCCCTGACCCTGCTCGATGAAGTGCCCCGCCGCGACACGAAGGTTAAGCGGGAAAGCCTCCTGATGAATTCGCGGATCCTCGAGAAGAAACTGGCGGATTTCGGGGTCGAGGGCAAAGTAACGGAAGTCCGCCCGGGGCCCCTGATCACCATTTACGAACTGGAGCCCGCGCCCGGCGTCAAGATAAACAGGATAACCAACCTTTCGGACGACCTTGCCATGGCCCTGAAGGCCCCGAGCGTCAGGATCGCGCCAATCTCGGGCAAATCCGTGGTCGGGGTGGAAATCCCCAACAACGAGAGGGAGCCCGTCCATCTCCGGAACTGCCTGGAAAACGAGGAATTCCTGGAAACCAAGTACCGCCTTCCCATTGCCCTCGGCGAGGACACCACGGGCACGCCGGTAATCGCAGACCTGGCCAGGATGCCCCACCTGCTCATCGCCGGCACGACCGGATCGGGGAAGAGCGTTTCGCTCAACGCGATGATCTGCAGCATCCTTCTGAAGGCCCTGCCGGAGGAAGTGAAGATGCTCATGATCGACCCGAAGCGCCTCGAGCTTTCATCTTACGAGGGCATCCCCCACCTGCTCCACCCCGTCGTCGTGAACCCTAAAGACGCCGCCCAGGTGCTGCGCTGGGCCGTAGCCGAGATGGAGCGCCGCTACAGGATCATCAGCGAGGTCGGCGTGAAAAACATCGACAAGTACAACAAGCATGTCGAGGAGGCAACGGGCAGGGGGAAACCGGTGAAGGCCGAGCCGGAGGAAGAGGAAGAGGCGGAAAACGGCGACGGCCCGGCCTTCACGCCGAGCGCCGAAGCGACCGCGAGCCAGAAAGAGCCGGAGAAGCGCTTCCCGCTCGTGAAGCTCCCTTATATAATAATCGTGATCGATGAAATGGCGGACCTGATGATGGTGGCCCAGCGCAACGTCGAGGAGTCCCTCACGAGGCTCGCCCAGATGGCGCGGGCGGCGGGCATCCACCTGATCCTGGCGACCCAGAGGCCGTCGGTGGACGTGATCACCGGCATCATCAAGGCCAACTTCCCCACCCGCATCTCGTTCCAGGTGTCGTCGAAAGTCGACTCGCGGACCATCCTCGACCAGCTCGGGGCCGAGCAGCTCCTCGGGGCCGGCGACATGCTCTTCATGCCGCCCGGGACCTCGCGGCTGATCCGCATCCACGGCGCTTTCGTCTCCGACCGCGAAATCGAGAGGATCGTGGGTTTCCTGAAAAAACAGGGCGACCCCAGCTACGACGAGAGCATCCTGCAGGAAGAGGCGGAATCCGGCGAGAACGGCAAGGCGGACGACGATTACGATGAGAAGTACGACGAAGCCGTGGAACTGGTCACGGAGCTCGGCCAGGCCTCGATTTCCCTGGTCCAGCGCTACCTCAAGGTCGGCTACAACCGCGCCGCGCGGATGATCGAGAAGATGGAGGCCGAGGGTGTCGTGGGGCCGTCCGACGGCGTCAAACCTCGCAAAGTGCTCGCCCGGAAAATCACCTGATATTAAGGTACTTAGTCTGTCCGGAAATGGGAGGGAATTATCCCTGCGGCTCAGGGGATTTTTCACGCCGCGGCCGGGGAGGATTACTTAACCTGTGCCGATGTGAAAATCCTATTCGCCTTCGGGATAATTCCCTCCCATTTCCTCTGTATGCAAAAGAAATATGTAGGGGCGACCGGCTGGTCGCCCTTTCAATTGTAGGGGGAAATGGTGTAAAGTGCGCTGCAAACTGTAACACGCCGAAAGAAGAGAGTTATTTTGAAACGCAAAGTTTACATCCAGACCCTCGGCTGCCCGAAGAACCTCGTGGATTCCGAGATCATGACCGGTGTCCTTGAACAGGCCGGCTTTCGCGTCGTGAAGAACGAGGCGCAGGCCGAGGTCATTATCCTCAATACATGCGCTTTTATTCTACCTGCCCGGGAGGAGGCCATAGCCGAGATATTGCGGCTGGCCGAGTATAAGAAAAAAGGGTCTTGCAGGCTGCTCGTCATGACGGGGTGTTTCCCGCAGCGCTACGGGAAGGAGCTGCAAAGGGGGCTTCCGGAAGTCGACTTGTTTCTCGGGACTTCAAAAATTGACGAAATCGGCGATTTCATTTCCGGTAAGAGCGGGGATAAAAAATCTTTCGTGGGCAAACCGGATTTCCTGATGGATTCCCGGATGCCCCGCACCCTGCTTACCCCGCCCCACATCGCCTATCTGAAGATCACCGAGGGGTGCTCGAACTGCTGCTCTTATTGCGCCATCCCGTCCATCCGGGGGAGGCTCAGGAGCCGGGGCATTGATGATCTCCTGAGGGAAGCCGAGACCCTGGTCCGGGGCGGGGCCCGCGAGCTCATCGTTATCGGGCAGGACACGACCTCCTTCGGCCGCGACAGGAAAGGCTCTCCGGGGCTGGAGGTCCTCCTGAGAGAAGTCGCGGGGCTCAATGGTGATTTCTGGATCAGGCTCATGTACACATACCCGGCGCGGATCACGGCAAAGCTGCTGGAAACGATCGCCGCCGAGGACAAGATCTGCAGCTACCTGGATATGCCCGTCCAGCACATAAACGACGAGGTCCTCGCGGCGATGAACCGCAGGGGCTCCGGCCGCAAAATCCGCAATACGATCAGGGAGGCCCGCAGGATAATCCCGGGGGTGTCGCTGCGCACATCCCTGATAGTGGGTTTCCCGGGAGAGACGGGGAAGCGTTTTATCGAGCTGCTGGAATTTGTGAGGGAAGCGCGGTTTGAGCACCTGGGGGTGTTCGCCTATTCCCCTGAAGAGGGGACGGGGGCGGCCCGCCTGCGGGGGCGGGTGCCTGTCGCAGAGAGGGAAAGAAGGAAAGACGTCATCATGAGCGAGCAGGCCGGGATCTCCCGGGAAAAGAACCAGGCCCTGGTAGGCTCCGTGCAGGAAATTATCATTGACGGCAAGGCGCCGGGGAGGGGCGGCTATAAGTACACGGGCCGGACGCGGGGCCAGGCCCCGGAAGTGGACGGGATTGTGTATGTGAAGACGGCCCGGAAGCTCCGGCAGGGCGATATCGTGCGCGCAAATATAAGGAAGGCCGATTATTATGATCTCTTCAGCGAAATCTAAGGGAGGGGACGTGCCTGAAATACTGGTTTTCGCGCCGCACCCCGACGACGATGTTCTGGGCTGCGGGGGGGCTATCGCCTGGCATGCCGGGCAGGGGCACCGGGTAACGATTGTCTATTTGACGTCGGGGGAATCCGGCAGCCTGGAAATCCCCAAATGGGAACTGGGCGTCATCCGGGAAAAGGAGGCCAGGGAGGCAGCGGCGGTATTGGGCGCTGCAAAGACGCTGTTCATGGGGTGGCCGGACGGCTACCTTGAAATGAAGCCTGAATACCTCCAGGCCCTTACGACCCTGGTCAGGGAAATAAAACCCCGTCGCGCCTACCTGCCGCACGAAGCGGAGAAGGTGCGCGACCACGCCGTGGCCCACCAGCTGGCCCTCGAGGCGGTGCGCCGGGCAGGCGGCCCCTGGTTCCAGGAATGCAGGGGGTCCTCAGATGGAGGGCCGTGGGCCGTGCGGGATGTGTTCGGGTACGAGGTTTGGGCCCCCATGCAGGCCCCTTCCGTCTTCGTTGGACATCTCCGCCTTCATGGATTTGAAGCTCAAGGCGTTAAGGGAGCATAAGTCACAGCTGGCATGATCAGCCCTATGATGAGGCGGTCACGGGTCTGAACAGGTACCGCGGGATCATGGGCGGAAACTGTAAATATTGCGAGTGCTTTCAGGTAATTAAGACGGGATTTGAATGGTTGATGCGGAGCAGGCGGACTGCCCCGATCCTGAGGCTTTTTTGCTGCACTTCTGTAATTGAAACAACACATGTTTCAGGGTCAGAAATGTTCAAGCGGCGCGTTCTATTATCACCCCTTTCCACAAAAGCCAGCGCGGCAACTCGATAACGACGGAGCGGATATGTGAAGGGCTCCTCTCCCGCGGCGTGCCGGCTGAGCGTTTGTCCCTTGAGGAGGAAAACTGGCCGCAGCGGCTTGAATCCCTGCTTGAATCGGGAATCGGGATTGTCCACGGCTTTAATGCCCATTACTTTGGGGGCCTGCTGGAGAAGGTCCCCGGACTGCTCGCCTGCCCGCTCGTGATAACGCTTACCGGGACAGATATAAACGCTGAAGGGGGAAAAGGCAGCCCCTCTCTCGCGGCCGTCCTGGGAAAAGCCCGCCATCTGGTGGTCTTTCACGAGGATTTCAAGGCCAGGCTGGCTGCCTGGGGTTGTCGTCCAGCCGGGATTTCGGTTGTTCCCCAGGGGGTCGTGCTCTCTCCCGCTCCCGCGCGGAGCAGAAAAGACCTCCGTATTCCCGAAGGCACAGTTGTCTTTCTGCTTCCTACAGGACTGCGCCCTGTGAAGAACATCGAACTTGCCCTTGATGCCCTGGAAGACCTTGCCCGCGAAGGCCGAACGCATTCACCTCCTGATAATGGGGGCTGTAATTGACGAGGCCTACGGGAAAGGCATTCTCCGCCGGGTCGAGAGGCTCCCCTGGGTCACATACCTGGGAGAGGTCCCCCATGCCGAAATGGAAGGTGTGCTCAGGGTGGGCGATGCCATCATCAACTGTTCGCTGTCCGAGGGCCAGCCGCAGGCGGCGCTGGAGGCAATGAGCCTCGGCATGCCGGTCGTCCTGACCGATGTCCCGGGAAACAGCAATATTATCAGCAATGGACGGGAGGGTTTTTATGTCGGGGACAGGCGTGAATTGACGTCTGCCGCCCGCGTTCTGGTCAATGACCCGGCCGGGCGCCGGCAGATGGGAGCGGCCGCGGCTGAACTGGTCAGGTCCCGTTTCAGTCCCGCCGCCGAAATAGACAGGCACATCGAGATATACCGGATGATTGCCGGCAGCGGCTGACCGGGATCACTCGTTCCAGCCTATCGGTTCGTACCCCTTGTCCTTGAGGCACTTGTTCACGAATGCCTTGTATACGGGACTTGGCCTGGATGCCTGGACAATCCCCCTGAAGAGACCGGCCGCCGCCCCTGCAGCTGCCCCGATACCTGCCCCCCTGCCTAAATTGCCCGTGACAGCGCCAGCGGCGCCGCCGACCACCGCGCCGCCTGCACCGCCCACAATCGTCCCGCCGACTACCCTGGCGGAAGGATTGTCCTTCACATACTTTTCGGCCTGCCGGGAACAATCGTCAATGTCCCGCTGAGCCTGAACTTCTCCGGCTTGTTTCAATTGGGTGTTGGGGTAGAGCACCGGCCCGTGGGAGGTGCCGCAGCCGGCAAAAAAGAGAACGGCAACCATGACGCAAACCTTGCGCATCTATCCCTCCTTGAACAAGGGGCTGATCTCAGATCAGCCCGGAATGCGTTGCTTATTCTGTACAGCTTGCAGTTTCATGTACCCGCCGCCGTTTCGGGCCGATTTTAAATCGGCCCCTACAGGGTATCTGAAAGCGTTCACGACACAAATACGAGGGGCGTATTTGCAATGCGCTATTGAGCGTTCATAGCATGGAGAACAGCCGATGTCTCCTTGAATAAGTTTTGACATAGAATTAACCTTCAAGTATAGAAAAGCGCTATGGAAATGAATGATGTTCTATCCCGCTACGAAGCCGACCTGAAGCGCGTTGAGGAGCGCTTCAAATCCTATTTCCATTCGGAAATCTCGCTCATCCCCGAAATATCCGACCACCTGATCAGCAGCGGCGGCAAGCGTCTGAGGCCGATTATCCTGCTGATAGCGTCCGATATGTGCGGGTACCGGGGTGACAGGCGTTTCCCCTTTTCGGCCGTGATCGAATTCATCCACACCGCCACCCTGCTCCACGATGACGTCATCGACCATGCCGACACGAGGCGGGGCAGGCCCTCGGCGAACAACATCTGGGGCAATTCGGCCAGCGTCCTCGTGGGCGACTTCCTTTATTCCAAGGCCTTCAAGCTGATGGCCGACGACGGCGATATCACCATAGTCCAGCTCATGAGCGCCATAACCAACCAGATGTCCGAGGGGGAGGTTTTCCAGCTGCTGAAAAGCGGGGATCTCAACATCACCGAGGACGATTATTTTTACCTCGTCCAGAAGAAGACGGCCATCCTCATCTCCGCCGCGTGTTCCATTGGCGCCATCCTCTCGGGCGGGAACGGCGACAGCATCGCCGCCCTCGGGAATTTCGGGATGAAGATCGGGACCGCCTTCCAGCTCACCGACGACACCCTCGACTATGTTGCCGACGAGGCCCAGTTCGGAAAGACCATAGGGCAGGACCTCAAGGAAGGAAAGATTACGCTCCCGCTTATCCACACCCTGAAGAAGTGCTCCGCAGCCGAAAGGGAGCTGATAACGGCCGTGGTCCGGGGCCAGGACACGGACGTTGCCAAAATCCGCGAGACACTGTCGACAATTAAAAAATACGGCGGGATAGAATATTCCCTGGAAAGGGCCCGCACCCTTGTTTCAGAAGCCAAAACGATCCTCGATATATTCCCCGATTCTGACCCCCGCCGCTGCCTGCTGGCGATTTCCGATTACATCATCAAGCGAAGCTCTTGATCAGTCCAGGGAATTTCCGAAATACTCGAGGTGGGCCTCGCAGCGGCACTTCTTGTCCCATGGCTCGGGGCACTGCCGGATCAGCCTGACCCTCTCCATGCCTGTATTTTCGTCAACGGGGCCCGAGACCTCCATTGTTTCTATCCCCGTAAAGTTGTCCCGCCAGTGCTCCACCGTGAAGACCCGGCACACGGGGCACAGGAAATACACGTCCGTGTATTCGTCCCCCATTATGCTCCCGGACATGGAGGCCAGGAGGTCCTCTTTCTCAAACGTCCTTTTGCATTTTAAGCAGTCCAATTTTCAGATTTCCTCGATGCCGTAAAGCTCCCTAAAAAGCTCGGAGTCCATGCCCCGGGCCATTTCGACTGCCTTGGGGACACTCTCCATTATTTCGGTTGCGGAGATCCCGTCTTCTCCGAATTCCTCCGCGGCGATGTCGCCGGCGAGGCCGTGGATCAACACCCCCATGCGCGCCGCTTCGGGGATTGCGAGGCCGAGGCCGTGCATGGCGGCTATGACGCCGTTGAGGACGTCGCCCGTGCCGGCCTTGGCCATCCCGGGGTTGCCGCTCATGTTGACAAAGACGCTCCCGTCCGGGCAGCCGACCAGGGTATGGGCGCCTTTCAGTACAACTACGGATTTGAACTGCCGGGCCGCGCACTGCAGGATATCGATGGGGTTTTTTCTTATTTCAGAAACTGTCTGATCAGTCAGCCGGGACATCTCGCCCATGTGCGGCGTTAAAACAGTCTGGTTTTTGCGGCCCTTGAGAAGTTTTGTCGCGGCGCTCACGGCCGTGATACCGTCGCCGTCGATCAGCAGGGGCGCCTCGATTTCCGCGATCAGCTCCTGTACGAGCTGCTGCGTCTCATTATCGAGAGAGAGGCCCGGGCCGAGGACGACCATGTCCATGCTGTTTGCCAGCTTCAGCAGCCCGGCTTTGCCGGCGAGCGCTATCGACCCGGTGGGGGTTTCCTTCTGGGGATGGAGGACAATTTCGCTACCCTTGACCGCGACGAGAGAGGCGATCGAACCGGGCGCAGCCAGGCGCGAGTACCCGCCGCCCGCTTTCAGGAAAGAATAGGCGGAAAAATAGGGCGCCCCCAAATATCCGGCCGCCCCGGCGATGAAAAGCACCTCGCCGAAGCTCGTCTTGTGTCCGGCCGGGTTGCGGGGCGGGATTGCCACCGGCTCGTTTATCGCGATTTTCAATTGCGCGCTGCTGTAAAGCGCCGGCGGAAAGGAGATATGGGAAACGCTCAGCTCCCCGCAGTTAGCGAACCCCGGGTAGAGGATATTGCCGATTTTCGGCAGGCCGTAAGTTGTTGTGAAATCGGCCCGGACAGCTTTTCCCATCACCTCGCCTGTGTCGCCGTTTATCCCTGACGGGATATCCAGGCTGAAAACGGTTTTCCCGGAAGAGTTTATGAGGTCGATTATCGACTCCGATGTACCCTTCAACGTCCCTCGCCAGGCCCGTCCCGAAGATCGCGTCTATAACCGCATCGCACCCGGCAATCGCCTCCCTGACCCCGTCAGCCGATTTAATGGCCTTCATTTCCAGGGAAAGCCGGGACGCCGTGTTGTAATTGGCCTTCGCCGCGCCGGAATATTTTTTCGGGTCGCCGAGGATGAAGACCTTTACCCGGCCCCCCTCGGAATGGAGCTTGCGGGCGACGACAAATCCGTCCCCGCCGTTGTTCCCCATGCCGCAGAAAATGACGAAGCTGTTCCCCCGTATGCCGAATTCCCCGGCGATGACCGAGCAGGTCGCGAGGCCCGCGTTTTCCATCAGGAGCTGCTCCGGGATGCCGAACCGTTCGACAGCCTCCCGGTCCATTTCCGCATTTCCATGACGCTGGCGATTTTCATCAGATGCTCCATTTTCTCGTCCTGAAATTTTGTGTCATTCTGAGGGAGCCGCGGCGACCGAAGTGTTTTAAAAACAGATCCTTCGTTTCACTCAGGATGACAAGAAGGGACGACCCCTCAATAAAGCTCTCTATGAAACCCTTTCCCCGGCTGCTTTTGCGGGGCTTTGAACAAGTCCCTCCTTCCGGAGAAAATAGTCAAAGGAGGCGTTCCTGCCGCGGGCCGAGTCGAGGGAAAACACCTTCAGTATCTCCATCATGAAATCTATCCTCGAATCGAACCGCTCCGGGACCAGATCGTTGAACTCCTCCTTCGTGAGGCCGTCCGTGTTCACGGGGAAAACCGTCCGCAGTCTTACCATGTTTTCCAGGTCGAGCCCGGCGGCATACCAGCCCTCGATCTCCTCAACCACGACCCTGATCCGCTGCGGCTGCACGCCCGCGACACCCCGGCCGACCCATTCCTTTTTCGCGGTGATGCAGGGCGAATGGTCGTTGTCGGCTACGACCAGATAATCGGCCCCCATTGCCCTGATGGCGCCGAGCAGCGCCGAGAACTTCACCCGCTTCATGCTGGCGTAAGCCCGGATGACCACCCGGTCATACTTCTTTTCGAAAAGCGATTTCATGACGGTTTCGAAAAACCGCGCGTCGCTCCCGCCCTCGACCCAGATGAACAGCAGGGATTTGCGCTTCAGATGCCCAGCAGGTCCTTGGTGTACAGGTCCTCGATGTTTATGTTGTTTGCCAGAAATGTCCTTACTTCCTCCTTCTCATACGGACGGCGTGATATAGGAAAAGCCGCCCTCTCCCCGGGACACCAGGTAAATGTCATCCGGCCCGGCGGACTTGACAATCTCCACGTTGTGGGTTGAGAGGATTATCTGCTTTTTGCGCGCGGCGTCTTTCATCATGTCGACCAGCTTGGGGATGAGGGCGGGATGGATGTACCTTTCCGGCTCCTCTATGATGATGAGGGACTTGTCCTCGAAGTAAAGGGCTATAATGATGTTGATGAGGTTTATCGTGCCGTCGGAAATGAACGGGGACGGGATAAACCTGTTTCCCGAATAGAATTCCCGGAGCTTCAGGATCAGCGACTTGCCGGTCAGGTCCTCTATCTCGAGGTCCTCGAAGAACGGCAGGAGGTCTTTCAGCAGGTTCGAGAATTTTCTTTTCCGCTCCGGGTCCTGGAGGATGTCCCTCAGGACCACCGCGAGGTTGCCGCCGTTTTCATCCAGTTCGACCTTCGCCCTTACCGCCGCTATCCTCTTGGGGAGCTTCGGGTCGAAATCGTAGATGGCGATCTTGTGGAAGAACTTTTCGAAGCGGTGGAAGAAGCTGAAATAAGAGCTTTCCAGCAGGAGGCTGTTTTCCGGCAGGGACTCCTCCTTCAGGAAGGGGGAAACGACTTCGTCGGCCGCTATCTTGACTGCCCGCGGCACGTCCAGAGTGTAGTTGATCTTCCCGCCGCTGTTCTCGAGCAGGCTCTTCCCTTTCAGCGGGGCCTTTCCCTTGCCGGCGCTGCCGGGGAACTCCATTTCCTTTTCCAGGCGGTCGCTCTTGATGCGGTACCCCTGCCCCTTGCCGGTCAGCTCCAGCGTGAACTCATAGGCAAATTTCCTGTAACGGATCCTCGAGCGGGCCGGATTTCCTGTGCATGGTTATCTCCAGCTCCGGGTCATATACCACCCGGATGGAGATATCGTGCGGGGGGAGCTTCGCGTTGCGCAGGTAATCTATCCCGCCCTGCATGGAAACGGCATTGCGCAGGCCGTCGCGGGAGATGTCTTTCAGGAACCGGAACACCTGCAGGAAATTTGACTTGCCCGACGAGTTGGCCCCGATGAGCACGCTGAACCGGCTGAGGTCCTTGAGCTCAAGCCGCTCGAAGCTCTTGAAGTTTGAGGCGTGCAGCTCCTTGATGATCATTTCAGGTCTCCGATTTCCCGACCTGGCCCTTGAGCCAGGCGAGATAGTCCTCGCTGCCCCCGGAAACCGGCACGGCGATGATTTCCGGGACCTCGTAGGGGTGGTTTTCCTTGATGGCCTTTTCGAGCTCCGGGTAAGCGTCCTGGGTGGTCTTGATGAAACAGAACCACTCGACCGATTTTTCTATCCTCCCCTTCCACCTGTAAGTGCTTTCCATCGGGCCCATGATCTGGACGCAGGCCGCGAGTTTCCTGTCTATGAGGGCCCTGGCTATCCGCTCGGCGTCCTCTTTCTTTTCAGTGGTCGTGAATACCTGGATTATCTCTTCCATCTTTCTTCAGGCTTATTTCAGGCTTACTTCGGGCTCATTTCAGCTTTTTGGCAAGTTCGGCGACGCGGGCTCCCAGTTTTGAAGCGTTCCTGCATGTCTGCTGGTCGGGCGAGCCGGTACAGGAAACCCCGTAGTGGCCCGTTGCATCGAGCGGGTCGCCCACTATGATCATCCCGTAAATCAGGAGAACCTGGATGATCGAAATGATCGTGGTCTCCTTGCCCCCGGACTGGTCCCCTGAGGTGGCGAAGGCTGCCCCGATCTTGTTTTCCATTTTCCTGCGTATGCCTACGTGCTTGTCGAGGACATCCTTCAGGCCGGCAGCCATGCCCCCGAAATAGACAGGCGAACCTACAATGATGCCGTCCGACGCCAGAAAATCCTCCTTCGTGACTTCCTCGGTGGACTTGATGACGCACTTGACGCCCTCAACCCCGGAAATGCCCTTTCCGATCTCCTCGGCAAGTTTCCTGGTGTTCCCCGTTCTCGAATAATAAAGGATAAGTACCTGGGTCATGATGGCCTCCTGTAAAATCTTGTATGATTTTATGATGAATTTCCGACCGCGATTACCAGTTCTGATTTAGGATATCATTCCTGGCCGAGATAGGCAAATATCTTCAGCATCATTTGTTGGGGCCGTGGGCGGCTCCGGGTCGAGCTTCTTTCCGGCAGCACCTAAACGTCGGGCCTCTGTAAGGTCACAAGGCCGATGTTCCCCCAGAAATAGCTGTGTTCCAGCCGCACTCTCCCCCCTTTTTTCGAGGAAGCCCAGCGTGCCGCCCTCCCGCATAAAACCGAGAAAATTTTCGTAATGCGGGGTATGGATCCTCAACATCTGGGACTCTATAAGGCGGATCACCGAGGCCCCGATCCTTCCCTTGAGGCCGGGCTCGCCGCCGGCGTCGGCCGGCCTGATAAAATCGATGAAGATAAGGTAGCCGCCGGGATGGATGACCCGGAGCAGTTCCGCCAGGACAGAATCCCTCACGGGCGGGTCCATCTCGTGCAGGACGAACCTCATCACCGAGGCGTCGAATTCCCGGGAGAAAGGCAGCACCTTGCCGTCCGAATGCACCACCGGGAACACGGGCTCGCGTCCGGCGCTTTTGCCGGCCTCCTTCAGCATGGCTTCCGAAACGTCCACGCAGACGGGTGAGAGGCCCCGGTCTGCGAGGCTGCGCGACAGGCCTCCCGCACCGCAGCCCAGGTCTATGACCCTGGAGAGGTTTTTCCCCCGCAGAAAGGCGACCAGGTCCGCCCTGATCCGGGGCATGAACAGGTCCAGGAACCTGTCGAATGCCGGAAAGAAGCGGGCGATGTTCCTGTAGGGGTCCTGCTGTTCCATAAGTAAAGAGTATTTAAAACACTTCAATGTATCAAGCCATTTCAGCCCCTTGAGCCGACCGGCTTGACAATTCCTGCCCGGGGGTACTAGTTTGGAGCAATCCTGAATACCCGTTGCGGTCTCTGTGGTTATCGCTCCGGCCCGGGCCGCAAGATGGAGGGTGTATGCACAGTGCCGCTCCCGGCAAGACATTATCCGCGGTTGACGCAATTTTTATCATAGTCGGCATTGTGATAGGGGCCGGCATTTTCAAAACTCCCTCGATTGTCGCCGCCAACGCGGGCAGCGATGCGGCTGTCCTCCTGGTATGGCTTGCGGGAGGCGTGATATCGCTGCTGGGGGCGCTTTGCTACGCGGAGCTGGCCTCAAGCTTTCCGAACGCGGGCGGCGACTATCATTTCCTCCACAGGGCATACGGTGAGACCCCGGCGTTCCTTTTCGCCTGGGCGAGGATGACAGTCATCCAGACAGGGTCGCTGGCGATGCTCGGCTTCCTGATCGGCGATTACGCCTCGGGCATACTCAACCTCGGCCCCCATTCCGTTTCAGTCTATGCCGCATTGACCGTTATTGTCCTCACCCTGATAAACGTAATGGGAATCCGCCAGGGGAGCGGCATCCAGAACGGCCTGACGGCGGGGATTCTGTGCGGCCTGGCGCCTTGTTTTTGTCATCGGCCTTTTTTGCCTTCCCGTATCCAATCCGGGTTTCTCGGTCCCGGACGGGCCGGGCCTGGGCAGGGCGATGATCTTTGTGCTCCTGACTTACGGCGGCTGGAACGAGGCATCGTACATTTCGGCCGAACTGCGGGACGGCAACCGCAACATGGCGCGGGTCCTCGTTTTCAGCATCGGGATAATCACGACGGTATACATACTGGTTAATTTTGTTTTTTTGCGGGGCCTGGGGGTGTCCGGGATGTCGGGCTCCGAGGCGGTGGCGGCCGACCTGATGCGCCTCGGGATCGGGGAGGGCGGGTCGATGATGATCAGCCTGCTTGTCATCATTGCCGTGCTTTCGACCATGAACGGCACCATGATAACAGGCGCCAGGACCAATTACGCCCTGGGGGTCGATTTCAGGCTGTTCAACTTACTCGGCAGGTGGCACGCCCGGGGCGGGACCCCGGTAAACGCGCTCCTCGTCCAGGGGGGCATAGCGCTGGCGCTCATCGCCCTGGGGACGGGCACAAGGAGCGGGTTTGAGACCATGGTGGAATACACCGCCCCGGTCTTCTGGTTCTTTTTTCTGCTTGTCGGCGTCTCGGTATTTGTCCTGCGGTTCAGGGAACCGGCAGCGGCCAGGCCGTTCCGCGTCCCCTTTTACCCCGTGACGCCCCTCATCTTCTGCGCCGTCTGCATTTACATGCTCCAGTCGAGCATCGCGTACACCGGGAAAGGGGCGCTTGTCGGGTTGGCTGTGCTCATGGCGGGAGTACCGCTTTTGTTTTTTAGAAACGGCATCGGCAAGGCAACGTCAAGCAAGGAGGATTGAAATGCGAAAGATTAATTCAGGGTTCGCTGCAGCCTTAATCTTTATCCTGGCCGTAAACATGCAGGCGGCGCAGTCGTTTTCGGTGGTCACGGAAGGCTCCGTCCCGGAAAGGCTGGACGTGCCTTACGTCCCCACCCCCGACGAAATAGTTGATGAAATGATCAGGATGGCGGGGATAACGGAGAAGGACATCGTTTACGACCTTGGGTGCGGCGACGGCCGGATCGTCATCGCCGCCTGCCAGGAAAACCGGGGCCCGCGGGGTGGGCGTCGATATCGACCCGGACAGGATAGCGGAGTGCCTCGTTAACGCGAAAGAGGCCAGGGTCGGCGACAAGGTCAAATTCATCCAGCAGGACCTTTTCAAAACGGATTTTTCCGAGGCGACAGTCCTCGCCCTTTACCTGCTGCCGGAACTCAACGTGAAGCTCCGCCCCAGGATATTGAATGAACTGAAGCCCGGCTCGCGGGTCATCTCCCACAACTACAGCATGGGCGACTGGCTCCCGGACAAGGCGCGGCACATGGACGGCGGCCACACGATCTACCTCTGGACAGTCCCCGCCAACGTGGGCGGGACCTGGGATTGCCGGCTAAAGAACGAGGGGGCCAGGATTTACAGCAAGCGCACCCTGAAGCTCGATCAGGGCTACCAGATTGTCACGGGCAATATCTCCGCCCCCGGCGGCCCGGCCGCCATCAGCAACGGGAGGCTCAACGGGGCCGACCTGAGCTTCACCCTGTACCAGAAAGGCCCGCAAGGCACCGAGAGCGTCGTCTTCAGGGCCAGGGTCAAGGGGAACACCCTCGAGGGGACGTTCGAATCCGCGGGCGGCAAACCGGTCAGGGGTACATGGAAGGCCCGGCGCGGGGACTGACATGCAGGACGCGAAATTCGTGACGGCGAAACTGGAGGTGCCTTTTGAGGCGTCTCCGGCACAGGTTGTGGACGAGATGATAAGAATCGCGGACGTCACGGAACAGGACGTGGTGTACGACCTCGGCTGCGGCGACGGGCGTATTGTGATCAGCGCCGCGAAGAAGACCGGCTGCCGCGGGGTCGGCATAGACCTGGACCCCCGCCGCATAAAAGAGAGCAGGGAAAATGCCTTGAAGGAAGGCCTCTCCGGCAGGGTCGCCTTCCTCGAGCAGGACCTGTTCAAGGCCGACCTGGGCGAAGCCACGGTCGTCATGCTTTTCCTCTCCCCCGACGTGAACCTCCGGCTGAGGCCCAAGCTGCTCAACGAGCTCAAGCCCGGCGCCAGGGTCGTGTCCCACTGGCACACCATGGACGATTGGGTCCCCGAGAAGAGCCTGCGCGTCAACTGGCGCAATCTCCACTTCTGGATCATCCCGGCAAAGGTTGAGGGCACCTGGGAATGGGAGGCCGACCTGGGCGAGGGCCCGCGAGAAATTTACAATGGAACTCAAACAGCTCTACCAGAGGGTGTCGGGCTCAATCAGTTCGCCCGGCGACAGGAAGGGGATCAGGAAAGGGACGCTCAAAGGGCCGACACTGACCTTCAGCGTGGGTAAGAAGGCCGAGCAGCGCTATCAGGGCACCGTTTCCGAAGCGGGAATCAAGGGGGTCATAAAGACCCGCTCCGGCGGCTTGATCCCGTGGGAGGCGAACAAAATAGAGCCCGGGGAAAAGGCCGCCCCCGGCGAAACGCTCGGTACGCCTCTGAATGAAAAAATAAAAAATGGCTTGACATTGGCGCAAGATTCATGTTTTCTGTGGGTCAGTTTCAAGCAAAATTTTGAGAAAGGGACTAAATGAGCAGGCAGTCGGTAAAATATTTTAGCTTCTGGTTTAGCTATTATTATTTTACGGACAGGTCTGCCCATCGCTAGGAGAAGCTAAGAAACACTAAAAACTAAGCCATGGGTAGAACGAAACTACCCATGGCTTTTCTGTTTTCAGGGCCATGGGGAGTTGATTCTTCATGGCCCTTTTTTCTGGAGGATTGACCATGATCATCGTTATGAAAAAAAATGCAACGGAAGCGGAGACCGACAGCGTAATCAGCTGGATCGAGTCGATCGGCTACAAGGCCCACCCCTCGAGGGGAGTCGAGCGCACCATTATCGGGGCGGTCGGGGACGAGCGGGGCAAAAGCCAGCTGAAGATCTGCGGAGCACCTGCCCGGCGTGGAGAAGACCGTCCCCATTCTCAGGCCTTACAAGCTGGCAAGCCGGGAGTACAGGGATTCGGCCACTATCGTACAGGTGGGCGAAGTAAAAATAGGCGGCCCCGATTTCATCGTGATGGCCGGCCCCTGTTCGCTCGAGGGCGAAGAGCAGCTGATGGAGAGCGCCTATGTAGTGAAGAAGGGCGGGGCCCAGATAATGCGCGGCGGCGCCTTCAAGCCGCGGACGTCCCCCTACAGCTTCCAGGGCATGGAAGAGGAGGGCCTCAAGCTCCTGAAAAAAGCCAGGGAATGGACGGGCACTGCCGGTCGTCACCGAGGTCATGAACACGACGGAGGTCGACCTCGTGGAAGAGTACGCCGACATCATCCAGATAGGCGCGCGCAACGTGCAGAACTTCGCGCTCCTCAAGAGGGTGGGCCTGGCGCGCAAGCCGGTCCTGCTGAAGCGGGGCATGATGACGACGGTCGAGGAACTGCTCATGTCCGCCGAGTACATCCTTTCGGCGGGAAACGAAAACGTCATCCTCTGCGAGCGGGGCATCCGGACGTTCGAGACGGCCACCCGCAACACCCTGGACATCAGCGCAGTGCCGGTGCTCAAGGAACTGACCCACCTCCCGGTGATCGTCGACCCGAGCCACGCGGCCGGACACTGGAAATACGTCCTGCCGCTGGCGCGGGCGGCTGTCGCGGTCGGGGCCGACGGCCTGATGATCGAGGTCCACCCGGACCCGGCCAAGGCGGTTTCCGACGGGCTGCAGTCCCTCAAGCCGGAAAAATACTACCAGCTCATGGAGGAGATCGGCAGGGTGGCGGAAATTATGAAAGGAGGCCTCCAGTGAACAGGATCAAGATCAATCTCGACAAGAGGTCGGTGAAGACCCACGAGATCTACATGGACCATGATCTCCTGGACAGGATAGGGCTCATCATCACGAAGAAGAACTGGGCGGACCGCTGGTTCATAATCACCGATTCCAATGTCGCCGGGATCCACGGGGAGAGGGTGAGGGAAGCCCTGCCCGAGGCGGGCCTCAGGCTGGACATGCTCGTGGTCCCGGCCGGCGAAAAGTCCAAGACGATAGACACGGTCCTGCGGCTTTCCGGGGAACTCACGGAGCGCGGAGCGGACCGGCAATCCGGGATAATAGCCCTCGGCGGCGGCGTGGTCGGCGACATCGCGGGATTCCTCGCCTCCATCTACATGCGCGGGGTGCCCTTCATCCAGGTGCCGACGACCCTTATGGCCCAGGTCGACAGCAGCATCGGCGGGAAGACCGGGGTCGACCTGCCGTTCGGCAAAAACATGCTGGGCACGTTCACCCAGCCCAGGGCCATCTTCATCAACACGTGTTTCCTGCAGACCCTCCCGGATGAAGAGCTGGCGAACGGGCTGGCGGAAATCGTCAAATACGGGATCATCGACGACCCGCATATCCTCGACGAGCTGGAAAAGAACCCCACGGCCGTCAAGGACAGGGACGAGCGTTTCCTGGAGCGGATCGTGGCGAAGTGCTGCGGGATCAAGAAGGCCATCGTGGAAATAGACGAAAAGGAAAAGGGCATCCGCCGCATCCTCAATTTCGGCCATACGGTGGGCCATGCGATAGAGGCCGAATCGGGCTATGCGGTCCCGCACGGGGCCGCCGTTGCCCTCGGGATGCTGGCCACGGCGAGGATTTCGGAGCGCATGGGCTACCTGCATGAAGGAGACAGGGCCAGGATAGAGGCCCTTTCGGAGAAGCTGGGCCTGCCGCGCCGGATCCCCTCAGACATCCGGACGGAAGGGATCATTGCCCGCCTCAAGGGCGACAAGAAAAAGCAGGGCGAAACGGTGCGCTTCGTCCTCCTGAAGAAGACAGGCATGCCCTTCATGAACGGGGGCGTCCCGGACGATATTTTAAACCAGGTCATCGGGGAACTAAGGGGATGAAGGACAAGATACTCTGCAGAGATCAGGGACAAGCTGAAGGAGAACGACCGCGAGATATTGAGGCTCCTCAATGACGCGAGCGTCCCTGTCCGAGGAAATCGGGAAGATCAAGCGCTCGTGCGGGATCGAGGTCTACGACCCGTCCCAGGAGAGCAGGGTGCTGGAATACGTCAGGTCCATAAACGAGGGCCCGCTGGCGGACAGTGGCCCTGCATGGAATCTACAGGGAGATTTTCTCCGCATCGAGGGCGATGCAGGAGCAGATGACGGTCGCGTTCCTCGGGCCGGAGGGGTCGTTTTCCCATATGGCCGTGCAAAATCAATTCGGCGGCGGCGTGAAACTCTCACCCGCAGGAGACCATTGCCGGGGTATTCGATGCCGTTGAGCGCGGCCGGGCCTCGGTCGGCCTTGTCCCCATTGAGAACTCGCTCGAAGGTTCCGTAAAAGCCACTCTCGACCGGCTTATTGCAACCCCGCTGAAGATCAGGGCGGAGGCCTTCCTCAGGGTATCGCATTGCCTGGTCTCGTCATGCGCCGATTTAAGCAAGATTGAGAAGGTATATTCTCATCCCCAGGGGCTGGCCCAGTGCCGGCAATGGCTGGGCCTTAACCTTCCCGGGGTCCCCCTTTTCGAGGCCGCGAGCACGGCAGCGGCCGCCCGGATTGCCGCGGCCGAGCCGGGGAGCGCGGCTATAGCGAGCCGCATTGCTGCGGAGAAATTCGGTATAGCAGTCCTCGCCAGCGAGATCGAGGACTTCGCCTTGAACACGACGAGGTTCCTTGTAATGGGCAGCGGGAAAACGATCAAATCGGGGCGCGACAAGACATCGGTCCTCATGGGCTCCGCGCACATCCCCGGGGCCCTCCACAAGGCCCTGGGCCCTTTTGCCGCCGAAGGCCTCAACCTGCTGCGCATAGAATCGTACCCGATCAGGGAGAGGAACTGGGAATACCTGTTCTTCCTTGATTTCGAAGGCCATGCCGGGGAGAAAGGCCCGGCCGAGTGCCTGCGGCAAATGGAACAGTTCACCACATTCATAAAAGTCCTCGGTTCATACCCGCGCGGGGAGGAGCCATGAGGATCTGTGTCCCGGTCCCGGCGAGGACAACAGCCGAGGCCCTGCAGAAGATGGAGGAGATACGCCCCCATGCGGACATGATGGAACTCAGGCTGGACAGGATAGTGGAACCTGACCTTCCGAGTCTGCTTGCGGCCGGGAAAGCTGATATTATCGTTACCAACAGGCATCCTGAAGAGGGCGGGGATTTTTCGGGAACGGAAGAAGAAAGAGTGAAGGTCCTCAAGCGGGCTGTCGAACTCGGGGCGGGATACGTGGACATTGAGATGCAGACGGAGAAATCACTGCAGCAAGAACTGCTGGACGCGGTTGCCGGCTGCGGGGAACACACGAAAGTGATTTTCTCCTGCCACAATTTCCGGGAGACCCCCTCGTTGGACGAGCTGCTGGACAAAATCAACTGCCGCGATTGCGCAGGGCGGATTGTTAAAATCGTGACCATGGCAAACTCGATGAAAGATAACCTTACAATGCTCGGCCTGTTGGCGGCCGTCTCGGAGACCGGGAAAGAGATTATAGCGTTCTGCATGGGGGAGAAAGGCCGCTTGAGCCGGGCCGCCGCGCCCCTGTTCGGCTCCTGCATAAGCTACGCCTCGTTCGGGAAAGGCCTGGAGTCAGCGCCGGGACAGTTAACGGTAGAGGAAATGAAGGAAATATCGAGGCTGCTGCATGCAGCATGATACGGACACGTACGCGATCTTCGGGAACCCTGTAGCGCACAGCCTCTCGCCGCTGATGCACAATGCGGCTTTCGCCGAGACGGGGGTACGCGCCCGGTATATTTCGCGGCAGGTGGATGGCCCCGGGGAAGCCGCCCGGGAGATCAGGGAATCCGGGATGAAAGGGGCGAGCATAACCATCCCTTTCAAGACCTCCATAATGGGTTTTCTCGATGAAATATCTGAAGATGCCCGGCTGATCGGTGCGGTCAACACGGTAGTCAGCCGGGGTGGGGCGCTGCTCGGCGCCAATACCGACTGGAGCGGGTTCATAATGGACCTGGAAGATGCGGGCCTTGCGATAAAAGGAAAACAGGTCGCGGTCGCGGGCGCGGGCGGTGCGGCAAGGGCCGTGGTCTTCGGGCTGGTCCGCGAAGGGGCAACTCCCGTTGTCTTCAACAAGGACAGTGCCCGGGGAGAAAGGCTGGCCCGGGATTTCGGCTGTGATTTTCTCCCGCTCGGAGAGATCGGAAAGGCCGGCGGGGATGTGCTGGTCAATACGACACCGGTGGGTATGTACCCCCGCGTTGACGAGACAATTTTAAGCGGGGCGGCCCTCCGACGCTTCGAGTGGGTCGTCGACCTCATCTATAACCCTTTGAGGACAAGGCTCTTGAGGGAAGCCGAACTGGAGGGCTGCAGGGTGCGCTCCGGGCTCGGCATGCTTGTCAGACAGGGGGCCGAACAGTTCAGGCTCTGGACCGGAAAGGAACCGCCCCTGGCATTGATGAGGCGGGTCGTCGCGGACGAGCTGGCCGCCGGGGTGAATGGCAAAAGCAGGTGAATCGCATGGAAATAAAACCTTTTTTCAAATCGGGCCAGACCGTAACGGTCCCCGGCTCAAAAAGCTACTCGCAAAGGGCCATGGTGATCTCCGCCCTGGCCGCGGGCGACTCCACGCTGTGGAACCCGCTGGTCGCGGAAGACACTCTCTTCCTGCTCAGTGCCCTGCGGGACATGGGTGCTAGCTTCACGGCCGGGGAGGGCCAGCTGTTCGTCCGGGGGACGGGCAGGGGTGCTTGCCAACCCCGGTCGGCAGATTTCGCTGGGCAATAACGGCACGGCAATGCGCCTCCTCATATCCCTGGCCGCCCTGGGCAGGGGCGAATACACCCTGACCGGTGAGAAGCGCCTGTGCGAGAGGCCGGTTGAGCCTCTCCTGAGTGCGTTGCGGCAGCTCGGTGCTCAGGCAAAAAGCGCCAGCGGCAATGGATGTCCGCCCGTCGTGGTGCAGGGCGGAATTTTACATGGCGGGCGGGCCGTGCTCAAGGATATCGACAGCAGCCAGTACATTTCCTCCCTCCTCATTGCGGGCCCGTTTGCCCGGGAGGACACGGAAATCGAGGTCCGCGGCCCCATACCGTCCGAACCTTATATTGACCTTACACTGCAGGCCATGAGAGATTTCGGGGCCGAAGCCGGGAAGACCGCCTCGGGATATTTCGTCCGGGCGGGCCGGGGATACGGCGCCAGGCAGTACAGGGTCGAAGCCGATGTGTCCAGCGCCTCGTATTTCTTCCTCGCCGCCGCGCTTTGCGGGGGAACAGTGAGGGTGGACAATGTCATGCGTGACACCATCCAGGGGGATATTCGCATCCTCCGGATCCTGGAACAGGCCGGGCTGCAGCGTGCTCCGCGGCGACTGCCACGTGGAAGTCGCAGGCGGGAAACTGGCGGGCGGGGAAATGGTCCTCGACATGGGGGACATCCCGGACATGGTCCCCACGGTGGCGGCGCTCGCGGCAGTCCGGCCGGGCCGGACGGTGGTCACGAATGCCGCGCACCTGCGGGTAAAAGAAAGCAACAGGCTCAAGGCGCTGGTGACGGAATTGGGGAAAACCGGCGTGAAGGCCCGGGAGACCGAAGACGGGATGATCATCGAAGGGGGAGACCCCCGGGGGGCGTCGATAGAGACCTACAACGATCACCGGATAGCCATGAGTTTCGCGGTCCTGGGGCTTGCCGTGCCCGGGATGAGGATAAATAACCCCGAATGCGTCGGCAAGTCGTTCCCGGACTTCTGGAAAGAACTGGGGAAACTGCAGGGCTGAGGCGACAATGGAACGTGATATGAATTTCATCTTAATCGGCTACAGGGGCACGGGAAAGACTTCTGTCGGGAAAAAAGTTGCCGCTATGCTGGGGTTGGAATTTTGTGATACCGATGAAATGATTTTAACGCGGACGGGCAAAACGGTCGCCCAACTGGTCGAGAAAGGCGGATGGGAACTCTTCCGGGAGAAGGAAAGGGAGGCGGTGCGCTCCCTTCCCGAAGGCGGCCAGTGCATTATGTCGCTGGGCGGAGGCGCCGTCCTGGACCGGGAGAACATTGAAGAGCTTAAAAGGAGAAAAGGAGTCTTCATCTGGCTTTATGCCGACGAGGAAACGATAAGGCGGAGGATAGGCGGGGACAAGAACAGTCCCGGACAGCGGCCCCCCCTGGGCGGTCCCGGCAAAAGCCTGCGGGAAAGCATCACGGAGCGCACGGCCTTGTACAGGGGGCTTGCCGATTTTGTGATTGACACTTCGGACAGGGACATAGACGAAATTGTGGAGCGTGTCTGCCTGTTCATAAAAAAAACGAAATCCGGGGAAAAATGAAATGCCGGGAAATACGACGGGTGTTTTATTCAAGGTTACGACATGGGGGGAATCGCACGGTCCCGCGATCGGCGCAATCGTCGACGGCTGTCCGGCCGGCATCGAATTGACCGAAGGCGATGTCCAGAAGGAACTAGACAGGAGAAAGCCGGGGCTCTCCCCGGGGTCGTCGCCGCGCGCGGAGGAAGACAGGGTCGAGGTCCTCTCGGGAACCTTCGAGGGAAAGACCACGGGGACGCCGATTTCCCTGCTGATCAGGAACAGGGACGCTGAAAGCTCAGCGTACGATAAGCTGCGGAATGTTTTCCGGCCGGGGCATGGAGATTACACGTACTTCAAGAAATACGGCATCCGCGACCACAGGGGCGGGGGGCGTGCGTCCGGGCGCGAAACGGCGGCCCGGGTGGCGGCGGGGGCCATTGCCGGGAAGGTCCTGGAGGCCTGTGGGATCAGGGTTTTCGCTTTTACAAGGGAGCTGGGGGGCGTAGTTGCCGAAGGCGATTCCCTGGCCGAAGCGCAGTCAAACAACCTGCTGTGCCCCGATGTTTGTGCAGCCCTCGAGATGGAAAAGAGGCTGCATGAAGCGAGGGATGCGGGGGAGACGCTGGGCGGGATTGTGGAAATACGGGTGCAGGGCTGCCCCCCGGGACTGGGTGAGCCCGTGTTCAAAAAGATGGACGCGGAACTGGCGGCGGCCTTGATGGGCATCGGCACGGTCAAGGGCGTGGAGATAGGCGCCGGCTTCGCCTCAGCGAGGATGAAGGGCTCCGAGAGCAACGACGCGATCGGGCCGGAAGGGTTCAGGGGCAACAACGCGGGGGGGATCCTCGCGGGGATAACGAACGGCATGGAGATTGTGCTCCGCGCGGCCTGCAAGCCCATCCCGTCCATTGCGAAGGAGCAGGACACCGTTGATCTGGAAGGGAACCCGGTGGAACTGCTGATTGCGGGCAGGCACGACGTGTGCGTGATCCCCAGGATACTGCCGGTTTGCGAGTCCATGATAAAGCTGGTGCTTGTCGATCACCTGTTGATGCACCGGGCGGCACAAAATAAATAAAGGAGGGGTGCCGCGGGGGATCATCCCTTCGGCAATCTTTTGCCTTCGGCAAAATCCCGGATTCGCCTGCGGGATAATCCCCCGCGGCACCCAATTGTTTGTAGGGGCGTATTGCAATACGCCCCTACAGATGAAATTAAAAAAACGCCCATAATGTTTGAAGGGACAAATGGAAAACGGATTTGAGATCGGTATTATCGGCGGCACAGGCGGGATCGGGAAGTGGTTCGCGGACTATTTCCGGGCGGAGGGGCACGTCGTCCATGTTAGCGGGCGCACTTCCGGGATGTCTTTTCCGGAGCTTGCGCGCGCGTGCCGGGTGATTTTTGTCAGTGTGCCCATCGGGTCGACCGTTGATGTGATCCGCCAGGTCGGCCCTCTGATGAAGGATGATGCGTTGCTCGCCGATTTCACTTCCCTCAAGGCGGAGCCCGTGCGGGCCATGCTGGAGTACTCGGCTTCGGAGGTCGTGGGGGCCCATCCGCTCTTCGGGCCCAATGTCTCTTCGCTTTCCGGGGAGAATATAATCCTGTGCCCGGCGCGGGGAGAAAACTGGGCTAAATGGCTCACGCAAATATTTGAAAAAGGCGGGGCAAGGGTGACGGAAACGACGCCCGAGGCCCATGACCGGAAAATGGCCGCTGTGCAGGCGCTCCCCCACCTGAGCACGATGGCAATGGGCATTGTCCTCAATGGGCTGGGGGAGGACATCGGGGAGATTGAGAGGTTCTCGACCCCGATATTTCGAGAAAGGCTCAGGATGATCGAGAAAGTATTCGGACACCCTAACCTGTATGCAGAGATCATCCGCCGCAACCCGTTCTCTCAACAGGTACTGGATCTCTACCGGCATGCCCTGTCCGAACTGGAATTTTTCCTGCGTGAGAAGCAGGGGCCGGACAATCTGGAGCGGGAGTTGGGTATCCTCTCTGAGGGGCTGAAAAAAAGAATTTGACAGGTGTGTAGTTATAAGCTAAAGAAAATCATAGATTAACAGCGGATGAATGGAATGAAAATGGAATCAACGAATATGAACTGGTGGTGGTGGAACGACATGGGGAGGTCTGTCCGCCGCTGATTCCGCTATAGACGAAAATTCAAGCCGTGGAGACCTCAAGCTCCACGGCTTTTTTGTTATGTACAGGAGGGCCGTGATGAAGATCATGGCCCTTTTTATATTGCTGCAGGAGAAAACTATGTATTACCCGGATTTTGAAAACTTCAGAAACCTTGCCGAGGGCGGGAAACTCGTCCCGGTCTCCCGCGAGATCCTCGCGGACACGGAAACGCCCGTTTCCGCCCTGATCAAATTCAGCTCCAACCCCTATGTATTCCTCCTCGAGAGCGTGGAGGGCGGAGAGAAATGGGGCCGCTACACGTTTGTCGGGACCGAGCCCCGGGCCGTCTTCCGGGTCAACGGCGCGGAAGTTTCCATAACGGAAAACGGGGATTTGCGGAAATTCAATCACAACGGCGACCCCCTGGGGTGCCTCAAGGAACTGCTGGGGCGTTACAGCCTGGCAAAAGTGGAGGGGCTCCCGCGCTTTTGCGGCGGGGCGGTAGGCTATTTCGGGCATGACATGGTGCGCTACTTCGAAAGGCTCGAGGGCGGGCCGCCGGAAGACATCGGCGCAGACACATCGGTCTTCCTCATCACCGACACCCTGCTCATTTTTGACAACATCCGGCACACGGTGCGGGTGGTCTCCGGCGCCATGGTCGGGGAAGGCGAGGACCCGCGCGAAATTTATGAGCAGGCCACGGGCAGGATAGATGCGGCCATCGCGAAACTCAGGTGCCATCCCCGCAGGGACAACGGAGCCCCCGGGTTCAATGGCAATTTCACCCTCAGGTCCAATTTCAGCGAAGCCGGTTTCAGGGAAATGGTCGAAAAGGCCCGGGAATACATTGCGGCCGGGGACATTATCCAGGTGGTGCTTTCTCAAAGGTTCGAAGTCGACCGGGACGGCCTTGACCCGGTGGACATCTACCGGGCCCTGCGCTTCGTGAACCCCTCGCCGTACCTGTTCTTCCTGAAAATGGAAGACACATACCTGGTGGGCTCCTCCCCGGAAGTCCATGTCAGGCTTGAGGAAGGCGTGGCGGAATTGAGGCCGATAGCCGGGACGCGCCGGCGCGGCCGGACGGAGCAGGAGGACCGCGCCCTGGCTGACGAGCTGTTGAACGACCCCAAGGAGAAAGCGGAGCACGTCATGCTCGTGGACCTCGGGAGAAACGACCTGGGCAGGATCGCGCAGACGGGAACCGTCCAAGTCAACCAGCTCATGGCGGTGGAGCGTTACTCGCATGTTATGCACCTCGTCTCGAACATCCAGGCCCAGCTCGCCGCGGGCAGGGACGCCTTTGATGTCCTGCGGGCCTCGTTCCCGGCCGGCACCCTGAGCGGGGCCCCCAAGATCAGGGCCATGCAGATCATCGACGAGCTCGAACCGACCCGCCGGGGGCCCTATGGAGGCGCCGTCGGCTATTTCAGCTTTTCCGGCAACATGGACTTCTGCATAACGATCAGGACGTTCGTAATACGCAACGGGAAAATCTACATCCAGGCCGGGGCGGGGATTGTCGCCGACTCGGACCCGCAGGCGGAATACAGGGAGACGCTGAGCAAGGCCGAAGGGCTTGTCCAGGCCCTGCGGATGGCGGCGGCTGGATTCGATATTCAATCAAAGTGAAGAGGTGAACACCATGTTTTTAATGATCGATAACTACGACTCGTTCACCTACAACCTGGTCCAGTACCTGGCCCAGCTGGGGGCCCAAACGGAGGTCTGCCGCAACGACGAGATCACGCTTGATGATATCAGCGCCATGAAGCCCGAAGCGATTTTCATCTCGCCGGGCCCCTGTTCCCCGCGAGAGGCCGGGATCAGCGTCGAGGCGGTCAGGCGCTTTTACAGGGAGCTGCCGATCATGGGTATCTGCCTCGGCCACCAGGCCATCGGGTACGCCTTCGGGGCCGAGGTGGTCCGCGCCGGGCGGCTCATGCACGGCAAGGTCTCCCCGGTCCTCAATGACGGCAAGACTATCTTCCAGGGACTTCCCAGCCCTTTCCCGGCCGGTCGCTATCATTCACTTATAGTGGACGGGGACACCCTGCCTGAATTCCTGGAGGTGAGCGCCCAGACCGAGGAGGGTGAGGTCATGGGGATCCGTCACCGCCATTACCCGGTCGAGGGCATCCAGTTCCACCCGGAGTCGATATTGACGCCGAACGGAAAGAGGATCCTGAGAAACTTTCTGAAGATGATTTAATGGAGGCGATGTGACCGGCCGTAGGGGCGTATTGCAATACGCCCCTACAGAGGCAAATCAAATCTGAGAAATAAATTATAAAAAAGGAGAAATAGAATGATCAAGGAGGCAATAGGCAAGGTCGTCAGGGGACAGGACCTGGGCGAGGCGGAGATGGTTTCCGTGATGGACGAGATAATGGAGGGCAAGGCCACGGACGCACAGATCGGGTCTTTCATAACGGCCCTGCGGCTTAAAGGCGAAACCATAGAGGAGGTGACCGGCGCCGCGCGCGTGATGCGGCGCAAGGCGACGAGGATCGACGCGCGTTCGTCCATTATAGTAGACACGTGCGGGACGGGCGGGGACGGCATGAACACGTTCAATATCTCGACCACGGCCGCCTTTGTCGTCGCGGCCGCAGGGATCACGGTTGCCAAACACGGCAACCGCGCCGTCTCGAGCAAGTGCGGGAGCGCGGACGTGCTGGAGGCCCTGGGCGTGAACATCGGGGCCGCGCCGGAAATAGTCGAGGAGTGCGTCCAGCAGATCGGGATCGGGTTCCTGTTCGCACCGAAGCTGCACGGAGCGATGAAATACGCCATCAACCCCCGCCGCGAGATCGGCATCAGGACGATATTCAACATCCTCGGGCCGCTCACCAACCCCGCCGGGGCCACTGCCCAACTAATCGGGGTATATGACCCGAAGCTGACGGAGATGTTCGCCGGGGTGCTCAAGAACCTGGGGACGCGGCGGGCCTTCATCGTCCACGGGGCCGACGGTCTCGACGAGGCGACCGTAACGGCCGAGACGAGGGTTTCGGAGCTCCGGGACGGGATGATTTCCACTTATAATATCGATCCCGTGTCCATATTCGGCTCGCGTCACGGGAAAGAAGAGATAATCGGGGGCGATGCAACCACGAATGCCCAGATCACGGCCGACGTGCTCTCCGGCAAAAACGGGGCGCGCCGCAAAATCGTGGTGCTTAACTCCGCGCTGGCGATCGTTGCGGGGGAAAAAGCGGACATCGCTCAAAGAGGGCATAAAAATAGCGGAAGACTGCATCGAAACCGGCAGGGCCATCCGGAAGCTCCAGGAGCTCATAGAGCTCAGCAACTCGTGAATGGTGAAGCAGTGATACTCGACGCGATACTCGAGAAGAAAAGCAGGGAAGTGGCAGAATTGAACCGCTCCATGGACTTTACCCGATTCGATCTGTCTCAATGCCCGCCGACACGCGACTTCCGCTCGGCCCTGATTGCCGGGCCTCGCGCCATCATAGCCGAGGTGAAAAGGAAATCGCCTTCCAGGGGAATTCTCCGGGAGGGACTCGACCCGGTTCGGACGGCATCCATATACGAAAAGAACGGGGCTGCCGCGGTTTCGGTCCTGACGGACAGGGAGTTCTTCGGCGGTAGCGGCGCGGACCTTGTCAGCATCAGGCGTGAAGTCGGCCTGCCGCTGCTGAGAAAAGATTTTATAATCGACCCAAGCCAGATTTTCGAGTCGAGGATGCTCGGGGCGGACGCAATCCTGCTCATTGCGCGCATCCTGGGCGAAGGCTCTCTTAAATCGTTCCTCGAGACCGCAGGGTCCCTGGGGCTTTCCGCCCTGGTTGAGGTGCATGACCGTGCGGATGTGGAAAAAGCCCTCGCGGCGGGTGCGGAAATTATAGGGATCAACAACAGGGACCTGGCGACTTTCTCAACCGATATCCGGACGACCCTGAGCCTGCTGGGGGTTATCCCGCGGGGAAAAATCGTTGTGAGCGAAAGCGGGATCAACTCGAAGGACGATATCGAGCTGTTGGCCGCCGCGGGCGTCCGGGCATTTTTAATCGGGGAAGCTCTGGTGAAAGAGGCCGACCCCGCCGCCAAATTGAGGGAGCTGTCAGGGCTGTAATGGAAATAAAAATCTGCGGGATAACCAATTATGAGGATGCGGCAGCGGCGGTGGAATGCGGCGCTGATGCCCTGGGGTTCATTTTCCACCCGCCCTCCCCGCGTTACGTGAGCCCGGAAGAGGCCAAAGGCATTATCGACAGCCTGTCAGGGCATCCCGTCTGCAAAGTCGGCGTTTTTGTAAACCACAGGCTCCAGCTTATCAACGAGGTTATCTCCTATTGCGGGTTTGACATGGTCCAGCTCCATGGTGATGAATCCCCGGCGTATTGCGCGAGGTTCCGTCGGGACATGGTTATAAAGGCCGTGTCGCCGGGAAGCTGGAAGACCTTTTAAAGCTGGAATCAGTACAAGGTTCGGGCATTCCTGCTTGATACCAGAACAGGCGGCCTGTACGGCGGGACCGGCAGGACATGCGATTGGGACCTGGCCGCTGCCCTCGCCCGGCGCGGCCCCTGATAATCGCGGGGGGGCTGGGCCCGGACAACGTGCAGGACGCGATCAGGAAAGTGGCGCCGGCGGGCGGTCGACATGAACAGCGGTGTCGAAGCGGAACCCGGGGTCAAGGACCGTGAAAAAATGAGAATGGCCGTGGAGAGGGTCAGGGCCCTTGGCGGGGGCTCGAAATGGCCAATGTATTTTTAGAAGAAATTAAAAAAGGTGGAGCGTGAGGGGATCATTCCTGCGGCAGTGTCCAGTTCCTGGCCAATCTGCCTTCGGAATAATCCCCTCACGCTCGGGCAATTTTAAAAAAGAAAAAAAATAAAACAAAGGACAGATAGGTAATCATGAAAAATCTGCCGGACAGGAAAGGCCATTTCGGGGTTTACGGGGGGAGGTATGCAGCGGAAACGCTGATGCCGGCACTGATAGAGCTGGAGCGGGCCTATGGCGAGGCGCGGCGGGATACCGGGTTCAGGCGCGAGCTTTCCCTTTACATGCGGGACTATGCGGGGAGGGAGACGCCGCTTTACTATGCCCGGGGCCTGACGGAAAGCCTGGGCGGGGCGAAAATCTACCTCAAGCGCGAGGACCTCAACCACACCGGGTCGCATAAAATCAACAATACCCTGGGCCAGGCGCTGCTGGCCCGGCGCATGGGGAAGAGGCGGGTCATCGCGGAGACCGGGGCCGGCCAGCACGGCGTGGCAACGGCCACGGTCGCCGCCCTCTTCGGAATGGACTGCCGGGTCTTCATGGGCGAGGAGGACATCAGGCGGCAGGCGCCCAACGTGTTCCGGATGAAGATCCTGGGCGCGGAAGTCGTGCCCGTGAAGTCGGGGACGGCCACGCTCAAGGACGCCATGAACGAGGCGATGCGCTATTGGGTCGCGGCGGTCCGGGACACCTTTTACATCATCGGTTCGACGGCGGGCCCTCACCCCTACCCGATGATGGTCCGGGATTTCCAGAGCGTGATCGGCCGGGAGGCGAAAAGGCAGATCCTGCAGAAGGAGGGGAGGCTTGCCGGATTACGTGATCGCCTGCGTCGGCGGGGGCAGCAATGCCATGGGCCTATTTTATCCCTTCCGGAATGACTCAAGCGTCAAACTGATCGGCGTCGAAGCCGAAGGGAAAGGGGTCGAAACGGGCGAACACGCCGCCAGCATCACGGCCGGCAGGGTAGGGGTCCTGCACGGGAACAAGACCTATCTGCTCCAGGACAGCAACGGCCAGGTCCGGGACGCCTACTCCATAGCGGCCGGACTGGATTACCCCGGGGTCGGCCCCGAGCACAGCTATTTTCACGAGACGGGGCGGGCAAAATATATTTCGGTCAAGGACGATGAGGCCGTCAGCGCCTTTCACCGCCTTTCCGCTGCGAGGGCATCATCCCCGCCCTGGAGAGCGCCCATGCCGTGGCTTATGCAATACGGCTCGCGCCCGAATTGGACAGAGATAAAATCATAGTCATCAACCTTTCCGGCCGGGGTGACAAGGAGCGGCCGTCATCGCGCAAGGGGGTGCACAATAATGGGGCGCAACAGGATAGACGAGAAATTTGCGGCATTAAAGCGCGCAGGCAGGAAGGCCTTCATTGCCTATATCACGGCGGGCGACCCGGGAATGAGGCAGACAGAGGAAATAGCCCTGGCCCTCGAGGAATCGGGCGTTGATATCCTCGAGATCGGGGTGCCTTTTTCCGACCCGACCGCCGACGGCCCGATAATCCAGGAGGCCTCCCAGAGGGCCCTGAAAAAAGGCGCGACGCTCGCGGGCATCCTCGACATGGTCGAGGGCCTGCGGCAGAAAAGCGAGATACCCATTGTCCTTTTCAGCTACTACAACCCGATATTCTCGCTCGGGGTCGAGGAGTTCGCCCAAAGGGCCTCGCGCGCCGGCGTCGACGGCGTCCTCGTTGTCGACCTGCCATGGGAGGAATCGGCCGAGTTGAAGAGGGTGACCGACCCGCTCGGGATAAGGTTCATCTACCTGATCGCGCCGACCTCCGGCGAGGAGAGGATCAGGGCCGTTGCCGCAAAGGCGTCAGGATTCCTGTATTATATTTCCGTTACCGGCGTCACGGGCACGCAGCTTCCGGTCGCGGACGAGATTGAAGCGGATGTGGTGAGCATCAGGAAATATACTCAACTGCCAATCGCTGTGGGGTTCGGGATCTCAAACGCGGCAACTGCCAGGGAAATCGCGGGCAAGGCTGACGGGATCGTCATCGGCAGCGCTATCATGAAAATTATCGCCGAGGACCGGGGAGGGGACCTCGTCAAGAAAATCCGCGAATTCGCGACTGAAGTCAGCAAAGGTGTTTCAGAGGGCTAAAAAAACTCCATAAATCAAAGCACGTTTTGGCGGGAGGGGGAGGGAACTTCCCTTCGGCTCAAGGTCTTTTGCCTGCGGCAAAAGCCCCGATTCGCTCTCCGGGAAATTCCCTCCCCCTCCCGCCTGACCCAACGCTTAAAGAAGTAAAAATAAGAAAAACTGCGGCGTGAGGAGCGGGCGGGATTTATTCCGGAGGGCTGATTGGCTGCTTCACATCTTCGACCACTTACATCATCATGCACGGCGGTGGCGTGAAGCAGACACAGACCGCAGGAATGAAGCCCGACCGCTCCGGGGAGCCATAGATGCAAATCGACAGGAGGCATTTCTCTCTATCGGGAAACGGCTCTCTTCGGGAGGGCCTGTTTTCTGCAGGAACTCGTAACCGGGTTTTTGGAAGCGGTAAAGTTTTCCTTCGGGCATGCCTTGGCGGTTTGCCAGTTGCAGAAACTTTTCGAGGCTCTGTTCGGGAATTTTCACCACCATCCCGCAATCGGAAGAGATCTGCCGCGGCGTGGGTACCAGGTCCACAGGGATGCCTTGCGCGAGTGCCTCTTTTTCCAGCTTCATTATGTAGTGGATGGATGGCAGGGCAAGGATATAAAAAGTTTCCTTCATCGAGCGATCGCCTGCAATGCCCGGACGGTCTGCAGCACGTCCTGCTGTGTTGTGAACCAGCTCATCGAGAGGCGCACGGTGCCCTCGGGGAAAGTCCCCAGGGTCCGGTGGGCAATTGGTGCGCAGTGCAGGCTCGCGCGGCTCGCTATCCCGAAATCCACGTCGAGCGCCCGGGCGATTTCGCCGGGGTCCTTCCCGTCAATTGTCAGGGAAACGACCGCGGTCTGCCTGTCGGGGTCGTTGACGCCGTGCAGGCGGATATTTTGTATTGCGGAAAGGCCTTCGATAAGGAGCTTTGTCAGGGCGCATTCATGCCTGCGGATGTTTTCAATTCCCGTCTTTTGAATAAACTCCACGCCCGCCCTCAGCCCGCACAGGCCGGGGACATTCAGGGTGCCTGACTCGAGCGCGTCGGGCAGAAAGGCGGGCTGCTCGATGCTTTCCGAACGGCTGCCTGTGCCGCCCTGGATGAAGGGGGCGAGGTCGACGGCGGGCGCGACGTACAGCCCCCCCGTGCCCATCGGCCCGTAAAGTCCCTTGTGGCCGGAAAAGGCCAGCATGTCTATGCCGGAGCCCCGCACGTCTATGGGGAGGACGCCCGCCGTTTGCGCCGCGTCCACCAGCATGGGAATATCGGGAAGGAGCTCTTTTATTTCCTTGACGGGCAGGATCGTCCCGCAAACGTTGGAAGCGTGGGTCAGGACGATCAATTTCGTGTCAGGCCGGACGGCGCGCTTCACATCGTCCGGGTCAAGTTCCCCCCTGCGGCTGCACGGCACGGCATTGAATGTTATAGCCCCTTGCTGTTGAAGGGCACTCAGCGGCCTCATGACCGAGTTATGTTCCATGGACGAGGTGATGACATGTCCGCCCCTGTTCAGGAATCCCTTCAGGGCCGTGTTCAGGGCCCCGGTTGCGTTCCAGGAGAAGATAATTCGCGAGGAATCCCCCGCGTTGAAAAGCCCCGCAACTGCCTCCCGGGCGGCGAAGACTTCCCGGGCGGCTTCCACGGCCAGCCGGTGGCCGCTCCGGCCGGGGTTCCCTCCCCGATTTTTGCCGCAGTCGACAACCGCGTCCCAGACCGAATCCGGCTTGGGGAAGCTTGTTGCCGCATTGTCCATGTAAATCAAGGCTGCACCACCTTCTCGAAAGACTGCAGGGCCAAAATGATCTCTAACATGTTGGTCACCCTGCCCACCTTGAGCTTTTCCTTGAGGCGGAAAAAATCCAGGCAGGTCCCGCATGAGCGGATCTCGACGCCCCGGCCTTCGAACTCCTTCAGATCGTCCAGGAGCAGTGAGCCTTCAGCAGCGAGCTTCACGCCCGAGTTGATCATCACTATGAGCTTCGGCAATCCCTTTGTCTCGGGAAGCGACTTGATAAAGCTCCTCATCAGGATTTTTCCCAGGTCGTCGTCCCCCCGCCCGATGAACTCGCAGGGAAGATAAAGCAGGTATTCATTCTCGGCTGTTGATCCGCTCGCATCGGCTTTCGATGTTTTCGCCTCGCCGCGTTTCAGGGTGATGCGAAACAACTCGCCTTCCCGGGAGATTTCCCGGGCGCTCCAGTTCAGGCCGGAGGCAAAGTTCTTCACGTTCGAGCAGGCTGTTTCATTGTCGACGATGACTTCTATTTCGTCACCGGCAAACCCGTCAATGGCCTTTTTTGTATTCACGACCGGCTGCGGGCATGCGAGGCCCCGGCAATCGACGATCTTCTTTTCCATGCCTTCCTTTCCTCCCAAGAGGATGCTGCAATTCAGGTGTTTGTCAGGAACCAGCGCCTGTCGGCAAGCACCGTGGATGTTTGAGTCTGGCGTGCGGGGATGTTCCAGTACTTGTTCAGGAGGAAGTCCTTCGTTACGGGGTCGACCTCCCGGAACCCGTGCTTCTCGTAAAACCTGATCGCCCAGTCGGCTGCTTTCCAGGTGCCGACGAGGACCGGCAGCGATGTCAGCGCGTAGATATGGCGCAGGAGGGCCGATCCCGTCCCCCTGCCCTGGCTGTCGCGTCAAAACGTAGGCATGCCTGATCAGCTGGACATCTCCCTTGTCCTGGAGCCCCATGACGCCCGATATCCCGTCCTCATCCCCGATTACCCAGAACTCGACACCGTCTTTTATCTCGTGGACAAGCTCGTCCCGGGGCATGTACGGTTCTTTCCAGCGATCGCCGGGGATCACTCCCTTGTAGCGCCGCGAGGCGTCCTCAATGACCGAGTAGATGGATTCCAGGTCACCTGGTGTGCCCGGACGTATGAAGGGCGCCATAATGTTTCACCGTTTTGATTACTGCGGCCCCGCTCCGCCCGCCCCGGCCGCAGCGCGGGCCCTCCTGTACGCCACGAGGGCGATGCCGGCGATGATCATCGCCAGGCACAGCAGCTGTCCCATGGTGAACGGGCCGAGGACAAACCCGAGCTGGGAATCGGGTTCCCGAAACATTTCTATTATGAACCGGACCGCGCCGTACCCGATCAGGTATACCCCCAGGAAGGCCCCTTTCGGGATGCGGGCCTCCCGGAACCTCCACAGGATTGCAAAAAGGAACAGGCCCTCGAAAAATGCCTCGTAGAGCTGGGACGGGTGCCTCAGCTGATGGGTTGGCGCCTGCGGGAAATACATACCCCAGGCGGCATTCGTGATCCGGCCGTAAAGCTCGCCGTTGATGAAATTGCCGATGCGGCCGAAGGTGTAGCCCAGGGGGATAACCGGGCACAGCAGGTCGGCAAGGTTCCAGAAATCGGTCTTGTATTTCCGGCAGAATATAAGCCCGGCGAGCACCACCCCTATCGCGCCCCCGTGGTATGACATACCGCTGATCCCGACGAAGCGGATGCCGTCGGGGGAGAATTCAAAGGGAAGGATGATCTCCAGCGGGTGCTGGGCGTAATAGGAAAAATTGTAAAACAGGACATATCCGAGCCTGGCGCCGACGATGAGCCCCGTTATCGCCCAGATGAAGAGGTCCTGGACCATTTCCGACGAGTACCCCGCAAACCGCGCCTCGCGCTTGATCCTGTACATCACAATGAGGTAAGTCGTCAGGAAAGCCGCTATATACATGAGGCTGTACCAGCGCAGCTGGAACGAGCCGATTGTGAAGAGGCTCGGGTTCATGTGCTCCGGCAGGTTCTGCCAGAAGCTGATCAGTGATTCCATTAAATATTGCCTTTCGGGTCCCTAGTATGCTTCGCCTTTCAGTTCCTGGACATAGTGCTGGGCTGAAAATGCCGCGGTCGCGCCGTCTCCGCAGGCCGTGACCACCTGCCTCAGGAGCTTGGCCGTGCAGTCCCCGCCGGCGAAGACCCCGGCCGCGGACGTCTTCATGTCCCTGTCGACGAGGATGTACCCGCTCCTGTCAAGCTCGACGATCCCCTTCAGCAGTTCCGTGTTGGGGTCAAGGCCGATGAAGAAAAACACCCCGCTGACCTTCAACTCGCTTACCTCGCCGGACTTCACGTTTTTTATCCTCAGGGAGCTGACGCCCTCGTCCCCTCCTCCGATCGCCTCCGGGACGGAGTCCCAGATGAAGCTTATTTTTTCATTTGCCACGGCCCTTTGCTGGAGAATGGCGGTGGCGCGCAGGCGGTCGCGGCGGTGAATCAGGGTCACTTTGCTTGCAAATTTGGTCAGGAAAAGGGCCTCCTCCACGGCGGTGTCGCCCCCGCCGATCACGGCCACTTCCTGGTTCCTGAAGAACGGCCCGTCGCAGGTCGCGCAGTAGGATATCCCCCGGCCCACGAACTCGTCCTCTCCGGGGATGCCCATTTTTCTCCAGGAGGTGCCGGTGGCGAAGACGATAGAGAGGGTCTTGTATGCGTTTTTGGCCTGGACCTCCCACCCCGCCGCGCCGCCGAAGTCTTTCCGTGTTATCGCCTTGGCATCTTCCGCGACCGCCTGGAGCCCGAAACGCTCGGCCTGCTTCTTCATCTTCTGGACCAGTTCATAACCGCCGACCCCTTCGGGGAAGCCCGGATAATTTTCGACATGCGGCGTAAAAGTTATCTGGCTTTGCCCGACGCTCCCGGAAAGCAGGAGCGTTTTGAGGCCGGCACGGGCCGCGTAAAGACCGGCTGTAAGGCCCGCCGGCCCTCCGCCCAGGATAACAACATCGAATACATCATCAGGTATGGATATGGAACTCATGGGACCCCCCGATTGTTTTTCCTTGAAACTTCTTAGAAAAGCCTCGCTAAGTCAACCTTTTTTAGATAAATACAGCCGGTCGAATGCCCTTGACAAAAAACCGGCAACGGAGAAACATTCTGCTTCTACAGATTATAGCAGGCGAGAGGGCCTTGAAGGCGTTTGATCAAAATTGAAAATGTTTGTAAGGGAGGCCGCATGTTCCACCTAGAACTGCTTCTGGAAAAAATAAGGGAGGAAAAACCCCTCGTCCACAATATAACGAATTATGTCGTGATGAATTTCACCGCAAATACGCTGCTCGCCATGGGGGCTTCGCCGGTGATGGCCCATGCGGCGGAGGAAGTCAAGGAGATGACCGGGCTGGCGAAATCGCTGGTCCTGAACATAGGCACCCTGTCCAACGCCTGGATGGATTCCATGTTCCTGGCGGGCAGGAAGGCCAACAGCATCGGCGTGCCGGTTGTTTTCGACCCGGTAGGCTCGGGGGCGACCCGCTTCAGGACGCTCTATGCTCCAGGAAGATGGTCAAGCAGATCAATGTAGCCGTAGTCAGGGGAAATGCCTCAGAGATCCTGTCGCTCGCTTCCGAAGAGACATCCACGAAAGGCGTCGACTCCGCTCATCGAGTGGAAGACGCGGAGCAATTCGCCCGGGAAATAGCGAAAGACATAAATTCGGTCGTCGCCGTTACGGGCCCGGTCGATTTCATTACCGACGGCTCCAGGTCGGTGAGGTGCCGCAACGGCCACCCCCTGATGGGCCATGTGACCGGGACGGGCTGTGCGGCGACGGCGGCCATCGCGGCCTTCGCGGCGGTCACGAAAGACCCCCTGGAAGCGGCCTCGGCGGGCCTGGCCTTTTTCGGCCTTGCCGGTGAAATGGCGGCCAAAAAGGCCAAATCGCCGGGCTCTTTCGCGGTGGCCCTTATTGACGCCCTCTACGAAATCACCCCCGGACAATTCAGGAAAAAAGCCCTCCTGGAACAGCTTGAAGAAACCGGGCCCGGCAAGTAAGAGACCCGAAGGAAACGGGGCCTCCTCGCCCAATATCCCTTTTTGTGATATTGTTTCTGATCATTTTTATTTAAAGGAAAAACGATGGGCGGAAAAATCGATTTATCGCTCTACCTTGTCACGGACAGGGGCCTGTCCCTGGGCAGGTCCAACCTCGACGTGATCAGGGAGGCAATAAAGGGCGGCATAACAGCCGTGCAGCTGAGGGAAAAAAACCTGGATTCGGGCGAGTTTTACCGCGAGGCGCTGCAGATAAGGGAGTTCCTCCGCACCTGCGGCTGCCCGCTTATCATAAATGACAGGCTGGACATCGCCATCGCGGTTGACGCCGACGGGGTCCATATCGGCCAGGACGACCTGCCCCTGCCCGTGGCGAGGCGCATGCTGGGTGCCGGGAAGATAATCGGGGTGTCCGTTTTCACCCCGGCAGAGGCCCGGGAGGCCGAGGCCATGGGGGCCGATTACCTGGGGCTCTCGCCCATTTTCATGACCGCCACCAAGCCGGAGCTTGTCCGCCAGATCGGGTTCGAAGGGATAGGGCCGATCAGGCGGGCGACGAAACTGCCGCTCGTCGGCATAGGCTCGATGAATGAAAGGAACGCTTTCGAAGCCGTCCGCTGCGGGCTGGACGGGGTCGCCGTGGTCTCGGCGATCTGCTCCAGCGATGATGTCTGCGCCGCGGCCGGGCGGATCAAAAAGGAGGTGGAAAGGGCCAGGGGCGCGGGGAAGAAATGAAGATCAGGAACTTCGGGGAATTCAAGTTCATTGACCGCATAAAAAGGGGATGCGTGGTGCGGCCCGCCGGGGTCATCAAGGCGATTGATGACGACTGCTGCGTCTTCCGGACGCCGGACAACAATGGTCAACCTGCTGACCACGGACCTGCTCGTTGAAGATGTCCATTTCCTCCGGGAAGCGATCTCCCCTTTTAAACTCGGCAGGAAGTCGCTGGCGGTCAACATCTCCGATATCGCGGCCATGGGGGGCACCCCGGGTGAAGCCGTGATCTCGATTGCCATCCCGGAGACGGTCGAAATCGAATACCTCGACGAGTTCTACGAGGGAATGAGGTCGATGTGCCGGGAGTTCGAGGTCAATATCCTCGGGGGGGACACCACGTCATCGAGGAAACACCTTGTCATAAACATCGCGCTGACCGGGTGGATTGCCGAAGACGAAGTGCTGTACCGCAGCGGGGCCAGGCCCGGCGACGTGGCCTTCCTCACCGGCACTGTCGGCTCCTCGGCCGCCGGACTGGACCTGGTTCTTTCCGGAAGGGATTTCGAAGAAGCCGGGGAATTGCTGGAGGCGCATTATAACCCCGTCCCGCATGTAAGGCAGGGGCGCATAATCGCCGGGCTCAAGGCCGCGACGGTCCATGATAGACGTCTCCGACGGCGTGGCATCGGACCTCGGCCACATATGCAGCGACTCGGGCGTGGCCGCTGTCGTCGAACTGGACAGGGTTCCCGTGACGGATGCCTTCCGGAGGTATTGCTCAAAGTTCAACCTTGATTTTGAAAAGCTGGCGCTGCATGTGGGGGAGGACTATGTTCTGCTGGGGACGGTGCCGGAAAGCCGTGCCGGTGAATTGAAGGCTGCGCTCGAATCCGGGGGCTGCAGCTTCTTCCCGTTCGGCAGGATCGTCGAGGGCCGCGGGCTCCGCTTGAAGATGCCGGACGGCTCCCTCAGGGAGATCCCGTCCAGCGGCTATGATCATTTCAAGGATTCTTAAAACAATAACACGGGCCATGGCGGGCCCGTGTTATTTCAGGGAGGGTAAGGCACAGAGTCTTGCAAACAAAAGTATCCGATATGCCTATTCCTCAATGGGAATGGCCATCGGGTCAAAATCTTCGTACTTGATGTAAACGTACTTCTGGTTTTCTTTCTTCTTGGTCTTTTCAGTCTTTTTCATCTTGGGGTCTCCTTTTCAGGAATTTCAATAATCGTTTTTCCGGAAGGGGTAGCAGGTCGGGTCAACCCAGATGCCCCCGACTTTGCGGGCCCTCTCACCTGAACCTTTTTTTGTCCTCGTATCCTTTTTCATTTGTATCCTCCCTGGGTAGTTTCATTTCTTTTTTCGAGGCTAATTTAAAGCCGGGGCCCGTTTTGAAACAATAGGATGGACTCCAATTAATCAGGTCTCTCAAAGCTTGGTTCCTTTTAGGAAAAGCATAAAATCAGGCATCGGGGTTTGTCCTATTGAATTTAAACGGATTTGCTCTACAATGCTCCAGTGATGGGCAGAGCATCAAATTAAACGGCCGATCTGCTTTTTAAATGCCTGATTTTTATTGACTCTGCCTGGCAGAGGCTATAAGCATTCGGCATGAATTGAAATAAATCCGGAGAGTTCGGGTGGACACGAAAAAATCGAAAATACAGCTCATGAACGAACTGGCCCAATTGAGGGACCAGGTCCATGAGCTCAAGAAATCGGAAACCGAAAGCATCTTCGAAGAGGGGCTTTACAGATACCTGGAGCGCAGTTCCAAGGCGGGAATTTATGTCCTGCAGAACGGGAAATTCCAGTTTGTCAACGAGCATGCCGCAAGGTACTGGGGCTATGACCGCGACGAACTGCTGGGCATGGACTCCATGGTGCTTGTCCACCCCGAAGAGCGGGCCCAAGTGCGCGCGAACGCCATCAAGATGCTCAAGGGAAAGCGCTCCTCGCCATACGAGTTCCGCACCGTGGCGAAAGACGGCAGTATCAGGTGGCTGACCGAAACAGTCATCCCAATCAATTTCCGGGGGAAAAGGGCCGTCCTGGGAAATTCCATGGACATCACGGCGCAGATCAAGTCCCGCAACAAGCTCGCGGAGCTCGAAGCGCTGGAAGCCTCCATCCTCGAAGCCATACCTCATGCCGTTATCGGGCTGCAGAAACAGGCGCATAATCTTCGCCAATGACGGTGTCGAGGCAGTCTTCGGCTGGAAGGCCAAGGACCTCATCGGGAAGATGACGCGGGTGCTTTACCCGACGGAGGAGGGCTTCGAGGAGATCGCCAAAGTGCTGTATTCCACCCTTGAGCGCCAGCCGCACGTTCAGCACGGAATTCCCCTGCCAGCGCAAGGACGGTACGGAAATCTACTGCATGATCAGCGCCTCCCGCATCGGGGAGAGCCTGCAGGACAAAAATATCGTCATCACCTATGAAGACATCACGGACCGCAAGCGGGCCGAAGAGGCTTACAGGATGATGGCGGACAGTTCCCAGGCCGGCGTTTACGTCGTCCAGAACGACGTCTTCCAGTTCGTCAACCACCATGCCGCCAAATACGCGGGCTACAGCCCCCAGGAACTTGCGGGCATGCCCTCAATGGGACTGGTCCATCCGGCAGACCGGAAGATGGTGCGAAAAAATGCCAAGGCCATGCTCAACGGGAAAGCGGACCGCCCCCCACGAGTTCAGGATAATCACCAAGGACGGGCGCATCCGCTGGATCATGGAAACAGTGACCTTCATCCCTTATAAGGGGGCGCGGGCGGTTCTCGGCAACTCCATGGACATCACCGAGCAGAGGGAGGACCGCAACAAGCTGGCGGAACTCGAAGAGCTCGAGGCCTCCATTCTCGAGGCCATCCCGCACGCCGTTATCGGACTCCGGGACAGGCGGATCATTTTCGCGAATAACGGCGTCCAGGCAGTCTTCGGCTGGAAGGCCGAAGAGATTATCGGGGAAAGCACCCGGGTATTCTACCCCTCGGACGAGGTGGACAGACGAGATAAAATCAAAGCTCTATTCGACCCTGGAAAAGCAGCGCACTTTCAGCATGGAAATCACCTGCAGGCGCAAGGACGGAAGCGATATAGAGTGCATGATCAATGCATCCCGGATAGGCGAAAAACTCAAAGAGCGGGGCATAGTCATAACCTACCAGGACATAACCGAACGCAACAAGGCGAAGAACGAGCTGCAGCGGTCGCGCGAGCAGCTGCGCAACCTCTCGGCCCACCTCGAATCGGCCCGGGAAAAGGAGCGGACCAGGATAGCACGGGAGCTGCATGACGAGCTCGGCCAGCTCCTTACGGCCCTCAACACCGATATAATCCTCATGAGCCGCGATATCCCGGAAACAGAAAAGGCCCTCCTGGAAAAAACGGCCTCCATGTCCAAGCTTATCGATATGACAATGCAGACGGTTAAGAGGATTTACATGGACCTGAGGCCCGGCATGCTCGACCACCTGGGGCTGGCCGTTGCCGTGGGATGGCTTGCCGACGAATTTCAGAAGAGGACGGGTATAACCTGCAAGGTCCACATCGACCCGGAGGACTTGCACGTTGATCCTGACTTGTCGACGGCCATTTTCCGGATTTGCCAGGAGACCCTTACCAACGTTCATCGGCATGCCGAGGCGACAAGGGTGAAAATAGACCTCACCGAGACACCCGATTTATCGAACTGCGGGTAAAGGACAACGGCAGGGGGATTACGCAAGGACCAGCTGAAAAAACAGAATTCGTTCGGACTCCTGGGAATCCAGGAGAGGGCTTTCCACTGGAGAGGCGAAGTCAAGATCACCGGCAAAGAGGGCAAGGGGACCCTGATAGCAGTCCGTTTGCCCCTGACGAAAGGAGCGGCGCAATGAGTAAAGTCAAAATCCTGATCGCGGATGACCACCCGATTGTCAGGGAGGGCTACAAGAAAATCCTGATGGACACCCCCGACATGCAGGTCGTTCGACGAGGCCGGCAACGGCCAGGAAGTGCTGAATTTAGTCCGCAAGAAAGATTATGACCTCATTCTCCTGGACATCTCGATGCCCGGCCGCAACGGCCTGGAGGTCCTCAAGGACATCAAGGACGAAAAACCCAAACTGCCGGTCATGATCCTGAGCATCTATCCCGAAGAGCAGTATGCCGTGAGGGCTTTCAGGGCAGGCGCTTCCGGTTACCTCACTAAAGCCAGCGCCCCTAACGAGCTCATCTCGGCCATCCGCAAGATATCGCAGGGCGGCAGGTACATAAGCTCCTCCATGGCGGAAAAGCTCACCTACTATTTTGACAGCGACACCGTCAGGCCCCCCCACGAGAAGCTCTCGGACAGGGAGTACCAGGTCATGCTGATGATCGCTTCGGGCAAGACCGTGAAGGAAATCGGCGAGGAGCTGTTCCTGAGCGTCAAGACCATCAGCACGTACAGGACCCATATCCTCGAAAAAATGAACCTGAAGAACAACGCGGAAATTACCCTGTACGCCATTCAGAACAAACTTGTTGGCTGACCGGGCAAACTGCAAAAATCTAATCCCTTATCTTTCTCGGAAGGCATCGTAATTTAAAGAGTTTTCATGCTGAGGGCGTCAGTTCCCCAAAAATGAAAACTCATAGGACAAACACGGATACCCCCCTTTAGCCAGTCCTAGCCTGTTAAGAATATAGTCTTATCAACATTTCAGATGCGTGCCGATTTTTTTCCTGTTCCACATCCAATAGTTTATAGCCGAAAAAAAAAGGCCGGAGGGCGCAATGCTGAAGACAGGTCACGGACAGAGAACAGAATTCAATCCCAAGATGGATCGAATTCTGGGCGTGAAAAGAGACAGGGTCTGGGACGATCCCACCAGCCGCGCCCGCTGAATCCTTTCTAATATAGGGGACCCTCGACCTGGTCCTCGAAGGGGCTCTCCGGCAGTATCGGAGGGCAGGTCCTTTTCACCTGGGGGCGGGGCGCAAAACGCCCCGCCAATAGGTGGACCCCAGAGAAACGAGACGATCATGGCAAAGAAAAAAAATCACGTCAGGCCCGCGATCAAGGTCATGGATGAGATCAAAAGAGGGGCAATTTCCTGCATAATCAATAATGAAGTGCCCTGAATATTTTTACCCGCCCTTAGCCGCTTGCCCGAGCTTTGACTCCTCGCGCATGAGCCGGCTGTTTCTGAAATAAAGCAGGATGTCCACTAATACTAGGACCCCGTTCAGGATATAGAGGTAGATCACGGCATCGAAGCTGTAGAATATCTTGTGGAGGGCCCCGGCGATATAACCGGTCACGACGACAAAAAGGAACAATACGCTTTTGCCCGCGTTCGAGCGCGACTTGTACGACCTGTAAATGGAAAAGGGCCAGGCTGCTCCGAAGCACACCAGCATTATAATCTCAAAAATACTGAACGACATGGGCGGGATATTAGGGAAAGCAATGCCGGATGTCAATAGAAACGCGGTATCGAATAAGATGGGATCAGGGGCGGTAAAGTAAAAAAATTCCATGAATAACCACAGCACGTTTTGGCGGGAGGGTGGAGGGAACTTCCCTCCGGCTCAAGGTCTTTTGCCTGCGGCAAAATCCCGAATTCGCTCTCCGGGAAATTCCCTCGCCCTCCCGCCTGCCAAACTCTAAAAAAATCAAGAGAGAAAACTACAGCTCCGGCGCTCGGTAAGGCTTAAGAAAATTCCATAACCCAAAGCACGTTTTGCGGGCGGGGTGAGGGAACTTCCCTTCGGCTCAAGGTCTTTTGCCTGCGGCAAAATCCCCGATTCGCCTGCGGGAAATTCCCTCCCCCCTCCCGCTTCCCCAACGCTGAAAAAAATAAAGAAAAAACTGCGGCGTGAGGAGCGGGCGGGATTTATTCCGGAGGGCTGATTGGCTGCTTCACATTTCGACCACTTATATCATTATGCAAGGCGGTGGCGTGAAGCAGACACAGACCGCAGGAATAAAGCCCGACCGCTCCGGGGGCTCGGTATAGCTTAAATAATCGCCTGAATCACAGGATGTTTGGCGGGAGAGCAACTCCGGCTAGAGCACGAGGTCGCAGCATCCGTTGCTGCTGTCCACGCAGAACCTCCCTGCCTCGACCTGGATGGTGGTGTGGGAGATGCCGAATTTTTCGAGGAGCATTTCGTTGAGGCGGCTGATGATCCTGTCGTTGTCCGCAACACCCGTGGCCTGGCCCATGCAGACATGGCAGGAGAGGAACACCTCGGAAGAGCTGACCGACCATATGTGGAGGCCGTGGACGTTCGTCGCGCCGGAAGTCTCCAGGATGCTGCGGTAGACGTCCCGGGTGTCGATGCCCCGGGGCGCCATCTGCAGGAAAATCCGCAGGGCCTCGGCGAGGATTCCGTAGGAGCTGAAGATCATGAAGACAGAAATCACGATGCTGACCAGGGGGTCCAGCCAGAGCGCGCCGGTAAAATACACCAGGACCCCGGTTGCTATGACGATTACCGAAGTTATCGCATCGTACAGGAGGTGAAGGAATGCCGCCCGGGCGTTCATGTTCTTGTGTTCCCTGCCCAGGACGAAAATTGAGGCCATGTTCCCGGCGAGGCCTATTGCCGCGATCGGGACCATCAGCTTGAGGTTGATCTCGACCGGGTTTGTCCATCTCAGGACGGCCTCGTAGATAATGAAAAATCCGATTGCCCAGAGGGCGATGGCATTGATAACGGCGGTGATGACCTCGAATCGCCTCAGGCCGAACGAATACTCGAGGTCCGGCTTCTTTTCCGAGACCTTCTCGCCGAGATAACCGAAGACAAGGGCGATTGCGTCGGAGATGTTGTGGGTGGCATCCGATATCAGGGCAAGGCTCCCGGAGAGCAGCCCCCCGGCCAACTCGGCCGCGCTGATAATGATATTGAATATAATCGTGAAGACGAACCGCGTCTTCAAAGTGAGTTCTTTTAAGCCATGGCGGTGGCCGTGATGGCAGGCATGGTTATTGGTTTGGGAGTGATTGGACATTAAATTTACCTTCGTTCATGCATGTCAATTTCTATTTTGTCCTTTTAAACTTGATATCCCAATCTACAGTTTTACATTGCGCAGCCGCAGGGCATTGGTGATCACGGAGACGGAGCTGAAGCTCATGGCGGCTGCCGCAATCATCGGGCTCAACAAGCAGGCCGATGAACGGGTAAAGGACGCCGGCCGCGATCGGTACCCCGAGCGCGTTGTAAACAAAAGCGAAGAAAAGGTTCTGCCTGATATTGCGCATGGTCGCCCGGGAGAGCTTTATGGACCGGACGATCCCGTTCAGGTCGCCCTTCACCAGGGTCACGCCCGCGCTTTCCATGGCCACATCCGTCCCGGTCCCCATGGCTATGCCCACCTGGGCCTGGGCAAGCGCGGGGGCATCGTTTATGCCGTCCCCGGCCATCGCCACGGTCCTGCCCTCGGACTGGAGCCTTTTGACCTCTTCGACTTTCCTGCTCCGGGAGGACTTCCGCCGTGAATTCATTGATGCCGAGTTGTTTGGCAACGGCTTGTGCAGTGGTCCTGCTGTCGCCGGTGATCATCACGATCCTTATCCCTTCCTCGTGCAGCTGGCGGATGGCTTCGGGAGTGGTTTCCTTTATGGGGTCCGCAACGCCCAGCAGCCCGGCAGGCCTGCCGTCCACGGCCAGGAACATGACCGTCCTTCCCTGCTGCCTCAATGCTTCCGCACTTGCGGCCATGCCGGAAGGGTCGATTCCAAGAGTCTCCATGAGGGCCTGGTTGCCGAGCGCGACGGGGCGGCCGTCAACATTGCCGGTTACCCCTTTGCCGGTAACGGACTGGAATGAAGCTGTCCCTGGAGGGCTGCACCCCCCTTTCCGATGCGCCGGCCACTATTGCCGAAGCCAGGGGGTGCTCGCTGCCGGCTTCGAGGCCGGCCCATACGAGAGAATTGTTCTTCATCAAACCCATTTGCGGGCATCACTTCGGTCAGTTTGGGTTTTCCCACCGTGAGCGTCCCGGTCTTGTCCACGACGAGGGTGTCCACTTTCTGCATTAACTCGATAGCCTCGGCATTTTTGAAAAGCACACCGGCCGTGGCGCCTTTTCCGGTCGCTACCATTATGGACATCGGGGTCGCCAGGCCCAGGGCGCACGGGCAGGCTATAATGAGCACCGCGACGGCATTGATGATCGCGTAAGCCATCCGCGGCTCGGGCCCGAAGAGGGCCCAGATGAGAAAAGTGATCGCGGCATACGGCCAGGACTGCCTGGACGAAATACGCGGCGACAATGTCCACGAGGCGCTGGATGGGGGCGCGGCTCCTCTGGGCCTCGGCAACCATCTGGACGATCCGGGCAAGCAGGGTCTCGGAGCCCACCTGCTCGGCCGTCATGATTACTGAACCCGTGCCGTTTACCGTCGCGCCGATGACCTTATCGCCGGGGCCCTTGGAAACGGGAAGGGGCTCCCCGGTCACCATCGATTCATCGACCGAAGTTGCTCCCTCGAGGACTGACCCGTCCACGGGGATCTTCTCGCCGGGCCTGATCCTCAGCTTGTCCCCGTGCTTGACATCTGCCAGCGGGATATCGCTCTCAGTCCCGTCAGCGTTGATCAGGCGGGCCGTGCTCGGGGCCAGGCCCAGAAGGGCCCTGATCGCCGCGCCTGCCCTGCCGCGGGCCCGCAGTTCCAGGACCTGTCCGAACAGGACCAGGGTGGTGATAACAGCGGCCGCCTCGAAATAAGTCCCGACCTCACCGTCCATGCCCCTGAAAGAGGGCGGGAACAGGAAAGGGAAAAGCACGGTAACTATGCTGTAAATGTAGGAAACGCTCACGCCGATCCCGATCAGGGTGAACATGTTGAGGCTGCGGTTCACAATCGACTCCCAGCCCCTGACAAGCAAAGGCCATCCCCCCCAGAGCACGACCGGGGTGGCGAGAATGAGCTCCAGCCCATTTCAGGCTTTTACGGAGAAATGAAATTTTGCATGTGGAGCCCGGGGACGAGGTCGCGCATGGCTATCAGCACCAGGGGGATGGAAAGTATGGCGCTGATCCAGAAACGGCGGGTCATATCCGCGAGCTCGGGGTTCTCCTCTTCCAGCATTACAGTGCGGGGCTCCAGGGCCATGCCGCATATGGGGCAGCTGCCCGGGGCATCCCTGATTATCTCGGGATGCATGGGGCAGGTCCACTCGGTCTTGACCTGCGGGCCGGCCGGCACCATTGGTTCCAGCGCCATTCCGCATTTCGGGCATGCGCCCGGACCGATTTTCTGCGACTTCGGGGTCCATGGGGCAGGTATAGATCTGCCCTTCTTTTTCAGGGGCTGCAGGTTCAGTTTTCTTTCCCAGGTACTTTTCGGGGTCCTGCCGGAAACGCTCGAGGCAGCGCGGATTGCAGAAATAATAAGTCTTGCCCTTTATAGTCGTAATTGAGGGCTTCGGGTGATACTGTTACCGTCATGCCGCAAACGGGGTCTTGCGCCGTTCGGCCCCTGCCGGCTCTTTATCCAGGTATTTTTCCGGGTCCTGGCGGAAGCGCTCCAGGCAGCGCGGGTTGCAGAAATAATAGGTCTTGCCCTGGTACTCAAAATGGAGGGTGTCCGGAGTGACCATGACCGTCATGCCGCATACCGGGTCCCTTTTGGCGGTCAATCCATCATCTTTCCCCCCCGTAAGTACCTTTCCGGGTCCTGCCGGAAGCGCTCAAGGCAGTGCGGGATTGCAGAAATAATAGGTCTTCCCTTCGTAGTCATATTTCAGGGCGCCCGGGGTCATTTTCACTTTCATTCCGCACACCGGGTCCGTTGCGCTCTTGAAGCTGTCTTTGAAAATATTTTCCTTGTCCATAAGCCCCCCTTTCTGATATAGTTAAGTATGAAAGGGGCGTTTGCCAAGCCAATTTTAGAAAAAACTTCCCGGGCGTGAATCCTTCAGCGCAATTAAAAAGGCTGGAAACATGGCGGAAAAATATTGACTATTATGGAACGGATCATTAGGTTACGGACAGGAAAGACAAGTATATAAGGAGGCAGCAATGAATAACCAGGAAATAAACAACAAAATAGAACAATATATCCGCCCCCTTACCTATCCCGTCGGGATCAAGATTTCCGCCGGGCAGGATATCCCGGAAAATTATCGGCGGCCGGTACGAGCCTTTTGGGGCACAGGATCAATATCTGCCAGGGGGTAAATATGGCCCGCAGGTACGGCTGGAACCTCGGCTTCGTCCAGGAAGACATGGCCTGCCCCCTTGTCCATCCCGATATTCGGCTTTTGCGAGGACCCGGACTTTGTCACCAAAGGGGAAATTATTTATCCCTGACTTCACCTGTTCCCTCGAGGCGGCGCAGAAAACCCAGGCGATGCAGCCGAAAGCACCGGTGGGCTCAATCGGGAGCATCCTTGTCGGCCCGCTCGACAGGGTCGATTTCGAGCCCGACCTGGTCCTGGTGTACGGCAGTCCCGCCCAGATCGTCAGGATGGTCCAGGGCGCGCTCTATAAGGAAGGCGGGGCCATCGAGTCCCGCTTTTCGGGAAGGTGCGCCTGCGCCCAGGAATTCATTAACCCGTTCTTCAGCGGGAAATGCAACGTGATCATCCCTGCCCAGGGTGAGAGGCTTTTCGCCATGACCGCGGATGATGAACTGGTCTTTTCCATTCCCGCGCGCGGAACTGGAAAATGTCGTTGAGGGCGTCGAAGTCACCCATAAGAGGGGCGTGTCCAGGATCCCGACCCCGTTTTTCGGCCTCAGGATGGAACCGGAGTTCCCCAAGCGCTACGAGGAGCTGGCGGAATTTTGCGGGATACGTAAAAAGGATCTTCCCGACAAGTAGTATATATAGGTGCGATGAGATGGAAATTTTATACCGGATAAGAAGAATTAAGGAGGCTTCATGACGCTCTTACCAGATCTTGGCGCGACATGAATTTGCGCGAGGGATGGACGCGGGAGCAGCTCCTCGAGTACCAGAGGCGGCAGCTCGATACCCTGGTCAGGCATGCCGTGGCCAAATCCCCTTTCTACAAGGAGCTTTATAAAGGCAGTGACCTGAGCGGGCCGAGTAAGGCTCGAGGACCTGCCCGTACTGACGAAAAAAATGGTCATGGAAAATTTCGACCGGGTTGTCACCGACCGCAAAGTCGACCTTGCCTCCGTTTACAGCCACGTCGACCAGTCAAAGAAGACCACTCTACACCGGCAAATACCGGGTCCTGACCACGGCGGGCACCAGCGGCCTCAAAGGAGTGTTCCTTTATGACAGACTTGACATGGAGCACACTGTTGGCGGCTGTACATGAGGGCCGGCAGTTTCATGGGGCTCGTCCCCTTACAGGCCTCTGAGGATTACGTCGATTGGCGGGTCCAGCCCCGTTCACCTGAGCTACAGGCGGGCCGGGGCAATGGATTTCGGCTTCCATAAAGTGCAGCGCCTGATCGTGACGATCCCCGTCGAACAGCTTGTTGCCGATATGAACAGCTTTCAGCCGCAGTATATCCATGCCTACCCTTCGATGGCCACGCTCCTTGCGGAAGAGCAGCTGGAAGGCAGGCTGAAAATCAAGCCGGAATTCCTGCTGACCGGGGCGGAACTGGTCACGGAAGCAATGCGCAGGGTCATCCGCCAGGCTTGGGGGATAAGGCCCTTTGAGTCATACAGCGCGACGGAGGGTATGCTGGCCGTCGAGTGCGACCACCACCGGGGGCTTCACATTTTTGAAGACCTTCTCATTGTCGAGGTCGTCGATGATGAAAACCGCCCGGTCCCTGACGGCACGCCGGGGCGGAAAATACTCCTGACGAACCTGTTCCAGTTCAGCGAGCCCCTCATCCGCTATGAAATTTCGGACATGATCAGCATTGATTCCGAGCCCTGCAGCTGCGGGCGGCCTTTCCGCCTGATCAAGTGCCATTTTCGGCCGCAATGACGATGTCTTTTACCTGGAGGGGATTTCCGGCGAGCCGGTGCCCATCCACCCCATGAATTTCCATTTCTTCCTGACGACCCTGACCAATATCAAGGAATACCGGGTCGTCCTGGGAGATGAGGATATAACGGTGGTCATAGTCCCGAGGGGCCAGTGGGGCGAGGCTGATTCAGAGGAAATAAAGCAGACCATTAACAAGAAGCTTCAGGAGCTGAAAGTCAAGCCGCCGCCCCTGCGGATCAGGACAGTGGACTCGATCAAGAGGGATGACAGGTTCATGGGAAAGATGGTAGTAGTCGCGAGGGGACTGGCAGGGACGCACGTTTGAATCATAATTTAGAGCCGATCAGTCTTTGGCTTCTTTTTTCTTCCTCTTGAGCTCTGCCTTTAACTCTTTTTTCCTGATCTTTGCCTCTTCCTTGGAGAGGCCTGCCTGACCGGGAGCCGAGGGGAGATTATCCTCGCTGCGGGCCGGCCCTTCCGGTGGACGGTGTACCGGGACATTTCCCGGAGGGGGTGCCTGGGAGGGCTTTTTGCGGAAACGCTCGATCAGGTGTTTCGCGTATGATTTGCCGAACTGTCCGATAAATCCGGCTACCAGGACAATTATGATCCAAAACAGCACCTTGTGAATATCTATCTGGTTAAGTCCGGGTTCACCTGCGATCCCTTATCCTTTCAGGAAGGCTTCTTTTATAAATTCCGCTATCCCGCTGTAGTCGTTCAAATCGAAATACGGCACGCCGATGTCGACAGGCCTGTCGCCGGCAAGCGCGATGAGATTGTCGTCGGGGCCGCAAAGCAGTTCCTGCTTTAAGTGCAGACCGGAACACCTCGATCTTCGGCAGCGGGTTCCCCTTGAAGCCTTCCGTGATTATTATATCCCTGTCCTTTATATAATTCTCGGCTATCCCTTTTATATCATATTCCCGGTCCGGCTCGTCGAACACCACGATGAAGCGCGGGGCGGCCAGCACCACCGTACTGGCCCCGGCGCGGCGGTGCCTCCAGCTGTCCTTGCCTTCCCTGTCAACGTCAAAGCCGTGCAGGTTGTGCTTGATCGTGGCCACCCGGTAGCCTTGTTTCTTGAGCTCCGGGATGATCCCTTCGATGAGAGTGGTCTTCCCGGTGTTGGAACGGCCTACAATTGAGACTATCGGAATCATGGGGCCCCTTTTATGAACAAGTTGACGAATTTCAGGTAAGGGCGCAGGGCCGGGGTCCCGCCCGCCTCCGAAACCACGCGCAAGACCTGGCCCGGGTCTTTCACAATTGAACCGCCAATGTGGTTGATGGGCGTGCCCTGAAAGGCCTCCGGGCAAAGAGGGGTCGAAGGCCCGAGCAGCGCAACATGCCGTGGCCCTGCAAGCCTCCCCAGGACGTGTTCGAGCGTCCCGTTTATAATAGTGGTCGCGGTTATGATGGCTACAGTGCAGAGGCCGAGGGCGGAGTCCTGCTCGCCGGGGTCGATTATCCCTCCCCGGGATGGGTCTTTTTCGAGGATTGAAAGGGATGCCCCCGTTTGCTCCACCCTGGAAACGAGAGGGGGGAAGCGGCCCACCATGCAGACATGGTCCCTGCCGGAAAGTCGGATCAGGTCGAGCGCGTCCTGCTCGGGGACATCCATGGCGCCGTTCAGCACGGCATTGGCGCAGGCAAGCCCGAGCGTGCGCTCCAGGGCGGTTTCCCCTGCAACAAGCAGATGTATTATCTCAGAGGCCTTTTTCCCCGCAAATCCGGACCCCTTAATGGCCCGGCAATCCTGAAAACTCTCGGGGAGCACGGCAGCTATCCCCATGCCGCCCTGGTCATCGACGACGGCGGCATAGCAGAGGCCTATCCGGATTTCCTCTATCCTCCTGTCAAGCGCCCGCTCGTAAGCACAGGCGGCGATTCGCTCTGCAATTGAGCCGGATATCAATGTGTTGCCCCCTTACTGCAAATGTTTTATCAAACTCTCCCGGCAATGCAACCGTTAAAAGCCGCGCGAACCAAATTGCTTGACTCGCATTTGGGACCTACCTATACTCTAATATAATTCTGAAACAAGGAGGACTCTATGAGAAAAATCATACTGCTAACGGCGCTTTGCCTTGCCCTCGCAGTCGGAAATGTGTATGCGGCCCAGCCTAACCCACCCCGGGAATGCCCTTCCCGATTTTACGCTGCCTGCTCCCGGAAGCGGTTCGGAACGCAGTTACCTCGGGCTGAGCGGCCCCTTCCGGGTGTCCGATGTTAAATCCGACCTGGTGGTGATCCAGATTTTCAGCATGTACTGCCCTTATTGCCAGAAAGACGCGCCTAACATGAACCAGCTTTTCAGCAAAATCGAGAGCGATGCCGCCACGAAAGGCCGGATAAAAATTATCGGGGTCGGCGCAGGCAACTCGCAGATGGAGGTGGACACCTTCAGGAAGAGGTACAATGTGGCTTTCCCTCTGTTGCCCGATCCGGATTACAAGATTCACGACCTCATGGGACAGCCGAGGACGCCGTTCTTCGTGGTTGTTAAGGCCAAGCCAGGGAAGGTCGTGTTCACGAAACTCGGGGCATACGACAGCCCTGAGCAGTTCCTCGATGCCCTGAAAGCGGCCCTGAAGGAGGCAAAATGAAAAAAGCGCTCGTAATCGCCTATTATTTTCGTGCTCTGCGCGGGAACAGCCTTTGCCCGTTCGGAGGCATTCCGGCGACGATATTTACAACCCGGGCGACCTCAAACCCCGCGACAGTGTTTTGAAGGTGAAAGTCGGCGATATGGCCCCTGATTTCACCCTGCCGTCTGTGTCGGGCGGGAAGGTCACGCTTTCCGATTACCGGGGCAGGAAAAACGTCGTCCTTTCGTTTGTGCCGGCCGCCTGGACGCCGGTCTGCTCCGACCAGTGGCCCGGGTACAACATCATAAAGGATGTCTTTGACAGCCATGATGCGATCCTGCTCGGGATAACGGTGGACAGCATCCCGACCCTTTTTGCCTGGACCAACCAGATGGGTAAGCTCTGGTTCCCGGTGCTTTCCGATTTTTGCCCCCATGGGAAAGTATCCTCGGCCCTCGGGATACTGAGATCGGACTGCGTTTCCGAAAGGGCGCTGTTTGTGATCGACAAGAAAGGGATAATCCGCTACATCGACGTCCATGACATAAACAAGAGGCCTCAGCTGGAGAGCCTTGTCAAGGAGCTGGAAAAACTCAAGTAAGCCTGCACCTGCCCCGCTAAAATCTCGAGGCCGTATGCGCCCTCGTTCACATGAGGGCGCATACGGCTTTTCTCATATCCGGACAATACTTGTGCGGTATTCGAAAGCCTGAATTCCCGGCAGAGCGCGAGCTTTTTGATTGTACGTTACCCAATAACAAAGCATACAGCAAAATCCAGCCAATCCAGGCACTTGGGGCATGGTATGTCAAATATGACATAACATCAACAATTTCATGTACTTACCTCGAAAACTCCTTGACATGTTGCTAAAATAACAATAGAAAATGCAGGTTCCAAAGGAGATAAATTTGTTTTCTTAACAACGTTTCTTCCTTATCAGTCTCCGATCCATCTTTTCTAAGGATACTTCTATGAATTGATGGGCATTGGGTTGGGCTGGAAACGGCCCAGCCTCCCGTGTTTGGAAAGGAGACAACCGGGAAGCTCATTGTACTCATTTGAAAGGAGACGTGTATGGATGTCAGCAGAAGAGGTTTCTTCAAGATCTCCGGCGCGGCGCTGGCGGCAAGCGGTATAGGCATAGGCCTGACCCCCGCTGAAGCCAAAGCCCAGCCGTTCAAGATCAAGTACACCAAAGAGACAACGACAGTCTGCCCTTACTGCTCGGTCGGATGCGGAATCATCGTATCAACCCGCAACGGCAAGGTGGTCAACACCGAGGGCGACCCGGACCATCCCATCAACAGGGGCTCGTTGTGCAGCAAGGGCGGTTCCATTTACCAGATGGCAGTCAACCCCAACCGGCTTACCAAACCGCTCTACAGGGCGCCTAACGCAGCCGAGTGGAAAGAGGTGACCTGGGAATGGGCCCTGGACAAGATTGCCAGGAACATCAAGACGAGCCGCGACAAGAGCTTTAAATTCACCAACGCCAAGGGCGAGACTGTCAACCGCACGGAAGGCATCGCCTCCTGCGGCAGCGCCGCCATGGACAATGAAGAGTGCTATATTTATCAAAAATTCCTGAGGGGGTTGGGCCTGGTGTATATCGAACACCAAGCCCGTATCTGACACAGCGCAACTGTAGCGGCTCTGGCAGAGTCGTTCGGACGCGGCGCGATGACGAATCACTGGATCGATTTCAGGAACAGTGATGTAATTTTAATCATGGGATGCAACCCCGCATCCAACCATCCCATTTCCTTCAAGTGGATAACAAAGGCAGTCGAAAACGGCGCCACGCCTGATCACGGTGGACCCGAGGTTCACGCAATCGGCTGCAAAGTCCCATCTTTACGCGCCTCTCCGTTCGGGAACGGACATCGCTTTCCTGGGCGGAATGATCAAATATATCCTCGACAACAATCTTTACCATGAAGATTACGTCCTGAATTACACGAACGCTTCCTTCCTGGTCAACCCGGCATTCAAACTGCCCGGCGACAACAAGGGCGTGTTCTCCGGTCTCGAGGGGGCCAAGTACGACAAGTCGACCTGGTCCTACCAGACAGACGCCGCGGGCGTTATTAAAAAGGACACGAGCCTTAAAGACCCCAACTGCGTCTTCCAGCTCCTGAAAAAGCAGTACTCCCGTTACACCCCGGAGCTGGTGTCCCGGATCACCGGCACCCCGCCAGGATAAGCTGATTGAAGTCTACAAAGCTTATGCGAAAACGGGTGTACCCGGCAAAGCGGGCAACATCCTCTACGCGATGGGCTGGACCCAGCACACCGTCGGCGTCCAGAACATCCGGGCAATGTGCATCGTCCAGGAACTGCTGGGAAACATGGGAATCGCCGGCGGCGGCGTCCAGGCGCTCAGGGGCGAATCCAACGTCCAGGGCTCCACGGATTACGGCCTGCTGTTCCACATCCTGCCCGGATATCTGGCGACGCCTGCGGCTTCCATGACCTCGCTGAAAGTCTACAACGAGAAGACGGACCCCGCAGACGAAAGAGAAGAACAGCCTTAACTGGTGGAAAAACACACCGAAGTATTCGGCGAGCTACCTGCGGTCGATCTACGGGCCCAATGTGCCGCTGGAAGAGGCGTACTCGTATCTGCCCAAGATCGATGACGGGGCGAATTACTCCTGGCTCGCGCTGTTCGACGCCATGTACAAGGACCAGTTCACCGGCTTCTTCGCCTGGGGCATGAACCCCGCGGCCAGCGGCGCCCATTCCAACAAGGTGCGCCAGGCCCTCGCCAAGCTCGACTGGATGGTCAACGTCAACCTGTTTGACAACGAAACGGGTTCGTTCTGGAGAGGCCCGGGTATGGACCCCTCCAAGATCAAGACGGAAGTCTTCATGCTCCCCTGCGCTTCCTCGGTTGAAAAGGAAGGCAGCATCTCCAACAGCGGCCGCTGGATGCAGTGGAGATACAAAGCCGTCGATCCCCCGGGAGAGGCCATGGGCGACGGCGAAATCATATCGGAGCTCTATTATAAGGTCAAGGAGCTTTATGAGAAGGAAGGCGGCCCCCTGAAAGAGGCATACACAAAAATGACCTGGAATTACGGGGCGAAAGACCTTTCCGGGCACATCAAGCACCTTGATGCCCATGCGATAGCCAAAGAGATCAACGGGTTCTTCCTGGAGGATAAAAAAGTGGAAGTACCCAACAAGAAAGGCGAATTCAGGGAATTCAAGAAAGGCGACCCGGTCCCCGCTTTTGCATTCCTGCAGGATGACGGCTCCACCTCCTCGGGCTGCTGGATTTACTGCGGGTCTTATCCCGGAGTAAACAATGCGGCGAGAAGGGGCACGAAAGATCCGACAGGACTCGGGACTGTATCCTGAGTGGACCTGGTCCTGGCCGGTTAACCGCAGGATCATTTACAACGGCGCCTCAGTGGATACCAATGGTGTCCCCTGGGACAAGAAGCGCCCGGTCATTGTCTGGAACGGTACCGCCTGGACGGGGGACGTCCCGGATGGCGTCGGCGACCCCGGCTCCGGAAGGCCGCCATTTATCATGAAGCCGGACGGCGTTGCCAGTATTTACGGCCCCGGCCTGGCCGACGGACCGTTCCCCGAGCATTACGAACCCCTCGAGTGCCCGGTGGAAAAGAACCTGATGTCGGACCAGAAGGTCAACCCGATTATCAAGCGCTTTGACAAGCCCGGTATCGGCACCGAGCTTGACCTAGTGGCAAGCTGCGACCCCAGATTCCCGTTCATCTGCAGCACATACAGGGTAAGCGAGCACTGGCAGACAGGCGTCCTCACGAGATGGCTGCCGTGGCTGGCGGAAATGCAGCCCAGCATGTTCGTGGAGATCGGGACGGACCTGGCCAAGGAGAAAGGGATAAAGAACGGAGAGCTTCTGACGGTCAAATCCGCCCGCGGTGAAGTTGACTGTACGGCGATTGTCACTCCGAGGCTGAAGCCCTTCAATATTGACGGGAACATGATCCATATGGTCGGCGTACCCTGGCACTTTGGCTGGGTTACGACGGCGACCCGCAAATATGGGCCGAACGACAAAAAACCTGAGGTTTTCACTTTCGGCGATTCGGCAAACCTCCTGACGCCCAGCGCGGGAGACCCGAACACCCATATACCGGAGAGCAAAGCCTTCATGGTCAATGTTGTGAAGAAGGGGGTGAGCTGAGATGCCGGAAAAAATCAAATTATATGACGATTCGAAGTGCACGGGCTGCAGGGGCTGCCAGCTGGCCTGCAAGCAGTGGAACAGCCTGAAGGCCAGGCAGACCAGGAACGAGGGGACATACCAGAACCCTCCGGGCCTTCAGCCCAATACATATATGATTATCAGGTTCCAGGATTATGAAGACGAGAAGGGCAATGTAAAGTGGATCTTCCGCAAGGATGCCTGCATGCATTGCACCGATGCAGGCTGCGTGACGGCTTGCCCGACCGGGGCGCTGCATTACAACAAGGAGTTCGGGACTGTCGGCCTTGATGAGGCAAAATGTATCGGCTGCAAGTACTGCACCACCGCTTGCCCCTTTGAAGTGCCGAAATACGACCCAAACAAAGACAAGGTTGCAAAATGCGATATGTGTGAGAGCCGTCTCCAGAACAACCTCACCCCGGCATGCGTGAAGGCCTGCCCGACGGCAGCCCTTACTTTCGGCGACAAGGATGACATGCTGAAAAAGGCCGAGGCCCGGGTCAAACAGCTCGGGGGGACCGCATCGATCTACGGCGACAAGTTTGTCGGCGGGACCCACCTGGTCTACGTTCTTCAGGAGAAACCCTCGGTCTATGCGGCGCTGCAGCAAAGCCCGAGTATCCCATTCACAGTTTTTGCCTGGAAAGATCTGCTCAAACCGCTCAGCCTCATCGCGGCGGGCGGCGTCCTTGGCGGGTCCTTCCTGCATTACATCCTCCATGGGCCCAAGCTCCCCGACGAGCCTGGTTCACACAAAGCTGAAGGGGGTGAATAAACATGAGAAAAGGACTGATTAAAGCGACAGACGGATACGAGAGGATCATTCACTGGCTGCTGGCCCTCTCGTGCATTTTCCTGTTCATTACGGGGCTGGGACTGATGTTCCGATCCCTCAATTTTATCGGCGATATCATGGGCGGCATGCACGCCCTGAAGTATGTCCATAATTTCATCGGGGTCGTGTTCGGTGCCGCCGTAATCCTGGCGATCAGGATGTGGTGGCATGAGGCGGGCGTCATCTCGATGCCGGAGGACCTCGACTGGATGATGTGCGCCGGCGGTTACCTGTGGCACGTGGACAAGGTGCCCGAGGTAGGGAAGTACAACCCCGGCCAGAAGGCCTTTTTCCTGGCGGTGGCGGGGTGCGGCCTCTTGATGCTGGTCACCGGGCTCTTCATGTGGTTCCCGCTGAGCTACCCGGCATGGTTTATAAGGCTCATGTATCCCCTGCACGCGCTCGGGTTCGTGACGCTCTTCGCGTTTTTCTTCATCCACCTTTACCTGGGGACAATCGGCTCCCCCGGCTCCCTGCCGGCCATGATAACCGGCTGGGTAACCAGGGAATGGGCCAAGAAGCAGCACCCCAAGTGGCTGCATGAGATGGAAGAATCGGGAAAGCTGGAAGTGTTCGGTGAGGAGAAGTCGGCTGGGCACGGCCATTAACTGTTAAACTGAAAGCGAAGGGCCTGCTTCGCGAGGAGCAGGCCCTTTTTTTATCATTCGCAAATAATCGAGAGACTGCTAAGATGAGCCAAAAACATGGAACCCCGTGTCATTTCCTTCACGCCCCTGAAAGCTGGAAAAAACGAATTTCAGTGAGATAAGAAACTTCCGCTGATGAAAAGCCACCGCGAGAGGGGAATGATAGTCACCCTCGAGGCAATGCCGTAGAAAGGTCAGTATCTGTAAATTGAAGAAGGTAGTGGTAAAGGGCAGTTCCGCGGAGAAGCTGGCGGCATTTTTCCCGTGGGTCTACGATAACGAAATACTGGAATGCGCGGAATCCCGGGGGGATATAGTCGAGGTATTTTCGAAGAGCGGAGCTTTTTTAGGCACGGGTTACCTGAACACGCACAGCGCCATATCGGTCCGCATCCTCTCCTTTGGAAAAGAGAAGATAGACAGGGACTTTTTTGTCCGGAGGATCACGAGGGCGTTTGAGTCCCGCCGGGACATCCTCGGCCGGACCAACGCCTGCAGGGTTGTCCATTCGGAAGCCGACGGTCTGCCCGGCCTCATAGCCGACATCTACAACGGCTTCCTGGTCGTCCAGGTGAACACGGCGGGGATGGAGAATTTCCGCGGTACAATTCTTGATGTGTTTAGTCAAGTGCTTGAAATTAAAGGAATTTATGAAAAATCAGACGCCCGCTCCCGGGAAAAGGAGGGCCTGCAGACCCGGGAAAATGTCCTGATGGGGGAGGTCCCGGAGAGGGTCATAATCGAGGAGAACGGGATCAAGTTCCTTGTCGAACTCAAGGGAAGCCAGAAGACAGGGTTTTACCTCGACCAGAGGCGCAACAGGTACATTACGTCCTCGCGCATAGCGGCAGGCATGCGGGTGCTGGACGTTTTTTCGCACACGGGCGCTTTCGGGATTTACGCCGCGCTGAAAGGGGCGAAAGTGAAACTGGTTGACGTCTCCCGGGCGGCCCTCGACCTTGCCCGGGAAAACGCCGGCCTTAACGGCCTGGGCCGGATTGAAGCTATAAAAGCCGATGCCTTTGATTTCCTTGATGATTGCGTGAAAGACGGGACCAGGGCCGACGCCGTGGTCCTTGACCCGCCCCCCTTCAGCCGGACGCGCGGCTCAAGGCAGGGCGCTCTCAGGGGGATGAAACACCTTGCCCTCCAGAGCCTTCGCATCCTCGGGGAAGGCGGCCTTCTGGCCATTTTTTCCTGTTCCCATAACATTTCAATGGACGACCTGCTGAGGCTCACGATCGAAGCGGCCCGCGACACCAGGTCGAGGCTCGAGGTCACGGATTTCCTCTTCCAGGACGTTGACCACCCGTATATCATTAATATCCCTCAATCTCTTTACCTCAAGGGTTTACTTTTAAAAAAACATGATTAAATTTCCGGCATCACGCGGCGTGAAAAATGGAGTTGTATTTTGCCTGGAATAAATATATTCTCGCCGCAAATCTGGGAAAAAGGATCTGGAGGTTCAATAAAGTATGGAAAATAGGAGCAAAAAGACGTTTTTTAAATTCTGGTTTGTCTTTTTTGTCGGGCTCTTAATTGTCTCTGCTGCCGGAGTGATTCACTTCTCGTTTGCGGCGAAATCTGGATCTAAACTTACTCAGCCTGTCTCGGCCGTCAGCGCAAGCCAAATCGCTGCAGTGCCCTCGATCTCATTTGCCGACCTCGTTGAAAAAATAAAGCCTGCGGTAGTGAATATCAGCACGACAAAGGTGGTCAAGACCCAGGGCCGCCGTTCGCCGTTTGGGGACGATTTTTTTGACCGCTTTTTCGGCGGGGATGATTTCATGAGAAGATTTTTCGGCGACAACCCCCGTGAATTCAAGCAGAGGAGCCTCGGGTCCGGCTTCATTATCACCAAGGACGGGTACATCTTCACAAACAACCATGTTGTTGAAAAAGCCGACAAGATCAAGGTGCGCCTCTCCAGCGGCAAGGAATACGATGCCAAGGTCATAGGCAAGGACTCCAAGACAGATATCGCCCTCATAAAAATAAACGCCACCAACAACCTGCCCGTGGCCGAGTTGGGAGACTCGGATAAATTAAGGGTGGGCGATTGGGTCCTGGCCATCGGAAACCCGTTTGGGCTGGAACAGACCGTCACCCAGGGAATAGTCAGCGCCAAGGGCCGCGTCATCGGCTCCGGGCCGTATGACAATTTCATTCAGACCGATGCCTCGATCAACCCGGGCAACAGCGGAGGCCCCCTGTTCAACCTGGAAGGGAGGGTCGTTGGCATCAATACGGCGATAGTGGCGCACGGGCAGGGGATCGGGTTTGCCATTCCCGTCAATATGGCCAAGGACGTTCTCAACGACCTGAAATCCAAAGGTAAAGTGACCAGGGGATGGCTGGGCGTCTCGGTCCAGGACATAACTGAGGACATAGCCGCGAACATGGGCATCAAGGAAAAGGAAGGGGCCCTTGTGGCCGACGTGGTCAAAGGCGACCCGGCGGAAAAGGCCGGGTTGCGCACCGGCGATATCATCGTGGAGATCGACGGCAAGAAAGTGCATGACACGCATGAACTGCTGAGGATAGTTGCAGGGGTACCTGTCGGGAAAACCGTGGTGTTAAAGGCCGTGCGCGATGGAAGACTGCAGAATTTCAATATAACAGTAGCCGAGCGGAAGGACCAGGAACTGGCTTCCGCACAGGAGAAGTCCGGGGATTACTTCGGCATGACGCTCCAGGATATCACTCCCTCGATAGCGGAAAGCCTGGGGCTGAGCGACAGGTCGGGCGTAATCGTTACGTCGGTGCAGGAAGGGAGCCCGGCGGATGAAGCCGGCATAAAGCCAAGGGATGTAATCATCCAGGTAAATAAGGTCAACATCAAATCCATGAAGGATTTTCAGCGCGAAATGGGCAAAAAGGGCGCAAAAGACGGGGCCCTCCTGCTGGTAAAGAGCGGCGGGGCGGCTCATTACGTTGTCATCCGAAAGTAACGGTCCGGTCAAGGGCGGGCTTTCAGCCCGCCCTTTTTTTATTATGAGAGCAGCAGACAGGAAAAAACAATCACCCGGCACAGGCTGTGCTTATCAATGAGATTTATTCCATCCTCGACCGCCATTACGGTGACCTTGAATGGTGGCCGGGCGAAACGCCCTTTGAGGTGATAGTGGGCGCCATCCTGACCCAGAACACCAGCTGGGACAATGTTGCCAGAGCAGTGGCCAATCTGAAGTCTGCCGGCATGCTTTGCCCTTTCAGGCTTTATTCGGCACAACCGGGGCGCATCGCGGAACTCATCAGGCCCTCCGGCTACTACAATGTCAAAACCAGGCGTCTCAGGCACTTTCTCCATTTCCTGCACGGTGAATTTGGCGGGGACATTGACGCAATGTTCCGTCTCGACACACTGGAACTGCGGCGGCGGCTGTTGTCAGTCAACGGCATCGGCGAGGAAACGGCGGACAGCATCCTCCTGTATGCCGGGGGGAAGCCCGTATTCGTTGTCGACGCATATACGAATCGCATACTCCAGCGGCATGGGGTTATCCGCGAAGGCTGCAGCTACGCCGAGGTCAAGGCAATCTTTGAATCCTGCATCTCCCCGGAACCAGCCCTTTATAATCAGTACCATGCCCTGATAGTGCAGACGGGCAAGGATTTCTGCCGGAAAAAGGCCGCTTTGCGGCGAATGTCCGCTGAGGCTGTTGAATCATGCATGAATATACGGGGATAGTACATTTCCATTCGGCATACTCCTATGACGGCAGGGTCGCCGTGCCGGAAATAGTCAGGGCCGCCCGGGAGAACGGCATCGACATCCTCATGCTGACGGACCATGGCAACCTGAAGGCGCGCTCCGCGGGTGAGGAGGGGTGGCACGATGGGGTGCTGCTCATTTCGGGAGAGGAGATCTGCCCCGGCCAGTTCCATCATTACCTGGTGTTCGGGCTCAGCGAACCGCTGAGCCGCCATTTCGACGGGCATACGCCCCCGCAGGCAATGATCGACCGCGTGCGGGAAGCAGGCGGGCTGGGCATCATCGCCCACCCCGACCACGAGGGGACCGAATTGTTTCACGTGAAACAATATGCCTGGAAGACCTGGCCGGTGTCAGGCTTTACAGCGATGGGGATCTGGGACTTCATGACGGACTGGCAGTCATCGCTGACTGGCAATGCCAGGGCGCTGGCGAGTTATTTCTGGCCCGCACTTTTCCTCAAGGGACCGAGGAAGGTGACCATGGAGCGCTGGGACAGCCTGAACATGGCGGGCAGGGTGCCCGGCATTGGCGAACTGGACAATCACGATACCCCGTCGCGGGCTTTGGGCCTGACCTGGAGCGTATTCCCCTTCAGAAAGGCGTTTCGGTTCGTAAGGACCCATTTTCTCCTGGATGAACCCCTGCGCCATGACAGCTCGGATATCCTTTCAGTTTACCAGGCGATACGGAAAGGCAGGCTGTTCATCAGTCTGGATTATTTCAAACAGGCCCGCGGCTTCTCTTTCAATATCGTTCAGGACGGAAAGGAACTGCACATCGGTGATGAACTGGAGTTTTCAAACCGTGCCGGGGCCCGGGTCAGCACCCCCTTTGCAGGCCTGATACGCCTGCTCAGGAACGGTGTGCCTGTCGCGGAGATAACAGGGACTTGCCTTGAAGCCGAATTGCGGGAGAAAGGCGTTTACCGGGTGGAGGTGTATAACAGGGCATATGGCCGCCTCAGGCCCTGGATTTTTTCCAATCCCATTTACCTCCGGTAGCTTTATATAAGCCCGAGATTATTTAGGTGAATTTTCGATCTTGATCTCGAAAAGGGCAGGCCACTTCTTTCCCGTCACAAAAAGGCGGCCCGATTTTGTATCGTACGCAATCCCGTTGAGTACATCGGCCTCCCGGGATTTGAAGCGGCTTCTCAAGGCGCTCAAATCGAGCCACCTCCTGACCTGTCCTGTTTCCGGGGCGATACAGGCCACGTAGTCGCTCCCCAGTACATTGGCCAGGATCTCGCCCTTCACGAATTCGAGCTCGTTCAGGAAGAAAACCGGCCTGCTCCCGTCCCGGACCTTGAGAATCCCCGTGGTCTTGAAAGATTTCGGGTCAAGGAAAAGCAGCGAGTCGGACCCGTCGCTCATGATAAGCCTTTTCCCGTCGGTCGTTAACCCCCATCCCTCGCCCTCATAGGAAAAAGCGTCCAGCTGGCGGAAACTGTTCAGGTCATAAACGAAGCCGACCCGGGACCGCCAGGTGAGCTGGAATATCTTCCCGGCGTGCACGGCAATCCCCTCCCCGAAATACTGATGAGGGAGTTTCTTTATTTTGAGCACTTTTCCGGTCTTAAGGTCTACCCTGCGCAGGGATGAGAAGCCGTTGAGCCCCGTCCCTTCCAGTAAATAGCCGCCGTGAAAGACAAGCCCCTGGGTGAATGCGCCGGGGTCATGCGGGAACTCCCGGATTATCCTGCAGGGGAGCACGGGCGCGGTCAGCGCGTTTTCCTGCGACTCGCATATTGCGCAGAGGGCCGTAATTGCCAGGATTAACGCGAATATCAGGACCTTTTTCATCGGCAAGCCGGTATCAGGATGTTAAAAGGGGTTCAAAATCTCGCTCAATGTTGGGTGAGCGACGATCCACTTTTTAAAATCCGCTTTGCCGAGTCCGCAGGCAACGGCAAGCCCCAGGGGGGCGATCAGCTCGGCCGAGTCGTGGCCAGCCAGGCTTGCGCCGACCAGGCGGCCGGAGCCGAACAGGAGTTTCCCGAAACCCGCCGCCTTGAGCTCGACCCGGGCGTACATGTTGGGGCCGTACTCAAGGGATATGGCTTCCAGGTCGGGATATTTTTCAGCAGCCTCTGCCTGGGTCATCCCGACACGGGCCACGTTGGGGGACGTGTAGCAGACATAGGGGACCGCGGCGTCCGAGTACTTCATTGACCCGTCGCCGAACAGGCCGCTCGCCAGGGACTTGCCCTGCCAGGCTGCCCTGTGGGCCAGCATGGCCCCGCCGGTCACGTCACCGACGGCATAAATCCCTTTTACATTTGTCATCATATTCGAATCGATCAGGATGCCTTTCTTGTCGAAAGCTATGCCGGCTCCTTGAAGTTCATCGATATTCAAAGCCGGTTTGCGGCCTGTGCAGACTATTGCAATTTCCGCTTTTATTTCAATAACTTCATCCGGACCGGACGGCCTTGACCACTACGGAATCCCGACCCGGGGAGACGCCTTCCACGCGGGCCGAGCAGAGGATGTCCATGCCCGATTTACCCAATTCCTTTGCGAGAAAGGCCGAAGCCTCGGGTTCCTCGGTAGCGAGGATCCGGTCGAGAAACTCGATCACCGTGACTTTCGCCCCGAGCTGCGAGAGGAAGGCGGCAAATTCGAGGCCGATCACGCCGCCGCCGATTATAGCCGCCGAAGAGGGAAGGCTGGCGAGCCCCAGGAAGCCGTCCGAAGTCATTACTCTTTCCGAAAGTGTAATTACATCAGGTACTTGCGGCTTTCCGCCCCAGGCTATCACAATGTTCTTTGCCTTGATTGTCTCCCTGGCCCCGCCGGAAGCCAGTTCAACTTCACCCGGAGACGCCAAGTGCGCCTCGCCCTGGCGGAGCTCCACGCCGGCGTCTTTCAGGGATTTTTCGGTCCCCAGCGAGGCTGTCCTGACCATTTGCGCCTGGTGGCGTTTCATTGCGGAAAAATCGAAGGACCCTTCGGCCGCAATCCCGAGGCGCTTGAGGCCGGCAAGGCCAGCATACTGCCTGCTGCAGGCAAGCAGCGCCTTGGTCGGTATGCAGCCGCGGTTCGTGCAGGTGCCCCCCCATTTGTCCCTTTCAATGACGAGGGCTTTCGCCCCCAGCCGGGCCGCGCCGAGGGCCGCCGCATGCCCGCCCGGGCCGGAACCTATTACGACAAGGTCGTACATATTTTGCCTCCGAATGTGGTCTCCGGTTAATATCACAGTGAAAAGGGTTTTTCTAAGCATATATGCTATATTACGGATAATGCGCGACTTTTCCCTTGACCGGCAATGGTTTTTGCTATTTTATTTGGATGTACTCATGGGAGGTGCAGGTGAGCGTGAACGGCGGCGGGCATGTGTTTTACAGGAACCCCAACAAGGGCTATCCCACTGTTGACCGGGCAGAGGGTGTTTATGTTTACGACACGCAGGGAAAAAGATACCTCGACGGTTCCGGCGGGGCCGCTGTCGTCCTCATCGGCCACGGGATAAAAGAGATCAGGGACGCCATGCTCGCCCAGGCGGAAAAGGTCTCCTTCACCCACGGCACCCACTTTACCAGCGAACCGGCGATCAGGCTGGCCGAAAAGCTTGTATCCATGGCCCCGCCTTCGTTAAGCCGTGTTTATTTTATTTCCGGCGGGTCGGAAGGTGTGGAAACTGCCGTCAAGATGGCCAGGCAATACCAGGTCGACCGCGGTGCCGCCACAAAATTTAAAGTGATCTCCCGCTGGACGAGCTATCACGGCAATACCCTGGGGGCCCTGGCCCTGAGCGGGCACACCGGGCAGGCGCAGATACCACCTGCCTTTGATGCTGCATACCCCCCATATCTCTCCCGCATACTGCTATCGCTGCCCCTTCGGGTCGGAGCCGGGTAAGTGCGGGCTGGAATGTGCAGAAGATCTGGAAAAAACAATCCTTTACGAAGGGCCCGACTCGGTGTCCGCCTTTATCGCCGAACCTGTCGTGGGGGCGACAGCCGGGGCGCTGGTCCCGCCTGACGGGTATTTCCAGCGGATACGGGAGATCTGTGACAAATACGATGTGCTCCTCATTTCCGACGAGGTGATGACAGGGGTGGGGAGGACGGGAAAGAATTTCGGGATAGACCACTGGAGCCGCCCGGACATGATTGTCTGCGCGAAGGGCCTGGGGAGCGGCTATACGCCCCTGTACTGCGTCATCGCAGGCGAAAACGTCCATTCGGCCATCAAGGAGGGGACCGGCAATTTCATCCACGGTTTCACTTACGGGCAGAACCCCCAGTCATGCGCCGTGGGCCTGGCAGTCCTCGAATTCATTGAGAAAAACGGCCTGATAGCCAGGTCGGTCCGTTCTCGGGGAATACCTGCTCGCGAAGCTCAAAACACTCTTGCAGCATCCGATAGTGGGCGACGTGAGGGGCCTGGGGCTTTTTGCCGGAGTGGAGTTCGTCAGGGACAAGAAATCAAAGGAGCCGTTTGACCCCAAAATGAAGCTCAATGCCGCTGATCGCCAACCGCGCTTTCGAAAAGGGGCTGATAACTTATCCCGGCGGCGGGGGGGCGGACGGTATCCGGGGCGACCATATCCTTATTGCCCCGCCATTTATTATCACGGAAGAACAGATCGATTTTCTAGTAGCCGTTCTCGACGAATCAATCGGAGAAATCACACGGGAGCAGAAGCTGGCCTGAGAAGGCCGGTCCAGGCAGGAATCCTCATGGACAGAGTAATTATAACAGCCGCGATTACCGGCAGCCGCATAACGAGGGAAACCGCCCCGAACATACCCATTTCCCCCGACGAGATTGCCCAGTCGGCCATAGAGTGCTGGGAGGCGGGGGCCTCGATCGTCCATATCCACGTGCGCGACCCGCAAACGGGGCTCGGCAGCCAGGACCTGGAGCTTTTCCGGCAGGTGGTCGGGAAGCTGAGGCGCGAAACCGATCTTATCCTGAGCCTTACCACGAGCGGGATCCCCGGAAGGAACCTGCCGGTCGAGGAGAGGCTTGCGCCCCTCGCGTTGAACCCCGAACTGGCGTCCTTCGATGCGGGATCCATTAACCTCGGCGGCAGCGTCTTCATCAACACCCCCGAGTTTCTGGACCGGGCTGCGGAACAAATGAAGCTCAAGGGCGTAAAGCCGGAAATCGAGATTTTCGACGCGGGCATGATAGTCACTACCCTCCGGATGCTCGAGGAGGGGAAACTGGAAAAGCCCCTTCATTTCCAGTTTGTGCTGGGGACGCCCTGGGGCGCCCCGGCGACCCCGAAATCGCTTCTCCATCTGCTGGAGCACATCCCCGAAAAATCGACCTGGTCGGTGATAGGCATCGGCAAGGGGCACCTGCCCATGGCGATGATGGCGCTGATCATGGGAGGCCATATCCGGGTGGGGATGGAAGACAATATCTACTACGAGCATGGCGTGCAGGCGAGGAACAACGCCCAGTTCGTGAGGAGGATGGTCCGGATTGCCCGGGAATACGGGCGCGAGCCGGCGAGCACCACCGAGGCCAGGGAAATCCTGGGCCTCAGGGAATGCACATTCTACAACATATTTATTTAGACCTCAGGCCGTGCCGGCCGCCCTATAGGAGCTGCGGACGAGCGGCCCCGACTCGACCTTTGTAAATCCCATGCCAGCGCCATCTTCCTTATATGCCTCGAATTCCGCCGGACTGTAATATTTTTCAACGGGCCAGTGGCACGAGGAAGGCTGCTGGTACTGGCCTATGGTAATGATCAGGCAGCCCGCCGCCGACGAGTTTTCCCAGCAAGGAATCGATATCTTCCCAGGCTTCTCCCCGAAACCCGAGCATAAATCCTGATTTTGTAATAATTCCGATACTTGCACTCTGTTCAGAATGCTCAGGGACAGATCGAACCCCCCCTCGGGCCTAATTGCCCGGTACAAGCCGTTCCACCACCTCGATATTGTGGTTGATCACGTCCGGGCCCGCTTCGATTATCTTTCCCCAGCGCCTGGACATCCCCTCGAAAATCGGGGATGAGCACCTCGATCCGGCAGCCCGGGAATCGCCCTTCTGAGCGCCAGCACGGTTTCGGAAAAGATTTCCGCGCCCCCGTCGTGCAGGTCGTCCCGGGTCACGGACGTGACGACAATGTATTCGAGGCCCAGCTCCCGGGCGGCATCCGCCACCCTGTTGCGGCTCCCGCCGAGTCGACATCGGCAGGGCGACCGTGGCGGACATTGCAGTACTTGGCAGTTGCGGGTGCAGGTGTCACCGAGGATCATGAAGGTAGCGGTTTTCGCGTGGAAGCACTCGGCCATGTTCGGGCAGCGCGCCTCCTTGCAGACGGTGTTGAGGCCGTGCCTGTCGAGGATTTCCCTGACGGAATAGAATTCGGCGCTGGCGGGTATTTTAACCTTGAGCCAGTCGGGCTTGCGTTTCGGCGACATTGCAGGAACTAAAAATAATACCAGATCGAGCGGTAATCGTTCATATTTTCCCCGTCTTCGGCAGAGCGCTTTTGAGATAATCGTAAATCGAGGTGTCCGTGTACAGGTAGTCCAGGGACGTGACCAGCCTGACCTCCCAGGAATAGAACCTGTAAATCCGGCGGCCGTCCGGCAGTATCATGATGACCTCGTGGTCCTGCCAGGCACGCAGGTGGGATTTCCCCAGCCTGGGCACGTTGAAGACCGGCTCGTCGGTGCGGACGAGGCCCGGCTGGAGCCTCGCCTCCTCGCGCCTCTCCTGCTCGATCCGGGCAATGGGGACACGAAAATCGATGGTTTCCTCCTTGCCCTTGGTGCTGAAGGCTGTAATAGGGGTCAACCCCGCAGACCTTCAGGACCCTCCGGAGCAGGGCCGTTTCGAATCGCCTGCTGTTGTAATAGGTGAAGACCTGCTGGTTATAAATATTGATCCCCATTTTCTTGATCTTTTTTATAGTCTCAAGGGCTTCCGGCGTCATCTCGGAGGCATGTTCGAAATGGGTGACAATGGCGATTTCCCTTCTGCCCCACTCGTGATATTTGCCCAGGATCTGGAGGAACTCGTCATTTATCCTGAAATGGCAGGGTTACCGGCACCCTTGTCCCGATGCGGATCCTCTCTATGTGATCGATGGCGGAAATCTCGCCGAGAAGCGAATCCAGGTAATAGTTGTCGAGCGTGAGCGGATCGCCCCCGGTCACCAGCACTTCGGTGATGTTTTCGTTCTCCTTTATCCAGTTGATGGCATCCCTGATTTTTTCCCGGGACAGCTGCACTTCTTCGTCGATCGCCCTTGATCTCCCAGTTCCGCTGGCAGTAAACGCATATCTGCGGGCAGGAGTTGAAAGGCTTCAGGATCAGGATCTCCGGGTAGCGGCGGGTGACCCCGTCTATGGGGCTTGTGGACTTTTCGCCCATGAAGTCCATGTCGATGCCCTTTTGCCGGCTTTCGACGACTGAACGGCAGTACCTGACGCTGGGCAGGACCTGCGCCCTGATCTGTCGGTCGCTGTCATTGCGGCCCGCTTTATTGAACAGGGCCAGGTAATAAGGGGTGATCTGGAACGGTATGTGGTTTTCTTCCGCGCATCTCGAGCCCTTCAATCTCATCCGGCTCAAGGGTGACCAGGTCGCCCAGGGTCTTCAAGTCGCGGATAATGTGCTTCATGTGCCACATGTAATCCGACCAGTCCGCTTCGGACCCCTTGAAATAGTTCAGGATGTCCTTTTTCAGGCCTGTCCTCTGGCGATTATCGCCGCGGTCGAGGCCCGTCCGGTAGCGCCGGAAATACCTTCGGATCAGACCGGCCAGCTCGTCGAGCTGGACCGAGCGGATTATTGCCGCTTCCCTGCCGTCCGAGAGTATGGAAGAGGTCCTGGCCGCGGGTGTGCTTCCCGGCCTTTCCCGTTATCCCGCGAAACAGGGCGATGTACTCGCATGAGGAAGGCTTCCGATGACTTTTTCCAGGGCGTCCTTCGTCGTCCCTGGCGATGTCATAAAGGAGCTCCAGGGGGGAGGACTTGGTCAGGTATTCGTTTTCGGTCCTCATCGTGTTGGAAAGGACCCGGATGCACTCCTTGGCGTTGCGCTTCTCGACCATGTTGAGGTTCACGAAATAAGTGTCCGATTTCATGTTGTACAGGTCGCGCTCGAGCCTGTTGAGGTAATCGAATATCACGTGACGCGCCTCTTCGACGTGACTGCGAGTTCAGGAGGATCTTCTTTATCTGCGGCTCGGCCTGCCAGAGTCTCTGCGACAAGTTCTTCTTTTGAAAGGGCAAAGCGTCGATTCCATATCCTCTATCCTATTTGCATCCCCAGCAGACATCCGGTTCGCGGGCGGCCTTGACTTCATCAAGGCGCCGGACCGGCGTTGTCAAGGGGGCGGATTTCACGCAGTTCAGGGATTGCCGCGCGCCTCCTCCGCTATTTTTATCATTGCCTCACAAAACGCATCGAGGGTCTCCTTGCTCTCAGTCTCGTTGGGCTCGATCATGATTGCCTCGGGGACGATCAGGGGGAAATATATTGTGGGCGGGTGATATCCGTAATCCAGCAGCCGCTTGGCGATGTCCGACGTATGCACGCCGCTCTCGCGGACCTGTTTGCTTCCCGGTAAAAACACACTCATGCATGCAGTTCCGCTTATACGCAAGCTCGTAATAAGGCTCAAGCCTGCGCTTTGATGTAATTTGCGTTGAGGACAGCCGCCTCACTGACTTTCTTCAGCCCTTCCGGGCCCAGGGCCCTGATATAAGCGTACGCCTTCACCATCACGTTGAAGTTGCCGTAAAATGCCCTGACCCGCCCGATGCTGTCCGGACAGTCGTATTCCCATCTATAGACGCCGTTCTCGAAAAGTTATCCTGGGCACGGGCATAATAAGGGACGAGCTTCGCGGAAACGCCTACCGGCCCGCTTCCGGGCCCGCCGCAGCCGTGGGGGGTGGAGAAGGTCTTGTGAAGATTGAGCTGGATGACATCGAACCCCAGGTCGCCCGGCCTCGTGATCCCGAGGAACGCGTTGGCGTTGGCCCCGTCGCAATACAGCAGCCCGCCGCTGCCGTGGACTATTGCCGGAAACCTCCTCGATATTTCTTTCGAAAAGGCCCAGGGTGTTGGGATTGGTAAGCATCAGGCCCGCTGTCTCCTCGTCCATCGAGCGACCGGAGGTGCTCGATATCAACGCCCCCTTCGCTGTTTGACCTGACGGTGACTGCCTGGAATCCGCACAGGGCCCCGGACGCCGGGTTCGTGCCATGGGCGGCATCGGGGATGATCATTTTGGACCGCTTCTGACCGAGCTTTTCAAAATGTTTTTTGATCATCATCACGCCCGTCAATTCGCCGTGGGCGCCCGCCGCCGGCTGCAGGGTGAAATCGGCCATCCCGAAGATTTCGGACAACAGCCCTCGAGCTCATACATCAGCTTCATGCTGCCCTGGGCGAATTCGTCGGGAACAAGGGGATGCAGCGATGTGAAACCGGGAAGGCCGGCTATTTCCTCGTTGACCTTCGGGTTGTATTTCATCGTGCAGGAGCCTAATGGATAAAAGCCGACATCCACCCCGAAATTGCGCCGGGACAGGGCGGTGTAATGACGCACCAGGTCGACTTCGGCAACTTCGGGCAAGTCCACATCGGCCCTCAGCAGGTCCGCTCCAATCACGCTTTCCGGGGACACGCGGGGCACATCGCTTTCCGGGATACTCGTCGCAACCCTTCCCGGCCTGCTCTTTTCAAAAATAAGCTCCATTTCACTCCTATTTGCCGCCTCGCTCGGATTTTTGAATTTTCTTCAGGGTGTTGCCTTTGAATGACAGGACATAGACATAATCCCCGTATCCCATGTCGTAGTACCACTTTTTGGAATAGCCTTGTTTCAGACCCGTCGTCTGTTTTTCGTCTTTCTTGCTCTTGGTCTGAGCTTTCTTTTCCCTTTTTGCTGTACGGTGCTTGACGGCTTTCCGCACATCCGCTTCACGGTTTCAGTAGAATCTCCGATTTTGACGATCTCTGAACCGCACCTGAACACTTCGGTCTCCGCGTGTGCGGAAACTGGTGATAAAAAATGCAGCGAGTCAAAGTAATAAGAAATTTCGTTTCCATGCACATCCTTTCAGGATTGAGATACCCGGTCAATGTCACTTCTGGACAGCATTTCCGTGGCGCAAAACAGGAGGGAATTGCCGAGTTCAGGATAATGCCTCGATATCTCAAATCCGCCTATTATCCCTTCTGCAGCCAGTTTCCAGTTGACCCCGGCAGGATCAGGGCAGCGCATGACAAACTCGTTGAAGACAGGCCCCGGGAAAACGGCGCTCCCAGCCCTGCAGTTCGGATGAGCCCGCTCTTCAGGTATTGGGCTTTCTGGAAATTCAGCTCGGAGAGTTTCCTGAGGTTTTTCCCCAGGCTGACAAGGTATACGGCGGCTGCAAGGGCACACAGGGCCTCATTGGAGCAGATATTGGAAGTGGCCCGCTCCCGGCGGATGTGCTGCTCACGGGTCTGGAGCGTCAGGACGAACGCCCGCTTTCCTTCCTTGTCCACAGTTGCCCCGGCCAGCCGCCCGGGGATCTTCCGCAGGAATTTCCTGGTGCTGGCGAAAATTCCGAGATAGGGCCCGCCGTAATTGAGCGGGTTGCCGAAGCTCTGCCCCTCGCCCACGACGAGATCGGCGCCCATTTCGCCGGCCGGTTTCAGAAGCCCGAGGGAGCACGCTTCCGTGAAGCCGGCGACCAGGAGGGCCCCGCATTTGTGGACGTCGGCGGCTATAACGGACAAATCCTCGATTACCCCGAAAAAATTCGGGCTCTGGACGATGACCGCCGCTGTGTTCTCTCCGAGGCAGGACACGGATGGCATCCCGTCGGCCCGTCCTGGAATCGCGATACGGGATCTCAATTATCCTGAAGCCGTTGGCCCAGCAGTAAGTCTTCACGACTTCCCTGTATTCAGGGTGGATGCTGCGGGCCAGAATTATTTCATTGCGGTCCAGAGTTTTCGCCGCCAGCACCGCGGCCTCCGCCATCGCCGAGGCGCCGTCGTACATCGAGGCATTCGCCACCTGCATGCCGGTCAGTTTCGCGATCATCGTCTGGTATTCATAGATAGCCTGGAGTATGCCCTGGCTTATTTCCGCCTGGTAAGGGGTATAGGCCGTGTAAAACTCGGAGCGGGAGAGGACATGGCCCACTACCGCCGGAATGTAGTGGCTGTAAGCCCCGGCGCCGCGCAGGCATATGCCGGGCAGCCTGTTCCTATTGCTAATGGCCGACAGGTGCTCGAACAGCTCCTGCTCGGACAAGGGCTTTGGGCAAATCGAGGCTGCGGTCGAGCGTGAACTTCTCCGGGAATGTCCGAGAAAAGCTCTTGTATCGAGCCGATCCCGACCGTCTCCATCATTTGTCTTGAGGTCTTCCGGGGTATGGGGGATATAGTTCATCGGGATTGCCTGGCCTCCTGGCTCTATTTTTTCTCCTTGATATAGGCGCTGTATCCGTCCGCGTCCATCAGGGAATCGAGTTCGAGCGGGCGCATCCATCTTCAGCTTTGCTATCCAGCCCTCGCCAAAAGCGTCCTGGTTGATCAATTCCGGCCTGGACTCGAGCTCTTCGTTAACGGCGATCACCTCTCCGCTCACCGGGGAATAGACGTCGGATACCGACTTCACGGACTCAACGACCGCCACCGGCTGCATCTGCTTGACCTTTTTGCCCGTCTTGGGCAGCTCGACAAAAACTATGTCCGTGAGCAGCTCCTGGGCGTGGTCGGTTATTCCGATCGTGACCGTTCCGTCGCCGTTGTCCAGGGCCCATTCGTGTTCGGTTGAGTATTTCCTGTCGGAAGGGTTGGTTTTTGCCATTATAGTCTCCTCTCCAGTGGCAATAAGAGTTTTATTTTTCTCTTTTATAAAAAGGGAGCGTGCACGACTTGCGCGCGGGCCAGGTTTTCGCTGATGCTTATGGTTATCTCGGTTCCGGGCTCAATATAATTTATCGGGACGAACGCCATTCCCACTGCCTTGTTCAAAGTCGGGGTCATGCTGCCGGAAGTGACCATCCCTATCTCCCGGTCCCCTTCAACTATTTTATATCCATGGCGGGCAATGCCCCTGTCCACCATTTCGAAGCCGACGAGTTTCTTGGTAAGGCCTGTTTCCTTCTGCTCTTCTCAGGGTGTCACTGCCGATAAACTCTTTTTCAAGGTTCGGCACCCATGAATACGCCACTTCGAGCGGTGTTACGGTCTCGTCCATTTCATTGCCGTAGAGCATCAGGCCGGCTTCCAGCCTCAGGGTGTCCCTCGCCCCCAGGCCGACCGGCTTCAGCCCGGAAGGCCTGCCCTCTTCGAGGATTGTGTCCCATACTTTTTCCACGAGGAACCGGCCATGTATATCTCAAAGCCGTCTTCACCGGTGTAGCCGCTGCGGGATATGAACGCCGGAGAATCCGCGACTTCCGATTCCAGGAAGCCGTAATACTTGATATCCGTCGAGGTTGCATTTTGTGATGCGCTGGAGGATGGGTTGGGATTCAGGCCCCTGCAGGTCCAGCTTGCCCATCTTTTCAGTTATATCTTCCGAGGAAACGTCCGTATCCCCAGGGCGCTCTTGTTTTCGAGTATCCATTTGAAATCTTTTTGCTTGGTTACGGCATTCGTCACAACCATGAAGCGCTCCTCGGAAAATTTGTAAACGGTCAGGTCGTCGATAATGCCGCCCTCCGGGTTGGTCATTACGCTCAATCTCATTTTCCCGGTCTTCTGGGGAGCAAGGTCTCTGCTCATGACTTTCTGCAGCAGCTCGAAAGCAGCCCGGGCCCGTTACCATGAATCTCACCCATATGGCAGATGTCAAACAGGCCTGCTGCCCGGCGGGTTGGCCGATGTTCTTCAATTACACCGGTATACTGCACCGGCATTTCCCAACCCCCGAACTCGATCATTCGGGCGCCGGCGGCCAAATGTCTATTGTACAGGGGAGTTCTCTTCATAAAACCTCTCTCGGTCGAAAATCGGCCCTCAATTCTTCGGGAGCAAAAATCCGGTTCTATTATCCGGTCTTAAAATTGTAATAAAAAGCGCCGATAAAAAAACATTTCTGCTCACAGAGGCTGATCCGAGTATAAGTTTATTGCAATTTGGGCAATAACAAAAACGGGATTCGATCGAAGCGCCGCAACTGGGACAGGTATGTCCGGCTTTAGCGGAATGCTTTTCGACCCCTTTTCTAAATTCCTGCTGGATATCGTACCGCCATTCACAATCGGGGGTGGGGCATTCGCCTTTGGTGGGCATGTGGTCGGTCCACATGAATTCCTTCAAACAATCGGGACAATTAATTTTCAGCATTAAGTTCCACCTGAAGCAAAGCTCTCACTGAGTACTATATGAATTTAAATAATTCAAGCTATATTCGAGGAAAAAAGGTGCGCTAGATTGCCTTTCGCCAGGCGAGCTCTGCCTCTATCCAGCGGGACAGGCTCGTGAAAGCGAAGCACAGGATGAAATAAATGATTGCAATAAAAGCGAATATCTCGGCGGGATATATCATGGTGCGGTTGTTGACCTGTGTGGCCACATGGGTAAGTTCGGAGACACCCACGATGAACGCCAGCGACGTATCCTTGATCAGCGAAACGAACTGGTTGACGAAGGAAGGAATCATATTGCGCAGCCCCTGGGGCAGCACTATGTAGACCATTGCCTGCCAGGGGGCAGACCTGTTGAAAGCCCCGCTTCCGTCTGCCCTCGCGGTATCCCCTCAATTCCCGCCTGGACTATCTGGGACATGTAGGCCGATGTAAAAATTGTCAGGGCGGCAATGACCGTCCAGCTCTCCGGCGTGGGCCTTTTCATTATCGCAGGGCAGCAGGAAATACATCCAGAAAATGACCATCAGCAGGGGAATCCCGCGGATAGCATTCACTACGGCCAGGGTCGGGTAACGGATGAACCTGTTATTGGATATACACAAGAGCCCCATTATAAGGCCGCCAAAAAACGACAGGATGCATGAAACCAGGGCAAGCATAAAGGTGAGGGCAAGACCGCCCAGCGGCCCGCTCGGATACCTGCCGATCATGAAATGCGCTATGTTGTCCCAGATTACCTGAAATCCTTCCATATCAGCGCATTCCTATCGGGTTGAGAATTTTTTTGCTGTAAAGGGTGACAAGGGCCAGTTATTACCAGAGAAATTGCAAGGTAAACAAGGGTTGCGGCCGTAAACGCCTCAAATCCCTTAAACGTGTAACTTTCCACCTGCCGGGCCTGATAGGTAAGTTCAGCCACCCCGATAGTCATCGCCAGCGACGAGTTTTTCGCCAGGTTGAGAAACTGGTTGATCAGCGGGCGGAATGGTAATCCGGACGGCCTGGGGCAGGATTATATACTGCATCGAGCGCAGATAGGAGAAACCGGAACTGCGGGCCGCCTCCATCTGCTCTTTAGGGATGGAACGCACGCCGGAGCGGATGTCCTCGGCAATAAATGCCGATGTATAAATGGTGAGGGCTATTACGGCCGAGACAAACTCGAAATTATGCTCGTTCATCCATTCATTTACGGCATTCGGGCAATACCTGGTAGGAGCCGAAATACCAGAAAAATATCTGGACCAGCAGGGGGGTATTCCGGAAAAACTCAAGGTAGCCGTGGGCGAACCACCTGACCGGCGCCGATTGCTCATCCTCATGACCGCTATCAAAAGGCCCAGGATAAAGGAGAGCGCGATCGAAACAGCCGACAGCTGGATCGTGATCTTCAGACCGGAAACGAGCCACTCGAAATACTGCCCGGATGTGATGATTGCCCAATCGAATTGATAATTGAACATAAACCTGCTTAAAACAAGTTCCCCCTGACTTGATCCAGGGGGAACCTATCAGTCGTTTACTGTTGTGAGGATATTTTGAAGCTGCCCCTGCTCATTGGTGTCTGGGACTTGGGGCCAAACCATTTGTCGAATATCCTCTTGGCCTCGCCTTTTTTCTCCATTTCCACGATGGTGTCATTGACGAAGTTTCACAGAACTTGGGGCTTCCCTTGGCGATTCCCAATCCGTAGGGCTCGTCGGAAATGGCATAACTGGGTATCTCATATTTGTTTTTGTCCGGTGCTTTGCCGAGCAGCTGTGCCAGGATGGACTCATCTGTTGTTATTGCGAAAACCTTGTTCTGCTGCAGGGCAAGGAATGCCTGGGGATAATCGTCATAGGAAATGACTGTTGACTTGGGCAGCGCCTTGGTCGCGTTCTGCTCGGAGGTGGAGCCCTTGGCCGTTCCTATCCTCTTCCCATTGAGGTCCTCAAGTCTCTTCACGGTGCCTTTTTTGACGATGAATTTCTGCCCGGTCATGAAATATGCATAGCTGAAATCAATCTGTTTGGCGCGTTCCGCGTTCTTTGTCATTGTCGCCGCGATAATGTCGATATTGCCCGCCATGAGCTGGGGCATTCTCGAAGCTGACGTGACCGTCTTGAGCTCAAGCTTTACGCCCATTTTCTTGGCGATGGCCTTGAGGAAATCTACGTCGTAGCCGACGATTTCCCTAGTCTTTTCGTCAATATAACCGAACCCCGGAGTCGAGTCTTTTACTCCGCCGATCAAAACACCCCTTTGCTTTATCGTATCATAGACGTCGGCAGCCAGGGCTGTTCCAAACAGCCCCAAAACAAAAGCCAGAGCTGAAAATAAAATGACAACCTTTCTTCATTTCCTTACCTCCTTGTTCTTTGTTAATGCATAGGTGACAATATCTCTTTAAGGAACTGCTGGGCTCTGGCATGCTGCGGGTTCCGGAAGAACTCCTCGGGGCTTGCCTCCTCCAGTATTACCCCGAAATCAATAAAGCACACCCGGTCCGCAACCTCCCGGGCAAATCCCATTTCGTGCGTCACAACAATAAGGGTCATCCCCGTTCCTGCAAGGCCCTGCATGACCAGGAGGACCTCGCCGATCATTTCCGGGTCAAGGGCCGAGGTCGGCTCGTCAAAAAGCATGATCTTTGGTTTCATGGCCAGGGCGCGGGCGATCGCGACCCTCTGCTGCTGCCCCCCGGACAACTGGGCGGGATATGCATCCCTCTTTTCGGTCAGGCCGACCCGATTAAGGAGCGCCATTGCCTCGTCTTCCGCGTCTTTTTTGGACATTTTCCTGACCTTTATCGGGGCCAGGGTGATGTTGTTGATAACTGAAAGGTGCGGATAAAGGTTGAACTGCTGGAAAACGAACCCTATTTCGGCCCTCAGCCTGGTGATGTCCGTCTTGGGGTCCGCTATATCGTGGCCGTCGACGATCAGCTTGCCGCTGTCAATCGGCTCCAGTTTGTTTATGCATCCGGATCAGGGTTGATTTCCCCGAGCCTGAAGGGCCGCAGACGACCACAACCTCGCCCTGCTTCACCTTCAGGTTCACGCCGTTGAGCACATGCAGCTTTTTGAACCACTTGTGAACATCTTCAAATTTGATCATTTCCCAAGCCTCAAATAATAACGGACTCGTTTTTTCTCTTTAGATTCGGAAACATGTCCTAATATCTGGGAGCTCAAAAATCAAGTGAAAATTGCTGGCTTAAGGCAGGACGGTTCAAATTGTTTGACAACCCTGATGGACGCTATTCACAATAACAGGCCATTGATTTCAGCTTTCACCCGGGCGTCAGGGCCCTGCCCTTCACGGCGCATTTAATTATTCCGTTCAACAGGGTTAACATTTCATTAAAGAATAACGGTCCTCAAATCGCCTGCCGGGCGTATGCGAAAACAAGTCGTCAATAAATTACTTCTATATATTCAATCTCTTACATAAACAAGCCTCGGTTCCTCAACTCTGGCACGACTTTTTCATATTGATAAAGCCAAAGAGGAAACAAACCAGCAATAATAAAAAATAAAAATATTCCAAGGAGGAAACAAGAAATGAAAAAGACATTAGCCAGCCTGGGTCTCTCGGTATTCGTGGTCCTGACCACCGCAACCTTCGGTTTCGCGGAATACGCCGCGGCCGGCGCCAGCAACTTTCCGTTCTTCCAGCTCGGGGCCCTTGTGGTGGGCGGCCTGATCATCATCAGCCTCAAGCAGAAATACGACAAGATTTACCTCGGCGAGGCGGTCGGATCATTTGCTCTCTACACGATAATGGTCTCCCTGTTCACGGCCCCGGTCGTCAACCTGATCAAGAACGTGGTGGGTTAACATAGACAACGACAGGCCCCCGCTCCCAACCTCTCCCCGGGGCGGGGGATCGACTCGAAAGGAGGACAGAGAGATGAACATCAACCAGAAAGCATTCAACCAGTTCTCGCACACCCTGATGATGAGCGCCTGGGGGTTCGCAATGGTGATCTGCTCGTTCCTGTTCCTCTATGTCGGATACAAGCTCGACAGGCTCTTCAATACTGAACCGACATTGATGCTGGGCCTCTTCATGCTGGGACTTTTGCTCTGCATCGGAAGGCTTTACCAGGATGCCTGGATGAGGAGAAACCGCTAGCAGCGACGATTATATATAAAAAAGCCCCATCCCGACCGGATGGGGCTTTTTTGTTTCCTGGCTTTTTCTCAAGATTCCTTGCTGAATATCTTCTTGAAAAACTCCTCTTTCTCCTTCGGGAAATACAATGCCCCCTCGTGATCAATGATAAGGATCCCTTCCAGGTGGTCTATCTCGTGCTGCACTATCCTGGCAAGAAACCCCGTGTACCTCTTGTTTATCTTTCTGCCGTGCTGGTCGAGGGCCTTCACCTTGACCTCGGTCGGCCGGGAAATCTCAACGCTGATGTCGGGGCACGACAGGCAGCCTTCGGAAGCGACTTCCTCTTCGCCCCTTTTCTGGGTTATCCTCGGATTAACCAGGAGGTCATAGTCCTGGGCGTTTTTGACGCGGCCCTTTTCCTCGAAGTTCTTGTTCTTGAAGATCACAATCTTTTTGCTTATCCCGATCTGGGGAGCGGCCAGGCCCAGCGCGTCGTCCCGCGTCAGAAAATTGTCCATTAGTTCTTTTATACACTTTGCCGATTCGGGGTCGAAAGGCACGGGAATGTCTGCGGCTTTTTTACGCAGAAAGGCGGCCTCTTCGCGGTTGACTTTGCCGTCACTCCAGACGGTCCATAACTTTTTCTTTGTCATTTTTGATCCTGATTTTTTTCTATCATGCGTATACCATCCTGCCCGAAATATTTCAAGTTGCCTGTATTTCTTGATAAATTTACCGCTCTCTGTTATGAGTTTCACAGTTTCATGCATTTAGGAAAGGCTTGGTTTTGATAGGTAAAATAGTAACCAGAATGGCCCGCCGGGAGATTGGGCGGTCCATGAGGTTTGAACAGAAGACAGGGGGCGAGGGGCCCAGTGTTCCATTAAATCCCGGCGACAACAATCTCCTTTATCTCCACATACCCTTTTGCGAGGAGCTTTGCCCGTATTGTTCCTTTAACCGGACGATTTTCCAGGAGGACGTCTGCAGGAGGTATTTCCGGGCGCTGCGGGCCGAGGTCCTCCTGTACAAGGACCGGGGTTTTAATTTCAGCGGCATATACATAGGCGGCGGCACGCCCACGATCCTGATCGATGAGCTTGAGGAGACCATTTCCCTCGTCCGCGCGAGCTTTCCTATCAGGGAGGTTTCGGTAGAGACAAACCCCAACCACCTTGACCCGGGGCACCTCGAGCCTTTGCGGCGGGCACGTGTGGACCGGCTTTCGGTGGGCGTGCAGAGCTTCGATGACGCCCTGCTGAAATCAATGGACAGGTTGGAGAAATACGGCAGCGGTGAAAACATAGCCGGCCGCCTGGAAGCGGCGAAAGGCCTTTTCCCGACCCTGAATGCCGACATGATTTTCAATTTTGCGGCACAGACCAGGGAATCGCTCGACAGGGACCTGGATACGATATTGCGGTTGGGGATAGACCAGGTCACTTTTTATCCTCTCATGGTGTCGGATTCGACCCGCAGGCCTCGTGGAAAAGACCCTGGGCAGAGTCGATTATAAAAAGGAAGAGCTATTTTATAATGATATCGTGGAGAGGCTTGTCCCGGCCTACGGCTTTTCTTCCGTGTGGTGTTTTTCCAGAAAGAAATCGATCGATAGACGAATACATAGTGGGTTACGCCAACTATGCCGGCCTCGGGAGCGGCTCTATCGGGTACATGGACGGTACCTGTTATGCGAACACGTTTGACATAGAAGAGTATATCAGCAGGGTCGAGGCCGGGGAGATACCTGTGATGGCCTCGAAAAAATTCGGCCTGAAAGAACAGGTCAGGTACGAGTTCCTCATGTCGATTTTCGGGATGGGGGTCGACCTTAAAGTATTCAGGGAAAGGTTTGGCAGCGGGGTTTCATAATCATTTATGGGGCCTGATCGTTCCCTTTTACCTGGCAGGTGCGCTTCGCTACATTCAGGGAAATTTTATCCCGACCCAGCGCGGCCGTTATCTTGCGGTCGTCATGATGAGGGAATTCTTTACAGCCGTAAACAATTTCAGAGACTTCTGCCGGAGGAATGGAAATGAATGAGGACCGCCGTGAGCTGCTCAGGAAAATCCCGAAAATGGACGAGATGATTTCCGTCCTCGAGAGAAGAGGGATCTTCAAAAGGGCCTCCCGGAACATCGTCTTGAAAATATGCAGGTCAGTTACCGAAGGGGTCAGGTCGGACATCCTGGCCGATAAACCGGTTGATGCAGGGGCCCTTGATCCCGAGGTGCTCGCCGGTAAAGTCGTTTCCCGCCTTGAAAACCTGAGGAAAGACAGCCTGCAGCAGGTCGTAAACGCAACCGGCATACTGCTCCACACCAACCTGGGCCGAGCGCCCCTTCCGGAAGAGGCCATTTCCAATGTGGTCAATGTAAGCCGCGGCTACTCCAATCTGGAATACGACCTGAATAAAGGGAAAAGGGGCCTCCGGTACGACCATGTAACCGAAATCCTTTGCGAACTGACCGGGGCCGAGGACGCGCTTGTTGTCAACAATAATGCCGCGGCTGTCCTGCTCGTCCTGAACACGCTTTCCAATGGCATGGAATCGATCGTCTCGCGCGGTGAACTTATCGAGATCGGGGGGGAATTCCGGGTCCCGGAAATCATGAAGAAAAGCGGCGCGATCCTTCACGAAGTGGGGACAACGAACAGGACGAGGATTGCCGACTATGAAAAGGCCGTCGAGCGACAGGACCGCCCTGATCATGAAAGTGCACCCCAGCAATTACAGGATCATGGGGTTCACGGAAGAAGCCGAACTTCACGAGCTGGTCGGCCTGGGTGAAAAAATGAACATCCCGGTATTCAATGACCTGGGAAGCGGCTGCCTTGTCGACCTGGAAAAATACGGCCTCATGAAAGAGCCGACAGTCCAGGAAGTTGTAAAAACCGGCGCGGGTGTCGTCTCTTTCAGCGGCGACAAACTCCTGGGTGGCCCCCAGGCAGGCATCATAGTGGGCAGGTCCGAGCTGATTGCCGATATCAAGTCCAACCCGCTCAACCGGGCCCTGCGTATAGACAAACTCACGCTGGCTGCCCTGGAATCGACCCTGAGGCTCTATTTGAATCCCGAAGAGGCCGTCGGAAAATTGAGGGGACTGCGTTCGCTGACGGAACCCCTGGAGAGCGTGGAGAAAAGGGCCAGGAAGCTCTTCTCCGTCCTGCGGCACACCGCCAATGCGGGGATTTCCTGCGAAATCCGGCAGGGTAAGTCCCTGTCAGGAGGCGGGGCCCTGCCCCTTCAGGAAATAGCGACCTGCCTGATAGTTGTCAAAAGCAGCCGGTTCAGTGCGGACCATATAGAAAAAGCGCTCCGGAAATCAGACCCGCCTGTTATTGCCCGGATATTCGAGGATGAGGTACTGCTGGACCTGAGGACCATCGATACGGGCGAATTCAAAGCAGTCGAAAAAGCCTTTGCAGGGATATCTGGATGATTGACGACCTGATCTGCCCCGTTGGCGAAAACGAAATCGGGACGAGGCTGGACATTTTCCTGGCCGCGAAAGGCCCCGTCTTTCTCCCGCTCCCAGATCAAGAGGATGATCGAGGAGGGCTCTCGTTCTTGTAAACGGGAAGACCGTGAAGGCAGGCTACAGCCTGAAAAGGGGCGATGAGGTTTCCCTGAAACTGCAAAGAACCTGTGCCTGTGAACGCTGCAGCCCAGGACATCCCCGTCGATATCGTTTACGAGGATGAATCGGTTGCCGTCGTCAACAAGCCCGCCGGCATGGTCGTCCATCCCGCCGCGGGCAATTACGAGGGAACGCTGGTCAACGCCCTCCTCTACCATTGCCGCGACCTCTCCGGCATAGGCGGGGTAATCCGGCCCGGTATAGTCCACCGCCTTGATAAGGACACCTCCGGGCTCATAGTAGTCGCCAAGACCGATGAGGCGCACCGGGGGCTTGCCGCTCAGTTCCAAGGCCACCAAGTCAAAAAAATCTACTATGCATTCTGTTTGGGAACCCGAAAGAGGACGAGGGTGTCATAGAGGCTGCAGTCGGCAGGCACCCGGTGGACAGGAAGAAAATGTCCGTTTTCAGCAAAAGGGGAAAAGAGGCGCTTACCAGGTGGAGAGTGCTGGAGAGTTTCGGATTCCTGGCTTTACTGGAAATCCGGATAGAAACGGGCCGCACCCACCAGATCAGGGTCCACATAATTCCATCGGCCACGCGATATTGGGAGACAATATCTACGGAAATTCGGCAAAGAGGGTGCAAGCGGTTCAAGACACGAAAGTGCGCAGCCGGCTCAAGTCGCTGAAAAGGCATGCGCTTCATGCCGGGCAGCTGGCATTCACTCACCCCCGGACGGGACAGACCTTGAAGTTCGAGGCCCCCCTGCCTGAAGATATGGAGGGACTTGCGCCTTTTTCTCAACGAGCACATCGAATCAAAGTTCAGGCCGGCAGGGTAGCATGTTCGAGTTGGTGCGACGGGGTGCAATCGAGCTTTTCGAGTCGGGTACCAATGAAGATACCGGGTCTGCACACGCATTTTTGACCCGCGATTACGGTGTAAGCCCGCCTCCTTTCAATTCTCTTAATTTCAGCGTCATGGAGGGAGACACACCGGACAAAACGTTAACGGCAATTGGGAATCTGTCTTGCAGGATCGACCGGGATCGGGGCGGAGCGTTTTCTCACGCTGAGGCAGGTCCACGGCGACCGGATCCTGCATTTCAAGTCCGCATTGCCTTTGGCTGGTGACAGGGCGGGGCTCGAGTATGATGCCGTCATTTCAGACGCAAGGGGAATTGCCCTGTGTATCAAGACGGCTGATTGCGCCCCTGTCCTGCTGGCTGACCGGGAACTCAAGGCTGTCGCGGCAGTGCATGCCGGCTGGAGAGGCACGTCGCTGCAAATCGCAAGAAAAGCCGCAGCAATTAATGTATCGAATCTTTCGGGATCGATCCGGCAGGACCTGCTGGCGGCGATAGGGCCCGCAATATGCTCGTGCTGCTACGAAGTGGACTCGCCGGTCCGTGACGCAATGACAGGGGTCCCGGGGGAAGATCTCTTTGTCCCCTGCGGGCCGGGAAAGTGGAAATTCGACCTGCCGGGAGCCAACCGCCTGCAGCTGCTCAAGGCCGGGGTACCCCCGGAATCCAGCATCTTCCTTTCGGGGTTGTGCACCGCCTGCCGGACAGACCTTTTCTTTTTCGCACCGGGCGGAGCGCCGGACGGGAAGGCAGCTGAATTTCATCATGATAGACGGGCAGTTATAATAAAGCTTGACAGCAAAAGGCTTTTCCTGTAATTTTTACGCGTCTCCAAAAAGGTTAATCCAAATCCTTCTTTTGAGAAAAGATCAAATCAGCTGCCCATTGATTTAAATCTAAATCCGCAGTTTTATTTTGAAAAATTCATTAGTGGTTACCTACAATAATACTAGATTCCAGCAAATAAGACTTGACCCCAAAAGGCCTTGCCCATAACGGGCATAATTTAATAAAAATAAACAAGGAAGAAGAAATGAACGTTGTAGAGATGAAAAGAAAGCCGATCAGCGAGCTTGCCATCCTTGCCAAGGAGCTTAATGTGCCAAACGCTGCCGGCATGAGGAAACAGGACCTTATTTTCGCGATACTCCAGGCGCAGACCGAAAAAAACGGCCTCATTTCAGGCGAGGGCGTCCTGGAGACATTGCCTGACGGGTTCGGGTTCCTCAGGGCTGTTGACTATAATTACCTGCCCGGCCCCGACGACATATATGTGTCGCCCTCCCAGATCAGGAGGTTCAATCTCAGGACAGGGGACACGGTATCCGGTGAAGTCAGGCCTCCCAAGGAAGGCGAAAAGTATTTCGCCCTGCTCAAAGTCGACAACGTTAATTTCGAAAACCCCGAAGCGGCCAAGGACAAAATCCTCTTCGACAACCTTACACCCCTTTATCCCGAGGAGAAGCTCAAACTAGAGTCGGACCCCGCAAACATTTCCACCCGGACAATGGACCTCTTCACCCCCATCGGGAAGGGCCAGAGAGGTTTGATTGTTTCCCCGCCCCGGGCAGGCAAAACCGTTCTGCTGAAAGATATCGCCCACAGCATTACGGCCAATCACAAAGAGGTGATCCTGATGGTCCTGCTCATTGACGAGAGGCCGGAAGAGGTCACCGACATGGAAAGGAACGTCAAGGGCGAGGTCATAGCGTCCACCTTCGACGAGCCCGCGACCCGCCACGTGCAGGTGGCCGAGATGGTGATTGAAAAGGCAAAGCGGCTTGTGGAACACAAACGCGACGTTGTCATCCTTCTCGACAGCATAACCCGCCTGGCCCGGGCCTACAACGCGGTAGTCCCCCCGAGCGGCAAGGTCCTCTCCGGCGGCGTCGACTCCAACGCCCTGCATAAACCCAAACGCTTCTTCGGGGCGGCCCGGAATATCGAGACCGGCGGGAGCCTGACCATCATCGCCACCGCCCTGGTCGATACCGGCAGCAGGATGGACGAGGTCATTTTTGAAGAATTCAAGGGCACCGGCAACATGGAACTGCACCTTGACCGCAGGATTGCCGACCGCAGGGTCTTCCCCGCCTTTGACCTGATCCGCTCAGGAACGAGGAAAGAGGAACTGCTCATCCCCAGGGAGAACCTCAACAGGATCTGGATCCTGAGACGGCTCCTGCAGGAGATGAACCCCGTGGACGCCATGGACTTCATGATCGACAAGATCCGGAAAACTGACACGAACAAGGAATTCCTGGACTCAATGAACCAGTAATCGCGTTTTCGAGATAGAAAAGGGCGTTTACCTGAATTCGGCGGACAATAAATAATCCTTGAAATGATTGTTAATTTGATCTAAATTCCGCCCCTTAGCTAAAACGTCCAAGGAGGACAATAATGAAAGAGAAAATTCATCCCGCATATTACGAGACCACGATCACCTGTGTCTGCGGGAACGTAATCCAGACGAGATCGACGAAAAAGGACATCAAGGTTGAAATCTGCTCCCAGTGCCATCCCTTCATGACCGGCAAACAGAAGATCATGGACACCGCCGGAAGAGTGGAAAAATTCAACAAGAAATACGAGAAAAAGTAAAACCCCGTTTTGCTTTTCATCCATAAATGTTCAAAAAAATCCAGGAGATAGACAATCGCTACAGGGAGCTGGAATCCATGCTGAGCGACCCGGCAGTGGTCGCTAACAGAGGCGAATTCCAGCGTCTCGCCAAGGAATATTCCGATCTTCGCGACTTATTAGAGACTTACAGGGAATATGAGCAGGTCTGCTCCCAGATCGAAGAAGACCAGAAGTTGCTCCGGGAAGAGAGCGACGAAGAAATGAAAGGAGCTCCTGAAGGAGGAAATTCCCCAGCTTAAAGAGCGCCAGGAAGAGCTTGAGAAAAAGCTCAAAATCCTTCTCCTCCCGCGCGACCCCAATGACGAGCGGAACGTTTTCCTGGAAATCCGAGCAGGCACTGGAGGGGACGAAGCCGCCCTGTTTGCGGCGGACCTCTTCCGCATGTACGCAAGGTACGCCGAGGTCATGGGCTGGAAAATCGAAATAGTCAGCAGCACATCCTCCAGCGGCATCGGGGGTTACAAGGAAATAATAGGCCTCATTGAGGGCAAAGGGCGCTTACGGAAAGCTCAAATACGAGAGCGGGGTCCACCGCGTGCAGCGTGTCCCCGTCACGGAATCCCAGGGGCGTATCCACACATCAGCCGTTACAGTCGCCATAATGCCCGAAGCAGAGGATGTTGAGGTCAATATTGACCCCAACGAACTGAAAATAGACGTCTACCGCTCCGGGGGGCACGGCGGCCAGAGCGTCAACACGACAGACTCCGCGGTCAGGATAACCCACCTCCCCACGGGCCTCGTCGTCATCTGCCAGGACGAGAGGTCCCAGCTCAAGAACAAGTCAAAGGCCATGAAAGTCCTCAGGGCGAGACTGCTCGACAAGATGAAAGAGGAGCAGAACAGGAAAATCTCCCTGGACAGGAAGACCCAGGTCGGGACCGGCGACAGGAGCGAAAGGATCAGGACCTACAACTTCCCCCAGGGCCGTGTCACCGATCACAGGATCGGGCTGACATTGTATAACCTGGAAAACATCCTCGATGGCGATATCCAGCCAATCATAGACGCCCTCATCACCCATTTCCAGACCGAGGCGTTGAAGCGCTCCGCAGCATAAAAGCCCTCCATTTTCCAGGAAACTTGGAATGAAGATTCGGAATGATATCCCAATTGCCGAGAAATCGTTCGGCGCTTTAACCGTTTCCCAGGCCCTGCGCGGCGCAATCTTGAGGCTCAGGCAGGCCGGCTCGGCCACCCCGAACCTGGACGCCGAGGTCCTCCTGGCCTTCTGCATGGAAAAGGAGCGCACCAGCTTCATAATCCACCCCGAAATGCCGGTTTCCCATCGGGAACAGGAATGTTTCGAAAAACTGCTGGACCGAAGGTGCAACGGGGAGCCCGTGGCCTACCTCACCGGGGAAAAAGAGTTCTGGTCGCTGCCGTTCAAGGTCGACAGGCGGGTCCTGATCCCGCGGCCCGAAACAGAGGTCCTCGTCGAAGAGGCCCTCAAGTTCATTTCCCCGCGCTGTCCCGGCGGTGAAAATTGCTCGGTCCTGGAAATCGGGACCGGTTCGGGCGCGATAATAATTGCCCTTGCCCGTGAACTGCCCTGTGCAAAATTAACGGCCACGGACATATCCGGCGCCGCCCTGGAGGTGGCTCGCGAAAACGCCGCTTCCAACGGTGTCGCAGAGAGAATCGATTTCAAGGAAGGCAGCTTCTTCGAGCCTGTTGCGGGCAGCCTTTTTGATATGATAATTTCCAACCCCCCCTATGTCTCCGAGGAAGAACATCGGGTCGCTCCAGCGAGGAGTTCGGGACTTTGAGCCCGTCGAAGCCCTTGTCGCCGGGCCGGACGGCACGGAATGCCTTGAGCGCATAATAGCTGGCGCCGGGCCCTTTCTGAACAGGGGGCGGATTACTCCTGCTCGAGATAGGCTGCCTGCAGGAGCAGAAAATAGAGGAAATATTCAGAAAAGAAGGATATAAACTGATCGCCTTCAGGAAAGACTATGCCGGGCTCTTCCGTGCTGCTTCGGCAAGGAGAATGTAATTGGATAAAATAGTGATTTGGGGCGGCGAGCGCCTTGAAGGGGAGGTTCAGATAAGCGGGGCAAAAAATGCCGCCCTGCCGATCCTCGTTTCATCGCTGCTGACCGCAGGGGTGGAACACGTTCAGAAACGTCCCCGATTTGAGAGATATCAAAACTATCAAAAGCCTGCTCGGCCACCTGGGGGCGTCCTTGCAGGGAACAAGACGGCAACGTCCTGCAGGTGAACGCCGAAAGAATCGCGAGCTGCGACGCCCCGTACGAGCTCGTTAAAACGATGCGGGCTTCTATCCTGGTGCTTGGCCCGCTTGTCGCCAGGCTCGGCGCAGCGCGGGTGTCCCTGCCGGGCGGGTGCGCCATCGGGGCCCGTCCCGTAAACCTTCACATCAATGCGCTTGAACAGATGGGCGCCGATATAACCCTTGCGGACGGCTATCTCGAGGCCAGGGCAAAGCGCCTCAAGGGGGCAAGGATCTATTTCGATATATCCACCGTGACCGGCACGGAAAACATAATGATGGCGGCCTGCCTCGCCGAGGGCGAGACTGTCCTGGAAAACGCGGCCCGCGAGCCGGAGATAGTGAACCTTGCCCAGGTCCTGGCCGCCATGGGCGCGAAGATCAGCGGGGCCGGCACGGATGTGATCAAAATAGAAGGCGTGGACAAGCTGAGCCCCGTCGAAGCCGAAATTATCCCGGACAGGATAGAGGCCGGCACGTTCATTATCGCGGCCGGTATCACCGGCGGCGATATAACCTTAAAGGGCTGTGTCCCGGGGCACCTGGAAGCCCTCACTAAAAAGATGCGCGACTCGGGGATGGAGATAATAGCCTCGGAGGACAGCATCAGGGCTATCGGGAAGGACAAGATCCACAGCGTGGATATCAAAACATTGCCTTACCCGGGCTTCCCGACCGACCTGCAGGCTCAGATGATGGCATACATGGCCGTGGCCGACGGTTCAAGCCTCATCAGCGAAACGGTTTTCGAGAACAGGTTCATGCACGTCAGCGAGCTCCAGAGGATGGGCGCCGATATCAAGGTCCAGGGCGGGAACGCCGTGGTCAGGGGCGTGCGCCGCCTGCGGGGGGCGCCTGTCATGGCAACCGATTTGAGGGCCTCGGCTTCCCTCATCCTGGCTGGCCTTGCCGCGGAGGGGAGGACCGACCTCTCCCGCGTTTATCACATAGACCGCGGCTACGAGAAGATCGAGAAGAAGCTCTCGGCGCTCGGCGCCCGGATAAGCAGGGTTAAAGAATGAGACTCATCAGCTCCAGGAACAGGGACTTTGCCGCTATTTTCAAAGCAATCAGGATGCGGGGCAGGACCGCCGACCCTAGGATCAACAAGACTGTCGCGTCGATAATTGCGGATGTCGCCGAAAATGGCGATACTGCACTTTTCAAGTACACCAAGAAGTTTGACGGGTTCACCCCGACGCCGCAGACATTGGAGGTCACCGGGAAGGAAAAGCGGGAACTGGCGCGCCAGGTCCCGGCAAATGTTCTCGACCTGTTTGCCCTGGCTGCAAAGCGGATCGAGGCCTTCCATGAGCGGCAGGCGTCCGGCTCGTGGAGCTACTCGGAAGAGGACGGCGTAAAGCTGGGCCAGATTGTAAGGCCGCTGGGGCGGGTGGGCGTTTACTGTCCCGGCGGACTCGCGTTTTATCCTTCATCTGTTCTGATGTCGGCCATTCCTGCGAAAGTTGCAGGGGTCCCGGAAGTTGTCCTCGTTACGCCGGCAAGGCAGGGGCGCATCGACCCGATGATCGTAGCGGCGGCCCGGATTTCCGGCGTCGATCGGATTTTCCGGATCGGGGGGGCGCAGGCAATTGCGGCCCTCGCCTATGGGACTGAAACAGTCCCCCGTGTGGACAAGATAGTGGGGCCCGGAAATGTTTATGTCGCTGTCGCCAAGAAGATGGTGTTCGGCCAGGTGGGGATAGACATGATTGCGGGGCCGAGCGAGATCTGTATTATTGCGGATAAATCCGCCGACCCGTCCATGATAGCGGCGGACCTGCTGTCGCAGGCGGAGCACGACAGGATGGCCAGCGCCGTACTGCTCACCCCCGACGAAGATATTGCCAGGCTGTCCAGAAAGAGCCTCGAGACAAGGCTCAAGGGGCTCTCGCGCGGCGCCATAGCACGCGAATCGATCAGGGACTATGGGCTGATAGTGGTGACCGCGGACATGAAAGAGGCCGTCCAAATTGCCAACGAGTTTGCTCCCGAGCACCTTGAGCTGATGGTTTCAAGGCCCGGGGCCCTTATCGGAAAAATCAAAAACGCGGGAGCGGTTTTTGCCGGAAATTTCACGCCCGAGGCGATAGGTGATTATCTTGCCGGCCCGAGCCATGTCCTCCCAACCGGCGGGAGCGCCAGATTTTCGTCGCCCCTGGGCGTCTATGATTTCGAAAAGAGGATGAGCCTCGTTTCATTCTCCCGAAGGGGCCTGAAAAAATACTCGGGAGCGGCCGAGATGTTCGCCACCCTTGAGGGCCTGGACGCCCACTGCGAGTCGGTGAGGGCGAGGTTCGCAAAAAAATCTTGACAATTAAGGCCTCTTGAATGATTTTGTACTGGTTTTTTCGGGCGGGCGTAATTCAGCGGTAGAATGCCAGCTTCCCAAGCTGGACGTCGCCGGTTCGATCCCGGTCGCCCGCTCCAATTAAATATTTTTGGATACCGGGAATAAAAGGCAGTGTCGGTCGGCATTGCCTTTTTTGTGGGCAAGGCCACCGGGGTGATGCCTGGTGCAGGCCGCCGTCTTACACGCGTTGCAGGCCCTTTCAAGGAGATATTCTTCTTGCAAATAGCTTGAATATTTGATATTTATCCCGCAATTCATTCTGAGCTTTACGAGAGTGGGCCAAGTTTTTGCCCACTTTTTTATTTTATAAGATTGCCTGAAGTGAAGCCGATGCGAGAGAACATAATCGCCCTGGTCGAGCCTGTGCTCGAAGCGCAGGGATTGGATCTGGTCGACCTGGAGTTCGCCAGGATGGGTTCGCGCTGGCTTGTCAGGATTTACATGGACAGGGAGGGCGGGGTCACCCTGCAGGACTGCTCGGACATGAGCAGGCTGATCGGCGACATACTGGACGTGAATGACTTGCCGCCCGGGCCCTACAACCTGGAGGTCTCCTCGCCGGGCCTCGACCGCCCCCTGAAGCGTGAGAAGGATTTCATCAAGTACAAGGGGAAGCAGGCAAAGATCAGGCTCAGGGAAAAGCTGGACGGCTCGAGGAATTTCAAGGGTGTCCTGGCCGGTATTGTCGAGGAGGGCGGCAGGAAATTCGTTGTCCTCGAGGCAGACGGGAAGGAGTTTCGCCTTCCCATGGATCAAATTTTAAAGGCAAATCTCGAATATGAAATCTGACCCGGAACTTTCCGGTGATTTTTAGAGAGCGGATGCACGGAGGGAGTATATGTTTCCAGAACTCAAGCGTTTGATAGAGCAGATGGGAAAAGATAAGGGGATCAATAAGCAGATCATTATTGAGGCCCTCGAGGCCGCAATGCTCACGGCGGCCAAGAAGAAGCTCGGCCCCAGTACCGATATCGAAGCCCACTACAATGAAGAGGCTGGAGAAATTGAGGTTTTTCAGTTCAAGACGGTCGTGGACAAGGTTGTCGACAACGAGACGCAGGTGGATTACGCCCTTGCCAAGAGCAGCCTCGATGAGGAAGCAGAGCTCGGGGACAGCCTGGGGATCAAGATAGAGACGAGCACTTTCGGCCGCATAGCCGCGCAGACCGCAAAACAGATAATAATCCAGAAGGTCAAAGACGCCGAGAGGGACAACATCTTTGACGAATACAAGGACAAGAAGGGCCAGCTCCTGAACGGCTTCGTCCAGCGCTTCGACGGCGGGAACATAATAGTGAACCTGGGCAGGACGGAAGGGATCATCCCCGTATCCGAACAGATCCACAGGGAGTCTTTCAAAAGGGGCGAGCGGATCAGGGCGTATGTCTACGACGTTAAACGGATCTCCAAGGGACCGCAGATCATTTTGTCGCGAACCCATCCCGGTTTCCTGAGGGCCCTGTTTGAAATGGAAGTCCCGGAGATTTCGGAAGGCCTTATAGAGATAGTGAATGTGTCAAGGGAGCCCGGGAACCGCTCCAAGATAGCTGTCCGGACCAAAGACAAGGACATTGACCCGGTCGGGGCCTGCGTCGGCATGAGGGGCTCGAGGGTGCAGAGCGTGGTCCAGGAACTCAAGGGCGAGAGGATCGATATTGTCCCTTACTCCGATGACCCTGTGAAGTTCGTCTGCAGCGCGCTGTCCCCGGCCAAGGTCGACCGCGTATTGATTTATGACGACAACCACTCCATCGAGGTGATCGTGCCCGACGATCAGCTGTCGCTTGCCATTGGAAAGAGCGGGCAGAATGTCAGGCTTGCGGCCCGCCTTACCGGGTGGAAAATTGACGTGAAGAGCGAGACCATGGTGGCTGCCCAGGCGGAAGGCAGTCCTAAGGACCTGATGCGCCTCCAGGGAATGGACGAAAGTCTTGCGGAGAAGCTTTTTAAAGAAGGCTTTAAGAGCATATCCACAATCGCTTCGGCGGATGCGGGGTCTCTTGCCGCGGTGCCCGGCGTTGAGGAAAAAAATGCCCAGGCCTGGATCGAGGAGGCCGGAAAGATCATGGCCGGTGAGTCCGGAGGGGAAAGCGCGTAAACTTATTCTGCAGCGGAGCCTCATTTAGGAAACAAGGAGTTAATGATGTCAAAAGTAAGAGTGTATGAGCTGGCCAGAGAGCTGGGTATTGAAAACAAGGAGCTTATAGCTCGCCTGGAGAAGCTCGGCATCTTAAGCAAGAAACCTACCAGCACCCTGGAAGACGCGGAAGTCGAGAAGGTGAAAAGGGATTTTCGCGGCGTCGAACAGTCCCAGGAGATGGAGGAAAAAAGGATAAAATCCACCGTCATCAGGCGCAGGGCAGTGCGTACCGCAGCGGAAGAGGTCCCCGCACCGGCTCTGGAAGAGCCTGTTGCTGCAGAGCCCGAAAAGCCGGAAGCGGCTGCCGAACCGGGGAAAGAGGAGAAAAAAGAGGCCCAGCTGCCGCCTGCACCTTCGGAAAAACCCCAACCGGAAGCACCGCAGGGCCAGGCGCCAGCAACCGCCGCGGTACCGGTGAAGGGACAACCGCCGTTGAAAGAAGCTCCAGTGCAGCCGGCCGCAGCGGCCCCCAATGCCCCACCTCCTGAAAAAGCAGCCGGCCATAATCGGGGAGAGGAAACCCGATGCCCCCAGGTCAGCGACACCTGCGGCAGTAGCAACACCCGGCAGGGAAACAAAACCGGCTGCGGGAGCTCCGAGGGTGGTCAAGGAAGTCACCGCACCCAAGCCCGAGAAGCCAGCAAAACCTGGTTTCGTAAAAGGCTGGAAAAAAGGCAAGAAGCCCGTGGAAGTCGTCATGGAAGAGGCCCCGGCGAAGAAGAAAACCTTTTTCAAACAACTGGTGGACAAAAAAGACAAGCTGAAATGGGAAAGGGACAAGGACGATGAAGCGGCCGCCCGGCTGAGGGAAGAGAAAAAGGGCGCCGTCGTCCGGATGAAGAAGACAGAGATCACCACTCCGAAAGCGATCAAGCGAAGGATCAAGGTGAGCGAGTCCATAAGGGTCAGTGACCTCGCCAAGAAGATGGGCGTGAAGGCAACCGATCTCATAACGAAGCTCATCGGGCTGGGTATAATGGCTTCAATAAACCAGTCGCTTGACATCGATACCGCGACCGTGATTGCGTCGGATTTCGGCTACCAGATTGAGGCGGTGGACATTGAGGAAGCAGTCCTGGCGCCGGAAACTGAATCGACCAACCTTCAGCCCCGCGCCCCGGTCGTTACCGTGATGGGGCATGTCGACCACGGGAAGACCTCGCTTCTCGACGCGATCCGCAAAACCAATGTCATTGAGGGCGAGGCCGGCGGGATAACCCAGGCCATCGGCGCTTATCATGTCCATATAAAGGACAGGGACATCGTCTTCCTGGACACGCCCGGGCACGAGGCGTTCACGTCGATGAGGGCCAGGGGCGCCAAGGTGACGGACATAGTGGTGCTCGTGGTAGCGGCAGATGACGGTGTCATGGAGCAGACGGTGGAGGCTGTCAATCATGCCAAGGCCGCCGGTGTCCCGATCATCGTCGCCGTCAACAAGATCGACAAGCCCGGTGCGAACCCGGAAAAGATCATGAGGGAGCTTTCCGACTACAACCTGATTTCCGAGGAATGGGGAGGCGACACCCTCTTTGCCCAGATATCGGCCAAGAAGAAAATCGGGATAGAAGAACTGCTCGAGCTTATCCTGCTCCAGGCGGACATCATGGAACTGAAAGCGGACCCGGACAGGCCGGCGAAAGGGGTGATCGTGGAGGCCAAGCTGGATAAGGGCCGCGGTCCTGTCGCGACGGTGCTCATCCAGGAAGGCACGCTCAGGGAGGGCGACATTTTCGTCTGTAAGACCGAATTCGGCAAAGTCAGGCTCATGCTCGACGACAAGGGAAACCGCCTCAAAGAGGCCGGGCCGTCCATGCCCGTGGAGGTCATTGGTTTTTCCAATGTCCCGCAGGCCGGCACCGATTTCAATGCGGTAGACGACGAGAGAAAGGCCCGCAGCATCAGTGAGTACTGGATCAACAAGGAGCGGGAGCGCGACCTTGCCGCCTCCGCAAAGGTGACGCTGGAACAGCTCTATGAGAGGATCAAGGAAGGCACAAAAGAGCTCAATGTGGTCATCAAGGCCGATGTCCAGGGCTCGGTAGAGGCCCTTTCGGAATCCCTGCAGAAGCTGAGCACCTCGGACGTCAAGCTCAAGGTAATCCACAGTTCCATAGGTACTATAACAGAAACCGACGTTCTCCTGGCTTCCGCCTCCGACGCTATTGTAATCGGCTTCAAGGTGAGGCCCGATTCCCGTGTAATCGAGATAGCCAAGGCCGAAGGGGTGGAAATCAAGCTTTATGATATTATTTACAACGCCATCAACGACGTGAGAGACGCCATGGTTGGCCTGCTGGAACCCATTTACAAAGAGGTCTCGCAGGGCAGGGCCGAGGTGAAAGAAATATTCAAGGTCCCCAAAATAGGGACGATTGCCGGAAGTGTGGTCACGGAAGGCAAGATCAACCGGGATTCCAACCTTAAGCTGGTGCGCGACGGCGTCATGGTCTACGACGGGAAGCTGCTCTCGTTGAGGCGGTTCAAGGACGATGTCCGCGAAGTCGTATCCGGTCTCGAATGCGGGATCGGCATTGAAGGCTTCAATGACGTGAAAGTTGGGGATGTTATAGAGGCCTATACCAAGGAAGAAATAGAAAGAAAGCTTTAACCGGGAACAAGTTGAAGAATTCAGACATGGTAGTGGGTGTGGGACTTATTGAGCTCTATATCCACGAAAGCAGGTCTCTGAAGGACAAAAGGGGAATTCTGCGCAGTATCCTGCGCAGGACGCAGAACGAATTCAATATTTCGATTGCCGAGGTTGGTGAAAACGACGACTGGAAAAAAGGGCAGATCGGCTTCTCCATGGTCGGCAACGATAAAAGCTATATCAATTCAAAGATGGACAAGGCCTTGAGGTTCATCGACGAACTTTACCTGGCGGAAGTCGTGTCATCGAGGTTCGAGATCCTGAACTACTCCGATATAGCCGTTGTGGGGGAGTACGATAGTGACAGTTAAGCGTGCCGACCGGGTTTCAGACCTCATAATGGCTGAACTATCGGACATCCTGCGCAAGGAGATAAGGGACCCCGTCATCGGCCCGGTCACTTTGACAGGCGTGAAGATGTCGAGTGACCTGCGCAGCGCGAGGGTATATTTCGTGCGCCTTGGGTCCGATTTGAACAGCAGGCAGGCCGAGGAACACCTCCAGAAAGCCGCGGGATTCCTCAAGCGGGAACTGGGGAAGCGGATCAATTTGAGGTATATGCCTGACCTGATTTTTGAGTACGACAAGTCATTCGAATACGGCAGCAGGATTGAAAAACTGCTTGCGGAAATTCGCAGGAACGACACTGGGGATGCTGACGCAGGAGATGCTGACAAGGATAAGTAAGATAGTGGCCGAATGCCGAAGATTCCTGATAACCTCACACGTGAGGCCCGACGGGGATGCCCTCGGTTCGGAAATCGCCCTTTATCTCGCTTTGCGCAACATGGGCAAGGAGGCCTTTATTTACAACCAGGACAGCGTGCCGGAGACATACGGTTATCTGCCCGGCTCCGCGGCCGTTTCCGGCCAACTGGGTGATGTTAACGGCTATGATGCCATATTTGTCCTCGACTGCAGCGAACTGGACCGCATTGGCCGGCTTGCGGAGGCAATTAAAAAAGCCAGGTACGTGATTAATATAGACCACCATGTTTCAAGGGGCAGCTTTGCAGATATTTGCCTGGTCGACCCGGATGCAAGTTCCACGGGGGAGCTTGTATACAGGCTCTTGAAGGAAATCAAAGCCGAAGTCACCCCCGATATCGCGGTGAACCTGTACACGGCCATACTGACCGATACCGGCTCTTTTCATTATTCGAATACCGGGGTGGAGTCTTTTCGCATAGCAGCAGAACTGGTCGCCGCGGGGGCAGACCCATCTGTGATCGCCCAGAATATTTATGAGTCAAACCCTCTTGCGAAGGTAAGGCTCTTTAAACAGGCAATCCAGACCCTGGAGTTGGAATGGGATGGGAAAATCGGCTCCATGTCGGTTTTTCAGCAGATGCTGAGAGAAGCCGAAGCTAAAACAGAGCACACCGAGAACTTCGTCGATTTTGTGCGAGCTATCAAAGGGGTTGAGGTGGCTGTTTTCTATACGGAAATGGAGGACTCGTTTTTCAAGGTCAGCCTGCGCTCCAAGGGCTTGATCAACGTTGAAAAAATTGCCGGCCAGTTCGGGGGCGGCGGGCATCCCAATGCCGCGGCCTGCAGTATTTCCGGAGACCTGGAATATGTGAGGTCGCATGTGATGCGTGCGATCACAGGGGGATGATGGACGGGGTGCTCGTGATCGACAAACCCTCCGGGATATCGTCTTACGGCGTGGTGGCGGCGGTCAAGAGAAGGCTCGGCGCGAGAAAAGTGGGGCACGGGGGTACCCTGGACCCGATGGCCACGGGGGTGCTTGCGGTCTGCATCAACGAAGCCACGAAGATATCCCAGTTTCTGATTTCCGACACCAAGGATTACATGGCAACGGCCCTTCTTGGTGTGGAAACAGACACTTATGATATAGAGGGAAAAATATTGTCCCGATCGGACAGGGTTGTATCTGAAGATGAGGTCCGCGAAGGGATAGGCCGGTTCTCCGGGGTGCAGTTACAGGTGCCGCCGCCTTTTTCGGCGGTAAAAGAGCGGGGCCAGCCGCTGTATAAATTTGCCAGGAAGGGGATTTTTATTGAGAAGCCGGCCCGGAGCATCGAGGTTTTCAGGATAGAAGTAAGGGAAATTGATTACCCCTACGTGACCTTTTTCGTATCCTGCTCCAAGGGCACGTATATTCGTTCGATTTGTGCCGAACTCGGGCAGAGGCTCGGGACCGGGGGGTGCCTGGCCGGGCTCCGCCGGACAAGGAGCGGCGCCTTTTCGGAGGAGCGGGCCCTGAAAATGGACGATTTCGGAAATGGCGCATGGGGGGAAGCGGCAACAAGCCGCCTCATATCCCTGAGTGACGCGCTGCCGGGATTGAGGGCGATGGCAGTCGGCAGCGCCCTGGAGAAAAAATTGAAGGAGGGATACCAGCCCCAGGTCGCTGATATCATTGAAAATAATATACCTTCTCATGCCGCCGGAGATATGATAAAAATTATCTCTTCGGAAAATGGGGCCCTGCTCGCGGTGGGCAGTTTCCTGTTTGGTACTGATGAACTTGACGGGATTGAAGCTAAAACACAGGCAATTAAGATAGCCAGAGTCTTTTGCGTCGAGCAGCAAAAGCCTTCACATAATTGAACCGAAGAAAGGGAGGTACATCGTGTTAGTTCCAGAGAAGAAAAAAGAAATCATCACCACTTACCAGTTTCACGAGGGTGATACGGGGTCACCTGAAGTGCAGATCGCGCTTTTGAGCGCCCGGATTCAATACCTGACCGAGCACTTCAAATCGCACAAAAAAGACCATCATTCCCGCCGCGGCCTTCTGAAGATAGTCGGCCAGCGCAGAAGGATACTGGATTACCTTAAAAGAAAAGATGTCGAGAGATATCGCGCTGTCATCCAGAAGCTTGGTATCAGAAGATAATAAAACGCTCTGCTGAAGACAGATGCGAAGGAGAAAATATGAGCGAAATTTTCAGAAGTGAATTCGCTGGAAGAGAGATTTCCCTGAAGGCGCACTATGTTGCCAATCAGGCAAATGGTGCTGTTCTGGTGACGTTTGGAGAGACAGTTGTACTGGTGACGGTTGTTTCGGCAAGGGAGAAAAGGGAAAACGTAGACTTCCTTCCGCTGACGGTTGATTACCAGGAGATGACGTTTGCAGCGGGAAAGATCCCCGGCGGGTTTTTCAAGCGCGAAGGCCGCCCCAATGAGCGGGAGATCCTGATTTCGCAGGATGATTGACAGGTCGATCCGCCCGCTGTTCCCCAAGGGATATTTCTACGAGACGCAGATGGTGGCCACGGTGCTTTCCCTCGATAACGAGAACGATTCAGATATAGCGGCCATGCTCGGGGCATCGGCGGCCCTGGAAATATCGGATATCCCCTTCAAGGGCCCGATAGCCGGGGCGAGGGTGGCCAGGGTCGACGGGAAACTTGTTTGCAACCTCCCGGTTTCCGAATACGGCAAGAGCGACCTTGATATATTCCTGAGCGGCAGGAAGATCCCGGCCGAGCCCGGCAGGGAAGCCGAGGTGAACCTGGTCATGATGGAAGGCGGGGCCCGCGAAGTCGATGAAGACACCATCATCGAGGCGATAAAGCTCGGCCTGGAAGAGATGAAGCCGGTCCTCGAACTCCAGGAGAAGATGCGGGCGGCCATAGGCAAAATGAAGAGGGAAGTCGAAAAGGTTGATATAGATCCCGAAATAATGGGTAAAGTAGCCGAATTGGCCGAACAGGACTTTAAAGCCGCTTACCACACGCCGGAAAAACTCGACAGGTACGCGAAGCTTGACCTCATAAAGGCAAAGATCCGGGAAAAAGAGGAAGAACTCGGCCCGACAGCAGAGGCCGCCCTGGAGAAGCTCGAGAGGAGACATCCTGCGAGAGATGATTATAAACGAGAAGAAGAGAATTGACGGAAGAGTCTTTAATGAGATCCGCCCGATAAGCTGCGAAGTGGGCTTGCTGCCCAGGACCCATGGGTCGGCCCTGTTTACCCGTGGCGAAACGCAGGCCCTGGCCGTTATGACTTTGGGCACTTCATCAGACGAGCAGCGGCTTGATTACATCTCCGGTGAAGAGCGCAGGTCGTTTCATTCTCCATTATAATTTCCCGCCCTACAGCGTGGGAGAGGTGAAAGGGCTGAGGGGCCCCGGCCGCCGGGAAACCGGACATGGGGCGCTGGCGAGGAGGGCCTTGATCCCGGTGCTGCCGTCCGCTGAGGAGTTCCCCTATACTATAAGGATTGTCTCGGAAATCCTGTCCTCCAACGGCTCGTCATCGATGGCCACCGTATGCGGCGGCATCCTTTGCATGATGGACGGCGGGGTGCCCGTCAAGGACACGGTTGCGGGAATCGCCATGGGCCTTCTCAAGGAAGGCGATGAAGTTGTCGTCCTCTCCGATATCCTCGGGGATGAAGACCACGCCGGTGACATGGACTTCAAGGTCTGCGGGACCAAAAAGGGTGTCACGGCCATGCAGATGGATATAAAAATCGACCGGCTCTCCGAAGACGTTCTGCGCAAGGCCCTTTACCAGGCCAAGGAGGGAAGGCTCTATATCATAGACAAGATCGCGGACTCATTGTCCGAGCCCAGGAAAGAGATTGTCGCCTTATGCGCCCGCATAACGACGATGAAGGTCAAACCCGACAAGATCCGCGACGTGATCGGCTCGGGCGGCAAGAACATCAGGCAGATCATCAGTGAAACAGGAGTCAATATAGATGTCGAGGATGACGGCACGGTCACGATTGCTTCCAATGACGCCGACGCGGCGGCCCGCGCCATTGCCATGGTGAAATGGCTTACCGAGGAGGCGGAAATCGGCAAGATTTACATGGGACGGTCAAGAAAGTCGTCGATTTCGGGGCTTTCGTCGAAATTCTGCCCGGCACGGAAGGCCTTGTGCACATATCCCAGCTCGCCAAAGAGCGCGTCAATAAAGTAACGGACATCATCAATGAGGGAGACAAGGTGGCCGTGAAAGTGCTCGAGATTGACAAGAGCGGGAAAATACGGCTGAGCAGGAAAGAAGCGCTGGGCGAAGATGTGCCGAAAAACCGTACTTGATAACGGTATCAGGATAATCTCGGAAGAGATCAATTATGTCCGGTCCGTGTCCATAGGGATATGGGTCGGATGCGGTTCCCGCTATGAGAACCGCCCGGCAGAACGGCGCCGCCCATTTTATCGAGCACATGCTTTTCAAAGGCACGCAGAGAAGGTCCGCCCTCGACATTGCCGCTGAAATAGATTCAGTCGGGGGGATCCTCAATGCGTACACCGGAAAGGAAATCACGTCCTATTACGTTAAAATACCCGATTACCATCTGCCCCTGGCAATCGACCTGCTTGCCGACATCCTGAACAACTCCCTGTTCGATACCGACGAAATGGAGAAGGAAAGATCGGTCATCCTCCAGGAAATCAACATGGTGGAGGATACCCCCGATGATTATATTCATGATTTTTTCAGCAGCATTTTCTGGAAAAACCATCCCCTGGGGTTTCCGGTCCTGGGCACGCGGGAAACTGTTGAGGGGCTCAGCAGGGCATCTATACTGAATTTCTTTTCCGGCAAATTACACCGGGGACAACCTTCTGATTACGGCAGCAGGGAACTTGAAGCACGATGACCTGGTAAAGCTTGTCCGCAAGAATCTTTCGCAAAGTTACGAAAAAAGAGGTCCTGAAGGAAAGAAGGCTCCGAAAAATCCCGGCCCAGTTCCAGCTTGTGCTGGAAAAAGACCTTGAACAGGTCCACGCCATTATCGGGACACCTGCCCCTCCTTATGCCAGTGATTTGAGGTATCCGGCGTTCATCCTCAATGCCGTGCTGGGCGGAAGCATGAGCTCCCGGCTGTTCCAGGAGATAAGGGAAAAAAGAGGGTCTGGCTTATGCCATTCATTCTTATATGGTGTCGTTTCACGATACGGGGATGATGGGAATCTATTTCGGGGCGGACGGCGACAGGCTCGAGGAAATATCGGAACTGAGTTTATCAAGGAAATGCACAGGCTCAAGGACGGAGCCTCCTGACGGAAAATGAACTTCGGGCTGCCAAAGAACAGATCAAGGGCAATTTCCTCCTCAGCATGGAAAGCACTGACAACAGGATGATGAAGCTCGCAAAAAATGAAATTTATTTCGACCGCAATATTCCGGCGGAAGAAACCGTCGAAGATATTGACGCAGTCAGCGCCGAGGACGTGAGGAGACTGGCTGAGTCACATGTTCTCCCCGGAACAAGATCTGCTTCGCCGCGATCGGAAACGCGACAATGCCGGGATTTGCCGCTGAAGCTATGTTCAAGGAGGCCGGCACGGCCTCCGCGAAAGAGCTTCTACGGCATGATGGAGGAAATCAAGCATAAAGATCATACGGATTGCCGGGCAACGACGATGTGCCGCTTCCCAAGTACATGACAGCCAGATGCTGCCGGGATGGATATCCACGCCGCGGTCCCCGGTGACATGTCGAAATAAGCCCGGGGAACGCAAGGTGATTGAGACGGCAATAGCCATAGCGCTCCCGGCGGGATATGAGGCGCAAATCAGGCCCAGCAGCGGGCTGGCCACTGACGCACGGGATAACCCTGATCAATTCGCCCGGGACCATTGATGCCGACTTCCGGGGGGAGATAAAGCTCCTGCTTGATTAATCTGGGTGACCGAAGCCTTTACGTGATAAACAGGGGGGACAGGATGGCACAGATGGTGATCCAGAAAGTTGCCAGGGCAGTCTGGGTTTTAAGGGAATCCCTTGACGAAACTCAAAGAGGTTCAGGGGGATTCGGACATACCGGATATTCGGGGAGCTGAGGGTTAAGGTGGTCAGCGGTATGAAAAAGCACAGGGTCAGCAAAACATTTAAAGAGATAAACGATAAGATCAAGCAGGGAAAAGTGGTCGTTGTCACCGCTGAAGAAATGATCGATATCGTGGAAAAACACGGCGATACCGAGGCGGCCCGCAGGGTCGATGTGGTTACGACAGGCACTTTTGCGCCCATGTGCTCATCGGGTGTTTTCATCAATTTTGGACATACTTCCCCAAAGATAAAGGCGAACAAGGTCTGGCTCAATGATGTTCCGGCTTACGGGGGCATTGCGGCGGTCGACTGTTATCTGGGCGCAACGGAGGTCCAGGAAGGCGACCCTCTCAACATGTGTCTATCCCGGTGAGTTCAATTACGGCGGCGGCCATGTCATCGAAGACCTGGTTGCGGGAAATGTGATCCGGCTGAGGGCCGAAGGATATGGGACCGATTGCTACCCTGCCCGTAAATACGAGAAGAATATCACCATCAACGAATTGAGGGACACCATTCTCTTTTGCCCCAGGAATGCATATCAGAATTACAATTGCGCGGTGAATGCTTCGGACCGCACAATTTATACTTACATGGGCGTGCTGAGGCCGAGGTTGGGCAATGCGAATTATTCGACTGCCGGGCAGTTGAGCCCGCTGTTCAATGACCCGTATTACAAGACGATAGGGATCGGGACCCGGATATTCCTGGGCGGGGCGCAGGGATATGTCGCCTGGCAGGGCACCCAGCACAACCCCAATGTTCCCAGGACCGAAAAGGGAATCCCGCGGGAGGGGGCCGGCACCATCTCCACCATAGGCAATCTGAAAGAAATGAGCCCCCAATGGCTTATGGGCGCCAGCATGCTGGGATACGGGGTGTCGCTCTACGTCGGAATAGGCATACCCATACCTGTGCTCAATGAGGAAATGGCGCGGTTCACGGCTGTCAGGGATGAAGATATTTTACCCAGGTATTTGATTACGGCATGGACTACCCGAAAGGGGGCCAGATGAAAAGTTTGGGAGAAGTAAGCTACAAGTCAACTGAGAAGCGGCAAAATAAACATCGGGGGCAAAGAAATAGCCACCGCGCCCCTGTCAAGCTACCTCAAAGCCAGGGAAATTTCCTCCATTCTGAAAAATTGGATTGCTAAAGGGGAATTTCTTCTGGGAGAGCCCCAGGCATTCCTTCCCTCCGTGTAACCTCGTTTTGTTGCCAAAATGCGCGGATTGTATGCATTTAGGGCCTAATCTTTATGCAAATTACAGTTGTTGAATTGATAAAATTAATATATACAGGTTTAAACCGATCCGCTAAGCAAGGAAAAACTTGAAAAATTGAAAATAGGAAAGTACCTCGTAACCTTTCTTGCTTTCATGGCCTTACTGATTGTTTTCGGTAACAACGGTTTGGTTGATAATTATATACTTAATGAAAAGCTCTCGCTTTTAAAGAATGACAATTCCAAGATGCTCGCCGAAAATCAGGCGCTGCGTACCGAGATCCTGTTGTTGAGAGGTGATCCCAAGTACATAGAAAAAGTCGCCAGAGATGAATTGGGCATGGTCAGGAAAGGAGACATTGTCTACAGATTTGGTGATCCAGCACACTGAATAAATTTGGGTTTTTATTGCTAAATTAAGCCGTACGCGATTTTATGCCGACATTGAATAAGATCAGGAAACGCTGATTCTGAGGTGGACGTTGATAGATTTAGCAAGATTCTTTTCCAATAAAAAAGGCACCCTCGGTATCGATATCGGCGCAAGTTCGATCAAGTTGGTTGATATCGGGGAATCCAACGAAGGTTACATTCTAAACCACATCTATTATGAACCTCTTCCCGGGCGATCTGATTTCCGACGGTTCCGAAGCCTCTCAGAACGAGTTAATCAGCCGTTTGAAGAATGTCGTCAAGATAGAGCGGCACTCCCGCAGAAATGCCGTCACTTCCCTGCCGGGACATTCAGTCATAATCAAAAAATCCGCTTTCCCTCCCCTCGAGAAAGACGAATTGAGGGAACTGATCCGGGATGAAGCGGACAAATACCTCCCCATAGAAGATATCAATGATGTTTACTTTGATTTCCAGGTCCTTGGCGAGAGCGAAAGCGCCCTGGGAATGAATGATGTCCTGCTGGTGGCGGCAAAGAGGGAGATAGTGGAATCCTATCTCAATATATTCAAGAAAGCGGGACTCAAGCTGATCATCATTGATGTTGACACTTTTGCCCTTGAGACAATGTTTGAGGCTAACTACGAAATTGATGAGAGGGATACTGTTTTCCTGATCAATATCGGCGCGACGATTACCAATATCAATGTCATTAAACAGAACGGTTCCATTTTCTCCAGGGATTTTTCGCTCGGGGGGAACTCTATCACCGAGGCGATCCAGCAGAAATTGTCGGTCAGCAAGGCGGAGGCCGAACGCATAAAGCTTGCAGGAGGCGAAGGCGACCTTCTTGAGTATACGGAACCAATAATGCTCGAACTGGAAAGGTCCGTCGATTATTTCAGGTCAGCTTTCGGCAGTGAGTACATCAAGCAGGTTCTGCTGAGCGGCGGCTCGTGCAAGATCAGGGGTTTCCCGGAAGCGGTGATGCAGAGGCTCAGCATCGAAACTGAAATAGCCAACCCGTTCCGAAATATAAATATCGGTGCGGGGCTGGATCCGGAGTGGATCAATGAGGTGGCCCCCCTGTTTTCCGCATGCGTTGGGCTTGGACTGAGGAGAAAGGGAGATAAATGGTAAAGATAAATCTCCTGCCGTATCACGACCAGAAGAGGGCCGACAGTTCGACAAGGAAGCTGATAATAGGGGCTTCAGTAATCGCGGGCTTTCTCATTTTGATCGGTTCCATTCACCTGTATCTGATATATGACGTGAGTTCACTCGAGGACAAGATCAAGGCTGAAAGCGATCGCCTGGCCGCCTTGACCAAAATCGCCGGGGAAATAAACCAGGTAAAAATAGATAAGAAGATCATCGAGAAAAAACTCGAAATAATAAAGACCCTCGAAGAAAACCGCCTCAAGCCGGTGATCCTCCTTGATGAACTGACCACGACCGTGCCGTCCGGCCAGTTATGGCTCACCAATTTTGTCACGACTCGGGGGCTCCCTGAAAATCGAGGGAATTGCCCGGGATAATGTCTCAATAGCCCGGTTCATGAAAAGTTTGGAAAAGACGACCAGCCTGAGCACTGTGGACTTGGTTGCATCAAAACAGACCATAATAGCCGAGACAAAGCTTCAGGCATTTACCCTGTCTTGCGGACTGAAATATCAGCTAAAACCTCAGGAACAGGACGCCAAGGCTCCTGAAAAAGGTACGGGCAAAAAATGAAGATAAAGCTTGATTTCATCGAAAAGATCCCGCCCAGACAGAGGATTCTGCTTGTCGCCTTCGTATTGCTGGCGATATGGCGGGGCTTATTTTTACTTCCTACTCCAGCCTGTTTATGACACCAGGGTCAGCCTGGACAAGAAACTTGTCGGAGCTCAACCAGCAGATAGCGGCAAAGCAGGCTATAGTGAACGAGATCCAGAAGGGCAAAAAGGAAATAAATGCCTTGAAAGAGCAATCTCGAACTCGCCCTGACGAAACTTCCCGACCAGAAAGAGATACCGAACCTGTTGGCGTCAATATCCGAGTCCGGACGGGAACAGGGCCTGGATATGACTTTATTTGAGCCCCTCACACCCGTGCAGAAGGAATTCTACATGGAAATACCGGCGAAAATCAGCGTGGTCGGCAATTTCCATAACGTTGTCCTGTTTTTTGAAAAAGTGGCCCGGCTTTCAAGGATCGTCAATATAACCGATATTGCCATGGCCGAGTCCAAGACCAAGACGGATATGAGTCTACTGAACACATCGTGCACAATCCAGACATACATGTTTAACGAAAAGGCGGCGCCCGTTGAAAAAGCTACTGATAAAAAGAAAAAGTAAGCAAGTTTTCTGCTCAGCAGTTTTCGTCCTGCTCATCTGCAACTGGCCGGTGTGCGAGGCTGCGACCCAGGCTGCGCCTGCCCAGCCCGCTCCTCAACCCGTGGTACAGAATGTTGCATCCTTGACGGCCGCTAATTTCCATTATAATCCCAAGGGCAAACTGGACCCCTTCAAGCCCCTTGTCCGGGAGGTCAAGAAAGATCCCAAGGCAAAACCGAGGTTTGGTTTGACTGCCCTGGAGAGGTTGAGCCTTGAGCAGGTAAAACTGGTCGGAATCGGCAGTTATGAAAATTCCCGGATTGCAGTAATCACCGACCCGAAAGGGAAGAGTTACATCCTTGCCAGGGGTTCAATGCTCGGCCCCAACAGGGGAAGAGTTGCGGACATACTTGCCGACCAGATAATCATCGAAGAACCGATTACAGGGGAACGCGGAAAAATGAAATATAAGCGAATTCCGTTGCTGCTGCACAAGGAGGAAAGCGAGGGGAAATAATGACCAAGCGTTTGTTAATACCACTTCTCAGCATGTTTCGTGATGTTTTTTCCCGTGATTCTGTCAGCGGCAGACGTCCCGGCTACAGCATCCGCTCCCAATTCGCAGGATACGCTGTCAACGGCAAACGCGGACCAGGGTACGGAAATCAAGGGCACTAAAAAATTCTCAGGAAAGCGGGTTAGCCTTGATTTCCAGGATGCCTCGATAAAAAACATATTCCGGGTCATTACGGAATTGAGCGGTGTCAATATCGTGGCCGGTGAGGACGTTAAGGGAAACATCACGGTCCATATGAAAAATGTCCCCTGGGACCAGGCGTTGGAAACCATCCTGGACACGAACGGGCTGGGGATGAAAAAGTTCGGCAATGTAATTGCGGTTTTCCCCCTTGATAAAATGAAGAAGGCCGAGGAGGAGAGGCTCAAGGAAGACGTGGCCCGCGGTATGAAGCCCCAGATAGCGATAGAAGCAAAGATTATCGAGGCGAATTCGGCTTTCGCCAGGAGGATCGGTTCTCAATTTGCCGCCCAGGTGCAGAGCGGTAATTTCCAGGCGAGTTATTCACAACGGCTGTATTCATCTGACCTGGTTCCAATGGGGCGCGCTCTTGGTGTGGCGGGGCAGACATATGCGACCAACCTCTCCGGGGCAAATGTCGTAGCACCCGCCCTTGGAGTAATAGCGGGAACAGCCAAGACTTTCCTCGATATTGAGATCTCGGCCTTGGAAGCTACGGGTGATGTCAAGGTTATCTCATCCCCGAAAGTGACCACGCTTGACAACATCAAGGCGTATATAAAACAGGGACAGGAGATCCCTTACATTGTGCAGGAAGTCACGTCGGGAGTGGCCGTGCGCAATGTTACATTTAAAGAGGCCGTGCTGCAGCTTGAAGTCAAGCCTATCATAACACCGGATGAAAGGATTTCCCTTGAAATAAAGGCCAAGAATGACACGGCCGATTATGCAACCATGCGCGACAGAGGGCTTGAGAACCCGCCCATAAACAAGAACGAGGTCTCTTCCACCCTGGTCGTCAGAGACGGGGATACCGTCATAGTTGGAGGGGTCAGAAGGGCTGAAGACAGCAGTGGCCAGACTGGAACTCCGTGGTTTAAAGATATTCCGGTCCTCGGCTGGCTCTTTAAATACCAGGAAACAACAAAGAACACAAAAGAGCTCCTGATTTTTATCACGCCCAGAATTGTCCGTGAAGGACGAATGGCCGAAAAGACCGTAAAATAGAAGTTTTTTTGGGAATTGCCTGAAAAGGGCAAACTGCCTGAAAAGGCAGCGCGCAAAACTACTGGCCTAAGTCCCTTGGGATAGGGCGGCAGGGTTGCCGGGCATTCTCATTTGAGAATACCCGCCCGTCCCGTCTCTGAGGCAAATCAGTTAACAAACAGCTATAAGGCGTTGGCTTGAAATCAGAAACAGGATATTCTCTGACCGAACTGATGGTTGTAATTGCCGTGCTCGGGATAGTTACGGCCTTCGCGGTGCCGGCCATTAACCACTATGCGGCCAACTCAAACCTCAAGACGGCCGCCCGGGACATCGCATCGGATATTTATGCCTTGCGGGAAAGGGCCGTCTCGGAGAACCGGCAATACCTGATCGAATTTACAAGCGGCAATAACAGTTATACGCTGTACCAGGGCACCTATTCCGGAGAGCCGTGGACAGCTGTCCAGACCAAATCTCTTCTTGCCGCGGCGAAAGATATCAGATTCACGGAAGTAAGTTTTGATGACCAGAAAATTTCGTTTTCCACGAGGGGCTTGGCCAGGAATGGCCATGTTTCAGTGGCAAACCGCTATAATTCAACGGCTACCATAACAGTAAATATCACGGGAAAGACGTATGTCAGGTTCAATATGCAGTAACAGGGGAATAAGCTTGACCGAGGTCATTGTCGCCATTCTCGTGGCGTCAGTGGGGATCGTGTCCCTCCTTGCGATTCAGCCGCAGTCCTGGAACCTTGCCGGCAGAAGCGACAGCCTGGGCAGGGCGGCCGGGATTCTGCAGAGCGAGATTGAGCCTGAACGAAGCAACCATAATGAACCCGGACCTGGCAATTCCCCAGGATCAGGTGCGCACCATATACGTGAGCCGCCAGGGTTCTAAGCAATCGGGAGATGCTATGTACACGGTGAACACGCAAGTAGAAGCGGTGGGCACCGCTGCGTGGAGGGTGAGGGTCAGAGTCACCTGGCCGTCAAATACGACCGGCATATCGGACAGCATTGATTGTGACACGACAGGAGGGATACCGGGTTTCGTCATGAAGTTGAAACGGCAAAAAGGACTTACCCTTGTCGAACTCGTGGTGGCAATTTCGATCGGGATGATCGTCCTCGGCAGCATTTACAGCATGGTGCTGACCGGCCTGCGGTCTTCCTCGTCGCTGGAGATGAAGGTCACCGCCGGCCAGGATGTCCGCGCTGCGCTGGAACTCATGGCGATGGAGATAAGGATGGCCTCGTACAACCCGACTTTCGTCTCCGGGATATGGAAAGATGCCACCGGGGCAGTATCATCTGCATCAGAATTACAGGGGCATACAGTCAGCCGCGCAGAATAGCATATTAATAGAAATGGATATCCAGGCAAACTCGGATGTTGAAGATTCCAACGAAATTATTGCTTACAGCCTTGATACCGTTAACAAGTATATAACCAGGAGGACAGGGACGGCAGGAACTGCCCAGCCCTTTTTGGGCGCTAACCCTGCGCAAGTGGACCAGGAAAGGACGGTTCGGGTCATTAACAGCGACCTGAACATACCCATATTCACCTATTTCGACGGGAACGGTGCCGTCATTCCTTACGCCAACCTTCCCGGCAGCATACCAAAGATCCGGAGAATCCAGATTGTCCTGGCTGTAGAAACAGACGACCTGGATATAAACACCCATCAGAGAAAACGGATAATTTATTCGACCAGCATCATACCGAGGAACCATGCATCGCTTTCGTAATTTCCTGAAAAAGAGCCTCAGACCGGAAGATCCCAACGGATTTGCCATGCTGGTTGCCCTGCTCGCGAACCTGGTGCTCCTTGCCTTCTGCATGCTTTCCGTCTGGATCGCCACAAAGGACATCAGGATCAGTTCCAGGATGGTCGGTGAGAAACTGGCACTTGATGCTGCAGAATCCGGGATACACAACCTTATAGCAAATTTCGATCCCCAGAATCTGGGGAGCTCGGAAGTAGTCAATGCCCAGATAGATCCCCTGAACAGCCATTCCTTTTACACCGCGACAAGGCCGGCCAGGCCGACCACAGGCCCGGTAATGATCCCCCTGCCGGGCTATTCAATCGGGGGAGGCCAGCAATGGGGGCAGACAAGGTACAATGTCACTGTGACCGGGACAAATGATCGGTACGGCTCAGAGGTGGAGATAGAAGTGGGCCTTGGCTACGGTCCTGTTGAAATGACCCCCATGTACAGGTAAACTCCAGGAGTTCGGGCAACATGAAACATAATATACATTTTTTGCTGACGGCAATATTGATATTCGCCATTCCCTTTTCTGCCTTCGGCCAGGCCTCAACCGAGCCCACCGACGAAACGGCCCTTTTCACGTCGGTCGCACCCGACGCCCTGCTCCTGTTGGACGCTTCCGGAAGCATGAACTGGACGGCATATGGCGAGACAATGTATGTTACGACTGGCCATACCTGCGGGTCAGATGTTGCGTATTACCCCACCAGTGATCCGGGCCATTCCCAGGCCTGCACAATCTCCTCCGACACTGTCCCGAAATACGGGGATTCGACGTGCTCCGGCCCATTCTTTTACAGCTCGCGCACGGGGTACACGACCGACTGCAGCAGGCTCGCCATCGCCAAAAGGGCTATATTTTCCGTCCTTGATGATAACAAGAGCGGCACAATAAACAACCAGGATGAAGGGAGCCTCGGGATCCGCTTCGGGTACATGAGGTTTGCTAATTGCTCAAGCAATGAAAGCGGTGATTACTCTGCGGGATGCAACAAACTTGTCCGGGGTATTTCCTCGACCTCCGGCACCGGCACCAAATACAGCGCAATATTCTGCGGGAGCAACTCTTCCTGCACGGTCACGAGCACCGGTTCGAACTCTATCAATTCCGAAACCGCTTCCGGCGGGACGCCTCTTGCGGGGGCGCTCCAGGAAGCAAAATCATATCTCGACTATCATAAATCAAACGACAGCGCAGCATTATGCCGACAGAAAGCCGTCATCCTGATCACTGACGGCTCCGATACTTTCTCCTGCAGCGGCAACGGGTATGAGAGCCAGACGGATATGTATAAAAGGAGGAGGGAGACCGTAGCCCAGGCCAAGGCGCTCGCTGATGCGGGATACAAGGTGTTTGTTGTCGGTCTCGGGGCCGGAATGCCCCACTGGCTCAAAAACACGCTTAACTGGGCCGCATATTACGGCAACACCGATAATCCTGTGGACGCCAACTCGGGAGACAGGACAGCTTACAATCCCTCAAGCTATTCCAGCTGTCAGAGTGCAAGCTATATTACGAACCATACTACCGCGGATGGATCTCACTATTATGCCTCCGATGCGACCGGCGCCCCTGTAGGAGACCCGGCGGAGTTAGCTCTCAGCGGCTACGCTTTTCTGGCTTCCAACCCGACGGAACTGGAGAGCGCCCTCAAGTCGACCATAAATGTAATGAAGAGAGGCTATTTACTCCTTTTCCCAGATCTCCGTTCAATCGACCAGGACAGCGGACGAGAATTACCTTTATGAAGGTTCATTCCAGCCGGTCAACAATGACCCGTTCTGGTTGGGGCATCTCAGAAAATTCGCCATTAATGCTGATGGGACGGTCGGCTCCATGGTCTGGGATGCCGGTACTGAACTCCAGGCTGCCAGTGCGGACAACAGAAATATACTGACGCCGATCAGCCAGGTCCTGTCTGAATTTAAAACAGGGACTACCGCTTTGACCAATGACATGCTTGCGGTGACTAGTACTACTGAACGTAATTCTGTGATCGGCTATATCAGGGGTGAATCCGCATACAATACGGACTACTGGAAACTGGGCGACGTATTCCGGTCCACCCCGATAACGATCGGTACACCTTCTTCCTTTTTCTATGACATGAACGATGCCAATAACGCATTCGATACATTCAGGACTAATCACGTGAGGACGTCAGCCAACGGCAAAAGGATTATCCTGGCAGGTGCGAACGACGGCCAGATGCACGCTTTTTCAACGTCTACAGGGGCCGAGCAATGGAGCATCATTCCTCCTAACCTGCTCTCGAAATTAAAGAACATAGCCCATTCCGATCATCCGACAGCTCTGTCGCACATGTATTTCGTGGACGGCCCTGTCTCTGTAGCCGATGTATGGCTGGGTACGGGCACAACGTATAAAACCAAATCGGAAAGCGACTGGAGGACGCTGATGGTGATATCCGAAGGACGGGGCGGGAGTTCAGCTGTGTGGAGCACGTCGGCAGACTGCACAACGGGGTTGAGTCCACCTACGCCAGCGGCAGCTACTATTGCGGTTATTTCGCCGTGGACGTGACGAATTCGTTGACCCCTGCTTACATCAACCATAGCGGTGTCAGGTGGGGGACAATCTCAATAGCAAACACCTTCAACCCCGAGTACATGGGCGACCCCTGGAGCAAGATGATGATCGGGAAGGTCCTCACCACCGGCGAAGGCGAAACCTGGGTCGGCGTCATCGGGGCGGGATATAACGGCGCTGATTGCTCCGTTGGGGGAGGCTGTGACACGAGGGGTAAGGGCCTCTATGTAGTCAGGCTGAAAGACGGGGCTGTGATCTGGAGCTACACCCGGGCAAACAATTCCGATATGAACTACAGCCTGCCTGCCAATCCTGCCATAGTCGATTACGACAATGACGGGTTCATAGACACGGTTTACGTTGGCGACCTTGGTGGAAGCATGTGGCGGTTCAAATTCTGCACCGCCAGTGAAGTGAAATCGACAAGTGGCTGTTCTGTTTCGAACTGGTCGGGCAACAAACTGTTTGCATCTTCCTCCGGCGTGATCAGGCCCATATTCACCTCCGCGGCGGCGGCCCGCGATGCTAACTGGAACCTTTGGGTGTACTGGGCCACAGGTGACAAGACAGATCCGACAGCGTGCCAATGCCCAGGAGAAGCTCTATGCCGTCAAGGACAACGACAGGACGACCACTTATAACATCAATGACCTCGACAACATATCGAGCACGGGCACAACATATGCGCAAGACTCTCTCAAACCGGGATGGTACATTAATTTCTCCGGCTCGGGTGAGAAAGTCCTGGCCGAGCCGACCATTTTCGGAGGGGTCATTTACCTGACCTCTTACACGCCGCCGACAGGGAGCGACCCATGCTCCCAGGCGGGGACTGGTTCGCTTTATGCCCTCAATTACACCACCGGGTCAGGGATCCTGAGCAGCGGAAGGAGCATGAGTCTGGGGTTGGGGATACCATCTCCCCCGATCATTTCCATGAAACCGGGGAGCGCCGGGCAAGCCGACCTTTACGTGACAACGAGCGGCGGGTCGGGAACGGGGGCGAGTACTCAGAGGGCGACTATCAACCCCCCAGGTGTGGCGAACAAGACAAACATGCTTTACTGGAGGGACAGAAGGGTTCAGTGATTCAGGGATGGGATGCCCGGACCACGGTATAGATTCCGCCCCGGACGTGGAAATTGCCCGTGATCTCGGCCTTGACCGGGCTTATTGCTTCCACGAAATCGTCCATTATCCGGTTCACGGCCTCTTCGTGAAAGATGCCTTTGTCCCGGTATGAATTCAGGTAAACCTTCATTGACTTGAGCTCAACCAGGTAGTCGCCGGGAACGTAATTGATTATTATCTCCGCGAAGTCGGGCTGGGATGTCATCGGGCACAGGCAGGTAAATTCCGGGAACCTGATATTCACCTCGAACTGACGTTTGCGGAACCTGTTGTCTATTCTCTGCAGCTTGATTTCAGCGCTCATCTGATTTTGCCTTTTTAACCCGGATTTAACCGCAATAAACCATATCTGTCAATCGCATTCAGATCGGTGCTTGACAGCCCCCTACCCCTGTGCTAGCAGGTTTCAAAACCAATTTCATTGGACCCCGGATGAGCGAATTAGAGATTTTTAAACAACAATGCAATGCCCGTCTTGAATCGCGCTCATATGAAGATGTTGCGCAGCTTTGCCGCGAGCGCCTCCTTTTGCATCCTGATGATATTGAGGCGATGCTGTTCCTCGCAGAAGCCAGGCTCCGTTCCGGCGAAAGCGAGGAGGCCCTTGACGATCTTGAAAAACTGAATGCGAGGCTGAATTTTCTCTCAAAGGCTTTTGCTTTGCTAGGAGAAGCATACTCCAGCAAGGGTCAGCACGACCTCGCGAAAGAGTTCTACGGGAAATTCATGGCCAATGACTCTGATGAAGATCTGGCCGGGGACGTGCGGTTCAATATGGAAACGGGTCCGGCGGACCAGCAGGCCGATGAAAATATTAGGCCCGCTTTCAAGACCGCTACGATGGCCGATCTGCTCATTAAACAGGGTCATGTGGAAGCTGCCGGAGAGATCCTCAAGGAGCTTTTAAATGACGACCCTTCCGATCCCGAAATCCGGCAAAAGCTCGCAGCAATAAATGTTGATGTAAAATCATGCCCCATCCCCGGGAACACAAAAATCATCGAAGAGTTGGAAAAATGGCAAAACAATTTGGCTCGGCTGAAAAAATCATGACTCCGTCTCCTGCATCGATTCAGGCAAGGCAGAAACGTCTCTTCTCCAAAATAGAGGAGTTGGGCATTGATGCCGTCATCGTTTTTGGGATGCAGAACATACGATACTTCACCGGATTTACGGGCAGTGAGGGGGCCCTGATCGCGGCAGGGGATAAGGTTTGCCTTCTGGTCGATGGAAGATATATCAACCAGGCTCCGCTGGAAGCGACTGTAACGGAAATTGTCCAGTTCAAAGACAAGCTGGAATCTGTGGCCGGGCTTGTGCGGGACTGGGGCGTCGGGTCGGCGGCAATGGAGGCTGCTTTCGTCAGCTGCCAGCAGTTTTCTGAAATATCTGACAAGATGCCGGGATTCAGGATAAAACTGCTTGGAGATGAACTGACAAGGCTCCGGTGCATAAAAGACAAAGAAGAGATTGAATTCATCAGACTGGCCTCAGCCCTGTCCGGCCGGGCTGTTGAGTATGTAATGGACCTCATCAAGCCGGGCGTATCCGAAGCAGACATAGCGTTGGAAATAGACTACCGGATGAGAAAATCGGGTTCCGAGGGGGTATCATTCGACACGATCGTCGCCTCGGGGGAAAACTCCGCTTTGCCCCATGCCCACCCGTCGGCACGCAGGTTCAGGAGAGGCGATTTCGTGATAATCGATTACGGGGGCGTCCTGGCGGGTTATCACTCCGACGAGACATGCACCTTCGGTGTTGGGGAGATATTGACAGAGCAGGCGAAAGTATATGAAATTGTCAAAAAGGCCCATGACAGCGCCGTGTCTGTGATCAAGCCGGGCGTCCACTGTAAATTTGTAGACGGGATAGCGAGATCGATCATAGAAGAGAAAGGGTTCGGCCCGTATTTCCTCCATGGCACGGGTCATGGGGTCGGCCTTGAGGTGCACGAATATCCGAGGGTATCCCCCCAGGGGGAAGCGGTTCTCGAACCCGGAATGGTGATTACAGTGGAGCCGGGCATATACCTGTCCGGCTCTTTCGGTGTTCGCATCGAGAGCCTCATAGCAGTTACGGATGACGGCTTCCGGGTACTTTCGACAATGGATAAGAGCCTGAAACTCCTGGGTTAAGTTTTTTTCTGCAAGGCTTTATTTTCTCTTGCAAGTTTGTTTAAATTGTTTGATATAGCGCTTTATCCCAAGGCGGCATCAAATCAAAAAGGAGTTTTCGCATGATGGTTTTTCCAGATGATCTTCTCTACAGCCGGGAACATACATGGGCAAGGATAGACGGTAATCTGGCTATTATCGGAATTACTGATTATGCCCAGGAAAAGCTGGGTGAAATTTTTCATATCGAACTCCCCTCGGTGGACTCTCATGTCGAACAGGATGAACCTTTTGGCACGATTGAATCGTCAAAATCGATAACCGAACTTATATCCCCTCTCAGCGGTGAAATCGTCAGGGTCAATGAAGATATGATGGATGATATGGGAATCATTAACAGCGATCCATACGATACCGGCTGGATGATCGTCATTGAAATGAAAGATATGAGCGAACTCGACAATCTTCTGGATTCCATGCGAGTACAATGATTATGTAGTCGGCGAGGAAGGACTGGTTTGAATACAGTTTGCGGAATGGCGAATCCTGCCGTTTCAGACATTCTAGACGCTTTTGAAAACATGGCCATAGATGAGGCCATTCTCATGAGCGCGATTCAGGCTATTCTCCCCCCACCTTGAGGTTTTACGGCTGGGCCCCCGCTGCCGTTTCTCTCGGCTATTTTCAGAATTTCGATAGAGAAGTGAATCTAGAGGCTTGTCTGGCTCTGGGCATCGATATCGTCAGGCGGCCCACGGGCGGCAAGGCCGTCCTTCATGAAAATGAAATCACCTATTCGGTGATGGCCTCAAAGGACAATCCCCTCTTTCCCGGACACATCCTGGGAACGTATAAAGTTATAAGCTCCTGCCTGGCAGGCGCTTTGGCCTCAATGGGGATCAAAGCTTCAATTGCGGAAGACAGCCCCCGCCAAAGTCGCAGTGACGGGCTGAAGTCCTTTTGTTTTTCTGATCCATCCAGGTTCGAACTCTTTGTCGCCGGCAGAAAAATATGCGGAAGCGCCCAGGTCAGGGTAAAAAATGCCTTCCTCCAACACGGATCCCTCCTGCTGGGTTTCGACCCGATAAGACGGCCCGGGCCCTTTTCCGCAACCCTGCTCCGAATGTCGGAGGAAGCCCTGGCCCGCTCGGTCACGTCGATGGCGGATTTTCAGGATTCCGCTTCGGGAATTGATGTAAAAGAGGCATTGATAGAGAGTTTCCGGAAAGTTCTTGGCATTGAATTGTTTGAGGGAAATCTTTCCCCGGAGGAACAGGTCAAAAGGGCAAATCTGTTAAGAAGGAAAATACCTGACCGAAGTCCTGGAACGTAACGGGAAATTTAAATCAGCCTTCCTGAATCCTTTTAGTGTTGACTATTTAAAAGAATTTATATTATAAGATCAATCTCTTATCAAATCCGTTCCGCAAAACTCCGGAACGGTTGCTCTGAGGCCTTTTGTAATCTCATATAGAATGGAGGGATGTCTAAGCCAGCATCCTGAGTCTATTGTCGCGAATGCGAAGATGAATTGATGTGTTTGACCTGGTTGAAGCCGGGATTTTATAATTATTTCATTTTATTTAATCCAAATTAGAGATATTCTTCCCTGAATTGCATCAAACTCTTCGTGTCAAGCGAATTTATTAACCTTTAACAAATCCATAATAGAAAGGGTGAAATTACTTGGAAGTCAAAGTCATCGATAATGATGTCGATAAGGCCCTTAAGGTTCTGAAAAACAAACTTTCCAAAAGCGGTTTGTTCAAGGAACTCAAGCTGAGAAGGGCTTATGAAAAACCTTCCGTAAGGCGGAAAGAAAGGCTATTGAGGCCCGCCGAAGGCTTGCTAAGGCCCAAAGAAGAAGATCCTATTAATAAGGATTGGTGGACATAATAGTAATTATAGAATAGAGACACTCTCGGGTGTCTCTATTTTTTTGAGGTGAACCATGGATGAAAAACAATATGTAGTGGATGCCATTTCTGTGGAAGAATCATGGCGGGTATTTCGTATCATGGCCGAATTTGTGGAGGCTATTGATGTCCTTTCGCGGATGGGACGGGCTGTCAGCATTTTCGGCTCGGCAAGGGTCGGGCCCGGAAGACCCTTATTATAAGAAAGCCGAAAAACTCTCCCGGATGCTGGCCGAGAAAGGTTTTGCGGTTATAACCGGGGGCGGTCCGGGCATCATGGAAGCGGCCAACAAAGGCGCACTGGAGGCGAACGGCAAATCCGTCGGCATGAATATCCGGCTTCCTTTTGAACAGAAGCCCAACCCTTATATAAATGTCACCATAGACTACAAATATTTCTTTATCCGGAAAGTTATGTTCGTCAAATACGCTGTTGCTTATGTCATTCTGCCCGGCGGTTTCGGGACCATGGACGAGCTTTTCGAAGCTCTGACCCTGATCCAGACAAAAAGGATCAAAGTCGTTCCCGGTCATCCTGATGGGCAAGGAATACTGGGGCGGGCTGTTAAAATGGCTCAAGGAACGCATGTGCGCCGAAGGTAAAGTACTTCCTGAAGACCTTGGCCTTTTGCAGGTAATCGATGAACCCGAAGATGTCCTGCGTTATATCCAGAAATTTGTAATTGTCTGATCCAATGAAAGAGCATGATTTTTCCCTCCAAAAAGCTTTGGATAAGATGAAAAAAGGTGATATTTCGCCTGTTTACCTCATCTACGGGGACGATGATTACTCTGTCGGCGCCTCCCTGGGGAAAATCATCAGCACGATACTGCCCGAACCCTCAGAAGGCCTTAACCTGATCAGCCTCGATGGCGAGGGGAATTATCGGGCTTTATGTGAAGAGATACTGACGCCTTCCCTCCTTGGTGGCAGGAAGATTGTCGTTGTCCGGAACACGGAGCTGTTTCAATCTAAAACCTCGCCGGGGGACTTTTTCAAGAAAGCTGCGTCCGCGTTCGAAAACGACCCCGGTCGCGCCCTCAAGTTTTTCCAGAAATTTCTCAAGGTTGCAGGTCTTGACATTGAAGACGTTGCCCGGGGGAACTGGAAAAACATAGCTGAGACTGACTGGAAAAAAATGCTGGGTGACAATTACCCCGAATATTTTAACTTTGTTCCCGTCCTGTCCGGCCTTATCCCGGAAAGGAGGGAAGAAGACTCGGAAAACTCAGGCGGCGCGGACGACCTTTCCGACGTGCTGAAGGCGGGAATCCCGGAGGGGAACTGCCTTATCCTGACAGCCGATTCGGTGGACCAGCGGAAATCGCTTTACAAGTACATCCTGGAAAAAGGGATCGTAATAAATCATGCAGCCCCAAAATATGAAAAGGGCAGGATAGCGTCGTTTGGCAATCTTGTCCGGGAGGCGGTTGAGCAGAAAGGAAGAAACATCACTGCCGAAGCCGTTAAAGTTCTTGGGAAGAAGACGGCAAACGATATCCGCCTGGCCCTCTCCGAAATAGAAAAGATTATTTCCTATATCGGTGAAAAACCCACAATAGACGATAAGGACGTCGAGTATATATCCGGCAAATCCATCAGTGATCCCGGTTTCAAATTGAACTCCTGCATTCAGGAAAAAGACCTCAGGGGCTCATTGGAGGTGCTGGGGGAAATGCTGGGAAAAAATGAGCCGCCCCTGAAAATCATGGCGATGCTTGTCCGGGAATTGCGGCTGCTGCTGCAGGCCAAAATCATCCTCAATTCCCGTATCCTGGAAACGTTTAAGCTGGGTATGGATTACAGCGCGTTTCAAAACAGGACATATCCTGAAATCAAGGCATGCCGGCAGGACGGCCGGATCATGGCCGAAATTGGCGGGCAGCACCCGTATGTGATCTATTCAGCCTTCAGGAACTCCGCCCGCTTCTCCTATGAGAAGCTTTTAAAAGACCTTGATTATCTGCTCGATATGGATGTGAAATTCAAATCGACGGGGATAGACCAGAAAACTGCCCTGGAATCGGCCCTGATCCGGGTCTGTTCATAGTTTCCTCAGATTTTTTTCTTCCTCCCTCTTTCTGCGCGTGACCCTCCGGGAGGGCCCCTTTTTTTCTTTTTGGGGCTGAATAGCCTTCTTCCCTTACGCCCATCTCAGGGAATGCGCCCCACATTTGAGCTTCGGCAAGCTTCTGAGCGAAAGCATGTGAGGAAATTGCATTGCATCCGTTGCGTACGGCCGCATCTGCTATATCCCTGTCTGAAGTGACAACTGTGATTTTTTCTGAGCTGTCCCTCGCCATTCGCTTTATGACGTCATCGGCTGTCTGGCCTTTCCTGGAATAAATGATCCGTATCCCTGCAGACCTGTCGCGCTCTTCCGATAAAGAACCTCCCAGGACACCGTCAAAAACTACCGTGATTTTATGTGCTTTTGACCTTTTGTAAATTGCCAGCCTTCTGATAAGCTCCTTACGCCCGTTTTCGAGACTGACATTCTCAAAACGCCGCAAATCTGTCTGCCGGATGAAATTATAGCCGTCAATGATGCATATTTCATTGCCTTAAAAATCGCTCTCGCACATTTAAAATCAATATTTTAGAATATAAATACAACAGTCGATAACCAGGAGTAAATATGAAACCTGCCGGACCCGAGAAGAATAATCGCATTCAGTCCCTTGAAGGCCTGTTGAAGAAAAAGAAGAAGGTCCTGATAGTGGTCCACGACAGCCCTGACCCGGACGCGCTGGCATCGGCTTTTGGGTTCAGATACCTTCTTCAGCATTGGAAGATCCCTGCCATTATAACTTACAGGGGGATAATAGGGCGGGCGGAAAACAGGGCTATGATCAAAGCCTTGAAGATAGAGCTCGTGCCTTTTTCCAAGATCAACATGAAGGATTTCAGCATCACAGCTGTCGTTGACACGCAGCCGGGTGCCGGAAACAATCCCCTCCCGGACTTGAGTATTCCTGATATTGTCATTGATCACCACATGCCTGTTTACGAAACATCGCGGCAGGCCAGTTTCCTCGATATCCGGACGGATTACGGCAGCACGTCCACAATCATAACGGAGTACCTTGTGCAAACCGGCATCGAGGACAAGAACAGGAAGGTGGCTACAGCGCTGTTGTACGGTATAAAGTCAGATACCCGCGACCTCGGCAGGGAGACCGCCGCCAGCGACATGAATGCTTACCTGCGCCTGTACCCGCATGTGCTGTTCAAGGTCTTGTCCCGAATAGAGCACCCTAAACTGTCCCGAAACCATTTCAGGCTTTTTTCAAGGGCGATAAACAGGGCGCTTATAGATAAGGACTTGATCATAGCCGACCTGGGCAAGGTCGAAACCGCAGACAACCTGGCGGAAATGGCAGATTTCCTGATCAGGATGGACAATATAAGGTGGGTGTTGTGTTTGGGAGAGTATGACGGCTCCCTGTTTTTCTCGATACGTACAACGCACCGGAAGGCACATGCCGGGATCATAGCCCAGAAAATCGCCCGTGGCAGCGGGGGTGGCGGCGGGCACTGCATGGTTGCGGGAGGCAAAATAGATACCCCGGAAAAATACGAGGAATAAAGCCGAGCCTTGTTAAGACAAGGTTCCTGAAAGAGATAAAAAGACCTGATTTTAAAGGAGAGCCCCTGGCAGGCACAAACGTCGCTGCCGCCTGCTGACCATAGATATATTCTTACTTAGAGACGGCTGTTTTTAGACCTTTTATGGCAGCACCGTAATCGGGGCTTTTAAATACGGAGGCCCCGCCAACCAGGATGTCCGCCCCGGCATTCTTTATCTGTGCCGCATTTTCAAGTGTTGCCCCGCCGTCGACTTCCAGCAGGATTTTCCTGCCCGTGGAGTCAATCATACGCCTGACCGCGGCTATCTTGTCCAGCATTGAGCTGATAAATTTCTGGCCCCCGAACCCCGGGTTAACGGTCATGACCAGGACCATATCGAGGTCGGGAAGGACCTGCTCGATGCTGCTCGGAGAAGTGGCCGGGTTCAGCGAGACCCCGGCCTTTGCCCCGGATTCCCGTATTTGGTGCAATATACGGTGCAGATGGACGCACGCTTCCACGTGGACTGTTATATAATCGCTGCCTGCCGACCGGAATGCGGAAATGTATCTTTCCGGCGCTTCGATCATCAAGTGCACATCGAAGGGCAGGCTCGTTTCCTTCCTCAAAGATTCGATCACCAGAGGGCCAATGGTGATATTCGGCACAAACATTCCGTCCATCACATCTATGTGGATGAGGTCTGCCCCGGCTTTTTCCACCGCCCTGATTTCTTCCCCGAGTTTGGAAAAATCAGCTGAAAGTATCGAAGGTGCAATTTTCATAAGGCCTGTGCATTAAAGAGCGAAATTAAGGATGAAAGTTTTGCCGGTGTCTGCTTCTCTTATCTGCAGCCTCAAATCCTTGGCTTTTTTTGCCTCACCGGGAAAGAAAATAAACCCGTATGCGAGCTCGGATGGCTTGACAGCCCTGTTTTCAAGAGACCTCTGCTGAATGTCTTCCCGGATCTGGCGGCCGGGTTCCGTGTCCGTCACGCCTTTTGCCCCGCCCGCAAGGATACCTCCTGCCGCTCCGACTGCTGCGCCCTTTGCGGCAAATTCGCCGACACTGTGTCCTGCAACAATGCCGATAGCTGCGCCTACGACGGCTCCCGCGGCGCCGCCTAGCAGCCCGGCTGTCGTTGCTTCGGGGGCAATTTTTCCGAATTCGGTTTTCTTGTGTATGCGGTCATAGGCAAGGCTCGCATCAAGAATCGGCCAAGTCTTGTTTTCCACGTCAGTCATGAATGTCTGGTTCGGGACAACTTCAATCGGGTGCTGTCCCTTATTGTCAAAAATGACCTGGACTGGATAAACTCCGGAACCGATAACGTCGAAGCCAAAAGCCGCTTCGGCCTCTTTTTTATCGTGGAAAGCCTTGGCGGCTATTGTAGCCCCGGAGACCTGCGCGGCATTCGGCATGGCCGAGGGCAGCTGGAACGGGACGACCTGCCTTTCATATCTCGCGCACGAAACTGCTATGAATGCCATGGCAGGATCAAAACAAAAAATCTCTTTGGACACATAAATGACTCTTCCTTGTTGTTTTTTGGGATAATTATACCGGGCATACGGGGCTGTCAATCCAATTGTCAGATCCAATTTCAGGTGAACAAGGGTGGATCTGTGAGACGGCTTGACAATTTGCCCAAAAAGATTAGTATCCATCAAACAAATTCAATGCCGGTAAAATAAGCAGTGAATATGACTTATTATTTTTACAATTTTCTCCTGGCAGTCGCGTCGCTGTTTCTCGTCCCGTTCTTTGCCCTGAAAATACTCTTCACGGGCAAATACAGGAAAAGCATAGGCCCAAAGCTCGGGTCCATAGATGAGTCGCTGAAGGACATTCCCGGAGCGCCCCGCATCTGGATACACGCCGTTTCCGTGGGCGAGGTCACGGCTGCGGCGCCGATTGTGGCCGCCCTGAGGCAAAAACTGCCCGCTGCCTGCCTCATTGTTTCCACCAGCACGGAAACGGGCCAGGAGATGGCAAAAAAGATCATTGCCGGCGCATCGGCATTTATTTACTTCCCTCTTGATATTCCCTGCACGATCCGCAAGGTGCTGGACGTTGTCAGGCCGGAAGTTTTCGCTGCCATGGAAACCGAGATCTGGCCCAATTTTTTCAAACTGTGCAAGGAAAGCGGGGCGAAGCTCCTGATCCTCAATGGGCAGGATTTCCCCGCGTTCCTACAAGAAATACATGAAGACAAAATTTTTCTGGAAGAAGATCCTCGAGAAAGTTTCAGCGGTGGGTGTTATTTCTGAAACAGATGCGGAGAGGATCAGGAATATGGGCATGGAAGCACAAAGGGTCCAGGTGGTGGGGAATGCAAAGTACGACTCGCTCGCTTCCCGGGCATCCGACCCGGCCCTTGCGGTCGAAATCTCCACAAAACTCGGAATCGCCCCCGGATCGTTGGTATTTGTTGCCGGCAGCACCCATCCCGGGGAGGAATCCATCGTTTTGAATGTCTACCGCGCACTCCTGGCCAATTTCCCGGAACTTCTGCTGATGCTTGTCCCCAGGCATATCGAGAGGCGCGACGAAGTCCTGTCCCTGATCAGTTCAGCAGGGTTCCCCGACTGTTTGAAAATGAGCGATATCAATGCGGGCCGATCAAGGTCGGGGGAAAGAGTGATATTGGTGGACGTAATCGGAGAGCTTTTTAAAATCTACAGCCTTGCCTCGGTTGTGTATTGCGGCGGAAGCCTTGTCCCCCGGGGAGGTCAGAATATCCTGGAGGCAGGAGCTTGGGGAAAGACGGTCTTATTCGGGCCCCACATGGATGATTTCCCGGAGGAAAAATCTCTCCTGGAAAATGCCGGGGCAGGCATTACCGTCGCCAATGAGAAGGAGTTGCTCGAAACTGCCAATAATCTCCTGAAGAACCCCGAAATGTTGAGGGACAAAGGTGAATCCGGAAGAGCTGCGATCATGAAAAACCGGGGCGCGGCACAGAAGTATGTCGAGATTATAATGAGCAATCTTGAAAGCTTAAGGCTAAAGGCTAAGGCGAAGGGCTAAAGGAGAATTTCAAAAATCCTTTCGCCTTTAGCCGTTAGCCTTTTGCCTATCTTTCCGCCCTCTGCATGTACTCATTCCATTTCGTGTCCACCCAGGACTGCATCTGCTTTAACTGCTCGATGCTCATCTTCTTGAACCTGCCCTGTTTTTCCACGTAGTTGATCACCGGGAGCCGGTTCCCTTTTTCGGCAATGGTCTTGCTCCGGCCGGTGAAACGAAATCTGCCGTTTTCGACTTCGAACAAAACGGCAAGGCCGGTCTCAACTGCAAGCCGTCCTATCTTGACCGTGTCGCGGGGCGAGTATATCCAGCCCGGGGGGCACGGCGTATGGATGTGAATGTATCTCGTCCCCTTGATTTTCTTGGCCTTGACGAATTTATCATAGAGGTCGATCGGGTAAGACGGCGAGGTCGTTGCGAGGTACGCAATATCATGGGCTTCCATGATCTTGATCAGGTCTTTTTTATGCTGCTGCTTTGTCATGACCGGGGTCGTCGTCGTCAGGGCGCCAATCGGTGTTGCGCTGGAGCGCTGGGTCCCGGTATTCATGTACCCTTCGTTATCGTAGCAGACGTAAATAAAATCGGTGCCCCTCTCCGCGGCGCCGCTCAGCGCCTGTATGCCCATGTCAAAGGTGCCGCCGTCTCCGGCTATCGCTACGACAGTTATATCCGACCTGTTCAGGGCGTTCAGACCGGCAACAATTCCCGAGGCGGAAGCCGCCGTACTCGCAAAGGTGCAGTTCAGTGCCGGCACAGTTACAGGGGTAAGGGGGTAAAGGCCATGCAGAACACAAAGGCATGATGCCGGCAACGTCACAATTGTATTTTCCCGGAGCGCTTTCAACGCGTACCGGTAAGCCAGGGTCAGTCCGCAGCCCTGGCAGGCCCTGTTCCCGGGCAGGATGTATTCTTTGGCGTTAATTTTAAACAGATTCTCAGGCGTGTTCATTTTTACCCCGTGAAGCAGTTGAGCCATTTAGGCTTTATTTTGCAAGGCATCCCTGTCCGCCGCGGAAGTCGAAGATTTTACCGCGTCGACTATTTCCCTTGCTTTTACGTCCCGTCCTCCCAGGCCGACAATGTAATTGTCAATGGTGGCATTTATCCCGGCCCCGTAGAATGCGGCCTTCAGGTCTGAGCACAGGCCCCCCTCGTATCCGTAGCTGATGCTCTTTTCCAGGACAGTTATATGTTTGGCTTTACTGAAGGCTTTAATCGTCTCCTCCCGCGGGAAAGGCCTGTAAACCCTGATCCCGATCACGCCGGCCTTGATGCCCTCATCCCTTAACATATCGGCTGCAACGGTTGCTTCCGACGCAACGGAACCAAGGCCGGTTATAACAAACTCGGCATCATCGGCCTTGTATTCCCAGAGCATTCCCCCGTGGTCCCTGCCGAATGATTGCCGCGAATTCCGAGTTCGCCCTTTTGATTGTTTCAGGGGCCCTTTCAAGAGCTGCCTGGAGTTTGTATCTCATTTCCATGAAACCGTCGCACAGCACACCCTCCGTGTTCTCCCGCCTGTGAGGGAAGAGGACGGAATTTATCGTTTTCGGGTTGTCCGGTGAAAGGATCGTGTGCGGTCTGTATGAGGCGGAAGGTATTTTTTCACGTCTTCCGCGTCGGGGACATCGACGGGCATCATTGTGTGTGACAGGACGAAACCGTCGTAGCACACCATGACAGGCGCGTAGACTTCCTCCGCTATGCGGTAGGCCTGGATGACCGTGTCCACGATTTCCTGGTTATTGCGGCAGTAAATCTGCATCCAGCCGGTGTCGCGCTGGGAGAAAGAATCCTGCTGGTCGTTGAAAATGGACCAGGGCGCACCGACCCCCCTGTTGACGCAGCACATGACCACGGGAAGGCGTGAGCCCGCCGCCCAGTGGAGCTGCTCGTGCATGTACAAAAGGCCGTTGGCGCTCGTGGCTGTGAATACCCGCGCGCCGACCGTGGATGCCGAGATGCAGACGGTCATGGCGGAATGCTCCCCCTCGACCCGCACATATTCGGCCTTCAACTCTCCCGATTCGACAAACTGGGAAAGCATTTCCGCCAGCTGCGATTGGGGGGTTATGGGATAAGCGGCCACTACCTGGACACCGCTCAGCTTCGCCCCCAGGGCCGCGGCATGGTTTCCGGTGATGATGCTGACATTGCTCATGACTTGTCCTCCCTCACCATGCTGATGGCTTTAGGAGGGCACTCCTCGGCGCAGATGCCGCACCCTTTGCAATATGTCATGTCTATTTCAACCGGAATGGTGGTCTTCACTACCCCTTCGGGGCAGTAAAGCCAGCACAGAAAGCAGGCAGATTTCTTTTTCACGCAGGGAATGCACTTGCTTTCATCAATTACAGGCCTTGACGCTCCGCCAGTCCCCCGTTTTACCGCCTTCCCCCGGGGCAGGGTCGCACATAGCTGAAATGTTTTCGTCTCTCTTCATGCTAACCTTACTCTTTGTCCATTATGTTTTGTGGCATTGAACGCGTCATATACAGCCGAAAAATTCGCGTCCGCTATTTCCCTGGCCAGCTTTCTTTTGAGGACCTTTTCTATGTTGTCCAGCGAAATAAGGCCAGTGACCTTTGAAAAGGCCCCAAGCAGGGGGGTGTTGACGACCGGGGCGCCGCCGGCGACCAGCCGGTGGTTAAAGGCGATCCCCGCCGCATTCACGGTGGCGACTTTCATGCAGCCTTTTATCCCGATCTGCTCGGGGGAGGCGGTGTTGATGATTATCGTGCCACCTTTTTTCACCCTTCCCATGATATCGACAACCTTGAAAAGGCTCTCATCCATGACAATCGCGGTATCGGCCATTTCGATCTGGGAAAATGTCCGGATCGGCTCTTTCGAAATCCTGGTGGATGCCGTAACAGGTGCGCCCCTCCTTTCAGGCCCGAAAGTCGGCGCGGAAGTCACCCCTTTGAAAGACTGAAGGTATGCCGATTCCGCAAGAATCTGAGCTGCAATAACAACTCCTTGACCTCCCCTTCCATACCAAACGATGTCGTACATTTCTTTTTCCTCTGGTAAATGGGATAAAAAAAGGGCCATGAGTATCTTGCCCATGGCCCTTAGAAATCTCTTTTAAATACTTCAATTCCTAAAAACTACGGGCAGGGGCCTTAACCCCAGCAGAAGAGCGAGCAACAAGCCTAATAATAGTTCTCTTCTGATCCCGTATAACATTGAAGCAATTCCCTTGATTTTTATTATTTGTTGATTCTCTATCCAATCCAGCCTAAAAAGTCAAATAATATTTTTGACTTATGCGAATTTGACTGTTCCGGGCAGATTTGTTAAGGAAAGAGCCAATATAATTCAAGGAGGAGAAAATGGATCTTGGCATTAAGAACAGGGTGGCTTTGGTAGCGGGCGGGAGTATGGGATTGGGACTTGCGACAGCTCTTCAACTCGCCAGGGAAGGAGCCAGGATCGCCATTTGTGCCCTTGACGACCCCAACCTGCCGGGCGCCGCGGAGAAAATAAAAAAAGAAACGGGGGCCGAGGTCTTTACTGTCCCCGCCGACCTGACAAACTCGGAGCAGGCAAGGAACTTTGTAAAGAAGTCTGTGGATCACTTCGGGACGGTAGACATATTGATAAACAACGCGGGCGGCCCGCCGTCGATAAACTTCCTGGAAATAGACGAAGACCTCTGGTATTTCGGTTTCCGGCTGAATCTCCTCAGCACCATATCGATGACCAGGGAAGCAGTCCCGATCATGAAAGAGAAGAAATGGGGCCGCATAATAAATATGACTTCGATTGCCGTAAAGCAGCCGATTGACGGGCTGATACTTTCCAACACGGTGCGTTCCGGGGTCATCGGCTTTGCCAAGTCTCTGTCCAATGAACTGGCGCCGTTCAATATCACGGTGAACAGCATTTGCCCGGGGTACACCCTGACCGACCGTGTCAGGAACCTTTCCAAGGTGATCGCGGAAAAGGAAGGCAAGACGCCGGAAGAGATCATCAAGAGGTGGGAAGCCGACATTCCAATGAAGCGCCTGGGTACGCCCGAGGAGTTTGCGACCCTTGTCACCTATATCGCGTCCGAAGGGGCCGGATACATAACTGGCGCGGCCATTCAGATTGACGGCGGCTGGTACAAGGGGGTTATGTAAGCTCAATTAGAACGATTTTTCCTGTAGGCAAGCGCATCATCCAGATTCTGTTTTGCCAGCGTGTAGTGGGGGTTGATGCGCAATGCTTCGCGGAAATGAAATATGGCTTCATCTGTTTTTCCCTGCAGCAGCAGAACATTCCCTAAATTGTTATGTGCTTTGGGGTAATCAGGATTAAGTTTGATAGCTGTTTTCAGCTGAAGGGCGGCCTCATTCAGGTCGCCCTTTTGAGCATACATAATTCCAAGGTTATATCTCGCCTCGGGAGAATCTCCTTCCGCGCGGGTTGCGTTGCGGAAATAACCGATTGCCGACTCTGCATTTCCGTTCGCAACCGCAACGTTACCCAGATTCAGATTGGCTTCTTTTGAATAGGGGTCTTTAACCAGTATTCTTTCCCAGCATGCCCGGGCTTCTTCGGCCTGCCCTTTTGAGATGAGCAGGTTTGCCAGATAAAGATTGGCGTGGCGGTCATGAGGAGTTGATTTCAGCGCCTCCCGGAAGCGATTTTCCGCCTCATCCGGCTGGTTGAGCTTCAGATAACAAATTCCCAGTTCGGTTTGAGCATTCTTATAGTTTGGCTTCAGGAATAACGCGGATTGAAAATAAGGGATTGCCTCCCGGTATTTTCCCTGCTTGGACAGGATGTGCCCGATAAAAACAAGCGGGTCGGGATAATATCTGTTTATTTCCACGGATCGGTAAAACAAATCAAGCGCTTTCGAAACATCCCCATTATGAAACCGTGCCACCCCCAGGTTATACAGAACAACATAATTCTTTTCCGTAACGGACAGCGTATGCTCATACAGTGATATGCTGTTTTTCCAGTATCCCGTTTGCTTCCATGTCAGGGGACAGAGCATGGCGGCCAATATGCATGCTATCGCCGGCATGGCATACCTGAGAGGGCGGTTTTTCAGCAGGTCGCTCATGGACCAGGAAAAGATCATGAAAATTCCGATCAGGGGGATGTATGTGTACCTGTCGGCCATGGATTGGTAGCCAACCCTGACGAATCCAATGACAGGGACCAGGGTTAAAAGGTACCAGGACCAGCCGACAAAAAGATATGGATACCGGGAAGCTTTTCTGACGCTGACCACTGAAATGCCGATGATAAAAGCAAATGCGGATACTGAATACAACAGGGGAATGCGGTCAGGATATGGGTAAAGGACAGCGAGATCAAAAGGCCATACCGTTCTAAATAGATAACTTACATACGAAACAAAGGCATTTGCCACCCTTAAATCGATTGGCGTCTCGGCCAGCTTTAGAAGGGTATTGGCTTGATACTGGGCAATTAATGTGATCACGCACGATGCCGCTGAAAGGGCAAAGAAAGGGATTTTCTCCTTTATAAAAGGGGAATACAGGCTTTTTAAATTCACCTTTCCCGGCTTGATTCGCTTCAGGGGCCAATAATCGAACAGCAGAAAAATCAGGGGCAGGCTCACCAGCATGGGCTTGCTCATGAGGCCTATGGCAAAGAAAAAAACTGATACCATGAGCTTGCGGGGAGCCGGCTTCTCAGTATAGAAGACATACGCAGCCAGGGCCAAAAATCCCCAGAATGTGCTGAGGACGTCTTTGCGTTCGGCAATCCAGGCAACGGACTCAACGTGAAGGGGATGGATTGCGAATAACAATGCGACAATGAAGCTCTGCCAGGTACAGGATGTGCTCCGCAGCAATATAAAGAAAAGAAGAAGAGTATTTAGAACGTGCAATAGAAGATTGACGGAATGATGCAGGGCTGGATTGAGTCCCCAGAGCTGACAATCAAGCATCAAAGATATCCATGTCACTGGATGCCAGTTGCTCTGCTCGAATGTTGTAAATGCCCAGATTATATTGTCAAAGGTCAGCCCCCGCTGGACAATCTTGTTTGCATACAGGTAATCCTGGTCGTCAAAATTGACGAAATCGCAGGTTGTGAGCTGCCAGAAGCACAGGACTATAGTTGCGACCAAAATGCCGGAGAGAAGCAGCTTGAGGTTTTTCCTGATTGTTTCCATATTGAGAAAATAATAATTACTCTACAGTAGTATACATTTATGAACGCTGACGAACCTATCAAAAGGGAATAGAGAGCACCAGATTTTTTTAGTGGATAGTTTTTGGCAGCATAATCTCTATCGTGCTGATGAGGGGCGGGAGGGTTTTCGGATCCAGCGCCGAAATCGCCTTAGCCTGAAAGCGCCGACAAAGGTTTTCCAGTTCGATTTTCTCCGGGAACTTGTCTGCCTTGTTGAAAACCTTCAGAACCGGCTTTTCCGCAATTTCGAGCTCCTGAAAAATCTTTTCCACCGATTCTATATGCTCCTCGAAATTGGGATTGCTGACGTCAATGACATGGAGCAGCAGGTCGGCCTCGTGAAGCTCTTCGAGGGTGGACCGGAAGGCCGCCATGAGTTCACGGGGCAGGTCCCTTATGAAACCCACGGTATCGGTGATAATGGCTTCCGAATCCTTCGGAAAGCGCAGTCTCGAGCTTTTCGGGTCGAGGGTCGCGAAAAGCCTGTTTTCGGTAAATACGCTGCTGTTAGTCAGGGCATTGAGCAGGGTCGATTTCCCGGCGTTGGTATAGCCCACGATGGACACTATGGGAAGCCCTGCCTTGTTCCGCTTGACCCGCCTTTGATTCCTCTCCTGCTGGACTTTCTTCAGATCCTGCTCGAGCTTTCTTATTCTTTCGCGGGCGCGCCGCCGGTTTATCTCGAGCTTTGGTTTCCCCGGGCCCCCTGCCGCCTATGCCGCCGGTGAGCCGCGACATTGCAGTATTCTTCGTGATCAGCCTTGGAAGGAGATAATTCAGTTGGGCAAGCTCGACCTGTATTTTGCCCTCGCGGCTGTGTGCCCTTTGGGCGAATATGTCGAGGATCAGCTGGGTCCGGTCAATTACCCTGAACTCGGTGAAATCGGAGATCGAGCGTATCTGGGCCGCCGTGAGCTCATGGTCGAATATCAGCAGGGTCGCGCCGATCTGCAGGGCATGAATAACTATTTCCGCGAGTTTCCCCTTGCCGATTACGAGTTTGGGGTCCGGTTTCGGCCTTTGCTGAACGACGGTGTCGAAGACCTGGACGCCTGACGATTCGGCAAGCTCCTTTAACTCCTGTATGGAGTTGTCGATGTGATTGCCGGAAAAGGTGTTCAGATGGATAAGTATCGCCCTGTCCGCCGATTCAATTTTGCGCGCCTGCTGCTTCCTCGCCAGCTCGTCTTCGAGGGCCTGGATGAAGCTGGTGAAATTCAGGTTCAATTCAGAGGGCCGCACCGGGTCCAGAAGGAGCCAGAACTTGCCTTCAAGGTTTTCCGGGATGAGGTGCGCCATGTGAAGCTGCCCCGGGAGACCTTCCTTTTCCACCTCGAGCGCCGCGATGAGGTCCAGCCTCAGCAGGGCAAGGTCCGTCAGGTCGTCCCTGGTAAGGGATTCCTGGTTGAGGTGGCTGTGGATAAGGCGCAGGCCCTTGAAGCGGGTGGAGGAGGACCGGAACCTGTCAAGGCTGGGGATCTCGATCTGCCGGTGGTCGCCGACCACGACGTAGCATACCTCCCCTTTCCTGTTGACCAGTATCCCTATCTGCCTGTTGATTTCCCGGGAGAGCTCGGCGATGTTTCTTGCCAGCTCATGGGTTATGACTCTTATCGGGGGGTAATTTCCTTCTGTAAAGCTGCTGGATTTTGTTAAACTGGCCGGCTTTGAGGCCGGCTGTATTGCCGTAAATCTGTTCGATAAAATTAAACCTCGTGTCGTAGGCTAAGGGCGAAGGGCTAAAGGCTAAGGTAAAAATATTTTTTCCCTTTAGCCCTTAGCCTTTGCCTTTCTTTTATTTAAACTTGTGGGGGCTTATCCTTCTCTCCATCTTGTCAATGAATTCGGACCAGCCATGTGTCCGGAACGTGGTCACAAGCTTTTTGGGTTTGGGTTCACCGCACTTCGGGCATTCGATGTTTTCGTTCCCCTCGCCCACTTTCTGAACCAATTCAAAGGAATGTGAGCACTTCACGCATTCATAAACATAAATAGGCATTTTCCGTTCCCCGCTTAAAAACATTAAATAATTCATAAACTTGCAGTCACTTTGTACCACAGGCTGCTTTTTGAGTCAAGTTTCTTGAATAAAAAAAGCCCCGGTTACCCGGGGCTTTTTGTCCTGATTTTTGCTTATTAACTGATCTTAGAAGGTCAAGGTCAGCTGGTGCATAAGCAGGTAGTTGTCGTCAACCGACGTTGAAGTCGTGCCTTTGTACCAGTCGCCAGTCCAGAGATAGCCGAAACCGACCATGTATTCGAGGTTCGGATAAATCTTGTAGGCAGCGGTAATGTCAAGCTCGTTTCCGATATGGTCATCGTAGCCGGGCAGAGTTTCATCGGCTTTGACATAGGTGAAGGCCGCCTTGAGGGCAAGCTTCGGAATCGGGTTGTAGCCAACATAGAGCTGGTAGAAGAAAGCGTTCTTCTCATCATAAGTATGCGCTCCGCCTGCCGTGCTGTTATTATCCTGGAAGGCGCTCCTGGCTGCTGGAGTTCCCCACCCCATCGGGCTGGCATAACGCCCGCCCTGCCATTTGGTATAGCGGTCGTTGCCCAGGATCAAGCAGGGATCCCAGTCCTGTCCGCCGCCATGGGAAATAGTCACATCATCGTCACCTGGGTCCTGGCCCTTGATATAAGCGAACATCGCGCCTACATAGGCCGGACCGAAGTTGAACTTGCCATTGAGGTAAACGGAAAGACCGTCGATATCTACATCATCTCCGCCGGACTTTCATTTCAGCTGTACCCCAGCTCCAGTAGAGCTTTCCTTCCAGGTCGACCGGGCCGAATTTTGCCTGGACGAAAGGAGATGCTTCGTAATAGGTCAATTTGGCGCCTGCCGGTAAAGTTACATTATTGGTTGTGTTATGGAACGCGAACGCGGCAGAATTGGTTTCCACCTTTTCCATTAAAAGTTGCAGACCGGCCTGGCCGGATTTCCACTTGTACGTTCCCTGGATGGCATACCTGTCATAATCACCATTGTTATAAATTGTCGGCTCGAATTCCTGTTCCTTTACTTTTTCCCAGTAGGCGCTCAGTGTAAGAGGCCCAAAGGGTGCGGTGTAGCGGATCAGGCCTGCGGAACCGGTCGTGTTACCAAAAGCGATCGGGCTCCAGTAGCCTTCTGCCGCGTAGCCGACATCAAAGAATCCCGGGCCCAGGTTGAATGTCACATAGGCGCGCTCCCAGGCGATATTGTTCTCGTCCCTGTAGCCGCCAGTGCGTAGCCGAGGTGGTATGTCGGGTTGGGAGTTCCGATGGCACCTTCCTGTCCCCAGACCCTTTCCAGTGCATCGAAACGGGTCGTGAGCTTCAGGCCTTCCGCCACCTGGAATACGGTGTTGATTCTGAGTCTCTGGCCGAATGTTCCCCTGCCGCCGTTGTTTGTCTTGCGGTGGAATCGTTGTCGTTAAGGGAGTAATTGCTGGAGTAATAACCAGCCGCATAATAGTCACCGAAGAACTTAACATCAGCGGCGACTGCGGGCATGCTGAATGCCATTACAAGCACTGCAGCAAACAACACCAAAAACAGTTTCTTCATGTTCTCCTCCTATTTTCTTTTTTGATTTCGCCGGTCCATCTGCATTATGAAGCGGCTAATTCGAGACCCTTTTACTTCAAATTACATGTAAATCACTTGAAATTCTAGGGCCATCACCCCCCTTCCTTGAGGATTTTAAAGCATCCCTGGCAAAGTAAGTAGCACCTCCTAACATCCGGTACTTAACTCTGTCAAGGATAAATCCCTATTTGGCGCAAAACTCCCGGTAAACAGGGATATTTTAGCATTCTGTCAGCAAATTCCATACCAGCCATTTACATGTTCCCATGAATGCCTTGTAAGTTCCCGAACAAAGGTAAGTTTTTTCGGGGCGGGGGGAATCGGCTTGTTTTGTAGATTTGTAATGATCTCAAAGTGTGTCTTAAAAGGCACAGTCGTTTTCGATCCATGTGTTTTTTTGCAACTAATTGAGTATTTTCAATGCTGCAGGGCATTATTCTTAATGCCTGAAACAGCTGGTGTTTTCCACAGAAAACTCTTGACATCATTATATCGCTATTTTATAGTCCCTCGGATTCAGTAAAGGGACCGCTTTGTTCAAAATATCACCCAAGATGTTGAATTCAAAAGGATTTTAAGGGACGGCGTTCTTTCTTTCTCAATATCTGATTTAAGGATAGCCCCTCCCACATTCAGGCAGATAAAAAAGCAAACGGAGGTAGTCAAAAATGGCAGATGCAAAGGTTCAATTAAAAGAAGTTTATCCCGTACCGGAGAAGGTGCAGAAAACAGCTTATATCAACAGCATGGACATGTATAAAAAGCTGTGGGAACGCTCCATCAAAGACCCCGATGGTTTCTGGTCCGAAATAGCCACTGAGTATGTGGAATGGTTCAAGAAGTGGGACAAGGTTGAGGAATACAATTTTGACATCAAGAAAGGCCCCATATTTTTAAATTATTTCAAGGGCGGGAAACTCAATGTTTCTTACAATTGCCTGGATAAGCACCTGAAGACCCGTCCGGACAAGGTAGCCATCCAGTGGGAAGGCAATGAGCCCGGGTGAAGACAGGGCCCTTACCTATAAACAGCTCCATGAGGAAGTCTGCAAATTCGCCAACGTCCTGAAAGCGAACGGAGTCAAAAAAGGCGACCGGGTCCGCATCTACCTCCCCATGATCCCCGAGCTTGCCATTCAGATGCTGGCCTGCACCCGGATCGGCGCCATTCACAGCATCGTGTTCGGCGGTTTCAGCTCCGATTCTCTCCGTGACAGAATCGAAGACAGCAAATCCAAAATGCTCATTACCTGTGATGGAACATACCGCGGCGCAAAGGCCATCCCGCAGAAAGATAATGCGGCGATGCGGCCATCAAGGGTTTCGATTTTGTCGAAAAGATCATGGTTGTGAAGACGCGTCGGCGACAAGATCAAATGCCAGATGGGACCCCAAGAAAGACCTCTGGTGGGATGAGGAAATGGCGAAGGCCAGTGCGGTTTGCGAACCGGAGTGGATGGATGCCGACGATCCCCTGTTCATCCTCTATACATCAGGTTCGACCGGAAAGCCCAAAGGCGTTCTGCATACAACCGGCGGGTACCTTGTCTTTGTGGCTTATACCCACAAGATGATCTTTGATTATCACGATGAAGATATTTACTGGTGTACGGCCGACGTCGGCTGGGTCACCGGACACAGCTACATCGTTTACGGCCCGCTCTGCAACGGCGCCACCTCGATCATGTTCGAGGGCGTTCCCAATTATCCCGATATCAGCCGTTTCTGGAAGACAGTCGAGAAATACAAAGTAACCATCTTCTACACCGCCCCCACCGCCATCCGCGCTATCGCGAAAGAAGGCGACGACTGGGTCAAGAAGGCGGATATTTCCACCCTGAGAATTCTCGGAACAGTCGGCGAGCCGATCAACCCCGAAGCATGGAACTGGTATTATAATGTAATCGGCCGCGGCGAGTGCCCGATCGTGGACACCTGGTGGCAGACCGAAACGGGCGGAATCCTGATTACTCCGCTTCCCGGTGCGGTCCCAATCAAGCCCGGCATGGCGACGGTCCCGTTCATGGGTGTCTGGCCGGCCCTCGTCAATGATGAAGGCAAAGAGATGGAAGAAACAGTGGCCTCGGGCGCACTCGTAATCAAAAAACCCTGGCCGGGGATTATGATAGGCGTTTACGGTGATCCCAAGAGGTTCCAGGAAACCTATTTCGAGCAGTTCCCCGGATACTACACTGCCGGCGACGGCGCCAGGAGAGACAAGGACGGCTACTACCAGATCACCGGCCGTATTGACGACGTCATCAACGTGTCCGGACACAGGATGGGGACGGCGGAAGTTGAGAGCGCCCTGGTTGCCCACCCGAAAGTCGCCGAGGCGGCAGTTGTCGGTTATCCCCATGAGCTGAAGGGTCAGTCGATTTACGCCTATGTCACCCTGAAATCCGGCGTGGAGAAATCCGATGATCTGAAGAAAGAGCTTGTTGCCCACGTCGGACCCTCATCGGCCCGATCGCCACCCCGGAGAAGATCCAGTGGGCGGACGGGCTTCCCAAGACCAGAAGCGGAAAGATCATGAGAAGAATTCTGAAGAAAGTTGCCGCCGGCGATATCAATGACCTCGGCGATACCACCACCCTGGCGGATCCTTCCGTTGTGGACGATATAGTGAAGAACAGGCTGTAAATAAAATTATGCTAAACCGGATGATCTGTGGCCGGCAGCACTTGCTGCCGGCAGGCCATCCCGGAAAGGAGGAAGACGTGAATATTGTTGCATGTGTAAAACAGGTTCCAGATACCGAAGCCCAGATTAAGGTAAAACCGGACGGCTCGGGAATTATCGAGGAAGGTATCAAGTGGGTCATGAACCCCTATGATGAATTCGGAGTCGAAGAGGCCCTGAAACTGAAAGAAAAATTCGGCGGCGATGTCACGATCGTGTCGGTAGGACCGGCCAGGATTATGGAGACCATCCGCACCGCTTTGGCCATGGGCGCCGAAAAAGGCATCCAGATTGACGATCCGTCGCTGTACGGGGCCGATGCCTATACAACGGCAACAGCGCTGGCGGCCGCCATCAAAGGCATTCCCTATGATATTATTTTCTGCGGCCAGAGGGCGATTGATGATGATTCCGGCCAGGTCGGGGCAATTCTGGCCGAACTTCTGGGAATCCCCCAGGTTACCATTGTAACGAAACTCGACATGACCGATAAGACAGTAAAGGCTGTAAGGCCCATCGAAGGCGCACAGCTTGTAATTGAAACCTCGCTGCCCTGCGTCATTACAGCGCAGAAGGGTCTTAATGAACCCCGCTATGCATCCCTGCCCGGCATCATGAAAGCCAAAAAGAAACCGGTGATGTTAAAAACGCGGCAGCGCTCGGAATCACCGCTGATGTAAAGGCCAAAGTTGCGAAAACCATGCCTCCTCCACCGAGACCCCCAGGAAAGATCATTGAAGGCGAAGAACCGGCACAGAAGGCCGCCGCAGCTTTGCAAGCTTCTGAGGGAAGAGGCTAAGGTTATCTAATCTGACGACAACGGAGGAATATAAAAATGGCAAAAGGCGTTTGGATAGTAGCAGAATTAAGAGATGGAGCCTTTAGAAAGGTAAGTTATGAGCTTGCCAGCACGGCAAGGAAGCTTGCCGATGCGCTGGGCGAGGAAGTCAGTGCCGTCGTGCTCGGCTCCGGTGTAGAAGGCAATGCCGGACAGCTTGGCAAATACGGTGTAGATAAAGTATATGTGGCTGACAATGCGGCGTTTGAACCCTATACGACGGATGCGCATGCGGCAGCTGTGGCCAAAGTCGTCAAAGATAATGACCCCTCGATCCTTCTGTTTGCGCGCATCGGCACAGGGGAAGGACCTCTCCGCGAGGGTAGTCGGAAAACTGGCCACCGGCATGGCTTCGGATTGCACGGACATTAAGGTTGCCGATGGCAAAATGGTTGCCACGAGACCGATGTATGCCGGCAAATGCTTTGGCGAAATAGTCGTTTCCAGTTCGCCCCAGATGGCCTCGCTTCGTCCCAATGTTTTCCCGATTGTGGAAACCGCAAAGGCGGGCGAGGTTGCGAAATTCGATGCGGGGCTTGATGCCTGCAGCATTGAAGACCAAAGTTGCTCGAGGTCCAGAAAGATGCAAGCGGCGCCGTCGATGTCTCCGAAGCGAATATAATCGTTTCCGGCGGCCGCGGAATGAAGGGCCCGGAAAATTTCCCGATCCTCGAAGAGCTGGCGGGAGTTCTGAAAGGCGCGGTCGGTGCCTCGAGAGCGGCCGTTGACGCGGGCTGGAGGCCCCTGAAAGACCAGGTCGGCCAGACCGGGAAAACAGTTTCCCCGAACCTTTATATTGCATGCGGAATTTCCGGGGCCATCCAGCATCTGGCAGGGATGAGCTCCTCCAAGTACATTGTGGCAATCAACAAGGATGCGGAAGCACCCATTTTCCAGAAAGCGGATTACGGGATAGTCGATGACCTGTTCAAAGTCAGTTCCTGAAATAACCAAAGAATGCAAGAAGCTCTTAGCTGAGTAAATTTCGATGGGGGCGGTTGATCCGCCCCCATTTTTAGTGTATAAGGCAGTAATTTCAATAGTATATAATTCCCCCAAAGGGATGAACATAAAGGGAGGAGAGGTGGTTATGCAGAATTATCAATATACCGGGCTTGAGAATCGGGAAGTGTTCTGGAACGCCCAGAACTTTCAGATTCCTCTGGATCTGCTGGCCCTTATTACCATCGCCATCCTGGGTTATGGCCTTTATCTGCGTTTTCAGATGTGGAAGGCCATGGGCAAATCGGAAGTGCGCGATGATAACAGGGGAGAAAGAATTAAGAATCTTTTAAGGAATGGGGTTGTACAGCTTTCAGTCTGGCGGGACACCTATCCGGGAATTATTCACGGCCTGATTTTCTTTGCGTTTTTTGTCCTGATCTGGGGTGCGGCCTTTGATGCTTTCCAGTTCTATTCCGGGATCCACTTTAATGGGAAGCCTTACCTGATATTTTCACTCGGTCATGGAGCTATTCGGTCTGGCTGCCATTGTAGGCGTATTGCTGGCGATAGACCGCAGGTACGTCGAGGAAACCTGAGCGGCTTTCTTATAAAGGCGTTTCGGACACCAAACCGGATGATGCCATAGCGCTCCTGATGATCCTGGCGATCATGGTGACAGGGTTTCTTCTTGAAGCGCTCAGGATTTCAGCGACAGGCTGGCCGAACCCCGCGGAAAAACTTCCTTTGAAGTCTGGTCCTTTGTCGGATTCAACCTGGCCAAGGGCTTCAATGGAGTTGACCTCGGCAAGCCTTATAACAATGCATAAAGTGATGTGGTGGGTCCATACATTCATCGCTGTTGGCTTCATCGCCTATCTGCCGTTCTCCCAGAGAATGCGGCACATGTTCACAGTCTCCGGCCAACCAGTTCATGCAGAGCCTTAAACCTTTCGGGCAGCTGGAACCAATACGCGATTTGAAAATGCCGAGACTTTCGGAGTAACCAATCTGGAAGAATTCACCTGGAAACAGATTTTCGATTCCGACGCGTGCACGCGCTGCGGCCGCTGCCAGGATGGCTGCCCGGCCTACAACACCAACAAGCACCTGTCTCCCAAGAAATTGATCCAGGATATTAAGACTTATCTGGGAGGAGCGGGCACCGTGTATTGTAGCTGCTAAGAAGGCGGCCGCTGCGGCTGGCGGAGAGGCTGAGACCGCCGGAACCTTCGAGAAGTCCCTCATCAACGATGTGGTCGGAGTCGATCCAGTCTGGGACTGCACGAACTGCATGCACTGCATGGAGCACTGCCCCGTATTCATCGAGCATGTTCCCAAGATCGTCGATATGAGAAGGGCAAAAGTCCTGATGGAAGCCGATTTTGCTCCAGAGCTCCAGCTTACCTTCAGGAACATGGAAAACAACTCCAACCCCTGGGGCATAGGCGCGCACCTGAGGGCCGACTGGGCCAAGGAAATCGGCGTTAAGACGATGGCTGAAGATGCCAATGTCGAGTATCTCTTCTATGTCGGGTGTGCCGGCTCATTCGATGACAGGTGCAAAAAGATTTCAGTTGCCCTGGCGAAGATCCTCCAGGAGGCCGGTGTCAGTTTTGCAATCCTCGGGACCGAGGAAGGCTGCTGCGGCGATTCGGCAATGAGAGGCGGAAACGAATACCTCTACCAGGCGTTGGCGCAGTACAACATCGAAATCATGAACGGCTATGGAGTGAAGAAGATCATTACTACATGTCCGCACGGCTATAACACCCTGAAGAAGGATTACCCGCAGTTCGGCGGAGACTTATGAAGTGTTCCATCATTCCGAAATCCTTGCCGACCTCATCAAAGAAGGCAAAATCAAGCTGACCAAACCCATTGACGGCGCGGTGACGCTGCATGATTCATGCTTCCTTGGCCGATATAACAATATCTACGATCAGCCCAGGAATGCCCTGAACGCCGTTCCCGGACTGAAGCTTGTCGAGATGGAGAAGCACCACGACCACGGCTTCTGCTGCGGAGCCGGCGGGGCCAGGATGTGGATGGAAGAGCACGGAGAAAGGATCAACGCCAAGAGGACCGATATGGCTATAGCAACCAATGCCACAACGGTCTGCTCGGCTTGCCCGTTCTGCGTGACCATGATGAGTGACGGCATTGAAAGACAAGGGCGTCGAGGAGAAGATCGCCGCCAAAGACCTCGCGGAGATAATCTGGGAAGCCATGGACATCGAGCAGAAGTAACAGTCAAAATTAAGGATAAGTCCAAAAAGGGCCCTTGAGAGGGCCCCTTTTTTTGTGAATTTCCGCTAGACAAAATTGTGGGAGAATTATGCAATTGTAAGCCAATTTTAAATACTACAGAGGAGGGGGAATTATGAGGAAGAAATTGGTCTCGTTTTCTTATCCGTTCTTATCAGTCTTGCTCTTTCAACATCTGTATTTGCCGCTGGTTTTGCACTTATGAAACAGGGGCGCGCGGAACTTCCCTTGGTGGGGCAATGGTAGCCCGAGCCGATGATCCTTCGGCGCTTTTTTTTAACCCCGCCGGGATTACCCAACTCACCCGGAACCCAGACCATGCTCGGCGTGCAGATGATTGCCCCGAGACTGGACATGAAGACTACAGGGCAGATAGTAGCTGCCAGTCCTCTGACACTGGGCGTTCTCGGTACCAATCAAGTAACAACCTCTCTGGAAAACAATGAATTTTGGCCGCCGCATGCTTATTTGACTTACTCAGGTATCTGACAGGTGGTGGTTGGGCTTTGCAGCTTATGTCAAGATTCGGCTTGGGAGTTGAATTCCCAACCAGACTGGCCGGGCAGATTCAACAGCTATAATTCCAGAGATTGTAACTTCCGAGGTTAACCCGAATATCGCATATAAGGTCTCTGATAATTTCTCAGTTTCAGCCGGCGTAAGCATGATGTATTTGGATGTCAAGCTGCAGAAAAAGATCAACCCCGCCATCTATGGCTAGGGGCCAAGTGATATCGACCAGAAACTCACGGGCGATTCCTGCGGCTATGGATACAATTTTGGTCTTCATTATCAAACCGCACTGACTGGATCGTCCTTCGGTGCTTCATATCGCAGCCAGGTGACGCAGCATGTTGAAGGCGATTTGAAGTTCAGAGGGCAGTCGAACCCCTTCCAGGCAGGGGCGTTCCCTGAACGTAAGTGGTAGACGCAACAATTAGATTTGCCCGACCAGTACTTTTTCGGGGTTGCCTGTGAAGCCAATGAAAAAGTTTAACGTGGAGGTCGGAGCGATATTGACGAACTGGAGTTCATTTGATAGCCCTAAGCTTGAGCTTGATTCAGCCAATCCTCGGCGGAGCTGCAAACGCCATATCTCAGCCGAAGAACTGGAATAACGTCTGGAGATACCATGTAGGTCTTGAGTATAAAGTAACTGACTGGATGGACCTGAGATTCAGTTATATTTACGATGAATCGCCGATTCCAGACGAAACCATTGGCTTTGATACTGCCGGACAGTGACAGAAATATTTTCGGCATTGGTCTCGGTTTCCATAAAAACAACTGGTGGCTTGACCTTCCTATAATCACCTGCTGTTCAATGACGGGAGATTGCCGCAAGGCCTAACGACGGAGTATTGGCCTCCGAAGTACAAGATGGCGATGGCCTACTTTGCGGCCTAAGCTTTGGGTATAAATTGTAATGTCCAATTGTATGACAAAAAAGCCCGGTTCCCGCCGGGCTTTTTTATTCATGAAAAATATGGCAATACATTCTTTGATGACTCTCATGGATAATTGTCTACTTCACCTGAAAAGAGGAGGGAAAAGGTTATGGCTGACGACTCCGAATAAAGCCTGGCTGAAATCCTATGAGGCCGGAGTTCCGGAATTTGTTAACTACGAAGAGATTTGCCTCCCTGATGTCCTGGAAAGGACGGCCAAGAAGTTTCCAGCCAATACCGCCCTGATATTCCAGGGATACAAAATGAGCTTATAGCCGAACTCAATGATATGGTAAACCGGTTTGCAACGTGCCTTTCTGGTTTCGGCATCGGGAAAAAGCGATGCGGTGGCGATCCTGCTGCCCAATGTTATTCCCTGTGTTGTCGCTTACTTTGCCGTGCTGAAACTCGGGGCCATTACGGTCATGAACAATCCCCTTTACTCCGACCGGGAACTCGAACACCAGTTCAATGATTCGGGATCAAAGGTTCTCGTCACGCTTGACCTGCTCGGAAACAGGATGATCGACCTCGGCCGAAGACAAAAATCAAGCAGATTGTCTATACCTCCATCGGCGATTACCTGCCGTTCCCCAAAAGCCTGCTCTTCCCCCTGGTCGGCAAAAAGAAAAAGCTGGCGGCGGATGTCAAACCCGCGCAGGAGTCTACAAGTGGAAGGACTGCATAGCCCAGAGCCCCGGCGCCAACCCCCCGAAAGCGGAAATCGGATTTGAAGATGTTGCGATGTACCAGTACACGGGCGGTACTACGGGAGTTTCAAAAGGTGTTATGCTGACCCATGCCAATTTAAGCAAGCAGGTCCAGCAGCTTGAGGCGTGGTTCCCCAAATTCAGCAAAGGCACGGAAATCATGCTTGGGGCCCTTCCGTTTTTCCATGTGTTTGGCCTCTCAACGGCCATGAACTTTTCAATTTATATGGGATGGACAGATGTGCTCGTCCCCCGGCCGCAGCCCGAACCTCTCCTGGAATCCATCCAGAAGTTCAGGCCCACTTTGCTCCCCTCGTGCCGACCATGTATATCGGGATGCTGAACCACCCGGATCTCAAAAAAACGGACATGACGTGCATCAAGGGTGCTTCTCCGGAAGCGCCCCGTCTGCCGGTCGAGGTTATCCATGATTTCGAGAAGGCTACCGGGGCCGTCATCGTGGAAGGCTTTGGCATGACCGAAACAACGCCGGTCACGCATATGAACCCGTTTGCGGGAGGTGCCCGAAAAGTGGGCAGCATCGGACTCCCAATTTCCGATACGATGGCCAGGATTGTCGACCTGGAATCCGGGACCATCAGACGTGAAACCGGGCGATGCCGGAGAATTGATTGTCAAAGGCCCCCAGGTAATGAAAGGCTATCTTAACAAACCGGATGAAACAGCAAACACTTTAAGAGATGGCTGGTGTTTCACCGGCGATATCGCCAAAATTGATGACGATGGCTATTTCTATATAGTAGACCGCAAGAAAGACATGATCATCTGCGGCGGATTACAATGTATATCCGCGCGATATAGATGAGATCTTTTATGAACACCCCAAGGTACAGGAGGCATGCACGATCGGGATCCCCGACCCGAAGCGCGGAGAAAACATTAAAGTCTTTGTGGTGCTGAAAGAGAATGAGACGGCAACAGCAGGAAGAAATGATCGAATACTCCAAAACCAAGCTGGCCACTTATAAATTGCCCACAGAAATCGAATTCCGCAAAGAACTCCCCAAGAGCACGGTGGGAAAGATACTGCGCAAGGAATTGAAAGCCGAAGAGCTTTCAAAAAGGAAAAATACTGCGCGGAGGGATGAATGATAAAGTTCCTGGAAATCGATCCATCCGTAAAGATCTGTTACTGGTGCAATGACGGAGGGTTCCGCGCGGAAAGGAAAAACCTCATGTTTGTCCATGGCTCAGGAGGAGACCACACCTCTGGAAAAACCAATTTCCGGAACTGCAGGACATTCAATATAGCCGCTCTTGATCTGCCCGGCCATGGACAGTCGTCCGGCAAAGGCGAGCAATCAGTTGAAGATTATGTCGAATGGATAAAGAAATTTGTTGAAAAAAGCGACTACAAAAAACCCGTTATAATCGGCCATTCGCTCGGGGCCGCCATAAGCCTGGTCAGCGCTATCAAATACGGACCCCTTTTATCGGGACGTAGTGCCGGTTGGCGGCGGAGTCACAATGCCGGTCAACGATGTTATTCTTGATGGAATACGCTAAAAACTGCAGATACAATGGCCTTCATCGCCAAATTTTCCGTGACCAAAGAAAACCGCGACAAATTTGCATCAGTTTTGAAAGACGATTTGATGAAAACCGATCCGGCAATCACCTATGGAGATTTTCTATCCTGCAGCAAACTCGATATTTCAAATCTTATCGCCGGAATAAAAACTCCCAGCCCTGGTTGTCTGCGGCAGCGAAGACAAAATGACCCCGCCCGAATTGTCGTGGTTTATCCGCGAGCATGTACCTGGCGCCAAATTGGCCCTGATTGATGGAGCAGGTCATTATGTTATGTGGGAAAGACCGCGGGAGCTTAACGCCGCGATTATCGGATTTGTGAGAGGCTTGGGTTGATTTATGGCCAGGATTTTGGTTGTTTTTCATTCCCAGACCGGCAATACGGAGCGAATGGCCAATGCTGTTGCCGAAGGTGTACTGAGCATTGAAGGCAGTCGAGTGCATCCTGAAAAAGGCTTTCGAAGCAGACTTCCGGGACCTGATTGATGCGGACGGAATCGCCATTGGGACCCCGGAAAACTTCGGTTATATGTCAGGGGCGATTAAAGATTTTTTTGACCGGACCTTTTATCCCGCACAAGATAAAGTATTCCGAAAGCCTTATGTGGTCTTCATCAGCGCCGGTAATGACGGAACCGGCGCTTTGAATTCCATTGAAAGGATCGCTTTGGGTTATAAATTCAAAAAAGTTTATGACCCGGTAATCTCGAAAGGAAAACTCACCGAAGAGTACCTGGAAAAGTGCCGCGAACTAGGGTAAATCCTCGCCAGCGGATGTGCAGAAGGTATATATTAACGATATCAATGCATTACAATCGTAGAGGCGTATTGCAATGCCCTACAATTGTTTTAGAGGATGATCGGTGTTGTTCATGTCAGGGCTGCTCCGAATTTTTCCAGTCGCAATGAGTGTGCAAGGGCAAGTCCCATCAGGTAGACTGTCGGCATCCTGCCGATCCCGCCAATTATGCAATCGTCTTCCCCAAATTTCTCCACCCTGTCCGGCCTGCAATTCTTGCTTGATAAAATAACGGGGACAGGGTGCCAGCTATGGGACGCAAGGGCCGCCGGTGTGGAGTGGTCTCCTGTGATTACCAGGACATCCGGATTCAATGCGATATATTTTAGGCATTAGCGAGTCGACTTTTTCAATCACTTTCACCTTGGCCTCGAAATCTCCATCCTCTCCCCGCGAATCGGTAGGCTTCACATGAATGAAAAAGAAATCGTAATCCGAGTAACTCTTTTTCAGCTCCGCAATCTCCGCTTCCACCGATTCTGTAAGAGGCGCAATGGTCATCCCGAGGAGGCGTGCTATTCCCCTGTACATGGGATAGCTCGCGATTGCCAGAGCTTTCAGACCGAAACTTCCTGATATGGAAGGAAATTTTTTGTATTTGGAATAGCCCCGCAGCAGAAGCATATTAGCTTTCGTCTCATCCGAGAGGACCTCTTCGCGCTTTCGATCAATTCAGCAATAATTTCTGAAGTCCTCTTTGCACTGGGGATCGAGGGTCTGGGGGAAGGGGTGCCAGTCCGGTTTTTTGCGGATCAGTTTCAGCTATTTCCTCTCTCAAGCCCTTTTCCCCTTATAACAAGAAGGGCCCGGTGTTCCTTTACAGGTTCAAAAAAGAATTCCACGGGGGAATTAATTTTCACATTTTCCTGGAGTTTGCGGCAGATCCGCTTATTCGTTTCCGTATCAATCCTGCCGGCTCGCCTGTCCGTTATGATTCCTTTTTTGTCAATGGTAGCGAAATTTATCCGGATAAGGAGATCATCCGGAGTCATATGGTAGTCCACCCCAGCTGCTTCCAGGAGCCCCCTGCCGATATTGTTCTCGACAGGGTCATAGCCGAAAAGGGCAAAATGGGCCGGGCCGCTCCCGGGGTTATGCCGGGGCCGACCGGGTCAAGGAGGCCGCAAATCGATTTTTTTGCAAGTTCGTCCATGTTGGGGGTATTTGCGGATTCCAGTTCAGTTTTACTTTCGCCAGGCATAGGAATTCCGCCAAGCCCGTCCATTATAAGGAATATGATTTTTGTGTTGTTTTTTATGATCAGAGAATCTATTAAGTTAGGATTCATGGATTTTCTCCCTGTGTCTTAATGGGAATAATTTATCGTAAATAGGGCAAAGTAAAAAGAAATAATTACCGCTCAGAATAAAAAAAGGCGAGCGCCGCAGGCTCGCCTTTGATTTATATTAAACTGATCAGATTTATCTATCTCATGCTGAGGAGTTTACGGGCGATGACCATTCTCTGGACTTCATTGGTGCCTTCATAAATCTGGCAAATCTTGGCATCTCTCATGTGCCTTTCCGCCGGGTACTCTTTGCAGTATCCGTATCCGCCGAATATCTGGACGCCTTCAATAGCCGCCTTCATTGCCACGTCGGAAGCGTACATCTTGGCCATGGCGGATTCCTTCTCATAATCCAGGTGATTGTCTTCCATCCAGGCGGCCCTGAGCAGAAGGAGTTCGGCTGCTTCAAGTTCCGTCGCCATATCGGCCAGTTTGAACTGGATTGCCTGGAATGAGGAGATCGGCTTGCCGAACTGGACCCTCTCTTTTGAGTAATTCAGGGCATCTTCCAGGGCGGCTTTTCCGATACCGCATGCCTGGGAGCCGATGCCGATCCTTCCGCAGTCAAGGCCCATCATCATCTGCTTGAATCCCTGGCCGGGTTTTCCCAGGAGGTTCTCCGCGGGGACTTCGGCATCTTCAAATACGAGTTCCGCCGTTCCCGAAGCCAGAATTCCCATCTTCTCTTCGATTTTGCCCACCGAGAATCCCTTGGTATTTTTCAGGTCCACTACGAGATTCAAGACACCCTTATATCCCTGGGCCGGATCGGCTGTTGCGGCAAGAACGCAATATTGTGCGACATTACCGTTTGTGATGAAACGTTTGGTGCCGTTGACAATGTACTTGTCGCCTTTGAGCACGGCGCGGCAGGCCAACGCGGCTGCATCGGAACCCGCTCCGGCTTCCGTCAGGGCATAGCACCCTTCTACCTTACCGCTTGCAACCGGCGTGAGGTACTTTTTCTTTATTTCCTCTGTCCCGAAAGTATTTACGGGAAATCCATAAAGGGAGTTATTAACCGAAACGATAACGCCCGTGCTCGCGCACGCCTTGGAAATGGCTATCATGGCGAGGACATATGTGACAATGTCCATCCCCGCTCCGCCGTATTCGGTCGGGATGGCGACACCCATGATCCCCATTTCCCCCAATTTGCGGCAGATCTCTTCCGGATGACGATGTGTTTTGTCCAGATCCGCTGCGATGGGTTTAATTTGAGTTTCAGCAAACCTTGTTACCTGATCCTTAACCATTTGTTGCTCTTCGGTTAACCCAAAATTCATATCATGCCTCCTTTTTTTAAATGGGTTAAAAATCGAAGCTCATATCCATGAGCCCTATTTAAAAAACCAACCCAGGTAAAATCAATGACCGGTAAAATTGGGTTTCCTCTTTTCGAGGAAAGCCTTCATACCTTCTTTCTGATCGTCGGTGCTGAAGCACTGTGCGCAGCATTCGCACTCGAGCCTGTTAGCATTGTCAAGCGACAGATCGTAGCCGAAATTGATCGCGTGTTTCGCCATCTTCAGGGCAAAGCCGGGAAGCCTTGCCATCTTGGCGGCAAACTTCTTTGTTTCCGCCATCAGCTGGTCCGCCGGGAACACCTTGTTGACCAGGCCTATTTCGTAAGCGCGCTGGGCGTCGATCTGCTCGCCGCCCATTATCAGCTCCTTGGCCCTTCCGAAGCCGATGAGCCGGGCAGCCTCTGGGTGCCGCCCCAGCCCGGGATCAAGCCGATGAGGATTTCCGGCTGTCCAAACCGGGCATTTTCAGAAGCATACCTGATATCGCAGCACATGCTGATCTCTGTCCCGCCGCCCAGGGCAAAACCGTTGACGGCCGCGATTACAGGCTTGGGCATGGTCTCGATCAGCCTGTAGACTTCGTGCCCCTGTTCCATGAAAGCCAGCGCTTGCTGGGGCCTCATATTCTGCATCTCGGAGATGTCCGCGCCGGCAATAAACGCCTTGTCCCCGGAGCCGGTCATGATGACGACCTTGATGCTGTCATCGGTCTTGCAGCGCGTGGCGGCATCAAGAAGCTCGCCCATGGTTTCCGAGTTCATGGCATTGAGGGCCTTGGGCCGGTTAAAAGTTATTGTCGCAACTCCATCCTCAACATCAAAAAGCAGGTTCTTGTATTCCATAAAAGCGGTCCCCTCCTTTCCCAAAAAGAAAATTAGAAACTACTTGCTGTAATCGTAGAAACCCTTACCGGATCTTCCTTCCCATGTATCCCGCGTCAACATATTTCTTCAGCAGGGGGCAGGGGCGGTATTTGGAATCGCCGAAACCTTTGTACAGGACGTCCATGATGGCCCAGCAGGTGTCCAGACCGATAAGGTCGGCCAGCGCCAGGGGGCCCATGGGGTGGTTCATGCCCAGCACCATGATGTCGTCGATCGCCTTGGGCGTGCCGACCCCCTCGAACAGGGCGTATACGGCCTCGTTGATCATGGGCATCAGGATCCTGTTGGAGATGAAACCGGGGAAGTCATTGCATTCTACGGGGACTTTGCCGAACTGCTTGGAAAGCTTCTCGGTAAGGTCATAGGTTGCCTGGGAGGTGGCCAGCCCGCGGATGATTTCCACAAGTCTCATGACCGGGACGGGGTTCATGAAGTGCATGCCGATGACCTTGTCAGGCCTTTTCGTGGCACCGGCGATCCTGGTAATGGGAATGGAGGAGGTATTGGTCGCCAGAATGACATCCGGCTTGCATACCGAATCGAGTGTCTTGAAAATGCCAAGCTTCAGGTCCTCTCTCTCCACGGCGGCTTCGACCACGAAATCGGCATCCTTCATATCTTCGAGTTTGGTGGTCCCTTTAATGCGGCCCATTATCTCTTTCTTCTGGTCGGCCGTGAGTTTTTCTTTCGCAACCAGCCTGTCCAGATTCTTGGAAATTGTGTCCAGGCCCCTCTGCACGAAATTATCGGCGATATCGCTCATTATTACATTGAGCCCGCCGGGATATGCCGCAACCTGGGCAATTCCGTTACCCATCTGACCTGCGCCAACTACACCGAAAGTCTTTACTTCCATGTCACCCTCCTTAAGATTTAATTAAGACGAAAAAGGGCGGCCTTTTTCAGACCGCCCTTAATTTCTCTAAACGCTTTTTCCAGAAGAATTGCCATCCCTTGCCCGCCGCCGATACACAGCGAGGCAATACCGCGTTTCAATCCGCCCTTCTTCATCTGATTGGCCAGGGTGTATGTAATCCTGGCGCCGGTGCATCCGATCGGGTGACCGATGGAAATACCGCTGCCATTGAGGTTGCACTTATTCAGATCTACGCCGAGCTCCTTGATGCAGCCGAGCGCCTGGACGGCAAAGGCTTCATTGAGTTCCCATAAGATCGATATCTTTCATCGCAAGATTATGTTTCTTGAACAGCTTCTTTATGGCAGGAATGGGGCCCAGTCCCATGTAAGCGGGATCAACGCCGCCGCCACGAGTAGTCAACTATCTTGGCCATCGGCTTGAGGCCGAGCTCTTTTGCTTTCTTGTCGCTCATGACCACGACTGCCGCCGCGCCGTCGTTGATGCCCGAGGCGTTTCCGGCCGTAACGGTCCCGCCCTTTTTGAAAACGGGGGCCAGTTTGGCCATCTTTTCCAGGGTCGTGTCCATGGGGCGCTCGTCAACCTTGAATACCTTGGGATCGCCTTTTCTCTGCGGAATCACGACTGATACAATTTCGTCAGCCACGGCGCCGCTGGCGTTAGCTGCTCTTGCTCTTCTGTGGCTTTCGTAAGCCAGCTGATCCTGCTCTTCTTTGGAAATGCCGTATTTCTCGGCTATATTTTCAGCCGTAAAGCCCATGTGATAAGCATTGAAGATTTCCCACAGGCCGTCATGGACCATCAGGTCCGTGACTTTGCCGTAAGGCATGCTCATCCTATAACCCCAGCGGGCATCGGGAAGCGCATAAGGAACATTGCTCATGTTTTCCATGCCGCCGGCCACTATTATTTCCGCATCACCGGCCTTGATAGCCTGGGCTGCCAGCGCAATCGCCTTCATTCCCGAGGCGCACACTTTCTGGACTGTAAAGACATTGGTTTCTTCGGGAAGTCCTGCATAAATTGCGGCCTGCCGTGGGGGGTTCTGCCCGCATCCTGCATTCAGGACGTTGCCCATTATGACTTCGTCGAAATAAACCGGCTTTAAGGCCCTGTCGTAATCGTAATGTTTCTTCTGAATGTCAGTCATATCAAAATCGCCGAAAGCCGCGGGACGCATCCGCCTTGACATCGGCGGTAATAACCGGCCTCAGGCCGGCGCGAATTATGGCTTCCTTGATGACCAGCCTGCCAATTTCCACAACCGAAATACCCTTTAAAGAGCCGCCGAATTCGCCTACGGCAGTCCTTGCTCCACTAACTATTACAGCATCACTCATTTCTTTTCTCCTTTCATTATAGGCATGGATCAGGCTTTATGCTTCCTCCTTTAATCAACATTGCATCTCCCTGGGCGTGCCCGGAGCAGATGCCGCAGACTCCCAGGCCTCCTCCACGCCTCCTGAGTTCGTAAGCAAGGGTCATCAATATTCCTTGCCCCGGTCGCGCCGATCGGATGACCGAACGCTATGGCGCTTCCATTTACATTCACTTTCTTGAACATGTCTTCTTTGGACATTCCGAGAATGCTTCCGGCGCTCACAAGAACAACAGCTGCAAAAGCCTCGTTTATCTCAATCAACTTGATATCGTCCAGCGTGAGGTCGTTCTGCTGAAGGATTTTCTTGATCGCCAGACCCGGCACAGTCGCTATATCTTTGCACGGCTGGGAAACTTCAGCATAGTCCAAGATGGTGAACAGGGGCTTCAGCCCCAGTTCGTCGGCTTTTTCCCTGCTCATGAGCAGGCATACATCGCCGCCGTCATTGACACCGGGCGCGTTGCCCGCCGTGACGCTGCCGGGCTTTCCGGTAACGGTGCTCTTATGATTGAAAACGGGGGAAGCTTCGCCAGCCCTTCCATGGTCGTGCCCGGCCTGGGTCCCTCATCCTTATCAAAAATGACAGCTGTTTCCTTGCCTTTTTTTATCTCGACGGGGAATATTTCATCGTCGAGACGGCCCGCCTTCATTGCATCAACCGCGCCTCAGCTGCGACATAACAGCCCAGTTATCCTGGTCCTCCCGGGTGAACCCGAACTCGTCGGCGACTTCCGAGCCGTGGATGGCCATGTGGCGGTTGTAGAATGCGTCCCACAGCCCGTCCTACGACCATCAGGTCCACTGCCGGAACGCTGGTAAGGCCCATCCTGGCGCCCCACCTCATGTTGGGGAGCGCAAACGGGCAGTTGCTCATGCTCTCCTGTCCGCCGGCGATGATGATTTCGGCGCGGCCCAGCTGGATCATCTGGGTGGCGAGGTCGACCGGTTTGATTCCAGAGGAGCAGACCTTGTTAATCGTTATGGAGGGGACAGATTCGGGCACGCCCGCAAGGATCGTAGCCTGGCGGCTGGGCACCTGGCCCGCACCGGCCGGGACGACCTGGCCCATGAAGATATAATCAACATCTTCGCCTTTTACCTTGCCGTTCGGTGCGCCGCAAGACTTCCTTGATCGCCAGGGCGCCGAGCTCAACGGCCTGGAAACCCTTCAATGCCCCGCCAAAAACGCCGTAAGGGGTCCTGCAGGCCTCTACGCAGACAACTTCCCGTAAGGCCTTATTTTTCTTGATTATCTCTCCCCATTCCGGAAAAATCGCACTTGCGCTCCCCGTATTTCGCTATGGGGGCGTTTGCGTAAACTTCAGATTTCTTTTTGTCAAGCTTTTGCGGTACTTTTGACATTTCCTTCCTCCTCTTATCCTGGGTTATTAATTGCAAAAAATGACTTTTGCTATAAAGCTTTCCACGAATTCCACTTCGCGAGGCAATTTGTAGGAAGATAAGTAGGCTCTGCAGTGCCTCAGGACGGTTTTTTCGTCAAGAACGGCCCCGTTCTCCTTGATTATCAGGGCCTTTACCAGTTCCCCTCTCATCAGGTCCGGGATTCCCACGACGCGGGAATCGCTTACGCCGGGGAGCATATTAAGGACAATTTCGATTTCCCTTGGGTATACGTTGAAGCCGCTGTTGATTATCATGCGCTTCTTCCGGCCGGTGAGAAAGATGTATCCGTCTTCATCAATTTTTGCCAGGTCGCCGGTATGGAGCCAGCCATCCCTGAGCACTTCCTGGCTGGCTTGTTCGTTTTTATAGTAGCCTTTCATCACATTGACGCCCTGGATCAGCAACTCGCCGATTTGTGAAGGGGGCAGTTCATTTCCCTGATCGTCAATTATCCTGGCCTTGACCCCGGGAATACATACCCCTATGGACCCGAATTTCTTGTGGCATACCAACCCTGTTTACCGAACAAACGGGGAGGCTTCGGTAAGCCCGTATCCTTCGAAGAGTCTGGCTTTGAACTTGGCGTCAAATTTGGGAATCAGTTTGGGCGGCATGGCAGAGCCGCCGGTTATGCAAAAATTCAGAGAACTAAGATCATAATTGGCCGCGCTTTCCTGGAAACAGCATTCCCAGGAACAGTCTCGGGACGGCTGCTATATATGTTACTTTTTCTTTCTCAATTGCCTTGAAGATGCTGTCTATGTGGAAAACATCCATCATGACAAAGCTTGCGCCGATCCCGATGATCGCCAGCATGTTTGCCACTGCCCCGAAGGAGTGGAACAGGGGGATGACGCACAATCCGCGGTCAACTTCTGTACCCTCGCATACGATCCCTCAACAGCGTGCACTGGCTCAACAGGTTCTTATGCGTGAGGACGGCCCCCAGGGACCTGCCCGTCAATCCCGGCCGTGTAGATCATTACCGCCGGGTCATCTCCGTCTATTTGAGGGATTTCAAAAGAGGAAGATTCCTTCAGGGCGTCACAAAAAGGCGATGGCTGATCCAATCCGTCAGTGTAAATAATGTGCTTACATAGACTCAGGTCACGGCAAGCCTCCTCGGCCCTGGGGGCCAGCTGGCCTGTGGTCACTACAGCCTCTGGAATCGCTGTTTTCCAGCAGGTACCTGAGTTCGTAAACTGTTGACATTATGTTCAGGGTTACAGCAACGGCCCCGAGTTTCTGGACGGCAAAGTATGAAATTACAAACTCCGGGATATTGGGGAGGAGTATCGATACCTTGTCTCCCTTGACAATTCCCAGGGATTTCAGCTTGTTAGCAAAAGAATTTACGTATTGGTCGAGTTGAGAATAGGAGAGGTTGGTTTCGTTGTGAATCAAGTGCTGTTTTGGCCCCAAATTTGCTGCAGGTCGCCTCCAGCATTCTACCTAAATCCATAGCAACCCCCCTCTTTTTTTGAACGCCAAACCATATCATACGAGTATAAACTCTTCAATGAAATTATTGGGAAAGGAGGTGTGCACTGGACAAAACCCAATCAAGATCGCAATATTTTTGCTTACCTGGCGACGGGTTGCAGGGACATCCTTGTTTCTTGACTTTTGCCTACGATTGCATTAGCTAAATCAATCTTCGAGGAGGCAAAATAATGACTATTCTGGATGGTAAGAAGATCGCTGCCGACATCAGGGCCGAGATCAGGGCAAAGGCCATGGACCTGAAACAATCTAAGGGGGTCGTACCCGGGACTGGCCGTGGTTCTGGTGGGAGACGACCCGGCCTCGAGGATTTATGTAAACTTCAAAGAGAAGGCCTGTGAAGAGGCCGGTTTCCTGTCCAGGGAACACAAGTTTCCGAAGGATGCCAAGCCCGAAGAGGTCGCAGCGCTCATCCGCGACTTGAACAGAGACGAAAAGATACATGGGATACTGATCCAGCTGCCGCTGCCGCCCCATATCCGTCCGGAACCCCTGATAGAGCTAGTGGACCCGAGAAAGGACGTGGACGGCTTTCACCCATACAATATCGGCCAGCTCTTCCTGGGCAAGCCTTACCATCTCCCCTGCACCCCTTCCGGGATAATGGAGATCCTGCAAAGGTATAAAATCGACCCGACAGGCCGGGAGGCCGTGATTGTGGGCCGCAGCAACATAGTAGGGAAGCCCCTCGCGCTGATGCTGCTTTCGGCCAACGCGACAGTGACCGTCTGCCATACAAAGACAAGGGACCTGGGGGAAGTGACAAGGCGGGCCGATATCCTGGTTGCCGCAGCCGGAAGGGCCAATATGATCAGGGGCGACATGGTCAAGGACGGGGCCGTCGTGATCGATGTCGGGGTGAACAGGCTGGAAAATGGAAAAGTGGCAGGCGACGTGAATTTTTCCGAAGTGTCGCCCAAAGCCTCCTATATTACCCCGGTGCCGGGCGGGGTGGGGCCGATGACCATAGCGATGCTGCTGAAAAACACGCTGGACGGGGCGATGCATTTCGGAGGGTAATATCGTCACCCCCTGTTTTTAATATAGAATTCTATAGTTTCCTTGAGCCCATCTTCAAAGCTAATTTGAGGCCTAAAGCCGATTTTTTCAAGAAGGCTGATGTCTACGGCTTTGGTTTTCGCGCCTTCGGGCTTGGTCAGATCAAAAACAACTTCTTTTTGAACGCCTGAACAATTGAGAATCAGGCGTATCAACTCTTTCATTGAAACCGGTTTCATGGATCCTAAATTGACAGGATCGCAGCACGCATAATTTTCAGCAACATGTATCATGGCCTTTGCAGCATCCCTGACGTGGATAAAATCACGTGACTGGTTTCCGCTGCCCCAGACAGATATAACCTCATTATTTTCAAAGAGGGCTTTGCTGATCAAAGCCGGAATCACATGAGTTCCTTTTCCCGTTATGGGATCTCGCGGACCATAGACGTTTGCGGGCCTGACAACCGCTATTTCCATACCGCAATCCATGCTTAAGTGGCGGGCCTGGATTTCAAGAATCCTTTTCGACCAACCATAACCAACATTGGCTTTTTCCGGTTCGCCCGCAAGTTCTACAGTCTCTTTCGTGGGTGATTCTGAGCCGTCTGGATAAACACATGAAGAACTCACTACCAGAATCCTTTTAATTTCCTCCTGCCTGCAAGCATCCAGCAAGTTTGTATTCAACAGAATGTTATTATTCAAGATTTCAGAATGATGAGTATAGCTATAGGATAATCCATAAGCATCAGAAGCCAGGTGCATGACAACATCCTTGCCTTTACAGACCGCGACACATTCATTACTGTTTCTCAGATCCTTTTGAACAAAATCAATTTTGTCGAGCACTCTTCTCAGGTTTTCAATATTTCCCCTTTTAAGATTATCAATAACAGTTATTTTGGAACCTTTTTTCAATAACTCTTCCACTACATTGGAACCTATAAAACCGGCGCCGCCGGTAACTAAAACTCTTTTATTTTCCCAAAAATTCATGGTTGATGCTCCTGGATGTGATTCGAGGGTCAGTCGTATATCACACATAAATTGCCAATTCTACACTAACCTTGGATACTTCTTTCTCTTGCAATAAAAAACACGTAAGTGTATGACTCAAAAACTTAATTAATCAATATCCTCGTTGAGTGGTAAAGGAAAGATCAAATATTTATGCTTGTGAGAATTATCAAAGGTTGGAAAGGTCCTGATTTCTTTTACCAGACCCCTGGCGAGAAAGGGATTTGGGATGGCATTCAATTCACATTCGCAGAGGTAGAGGAATGTGATTTCGTTATTATGCTTAATAACCAAATGAAACGCGACAGCTATGTAAAATGCCCTAGAGAGAATATCTGGGCAATAATGCAGGAACCTTATGAAAAGGGCCACAGTGATTGGATGGTCGAAAAGCATGATGCCTATGCCAAGGTCCTGACCAACTATATCCCTTCGAATCACCAGAGATATCTGAAGTCTCATCCAGCTGACCCCTGGCATGTACAAAAAAATTATGACGAGCTTGTGACCGCCAATTTACCTGATAAAATACACCACATATCCTGGATTGCAGGAAACGCCACCGATCTTCCCGGACACCATAAACGGACAAAATTGCTAAACTATGTAATGCAGAACGAAAAAACCGGAATACATTTTTTCGGCAGGGCCGTTAAATACATTGAAGATAAATGGGATGGGCTTGCACCTTATAAATATACGGTCATAATACAGAATAGCAGCAGCCCGGATTATTGGACTGATGTAGTGTCCGACAGTTTTTTGTCATGGACGGTGCCAATTTATTTCGGCTGCACTAACCTGGAGGAATATTTCCCCCAGGATTCTTTTATAAAAATCGACAGCATAGATGACCCTTCTAGATGTCTGGATTTAATTACTTCTGTTATAAAAAATGATGATTGGGAGAAAAGATTGCCCAGTATAGAACGCTCAAGGCAATTGGTTTTAAACAAGTATCAGTTCTTCCCCCATTTAACCTCCCATATAAAAGCATTTTATAAGGAAGGACTCCCGAAAGAAGATTTCATCTTACCAGCTTACAAACGCAGCATGCGGGCAAGGATCAGCAGGATAGAATATAAGATTAGGAAGAAACTTGGCTTCAACTTTGGATGAGTTATATCTGAATTTAAAAAGAGCGTTTTCTGGTCAATTCTGAATACATTTTCTTAAAATTTTAAGGTGAACTTTGAAAACAAGCATCATAATTTCCTTTTATGAACGTTTAGGGCATCTCCAGTCATGTCTGAATGCCTTGAATAGGCAGACCCAATTTTTTGATGAAGCCGTTATCTGTGATGACGGCTCAAGCGAAAAGACTGTGGAAAATCTGAGAAAAATAATCAAAAATTATGATTTTAAAATAAATCACATGTGGTCGGAAAAAAACGGCTTCAGACCCTCAGTGATCAGAAATAACGGCATTCGAAATGCCAAAGGTGATTACCTGGTTTTTCTGGATTGCGACTTTTCACTTGTCAATAACGGCTTAAAGTTCCACAAGGAAGCGGCGGAGCAAGGCAGATTTGTGGGAGGATATTGTAAGTATCTAAATGAGGAACAGACAAAAGAAGCTTTTCTTAATAATACCAGTGAAACGCTTGAACGGCTCTATAACGGCTTACCAGATAGACCTGTGTTGAAAGAACATAGTCGGTTCACGAGATATGGATTATTAAGAAGATTCCGATTGGTGGGGCCAAGGAAACAAAAATGTCTTAGCGGACATTTTTCCATTTTTAAGAAGGATATTGAATCTAGTAAACGGTTTTGATGAAAATTTCGTAGGCTGGGGAGGAGAAGACGAAGACCTCTTTTTGCGCTTATCCATGGCAGGGATATATGGAAAATCGGTAATTTTAAAATCAAAAGCTTTGCACTTATGGCATCCTCATGAGTTGGGGGGAAAGCACTGGAAACAGGGATCTAATGTCGATTATCTTTATAGAAAAAATATCCCCATTTTTTGTGAGAACGGTTTAATAAAAAAATGATCAATATTTTCTCGAAGGCAAAAGAGAAATATTTTTGACAATTTAAAGCATGCGAATTTTTCTATAGGAATTACAACATTTGAAGCCAGGTTTGAAAAATATTTCTTACCCCTTCTGGAACGAATAAGGCAACTTGACCAGGACACCGAAGTCATTGTGGCAATCAACGGCGAGCACAAGAAGGCCTTTGATGAAAGCTTCAGAAAAAATATTCTCGAGTTAATAGCAGGAAAAGAGAAAGTCTTTCCCATCATGTTCCCGAGTTTCCGGGGGCTCGCGAAATTGTGGAATACTCTTTTAATCCATTCAAGCCATGAAAATGTCCTTGTGCTGAACGACGATGTAATGATTGAAAATGCCCGCGCCCTCGACAGGGTTCAAAAGGAACTGGAAAAGAACGAGGGGAGGTCCTTCGTCATAAATGAATCCTGGTCCCATTTCGTTATAAACAAAAGCGAATTGGACCAAGTCGGGTATTTTGACGAAAGGCTGCTGGGTATAGGGGAAGAGGACGGGGACTTCTGTTGGAGGTATATTGAATTATTCGGCAGGCCGGTTGAAAGGGCTTCCATTGCGGGATTTAAGAATTACGCACAGGAGACGATGGCTGAAAAGCCCTTGAATATAGAATCGCGGCCGGCAATGAAATACAGTGCTTTCAATAGAAGATTTATAGAGGATAAATACACTGAGGATCCCTCCGGGCACAGGGGGATGTTCGATAAACCGGTGAAAGTAAAAGATCCTGGTGAGAAACAGTATCCCTATGAAAGTTATTACCTGAAAAACAGGGATAAATTGTAATTTGGCTTTTGGTTTTGGTGGGATGATCTATAATAATGCCCGATTCATAATAATCAATGAGAATCTATTCTCAAGTGCAATCATATTTCACTGATAAAAAAACAGAATTCCTTGTAAATTTTACAACAATTCTTTTGGGGCTATTTGTCTTCTTTGCCCCTTTTCGAGGTTACCTCACCGCTTTTTGGGAGATCAGCTTTTACCTCTCCCTGGCTGTTTGCGTTATTCTCGCGTCGCTGCGCAAGATAAAGCTCTCGTTTAAAACCCCGCTGACAATTCCATTTGCCTGTTTTTTTATCTGGACGTCCATAGGAGTCTTGTTTGCGTTGTATCCGGAAAACAGCATACATGATGTAATATTTCATATTCTGAAATACATAATTTCCTTCTTCCTCCTGTTTAATTTTTTCAATACTCCTCGAAAATTCGTAAATCTTTCGTGGGTCCTTATTATATCGGGAGCCGTTTTTTCTCTCTGGGTGATAATATATTTTTATCTCTTTCTCGACCATAGCTATACAGAGAGAATTGATATACTCAACCTTTCTATTAACGCTATAGGTTTCATTTCTCTATCTGCGTTGACTTTAAGCCTGTTCATGTATGACGAGGCTCCAAAAAGATCTGAAAAGATATTTTTAATATTCTCCGTACTTATAACAACAACAATAACAATACAGTCGATAGCGTCTTTTTTGGGGTTAGCCTTCTCGTTAATTATGTTGGTATTTATTAGAAGAAAAACGATTATTGTTTATACTGCCTCACTCGTTATGCTGTTTCTCATGATCAACTCGAACCTGGTCCCTTTACATAATAGATTTCAAATTAATGAAATCACTTACAAAATCAACTCTGATGAGAGACAATACATATGGTATTTCTACTCCAATGTAATAAAGGATTACCCGATAACCGGAATAGGTTACAGCTTGGAAATGTGGCAGTACCCGGATTTCTGGGAGAGGTACTTGAATAAACTGCCGAAGGACCTAGTCTCGGATGGCCTGAAGACAACAAAGTTTGATCCGCATAATATGTTTATCAGCATTGCGGTACATACAGGGATTGTTGGATTTCTTATCTTCATGTCTATCCTGGCGGCCTTTGCAAATACGTCCATTAAACTCATCAGAAAAGGGAGCACTTCATTCGCAAAAAATTGGGCTGTTTGTATTTCTGCCCTGTTGATCGGATACCTCATCAAAGGTATGGCGGAAGAAGGACTCAGCAATGTGGGCATATTCAATTTTTATGTGGTTTTGGCCATGATGGGCATATTAGATGCGATAAATGAAAATAAAAAACAGTATCCCGAACTGGATAATTTCGACCCCTCAATCAAGCACCTGATTAAGGATACCCCCTGATGGCTGAAAAATACCCTGTATCCGTTGCCATAATTACAAAAAATGAGGATCGGAATATCGCCGAATGCTTGAGAAGTGTTGAATTCGCCGATCAGGTAGTGATCGTTGATTCCGGCAGCACTGATGATACGGTTCGGATAGCAACAGAGACCGGGTGCGATGTTTTCAGCGAGGACTGGAAGGGATTTGGCGCCCAGAAGCAGTCAGCTATAGACAAATGCAGAAACAGCTGGGTTCTTGTCCTGGACGCGGATGAACGGATTCCGCAAGAAACAGCCGGGGCGATAATGGAAATTTGCAGGTCTGAATCCAACAGGGCCGGCTACAGTTTTCCCCGGAAGAATTTTTTCCAGGGCCGCTGGATAAAGCATATGGGATGGTGGCCAGACAGGATCACAAGGCTCTTTAAAAAAGGAACGGGCAGGATGAGCGAGAACCTCGTCCACGAGGCCCTGATCGTCGATGGCCCCGTGGAAGATCTGGACTGCCCGATCGAACACTACACGGAAAGCAGCCTGAGCAAGATCCTGCTGAAGATTAATCAATATTCAACTTTGGGGGCCGAGCAGGAATTCGCCAAAGGCAGGCGCAGTTCGGTCTGGGAGGCGGCAATCAGGGCGGAGTGGGTCTTTTTCCAGAATTACGTATTGCGCCTGGGCTTCCTGGATGGGCCGCAGGGGCTTACCCTGTCGATAACGGATGCCATCAATAAATTTTCCAAGTACGCCAAGCTGTCCGCGATGTCATCGGACGCGAAAAAGCGGTAATGGACCTCTCGATAATAATCATAAACTATAACACCAGAGATTTGACCGCGGACTGCCTGGAGTCCGTGTATAGAACAATCAAGGGGATATCTTTCGAGGTGTTTGTCGTCGACAACGCATCTGTCGACGGCAGCGCGGAATTCTTAAAATCAAAATTCCCTGACATAAACCTGATAAAAAATGAGCGGAACCTGGGTTTTGCCGCCGCCAACAACCAGGCCTTGAAGATAATACAGGGCCGTTATGCCCTGCTGCTAAATTCCGATACAGTGCTCAAGGAGAGCGCCGTTTGGGAACTTGTTTCATTCATGGAAACACACCCTGAAGCCGCCATGGCCTGCGGACAATTGCTGAATGCCGATGGAACAAAGCAGAACTCCATCGCTGGTTTTCCCAGCCTGTTGACCTTGCTTTTTAACATGCCCTTGCTCGAATATCTGTTCCCTGAAAAATTCCCCAGCAAGAGATATGAATATAACCAGCCCATCGAAATTGATTCCGGCATAGGGGCTTGTTTAATGGTCAGGAAAGAGGCGATTGACAAGGTGGGAATGCTGGACGAGAGGTATTTCTTCTTTATGGAGGAAACAGACTGGGCTTTGCAGATGAGGGAGGCTGGATGGAAAAACTATTATGTGCCCACTGCTTTCATCTATCACCTGCAGGGTAAAAGCATAGGACAGAATATAAGGTCGAGGATAATATTTTACAGGTCCCGGTATATTTTCTTCAAAAAATGGAAGGGACCTTTTCTACTACTCGACAGTCAGATCAATAATTTTCTTGAGGCTTGCGCTAAACTGGCTTTTCACCGCCATTGCTTGCCTCTTCACAGCAGGCAGGAATAAAAATTTAAACTCAAAACTGTCGGTTTATTCCCGGCTGCTGTCGTGGCATCTCAAAGGCTGCCCGGACGAGAATTGATCCGGGAACTCAAAACTGCGGGTTGTATTCGGGCAAGATTTCCTTTAACTTGTTTTTTATCTGCAACGAATCGCAGTTTCCGGCAAGATTCAGAAGTTCATCTATTTGTGCTTTCAACTGCTCTGCATTGCCATTTATTCCGCGAAGAACCATGATTTTCTCGTGAGAGGTCTCTACAATCCCTTCTCCTTTCGTGATCAATTCTTCGTAAAGTTTCTCTCCGGGACGAAGCCCGATGAATTTGATCGGTATGTCTCTTTCCGGCTCTAAGCCATGCAGGCGGATTATGTCCTTTGCCATATCGAGGATTTTTACAGGCTTGCCCATATCGAGAATAAATATCTCACCGCCTGTTCCCATGGCCCCCGCCTGCAAAATCAACTGGGCAGCTTCGGGTATGCTCATGAAATACCTCTGCATCTCCGGATGGGTGATGGTCACGGGGCCGCCTGCCGCTATCTGCTGCTGGAAAATTGGTATGGCCGAGCCGGAACTTCCAATCACATTCCCGAACCTAACGGCCATAAAGACTGTGGCGTTCCCGTTTGCACTCTGCACGAGAATTTCGGCAACCCTCTTGGTAGCCCCCATTACATTGGAGGGACGAACAGCCTTGTCTGTCGATACAAGGACAAACTTCTTGAGCTTAAAAAACAAGGCGGCGTCGACGAGATTCCTGGTCCCCAAAATATTGTTGAATACAGCTTCCCAGGGAGTCACTTCCTGGAGGGGCACGTGCTTGTAAGCAGCCGCATGGAAAACAACATCGGGCTTAAAGGACTCAAATACGCGATGGACCGATTTGCGGTCCCGTATATCGGCAAGATATCCCTGGAAGGGCACAGCCCAGGATTTCTCTTTCAGCTCCAGTTCAACTTGAAAAAGGTTGAATTCACTGAAATCGATAAGCCCCAATTCTTCAGGGTTGAAGCGGCTGACCTGCCTTACCAGCTCGCTTCCTATGGAACCGCCTGCCCCGGTAATAAGAACACGCTTACCCCTGAGGTATTGATCGATTTTTTCCTGATCCAAGTAGATCTCATCTCTCCCAAGCAGGTCCTCGAGGGTGATTTCCCGGATCGCTTTAAGAGATATTTTCCCTCCGATTATCTCTCCCAGGCTGGGCATTATCTTGATTTTCTTCCCTATTTTCTCGCAGAGGGAAACGATTCTTCTTATTTCCTCACTGGTTGCGGATGGAATGGCTATGAGAATTTCATCAAAGTAAGATTTGAATTTGGCAATTTCGTCTATCCGGCCAAGCACGGGGATGCCATGTAATGACTTGCTTTGCTTATTTAAATCATCATCGAGGAACCCGACGACATTATAATCCAGCTCCTGATTATCGATGATTTCTCTTAAGAATTTCTCCCCGGCAGAGCCCGCGCCAATGATGATCATGCTTTTGTTGCTGGTTCTATTTCGAAAACTGAAAAATGAGCGGATATTGTTGGAAAGCGCGATTCTTATACCGGCACGGAGTCCTCCTATCAGCAACAGGGTCAAAACCCAGTCAATGAAGAATACTGAGCGGGAAAAACCCTCGAATCTGTATGCAAACAGAATTATCGAGATTATTATCAGAGAGGAAATAACGGAAGCTTTTATGACGTTGAAAAGATCAATAAGGCTGGCGTATCTCCACATGCCCTGATAAAGTTTGAAAATAAAAAAGATTCCTACCTTGACTAGTATAACAAGGGGAAGAGTTTTTTTGATCAGTGTCCAGTATTCTGTTGATATTACCCCGTCAAAGCGAAGCATGTATGCGGAAATATAGGCGATTATCAGCAAAGCGATGTCGCCGGCCAATATAAGATAAAAATTTCTGTTACGGATAAGGTTTTTCATCTTTACGAGAAGAATCTCAAAGACTGGCTTTTGTCAGGATTCGCTTAATCACCCCAACGGCCTCAAGGATCTCTTTCTCCGACAATGTCGGATGCACAAGGAACATCAAGCTGGTTTCGCCCAGTTCTCCGGCTGCAGGGAGGTTCCCGGTATGGCGGAATCGGCTGGTTGTAAATGCTCCCTCCAGATAAATTTCACTGCAGCTCCCGCTGAAAGCAGGTATTCCCTCCTTATTGATCTCAAGCAGTATCCTGTCGCGGTTCCACCCCGGTTTCAATCTTTCCGGGCGTATGAAGGCATAATACTTGTAATAGGAATGAAAAAAATCAGGAGGCGGAACTGTAAGCCGGACGCATTGTAATTGCGAGAGCCCTTGATTGAATATTGAAGCATTGCGGCGACGCACTTCTACCCATTCGGACAATTTCCTCAGCTGAATTCGGCCTATCGCGGCCTGCATTTCTGTCATCCTGTAATTTGTCCCAAAACTGTCATGCAGCCAACGAAAACCACACGCGGGATTTTTGTCCTGCACTTTATGATAATTTTTGCCGTGGTCCTTGAAGGACCAGCATTTTTCCCAGACTTCGTCATCATTGGTCAGCAGCATGCCGCCCTCGCCGCCGGTGCTCATAATCTTGTCCTGGCAGAAGGAAAAGGCGGAAACATCACTGAATGAACCCACCAATTGCCCTTTATATCTTGCCCCGTGGGCTTGGGCACAGTCTTCAATGACTTGGAGGCCATGTTCTTGCGCCAATTCCAGTATCGGTTCCATATCACAGGGCCAGCCTGCAAGGTGGACGGCTATAATGGCCCTGGTTTTGGAGGTAAGCACCTTTCGGATTGATTCTGCCGTTATGTTCTGGCTGTTCCGGTCAACGTCGGCAAACACGGGTACGGCCCCGGCGAGAGCAATGCAGCTTGCCGAAGCTATAAAAGACCTGGGTGTGACAATGACTTCATCACCGGGCTTAATCCCAAGAGAACGCAAGGCCAATTCGAGCGCCACTGTCCCGTTACTGAGCGCGACGGCATGCTTCACCCCAAAGAACGACGCAAATTCCTTCTGAAAACACTCAACCTCGTTTCCCGTCCATTGGTTTACTTTGCCCGACCGCAAGACATTCGCAACGGAAAGTATTTCATCTTCATCATAAAACGGCCATGAAGACCTTATCTCAGGGTAAGGCAAAAAGGCCGTTGATGAATTTTTATCGCGCTTCTTCCCTGTTTTTGACTTTGGCATTACTGTTTGTTCTTAACTTTCGCCGGCACTCCGAAAGCTGTGGCATTATCCGGAATGTCTGAATTTACGAAGCTGAATGCACCGATTATGGCGTTTTCCCCTATGGTCACTCCCGGCATTACTACAGAATGACTTCCAACACGGCAATTTTTTTTCAAAAGGACTGCCCCCGTCTTACCGTCTATCGTCGAGACTGAATAGATTGAACAATGTGAACCAATCTGGACAAGATCCTCTATTACAACGCCATATTTAGCATTGATATATGTAAAAGATCCTATATCGGTTTTATATCCAAGTCGAAAATTATCTTTATTTTGAACAACCCAATTATATTTAGTCGGTTTTCCATCTTCAATAACCGGATATACCCAATCCTTAAAACGAGATTTGTCCTCCATTTGCATCCTCACATCATTTATTTTGGATTGAATTCTTCCATGGTGGCGCAGCCCGGCTGACTTATACCCTCTCGCTTCAGAAGCTTCCAAACAGTCATTCCTAAGATTTTCAAATCAAGCCAAAAAGATTGATTATCGACATACCAGACATCCAGGTTAAATTTCTCTTCCCATGTTATGGCATTGCGCCCATTGACCTGGGCCCAACCGGTAATTCCTGGTTTCACTTCATGCCTCCTCGCCTGTTCAGGAGAGTACCGTGCCAGGTATTGCATCAGCAATGGTCTCGGCCCGACCAGGCTCATGTCCCCTTTCAGGACGTTGAAGAGTTCGGGCAATTCGTCCAGACTTGTGCAGCGCAGAAAAAGTCCAAAGCGCGTCAGGCGCTCTGCATCGGGCAGTAAATCCCCATTGCTTCCCCGTGCATTGGTCATTGTCCGGAATTTATAAAGGCTGAATGGCTTACCATAAAGACCAGGCCTTTCCTGCCTGAAAAGAACCGGCGTGCCCAGATTAATTCGAACAAGCATGGCAAGGAAGGCGAGCAAAGCACCCAGAATCACTAACAAGATTACCGAACAAATTGTATCGAACAATTGTTTTACCATATTAATTTATTGGGTATTGCTGAGAAAAATAAGTCCTTTGCTTAAAAAAGATCGCAGTACTCGCGCGCTATCTTTTCATACGCTCGATTCTTTAAAATCCATTCCCTCCCGCGTTTCCCCATTTCATCAAGCTGATCCTTCAGGCATTTGCCGGTATTCAAGTATGGTTCGCAAAAGAGCTGAAACATCCTTGGCCGGGACAAAGGTGCCGCACTGGGCTTCATTGACCATGGATGGATAACCGCTATATGATGCAATAATGGGTTTAGCCGCAAGCATATAGTCTATCAATTTGTTCAACGACAAGCCGTAACGCCACACTTTGGAATCATGAACGCTGAAATAGAGCACTTGGCAATGGCGAAGAAATGCCTGAACTTGAGATTTTTTTACTTTCGGTGCGAAAGTAATATTTTTCAGCCCGGATACTCTGGTTTTGTATTCCTCAAGTAAATCCCCATCACCGACAAGAAGAAAGTGAATATCTGTATTATCCTCCATTTCCAATGCGCACCGTAACAGCGGTTCCAATGCATTGGTTAGGCCGATGCTGCCAGCATAACCGATAATGAATTTATTTTTTGGAATATAGGTCTCCTCATATCCTTCGGGTAATGGTTCCTTAATATTATACAGGGCAGGGTCATATCCAAACGGAACACAACGGCAATTTGAATCCCTTCCGCACACATTATTAACATGCTCGGACAGATTTGGCATGGTGCCGACAATGATGTCGGCTTTCCGGTAGCCGAACTTTTCCACCCAGGCAAGAACCATGACAAAGGGATTCCACGGCTTGAACCCCCCTTCTTCGATGATTGTCAAAGGCCAGATATCGCGGACTTCAAATATGAGCTTGCAGTTAAAACGCTTTTTTAAAAAATATCCATTGAGTATAGTAAATAATGATAATGACGAGCAAATAATAACATCAGGCTTGGGCAATTTCTTTTTACGGCATCAACAAAAGCTTCATTTCAAAATCAATCCAGCTGATAATCCGTCGAATCGAATTGGCTCCTTTATACTTGATTGTTTTAATCCACCAGGTTTCAACACCATCGATAATTTCTTTGGTATAGATATTTTCAAAATTGCGGAATTTGAGCCAAATGATTGGAATCGGAAGAAATTATTAACAGCAGTATACCCTAACTTGTTGAATTCACTCGCCAGGTAAAAATGCCGTGACCCAAAACCATATTTCAAAGGGGTGGCATATTTTGAGATATACCAGATGCATTTTTTAGTTTCCGCCACTTAATCTGCGGCTTTCTTATTCTTCGTAAATTTTATGGAACAGGATACGCGTGGCAACTTGGGATATCAAATTAACTTATACAATTTGGGAATGCTGTTAATTCGTTTTATTGTAGATGCAAAATCCATATTCACGATATCCGTGTACCATTTAATTGAGGCATATCGCGGCCGGTTTTCTTCCATGACAAGCCTCAGTCCCTCTTCACGACTTAGCATTCCTTCACGGATCTGATTGCTGCGGAATGTATCATATTCTGAAAATCCGGCAACAGTATAATAGATATAATTATAGAAAGGCGCCGTTCCGTCCCCTATCCGCCAGGTTGTTTGGGTATCAATGGCGGTTTCCCACTGGTATTCTTCAAGAACCAGTTTTTCGATCTCCTTTTCATCCCATCGGTAATAATCGTACATATGATAGTAATCGCGATGGGGAATAACAGATCGGGAGATAAATGAACCTATCGTGTCCCATACCGAGCGATTCAAATACGGAGGGTTGCCCAAGAAATTTTTCCCACGCCTTGAATCAGCTTCAACTTTCTTTTCGAGGAAAGTGAATAAATCCGTTCTTTATGATGATCCGGCGGAACGCCGAGAAAACCGACTTTGAAATCGGTATTCTCCAAGGGATTGATCCCCCAGATATTCAGGCTGATCCCCGTCTGTTTCTTGACTTGATCTGTATAATAGTAAAAAAATTTATCCCCTGCCATGAACAAAGGCACCATGCCGAGGTGCGGTTTTTTCAGCCATGCCAGAATATTTTTTCGGATGTTTTCGCGTTTCCAGGAAATATCGGCGGAAACAAGAATATTTTCCACGCCAAGCTTTCCACAAACCCGCGCAATATTGCGCCTGGCCAGATCAGTCACCATGCCCCAATCATAAGTGAAAGCAATCGGATTGAGCTTCAAATACATTTTTCACGATATGCAGGGTATGTGTGCTGTCACGGCCGCCGCTGTAAGGAACGATACAATCATGACGTGCCGCTAGATCGGCGATAGGGTTTGACAAGCTCAAATGAGTTCTTCTATCGGCTTGGGCGCATTCTTGATTTTGTAGTTATTGCAATAATTGCAGACGCCCTGCGTCATCATATTCAATAAACGGAAATGTCTCCGGAAGAAGACACTTGCTGCATCTGCGCAGTGGCCTGGATTCGTTCGATATTGTATTCCAAGAGAGCCGATTCCGTCTAGGCTTTCGGGATGCGCTGCAATCCTGGCGGGATCCAGAATCAATTCTCTCTGAGGTCTTCCATCTGAAATTGTATTGTACCTTTATCCTGTAAGGCGTCTTTAGGGTCTGCTTCAGCTGAAGAATTTTTGTATTCTGACGTGAAAATAAAACTCCTGCAACGGAATGTCTCCAAATCCAGAACAAAACCTTTCCCGGGGACGACTTGCCGTATCTCATATCCGTTATTCTTATCCAAATGCATCGTTTCGGCCAGTTGTCTTCAGAAAATATTCTTCCGAAGCAAAGGCAAACAGTCCGACTCTATTCGTCAAAATATAAAGAGAACCATTGTTTGTCGCTATAGCAAGCACGTTGAGGTCATCAAAAAAAAATGCGGCGGCAACAGTGCCGAAAATTTCGATTGACCGTTTTCGAAACTGCTGCCGCTACATCCCAGCCGCTCCGAAGGTATTTTCTAATCAAGGGCAAGCATGACCTCTGTGTCGATTTCATACGTCTCTGTGATCTCAGGGTGACGTGACCAAAGTTCGCCTTCGTTGACAATGATACCGTTATGTATTCCTATGATCCCGTCTTTGACAACCGGTTGATTATTGACATCATTGAGTTGAGATCCGTTTGTGACCAGTCGCGAATGCCCCATCACTGCAAATGTGCGTCTTCGTTTCCTGGAACTTGATCTGCAGCCGTAAGCAACATGCTCATCGATCTGATCTTTGACTTCCCGCTTTTTCAGCAGATAGTTAAGGTAGACAGCGCCTTTGAATACCTGCATTTCCCTGTCCGACTCATTCCTGAACACAAGCCCGGAGGAATCCTTGCCTCGGGACTCGGACAGTTCGCGCAAGTGTTGTCAATGACTTTTTATGAATGCCGGCTTCGTAACCCGCATCTTTATGAACCATTAAGCCAAATATGCCGCACATAAGAAATCCTTAAATGAATCTATTTGCTTCGTATGCCTCTGAACACAATATCCGTAAACGTTTTCATAAAGATATCGGATATCGGTTCGAATGGGGCGTTCCCAATAGCTTTGAAGATACTTCAGTTCAATGTCAACGATTTGATCGAACCCTGTCGTGTCTTCGTCAAATATAGGAGGAATAAGCCCCGGTTTTATTTGGATATACAGATCATAAAGCTTCTTTGGATATAAACTTAGAAAATGCGGGCTGGTCGCCCGCATGCCCACCAATTTAACATCACCGCGCAACCAGTCAAATATCTGCGGCAATTCGTCGAGCCAATATTTTCTGAAGAAACCTTCCATACTCAGTCAGCCGAAAATCATTGGCAAATTTCCCGGTTGCGGCCAGACCATGATCTTCAAATATCCTCTTTTGGAGAAATTCGCTGAAAGGAAACATGGTTCGGATTTTGTGCGTATGAATGATTTTACCATCCAGCCCGACTTTTTCCAGGGAGGCAATCATATAGAAGGAGGGTAGTCTTGTTTTGAACAGGGTCGCGACGCGTTGAGCAATAATGAAATATCTCACCATCTCCTTCTGATTCGGCAATCACATTCATCCCCAAGAAGGAAAGGCGACCCCATACTTCGGCTTTCGCCAATGCCCGGTTTCTTTTCTTGACAATCGATAGATGCAATGGTATCCAGCCATGAAAGTTTGGGGGAAAAGTAAAGCTTTTCCACCATGGGTATCTTGGGAATGGCGCGATACCATATGAAATGGGCTATTAATACAACCCAGAAGGAAGCCCCCTTGTACCGCGAAGCAAGATTCCTTTTCAGGTTTTCCAGCGGCATATAGCTGATCACGAAATATCCGCCCCTGATGATTTTTCCCGTGCAGTGCTGCAAATATAGATTTAGACGCAGCACGTCGTTTATTCGTTTGCGTCCGATGAGGAGATTGACAGGGGCAGATGGCAAACCGCACTCTTCGGCGCTGATATCATCAAGGATCGAAACAACCCCATTACCGGTTATCTGACCCGGAAGGTGACGCATGATAAACTCGATCAATTGCGGGTCGAAATCAGATGGAATTTGGGCGACAAGTGAATGCGAATCAATCGAAGAAAAACCCTGCTCACTTGAGCCGGCGCCCGGTGATGCATTATTAATCTCGACTGCCCCGGCTGTCGACGGCGTTTCGGCAAAGGACTTTATGACCTTTGAATCTCGCCTTCGAGGCACAGATGCAAACGCATCGGCAAGAACAAACAGCGAAAATCCCGTCCATAATACAGCATCTTGAGTCTTTTGCAGTCCGACGATGAAGGAGACAACAAACAGGAATAATGCCATTATAATGGCCGCCTTCAGGTGGGAGGCCAGAAGGTAAGTAAAATACCGCTGGGGATATTTGTGAACGTATTTATCAGTGAAATATACAGAAGGCAACCAGGCAATGATCTCCACTAAAAAGACAATCCCGATAAGCCCCTTGCCCAGAAGCAATCCAGATGCTGCGAAAGACGCTATAAGGATCATAAATCCGACAAACATTCGAAACGTTGTGTTCCCTATCAGGGGGACATATCGAGTATTCTCTTCGCCCCTGTCCTCCGCTCCAGACCTATATCCCGACTTTGAAACCATTATTAATTCTTTCGGCTTATGCGCCTGCTGATTCATCTGAGAGACGCCACATACTCGTATACTCGAAGAAGCTTGGATTTTTGTGACTCCCAACTGAGTTCCTTAAGCGTTTCAGTATCGATTTGGTCATCGGTTGTCTTGTTCAAAAACAGTTCGATGGCTTCCCTGATAGAGTCTTTCTCCTGCCCGCAGCACACGCCCAGGTTAAAATTATTTACAACATTCATGATATCCGGGAAATCGGATGCAATCACGGGCACGCCCGCGAAACAGTACTCAAAAAGCTTATTGGGCAGGCAGTAATAATCACTCAGTGATACATTGCTGATCATGCAAAATCCCACGTCGGCAGAACGAGTAATATTGACGACCTCCTCATGCGGAACAGCCGGATGCACATGAATGTTGGGAAATTCAGCCGCGCACTTTTTGATCGATTCTGTAAGGTCTCCATAGCCGATGAGCACCAGGTGAGCGCCTTTCAAACGGGAAAAAATATCGATGAGGCCCTCGATTCCCCGCCCCTTTCCGAAAATGCCAACGTAAACGAATATTTTCTCATTTGCCGCGATATTGTATTTCTGCCTGAGATAATTCCTGTCAAAATGGCTTGTAGACCTCTCAGCGGGATGTAAAGCGGGAGAGTTTAAAATTACCTCTGACGGCTTCCTGCCAATATGATTTTGGTACCATTCCTGGATGGACGGGCTGACGACAATCAGATAATCAATAAAAGGCCATAATATCTTTTCCGTTATAAAAGTGATCTTTGACAGTGCAGGCGTCAAGCCGTTTCTGTTGGACTCCAGTTCGTGTGCGTCATAAATTAACCTGGCTCCCGTCACCAGCTTTAATATAACGCAAAGCGGCAAAACCAGGGTGTCATTCCCATGGACTATATTCGGTCTGAGTTTAATTGCCTTTACGGACATCTTGACCGTCAATTCGATCAGGGACAGGGCGTGGCGGATGAATACGGGAAGATATTTAAAGCTGCGCGACTTCAGAATGATGCTGTCTATTTGCAATGATCGCGACTGCGCAGATGCGGCATTGCCTTCTTTCATCGCGACACCTATGCCGAATAATGAATACTTATTTGACTCGGATAAGGCGGTCATCTCCTTCAAGATCCGGGAGTCAAAATTAATGTCGGTATGGCTTATATGCAGTGAGCGCAGATTAGGCAAAATATTTTTGGCAATGCCCTTATAGAAAAAGTGTCGTAAGCTCGCTGGGACTTGGATATGTGATCAGCACGGCTCGATGTGGACCATGAAAAACGAAAAAAGCGCCGGCTGCTACCGCACTGGCGCCGTCGTCAACGGCAGCCCTGATATCTTCCAGACGGCCGACTCCACCCACGGCAATCAACGGCACGGAAACCGCCTTCGACGCGGTGCCGATAAGTGTCAAATCCATCCCCTTCATCGTGCCATCCCGGTCGACGGAATTCAGCAGCACTTCGCCTGCACCCGCCATTACTGCCCGCTTCATAAAATCAATCCAGTCAGTCGATTGCGTTTTGCACTTTGCGGCCGCGTACAATTTAGAACGGCCAAAAATATCTTTCTTGACGTCCACCGATATCATGACGCTCTGTTTGCCAAACTGGTCGGCCAGACGGCTGACAAAATCAATATTCTCCAGGGCGGCTGACTGCAGGCATATTTTTTCCACACCAAGGGCAAACAATGTTTTCGCCTGTTCAAGAGTGCGGATGCCGCCGCCATAAGCCAGGGGCATGAAGCATTCGCCTGCGAACCGCTCGATCATGGCGTAATCGGGTTCGCGCCGCTCCCTGGTCGCTGCAATGTCCAGAACCATTAACTCATCCACTTCCTTTTCGTTGAAGATCCGGATCGCGTTTATCGGATCCCCTATATATTTGGGATTACCAAACTTAAGTGTTTTGATTAAGCCGCCGTTGCTTAGCAAAAGGCAGGGGATCACCCGATTCTTTAAAAGCATAGGGGATGTGTTCTATTGACTTTCGGGACGAAGTCCATGGGCGATGGCAAATCGCTCAAGGAAACTCGCACCATACTTGTGGCTCTTTTCCGGATGAAACTGTACGCCGACCAGGTTTGCAACAGAAAATGAGGAGACGAATTCTCCGGCATATTCCGTCGTGGTCAGGATATCGCCAGGGTTATCGCATCGCACTGCGTAAGAATGCACAAAATAAAACCGGTGTTCACCTAATCCTTGATCGAAGTAGGAGTTGGATTTTTTAATTGTCACCCAGTTCCACCCCATGTGCGGCACGCGCAGGTCCTCTCCGCCATCGATCAATATCGTGTCGGCATTGATCCAGCCAAGGCCGGGCAACTGTCCCTCCTCGCTGCGACGGGTCATGAGCTGCATGCCCAGGCAAATACCGAGTATCGGTATTTTGCGCACCAGTGCCGCATTGTCTAAGGCGTCGCGCAGCCCCAACGCGCTGATTTGCCGCATGGCGTGATCGAACTTGCCGACACCGGGGATAATTAGGGCCTGCGCAGTATTGATTTCGTCTGCGGTTGAGACCAGCTTACTGGGGGCGCCTACTTTTTTGAACATGTTGTGGATGGAAGCAAGGTTACCCATCCCATAGTTAAGAACAGATATCATATAATTCTGAGTGAAAACGGCATGGTCGTCGGGGAAATTATGCCCCTTCAGGCCCCCGCCGCGGGCACATAGAAGCGCCGCCTCAAAAATCCTTTAACTTTGCTGAGCCTCTCCCGCAGTTCGACCGAGGTTGGATAATCATGAAACGTCTTATTAGGGGACTTGAGAATCTCGGAAAAAGAATCGGCACTAAGCCCCAGTTTCTTCAGCACAAAACTTATCTCTTCGTTGAGAGACTCGGCGGGATATGCATTTTTTGCCATTTCATTCAAAGCATCTTCCCTCGTGATCTCGCCGGACAGAATCAAGCTGGAAAGATGCGCTCTACGCTTGTCATAGCCGAACTTTGTTGGCAGATAATAACCCTGAAAGAATTTCGTGAACTGCGATTCATAATGTTTCTTGCCATAATCCCTGAAGCCAACTTCTTTTTTAAGCTCCTCCAACGCCATGGATCTGTTATAGGGAATATAATTCAGAATATCGACAACGCGCATCTTCTTAATATAAGGGAAGTAAAACCTGTACTGGAAAAAATTAAGGGTTGGATATGTTTTAAGTTTTCGCTTGCCGTACATGCGGTGAATTGCCTTCAACTGTCTCAAATCCATTGCATCGTGCCCCCAGGCAGGGGGCAAAACGGACTCGGTTGCATAATTGCTCCCACTGAGAACATATTTGATCTTGTTATCAATGGCAAATTTGTAAAGGGCTGCGAATATCACATGATCCTGGGGAGTATCTTGATTTTCGACGCCGGACCTTAAATAAGCTACCTGCAAGTCGCGCATTTCTTCCCAGTCGACAACATATGTAAAGAGATCGAAGTTAAGTGCTTTGACTATATTCTCAATATTTGTCATTGCATTATTTGTATTCCAGCCTCCATCAACATGAAAGGCCAGAGGCCGCAGCCCCATTTTCTTTGGCTGTCAATGCCAGATAAGAGCTGTCAACCCCACCACTCAATCCAATGATACTGTCGTATTTCTTTCCTGCGCCATCCCTTTTAATCTTATCGACAATTGCCTGGATACGGGCTTTTCCTTCGTCATTCGGGAACCAATTTGCCTTTATATTTGTGTCAAAGTTTCTGCAATGGCTGCATATGCCATTTTCATCAAAGGCAATATCGGGATCTGTGGTATCCATTATGCAGCGCACACATATCCAGTAGCTCTTGTCTGTCATTCTGGAGACTCCGATTTAGATAATTCAACTTGAGATCATTCAATGTCAGTGTTGTTCATATAAGGTGAAGCTTTTTGAGAACCATATCGTACCTGTAATTGTTCATGTAATCGCCTAAATCTTTCTCGACGACCTTTCTTCTCTTTTCAGCCATGATACGAAATAACCGATAAAATAAAGCATGCTGCCCAAAATAGCCGGCTTTCGCAGTGCGTTGACCAGAGATAATGATCAATTAATGAAAATAGATTAACCCGCTCTTTGTACATTTCGCGGCCCGTTTTGAAACTGTGCCGCAGTAAATTGTATTCCTTGCTCGTGGGCCTGTGATGAATAACGGCCAACGGCAAGACCTTGAGTTCCCAGCCATGGAAATGCCACGGCAGATTCATCAATCCCGTCCCATGACCAGATCTGTTTCAACCCCCAATGTCTCGAAACATTCTCTGCGGTAGGCTTTAAACGCACCCCGCACATGATCCGAATAACTTTCCTTAATGTACTTCCCTTTTCTTCAACAACGCAATATCCGCCGCATAAGCCAACCCGGGGATTCGCTTCAAAACATCTTACGACTTCCTCAAAGTAGTTGGCTGGCAATGTAAGGTCGGCATCAAGTTTGACTATAAAATCAAAATTCTCCTCGCGAACAGTATCATAACCGGCGTAAAATGCCCGGACCACCTTGGAACCGCCAATTCTTTCTTCATGGCCTGATGGGTCCTGACAAGCTCGATATAATCATTATTGACTGTGAACTCTTCTATTATTGAAGCAGTGTCATCCTCGGAGCCGTCGTCAACGATCACCCATTTCTTTGGCCTCAAAGTTTGGGCAAGAACGACCGCAAGGTCTGCCTTATGTATTTGCCTTCATTTTTTGCAGGCGTTATGATTATGTAATCCATACCTCATTAACCTCGATCAATTAAGCGCAGCTTGATCCTTCATCCCGCTCATGTCGATAAAAAATTTCCATTTCCCGGCGACGCTAGTTTCTATGTCAGAGATATATTTTACTTTCATGTGTACACTCTCGCCTAAATGATGTCTTAGAATATCCAATAATCTTCGCTCCTCGGCAGTGCTGTATGCCTTGCCTTTCACTGCTTTGACAATCAGTAAATTGTCGGTTCTCCTTATCAATTGATATTGGTCGAAATTAAAATCTTTGAAAATTAAAGTGAGCGCGGGTGTCGACAGGTATCGATCATTGAATTTCAATAATATCGCCGCTTCTGCCATGGACCTTCTCTATCACTGGCAAGCCTCTGCCGCAAATGCAGCTGCTACTGGATAATTTGGCTATATCGCTGTTACTGTATCTGATGAAAGGCATGCTGAAATTAAATAAATCCGTTAACAGAACTTCACCGTATCCCCGAGGCCAGGGAGAATCTTCACCAACTTCAATCTCTACGATTGCTCTTTCCGCCGCATAATGAAAACCATGATGTTCCTTACATTCGTACGAAATCAGGCCTCCGTCATTGCATCCATATTCATCGAAAACAGGGCAGCGGAAAATACTTTCAATTTTCTCCCTGTACTTCGGTAACAGCACTTCTGCTGTTGTTATGATCGACTTTGGTAACGCTTTAATTGCATCGTTTTCCTCTATATGATTAGACAGAATAAATAATGAACTGGGGTATCCACGTATAATCGCAGGTTTGAAAACGTTTATATCGTTTACAAAACAATTCATTTTGCCGGTATCTAACCTGTATTGCGGCTAAAGGACTTGATCCTTTGGATTGAATTGCTGAGCTTTTGCCGCCTCGTTAAATGCTATCGCCAGGATTAAAGCAGAGCCGGCAATTTGAATCATCTTTTCGCCATATTTATATCCGGCATACCCCATGCCTCTATAACTGCATGCGACCTGCATTTCATCAGCGTCTAAGTCCTGCAAGTAATTAAAAGGTTTCCCAGTAGAGCCGCTAGTGTTCACTTTTCTGTTTGGGTAAGAGTCTGCATTTTCTGCAATAAAATCCTTATAATCATTTTTAATGATATCCTTTGTGACCGGTGGGATTAGACTCAATTGACCCAAAGAGAATTCCTCAGAGTTGATATCGTAATATCTCTGAATAGGCTCTTATAATAGGGAACATTTCTGCCCGCATGCTTAATTAGCATCTCTTAACTTTCATTCTGTAGCTTTTCAATTTTATCGAAAGGCCACCATTGGCTCTGCTCTAGAAAATTTTCTATATTTCAGCACATTTGTATTGTATCGCATGGTTCGATAATATAATAGCGCATTACCTATAAATGTGCATACATTTATTTATTTCCCATGAATTATTTTAGATTTTAAATAACGAGAAATCGATTCTAAATTCACAAAGCTTTTATAATAAGTGTAATATTTATAAAAAAACATTTTAGGAAAATATTTTTTCGGGCAATGTCGCCATAGAAATTTAACTTGCAATGGAAGATTTATTGATGATCTTATTGAGAATAGTGGCATAATTACTGTTCGAAGATTCTGTTTTTCAAATTAACTGCTGTATTTCCTCCTTTTCCATTTTTTTATATAGAACTGCCTTTCGGTTCATAGATTATTTTATATCCTGCCTCATATGCACGAAGAGTAAAATCGATATCAGCCGCATAATGGGGAAAGAGCGATCATCTATAAAGCCGATCTTCTGAATAATTGCTGACCTTGACAAAAGTGCCTGCTCCAGATATCCATTTGATTTCCCTCCTGAAGTCATGTTCCCTCATCAATTCTCCGTCCCCGTATGTGAATAATCCTCTTTTTTTCCAATCGCAATCCCCCCCGCAAATACTATCCTGTCAGGCTGATTGAATCGCGGACCTTGCATCCAATTATTGCTTCGGGTATTGCGCGTGCACAATCAGTGCAATTACTGGAGAATCATCCTGTCGACTTCGTCATCGTTGTTGAGAAAAAGCACGTAGTCACATTGATTCGAAATGGCTCGCCTGATTCCAGCATTCATCGCTTTAGACCACCACATTTTCGCGTCCCTTTACAAGCACTACGTACGGGTATTTTCCTTGATTGCGTTCTGAAGTTTCGCCGGTGGTGCCATGATCGACTACTATTATCTCATAATTTGGATAGACGATATTTTTTAAGGATTCAAGGCACTGGACTGTAATCCGATTCTGTTAAAAACGGGAATCACAATTGCGATTCTGGGAAAATCCGCAGCACTCATCAAGTTGATTCTGTTTTCTCAAATTCTTGGGCGGCCAAGCACGTCAAAGGTTTCGGCGACTGCGCATACAATGCCCCCAGAAGAAAACAAAGCGGCGGCCAGGCGAACCAGGAACTGATTACCGAGACAAAGAGAATGGGCAGTGATATTGCTTTCAAACCTTCATTCCCGCCGCGTCCAAAAACATGGCGTAGCTGCAATACTATAAATGACCAGAATAGTATACTGCCCACGAATCCAAATAAGGCCTGAAGTGACAGCACACTCGAGTGCATAATATTCGGCACTGCTTGTGGGAATACCTAAAACAGGTGCCTCCATCAATTGATCCATGCCATAATCCCTTATCATTTCCCATCGGCTTAATCATGCTGGTATTCATAAATATCGAATCACTTTGACCGTAATCGTAAATCCGGAGTTTGGAAATATCGATTTCCGGCATATTAAGAAAGATCAGTAGAAGCTGTTGCTATCATAAATGCGACGGCAAAAAATGACCTTATTTTAATCCTCCATCGATGAAAAAACCAATTACGGGGCTTGCAAATGATAAACGGCCAAAGAAAAATCAGGCAAATCGTGGCCACCGACTTATTGGAGTTTACTGCTTGCAAGCATATGAATGCTATTAAGGTCTGTGTAAAAAGAATTACCGTAAATAAAAGGAATCCTTTCTGTTTAAGGTTCAGTTTAAAGTAAGATATCTGAAGAGACACCAGGCAGCAATAGCCTATTGTGACAAGATCCCCGAATTCCTGATAATAGTCATTGCTCAATGTCCTGAATTCAAAAATATCAGCTAAGGTCCCGCCCAAAAACTGTGATAGGAAGTAAAGCATAACATCCCAGGAAGATGGATGCGCCCAGAAATGTTAATCGCTGACAATGCCTTTAGAAGACTGTGCTCTTCTGATAATGGTTGAAAATACAGGCATGCGCGAATATAATAACGAGAAAAGGCGATGAAGCCCGCAATGAAGCTTGTGCCGATATCGTGATCAATACCTGTACATAATAAGATTGTGTGTCGCTATCTACAAAAAGAATCTGATCAGCATATATATGAAGAATAGAAACAATGATAGAATTCTCCTTGCTTTCGAAAATCCTTATTAGCAAGAGCTTTCCGGCATTGCTAAGAAGAAAAATTATCAGTACGATAATAAACAACAGAAAATGCTTTGATCCAAGCGACCCTTTGTCACCCACTAATATATACAATGACGAAATGTAAGCGCCATAAATTGCATAAATAAAAATAACGAAAAGTCCAAACCCTGATTGCATTCGATTATCTGGATTGGCCAATGTCAAGCAGTCACTACCTGGAAGTTATTTAAGCGATTTGTTGATAAAGACCGCATCGCATTGAAGCAAGCTTTCATGAGCGTCGTAAACATAGCCAAACATATTCCTTAATTCAAAGCCTTGATGTATGTAAGAAGCTGTAAATATCCTTGAACAATGGCTGTCCATAGTAATGCTCAAAAAAGGATACTTCGGACACGATCAATCGCGTATTCTTTAATGTACGCAATCCGCCCGCGAAAACCTCCAACTCGTATCCCTGTACATCAATTTTAAGCAGATCAAGCACGTCCAGGTTACATTCAGCAAAAATATCATCGAGCGTTCGCATGTTGACTTCGATTTTATTTATATGATCCATTCTTGTACGAAATAGCATTGCGGCATTTGGATTGACTTCCAGTATTGAACAGCTGGGGAGGTTTGAAAGTACATTTAAATTGGTTGTTCCACCAACGCTCCCCAACGCACATTCAAATACGCACTGCTGAGGCGATAATCTCTTCTTTCTAAGCACATCTGCGAACTGAGGAAGCGGTTCAACCATTCCAATAAAGTCAGGGTGATACAAAACTGCAAGCTGTTCCGAAAACTCACCTCGATGTGCCCCGATGTCCAAGATAGTACTTGGGCTCCAGGGCAGGACTTCAGGCCATAGTTCCGCTGATTTAAGGAGATTAGCATCGTAATGAAAGGAAAACGCACGCCTGTCCCCCATCTGGTAAAGATTTTTCCGGACGCTTAATTGTCTATATAGAGCGAGATAAAGTATCTTTAAAAATCTAAGCATAATGAATTTTCATGCAAGGAAGCGGCTTAAACACTGCAACACTTTCACCATTCCACTCCCGCTGTGACGATGAAGGTACCGTGAAACCCAATGTTTCAATAATAGCTAATTTCCACCCTCTGCTTTCCAGCCAAACACCTATTTCCTTTGCCTGATATCCGAAGCCTTGTGTAGTCTGATCGGCAAATTCAATAATAATTTTCGCCTGAGGGTTATTTTCAAGTGTTGCCTCCATTCCCTTCAATGCCGACAGCTCGCCGCCTTCAACATCGATCTTTATCAGATCCACTCTATTAATATTATTTGCGCTTGCATAACTATCCAATGTTACGCAGGGCACCATTGTTTTTTGAAAAGGAACCGAAAGTGCGCTTGGGTGTGTTATATTTCCTGCAGAATTGTAAACATCATAGTCAGGCAGGTCCCTCATTGAATTCTAATGTTCCATTATGGTCTGCGAGAGCAACTTGCTCTGCAATAGACATTTGTAAGCCCGTTTAACTGAACATTTCTGCGTAATGAAGCAAACGATCGCTGGGTTGGCTCAAATGATATATACTCGTCCCCGTCTTCCGACTTTCTTTGCCATTAGAACGCTCAGGTATCCTACGTTGGCGCCTGCGTCAACGCATACCATGCCTGGCCGGAGTATTCTCTTAAGATAGTGTACCACATCCGGTTCGTATCTCCCGCTGACAAATACTCTTGACGAAAGAAAACTTTCTGGATCAATTTCAATACGACTATTTATCTGATTTATGCGTGATACAAACCTGCGCCTCTCCTCCTTGGCTGCAACAATCTGTTTTTGCCGCCGTTCTCGCAATGGACTGTAGATAACATCTTTCATTTTTATTGCTTTGTTGTACAATTTAATAACAATCCGAATTGCGTTATTCATCTCGCACCCATTACCTGTCTGATACGACCCAGCGGTATAGCGAGCGCACGCATAAGAGTATGCCACCGGCCATACGAGGAGAATGTTGAATGTTCGAGCAACCAGACAATGGCAAGCCCCAACGAGGCTGCACTACTATAGATGGCTATTAAAATTAACGAATCGAAGGGAACAAACTGCGTCGCGAAATAAAATATCGAGATCATTGTAAAAATCATGATAGATGGCGTGATATAGGCCCTGTGCCATCTCCATATATCGGTCAGGTTGATCAATCTACTTACCCATAGCGTGTGGACCAGGAACACCGGTCCAATCCATAATTGCGCTATACTCGCTCCAATATATCCATATGCCGGAATAAGAATAATGGCTGTTGCCGTTACGAGCACGCCGTTTATGATCTGGGCGATCGTATTTGGCGCACCTCTTCCGATTCCCCAACTGGTATAGTAAGGAACAATCATTTGCGCGTGCAGGAAACCCTGGATACAGGCCAGACACAATGGGACCCTGGAAAGAAGTGCAAAATCGGGATTCACGAGTACTGCTAAAATTGAGGGTCCAGCAATCGCGATTCCCGTATATATGATACCCCCCATGAGCGCAACGAACCACCGCATTCGATCTTCGATTTGTTGTATTTGGGCAACTGCATTACTGCCGAAAGTTGCTATCATCGGGAAAGAGAAAACGTGATTGGCTGGCCAGCGCGGAGTGAATTTGAGAGTATAGGGTTTGAGGAATTGTATAGTAGGGCATCGCCGCACTTCCTAGAAAAGACGTCAAAATGAGCCGTCGGCGTTCGTAAACAAAAAACCGCCCAAGCTTGCGAAATACGCCCATCCGCCAAAGCCAAGCATTGGTTTTATCTCCCGCCAACACCACGTCGGCCAAGAGAAATCATCTAATATTCGTTTAACGAAAATTGAGTCTGCCAAAATGCGAACACTGCTCAGGACAAAGCCCGCGCAAGCTATGGATGTCATTGAGGGAAATAAAATCAAGACGGTAATACCGATCATTCCGGACAAAAAACCATGGGCTGAGTTAATGGATGTGCTGATATCGTATCGCTGCAGAGCTTCGTAAACTGTATTGAACGCACCGCTAAGCTGCCCGAAAAAAAAGGTCACAACTATAAAACAAGTCGCCCCAAATGCATCAGCCTGATAAATCGATATCCAACCTTGACCATTTAAAAACATATGGGAAAATACTTATAATTACCGCGGCAAAAACAAGGCCAATGAGGCCATTTATCAGCAAAACGGATCCGACGACCTCTCTCGCTGTATTCAAATCATTTTGGGCATGCAATTCTGCCACGCGGCGAATTGCCGGGGTTCCTAAACCAAATCCCCCGATCAGCGCATTTAAGGCAAGAATGGCCTGCAAAGTCAAAAAATAGCCTGCACGCTCGTTACCCAGAAAGCGTATAGTTAAACCGCCAAAGACAAACGCCAAAACAAAGGTGACGGCTGTTCCTAAAGTAATAAAAATAGTATTCTTGACTGAGCGGTGCAGGAGCGACGCGGGACTTCCTGATATGGTTTGCTGATCTTGCATCTTGTAGAGTGGGTCAATTTCCCATAATTAAATTATTGCCTGGCGCCCTTGAATGATGCACTTAAACCACCATGCGACCTTCGATATTTCTTTCCGCAGGACGGGCACTGCAATTTACCCGTGAGCTTCTCGCCGCACTCGCACATCCAGCCGATTTGCCTGGCCGGATTGCCTACCATGAGGGCGTGGTCCTGCACGTCTTTTGTGACGACCGCTCCGGCGCCGATAAAGGCGTAACTGCCAATGGTATGACCGCAAACAATGGTACTGTTTGCCCCCAGTGTAGCCCCCTTTTTAACAAGCGTAGGCCGGACCTGGTCCATTTTGCCGATTTCTGCCCTCGGGTTATATATGTTGGTGAAAACCATTGACGGCCCGCAAAATACGCCGTCTTCCAGAGTAACTCCTTTATAAATGCTTACATTATTCTGTACCTTGCATTTATTGCCGATAGTTACATCCGGTCCTATCACGACGTTCTGGCCAATGTTGCATGTCGCCCCTATTTTCGATCCGGATAGAATGTGGGAGAAGTGCCAGATCTTTGTTCCTTCGCCAAGTTCGACATTCTTATCAACTACGGCTGTGGGATGGACAAAGAAGGGCTTCTCGACCGGGAACGGATCAGGGCTGATCGCCGGATCACGGTCGGTGCCGGTTTCTTTTTTTGCCATCGATTTTCGGCTGCACTCAAGTATTTTCAGGACGCGCAGTCCTTCCTCTCCGGAGGTCAGGGGTTTAATGCCGGATTCGATCGCTTGCAGAAAAGCTGCGCATTCAGCCTTCAAAGGCTCACACCATATATCTTTCAGATCTATCGCGATGCCTTCAGCCTTTTTGGGGACTGGCTGGCCGTTTTCCCAGTTGATAACATGGGGATAATGCAGGAGCTTGTTTTCTATGGACTCCGTATCGTCGAAAACAAGCATGCCGTTACTGCCGACAATGACCAGTTTCTGTTCTTTAAAAGGATTCAGCCAACTGACGAAGATATGAGCGCCAATACCGGAAGGGAATTTTATATTTGTCATGGTGACGTCGGCAATTTGGGCGTGAAGGAAGTTGCTGCCCACTGTATCTACATAGGATGGTTCCTCGCCCGCAAGGCTTAGAATAAGAGATATATCATGGGGGGCAAATGACCAGAGGATATCTTCTTCTCTGCGAATTTTGCCAAGACTGATTCGTCGGGAATAGATATACTGCAGGCGACCGATGATCCCTTTGTTGATAATTTCCTTCAGACGGACTACAGCGGCGTGATAATGCAGGATATGACCTACGAAAATTATTTTCTTTTTCTTTTCTGCCAGATGAACAAGGATCTCGCCTTCTTCGTACCTCAATGCAAGTGGCTTTTCGACAAAGACATGTTTGCCGGCATTGAGCGCTTTCTTCGCCAGCGAAAAATGATGAACCGCAGGTGTCGCGATTACTACAGCATTTACCTGGGGATCATTTAAAACTTCATCAATATCTGAGACAACAGAAATTTGCGGATAGGTATTGCGCATTTGTTTCTGGATATTTGGAGCGCCGTCGCATATGGTCTTTAAGACACCAAGCTCATTGAAATTGCGCACAAGATTTTTACCCCAATAACCTGCGCCGATAACGGCGACACTGGGCATTGAGGGAGCGGCGTCAATGCGCCAGGCCGAGTAGATTTTAACGTCATTTCATTTCCTTTCATAGAAAACCATCAAGTATTGATCACTCCCGCCATGCTTACTTGGCCATCTTTGTTTTAGATGACGATGCATGGGGCAGGAAAGAAATTATCTTTGCGATGGGGCTTCCACGGTAAAAATGGCTACAAGAGTTGGAATTAGCACTTCTGTACCTTCGACATTCACGTGTCGGTTCCGCGGGCTTCAGGGGAAGCATGGTTACGCACTAACTTCTATATTTTCGGGCCTTCGCTTTTTCATGTTCCCGATGTATTCCATCAAAAAGGCGAGGCATATTCCTAACACCAGACTTAAAATACCAGCAGTAACTGTGCTCTTAAATACGTTCGGTCCGACAGGGCGGCTGGAAATGTATGGCTGCATCGCTATATCTATAACGCCGTTATTCAATTTCGAAATAGCCTGCTCAATCTCCACCAACTGCATCTTTATTGCAATTACAGATCTGTTAACCTCTATGGGATTAAAGCCCATTGCTGAAATCTTGCCCGCATTAAACAGGCTGTGATAAGTTTTCAGGACGTCCGGCGCGAATTTGATTAGCTCCGACAATTCGGCATATTGCCGCGTAAGAATTTCTTTATTTTGTTTAGTGTAAATCTTAACTATCTCAATATTATTCAGATAATGATGAACTTCCGAAATAGCTGTTGAATGTCGCTAGCTTTTTTGAGTCGATGGTAACCATGATTTTAGTGTTCGAATTTTTTAAAGCTGAAATTTTGACGGCTGTAACAGAAAGGTGTGTTTTGGGTAAAATGGATACTAATTTTTCACCGTCCAGAGTTCCTAATAAATCGACTATATCTTTGGTCGTGAATACTTTGTCTCCAGCCACGATGTTAAAACTCCCATATCCTCTATATATGCTTGGTGAAAGAGAGCTTTTCGTGGCTGACAAAAAAACGGCAATCAGAATAAGTCCTATGATGAGAACTTTTCTCTTCAGTATAACCGTCCAAAGTTCGGAAAGGTTAATTTCATTGTGATCTTCTTGATTTTTCATTTTCATAAAAATCCTTACACTGAAAAATATACGCAGCTTGAAGAATATGATGATGTATTCCAGAACGTCTTCGATGAAAGCGGGAGATATTTATGACTATCAATGGCGGGCAGGATCACCAGCTGTAAACTTTACAACAATGAAAATTGTTCATAGACCTGCTTCAGCTGCTCTTCTCTTAAATATGGGTGCATTGGGATACTGAATATGCGCGTAGAGCATTCCTCGCTGACCGGAAAATCTCCTTCCTTGTACCCTAGATAAGCAAACGCAGATCTGGACGTGCAACGGCTTGGGATAATAAATTGCGGTAGGTATTCCCTTTTCGCCGAGCCTTTTCTGCAGGTCGGACCTGTGGATCTTCGTTTTGGGCAAGGATCGAATATTGTGCCCAGGCACTTCTGCACTCCGGCGGGATGTGAGGACCTTTTACGGATTTGACCCGCTTCAAATTGTCCGAATAAATTCCAGACACTTTCTGCCTTAGCTCGATCTCTTCGGGGAAAATGCTGAACTTTGAAAGTAAAACAGCCGCCTGCATGGTGTCCAGACGGCCATTTATGCCAATCCTGATGTTGTCGTATTTGTGTGACCCCTTGCCATGGATCCTGATCGAGAGCATGGCTTCGGCAAGTCTCCGGTCATTTGTGAAGCACATCCCGCCGTCGCCGTAACAGCCGAGAGGTTTTGCCGGGAAAAAAGAGGTACAGGCGATATCGCCGAACGAACACGCCTTTCTTCCCTTGTACTCGGCGCCGAAAGACTGGGCGGCATCTTCGATGACGAAAAGACCTTCCGATTTTGCGATCTTTTCAATTCTGTCGTAATCCGCCGGCAAGCCGAAAAGGTCGACGGGTATAATCCCTTTAACTTGACTCCTGAAGTTTGCAGGCAGGGGGTGAATGCCCTTGTCGTTTGACCGAAGGCTTTGATCGCTTTTTCAATCTGCGCGGGATCTATATTGAATGAGTCTCTTTCTCTATATCCACAAAAACCGGTGTCGCGCCGAGCAGGCTTATTACCTCGGCAGTCGCAATGAATGTAAATGGTGTTGTCAGGATTGCGTCGCCCGGGCCGACATTATAAGCCATCAATGCCATTAAGAGGGCGTCCGTCCCGGATGCGCAGGCTATCGCGTGCTTTACCCCCACGTAATCTGCGAGCTTGCTTTCAAGTTCTTTCACTTCCGGTCCCATTATGTATTGTCCGTGATCGAGGACTTTTTTCATCCTCGACTCAAGGTCTTCACGGATCCTCTTCTGCTGTGCTGCCAAATCAATGAATTCCATTTTCAACAAATTACCTTCAGAGTGTATTTTGGTCCAGCTGGTTCACTTCTTCTTTGCTTGAATCTCGTCCTTTATCCTTTTCATGTGCCCGCGCCCGAGGCCTTTCACCTCGCAGCCGAGCTCGAAATATCTTCTTATTTTCGCATCGTCCAGAATCCCGAAACAGTCAATTACAGCTGTCGGCCTGCCGGTCATCTTGCACTATGTCATCCGGATTTAACCCAAGGTATGCTTCATGGCGGACGGCCAACACGACTGCGTCCGCGCCCTTGAGGGTTTCGTTCAAATCTTTCTGCACCCGCAATTCAGTCAGTTTGCCCTGGTTGCGGAAAAAGCGCGCCCATGACTGGCCCGGAGACGGATATGTGTCCTGCTTTTCGAATTCCCACCAGTGTTTCACATAAGGATCGTGGACAACGACCTTGCCGCCCATTTCCGTTATTTTGCGAACGATCAGTTCCGAGCCGCTGTATCTTGTGTCGCCCACGTCCTCGCGGTATGAGGCGCCAAGAAGCGCTACCTTGGATGCCGCGACAATCTTTCCCATATTGCGGAGGGCATCCCTTACGAGCTCCGCCGCGTGCAGGGCGCGGGTGTCGTTTATATTGATCGCAGTCGGCGTTATTTTGAATATCTCGTCATCAAAGCCCATGAGGGTGTTATATGACCAGACTCCCAGGCCGCCGTCTTTCGGGAGGCAATAGCCGCCGATGCCCGGGCCGGGGAAAATGATGTTGGAATGGGTGGGCCTTACTTTTATAGCTTCCAGGACCTTGATCAGGTCAACGCCGTTGCGCTCCGCAAAAAGGCTCCACTCGTGGAGATAGGCAAGTATTGTGGCCCGGTATGAGTTCTCGACTATTTTGCAGGTTTCGCTCTCGATCGGGCGGTCAAGGACCGTCAGGGGAAATTTTTCCACATTGAGGATCTCCGAAAGGAACTTTACCACCTTGCTCGCGGGCCTCTTTGTTGATCCCGCTGCAAACTCTCCAGAAGTCGCGAATTGAAGATACATAATTCCGCCCGGGCATGACCCTCTCGAAGGAATGGGCGAGCAGGGGCTCCGATGTGATACCTCTCTCATCAAACGCCGTTTTCATTATAGGGTAGGCAATGTATTCCGTGGTCCCGGGCGGTACGGTTGTTTCAATCAGGACCAGGCAGTCAGGCTGAACCTTTTGGCCGATTATTTTCAGGCTGTCCTCCAGGGCGTCGATATCGGCCTGGCCCGCCTTGCAGTTTCCCAGGGTCTCCTTCAGGTAGTCGCACTGGACATCAACAACCACGACATCGGCAAGGGAAAGGGCATCATAAGTGTATGTGGCGATCAATGTCTTTTTCCCGTTGACGCACCTGTCAATCATCGGGGCAATTTCAGGGTCCTCGGCTTCAATCGGCGCGATTCCCCGGTTCAGGTAGTTTATTTTCCAGAATGACCTTGGCGAGGGGCGCTGCATGCCGATTACGAATTTTTGGGGTTTGCCGGCTTGCTGGGTCTGTTGAGTCCGCGACAACTCCGGCCATTACGGCACCGACGAACCCAAGCCCCATGACGACCACTATTTCCCGGTCCCAACAGGCGCTGCTCTTTTACTATTGACTGAAGCCTTTTAAACTCGTTTTGGTAATCGTCGTTTTTGGGCAGAGGGTATGAATTCCCCGCGGGGCAGATTGAAATTGCAGCGACTGCTGCTGGATACTGGTCACCTTCTCAACCTGGGTTGAGTCACTCATAACAACGCTCCTTTTTTTGCAGTGACCTGCTTGGTTAAAAGTTTTGACCATGAATAAGACACAGCTCCGCATTCCTCCTTTACAATCAGCAAAAAAAATTAATCCTGATTTTGGAGCAGTTTCCCCTGTTTTTTTGAGTGCAGGAGTTCAAAAGATACTCTTTTTTCTATTTTAAATTTCTCCTGCTGAAACAACGTAAGATTGTAACTGAAAAGGTTATTGTGTCAATACAATTATAAGTTACCTGATCAAACAGTCAGTATTTTGTGAGTAAGTATTGATTGAGGATACCTGCTGTATTCAGAGAAGATTTCGCATTCTGGCCATGCGGCACAAAGCACGAAACGAGCTAATTTCCATACGGTAGTAATGATTCAAAATGTTTGCCGGGATTCCGGATTCAGTATAAAATACAGGCATGCGTAAAAAGTTTCTCCTCATACAACTGGGCGACATCGGGGACATTGTCTGGATGATGCCCGCAATCAGGGCGATCAAGGATTCCGGCCGGGCCGCGACCATTTCCATCCTGGTGAAAAAAGCTTTCGGGAGCCTCCTTCAAAGACAACCGATTATCGATGAGATCTTTCTTGTCCCTGATTCTTCGGGGTCTCAGGGCCTTGAAAGATAATTTGTCTCTCATATCGGAATTGAGGAGGCGCAAATTCGACATCACTGTGGATTTCCGTTCAGGGGACCGCGGGGCCGCAATGTCATTTGTATGCGGGGCGCCGGTCAGGGTTGCGGAGCTTTACCGCTCGGGGGTGTCCTTTCTGGAGAAACTGGGCTTATACGCACCTGGTCGAACCCGCACACGGTCAAGAAAAGAGGGGCGGCCGAACAGAGTTTGAGAATATCTGAGGGAAATCGGGATAGATCCGGAAAGCGAAATCCCTGAAATCCAGGTCCCTGATGCAAAGATGGCCGCAGTTCAAGTCCCGATTGTATGAATAAGGGTTTGATGATGGCGGACAATATGGGTCAGCATAAACCCTTTCTCGCGCTGGAGCTACAAGGAGTTAGATCCGGAAAAGTGGGTGGAGGTCATCAACTGGCTCTGGTCGGAATACAGGATAAAAAGCATCCTGATCGGCTCTCCCGGAGAAAGAGAAAAGGCTGAAAAAATACAAAGTGAAGCTGGTCAGCATTGCCTTAACCTTGCCGGGGAAACCTCTTTGGGCGATCTGCCGGCCCTGCTCAGCTTGAGCAGGCTGCATATCGGGGTGGACAGTGCGGGCCCGCACATAGCCGCGGCTGTCGGAACGCCAACGGTCACAATCTATGGCCCTTCGGACTGGTTCGATTGGGCCCCTGTCGGGGACCAGCATTCCGTGATAATTCCTGATATGGAATGTTCCCCATGCCATCGGAAGGGATGTGAAGACAGCGGAAAAAGCAAGTGCCTGGATGAATTGCCGGTAGAGAAAATCAAAGCGGCAATCGTCAGCGCCATGGAAAAAACGCCGGATTAAATCTTTTTGGCCTCATCAATAAGCATCACGGGGATGTCATCTTTAATCTCGTAAAGCAGTCTGCATGAATCGCACACAAGCCCGTTCAAATCATTATCCATGCGAATGTCGCCTTTGCATTTAGGGCAGGCCAGGATATCCAGCAGTTCCTTGCTTAATGCCATGTATTCCCCCTGACTTAAAAAAAGTAGCTGTAACCTAACGTTCCAAAATGGTTGTTAATCCCGCCGTTGGGCTCCTCTATATCGCAATTGGACATGTGCCGGTACCTGTAGCCCAAGCTTACCCCCATATTGTCCTTGAACAGATAAATAAATCCCACCCCAATTGTATCCGCGAATATGAACCCGTCGGCCTGGTCCGATGTATCAACCGAAATATAATGGGGCCCGACGGAACCCATTATGAAAAATAAAAAATCCGGGGTTACCGGGTACATGTATTTCAAACCAATCCCGACCCCGTATTCATAATCGCTGGAATTCCTTACGGGGTTGAACTGCGGTTCGGCGAAAATTGATAACCGCCCTTTATGCCCCTTGAGGAAATTCAGCCATTGGCCGAGGTCGGCGCCGATATGGATGCCGATTAAAACCGGGTCGTAGTCCCCCTCATGAATATGCCCGCTTCCATAACCCAGTGTAAAGCCTGTTTCGATGGGCGGCAGCGATGAGAGGCCGGCGGACTGGGCGGGTGAGGGCAGTAACAGGACCAGGAAAAGCAGAACAAAGGCCATTCGAGCGTGCATTGAAATCTCCTTTAGAGCGCAGTTTTTATCCTCATCTTTACAGCTTGAAAGACTTCATCCACAGTTACGGAATTCATGCAATCTTTTGTCTCGCAATGTTTGAGAAAGCACGGGACGCATGTCATGTCAGTCTTTTGAATCACATCGTGATTCCCGCCATAAGGGCCCGTCCTGGCCGGGGAGGTGGGGCCGAATATGGCGACGACAGGGGTCCCCATCGCGGCGGCCAGGTGCATCGGCCCTGAATCCGTCGTGACAAGCAGGGACACGCGCCTGAAAAGGGCCGCAAGGCCCCTGAGAGTCGTCTTCCCTTCCAGGTTAACGACCGCCGTCTTCATTTTCGCAGTGATATCGGCAATCATTTCCCCCGCGCCGCTCCCGGTGAAACATAATTTTCATGCCCAGTTCGGCTGCTGATCCTGTCGCAAAGCAGCGGCAAATTTCTGATTGTCCCAGAGTTTCGTATCCCAGAGGGCCTGGGGGCTGACGGCAATCACCGGATCTCCCGGTTAATCTGATTATCCCTGAACAGGAGTCCTCGACCTGCCTTTCGTTTTCAGCTCCGGGATAGATCTTGAATTCGGCCTTGTCCCCCTTGAATCCCAGGTAGCGGGGGAAATCGAGATACCTGTCGACGGCATGCTTGCCCATGTCTTCGGGAATTTTTTCATTGTAAAAAATCCCGCTCAGCTCCTGCATGCTGTCATAGCCGATCTTCCTTTTACCCTTGGCTAAAAAAGCCAGCACCGCGCTTTTGAACAGGCCGTGAAAATCAATGATGATATCATAATTCCGGTCTCTTAAGTCTCTCGGAGAAAGTAGCGGCTTCCGAAAATGTATCCTTTACATCCCGGAAATTTCTCAAGTCTTGCCGCCCACTTTTTGCGATTGGATATGATAACCCTGTCCAGGTCGGGGTTTCCGATGAGCAGGTCTGAAGCCGCCGTCTCCACCACCCAGGAAATGCGGGCGTCCGGGAAATGTCTCCCTCAATGCCCGCAGGGACGGCAGGGTATGGATTACGTCGCCTATGGCGCTCAATTTAATTATCAGTATTTCCAATTATTTCTGGTCCTGAATTATCCAGTTCGCGGCCTCCAGGAGGTCTTCGGCTATAAAATCGGGTTTGCCCGTTATTGTCACGTATTTTCCATAACCGGTCTTTACCATGACGCCTTTTGCCCCGACCCTGCGGGCAATGTCCATGTCCCGCGGCATATCCCCCACGACATACGATTTTTTCAGGTCTATATTGAAATCTTCCGCTGCCTTCAGCAATAGCCCGGGCTCAGGTTTTCGGCAGGGGCAGGCCTTTCTGTACTTCTCGTTCCCGAATTTCGGGTGGTGCGGGCAATAATACAGGGCATCGAGGCGCGTCCCTTCCTTTTCGAGGTATTCATTTATTTTTTCATGGACGGTAATAATGAATTGCTCATCAAAGAAGCCCCGGGCAACCCCGGACTGGTTGGTTATGATAATCGCCAGGAACCCTTGGTCCTTTATCTTCCGGATTGCCTCCGCCGCATTGTCGAATATTTTCAGGTCTTCGAGCCGGCTGAGATACCCCACCTCTTCGTTGATTGTGCCGTCCCGGTCAAAAAAAACTGCCCTCCGTTTTTCTTCCATTACGCGACCTGCCTTGCGCCGTGCTTGAGCAGGATTGTCCTGGCCGCCTCGTAAACATCATCCGTCCCGATCTGTTCCATGCAGCGGAAGTCCGTGGGGCAGACTTTTTTCAGGCAGGGGCTGCACGAAACCTCTTTGCGGATGATCACGCTGTTTTCTCCGGGCGGAGGAGTCGTAACGGGGTTTGTCGATCCGTAAATAGCCAGGGTCGGCACATTCAGTGCCCCCGCCACGTGCATCAGGCCTGAATCGTTCGTTATGAACAGGGAACAGCGGGAAATCAGCGCGATCGCATCGTCGAGGCCTGTCTGGCCGACGATATTGATGGCGCTCCCTCCCATTGCGTCCTGGACTTGCTTGGGCGGTTTCCAGATCCCCTTTGCTTCCGAATATCATGACTCTTGAGGCAAAACTCTCCTGGAGTTTTTTAGCTACTGCCCCGAAGCGGTCCGGGAACCACCTTTTCGCGGGGCCGTACATGGCGCCGGGGGCCAGGCCTATCAAAACGGCATCTTCCGGCACATCCGTAAAGCGCCAGGCTGCGGGCAGCTTTCTGCCGCTAAAGTTCTTCTCAAGGCGGGCCTCCTTGGGGACGGGCACGCACCCAAGCGACTTGACCATCTCGAGGTAGTAGTCGACCTGGTAAACGGCCCTGATCTCTTTTGTCCTGTGGACGGGATGGGTCAGCAGAAAGCCCCTGCAGTCCGAATCGAACCCGGCCCTCACGGGTATTCCCGCAAGCCATCCGATAATTGCCGCTTCTATGGCGTTTTGAAGGTAAATGGCGACTTCAAACCCCTCTCTCTTCAACTCCGCAGCAAGTTTCACCTTGCCCGTAATGCCCTGGTGAACTCCCCGGCTCCCTGAAAAGGAAAATCCTGTCTATGTCGGGGCTCAGTTTGTAGACCTCGGCCACCCATGGTTTGGCGAGGATGGTATATTTGCGCAGGCGGAAAGGTTTGGCGAATTGAAGCAACGGCCGGAAGCGTCATTACGGCGTCGCCGATCCAGTTTGTCCCGCGCATCAGGATTTTTTTTGGCATTGTTTTGAGCGATTTTCTTAAATCATAATTCATTTAAGATTCAACCTGGCTTTTCTTGGTCTTCCATCTCTGGTGAATCCAGAACCACTGATCGGGATATTTTCTGACGAAGTCTTCGACAATTTTAGTGAATTTTTGAGTATTTGCAATTACGTCCTGATTGAGGTCGCCCGTATCGATCATTTCCACTTCCGGTTCAATGACGAACTTGTAAGTGCCGTCTTCTTTCCTCGCCATGTAAGCGGGTATCACGGGCGCACCGCTGCCAGCGCCATGTAGGCCACGCCGGGCGAGGTGCAGGCCGGCCGGTTGAAAAAATCCACAAAAACGCCTTCGCGGGCCGAGACGTTCTGGTCATTCAGTATTCCTATGACCTTGCCCTGGGTGAGCAGCCTTCTCACAACTTTTGTGGCGCCCTCTTTGGGTATCATAAAGTTTCCCTTATGGGTCCTCGCCCAGGCGACGAGGTCCTCCAGGACGGGGCTGTCCAGGGGACGGTAGATTATGTACATGGGCCCTGATGCGATCGGGACGGCTGCCGTCATCATCTCCCAGTTGCCAAAATGGGCCACAATGGAGAGGACGCCCTTGCCCTTTGCCTTGGCGTTCTCCAGGTTCTCCAGGCCCTCCACTTCCACCCACTTGTGCAAGTTGGACTTGTTTATATAGGGGATCTCAAAGAAGTCGGCTGCAGTCAGCGCTATATTGCGGTAAACACCCCTGGCTATCCTCTTAAGTTCCCAGATGCTCTTTTCCGGGAAACGAATTTTTCAGGTTGTGAAGGGCAATAAACCTGTGCCGCGGGGAGAAATGGTAAAAGAGGAGGAAAAGCCCTTTGAAAAATGCCCTCCGGAGCGGCAGGGGGATTGCCTTGAAAGACAGGAGAATCAGTCTTGTAGCCCTTGTTTTTTTCACTTTGCAAGCCTGGACAAGAGCCATTCCGGAAATTCGGGGTTTTCCACCTTGACAGCTATTCTCAAGGCAAACAATCCGGGGAAATCCATGTTTTCCCCAGTTTAATGGAGTCTTTTTCAGTTGTAGATTATATCCTGTGCCGATACCCTGCCGGCCTGCTGCTCAAATAATCTACATCCGCAAGGCCGTATTTTTGATGGTCCTGATATTCCTTGAAGAAAACTATATCCCCTCCCGCTTTCAGGATAAGCTCCCGGAAAGACCCCGGCTCGGCAATCCCGCAAAAGGCCGCGATCTTTTTGCCGGCAATGAACGACAGCGGGTGGGTGTCCCCCGGACCGACCTGCACAATGCACTCGGCCTCGTGCCGGGCCCGCATTACGGCTTTGCCCGGGAAAGCGTCTTTTCAGTCTTGCTCCGATTCCTCGGCAGCCGGACCTGAGCGGGTCAGGACAATCAGATCAGCCCGTGAGAGCGACGCCGGTTTTTCGCGCAAAGAGCCCCTCGGGATCAGGCAGCCGTTTCCAAAAGGCCTCTCCGAGTCCAGCAGTAGCTATATTGATGTCGCGGTAAAGCGGCCGGTGCTGGAAGCCGTCATCGAGGACAATGATATCGATCCCCAGGGTTGCCAGGGCAAGCGTTCCCGCGGCAAACCTGTCCGGGTTCGTCACAACGGGGACATTGGCCAGGGTCCGGGCGATCAAAAAAGGCTCGTCCCCGGCCTCTTCGGGATTGGAAAGAATCGATCTGCCGTCTGAAACAACATTTATTCCCTTCCGTGTTCCCCCGTAGCCCCGGCTCAAAACGGCGGGTTTGAACCCATGCTTTTGCAGCAGCCCGGCAACCATTATTGCGGTTGGCGTCTTGCCCGTCCCGCCGGCGGTTATGTTGCCTATGCTGACCACCGGGCAGCCAAGCCTTCGCACCTTGAATATGCCGCGTATCTAAAAGAAGGTTTCGGATGGAGACTCCAGCCGAGTAAAAGAAAGAAATGCCGGAAAGGATAGACAGGAAAGATCCGGTCCTCGCTTTTTCCGGCCCATGCCTGGAGTATTTTTTTTCTCAGCATTGACATGGCCCGGTCAGTTTCTCGCAGCCGCTTCTTCCTGGAATTGAAGGTTGTAAAGCTTAAAGTATTCCCCCTGTTTTTCCAGGAGCGAGTCGTGTGTGTCCCACTTCGACAATCCGGCCGCCGATCAGGACCATTATCCTGTCGGCATTCCTGATGGTGGAGAGGCGGTGGGCAATGACCAGGGTGGTCCTGTTTTTCATCAATTTGTCGAGGGCCTCCTGGACTTCCTTTTCCGCCTCGGTGTCCAGGGAAGATGTCGCTTCGTCAAGGATCAGGATGGGGGCGTTTTTCAAAAGGGCCCTCGCGATTGATATCCTCTGCCTTTCCCCCCCGGAAAGTTTCATGCCCTGTTCGCCAATGAGGGCGTCGTAGCCGTTCGGCAGCTTCATGATGAAATCATGGGCATTGGCAGCCTTGGCCGCATTTACAATGTCCTCGTCGGTTTTCCTGATGTCGCCGTATGCTATATTGTTCTTTATGGTGTCATTGAACAGGATAGTCTGCTGGGTGACTATCCCGATCTGACGCCTGAGTGAGGCCAGGGTGACGTCCCGGATATCGTGCCCGTCGATCTTGATGCTCCCGGAATCAAGGTCATAAAACCGGGGGATGAGGTTGACAAGCGTGCTCTTGCCGCCTCCGCTCATCCCGACAAAGGCGACCATTTCGCCGGCTTTTATCGTGAGGTTGACATCCGTCAGCACAGGGTCGTCCTCGTAGCTGAACGTTGCGGACTCGATTCTGATCTCGTCGCGGATTGGGGGGAAGCTCAATGGCGCCTTCCTTGTCCCGGATCTCGGGGACGGTATCGAGGATGGTGAGCACCCTTTCCGCGCCGGCGAGTCCCTGCTGTATAGTGTTGTTCACTCCCGTAAGCCTTTTTATCGGTTCATAGAGCAGCAGGAGGGCGGCCATAAAAGAAAAGAACGTCCCCGGCGTCGATGTCTCATTTATGACCTGGTAGCCGCCGTAAAAAATTATGATAGCAATGCCGAACGCGCCCAGGATTTCCATCAGGGGGCTGGAAATTGCCCTGATCGAGATGGACTTCATGGTCAGCCTGAAAAGGCGCTCATTTTCCTCCTTGAACCTGCCGTATTCATGGCCCTCCATGCCGAAAGCCTTGACGATGCGATTGCCTGAAATGGTTTCCTGGAGAAGGGAAGTCAGGCTTCCGAGAGTGACCTGAGTCGATGCCGAGATCTTCCTTATTTTTCTGCCGAATGCTGCAATGGGGTAAGCAGTTAAAGGAAAAACTATCATTGAGATGAGGGCGAGCTTCCAGTCCCTGTAAAAGACGACAAAAAGCAGGCCGACAAGGGTTACAGAGTCTTTGAGGACGCTCGTGATGGCTTCTGAAACCGCGCTTTGGATAAGGTTGACATCATTGGTTATCCTCGACATCAATGTGCCTGTCGGGTTCTTTGTGAAAAATGCAAGAGGCTGTACCTGTATATGATTGTAAAGGGCATTCCTCAAATCGGTGATTATCCTTTGTCCGATATGATTCATGAGCACCGTCTGGGCATAGGTCGCCCCAGCCTTCAGGAAATAAATGACGAGAACCACAATCGGTATTAATTTAAGGGCGTCCGCATCCTTGTTCATGAAGATGTCATCCATCGCCGGCTTTATGAGAAAAGCAACGGCCGATGTTGTTGCCCCGACAACCACCATGCAGAGCATTGCCCAGATGAATTTCATCGTGTGGGGCCGCGCCATTTTAAGTAAACGTTTATACAGTTCCATCAGTTAGTCTTCTTTGCGTTCAAAAATTCCCGGTATATCTTTTCAGTCTCGTCCGCAGCTTTTTGCCAGGAATGTCCCTGGGCGGTGCGGAAGGCGTTTTCAGCCATTTGTCCCAGGTTTTCCGACATCAAATTTAATTTTTTCACACACCTCTTCCGGAGCTGCGTCATGGCTTACCACATACCCGTTGTGCCCCTGTGCAACGAGGTCCCTGGCCCCGACCATGTCTGCTTACCAGGACGGGCACAGAAGCGGCCATCGCCTCCAGGGCGGCCATGCCGAAAGTATCAAATTTCGACAGCATTGAAAAGATGTTGCTTGCTGAGTAAATTTGCGGCATTTTAGGCTTTCTATGACCCCTGCGAAGTAATTCCTCCATGACCCCCAATTCCTCGGCTCTTCGCCCGTATGCCCTCGAGTTTCCCTTTCCCACTACCAGCAGTTTGAATTTTTTTGCCCGGCAGCAGCGTTTTGAGCCTGCCCAGCGATTCCAGCAACAGGTCGAGCCCTTTTAGCTCGAAGTTCATGGACACAAACAGGATGAGGATGTCGAGTCCCTCTTACCCCGAGACCGCCCGGACGGCATCGCGTCACCTTTTTCAGGCCTCTTGAACCGTGCGATATCGACGCCGGGATGAATAACCCTTATTTTTCCGGCTTCTATTTAGGGGTACTGCTTAAGGAGCTTTTCTTTTACAAGGTCCGACACAACGGCATAAGAGAAGCACTGTCCGCCGCGATCAATTTTCTCTCAACGAAATCCGTCGCGCGGTCAAACAGGCTCAATCTCTTTTTCCGGACCTCCCGCACCCAAAACTCGTGCGGGACCCCATGCATCGTGAACAGGTCGGCTTTGAACACCCTGTCATGGGTGTGGACAATATCAAAGGCGCCCTGTTTTTTTATCTCGATTTCCGCAAAACGGGCAAAACTGACAGTGGTCAGGGATCTTGGAAAAGAAATGATCGGGACCCTGTGAAACCTGATCCGGTCGCCGGACTCAACGCCCATCTGTTTGCAAAACATTTATTTCATAACCAGGGATTGATCGGCAATCGCTGCGCTCAGCTCTTTGGCGAACTGTTCGGCCCCGCCCACCAGGCCGAATTTCGGGATCACGACGGCGACCCGATTTTCTTTTGCGGCGATCCAGCCATGCGGTTCAGCTTAGAGCCCGCACGCGAGCCGGGCGGCCCTTCCGAAGCCCCGGGCTTGAGCCGAGTTTTCCCGACCCCCTTCAGGTCGGCCCTGATCTGTCCGCCCTGTGCGGGTCCTCGAGTATGGAGAAAACTCAGTTGCTATTTTTTCGGGGGTCATATCGTGCTGAATCAGTTCGGGCACTATGATTTGCCGCTTGCTATAATGTTTGCCATGCTTATCCATTTCACTTTTACAAGGCATCGGCCCACGAAATAGGTCAATGGGGATACCCTGTAGAAGACGACCATAGGCGTGCCCAGGAGCGCCGTTTCCAGGGTAGCCGTGCCCGATGCCACCATGGCTGCATCGGCCGATTTGATCTCACTGTACTTGCCCTCCCTGATAACCTCCACCTCGACGCTGCTCATATTGAGATGGACGTCAACATCGCGCCTTTCAAGGGTCTCGGCAAGGGGAAGGAAGAAGCTGATCTTTTTTGCGGAATTTCCTGCACAAAATTTCTGCCGCCTTCAGCATGTCCGGCAACAGAATTTTCACTGTCTCCCCGCCGGCTTCCCGGCAGGATCCCGACTTTGAAACTGTCCGGGCAGTTACTGTTCTTTCCCCGGTGTCCTCCTCGATAATGTCCAGCAGGGGATGGCCCACGAAATCGACGTCCATCCCCCGCTCCTTGTATACCGCGGGTTCAAAGGGAGAATATACCGCCATTTTTGAGACGTTTTGTTTAAGGTGACCTATCCGGCCTTTTCTCCAGGCCCATACCGGGGGACTGATGTAATAAAAAACAGGGACCCCGGCCTTTTTTGCGGCCTTTGCCAGCGGCATGTTGAAATCGGGGTAATCTATAAGAATCACCAGATCGGGCCTGTCCTGTTTGATAGCCGCCTTGAGCCGAAAAAAAACGCGCAGGATATATCCCAGTTTGGATAGGACTTCCGTCAAACCGACCACACCCATTTCGGCGCAATCCGCCATCAGGCTGACCCCGGCTTCCCTGAGCCTGTTTGCCCCCGATGCCAAAAAACACGGTATTTGGCTTTATGTCTTTTATGGCCTTGACCAGATTGGCGCCGTGCAGGTCTCCGGAAGCCTCTCCGGCAACAATCAGGATTTTCTTGAAATCCGCAAGACCGGAAGTTTTTCTCTGGTTTTCGACCATTATACTTTCGATTACAGTGATGGTTTCCTTATGTGTCGGGTTTAAGCTCGGTTTACCGTCTTGTGGGTCCAGCAATTGATTATGAAAGTTCCTTCTGCAGTAAAGCGATTTTCTCCTGGCCGGAACGTATTATTTCTATGAGCTCCAGGGCAATTTTCAGCGATTTCCTGGCTTCCCTGCCTGAGACCAGGGGCACTGAGCGCGTCCTGACGCAATTCAGGAAGGACCGGATTTCCTCCTCCAGCGGATCGTGCATCCTGACTTCGACTCCATTGCGCGGCGACCTGGACTGCGCCGTTCTCGAGTACCTTGCGGCTTATTGAGACAAGCTCCCGTTCCGAGTAATCCACCGAGTGGTAGCCCTCCGGGCCGAAGAAGCGTATCTTGTTCAAGTTTTTCCCGCTGACCCGGCTTGCGGTGATGTTGGCCACGCAGCCGCTTTCGAAGATGAGCCTGGCGTTGGCTATATCAACCTCGTCGGATAAAACAGAAACCCCGACCGCTTCGGCTGATTTCATGGGGGAATCAACGAATTTCAAGATTATATCGAGGTCGTGGACCATCAGGTCCAGGACAACGTCGACATCCGTCCCGCGGTTGGAAAAGGGGTGAAGCCTGTGAGATTCGATGAACAGGGGCTTTTTGATAACATTTGCCGAGCGCAATTATGGCAGGGTTGAACCTCTCGACAAACCCGACCTGAAGCACGGCCTTTTTTTCATCGGCTATGCTGATCAGTTCATCTGCGTCTTCGATACTGTCAGCGATGGGCTTTTCAAGGAGGACATCGACTCCCCATCGGAGGAAGTCCCTGGCGACCTCGTAGTGGGATTTGGCAGGCACGGCTATGCTGACCGCGTCGACTGCTCCGAGCATATCGCGATAATCGGTTAAAGCGGTGCACGAATACCTGTCCGCCGCACGCAATGCCCGCTCGGGAATCAGGTCCGCAACAGCGGTAATCCTGCAGCCGGGCAGCTTCTCGTATTTTTCCAGGTGATAATTCCCAAGATGGCCGATCCCTACCACCCCGATGCGGATGTCTTCCAAGGTCCCCTCAATTCTACCTGCAGATCCCTCTTTCGGACTTCTCAACGAATTCCAGCAGGGTTTTCACTTCGGGAATATCCTGTACTTCCGACCTGACTTTTTCAACGGCTGTCTTCAGGAGCAGGGAAGAGCGGAACAGGATCTTATAGGCTTTTTTGAGTTCTTTAATGGTTTCCTCGCTGAAGCCCCTCCTTTTGAGCCCGACCAGGTTCAATCCGTAGAGATGGGCATGGTTGCCGGCCGCCATCATATAGGGGGGCAGGTCCTTGGCAAGGGCAGACGCTCCGCCGATTATGGAATGGCGGCCGATGCGGGTGAACTGGTGGATGCCGGTCATGCCTCCGATTATGGCGTAGTCGTCAATATGGATATGGCCTGCAAGGCGCAGAGCCGCTTGACATGACGATGTTGTTTCCAAGTTTGCAGTTGTGGGCAATGTGGCAGTACGCCATTATGAGGTTATTATCACCCAATATTGTCACGCCGATGTCGGCGGCGGTGGACCTGTGAATTGTCGCAAATTCGCGGATGGTGTTGTTGTTCCCTATAACGACCCTTGTCCTTTCGCCCCTGAATTTGAGGTCCTGCGGCTTGCCCCCCAATGCGGCGAACTGGCTTATATTGCACCTTTCACCTATATCGGTCTGCTCTTCGATTACGACATGGGGCCCGATCACGGTATCTTTGCCGATGGTCACGTCCGGGCCGATAATGGTGTAAGGACCTATTTCCACATTCTCGGCGATTTTTGCGTCCGGTGATATTATTGCTGTTGGATGTATCTTCATTACCTTCCTTTTTTCCAGCCCTGGTTTCAAGACAGCGGGCTTATTTCTCCTTTTCTGATTTTTGTTCCAATTCCCGGACCTGTTTTTCCAGTTGGGACATTTTTTTGTAAATTTCCGGCAGCTTTGCGAATATTGCCTGCGCGCGCAGCCAGTGGCGGTGAGGCAGATGAGGCGAGCCGATTACGACCTTGCCTGGCTCAATGTCGTCGGCAATCCCGGATTGCGCTCCGATCATGACGCCGTCGCCAATGTTTATATGCCCGATAAGGCCGGCCTGACCACCTATAATGACGCTTCTGCCGAGGGAAGTGCTGCCCGATATCCCGACCTGGGCAACTATGATCGAGTTTTGCCCGATGACCACATTATGGGCGATCTGGACCAGGTTATCTATTTTTACCCCTCTCTGGATCCACGTCCTGCCCAAGGGTCGCGCGGTCAATCGTCGTATTTGCCCCGATTTCCACGTCGTCGTCGATCTGGACGATCCCGATCTGGGGGACCTTTAAATTGTCCCTTCCCGGGTTGGCAAATCCGAAACCGTCGCTGCCGACAACGGCACCGGCGTGAATTATTACCCTTTTACCGATGAGGCACTTCCTGTAAACACTGACATTAGGGTAAAGGACCGAATCATCCCCCACTGCAGCCTCGCTGCCGATCTTCACTCCCGGGATATAAAACCGCCCTTTCGCCGATCTGGGCATTGGGCCCCACATAAACTCCCGGATAAAGGACAGCCGTTTCGGCAACCCTGGCGCTTTCCGCCACATAGGCTTCGCTGCTTATTCCCTGCGGGTGCTCTTCGCCCTTGTCGAAAAACCCCAGGGCCTTTGCCAGCGCGATATAGGGGTCGTTGACAATGATCAGGGTCTTTTCTGATTTGATCCCGGGGGCAACGAGGATTGCGCTTGCCCCGGTGCTTTCAATTTTTTTTCTGTATTTGGGGTTGGAAATAAAAGTTATATCACCCTGTCCCGCCTCATCGATTCCTTTAACGCCGCGGATCACGGTGTTCTCGTCGCCGGAAACTGTCCCGCCGAGAAACTCCGCTATTTCTTTTACAGTGATCTCCACAGGTGTACCCGGCCCTATTTGTTTTTATAGCTTTTGTTGAATTCGGCGAGGACCCGGGCTGTGAGGTTTGTACCTCCCTTGGAATGGTAAACCACAACGGGATTGTTGACATCCAGGATGAGGCTGTAGCCGTCTTTCTCGCCTATTTTTTCGATAACCTTGTAAACATCAGGGACCAGTTTGCTCGTGAGCTCCTGATCTTTTTTGGCAAGCTCTTCATTCGCCTCGGAGACGTAGCGCTGGTATTCCCTGAATTTTACCTGGTAATCATGCTCGAGCTGTTTCAGGGCAGTTCTTTCAGGATGCCGGCCTTCTGCTGCTGTTCGACGCTCTGTTTCTCCTTCTTCAGTTCGGCCTCTTTCTTCTGGATGGCGGCTTTTTTCTTCTCAAAGCTATTCTTGAATTCGGCCGTTGCCTTTTTGCCGGCTTCCGACTGGAAGACAATCTGCTTTATATCGACAAAACCGATCCTCTGGGCCAAAGCGGATATCGGGGCCGTTACAAGCAAGGCCATTATCATCAGAAATAAAACAGTTTTTTTCATAGTTGATCCCCCTGTATAATGGTATTACATGAAAAATCCGATGGTGAACTCAAATCTGCTCGCTGACTCATCCATCTTTTTGGTCAAGGACATAGCCCCACTCAAGCCGCAGCGGGCCGATTGGCGAGTACCAGCGAATTCCCAATCCGGCTGTCTTTCTCATATCATCAAGTTTGTATCCCGCTATCCCAGGCGTTTCCCGTATCATAGAATACGACCCCCTTCATGCCGGCATTTTTCACCAGGGGGAAGACGACCTCGGCATTGAAATTAAGCATGGTGTATCCCCCGATGACGTCTCCGGTCACGGGGTCTGTGGGGCCGACATCCCGTAATCCCCTCAGGGAGTTTATGCCGCCAAGGTAGAATTTGTCGTACACAGGGACCGAGTTATCCTCCCCTCTTTCCTCTATGTATCCTATCCTGCCCCGGATGCCGAAAACGCAGTCAAGAGGCAATGGATAGAACCAGGTCGAGCTGAACATGTACTTTGTATATTCTGCATCGCCCTGGAGGAAGCCGCCCGTGTATTCAACCGAGATGCTGTTCCTTGTTCCTTTTGTCGGGAACATCGTGTCGTCGGTCGTGTCCCTTGACAGGGTTGCGGTAAGGCCGCTTGAAAGGATTTTGCCTTCCTGCATTTTGATATAGCTTGAAGCATCATCGGAAACATTGCTCACGTCATTATCGGAAAGCTTGTAGCCGAGGTATCCCACTATCTTTTCCCAGATGGGATATCCTAAAGTGGCCCCGATGCCCTTCGAGGAGAGGTCGTACTCGTCGTATTCCCGCTCCGTGTTCCATATGTCGGTCTTGCTCCATAGCGGCATATCAAAGAGGAACGGCTCTATGAAAAACACGGTATAATTGCTTGATTCCATCCCGAGCGATGCGTTTATGCCAACGCTCTGGCCCCTTCCAAAAAGATTTTGCTGCTGGATCTGGGCCATTATAACAGCCTTGTCCAGGGCACTGTAGCCGGCGCCAATGCTGAACATCCCCGTCGGTTTTTCTTTGACCTTGATCACAACATCCATCAGGTCTTTCCTGGGGCCCTTTTCAGTCTGGAAATCGACCTCTTCGAAATAGCTCATTTTGTTGAGGCGATTATAACTGTCTTTAAGCTTGCTGCGGTTGAAAAGGTCTCCTTCAACAATGGCAATCTGGCGGCGGATCACTTTATCCCGCGTCTTGGTGTTCCCCGATATTTCAATCCGGTTGAAAAAGACCTTGTCGCCTTTGGACAGGGAATAATCGATATCTACTTTCTGAGTTGCCTCTCTTGGGACTATGTTCGGAGTTACTTCGGCATAAGCATAACCTTCATCATTTGCGCGCCTGGGTGATATCCGTCGATATCTTTTACTATTGACTCCCTGTCATAATAATCTTTCTTATTGATTTTGACGTCTTTTTCAAGATTTCATCGCGGCTCTAGCGTTAACGGTGTCTCCTGAAATTGTAACCTTTCCGACCTTGTACCTCTTCCCTTCAGTTATAGAGTATCTTTATATATATCCATTTCTTGTCATGGGTGATTTCCGGGTCGCCCACCTTGGCATGGATGTACCCGTTATTTATATAGTAGGCGTTTATCTTGTTGGCATCCTCTTTAAGCTTGTCCCTTTTCAGCAACGCCGGAATCGGTAAACATTGAGAAAAATCCTTTTTCGGCATGTCTCCATGAACTTTTTCAATTCTTGTCGCTGAAGGCCTTGTTGCCTTCAAAGCTGATCGTCTTCATGTAAAGGCGGTCTCCTTCATTGATATTGAAATTGACAATGATATCCTTGTCCCGCCTCTCGCTGTCGTATTTCACTTCGGCATTGAGATATCCTTTGTTCAGGAAGAGTTCTTTGATTTTCTCGGCATCGTCTCTGAGCCGGTCGATATCGACAAACTGCTTGGTTTGTGGCTGAGTGACCGCCTCAATGTCCTTTGTGCTTACCGCATCATTGCCCTTTATTCTTACCTGGCTGATAAGGGGTTTTTCATCAACTATGAATGTAATAGCCAGCCCCTCGGGAGTTTCCGCAATATCAGCCTGGACATCATTGAAATAGCCCATCTTGTAAATTGACTTTAACGTCCTGGGAGATGTCCTCTTCGGAATAAAATCCGCCCTTGGCAGATCTTGATTGCATTTTGGATTGCAGCTTCCCTCGATCTTGCGGTTTCCTTTGAATACGACCTGGTCGATTTTCTTTTGGCCGAAAACGTTCATGAGCACTTTACCAGCGAGGTCAGAGGCAATCCTGCCGGATTCAGCGCCATGGCCCCCTTGCCCTGGGCAAAAAAGTCGCGGGCCGGTCCTTTTTTGCCTTTTATCTCTATGATCCGGGCGTCCATGCTCAGCGTTTCGCCGATCATGAAAGCGCTTCCCATCAGGACGTAATCAGCCCCGATTTGCGGACCGACTTTCAAGGCCAGTTCCTCGTTCGGGAGTCTTTTCTTTGATTAGGGATGCAAATTAGCTGGGGGTCCATGATACGGACCTGCTTTGAACGGGACAAGCCCTTTATCAAGCCCTGGTTGATGTTGTGCTGAATGACGTGTTTGCGTCACCAGGGTATGAACTTCAAATGGGAAAAGGGCGATTTTACTGGGTTCTTCGGCAAAGGCATTCTGAAAAAAAAACAAAAAACAAATATAAAAAGCGGCACTGCAAACTGACACGGTAGCAATGTTTTCCATCTACACCCCGCTGATCTTTCCATCGCGTAAACCAATGCTGCGATCTAAACGTTCTGCCAAAAGCTGGTTGTGGGTCACAATTATTAGAGTAATTCCCTGGTTTCCTGTTCAGGTTTATCAAGACATCCTGGACCCGTTCTCCTGTTTCTGTATCCAGGTTGCCTGTGGGCTCATCAGCAAGGATCAATGTCCGGCTCCATAATTACGGCCCTGGCAACGGCAACCCTCTGCTGCTCGCCCCCGGAGAGCTCCCCGGGTTTGTGCGTGATCCTATCACCAAGACTCACCTCGTTCAAGACAAACTCAGCCCTCCTGAGGGCCTCCCGCTTAGGCATGCCGCTTATCAATGCCGGCATCATGACATTCTCCAGGCTGCTGAATTCAGGAAGCAGGTGATGAAACTGGAAGACAAAACCTATTTTCCTGTTCCGCAGTTCCGCGAGTTTCTGCTCATCAACTCGAATACATCCTCTCCATTGATGAAAAGATTGCCGGAAGTGGGATGGTCAAGTGTGCCCAGTATATGCAGCAATGTGCTTTTCCCCGCCCCTGATGCGCCAAGAATTGCCACCGATTCACCGGACGCATATCTCGAAATCCAGCGGTTTTCAAGATTTCCATCCGCTGCCGTCTTTTTGAAACGACTTGCTCAGGTCGATCAGCCTTTATAGCCAGGTTTTATTAAACTCTTGTTGTCCATATGCCGCTCACTCATATCTGAGCGCTTCCGCGGGGTCCAGCTTGGATGCGCTCCAGGAAGGATAAAGGGTTGCCAGGAAGCTTATCAGCAGGCTGCCTATAACAATGACCACCAAGGTCCCAGTAATTGACCTGGGAAGGTAGAGAACTCAAGTAATAAACATCGCTGGGCAGGATCTTGATTCCCGAGCAGCTTTTCAACATAAAGGGAAATCTGCGAAAGGTTTATGGCTATAATCGAGACCGGTTATAGCCCCGAAAAATGTGCCGACCGAACCGATGATCAAGTCCTTGCAGGACGAAGATTTTCATTATGCCACGCGAACTTGCCCCCATGGACTTGAGAATGGCTATATCCTTGTTTTTTTCCATTACAACCATGATAAGCGTGCAGATTATATTGAAAGCGGCAACAAGCACTATCAGGGCAAGGATTATGAACATGACCCTTTTCTCCAGCTTGAGGGCCGCAAACAGGTTCTTGTTCATCTGCATCCAGTCCCTGGCCCAGAAAGGGAATCCCAATTTGTCGACAATCCTCTGGGCTATTGTCCTCGCCTGGTAAATATCATCCACTTTTATTTCGATTCCGGTCACCTTGTCGCCCATATTCATCAGGTTCTGGCTGTCCTTTAAAGATGTAAAGGCCAGGGTGGCATCATATTCAAAGAACCCGGAATCAAATATGCCCACCACAACAAACGGCTTTATTCGCGGGACCATTCCCATAGGTGTTGAGATTCCCATGGGGGACAGGATTTCCACCGAATCGAAAAGGGATATCCCCAGATTTTTGGCCATCTCTCTTCCTACTATTATTCCGGGAGAGCCCTTCCGTCTTTGACGGCCTTAAGTGCGGAGCGTCCCTCGGGCGTCAGGTAAGAAAGTTGGCCGGCTTCCATTTTGCCCAGATCTATTACTTTTGTGGCGGTGGTCGGGTCAAGGCCCCTGAGGACGACCCCGGTTATGTCTCCTGATCTTCTCAGCATTGCCTGGCTGTAAATGAAGGGAGTCGAGGCAACCACACCTTTTACCTTCTCGACCTCTTTATGACGGCATGCGGGTTTTCCATCGGCCCGCCATACTCGGTCAAGACTATATGGGAATTGATGCCCGAGAATTTTGCTGCGCAGCTCCGATTCAAAACCGTTCATTACTGCCAGCACTATTATCAGGGCGGCCACTCCCAGCATTATTCCGCCAATTGAAATGAACGTTATTACGGACACGAACACTTGTTTTCTTCGCGCCCTCAGATAACGCAGACTTATAAAAAATTCATAAAGCATTTTGTTTTACCAACGGTCATGTGTTTCTTTGCTGCCGGGGGCCGTTCACTTAACGGCTACCTTATTCTCATATGAGGAAAAAGAATAACATCCCTGATCGATGCCGAATCGGTAAAAATCATGATGAGTCGGTCGATCCCTATACCCTCTCCCGCCGTGGGCGGCATTCCGTATTCCAGGGCGCGGATGAAATCCTCATCCATTTCGTGGGCCTCTTCGTCGCCGGTTTCTTTTTCTTTCAACTGGATGGCGAACCGCTCGCGCTGGTCGAAGGGATCGTTCAATTCGGAAAATGCGTTTGCGATCTCTTTGCGCAAATGTAAAGCTCAAACCTGTCGGTGAAGAGGGGATTTGCGGGATTTTTTCGGGACAGTGGAGAAACTTCCAGGGGATACTGGGTGACGAATGTGGGCATGACAAGTTTTTGCTCCACCTTTTCATCGAAAATGGCCATCAGGACCTTGCCCCATGACTCGTTCTTTCTTAACCGGCACATTTGTTTCAGGGCAAATTCGAGCAGTTTTTCCCTGTCATTTATTATTTCCGGATCCACACCTGCATACTTTACAAGTGCATCCACTACGCTATCCTCTGAAATGGCGGGGTGAAATCGATCTCGGTCCCTGGTAATGTATCGGAAAGAGTCCCGAAAAGCTCCCGGCACAAATAGACAAGCAACTCCTCAGTGAAGTCCATTAAGTCTTCATAAGTCGCATAGGCCTGGTAAAACTCCATCATGGTGAATTCGGGGTTGTGAAAGGTCGAGATCCCTTCGTTACGGAAATTCCGGTTGATCTCAAAGACCCTTTCCATCCCGCCTACGACCAGCCTTTTCAGATAAAGCTCGGGCGCTATGCGCAGGTAAAAATCCATTCCCGAGGGCGTTGTGGAAAGTCTTGAACGGCTTGGCCATGGCGCCGCCCGGGCATGGGCTGCATCATCGGGGTCTCAACCTCCAGAAAGTCCCTTTTCAACATAAATTCCCGGATTAGCTGGATTATTTGGCTGCGGCACTCAAAAACCTGCTTGACCTTGGGGTTGACTATCAGGTCGAGATACCTCTGGCGGTAACGGATCTCGGTATCGGTCAGCCCGTGCCATTTTTCCGGGAAGGTCTGGGTGGCTTTGGCCAGGAGTCGTAATCCGGCGCCTCGATCGTCAGCTCTTTTGTCCTGGTTTTGAAAACACGTCCGGAAACCCATATGATATCGCCCACTTCCAAGCCTCTTGAAAATGGAAAAATCCTTCTCGCCGAGTTTGTCCCGCCGGACGTAAGCCTGTATCCTGCCCTTTCGGTCCTGGATGGTGACGAAAGATGCCTTCCCGAAGTCGCGCAGCGCCATGATCCGGCCGGCTACCGAGAAGACCTCTTCGACTTTTTCCAGTTCCTCATTTTCCAGTTGACCGAAACGGTCGATTATATCCTTGCTGGTAGCCGTGACTTTTACGTCGTTTGGATAAAGGTCCACGCCTTCAGCCTTGAGGGACTCGATTTTTTCCTTTTTGATTTTTAAAAGTTCGCTGTTCTTCCATTTTATTCATCCGGTAAGTTAAAGTCTTGTTCACTATATTCTTTTGGGATTTAGTCAAGAAGGATTTCCAGAAATGGATTGACAAAAATGCCCTATAATAATAGCATCCCGGGAGTTTACCTTTAAATTGTTTCCCGTCAGGGAATCAGGGGAGAGCTTTAGCCAATGATACTTGTTACGGGCGGCGCGGGATATATAGGCGCGCATGTGGTGAAACTGCTTTCCCGGTCCGGTTTTGAAACCGTTGTTTATGACAACCTCTCGCGCGGTCACAGGGAAATGGTTTCAGCCGGGGAATTCGTTCAGGGGGAACTTAGCGACAAAAATCAGCTGCTCGAGGTGATGAGGGACAGAAAAATCGATTCCGTGATCCATTTTGCCGCCAGCAGCCTGGTTGGGGAATCGGAAGAGGACCCGCACAGGTATTATCAAAACAATATTATGAACGGGATCAACCTGCTGGGCGCCATGCTGGAGGCCGGGAGTAAGTAAAATCGTCTTCTCTTCGAGCGCGGCTGTTTACGGCGACCCTGTCGAAGTCCCGATCAGGGAGGACCACCCGACGAGGCCGACCAATGTATATGGGGACACAAAGCTGATTATAGAGGGAATCCTGGGGAAATATTCTGTGGCATACGGAATGGATTCTGTCTCGCTGCGGTATTTCAACGCGGCAGGGGCCGATCCGGACGCTGAAATAGGGGAAGACCACACGCCAGAGACCCATCTGATCCCCATTGTGCTGGACTGCGCCCTGGGGCGGAGAAAAGAAATCACTATATTCGGAACGGATTACGCCACACCGGACGGGACATGCATCCGGGACTATATACATGTGAACGACCTGGCGGATGCCCACATCAGGGCCCTGGCCCACATCGACCGGAACAAGGGGCTTTTTCCTACAACCTCGGCAACGGTACGGGATTTTCCGTGAGAAAAGTGATAGAGAGCACGGAAAGGGTTACGGGAACGAAGATAATAGTCCGTGAGGGTGCCAAAGAGAAAGGGCGATCCCGCCCAACTGGTGGCCAGCTCGGAAAAAATAATGAAGGATTTCGGATGGAAACCGGCATTCCCGGAACTCGACACCATAATCGAGACCGCCTGGAAATGGCACCGCAAAAGGTTTTCGTAGAAGAAGAAATGACAGTGAGCATGAAGCAGACTAGTATCGAAGAAAAAGGCCGCCGCCATCATCGACGGTTCTTCGGCACCAGGGTTATAGTGGTCGGGGATATAATGGTGGACCATTTCATCTGGGGAAAGGTTTCCCGGATATCGCCCGAAGCCCCCGTGCCGGTCGTGGAAGTCGCCCGGGAAAGCCAGATGCTGGGCGGATCGGCCAACGTCCTGAATAATATTATCGCCGCGGGCGGAAACGCCCTCTATTGCGGGTGTCGTGGGAAACGACCAGATGGGCCGCTGGCTTGTTGAAAAGCTGGAAAAGTCGGGCATCAGCCGCGGAAGGGATCGTCAAGGAGGACCGCCCCACGACGGTGAAGACCAGAATTGTGGCCCACAACCAGCAAATCGTCAGGTTTGACCGGGAAAGCAGGAAGGCGGTGCTGCCTTCCAGCATCGAGCTTATCCTGAAGTATATTAAATCTGAAAAAAACGAACTCGGGGCCATCGTCATCTCCGATTACAACAAGGGGATCGTTTCTGAACAGTTGCTGGACGGGATAAGGCAGATCACAAAAGGTACCGGCATAGTCACCTGCGTTGACCCGAAGCGCAGGGACCTGTCCATTTACCGGGGGATGGACGTTATCACCCCCAACCACCTGGAAGCAGAGGCTGCCATGGGCATAGAGGACATAAACGGGCAGGAGCCGCGGCAAGGAGGCGCGCCTGTTAGCAGCGGCGAAGGGCCTTATCGAGAAGTGCGGTCTCAAGTGCCTGCTCATCACGCGGGGGGAATTGGGGATGAGCCTCTTTGAGCGAAGACGCCGAGACGATGCACATCCCGGCGATGGGAAAAGAGGTTTACGATGTAACGGGTGCCGGCGACACCGTTATCGGCATATTCGCCCTGAGCATGGCGGCCGGGGCAAGATTCAAGGAAGCCGCTTATCTGGCCAATAAGGCGGCCGGAATAGTTGTAGGAAAAGTCGGGACGGCGACTGTCTCGGCAGAGGAGCTGAAGAAGTCCCTTTGAGTACAGCAGCCGAAGCCGACCCGGTCAAACTGACGGTGAGCATATTGGCAGCCGACCGGGACCTGGCTGCGGAAGTTATAAAGGAGCTGTCAGGCCATTTCGGCAAGGCCCGATTTTATAAGCGATTGGCTGGATTTCCACTACACAGATTATTATGAACGGGAAATGGGACCCGGCCTGGCCCGCCGGCTGATTACTTTTGAGGACGCTGGTCCGGCCGGAAACATTTGCCGGACATTAAAAAAATCACGAACGGCATTGAGGACCGCTGCCGGGAAAACGGCAGGAGAAAGGTGAATATTGACCCGGGCTACATAAACCGCTGCCATTTCATCCTGGCAACAGGCAAGCCTTATGCCCACAGGCCGTATCTGAGGGACGGCGTTTATGCCGATGTGACTCTAGTTTACCGGGACGGGTCTTTTCAGTCCCTGGAATGGACTTATCCGGATTACGCGGGAGAAACGCTTGCAGGGCTGTTGGGCAGGATCAGGGAGAAGTACCTGCTCCAGTTGCGGGAGCTGAAAAATATATCTGAAGAAGGCAATTTTAAATGATCAAGAGCATGACCGGCTACGGCCGGGCAGAAGCAATAATTAACGAAAAAAAAGTTGTGATTGAGATAAAGTCCCTGAATCACCGGTTCCTGGAGATCGTTCATCAGGCTGCCGGGGTCCTATTCCCCCCTGGAGCCCGAGGTAAAAAAGAAGGTTTCCGGAGCGTTTTGCAAGGGGCGGATAGAGGTCAGCATCCGCAGGGATTCGGACCAAAGCCCTGCCGCCGAAAGCCGCTCGAGTTGAATATGCCTGTTATCCGCAACTATTACGGCAATGATTTCCTCTCTCAAGGAGGAACTTGGCTTAAAGAAGAGATCAGCCTCGGCCTGCTGTTGGCGATGAAGGATGCGATAACGGTTTCGGAGCCGGTATCGACATCGGCAAGGTCTGGGAAATCCTGCAGCCGTCCTGGAAGTGCGCCATGGACGGCCTGGAAAGCATGAGGGGCCAGGAGGGCGAAATCATCTGCAGGGACCTTCGCGAGCGGTCTCGAGCTCATCGGTTCTTTCCTGGAAAAGATCAATTACAAGGCCCCCCAGGTGGCCCTCGAATACCAGAAAAGGCTGCCGAAAGGGTGAAAGATCTTACGGGGGATTTCGCCATTGATGAGGCCACGGCTGGCCCAGGAAGTGGCAATTATGGCTGAACGGATGCGACATCACGGAGGAAATTGTGCAGGTTCCGGAGCCATCTTATCCAGATGGATTCCATTATGAGGAGCAGCGAAGCTGTAGGGCGGAAAATCGATTTTCTCCTTCAGGAAATGAACAGGGAGGCTAATACAATCGGCTCCAAGAGCCCTGATGCGGAGATTTCCCAGATCGTCGTGGAGATCAAATCAGAGCTTTCCCGGCTGAGAGAGCAGGCGCAAAATGTTGAATGATGTTTATTGTTGAACGGCAACTGAGCCGGCCTGCTGCTGGTTATTTCGGCCCCTTCGGGTGCGGGCAAAACCTCCATTTGCCGGGAGGTCCTGAAAATGTTTCCCGACATCGTCTATTCGGTTTCTTATACGACCAGGCCGCCCAGGCCGGGCGAGGTTGATGGCAGGGATTACAGGTTCATTTCCGCTGATGATTTTCGCAGCATGATCTCACAGCGGGGAATTTCATAGAATGGAATGAGGTGTACGGCTATCTTATACGGGACCTCGGGACCTGATATAAAGTCCCTGCTCGAGACAGACCAGCGATATTTTCCTGGACCTTGACACAAAGGGGGCGGCTAATATCAGGAAAAGCTGTTCCCCGAAGGAAGTTTACATATTCATTTCGCCGCCGTCACATGGGGAGCTCAAGAAGCGTTTGAAAAAAAGGGGCTTCGGAAAGCCCAAACACCATGAAGGTGAGGCTGGGAACGGCCCTGGCGGAATTGAAAGAGGCTTTCGGTATGATTACCTGATATTCAACGAAAAGCTCTCCCAGGCGGTGGAGGAATTCAAATCGGTGTACCTTGCCGAGAAATGCCGCACGGAGAGACTGGAATATAAACTGAAAAAAATAATAAAAGAGTTGGAGGAATAATATGGCGAGAATTACTGTCGAAGATTGCCTTAAAGCGGCGGGGAACAGGTTTGCGCTTGTCTTGCTGTCAGCCCAGAGGACCAGGCAGCTGTTGAAGGGGTCGAAACCCCTGGTCGACACCCGCGGCAACCGGGAAATTGTTACATCCCTTCGCGAAATAGCGGCCGGCAAAGTCAAATTTGCCCATCCCGAGTACCTGATAGCGGTTGAGCACAATGCGGATGCGCTTGAAGATTACTCTGAATTCATCGGCGAGGAAGACGATATTGAATAGGGAGGCCCGCAAAAGGCTCATCTTCGCCCTGGACACGAGCGATATTGCGGAAGCGTTCAGTCTTGTTGAACTCCTCGGCGGCCATGTGGGCATGTTCAAGGTGGGAAAAGAGGCCTTTACATCTTACGGCCCGGAGCTCGTAAAGGGCATAAAGGAGAGGGGAGGTGATATTTTCCTGGATTTGAAATATCACGATATCCCGAACACCGTTTCCGGGGCAGCCCTTGCCGCGGCAAAGATGGGGGTCTCGATGTTCAATGTCCATGCCCTCGGGGGCGTGGAGATGATGAGGCGCACCGCGGACGCGATAAAACGGCTTCCCGGGAAAGATAAACCTTTGGTCCTGGCCGTGACCGTCCTGACCAGCCTTGACGATTCGGACCTTGACGAAATGGGGTTTCGGAATTCGACCTCGGAGCTGGTGCCCTCACCTGGCCGGACTGGCCAGGAAAGCGGGCATAGACGGGGTTGTTGCCTCCCCCAGGGAAGTCGCGGCAATCCGCGCGGCCTGCGGAGAGGATTTTGTCATAGTCACCCCCGGGATTCGCTTCGACTGGGATGGCGATAAAATGCCGCCCGACGATCAGAAAAGGACGATGACTCCCGGTGAGGCAATCAGGAACGGGGCCGATTATATCGTAGTCGGCAGGCCGATCCGGACAGCCCCGGAGCCGGGGAAAACAGCGGACGCGATAGTTGAAGAAATCTCCCAGGCTTTAAAGATTCACCACTGACAGGCCTATCGGCTGGACCAATGTCAAAGAAGCTCAAAAGCCCTGCTGTCAGACACGCCGAAAAGCCGGACCGGAGCGCCCTGCCGGGCTTTATTTACGGGGTCAACCCGGTGCTCGAGGCATTGAAGGAAGAGGGCCTGGTGGACAGGGTCATAGTGGCCCGGGGCAGGTCCGGAGAGGACGTCCGGGCCATACTCGACAGCGTGAAAAAAAGCAGGGTGCCTTTCGAGTTCCGGGACAGGTCCGACCTGGACAGGCTCTCAGGCGGGAAATCCCAGGGGATAGCCGCCTTTATCAAACAATTACAAGTATCCAGGACATCGAGGATGTCCTGGCCAGGAAAAGCAGGTTCCGGGACAAGCTGCTCGTCCTCCTCGATTCCGTTTCGGACCCCCAGAACCTGGGTGCGCTGATCAGGACCGCATATTCTTTCGGCGCCGACGGTGTTGTGATCCCGGAGAGGCGCGCCGCCCCGGTCACGTCCACCGTCATCAAGTCCTCGGCAGGCGCGGCCCACCACCTTCCGGTAGCGCGCGTGACCAATCTCGCGCAGACAATTGACGAATTGAAAAAGAGCGGTTTCTGGATATACGGGGCCGAAGCACGTTCCGGGCGGGACTTCACGGATTTGACTACGGGGGCAATGTGGCCCTGGTGCTGGGAAGCGAAGGGGAAGGGATCAGGGAACTCGTTCTGAAAAAGTGCGACTTCCTGGTTTCCATTCCCATGCCAGGAGACCTCGATTCTCTCAACGTATCGGTAGCGGCCGGGATTATTCTTCATGGAATTGCGAGGAAACGCGTTTGACAGCGGCTTAGTTCTTGGTTTTCACCTGTGAGAATTTGAAAAGGAGATTACGATGCCGGTTTATACTTTGGGAAGCTCGGACCATAAAGGGCGAGTTGAAAAAAGGCGAGATGGAGTGCTGCGGACGAAGCGACACTGCGCACCCAACTTCGCCGTAAAGGCCTGAAATCCATAACAGTCAAAGAGCAAACCTAAAGATCTCCTGGAATCCATGCCTTTTTTGAAACAGAAAGTGAAGCAGAAAGAAATTGTCATCTTCTCCCGCCAGTTCTCGACGATGATAAACGCCGGCCTCCCGATCGTGCAGTGCCTCGAGATGCTGGGAAGCCAGGAACCGAACAAGACTTTCAAGAAAACAATCATCACGCTCAAGGAGGATATCGAGGGCGGCGCGACCCTTTCCGAGGCAATGAAGAAATACCCGGACATCTTTGACGAACTTTACGTCAACCTGGTCGCCGCCGGAGAGGCCGGAGGTATCCTTGACAAGATTCTGAGCAGGCTTTCGACGTATCTCGAGAAAGCGATGAAACTCAAAGCGAAGGTCAAGGGGGCTATGACTTACCCAGCAGCCGTTTTGGCGTATTTCCATTGCGGTCGTCGCCCTGCTGCTCCTCAAGGTCATACCGGTATTTGAGCGATATGTTTAAGGGTATGGGCCGCGAACTGCCCGGACCGACTCAATTTTTGATCGACGCCAGCAATTTCACGCAAAGCTATTTCCTCTTCATGGTGGCCGGGAGTGGTCGCTCTCATATTGCTGTTCCGCAGATATTATAAAACCGAGAGCGGCAGGCTGAAGGTTGACACCCTTATCCTCAAGGCGCCGGTTTTCGGGCCGCTCCTCAAGAAAGTCGCCGTGGCAAAATTTTCCCGGACCCTCTCCACGATGATGAGCAGCGGCGTGCCGATCATCGAAGGCCTGGACATAGTAAGCAAAACGGCCGGGAACAAGGTTATCGAAAATGCCCTGGTGGAGACCAAGAAGTGCATCAGCGAAGGGAAGACCATTGCCGAGCCGCTGGGGGAGAGCGGGATTTTCCCCTCAATGGTGGTGCAGATGATTGCCGTCGGGGAAAACACCGGTGCCCTCGACTCCATGCTCGCGAAGATAGCCGATTTCTACGATGACGAAGTGGACGCAGCCGTTGACAACATGACGGCGCTGCTGGAGCCTTTCATGATGGTATTTTTGGGATGTGTGGTCGGCGGGATGATTATCGCGATGTACCTGCCCATATTCCAGATGGCCAGCACTATATCAATAAAATGGTCGGGATGGCGCGATTTGAACGCGCGACTCCTGCGTCCCGAACGCAGTGCCCTACCAGACTGGGCCACATCCCGACAGACGGTGAAAATATAAAATTTACTCTGAAAAGTCCACCTTTTTTTAAAAATATGCAGGAGCCAGGACAGATTCCCCCGAAGCGGCCAGACTGCTCGAAGCCGTTGTTTTTTCAGAAAAATGATGCTATACATGCATCAGCTGTAATGGGGGAAATAAAGTGATTATCTACGATTTAAGATGTAAAAAAAATCATGCCTTCGAAGGCTGGTTCAATAACCGGTCGGCTTTCGAAGAGCAAAAAAATAATAAACTGGTGAGTTGCCCGATATGCGGTGACACCCAAGTGGAAATGGTCCCCACTTCAATCTCCATTTTGTGTAAAGATCAAAAAGACCATGTCCGGGAGCATTCGAAAGAGATCTCTCCAATGAAGGCTCTTCAGCACCTCCACCAGTTCCTGGACAAGAATTTTGAAGATGTGGGAGACAAGTTCGCCGAAGTGGCGATGAAAATCCATGACGGCGAGCAGGACAAAAGGAACATCAGGGGGACCACGACCCGAGAGCAGGACGAGGTTTTAAGGGAGAAGGGAATCCATTTCATAAAAGTGCCCGTAGCGAAGTTCGACAGCTGATAAGTTTTTTAAAGACTTAAAAAGGGTCGGCCGAACGGCCCTTTTTTTATTATCCGTGAGAGCTATGGCAGGAAAAACAATTCTGGACCTGATCGGCAATACCCCTCTCGTCGAGGTCCGCAACATTAACCCGAACCCCGGCCTCAAGATCCTGGCCAAGCTCGAGAGCTTCAACCCCTGCGGGTCCATCAAGGACAGGACGGCCTTTTACATGATCAGCAAGGCCGAGGAGCGCGGCGAGCTGAAAAAAGGCCAGGTAATCCTTGAAGCCACGAGCGGCAATACCGGTATCGGCCTGGCCATGGTAGCGGCCGTAAAAGGCTACAAACTCCTCCTCATCATGCCCGAGTCCGCCAGCGAGGAACGCAAGAAAATCCTGAAAGCACTCGGGGCCCAATTGTCTCTCACCCCGGCGATCCAGGGCACTGACGGGGCCATAGAAGTGGCCTATGCAATGGCCCGGGAAAACCCGGAGAAGTATTTCCTCGCCGACCAGTTCAACAATCCGGACAATATACTGGCCCACTATAGCGGGACTGCCGAAGAAATATGGACGCAGACTTCCGGGAAGGTGACCCATGTTGTCTGCACTCTCGGCACCACCGGGACCGCCATGGGCATATCGAAGCGGCTCAAGGAGTATAACCCGGAAATAAAGATAATCGGGGTGGAACCTTACCTGCGCCACAAGATCCAGGGGCTCAAGAACATGAAAGAGTCTTACCGCCCCGGCATTTTTGACCGCGGCAGGCTGGACGAGACAGTCAATATCCTCGATGAGGACGCCTTCGCCATGGCGCGCCGGCTCGCCCTTGAGGAGGGAATCCTCGCCGGCATGAGTTCAGGCGCCGCGATGCATGTCGCCGTCCAGAAAGCCTCCGAGATCCAGGAAGGGGTCATGGTCGTTATCCTTCCGGACAGCGGTGAGCGTTATTTAAGCACCGCCCTGTTCACCGACAAGGAGAAATCCAGCCTGCGCCTCTACAATACCCTGACCCGAGGCAAGGAAGGGTTCGAGCCGCGCAACCCCGAGCGGGTCCTGATGCACTCGTGCGGGCCGACAGTCCACCTGGTCCCGCATATCGGCAGTTTCCGAAGGTTTATCGTATCCGACCTCCTGATGAGATACCTCGAGTACAAGGGCTACCAGGTAAGCCATGTCACCAACATCATAGACCTGGCGGACAGGTCCATCAAGGGTGCAGACCGCGCCAATATGGGGCTGAAGGAATACACGGACAGCGGCCTGAAGGAGTTCCTCAAGGACATAGCGACGCTCAATATCAGGAAGGACGTTGTCTATCCGCGGGCGAGCGAAAATTTCGATTCCATGCTGGGAGTTGCGGAAAAGCTGGTCGAAAGGGGGCTCGCTTACGAGAAGCTGCGGTCGATCTATTTCGATATTTCGAAGTACGACGACTACGGGAAGCTCTCGAACGTGGACCTCGGAAAAATGAGGCCGGGACGGACCACCGACAATGACGATTACGAAAAAGACAGCCCCGTGGATTTCACCCTCCTGAAGAGGTCGAGCCTGGCCGAACTCAAGCGCGGGGTCTTCTTCAAATCGCGCTGGGGCAACGTCAGGCCCAGCTGGCACCTGGAGTGCGCCGCAGTTTCCCTGAAGTATTTCGCGGATGGATTCGACATCCATTCGAGCGGGTCGGATATAGTCTTCCCCCATTGCGAGAACGTCCGCGCCATCGGCGAAGCGGCGACCGGGCACGGGATAGCCAATTACTGGATGAACTCCGAGCTGGTGATGGTGAAGGGAAAGAAGATGTCCCGCTCCCTCGACAATTACTACACGATGGAAGACCTTGCCGCCAGGGGATACAGGGGAAAGGAAATCCGTTATTTTCTCCTGGGCTCCCATTACCGCAAGCCCCTGCATTTTTCCTTCGGGGCGCTGGACACGGCGGGCCACACCGTCAGAAACCTGGACAATTTCGTCCAGAGGCTCATCAGGCTCCAGCCGGGCAGCGGCCTGCCGGAAATCGACCAGTACCTTTACGACCTCAAGCAGGGCTTTACGGGAGCCATGGACGATGACCTCAATATCTCGGGCGCCCTGGCATCGCTTTTCGATTTCGTCAACAAGGTAAGCAGGGCGGAATCGGAGGGGCGGCTCAGCGCGGCGGACCGCGACCGCAGCCTTGAGGCGCTCAAAAAAATAGATTCGGTTTTAGGCGTGATCGATTTTGAGGAGGAAGTCCTCTCCGCGGAAGCCCGCAAGCTCCTGGAAGCCAGGAAAGCCGCGAGGGAGACGGCGGGACTGGGCGGAATCGGACCGGCTGCGCGAACGGCTTGCCGAACTCGGGGTCACGGTCCAGGACACCCCCGAGGGGACTACCTGGCGTAAATCCTGACCTCGTCACCTGCTGTGCGTCACGCCGACGCGGTCACAATACCGAAATACCGGGCAGCGGCTGCAGAAAGGCGACACGGGGCGGCAGGTCTTCTGCCCGTGGCCGACCATGATCGTGTTGTACACGGCCCAATGTCTCCTGGGCAGTTTGTCCCTCAGCGCCTGCTCGGTCTCGGCGGGCGTCCTGGTTTTCACGTACCCGAGCCTGTTAGATATCCTGTGCACATGGACATCGACGCAAATCCCCGCGCCGCCGAATGCCAGGCTTACGACCAGGTTTGCGGTTTTCCTCCCCACCCCGGGCAGGGTCAATAATTCCTCAATTGAATCCGGGACCTTTCCCCCGTACCTGTCGATCAGGCCGCGGCTCAGGGAAATAATGTTCCGGGCCTTGGTGTTATAGAAGCCGGTCGGGTAAATGGCCCGGGCGATCTCTTTTTCTCCGAGCTCCAGCATCTTTTCGGGGGTTTCGGCCCAGGCGAAAAGCCGCTCTGCGGCGGGCCCTGACACGTCGTCCTTTGTCCGGGAGCTCATGACAACGGCGACCAGGACCTGGAAAGGCGTGCGACCCTCGGCCGCCATCCTGCCCACGGGCGGAAGATATCCCTGGAGGTCTTTTTTGAGGATCCGGATTACGGAACTTATGTCTTCATCGTGCATGAACCTGGTCCTGTTGTGAAAGTAGGGGCGTATTGCAATACGCCCCTACAGTACATGGTCGAAAATGACTGTGCGTCTTTATTCACGGATTATTACTAGTGATAGCCCTCTTCGTTGGCAAGCATATCAAGGTGCAGGGTCGCCATATCCTCCACGTCGAGGTCGGCTTCCTTGTCGCTGTTCCTGAGGTCGACGATTTTCACGTAGCGTTTGCAGGCATCGCAGACATCCACCCTGTAGCGCTCATCGCTGTTCACGGTAAAATAGGAGAGCTTTTTCTGCTCTTCGTTGCCGCAGAAGGGGCATTTTATCCTGAGGAACTGCCACTCGGTCCCGCACTGGTTGCAGAACAGGAATTTCCTGCCCTCCTCCTCTTTGAGGGAACCGATTTTGGGCTCCTTGCCGCATACGGGGCAGTACCCCTCAGCCCATTTGGACCTGGAGATATCCGATGTGTGTTTTTCCGCCGTCAGCTCCAGGGCAGGCCGCAGGCTCTCTTCGAGGAAGAACCCGATCAGGTCGAATCCCCTGGTGTCCTCGTCGGTCCCGTCGTCATCTGACCCTGCATCAGGTCCTCCCTGCGGTTCCGCTTCGGCTTCGGGCAGAACGGCAAGGAAAGTATCACGGAGCATGGTTTCGTAGCTCACCTGGCCTTCTTCCATCTCCTTGAGGACTTCCTGGGTCTCTTCGGGGTGAAAGCGCTCGGCTATCTTCAGCAGGGCGAGAAAATATTTCCTGGGCTCCGACAAGTCGAAATTCCCTTCCGAAAAGTCAATCAATGGAAGACCCCCCGACAATTTTGAGCCGACGTGGGCCGGGTCTATCCCGAAAATATCTTTCTTGAGCTGCCTCCTGAATTCCTCCCTCAATATCAGGATCTCCCCGAGCATCTCGAAAAGCTCCCTGTAATGCGGGTTCTCGTTCTTGTATTCCTCTATATTCTTAAGGATCTCGTTCAGTTTCTTCATTTAAATCTCCTCTCATGCTTGCGCTACGGTATATTCAGTTTTCGGCGCCGGGGCAAGCATTATTATGATTCGGCCACGACCGGGTTTGTAAGGTCGCCTATGCCCTCGATTGACACCGTTACATTGTCTCCCGGGCGGAGGAAGACGGGAGGGGTCCTGGTGAACCCGACCCCTGACGGCGTGCCGGTCAGGATTGCCGTCCCGGCGAGCAGGGTCATTGAACGGCTCAATTGGCTGATGATCGCGGGCACGTCGAATATCATGAGGGATGTATTGGACTTCTGCATGACGGACCCGTTCAGGGTCAGGCTGATGGCAAGCCTCCCCGGGTCCGGTATCTCGTCTGCGGTCACTATCCAGGGCCCGAGAGGGCAAAATGTGTCAAAACTTTTCCCCCGCGACCACTGCCCCTTCTGCCTTTTCATCTGCCAGTCGCGGGCGCTGACGTCGTTGGCGCAGGTGTATCCGTAAATGCAGTTCATGGCCTCATCCCGGCTGACGTTCTTTGCCTCGGCCCCGATTATAACGGCGAGTTCGGCCTCGTAGTCCACCTCATCCGGGCCTTCCTTCGGCAGGACAATAGGCGACCCGGGGCCGGTCACGCTGTTTGTCCCCTTGATAAAAAGAATCGGGACGTCCGGGTAGCTTATCCCCGTTTCGTCGGCATGCTCCCTGTAATTGAGGCCAAGGGCGAGGACATTGGGCGGGGATACAGGGGCAAGCAGCCTCTTCACCCCGGCTGTTTCCTCCGAGACCGTGAAATTCCCGAAAATATTTCCCTTGATCAACCTCGCCTGGTTTGTTTCAGGATTGTAAATGCCGTAATGCGTGTCGCCCGTGAGCGATTCAAAGCGGATAATTTTCATGTTGAACCCTTCTCGACAATGAAATCCGGCAGGGGTATTGACCCCCGCCGTCTAAGTAGATATATTAACATATTCGAATATTTAACGGAATTTTTACTTTATGGGACATTTTAAGATAAAAACCGGCTTTGAGCCCAGCGGAGACCAGCCCCAGGCAATCGAGGGCCTGGTCGACGGGTTGGAAAAGGGGTACCCGGACCAAGTCCTGCTGGGAGTGACAGGTTCGGGGAAGACCTTTTCGATCGCCAATGTCATCCAGGCGGTGGACAGGCCGGCCCTCGTCATCGCGCCACAACAAGACCCTGGCGGCGCAGCTTTACTCCGAATTCAAGCTGCTGTTCCCCGACAATGCGGTGGAGTATTTTGTCAGCTATTACGACTATTACCAGCCCGAGGCGTACATACCGACTACCGATACCTATATTGAAAAAGACTCGGCGATCAACGAGGAAATCGACAAGCTGCGGCACTCGGCGACGCGCTCCCTCCTCACGAGGCAGGATTCCATAATTGTAGCCAGCGTCTCCTGCATTTACGGCATCGGCTCGCCCGAAGCGTACGAAGGCATGCTGCTCTTCCTGGAAAAGGGCATGACCCTGCGGCGGGACGACATGCTGAGGAAACTTGTCGAGATCCAGTACGAGCGAAACGACATAGATTTCCACCGGGGGGCTTTCCGGGTGCGCGGGGACATTGTCGAGATATATCCCGCCCACGAACAGGACCGGGCGGTCAGGGTGGAGTTCTTCGGCGATTCGGTGGAGGGGCTTTCGATCATGGACCCCCTGCGCGGAAGGAAGATAGAGGACATAACCCACACCTCCATCTTTCCGGGAAGCCATTATGTAACACCTAAATCGACCCTGGACAGGGCGGTGGAGACCATCAGGGCGGAACTCAAGGAGCGCCTTGCATTCCTGAGATCTGAAAACAAACTCCTGGAGGCCCAGAGGCTCGAGCAGCGGACGCGGTTCGACCTGGAAATGCTGGAGGAAATGGGCTACTGCCAGGGAATAGAAAACTACTCGCGCCACCTGACCGGCAGAAAGCCCGGGGAGCCGCCGCCGACCCTGATGGACTATTTGCCCAAAAACGCCCTGCTCATCGTCGACGAGAGCCACGTCACCATTCCCCAGATCGGCGGCATGTTCCGCGGCGACCGCTCCCGCAAGGAGACCCTCGTCAATTTCGGGTTCCGGCTGCCCTCGGCCCTGGACAACCGGCCGCTTCAGTTCGAGGAATACGAGGCCTATCCCCAGCAGCGGCTTTACATCTCGGCAACCCCGGCCCAGTACGAGATCACCAGGTCTAAGGGCAGGATTGTCGAGCAGCTCATCCGCCCGACGGGCCTGATGGACCCGGAAATAGTGATCAAACCCGTGAAGCACCAGGTCGACGACCTTTTCGGGGAGATCAGGAAGAGGGCGGCGAAGGGCGAACGCGTCCTGGTGACGACGCTGACCAAGAAGATGGCCGAAAACCTCACGGAATACTACCAGGGCCTGGGGCTCAAGGTCATGTACCTGCACTCGGACATCGCGACGCTCGAGAGGGTCGCGATTATCCGGGACCTGCGGCTGGGAAAATTCGATGTCCTTGTCGGGGTCAACCTCCTGCAGGGAAGGGCTCGATATCCCGGAAGTCTCGCTCGTGGCGATCCTCGATGCGGACAAGGAGGGCTTCCTGAGGTCGGAGAGGTCGCTCATCCAGACCAGCGGGCGCGCCGCGCGCAACTCGTCCGGGCAGGTCATCATGTATGCCGACAAGATCACGAAATCCATTGACCTGTGCTTGCGCGAGACCAGCCGCCGGCGGAAGATCCAGGCGCGAGTTCAACACGCAGGCACGGCATAACCCCCGAGACCATCCGCAAAGAAATTGACAATATCCTCTCGTCGATTTATGAGGCGGATTATGTCACAGTCCCGGTCGTGGCGGAAAAAGACAGTGTTTACCTGACCGAAGAGCAGCTGACAAAAGAAACTTCGCGAACTGAAAAAGGAAATGAAAAAAGCGGCCGAAAACCTGGAATTCGAAAAAGCCGCCCGGCTGCGCGACACTATAAGGGAACTTTCCGAACTGGAGCTGCATCTGGGCGGGGAAGACTAAATCGACCGAGTCGAACTGAGTAATTGGCACGAGATAATTGTAGGGGGATCTATCCGCCCGTCATTCCTGATTTTATCGGGAATTCAGTTTTCACGAAGCCTGCGCCGGTTTCAAATCGGCCCGAGGCTGTCCTTGACGAGCCCCTACAAGAAATCATTAAATTCATGACATGGACGAGCACAAAGAGCAACATCAATGAGCGGATAAAGGCCGCACCCCGCGAGACGGGCGTCTACATGATGAAGGACTCGGCGGGGAAGGTCATATACGTGGGCAAGGCCAAGGACCTGAGGAACCGCGTGCGGTCCTACTTTGCGAGCAGGGACAGCCGCCCCATGATCCCGTTCATGGTCGCCCGCATCCATGACATAGATTTCATCGTCACCGCAACGGAAAAGGAGGCGCTCCTCCTGGAGAACACGCTGATAAAGGAGCACCGCCCGAGGTACAACGTCTTCTTCAGGGACGACAAGGATTACAACCACCTGCGGGTCGACCTGGACCACCCGTTCCCGCGCTTCCAGTTCGTCAGGCGGCCCAAGAAGGACGGCGCCGTTTACTTCGGGCCCTATTCGTCGGGCCTTGCCGTCAAGGAGACGATGCATTTCCTCCAGAAAATTTTCCCCCTGCGCACCTGCAAGGATGTGCTCTTCCGGTCGCGCCAGCGGCCCTGCCTCGAGTACGAGATCAGGCGCTGCCTCGGGCCGTGCTGCGGCCACATCACCCGCGAGGCGTACGGGGAGATGGTGAGAAACGCCCTGCAGTTCCTCGAGGGGAAGGAAAAGACGCTCCTGAAGGACTTGAGGGAGAAAATGAAAGCGGCCGCCTCGCGGTTCGATTTCGAGGATGCCGCAAGGCTGCGCGACATAATTTCCGCCATTGAAGCCACCTTGGAAAAGCAGAAAGTATTCAGCCTCTACTCCAGGGACCAGGACATTTTCGGCATCTGGCGCCAGGACGGCAAGACCCAGGTCTGCGTCGTGCGGATCCGGGAAGGGCGTGTGCAGGGCACGAAGAAATTCCCGGCCTTCAAGCTGGAAGCGGCAGTGCCGGAGATCCTTTCGTCTGTTATGAAACAGTTTTATTCGGACGAGGCAAATATCCCTTCCGAGATCATCATCCCTGATGAGATCGAGGACCGGGCCGTAATCGCGGAGTGGCTTTCCGAGAAAAAGGGGGGGAAGGTCTCCGTGATCCTTCCCCGGCGGGGCAGGAAACGCGAGCTGATGGAGATGGCCGTCAACAATGCCGCAAGCATGCTGAAGGCGGACCTGGATTCCGCAAGGCGGGCCGGCGACACGGCGGAAGCGCTCGCCGCGAACCTCCATTTGAAAAAAGTGCCGCGGGTCATAGAATGTTTTGACATTTCCAATATCGGAGGCACACAGGCGGTGGGTTCGATGGTGACTTTCGCAGACGGCAGCCCGGATAAAAACCGCTACCGCAGGTACAGGATCCGCGATGTGGAGGGGGCCGACGATTTCGCGATGATTTACGAGGTCATAAAGAGGCGCCTGGCGGGGGACATGGAACTGCCGGACCTGATTATCGTCGACGGCGGAAAGGGCCAGCTCAACGCCGCCCTGCTGGCCATCCGGGAAGCCGCCAGAGAGGGCGCCTCCGCGATGGATATCATCGGCCTGGCGAAGGCGGCCGACGATGACCCGGCCAGCATCAAGCGTAAGGTGAACCGGGGGGAAGACAGGGCATATATTGCCGGCCGCAAGGACCCCGTTTACCTTTCCAGGTACCCCAAGGCGCTCCTTTTCCTGCAGCGCATCAGGGACGAGGCCCACCGGTTTGCCGTTTCATACCATCGGCTTCTGATGCTCAAGAGGGACCTGCATTCGGTCCTGGACGACATACCGGGGATAGGCCCCGCAAAAAAGAAACTGCTCCTCGAGCGCTTTCAGGACCTCGACACCCTGAAAAAGGCGTCTACCGAAGAGATCTCAGAAGTGGACGGAATAGGCATAGAGCTCGCGAAGACAATAAGGGAATATTTATCGGAAGGTATTACCGGTGCTGACGGAAACGGTGGTGCCGGAATGAGCCTTTCTGCCGTTTTCCTGATTGCGGTCGGGCTCGGGATGGATGCGTTTTCGGTAGCCGTGGGCGTCGGGTTCGTCTCCAAGCGGGTAAACATGGGGCCGCTGCTGAGGCTCTCCGCGGCTTTCGGTTTGTTCCAGTTCATGATGCCCCTGCTGGGATGGGCGGCGGGCAGGACGATCGCCGAACTGATCTCCAGGTACGACCACTGGGTAGCTTTTGCCCTGTTGAGCGGCGTTGGCCTGAAAATGATCATCGATGCCGTCCGCGATGATGGGAAGCAGGAGGCAGCGAACGGAAACCCCGATCCCACAACAGGATTGAGCCTCCTCGTGCTTGCGGTTGCGACCAGCATCGATGCCTTTGCCGTCGGGTTGAGTTTTGCCCTCCTGGAAATGCGCATACTGGGCGCCAGCCTGGTCATCGGCATTGTCGCCTTCCTGATGACGGCCGGAGGCATTTTCCTGGGGGCGCATGCCGGGAAAAGGATCGGCAGCAAGGCCGGCATCGTGGGCGGCATAATCCTGATTGGAATAGGATTGAATATCCTGTTCGGACATTTATATCCTTAATAGTTCCGTGGAATTCATAACCGGGTCTCAACACCATCTAACAAAATGTCTGATTAAAAAGGGGGGAAAAATGGAACGGGCTCTTTTGCTGGTCGATATCCAGAATGACTACTTTCCGGGCGGTGCGATGGAGCTTCAGGCGATGCAGGCGGCAGCGGACAATGCGGCCAGGCTGCTGGAGGCCTTCCGCACCAGAAACGAGCTGATAATCCATGTTCAGCACATCTCGAAACGTGCCGGGGCCGGGTTTTTCCTGCCGGGGACAAAAGGCGCCGAGATACATCACTCGGTCGCACCCCTTGCCGGGGAACCGCTGATCACCAAGTATTTCCCCAACAGCTTCCGCGAGACCGGCCTGGCCGATATCCTCTCGGGCCGGGGAGTCAGGCAGCTGTTCATCTGCGGCGCCATGACCCACATGTGCATTGATTCGACCACGCGGGCGGCCTTTGACCTCGGCTACCGCTGCGCCGTTGCCGGCGACGCCTGCGCGACAAGGGAGCTGTCCTTCAGAGGGGAAATCATCAGTGCCCCCCAGGTGCACGGCGCCTTCCTGGCCGCCCTGGGCAGCGTGTTTGCGGAGATACTGCCGGCAGCCGATTTAATCGGGAAGCTGTAACCCTTCAGGCGGGGGTACGGGAGGTGCCCTTCAGGCTCAGGAGCAGCTGGTTCTTCTTAGACCTGCTTTCCCCCAGGCTTGATACCGTTATCGCGCGCCTCCCCAGGACGGGGCACTTCGTCTCGCAAATCCCGCAGCCGTTGCAGAGCTCCAGGTCGACATGCGGCTGTTTGACCGAAATCGTCTTTCCGGACCTGTCCCTGACCTGCGCCTTTTCAAACCAGATCGCCTTGCCGGGTATCGGGCAGACTTCCTCGCATACTATGCAGGGAATGGAGTTGGCGAAGGGCAGGCACCTGCTGCGGTCTATGGAAGCCAATCCTATCTTCACGGGCTGTTTCTCTTCGAGTTTGAGCTTTGCTATTGCACCCGTCGGGCAGACCTGTCCGCACAGGGTGCAGTTGTACTCGCAGTAGCCGATCGTGGGGACCAGCACCGGCGTCCACAGGCCTTCAACTCCCGCCTCCAGGAAGGCGGGCTGCAGGCCGTTGGTGATGCACACCTTCATGCACTCCCCGCAGCGGATGCACTTTGCCAGGAATTCGCTCTCCTCCCCGGCTCCGGGAGGCCTGATGAGGGCTGGTTCGGAGTGGTCCGGGCGGGAAGCGGGACCGACCCTTAAAATGGGCACGGCCAGGATACCGGCGGCCGCGGCGCCGATCAGGCGCCTTTTCCCCAGGTCGGGGAGGCTGACCCGGCCCGTCCCGGGCTGGAGCAGCCTGGGGACGGCAGGGCAAAGGTCGTCGCAGTTGAAGCACTGCATGCATTCGGAACCGCTCAGCGGCCTGAGCGCGGCCCCCTGGCAGAAGCTGTCGCACTTGCCGCACGAGGGGCACTCCTCGCTCAAACTGCGCTTGAGCAGCGAGTACCGGGAGAAAATCCCGAGCAGGGCCCCCAGCGGGCACAGGTACCTGCACCAGAACCGGGTCTCGACGAGGTTCAGCAGCAGGACCGCAAGGAATATCATGCTGACTGCAAAGGACTGGTAAAAGAACGGCTGCTGAAACGACAGCAATGTTTTCTTGAGGAAGGAACCGGATGCTTCCGCAATATTCGACACGACCGGGATCCCGGCGCCGGAGACGGCGTCAATCGGGACTTGGATGAAATTGAAAGCCGGATACAGTCCCAGCGACAGCGAACGCACCAGCAGCGATATGGGATCGAAGAGCCCGGCGACCTGGAGCGTGAATACGGAAGAGGCCAGGATGAAAACGAGCACATAGTACTTCAGGGAGAACCACCCTCTCACCCTCCCCCCCTTTTTCTTGAATGAGGAAACGATGTTGTTGAGCGTTCCCAGCGGGCAGACCCAGCCGCAAAAAACCCTCCCCAGCACCGCCGTCAGGGCGATTGTGACCAGCGAAAGGGCAAAGGCCGGGACAAATACGCGGGACGACAGGAGGGAGGAAAAGAAGAGAAGCGGGTCGAATTCCAGGAAGAGGCGCACGGGGTAACCGAGCTCGTCCGCGCCCTTGGATTCCGTCTGGATAAAAAGAAAAAGGAACACGACGAGGAAAAAGCCCTGGACGGTCCGGCGGGCGATTCGCACTGCGCTGACCCTTTTCATCCCGCGTTGACTCTCTTGATGTTGAGTTTTTTCAGGTTCGACTGGCCGAAATTCCTTTTTGCCGCCAGGCGGATGTAGTCCAGGTCGGTCCCCTTTTTCCCGAAGAGGGTTGCCCCGTAGCTGTCAACCGCTATCTGGTCCACCCCGGCAATGACGGTATTCATGACTTTCACGTGGGCCAGGTTGCCCCCCTGGGGGCCGCTTGCCGTCAGGATCCTTACGGCATCGAGGACTGTCAGGGTGGGCTTTATAACCCCGGCGACATCCAGCAGGCTCTCGTCAAGGTTTTGATGGATCCGGCCCCGCGAGCCTCCCATGACGCCCATCCAGTTCTTCAGGGACAGGGTGAGGCCGGCAAGCCCGTGCGTCTTCGCGATCGGGACATTGATGATCTTGTCGGCTTCGAATATGTCGGTATAGAGCGGCCAGGATTTGAGGGCCTCGCCCTTGAGGGTCACGTCCCTGAACTTCCGCTCGTCCATGTATTTCACTTCCGCCCCGGCCTTTCCCGCGGCGTCCGCAATCCCGCTCTGCGTGTAGCAGCGCCGGGCGTCATTGACGGGCCGGTCGAACACCTTCACCTTTTTAGCGCCTGCCTCAAGACAGAGTTTTACAATCTCCGCCACGACCTCGGGGTTCGTGTTGGCCGCGAATTCAGGCCTCCGGTCCCAGCCGATATTCGGTTTGACGACCACTATGTCGCCCCGGGAGACGAACCTGCCCATCCCGCCAAAGCCGCCGACAGCGGCCCTCAATATCTGGCGGGGGGATGTCCCCTGGGCGACGACGAGGTCCGGCCCGGACGCGGCCGCCGCATAGTCAAACAGCGTGCCGAAGCTCACCGGCAAAGCCGCCCCGATGCCCGCAGCCGCGGCAAGCCTCAAAAAATCCCTTCTTTTCAGATCTTTCGCCATCTAATCGAACCTTGTAATTTTTGCGCCGATGTACGGCATCGTACTGCAGGTAGTCTTCCCAGCCGACCTTGCGGACCATGCCGCCGGTTTTCTTTGTCCCCGCCGCGTGGATGAGCAGGACCCTGCCCTCTTCCATTTTTATAACCCCCATATGGCCGATGACCTCTCCATAGACCCTCTTCTCCGGCCTTTTTATGAAAAAGACGATGTCCCCGCTTTTCAGCCGGGACTTGCCCGCTTTGAGCGACTTGACCGGCGCATAAGCGATTTCCAGTCCGCGCCTTTCATCCTTTATTTTTGCCGTCTTTCCCGCAATTCCCCGGTTATTTCCCGGCCCCATTTCCCGCTGTCGATCATCTCCTCGCCGTACTGGAAGCGGTCATCGTAATTCACTACGGTGCCCCCGTCGAGGACCCCTTTGGTATGGAAACGCTTGTCGAGGGCTGTCTGCTGCGCGCCTGCGGGGCTGCTGCTCAAAGCAAGCTCGACGGAGCGGAAGACCAGGTACATGCAATCGACCCTTTCATCGGCGACGATGGCCTTCCTGGTCACATACTCGCCGAGGGGGTCTTTGTCGTAGGGTGTGCCGACAAAGTAATCGGCCCAGAAGGCTATGCGCTCGCCCGTTTCGCGCAGGTCAAGGCCGGCCTGGATTTGCTCGATGGACCTTGCCGAGGCGCAGGAAGGCAAGGACAGGGCCAGAAAAGCGGCGGCAAGAAAAAACAGAAAAACGCATTTTCCTGTATTTAAGCGCATTTGACTCCATGAACATCTTTTCGGGAAACTATAATATAAAGGGGGGGTTTTGAAAAGGGCGGCCGGAGCCCAAAAAGAAAAAGGGCACCTTTCGATACCCTTTTTCTTTTTCCTATAGGAGAAAGCCGAATTACTTCTTTGCGGGCTCAGCCGGAACTGCCGGAGTTGCTCCCTTATCGTCTTTCTTCTCGTCCTTCTTGGCGTCTTTCTTGGCGTCCTTCTTCTTGGCGTCCTTCTTGTCAGCCTTCTTCTTGGCGTCCTTCTTGGCGTCCTTCTTCTTGTCCATCTTCTTGTCGTCCGCCTTTACCGCCTTGTCGTCTGCCTTCGCCGGAACTGCCGGAGTGGCCTTTTCGGCCTGCGCGAAGCAAAGACCTGTCATGGAGACTGCGAACATAACTGCTACTAGGATTGCGATCAGCTTCTTCATCTGGGGTTTCACCTCCTTTTGTTTGGATTTGCATTTTATGTATTCAAGGAGCATGCCAGAACGCTATAAAGCTGATTATATAGGAAATTCAATATATTACGGTTACAGGTCTGAGTGGGCAAAACATATACTTTTCCAGATTCGCAAAGTGCTTTCCTGTTTTGCAATTTGTCTTCCAGATTGACAAAACATTTTCCCGAAAAGCAAACTTCTTTTCCTGTTTTACAAAGATTCTTCCCGGCGTGAGGAGGGGCTTTCCGCGATGATTTTTTCCCATCTGTTATAAAAACTCTTGTAGCTGATGCCAAGGAGCCTTGCGGCCCTGGAAATGACATTGTTGCTTCTCGCCATTGCCTTGCGCAGGAGGTCCTTTTCCATCTTTTCCCAATCTATCCCCGATTCCGGGATCTCCGGGCAGCGGACCGAGGCTTCCTGCCCCGCCTTTGATTCCAGGATTTTTTCCCAGCGGTTGTAAAATGCGTAATAGCTCATTCCGACCAGCCGCGCCGCCCTGGCCACGACATTATCGCTCTTTTCCATGGCCTTGCGCAGGAGACATCGTTCCAATTCGTCCAGGTTCAGGCCCTCTTCCGGTATTTCTATGTCCAGGGACTTTGAGGCGCCGGAAATATTCAGCTCAGCCCGGACGTCTTCAATCGTGATGGTATCCGATTCGCACATCAGGACGGCCTTTCTCTATGACGGACTCGAACTGCCGTGATATTTCCGGGCCACTCGATATCCATGAAGGCCCTGATCGCCGCTTCATCTATCCTTTTGATTTTTTTCCCGAATTCATTATTGATAGCGCATGCAGGAAAAACTCGGCCAGTTCCGGGATGTCCTCCCTGCGCTCGCGAAGGGGCGGAAGGCTGATTGACACCACCTTGAGCCTGTAAAAAAGGTCCTCCCTGAACTTCCCCTCGCCCATCTCCTTTTCCAGGTCCTTGTTTGTCGCGGCGATGATCCGGACATCCACCTTGAAAGAGTCGCGCCCCCCAGCCGGCGCACCTCCTTTTCCTGGAGCACCCGGAGGATCTTGGCCTGGGTAAGCGCAGGGAGGTCGCCGATCTCGTCGAGGAACAGCGTCCCGCCGTTGGTCGCCTCGAAAAGGCCTATCTTTCCTCGAAACGGCCCCCGTGAATGCCCCCGGCTCGTACCCGAAAAGCTCGCTTTCCAGAAGCGTCTCCGGTATCGCGGCGCAGTTTATCGCCGTAAAGTTCCTGGCGCTGCGGGGGCTGTTGATAATGGATGGCCCGGGCAATAAGCTCCTTGCCCGTGCCGCTCTCTCCGAGAATGAGCACCGTCGCCGGGCTGGGGGAGACTTTCCTGATTACCTGGAGGACTTATTGATTGCCTGGAGAGCGGCCGACTATCCCGTCAATCCGGAATTTATCGTAAAGGGCCTGCTGCAGTTCCTCCGTCTTCTTTACCAGTTCGATCCTCTCCAGGGCGCGCCGCAGGGTTATCATGACGACATCCTTGTCGAGGGGCTTTGTGAGGTAATCGAAGGCGCCCCTTTTCATGGCATTGACCGCGGAGTGGACTGTCCCGAAGGCGGTCATGATTATGACCATCGGCAGGTCCCTTCCCGATTTCACTTTTCATCGCTGATCTTCCCGAGGAGCTCGATCCCGTCCATCCCGTCCATTTTCAGGTCCGTGAGGACTATATCGGGATTGTACGCCTTTATAACTTTAAGGGCCTCCCCTCCGGAAGACGCCTCGTGAGTCTCATATCCCTCATCCGACAGGATTGTTTTCAGGATCGTCCTCTGCAGGGGTTCATCATCGACAATGAGGATCACGGCCATGTTCAGGCAACCATCCTGTCAGCTGCTCAGGGGAATGCTCAAAGTTGCCTCCGTGCCTTTTCCCTCTTCGCTGACGAATTCTATTTTCCCGCCGTGCTCCTCCATGACCCTCTTGGTGATGGCCAGGCCAAGCCCCAGGCCGTTGCTCCTGGTGGTAAAGAAAGGCTCGAATACCCTGGAGAGGTTCTCCTTTGATATGCCGGTCCCGGTGTCGCTGACCTGCAGGACGAATTGCCCGTCGAGCTGGCTTGTCCGGATGGATAGGGTTCCCCCGTCAGGCATTGCCTGAAGGGAGTTGGAAATTATGTTGAAGAAACAGGTCTTCAAAAGCTCGGAATCGAGCATGATTTCCGGGAGAAAATCGTATTGCTCATTGATGGTCACCTTTTCGGAGTCGGCCTTGATTTTGATAATTTCCATGGTTTCGGACAGGACGTTTTCCATTTTGGCCTGGTGAAGATTGAGCTTCAGGGGCCGGCCGTAGTCGAGAAAATCGCTGACAAGCTTGTCCAGCCTGTGGATCTCCTGCTTCATGCTGTTAATGAGGCTGACCAGGGCGGCCGACTTCTCGTCCCCCTCGGGGCGGTACTTCTCCTTGATGTGGTCAATGCACAGGCTTATATAATTGAGGGGGTTGCGGATCTCGTGGGCAATGGTCCTCGAAAGCTGGCCAATCGCCGAGAGGTGCTCGGCTTCGCGCAGCCGCTCTTCGAGCTCCCGGTTCTCCCTGAGCCTCTGCACCATGAAATTGAAACTCTTCGTGAGGTCCCCGATTTCGTCGTTGCGGTTTTCGGGAAGGTTCTGGTCAAGGTTTCCCGCCGCGACGTTTCTCGCCGCCGCCACCACGTTGTGGATCGGCTCGGTGTACCTGAAAGCCAGGAATATCGAGATGGCGATCCCGAAGGCAAAGACCATCAGTGTAGCGCCTATCCTTTTTATGAGGTTGCGCTTCATGATCTCCGAAACGTCCTCGGAATTGACCTGGAGGTGGATGTAGCCGTAATGCTGCTTTCCGGCGATGACGGGGATCATGACATTGTATGTCCTGCCGGCTTCTTCGGAGACCTGCTCACCGAGCTGGGCCTTTATAATGAGTTCCTTTTTCTTGGGGCTGACGGTCGTCCCTATCTTCGTCGGGTTCGTGCTGTCGATGATCTCCTCCGTGTTGCTGATGACGGAGACCTCCTTGATCCCCTTCGACTTGAGGGTCTTGAGATATGTCTCCAGCCCGGACTCCTGCGAAGCCCCGCTGGCCGTGACCCTCTCCACCCCGACCTGGATGGCCTTGGTCAGTTCCTGGGTCTGGTTTTCCATTTCCCTGATCAGGACTTTTTCCGACTGCCAGTAAAGCGACAGAAGTATGGAGAGCAGTATTGAGCTCAGAAAAAGCATCATCAAAATGAGCTTCTTGTTGAGAGATAAATTCAGGAACGCGGTCTTGGTATCCAGTTTCTCCCCCGATTAGTAAAGAAAACGGTAATATACAAGCTTTCGGCGCGACTTTAACACCTAATTCGCCGGGATGTCAACGCCTCATGGCAAAGCGGCAATGCTTGCAGAGGCTATCCCTTGACTTTTGCCTGTGTTGCTGTCAAAAACTTCCAATCCTCCGTTGCCCCCTGGCAGCCGTTCCGCGCAGGCGGGAATCCAGGCGGCGTGAGTAAAAAGGATGGATCCCCGGGTCAAGCCCGAGGATGACAGTTTTTGTAACTAGAATTTAAGATTAAGCCATATTTAGCCTGAAAACACGGGCGCACCGGGAGGCGGATGGATTTACTGCTTGGCTTTATCGATATTATCCTGCACCTTGACATATACTTGGACATGCTGATCCGGAATTACGGGGTGTGGACCTACGCCATCCTGATAGCCGTCATATTCTGCGAGACCGGGCTCGTCCTGACCCCTTTCCTGCCCGGGGACTCCCTGCTGTTTGCGGTCGGCACTTTTGCAGCCCTCGGCTCACTCGACATAGGGGTCGTGACCCCCGCCCTGGCCCTTGCCGCCATCGCCGGGGACAGTTCCAATTACTGGATAGGCTTCTTCACCGGCCCCAAGGTCTTCCATTACGAGAAGTCCCGGTTTTTCAACAAGGAGTACCTGGACCGCACTCACCAGTTTTACGAGAAATACGGGCGAAAAACGATCATCTTCGCCAGGTTCGTCCCGATAATCCGGACCTTCGCCCCCTTTGTCGCCGGCATCGGGCGCATGCATTACTTCAGGTTCATCACCTACAGCGTGGCGGGCAACATCCTCTGGATGTGCACCTTCATCTTTGGGGGATATTTTTTCGGCAATATACCTGTCGTGAAGGAGAATTTTACCCTGGTCATCATGGCGATAATTTTTATTTCGGTCCTCCCGGGAGTCGTCGGATTTCTCAGGCAGCGTTTCGGGAACAGGAACCGGCTGAAGGAGGCCTTATGGAAATTCGGTTTTTGGGGGCGGCCCGGGAAGTCACCGGGTCCTGCTTTCACCTGGCCTGCGGACGGGATGCAGATCATCGTCGACTGCGGCATGCGGCAGGGAATTAAAAAAAACGACCACAGCGGCGACTCCGCTTTTGCCTTCAATCCGGCGGAAATCGATTACGTCCTGCTGACCCATGCCCACATCGACCATTCGGGGCTCCTGCCGCGGCTTGTCAAAGAGGGCTTCAGGGGGAAGATCTTCACTACCCCTGCAACGGCCGACCTCATCAAGGTCATGCTTCTCGATTCGGCCAACATCCAGGAAAAAGACGCGGAGTGGCTGACTAAAAAATCTTTCCGGGCGGGACGGGACGAATATTTTTATCCCCTTTACAATGTTTCGGACGTGGAAATGACGATCCCGCTCATTGCGGAAATGGCTTATGGGCGGCAGGGCAAACTCGGCAACGACATGAGCTTCAGGTTCACTGATGCCGGCCACATCCTCGGGTCGGGCTCCGTGGAACTCAGGTTCCAGGGCGGCAAAAACATAATCTTTTCAGGGGATATCGGGAAGAAGGACAATCCGATCATTGCCGACCCCGTGCATCCCCAATCGGCCGATTATGTCGTCATCGAATCGACCTACGGAAACCGCATGCATAAAAACATGGACGACAGCATCAATGAACTGGTCGAGGCAATAACGTCGACTTTCAAAAAAGGCGGCAACGTCATCATCCCGACTTTCGCGATCGGCAGGACGCAGGACCTCCTATATATTCTGAACGATCTCGTGAGGTCGGGCAAGCTGGGGAAAATTGACGTTTATGTCGACAGCCCGCTCGCCGAGGAGGCGACGAAAATATACCTGGCGCACCCGGAAGTTTACGATGAAGAGGCCCGCAGGCTTTTTGGCCGGAAGGGGGGAAGGGCGCTGAACCTGCATTTTGTCCATTCCATTGAGGAGTCGCAGCGCATCAACCGGATCCGCTCGGGCGCGATAATCATGGCGGGAAGCGGGATGTGCGAGGGCGGACGCATCCGGCACCACTTCAAGCACAATATCTGGAGGCCCGAGTGCAGCATTGTCTTTGTCGGGTTCCAGGCAAAGGGGACCCTGGGGAGAAAGATCATCGACGGCGCCGACAAAGTGAATATCCTCGGGGAGGACATGGCGGTCCGGGCAAAAATATACACCATAGGCGGGCTTTTCCGCCCATGGCGACCAGAAAGACCTGCTGGACTGGCTCGGGGTCTTCACAAACCGTCCCGAAGTGTTCATTGTGCACGGCGAAGAACAGGCCGCGCTCGATTTCGAGCAGGCGGTAAAAGAAAAGTTCGGGGCAGTAACGCACGTACCCAATCGCGGCGATGTGTTTCAGCTTTCATAATCAAAGGACGCAGAATGAAAAAAAGGGGGAGCAACCTCCCCCTTTTTTTATTGCACCTGGCCCTGTCAGAAGAAATAAGGCATCAGCAGGAACCCAATCGAGATAACGACCATGTAACACAGGAAGTAAATCATGCAGTAGCCCATGATATCCCGGAACCCGAATTTCGCGACACCCAGCAGCGGAATGGCCCAGAACGGCTGGATGACGTCCGTCACCATGTCGCCCCATGCATACGCGATAACCGTTGCCGGGGCGCTCACGCCAAGGTTCTTGGCCGCCTGCATGATGTAGGGCGCCTCGATGGCCCACTTCGCACCGCCTGAAGGGACAATGTAATTCAGGATCCCCGAATACCACATGACGACGAAGGGATACATTTCCTTGGTGGCAATCAATGTGAACCAGGTCGCCATGACCTCAGCGAGCCCGGAGAACTTGATTATCCCGAATATGCCCGCATAGAACGGGAATTGGACAACGACGCCCCAAATAAAAGAGCCGCCTTCATATGCCGCCTTCAGGAATGCCGCGGGTGTCCAGTGGAGAAGTATGCCGGCGATCAGGAATATGAAATTCACGACGTCGAGGTTGATTCCCCCCCATCCTTTCTGGCTTAAATACCAGATGATCCAGATGACCCCGCATCCACCGACTAGCAGGTTGATAAGCGGGGAGTGCTCCAGCCACAGGGCCGGCGTCATTTCTTCCTTCGACGGCTTGGGCGGGGGTTCAGCCCCTTCCTCCTCCAGCAGCTTCGGGTCTGCTTCAATCTGTTCGCCTTCCTTGGGATGCATCATCGGGCCGATGACGACCATGAAAATGAAAACGACAGCTGCAAGCAGGAGATTAAAGGGATGGAAAATGGTTTCCGTTATGGGGATTATGCCAATATCCTTTTCAAGGAAGTGTTTGGGTGTGGCCACAAGCAGCGGAGCGGATGCCGAGAGGCCGGCGTGCCAGAAAGTTCCCATTCCCAGGTACGCTGTCGCGACCAGCAGGCGGTAATCTACCCCTTTTTGCTTCTTCGCCATGAACCTGACGACCACGGCCGAACCGACAACGCTCAATCCCCAGTTGATCCAGGCCAGCAGCATTGAGACTGCCGCCATCAAGGCGATGCTCCCTTTAGGAGATTTCGGCAGGCCCGCCAGGGCATTCAGGAGCCTGCTGAATATCGGGGTCGTGGCCAGGATATAGCCCGTCATTATGATGAGGCACATCTGCATTGCGAATGACAGCAATACCCAGAAGCCGTTGCCCCAGTACTGCACGATCTGGTATGGATTTGATTTCGTAAAGAAAAGCGCTAGAAAAAAGCTGACAACGGTAAGCAGTACTGCGATTACCCATGCATCAGGGACCCAGCGTGTGCTCCAGCGGGTGCTGGCTGATGCAAGTTTTTGTAGTAACATGTTGCACCTCCGATTGAGAAAATTATGAAACAGGCAGCACTATAAAAAAATATTGATTCAGGCCCTGTTCAGACTCCCAACCACCACCTTTCCTGGGCCGCTGAAGCAAATAAAAAATCCCGTTCTGTTCTGAACGGGATTTTTGTTTTATCCATAACGCCTCTCCATAACAGTTGAACGGAGCGAAGCTTAGCCTGAAAGTCAATAACAGAAAAGGACGTGATAATCAACTTTTAAGTAGTACTTTGAAAATAGGTGCGCTATTCTCGCGTCAATTTTATTTCTTCGTAACAAACCTCATCAGCCGTTAAGGGATAAAGCCGATGTGCGGGGAGCCAGGCGATCAGCCTGATTTTTTCAGTACGAGCCTGCTGCCGTCCTCAAGAGCCCCGTCGAGCCCCACTTCAAAACCGTTTGCGTCCATAACCAAAATCCGGCCTTCCTCGACAGCTGCGCACAGGCTGCTTTCAATCGATATGAGGGCATGTCTCACCTTCATTCCGCGGTACAGCTGTAAAGGCCTGCCGTCGACGTAAACGGTCATCCGTTCTTTTTTTTCACCTGGCAATGACTATCCTCCCTTCAACCCGGGGATTTACAGGAGAGCTCTTTTCAAGGTACCTGATGAATGCTTCCCTCACGTCATCTCTGTAAACAATATTTTTCCCCTCTTTGAAAGTCAGGAACCTGTCGCCTCCCGCGGCGAGAAAATCATTTGTGACGACGCGATAAATTTTCTTCGGGTCAAGCGTGCTTCCATTCACAGTCACGTCCTCGACCCTGCCGTCCTTCGGCTTTGACGCGTCGATTTTATATTTCAGGCCGGAAACCTGCAGTATGCCGATTTCCATGGAAGCGCTCTTTTCCAGGATCGATTTGACCTGTTTCCCGGTCAGGTCCATGCTGACGAGGACGTTGTCGAACGGCAGGACCTCGAAGGCCTGCTCGAGGCGGACCTTCCCGTGGTAGATGTTGGCCCGAATGCCCCCGCTGTTGTAGAAGGCGATATCGGCGCCGGACTCGCTCCTCATCGCGTCGCATATCAGGTTGCCGAGGTTCGACTCGCCTTCGGAATTGCGCAGCAGGTCGACACCGCTCTCTCCCACGACGCGGGAAAATTCCTTCTTTATACTATCGCTGTACCGGGAGACGATCTTTTCTATTTCAGGGTCGAAAGGGCTTCCCGGGGAGGCGGTGATGCTCTTGAGGTTGTCGCGTGAATAGTCTATGACCCTCCCCGATTTCCCGTCTACCTCCAGTTTCAGCACCCCCAGGTACAGCCCGTTGGACCCCGCCTGGGCGATTATCGTCTTGCCGGCGACAACAGGCGGAGTCACGGCGGTGTGGCTGTGACCGCCGATAATCACGTCTATCCCCTGCACCCGCCTGGCTATTTTGACATCCCTCTCCAAGCCGCAATGGGAAAGCACAATGATGAGCTTTGCCCCTTTTGCCCTGGCGACCCTGACCATTTTCGGCAAGACACTCTCAGGCTGCAGGAATTTGAAATCCTTCACGTTCCGGGGGTTGGTCGTAAATGCCGTTTCCGGGGTGATTATCCCGATTACCGCTATCTTGACACCCTTCCTCTCCAGGAAAATTGATTTTTTAATTTTCGGCGGCCTGGACATGTCCCTGTTTACCAGGTTGGCGGCGAGGTAAGGGCTCGAGGCCTGTTCCATGATCTTGAGCAGCTCCGGCCACCCCCAGTCGAACTCGTGGTTCCCGAGGGTAACGGCGTCGAACTTCAGGCGGTTCATGATCTCGACGACCGGCTTTCCCCTGAAGACGTTCGATACCGGCGTGCCCTGGAACATATCGCCCGCTGCCAGCAGGACCGTGCCCCCGGGGTCCGCCGACCTGTGCTGTCCGACGAGGCCGGCCAGGTACGCCGCCCCTCCGGATTTGGCGGTTGTCTGGATGTGCCCGTGAAGGTCGTTAACATGGAGAATCGTTATGCTTACAGAATGCGGCGCTGCCCGCGGCATACCCGTTGGCTGTCCACGACAACAGCAGGACCGCCAGCACCAGATTGGCCAGCCTGAAAACTTTCATGGTCACCCCCGCCACCCGAATTGAGGACAACATATATTTCCGGGAGGGCGAATGCAAATTTAATAATTCCATGCGGTAAAATCCCGGAGCGGTCGGGAATTGCCGCCGGGGCGGGTCCCTGATCCGCCCGTGGAGAGATTAGCCTTAAGCCGGCGTAGGGGCGTATTGCAATACGCCCCTACAAGTCACAGGCTATGATCAATGATAAAAACGAACTCCAACGGTGTGCGGGAGTGGGTCTCGGACACACCGGAATATTTGGCGGTGACTCCCCGCGGGACTGGAAGGGTCACAGGACTATTTTGATCGCGGAGTGCTTTTTCAGGTATTCGTATATCTTTATGCGGTGTTCTTCGCTGCAGACCACGAGTTCGATATCAAGGCAATGGTATTTACCGGCCTTGCTGCTGTTCGACAGTTTTATCGAGCATGTTTCGTCTTTAATTATCTCCCTGACGGCCTGCCTCATTGTCTCTTCATCGGTGCCGATCACCTTGTATGCCCAGGTGCAGGGGTATTCAAAATGTGCCTTCTTTTTCATTGTCATGCAGTTTTTCCCGGGGCCGAAATTGCCGGTTATTTTCTCGTCAACCCCTGCATCGAATCAAGCTCGACGATGTATTCGCTGGCCTTAACGGGCGGCCTGATGAAGACTATCTGGAAGGGGATGCTGCCGTCCGGGGCAATGTCCCTGTTGGGGTGATCGCTTCCTTCCGGGTTTGCCATCCTGGCCAGGATCTCCTGCTCGGTGAGGTTGAGCAGTTCCTCCTCGCTGCAGATGTCGCCCGCAAAACTGGAAGACTCGGCGATGAACTGCCCGGCCTGGTCAAGCAGCTTGGCCTTGATCTTGAGCCTGGATGCGGGTCGGTCGGTCTTGTTGACCGCGATCCCCTGGATCACCATCATGTCCCCCAGGATCCAGTTCTTGACAAACCTCTCCCTCACATTGAGGAAATCGATGCTGGGTGCTGCCGCTGCCGGCTCCCTGTCGGCCAGGCCCAGCTGTCTGGCGAAGGGCAGCGATTGTGCGGCGTCCCTGAAGACCTCGTCCGCACCCGGGTAGAAAAAGTAGTACAGCGTCCCGGTCGCTATCAATATAGCCAGTGCGATCCCGACACCCTTCCAAATACCCGCGAGCCTGTCCCGCTCCGCCTGTTTCCTGGCCGGAGGGGGCTTTGGCTTGCTCAATCCCGGCGGGCCCTGCGGCTTCGCTTCAGGCCGTGGCTCGGCCTCTTCGGGCAGTGGCGCTGTTTTATTCAGCTCTGTGAAATCGGGGTTTTCGAGGAAAAAAAGATTCCTGCACGCGCCGCACTTCAGCCACACTCCCTCGCCGCTCAGCTCGGTTTCGGGGAAGCGGAACTTTGCATGGCATTTCGAGCACTGGACAATCATCTATTTCTCCTCAACAAGAATCAATCCTCGATCACGTAGATTTCCGGGTGGAACCTGGCCATCTCGTTGAAGTCCAGCCCGTACCCGACGATAAAGCCGTCCTCCATGGCGAAACCCACGTAATCGGCCTCGAACGGCACCTTCCTCCGGGCGCGCTTGTCAATGAAGGCGCATACCTTGAGCGACCGGGGGTTTTGCTCCTTGAGCTTCTTGACGAGGTAATCCAGGGTGATGCCGGAATCGACGATGTCCTCCACGATCAGGACGTCTTTCCCCGTGATCGCCATTTCCAGGTCCTTCGTTATCTTCACCTGGCCCGAGCTTTCCGTGCCCGCGCCGTAGCTGGCCACCCTGATGAAATCGATTGTGCAGGGGATTTTCAGGCACCTCATCAGGTCCGCCATGAAAATGAAGGCGCCTTTGAGCACCCCGACCAGGAGCAGGTCGCGCCCGGCATAATCCTCTGAAATCCTGTTCGCGAGCTCCTGGACCTTTTCCCTGATCTGCTCCCTTGTAAAAAGGATGTGCTTTTTACGGTTCTCCATGGCGCCCTCCTTCGAGGCCAACCCTACTTAACAGGGGAACGGGTGTCAATGAAATTTCATATTAAAGGCCTGATTTTTTTAAGATAATTTGTTCCTGAGCCAGCTCTCGTCCCTGTAGGCAAGGGCAAAATTATCTATGTGGCCCTTCACCAGCTCCTCCGCCGACCGGACCCCTGCCGCGTCGTTGAACTCGGAGGTCAGGCTCTGGAATATCCTGTTGTATTTTGAACGCTCGCAGCCCAGCTTCTCGTAATCTATATGGTGGATCATGTACTGCGAGCCGTCGAAATAATACTTGCCGAACCGGTTTGCGGCATCGGAACGGAACGGCCAGGCGGTCTTCAGCTGGAAGAAAGCCAGGGCGGCCGCCTTGACCCCCTTGAGCAGGAAGGCCTCCGGGTGGGGCATTTCCCCGACCTCTTCGCTGATCAGGCGGAAGTAGTCCTTCACGAGGTCGATGTCGGTCACGCACAGGCCGTAAAGGTACCAGTCGTCAATGATGTTCAGCAGCGCTTTTTTCTCGGCGGGGGAAATATAATAATAGCTCGGGCAAAAATGGCCGTCGCATAGCTCGCGCCCGTAAAAGGAGACCTCCCTGAGGTCGGCACCGTTGTTCTGGTACGGGTGCAGCAGGCAACCGACTTTCTTTTCCCCTTCAATGAAGCCGAGGTACTCGCAGCAGTAAATGACCTCGTAGATGCGCGCGTTGTCCTCGGTGCCGCGGATGAGCTCCGAGAATGGCTTGAGGTCCGTGGGGCCCTTGACTTTCTCCCGGAAAAGGCCGGTGCGCCTGCGAAGCCTCCCCGTGAGGGACTCCCGGGTGCTGTCCGCGTAGTTGTACAGCCCGCAGCACGCCCCGCAGGACTTGCAGGCGTCGGGCTGGCAAAGGTGGATGAATTCTTTATCGCTCATGGCTGTGGGCATTTATATTGTCATGGAAATTATTTTTCAAACTCTTTTTGAGGATCCATGCTTGCCCCAGCCTCCCCGATACTATATGAATTTCGGCATGGCTTACGAAATTGAACGCAAATTCCTGGTTACGGACCAGTCATGGAGGGCCGAGGTATCCGATAGCGTCCTTATGCTGCAGGCCTATATCTACAGCGACCGGCAAAATGCGGTACGGGTCAGGACGGCGGGGGAAAGGGCCTGGTTAACGGTGAAAAGCGCCCTCACGCACCTGAAACGGGCGGAATACGAATACGAGGTCCCCCTGGCGGATGCCAACGAGATGCTCAACCTCTGCACCCGTCCGCCCCTGGAAAAGGTCCGGCACAATCTCATCCATGCCGGGAGACACTGGGTCATCGACGAGTACCGGGGCGAAAACAGCGGCCTCGTGGTGGCCGAGATAGAGCTGGACAGCGAGGATGAAGATTTCGAGAGCCGCCCTGGGTTGGGGAGGAAGTGTCGGCAGACCCAAGGTACCTGAGTGTGTGCCTATATGAGAGGCCTTTCAGGTCGTGGAAATTTGATTAGACCCTTCTTTCGGGATAATCAAAGGGGCACCCTTTCTTCTTTCCCCTTGAAAACCGGGCAATTTTACTTAACAATCACTCGAGCATTTTCGCTCCGCGAGAACTTAACCTTTACTGTACGGGCCTGGATGGCCTTGAAAGGAGGAAACAATGGCTGAAAAAAAAACAGGCAATGGTTTAAGCAGGAGAGACTTCATAAAGGGACGGCGGTGGGGGCCGGGACCGTGGCTGTGATTGGGACTGGGTGCCCATCGATGCCGAAGCAAAATCGCAACTGTCCCTAAAAAGTGGACAAAGGAAACGGATGTGCTTGTCATAGGCTACGGAGGGGCGGGCGCCTGCGCGGCCATCGAGGCCCACGATGCCGGCGTCGAAGGTGCTGATCCTGGAGAAGATGGCCCAGAGCGGCGGCAATACGGGGGTTTCGGGAGGAGGTTTCCTGTGCCCCAACAAACCTCAGGATGCGTACACCTACATCTCCGGGCCTTTACGAATTTTCCCATTCAGATTTGGACAAGGACCTTGTCAAGGTCTATGCGGATGAGTCAGTGAAAAACGTCGACTGGATCAAGTCCCTGAAGAGAGGGCACGGATGTGCTCATTTACGGAGGGGCGGGATTCCCCAAGGTGCCCGGCGCCAAATCCATGAATAAGTACCACGTCAAGGGCGAGGGGAAAGGCCTCACGGGCAGCTCGAAAAACCTCTGGAAACTCATTACCTATGCCGTCGAGGAAAAGAGGAAAATCCCTGTGATGCTGGAAACCCCTGCCGTGCGCCTCATCACCAGCGCCAAGGGCGAGGTGGTCGGCGCGGTGGCGAAATCCAAGGGGAAAGAAATCACGATCAAGGCCCGCAAAGCCGTCGTCATGACTACCGGCGGCTACGAATTCAACGAGAGAGACCTGAAAAACTTCGTCAAGGGCTACCCTATTTACGCCCTGGGCAGCCCCGGAAACACCGGCGACGGCATCAGGATGGCCCAGAAGGTGGGCGCAGGCCTCTGGCACATGAACGGCGTCTCCTGCCCGCTCGGGATCAAGGTCCCCGAGATCGAGGCGGCTTTTACATGGGTAGCCACCACGCCGCGCCACATCATGGTGGACAAGCACGGGAAGAGGTTCGTCAACGAGAAGGCCGTGGAACTGCACGCCGGCCTTCTGGCGGTGGACTATTTCGACACGCACGAGCTCGACTATCCGCGCATCCCCTGCTACGTCATCTTCGACGAGACCGCGCGCAAGGCCGGGCCCATCACGGCGCTGGCCGGAATGGGATACGCGGGGCGCAAGCATTCCTGGAGCAGGGACAACAGCGTGGAAGTCGAAAAGGGCTGGATCCTGAAAGGGAACACCATAGCCGAACTGGCGGGCAAAATAAAGACGATGGACGCTGAAACTGCTGGAAAAGACTGTCCAACATGGAACGAGGACGTGGCCAAGGGCGAGGACACCCAGTTCCACAGGCCCATGCGCTCCGGCGATCCCTCAGCCCCGCCTACAAGGAACTGGCGACCGCTTTGTGGTCGGCCCCGATCAACGCGCCGCCCTTCTATGCGGTCGAGCTTTACCCCGCGCTGCTCAACACCCAGGGCGGGCCGCGGCGAAATACAAAGGCCCAGGTGCTTGATGCCTTTGAGAAGCCGATCCCGAGGCTCTACGGGGCGGGTGAGTTCGGCTCGATGTGGGGCATCATTTACCAGGGCGCCGGCAACATCGGCGAATGCATAGTTTACGGGCGGATCGCCGGAAAGAACGCGGCTGCCGAGAAGATCTGGAAATAGCCAATCTTAAAGAAAGGCCGGGACGTCCACTACGTGTGGCGCCCGGCCATCTCCCAAGAGGGTTTATGAGTAAAAAAATTCACTTCGCCGCAATTTGCGTTGTTTTCGTTTTCCTGGCCCTTGTTTTTGCGGCCTGGTATGGGACCGGTCCCGGCGCGGCTGAGAAAAAGAATTTCCTGGCCGACCGGCACAAGGGAAAGGGGGTGGAGTGCTCGGGCTGCCACAATGAAAGCCCCCCGAAAGCCGCCGTGCCCATGGCTACGTGCCTGAAGTGCCACGGTTCGTACGCCAAGGTGGCCAAACGGACGGACAATACGACTCCCAATCCCCACGCGTCCCACATGGAGGTGAAATCGCCTGCGAAAACTGCCACCACGGCCATAAGCCTTCGGTGGACCGCTGCGCCGAGTGCCATGAGTTCGGGTACAAGGTGCCATAAGGAAAAGTATCGGGGTCAGGTCTTGAAATATCAGTTTTTTCACATTTCAAGACCTGACCCCAGCAATTACATTGACTTTCTAATATTTAGGGAGCAAAAAAAGAACAATATAGCTGAGGCATCAAACAATTCACGATCAACCCTTATCCAGGGTGATGCCATGAAGAGATTATTGAATCCCCGTATCTCGAAAAGAGGACGGGGTTTTGTGTTTTTGGCAGCTTTGATTTGAGGAGGCGACGCCATGACGAAAAATACAAAGATTCGTTGGGGGTGGATCAAGGGCATGTATCTTTACACTGTCATTGTGGCGGGATTATTCGGTGCAGGAATCGTTATCATGCCTGAAACAATAAAAAAGACGTTTACCTGGCCGGTTGAGGAGCCGATAGCCCTGGGAATCATCGGGAGTGTTTATCTGGCGTTCGGTTTACTGTCCTTATTAGGCCTGCGGTCTCCTCTTAAATTTGTGCCTGTGCTTTTGCTGCAGCTTTGCTACAAAACGGTATGGTTAATCGGTGTTGTTTTGCCTCTCTATATCACCGCCCGCTTCCCGGATTACGCCATACCTACCCTGATAATCTTTGCAACTTTTATAGTCGGCGACTTGATAGCGATACCCTTTTCATATGTATTTGCAAAAGAGCCGAATCAATAGTCCATAAATTGATTTGCAACGTGATCGGTATTCTGACAGAAGCACAGGTCGGGAATCCGCTGAAACGGGGTCTTTCGGCGAGTATTTGTTCAGGACTTATGGCATCAACAAGATAAAGCGGCTGCAACGGCTATCCCGGGAGAAGGACAGGCCGTGGCAGGACGCGTTCGGGATCGGCCTGCAGGAACTCGAGGCCAATTGGCTGAAGCATTTGACGACGAACGCAGGTGCAAACGAAAAAAATGTGTCGACAGTATCAAGGCTGTTCGAAAGCAACCCCGGCACAGCCTGCCTGGAGGCACAGAAGATTGTTTCCGGGAAACGGTAGGATTCATATGTCCTGAATGATTCTTGAGTTTGTAAACAGTGTTATGAATACGCCTGCATGATCTGGTGAAGGTGGGGATCATTGGCAAGAAACGAAAGGAGCTCAACGATGTCCTTGTTATTCAAGCCGATCAATATTGGAGGAGTCCAATTAGCAAACCGGTTTATCCACTCGGCAACTTATGAAAGTATGGCATCGGAAAGCGGAGAAGTTACCGAGGCGCTGATTAAAAGGTATAGGAATTTGGCGGGAGGGGAAGTCGGCCTGATTATCCCCGGCTATATGTTTGTCCATCAATCAGGCCGCTGCTACAAACATCAAACCGGGATACATAGCGACAACATGATCCCGGGTTTGAAAAAATTGGTCGAAGCCGTCCACCAGGAAAACGGCAAAATAGCGTTTCAGCTGGTGCATGCGGGAAGGCAGACCAAGAAGGCCTTGATCGGCCAAACACCCTTTGGACCTTCCAGCCAGGTGTGGGACCCGACTTATCTCGTGAGACCGAGGGAGATCAGTACGGGGCAAATCCAGGATGTGATCAAGGCTTTTGGAGAAGCGGCCGGCAGGGCAGTGGAAGCCGGGGCGGACGGAATCCAGCTGCATGCCGCTCACGGTTATCTCATAAACCAGTTCCTCTCGCCCTTTTTCAATCACAGGAAAGACGATTGGGGTGGTTCCGATGCCAACCGGTTCCGCTTCTTAAAAGAGGTCGTCATTGAGGTCAGGAAAAAGGTCCCGAAAACCTTCCCGATCCTGGTAAAGTTGAATACAAACGATTATACGCCCAAGGAAGGGGTCACCCCATCCCTAGCAAAGGTATATTCCGGATGGTTGGCGGAAATGGGAATAAATTGCATCGAGGTAAGCTGCGGGACGATATCCTATTCCTCCATGAACATGTGCCGTGGAGATGTGCCGGTCAAGGAACTGGTTAGAAGCCTCCCTGCCTGGCAAAAGCCTGTCGGGAACCTGGTGATGAAAAGCATGGTGGGGAAATTTGACCTGGTGGAAGGCTATAATCTCGAAGCCGCGAAGATGATAAAATCTGTTATCGGGGAAATACCACTGAGCGTAGTTGGGGGGATACGAAAAGTGGCCCATATGAATGAGATCCTGGATAATGGATATGCCGACTGCATATCAATGAGCCGTCCTTTGATCAGGGAACCTCAGCTTGTGAGAAAGATAAAAGAGGGGAGTGTGGAAGCCGTCGCCTGCAAATCCTGCAATAGATGTCTGGCTGCGGTGATCAATCATATTCCCGTTAACTGCTATGTTAAGGGAATACCATAATAGAATAATTACAGTCGCGCTTTGTTCAAGGCAGGGCAGGAGTCTCGAAGGACCCCGTCCCTGCCTCAAAGCAAAGCCAAACCAATTCAGTGCAGTTTCCCGCGATCCCTCCCGCGCCGGCCCCGCGTCAGCATTTCGCTGCCGCGCCTCGCCTCGGCCAGTTCGTTTACCGCCCTGTCAGCAACTTCCCCCCTGAGCCCGTCCAACAATTCCCGCTCGTCCCGGGGTGCTTCTTCTTTGGCTCCCGGGGTCCCGTTGCCCGGCCCGAATTCGCCGGTGATCGCCCTCACCCCGCCGAAGCCGTCAAAGTCCCAGCGCAGGATGGGGACCCCCTGCTCGCCCAGGACTTTCTCCAGGTGCGCCATCTGCTCCTGGACCGAGGGGGGCTTTGCCTCGCCCGGTTTTTCCAGCTCCAGCTGCAGCCATCCCCAGATGGCGTGGAAGATGTAGCCGCACGAGGCGTTGTGGGGCCAGGTGAAATTGTAGACCTTGTATAAGGCCTCGAGCGCCTCGTGCGCCTTCGGGGGCATCGATTCCCAGCAGTATAGCGCAAACTCCCGGCAGCGCCCCCGCAGCGCCCACTGGAGGTACTCCACGTGCCAGTCATCGGTGCCGGCAGACGCGCCCCGGTCCGACATCCACAACCCCCAGTCGGCGATATCGCAAACCAGTTCCGGCCCGACCAGGGGCCTTTCCCCGTTCATTTTTTCCCGAAGCCGCCTTTCTATCCCTGATTTTATTTCTTTATGAACATCAGGACACAGTTCCGTCCTTTTATTCCTTCTCATAATCCCTCCTTGAGCAGCTGAATGCGTCAATGTTTCTGGCCTTCTCCCGTCATGTGCTCTCTCAATTTTGAAGGTTGTCCCCGCCTTTTGGGGATGAAATGCCTGATCAGCAGGTTAAGAGATACCGACATGGCATCATCCAGCTCGATATAGACCTTCTTCCCATTTATGGCTTTCCAGAGCCGGTTTGCCGATTCCTCTATCATGCTGAATTCATCATTTTTTGGCACGCGAACGGCAACATCGTAAGCCGCCCACCACTCGTCCGGCTTTTCAGGCTTGTTCAGCCGGACGGGGATGTCGAGGTGATATTCGGCGTCGACCTCAACAGCTATTCTGTGCATCTCTTCGCGGCAAATCCTCTCGGCCCCACTCTCAACGGTTGTCATTGCATAGGGGACGACCGTATAGTGGACACGGCAATGGTCCGGTCCGTCCTGCTCTATATATTCATGGTCGATCCCTCCGCGCCAGGCGGCCCGCCGCTCCCTTTTTTCGGCATCATGCAGGATTTGGCTGATGTGGAGAGGGTAGTGATAATCCCCGTGCAAGAATCCGCTTGCCGACTCGCGGCCGAAGAACGAATAGAGCCTGCGCGCGGCATTCGCCAGGGCAAGGCGGCGGCTGGTCGCGACCTCTTTCACATCAACATAATGAAGCACCTGCGCGGCCTTCCCGTCTCTTGCCGGGAAGCTTTCCCAAACCGGGCCGATGGAAATGCCCTTTTTCGATGCCGATCTTCTGATCCCGTTCAGAGCTTTTTCATAAGCAATTCTTTTTCCCTGCATCTCTGAAGAAACCATCGGGAAAACATCAATTATGAACTGGTACGTAAATGTGGCATTGCTCTTTTCTTCACCTTGCCTCCTGGCCCTCTTTCCTGATTTCTGATCCCTGCTTTCTCCTCTGACTGCATTTCTCTCCCTTCCTTTCCGCCAACAAAAAAACCCCGGGGCGCAAAAACGCCGCGGGGCCGCTGGCTGTTTAGCACCTTGTTTTAAGGCGGCTGCAAGTAACCGTAAATCAACCCGCCTGAACCATGATGTCAAAAAACAAAAAGCCCGCGCCAAAAGGCAACGGGCTGATCCACAAACTCATGCCGGCCTTTAGCACATTTATAAAGCGGAGCAAGTAACCTTTTAAATCACCGCTGTTGAGTAGAAACTACCATAATGGGCAGGGATGTCAATTTTATTTTAGTTTATTTCAGCTACAAATCGTTTACACGAACTTTCAGTGCCGAAGCCGTCGAATGTAATGTCACAAGCAAAGAAGGAACAGTTAAAATCGACATGCCTTTTTATAACGGAGAGAGGAAGCAATCACTTTTTTTAACCGACAGAGACAATCAGCCTATATGTAAGTTGAAACCAAGAATTTATCAATTTATTCTCTATTGCAAAATTTCTAACCACCCGTTTTTAAGGATCTAATTTTCAAGTTTCGACGTTATTATTTTTAAAGGTGTTGCCAAACAAAAAGCATAGTGGTAGAAATTTCGTATGGGTATCTCTGTTGCTGAATATTATGGTCAACGGACTGATGTGAGTTCTCCACAAATCCAATCTATATATAACTCGGGTCATCTATGTCCATTCATGAATGCGGTATGCCAAAAGTTAAGTCAAGGATATAAGCCGGTTTGTGCAGTGAGAAATACCGCGGGTAAGCTTTGGATTGTTTGTAGGCATAGACTTTGCGCTACAAAAAAAGATCTACCTCTTACGGATTATCAAAAGAGGATTCTTCATGATGTAGCCAAATCTATTTTCTCTCCGACTATTTTACCCCATGAGGTTTTAATAAAACGGGAAAGCCCGATGCCCATAGGAGGGGGTTCCAATTATTTTGCAGATTTTGTAATGGCAGATGGTAGGAGTAATGGAACACAAAAAGTCATTCTCGAAATGCAAGGTGGAGGAGAAACATCCAATACAGGCCTGTTAACGGCTCATATTTCTAATTGGGAAACTCAAAATCCAAATACAAATACCTTTCTATCTCGACAGGTATCCGGTCCTGGATTAATCATTACAAATGCATGGAGAAGACAACAGGAACAATTTTTAGTTAAAGGACGAATCGCTATGCAGACGGGCCGCGGATTTAGTATTGTATTTTGTGTAGGGAGTCTACTTTTCGATTATTTAATATCGAAGATACAAAATGCTGGCCTCAGGAATCTAGAAAACCATAACTGGACTTTAGCTTTAATTGGCTTTGATGAGGATTCAGCTCCCGCGCAAGCTGGACCAATACCCCTTAAAGCCATTCCGGAAAAGCGGCTGTATACTGATTATCAAGCTTTTGTCCGTGCATTGACTGATCAAGGTGAGCCATGTGCAGAAACTTTTTCTGGAAATTTTGAAAGCTTAACAGGAGAGATTAGGTGTTTAAGCTAAACCTTTTTTGATTTCTCATTTTTTCTGCTTTGATTATCCTCCGACCTATCCATTCGATTACTTGAACAGCTACTGCATTACCTATTGCTCTGTATCTATTTCCGTCCAGCCCGGGGGAAACCCCTGTAATATCTCGCATTCTGAAGGGGTTAACCGTCTCACATACAGCATCTCCCGTTCCTCTTGAGTCAAGTGTATAAGTTTCTCCATCATTGCGATAGCCTTTGGCTTGCGGTCCTGCCGTATGCTTTCTTCCAATTCCGGCATGCTGGATAGAGTAGAGATTTGCCTCTGAAGTGCATCCATGAAGGCCTTGTCCAAGCATTTCCCTCTTGCCGATGCCCTGTCTAGGAGCGATTTCAGTTGCTCCCTGTTCAAAAAGAACCTCGGTGGAGAGGATGGTTCCAAGACTTGCGACAATGTAAGTTCTTCGACGTCTTTGGGGTGTTCCAAAGTATTTTGCATCAAATACTCGCCACGAAACGCAATACCCGAGTTCATCCAACGTTTGTAAGAGTAATTTGAAATCTTTTCCACCATGACTATTAAGGAGCCCTGGAACATTTTCAATGAAAACCCACTTAGGTAATTTTTCTGAGATGAGTTCCGCAAATTTGAAGAATAATCCGCTCCTTCACCCTCTAATCCTTTCCTTTTTCCTTGATTAGCTAAAGATATATCTTGGCAGGGAAATCCGCCACACCACAAATCAGCATCAGGTATATTATTCCGATTTAAGAGCATTAATGTCATTTATAAACCGGAATATCCGACCAATGCTTTTTAAGTACTTTGAGGCAGAATGGGTTAATTTCGCATTGAAAAACCACTTTCATGCCAGCTCTTTCGAGCCCTAAATCAAATCCGCCTATTCCGCTGAAAAAAGATGCGACTTTGAGTTTATTTTTCAACTTTTTTCTTCTTCAAAATAATATCAACTTTACTTAAAATAATATTCTCTTTTTTGGCTTCACACTCCCAGATATTTATTGACTTCCATCCTAATCTTGCGAGTTTTTTTTATTTGTTTTGGCACGTAATTTGTTTTTTTCTATTTTCTGATTCCAGTATGAGGAATTTGTTTTTGGTATTCTATTTCCACTTCCTAATTTACACGAATGTCCATGCCAGAAACATCCGTCAACAAAGATGACTGTTTTGTATTTGGGAAGTACTATATCAGGATTTCCAGGTAAATCTTTCCTATGTATCCTGAAGCGTAATCCTTTTGAAAATAAAACTTTTCGGACAAATTTCTCCGGAGCAGTATTCTTTGAACGAATGCTCCTCATTATTTCGCTTCTTTTCTCTGGTAAAACTGTATCAGCCATATTCAGTATTTGGGCTTTTAGCATCCATTTTGAAAATGGTAAATGTCTTTTTGTTTTTTAATCAGCGCTTGATATTGGATAGCAATTCTTAAAAGGGGATTCGAATTAGCCTCATCCAATTTGGTTAACCTTCTCGATTTTCTGTGGTATCTATTGCAGCAGAGTATCATGGAAATGCGAATCAACAGGAGATAGAAGCAACATGGAACTTTTCGAAATAATCAAGCTGGATAACGGCCTCACCCTCGAAATATGGGACGAGTCGAGAGAAATAGCGGAAGACACCGTCAAGGTGGCGCTGACGGCGAGGATCAGGGTCGCGCTCAAACAGGATTATCTGCCCGGCAAGGAGCAGTATGAAGCTGTGCGCAGGGCCTTTGGCGACGAGCTCCTTTACGAGCAGCGGAACGAGAGGGCGTATGTACACCTCAAAGACAAGGACGCTGTATTCGGCCAGCTCCTCAGCGACTTCAAGGAAACGACCATGAAGTATATTTCCCGGCCCGATTTCGCCTCCGGGTTCGCAAAGTCCAAGTTCATGGATATCCAGAGGAACCCGTATAAATACAGGGCGGGAAAGCCGGACCTGACGGTCCTGAACTGACCCAAGCTTCTTTCCTTACCTCCGGCGTTGTGATATAAACCATTGATTCAAATAAAAAATGGACGAATCAATGCCGGAAAAAATCGACAGGGTCCTCTCCCGGGTGGAAAAGCCCAGCCGCTACATAGGGGGGGAGGTCAACTCATATAAGAAGAAAGAAACGGGGCGGGGGCTCATGTTCGCCCTGGCGTTTCCTGACGTGTACGAGGTGGGGATGTCGCACCTCGGCATCCAGATACTCTACTCCATCCTCAATGAAAACAGCGACATAACCGCGGAGCGCGTGTTTGCGCCCTGGCCCGACCTGGAGGAGAGGCTGCGGGCGGAGGGGGTACCCCTGTGCTCGCTCGAAAGCCGGACCCCCCTCTCCGGGTTCGACGTGGTCGGGTTCTCCCTGCAGTATGAACTTTCCTTTACCAATGTCCTCAATATGCTCGAGCTGGGCGGCATCCCCGTCCGGGCGGCTGAGCGAAGCGATGCGTCGCCGATAATAATCGCCGGCGGCCCGTGCTGTTTCAACCCCGCGCCCATGGCGGATTTCATTGATGCGTTCGCTGTCGGGGAGGGCGAAGAGGCCGTCACCGAAATTGCCGGCGCTGTGCTTGAAGGAAAGAGGAACGGGCTAACCAGGAAAGAGGTCCTCGAAAAGCTTGCCGGGATCGAGGGGGTCTATGTCCCGTCCCTGGGGAAGGCAAGCCGGTCCGGAAGAGGGCTGTCGCCGACCTCGACGCCTGGCGGGTGCCCCTGAGACCGATAGTCCCGCTGGCAAAGGCCGTCCACGACAGGATCAACCTCGAAATAGCCCGCGGCTGCACGCGCGGCTGCCGGTTCTGCCAGGCGGGGATGGTCTGGAGGCCCGTGAGGGAAAGGTCGCAGTCGGTCCTCGAGGAGATGGCCGCGCGAGATGATTGCGTCGACCGGCTACGAGGAGCTCTCGCTGCTCTCCCTGAGCACCGGGGACTATTCGCGGATCGAGGAGCTCCTGTCGACCCTGATGAACACTTACTGCGGCGAGCGGATTGCTATCTCCCTGCCCTCCCTGCGCACGGAGACCCTCACCGAGGGCCTCATCGAGCAGGTCAAGAGGGTGAGGAAGACCAGCTTTACCCTTGCCCCCGAGGCCGGGACCGAGAGGCTGCGCCGGGCCATCAACAAGGGGAACACGGAGGAAGACCTCATAACCGCCGCCCGGCAGGTCTTTGAGGCGGGCTGGAAGGCCGTGAAGCTCTATTTCATGCTGGGCCTCCCGGGGAGAAGGAAGAAGACCTCGAGGGGATAATCGACCTGGCGGCGAAGGTCGCCCGGGCCGGGCGCAACCGCAGGCAGGTCACCGTGAGCGTCTCGAGCTTTGTCCCCAAGCCGCACACCCCGTTCCAGTGGGAGCGCCAGATCGGCGTTTCCGAAATCAGGGAGAAGCAGTCATTTCTGAAAAAGAGGCTGCGGGACCGCAACATCGTGTTCAAGTGGCACGACGCCGAGATGAGCCTGCTGGAGGGCGTGTTCTCGCGGGGCGATGAAAGGCTCGGGCGCCTGATCGAGACCGCCTTCAGGATGGGCGCCCGCTTTGACGGCTGGACGGAGAAATTCAATCCGGAGATCTGGAAGGCCGCCATGGACGATTGCGGCATCAACGCCGATGAGTATCTGCGGCAGAGGGACCGCTCGGAGCCGCTCCCGTGGGACAACATAGATTGCGGGGTTTCCCGGGAATTCCTGGAGGAGGAGGCCGACAGGGCCCTCCGCGGCGACATCACCGCCGACTGCCGCAGGGATGCCTGCACAAATTGCGGGGTCTGCGGGGACGGGCTGGAAATAACTGAATCGAAGCCGGGGACTTCCGAGGTCTCCAAGGCACCCGAGGTCCAGGGCGAGGGGGCCAAATACCGGATCTTCTATACCCGGACGGGCGAGGCCCGCCACATGTCCCACCTCGAGACGACCTCCGCACTGATCAGGGCGCTGCGGCGCTCGGGGGTGTCATTCAAATTCTCGAGCGGGTTCCACCCGCACCCGAAGATCTCGTTTGTCTATGCCCTCCCGGTCGGCGTGGAAAGCGATTGCGAATGCGCCGAAATGGAGATAAACGGAAAGGGTATTGTCGACCCGAAGGTCATAAACGAATCGCTGCCGGGCGGGATGGCCATCCTGAGTGCCGAGAAGCTCAATGCGGGCAGCGGGTCGATCAGCGCGCGACATTGCCGGGTTCCGCTATTCTTTTTACCTTGACACCCCGGAAATGGCGGGGATGCGCCGCGCGGAAAGTGGATGATTTCCTGAAATCGTCCGAGTTTGTAATAAAACGCAAAACGAAAGAAAAAGAAACGACCAGGGACATACGCCCCCTGGTTTCCGATATTATCGTTGAGGGACAGGTTTTGAAGGCGTCCCTGCTGTTCGGCGCCGGCGGCGGGGTCAAGCCGTCTGAAGTCCTTGACAAGATCCTCCAGCTCGACCCCGATGAGGCCGCTTCGGTCCGGGTGAGGAAGACGGGGATTTTGAAGAAAGCAGGTTCGGGAGCCGTCCATGACTAAAGAGATGATTTTCAACTGCACGGAGCATGAGACCCGCATCGCCATCCTGGCAAACGGGATATTGTCCAACATTTACATAGAAAGGGATGCGGAGACCGGGCTCGTCGGCAACATTTACAAGGGAAGAGTGGTCCGGGTCCTGCCGGGCATCCAGGCCGCTTTCGTCGACATCGGTCTCGAGCGCACCGCGTTTCTCTATGTGTCCGATGTCTTTACCGATTTCACCGACCTGGAGTTCATGGTCGCCGAGGAGGAAGAGCCGCCCCAGCAGGACGTGATGGAATTCGATATGCGCCTCAAGCGCGAGCCGGTCAACATTGAGGACCTGATCATAGAGGGGCAGGAGATTTTTGTGCAGGTTGCCAAGGAGCCCATCGGCACGAAGGGCGCCCGGCTCACGACCCACATCTCCCTGCCGGGCCGCAACCTGGTCCTGATGCCGACGGTGAGCCATATCGGGATCTCCCGCCGGATCCAGAACGAAGAGGAGCGCAAGCGCCTGAAGGACACGATCGAGCGCCTGCGCCCGGAAAAATACGGCTTCATCGCCCGGACCGTGAGCGAGGGCAAGCGCGAGGACGAGCTGAAGGCCGACCTCGAGTACCTGGTAAGGATCTGGGACAATATCCGGGCCAAGCGCGACCGCATCGGGGTGCCGGGCCTTGTCCACAGGGAGATCGGCATGAACCTGCGGGCGATCCGCGACCTCTACACGAAGGACGTCAGCCGCATCGTCATCGACTCGGCCGCCGAGCACAAGAAGATCATGGACTTCATGACCAATTTCATGCCCCACATCAATTATTACATGGAGCTCTACGACAAGAGCGACCCGATCTTCGACGCCTTCGGGATCGAGCTGGACATCAGCAGGGCCCTCAACAAGAAGGTCTGGCTCAAGTCGGGCGGCTACATCGTCATCGAGGCGACCGAGGCCTTGTGCGCCATTGACGTAAACACCGGGAAATACGTGGGGAAGCGCAACATCGAGGAGACCATCCTCAATACCAACATGGAGGCCGTCAAGGAGATCGCCTACCAGCTGCGGCTCAGGAATATCGGCGGGATAATCATCATTGATTTCATCGACATGGAAAACGAGGCGCACCGCGAGAAGGTCTTCAATGCCCTGAAAGAGGAGATGGAGAAAGACAAGAACAAGACCAATATCCTGAAGATCTCCGAGCTGGGCCTGGTTGAAATGACCCGCCAGCGCAGCGGCAAGAACCTCGACCGGATCCTGTCCGAGACCTGCCCGTACTGCGAGGGGAAGGGAACCATCAAGTCCAAAATGACCGTCTGCTACGAAATTTATCGCGAACTGGAGAAGGAGGGGCTGGAGAATATCAGATCGACCTTGTGCGTCCTGGCAAATCCCGATATAGTGAAGCTGCTCCTGGAAGACGAGAAAAACACCATAGAGAAGCTGGAGGCGAAGCTCAGAAAGAAAATAATCATTAAAGTGGACAAGAGTTTCCATCAGGAAAACTATGAAATTATCTCGATGCAATAGGTAATCCGCATAAAATTGTTGACAAATCAATATTCGTTACCTTAGAATCCATCCTTTCAATTTCTCGGGAAGGTATTTTAGAAATGTACGCAGTTATAAAAACAGGCGGCAAACAGTACAGGGTCTCGGAAGGCGACTGCATTTCCATTGAGAAGCTCGAAACCGAGTCCGGGGCGACAGTCACCTTCAACGAAGTCCTCCTGGTTTCCAAAGACGGCGACATCAGGATAGGCAAGCCTTTCGTGGCGGACGCCAAGGTCATCGGGGAAGTCCTCGATCAGGGCAAGGGGCCCAAGATAACGATTTTCAAGCATAAACGCAGAAAAGGCTTTCGCAAGAAGACCGGCCATCGCCAGCCATTGTCAAGCCTGAAGATAAAAGAGATTTCGGCATAAGGAGGACCTCATGGCTCACAAGAAAGGTCAGGGGAGCACCCGTAACGGTAGAGACAGCCAAGCCCAGAGGCGCGGCGTGAAGGCATTTGACGGCGAAGTACCTCAGCGCCGGTTCAATCATAGTTCGCCAGGTTGGGACCAAGGTCCATCCCGGGAACAATGTCGGGATGGGCAGGGATTATACACTTTACGCACTTATCGACGGGACGGTAAAGTTCGAGAGGAAAGACGCAAAAAGGAAGAAAGTAAGCGTTTACGCATCCTGATTGTAGAGAAAACAATAAACAACAAACAAAGTTCTTGACATAATCAAATTTTCTGTTTAAAAAATTAACAATTTTTTTCAGAGGCTTGAAAATTTTCTCGTTTCAAATCTTAACCACCTTTTTGATTTAAATAGCCGCCTGGCCTTTCACGGTCGTGCGGCTATTTTTTTGTCACAGATATACTTATTCACTTTTCTAGGAGGCTCGCATGTCTGAAAAGGAATCAGGAATGGTTAAGTGGTTTGACGAGAAAAAGGGTTACGGATTTATTGCCCGTCAGGCGGGCGGAGATGTCTTTGTCCATTATTCGGACATCACCGGACAGGGTTTCCGCACCCTCAAAGAAGGCGACAATGTTGAATTCGTAGTGAAGCAGAACCAGAAAGGCCAGGCTGCTACGGAAGTCATCAAAGTTTAGTCCGAGTCACAGTTAATAATCCCCTCCGAACAGGCGAATGGCTGCCCAGGTGTCGCGACTGTATACGTGTATGCTGTTCTGCAATCTGTCCAGGTTTGAATAATCAATGCATAGTATCGTGCTTTTGAACCCTCCGGTTGTGAGGCCCGTCGGAGCCCCCGGCCGGGCTTGCCAGGCTCTGCGGCGCGCTGAAAAAAAACGGGATCGAATGCGCCGCGGTTGACCTGAATATCGAGGGCCTGCTGCACCTCATGGAAGGGCGGCAGGGCGCTGCGGCCCCGTCCCGGGAATTGCCCCACGCATTGAAGGACAGGTGGACCGCGAGGGCGGCGAAAAACCTCTCCGCAAACCTCTCGCTGGTCAGGAGCCCGAGGGCCCTGGAAAACGCGGACTCTTACCAGAAGGCCGTGCTGGAGCTTGACCGGCTTGTCTCGCGGGCGCACGGCAGCCCCGGTATCCGCCTGGGTCTGGCCGATTACAGGGACGATTCGCTCTCGCCCCTGCGCAGCGGCGACCTGCTCCGGGCGGCCCGCGAATACACGTCCAACCCGTTCTTCCCCTTCTTCAGCAAAAGGATACGCGGGCCTGCTCGCGAAGTCGAATTTTGCGGGCATTTCGGTTAATTACCTGGGCCAGGCGCTCACCGCTTTTGCCATTGCGGGGTTCATCCGCGCTGAATTCCCGGAAGTCCGGATAATAATGGGCGGGGGCCTGATTACATCATGGCTGAGCCGGCCGGGCTGGCAGGGCCCTTTTTCAGGCGTCGATCGACAGGTTCGTGGCAGGGCCGGGCGAAGGGGCGCTGCTCTCCCTGCTCGGGGTCGAAAGGCCCCTGGCGGAATGCCCGCCGGACTACACCCCTTTCCGCTTGCCAGTTACCTGAGCCCCGGGCCCGTCCTCCCGTACAGCGCTTCGAGCGGCTGCTGGTGGAGGAAATGTTCGTTCTGCCCGGAAAAGGCCGAAGGCGGGGGCTTATGTGCCCGTTGCGCCTTCCAGGGCCCTCAGGGAAATAAAAGGGCTTGTCGCCCTGGAGAAGCCCGCCCTGGTCCATTTCCTCGACAACGCCCTGAGCCCTGCATTTCTGGAGAGATCATCAAGGATCCCCCGGGCGCTCCCTGGTACGGGTTTGCGCGGATAACCAGGCACCTGACAGACCCGGGGTTCTGCCGTTCGCTGAAGGAGTCCGGGATGCGCCATGCTGAAGCTGGGGATCGAGTCGGGCGACCAGGGCGTCCTGGACCGCCTGAATAAGGGCATCGACCTTGGCACCGCTGCAGCCGCCCTCAAGGCCCTCAGGGGCGCCGGGATCGAGACTTACGTCTATCTCCTCTTCGGGACACCGCCGGAAAATGAGGAGGCTGCGAGAAATACCAGGGATTTTGTCCTCGCCAACCGCGACGGCATCGGATTCCTCAACCTGGCGATCTTCAACCTGCCGGTTGATTCCGAGGACGGGGCGGGCCTGGAAAAAAGGGAATTTTACGAAGGCGACCTGTCCCTGTATGCCGATTTCCGGCACCCCCTGGGCTGGGACCGCCGGGTCGTGCGCCGCTTCCTGGACAGGGAGTTCAGGCGCGAGCCCGCGATCGCGGAGATCCTCAGGCGCGACCCCCCGCTGTTCACCTCCAATCACGCAGCGTTTTTCTCCCGTTTCAACTGATTTGCCGCGTCCCCATTGTCAACCATAAAATAAAAAATGGTTGACATATCCCGGGCCATATTGTTAAAAATTCCCGCTCTGTACAAACTCAACCCGATCGGAAAGAATCTATGGCGAAATATAATAACAGCGACCTTGAGGTCTACGATAAGAAATATCTCTGGCACCCGTTCACCCAGATGCGCGGGTACTGCCAGGAAAAGCCCCTGATCATCGCGGAGGCGCAGGGCTGCAGGCTGATTGACACGGAAGGCAATTCCTACCTGGACGGCGTCTCTTCGCTCTGGACCAATGTCCACGGCCACCGGAAGGAAAAGCTCGACCGGGCCCTCATCGACCAGGCGGGCCGGATGGCCCATTCGACCCTGCTGGGGCTCGCGAATATCCCCTCCATCGTCCTGGCGAAAAAGCTCGTCGATATCGCCCCTCCCGGCTTGACGAAGGTCTTCTATTCCGACAGCGGCTCGACGTCGGTCGAGATAGCGCTCAAGATGGCGTTCCAGTACCACCAGCAGGCCGCCGGACGGGCAGCCGCAGCAAGACGAAATACATCTGCTTTAACAACGCCTACCACGGCGACACGATCGGTTCGGTGAGCGTGGGCGGAATAGACCTTTTCCATTCCGTTTACCACGATCTCCTTTTCCCCGCTTACAAGGTCGAGGCCCCCTACTGCTACCGCTGTCCCCTGGGACTGGAGCACCCGGGCTGCAATCTCAAGTGCCTGGGAGAGATGGAGCAGGTCATGGAGGAGCGCAAGGACGAGATCGCGGCGCTCATCATCGAGCCCCTCGTGCAGGGGGCGGGCGGGATCCTTGTCCACCCCGAAGGCTACCTGCGCAGGGTCAGGGAACTGTGCACGAAACACGATATTTTCATGATCTGCGACGAGGTGGCGGTGGGGTTCGGCAAGACGGGGAAGATGTTTGCCTGCGAACACGAAGGCGTCAGCCCCGACATCATGGCTCTCGCCAAGGGAATCGCGGGCGGCTACCTGCCGCTCGCCGCGACGCTGACCTCGGAAAGGGTTTACGAAGGCTTCCTCGGGGAGTTCGCGGAATTCAAGACGTTCTTCCACGGGCACACGTTCACGGGCAACCCCCTGGCCTGCGCGGTCGCCATTGCCAGCCTGGAGGTTTTCGAAGAAGAGAAGACGCTCGATGCCCTCCAGGAGAAGATTGCCCTGCTCACGAGGCGCCTCGAGGAATTCAAGACCCTGGAGCACGTGGGCGAGGTGCGGCAGCGGGGCGTTATGATTGGAATTGAACTGGTTGCCGACAAGGCGACGAAGGCCATGTACCCCCCGGAACAGAGGATGGGCAACAGGGTGATCCTGGAGGCGAGGAAGAGGTCGGTCATCATCAGGCCGCTCGGCGACGTCGTTGTACTCATGCCCCCGCTGGCCATCTCGCTGGAAGAGATCGACCAGCTGTGCGACGTCGTTTACGATTCTATAAAGCAGGTCACGGAAGGCTGAACATGGGCCCGGGCGGCGGGGACAAATCAATAGTTGAGGGCATTGAGGGCACCTTCCTTTTTTGCCCGGACGACCCGATCTACGAGACCCATTTCCCGCAGTGCCCCGTGGTCCCGGGCAGCCTCATGGTGCACGCTTTCCTGCAGGCTTTGCGGGAGAACGGCATCCCGTGCGAAGGCCTGCGGGTGGAAAATTTCTCGTTCCGGGAATTCCTCCCCCCGGGGGAATGCTCGTTCAGCATCGTGAGCCGGGAGCGGGGGCTGGAATGCCGCATAACAAAGGACGGAAAGAAAATAGCATCAGGGACATTGAGATATGCAGCTTGAATTTGCGGGCCGGCGGGCCCTGATATTCGGCGGGACATGCGACCTGGCAATCTGCCTGGCGGAACTGATGATCGGCTCGGCGATATTCCCGGTCCTCACGTACCGCGACGAAGAGGGCCGGAAACTTATCCTGGAGTCGCTTGGCACTCAGGACGGCCGGTATCAGACAGCCTTCCTCAAGAAGGGGGAAAGGGCTTCACTCGAGCGGCTCTTCGCCGGGGACGCTGCGAATATAGATTACTTTGTGGATTTCGCCCAGGGCGATTATGAGCGCTTTGTGGCCGCGGCCGATGAAGACGAGGTCGACAGTTATTTCTCAGAGAACACGGCCTTCCGGGCAGAGGTCCTGAAGATGGCCGCGCGGTCGATGCTGAAGAGGAAAAAGGGAAGGCTGGTCTTTGTTTCATCCAGCGCCGCCGCCCGGGCCAACAAGGGGCAGGGCTTTTACGCCGCGGCGAAGCTCGCCTCCGAACAGCTCTACAAGAGCATCGGCATAGAGCTGGGGCCGCGGGGCATCACCACGGTCTCGCTCAGGCCCGGGTACGTCGACTGCGGGCGGGGGAGCCGTTTCCTGCACGACCGGGGCGACGAGCCCCTCAAGAAAGTCCCCGTCGGCAGGGCGCTCGATAAGCTGGAAGTGGCCAAGACCGTCATGTTCCTGCTGAGCGACGCCGCCCGGGGCATCAACGCTACCGAAATACTGATGGATGGAGGGATGACTCAGGTAAAATGAATCCTAAAAATAATAACACGCTCGAAAAGGTACAGGGCCATGCTCGGGGAGATGCTCGACCTGGACGGAAAGGAAATAACCGCGGAGACCTATCTCATCCGCGACCTGGGCGCCGAATCGATCGACCTGCTGGAGCTCGCGGTCGCGATCAACCAGGGGTTCTCGATCAAGGTCCAGGACGACCAGGTGTTTCTCTGGAGGCTGCGCTTCTACATGCTTGACGCGGCCAAGAACAATGCCGACGTGCAGTCGTACCTTGCCGGGAAATACCCGTTCCTCGACCCCGGGAGGATCGCCGAAATCGTGGCGGACCATGACAACGGCCCTGTCCTGAAGGTCAAGGACATCATCAGCTATATCAATTACCAGGGCAGCGCGGCGGCAAACTGATGGGCGGCATCGAGGAAATTATCTTCCGCCGGCGCAGCATCCGGAAATTCAAGCCGGATGTTCCCCCTTCGGAATGGATAGACGGCATGGTCCTGTGCGCCTCGCGGGCGCCCTCTCCGTCCCACAGCCAGCCGGTCCGCTTTATCCGTGTCATGTCCGGCGGGGCGAAAGACAGGCTGCGCGACGCTATGGCCCGGGGCCGGCAGGTGCTGCTGGAAAAAATCGCCCAGGCGGGAGGGTCGAAAAAGGCCCGCAATTACGTGAACAGCTATTTTCGCTTTTCCGAATTCATGTTCGAGGCGCCCGTCCTCATGTGCGTCGGCACCGACCCGCAGGCCGGCAGGGACCTCAGTGACTATCCGGAAATAGAGGACAAGGGCCGCAGGCGCCGCGACCTGGACATCAGTGTCGGCCTGGCGGTCAAGGGCTACCTGCTCAAGGGCGAGGAGCTTGGCCTCGCATCCTGCATCCTCACGGCCCCCCTGATGTATGCCGATAACCCGGAAGAGGCCCTCGGGATCGGGGGCGTGGACATCAGGTGCTTCATCGTCTCGGGCTGGCCCGCCGAAGAGCCGCCCCCCCTGGAAAGAAAAACCCTTTCCGAAGTTTTCCGGGTCCTGTGATGCAGCGGCGGGTCGTTATCACATCGTACGGCGTCGTTTCGTCTCTCGGGTCTTCGGAAAGCGATATCATCGAGAGCTTCCGTACCGGCCGCACGACATTCACAGGGTCGCAAATTTATCCGGGCCTTCCCGTCTGTCCGATTGAAGGCTTCAGCGCCCGGGCGCATACCGGCCCCTGCAAGGAGTTGCGCTATCTGCATCGCGGGGCGCAGCTCTCGGTCTCGGCCGCGCTCGACGCAATCAGGGGCTCCGGGCTGGGAAAAACAGAAATGGCGAAGGCGGGCCTCTTTGTCGGGGTCGGGCCGAACCTTGATTTTACGGCGGAGTTCCCGGAAATACGGGAAGGCAGCCTGGACATACCCGGCCTGCAGGCGCTCTGGATACTTAAATATCTCCCCAATACCGCGGCATCGCTGGTCTCGAGGCTGGCCGGGATAAAGGGGGAGAACCTCACCGTGGGCACGGCCTGTGCGGCGACCCTCCAGGCGGTCGGCGAGGCGTTCTCGCGCATCAAGGCTGGAAGGCTCGACCTGGCCCTGGCGGGCGGCGGCAACTCCAACCTCAACCCGGGAGGCCTCCTTGCCTATAAGAAGGCGAGCGCCCTCTATTGCGGGGAGAAGGCCCCCGAGTGCGCCATGCGCCCGTTCGACAGCGAGCGCGGGGGGTTCGTTACGGGAGAGGGCGGGGGGTTCTTCGTGCTCGAGGAGCTCGAACATGCCCGTCGGCGCGGCGCCCCCATTTACGCGGAGATTTGCGGCTACGGCTGCTCGCTCGATGCCTGCAGCATGACGGCCCCGGCGCCGGACGGGGAGAGCGGGCGCGCCGCCGTCCTCATGGCCCTCGGGGAAGCGGGCATTGCCGGTGAAGAAATAGGCCTGATCAGCTCGCACGGCACGAGCACGGTCCTCAACGACGAGGCGGAGAGGCTGATAATCGAAAGCGTGCAGGGGAGGGGCCGCCCCCCCGTGATCGCCCTCAAGTCCTGGATAGGCCACTGCTCGGCGGCCTGCGGGGCGGTGGAGCTGGCGCTGGCGCTCATCCTGATGAAAAACTCGCTGCTCCCGCCAATCCGGAACCTCGAGGAGCCCTGCAGCGCGGAAATAAATTTTGTCAGGCAGCCAACGGCGCACGAATTCTCCAGCATGCTGATCCAAAACTTCGGCTTCGGCGGGCAGAACTGCGCCCTCGTCCTGAGAAGGCCCTCATGAAAGAGATAGCAATCAGCTCCGGGATGGACAGTTTCGTCATGGTTGACTCCATCCGCGAAGCGGGCCCGGAAGGGATAACGGCGATGAAGGCCCTGCAGGGCGCCCCCGCCTTCGCCGGGATCGAGGCGCTGGCCCAGGCGGCGGCCCTGCACACGCGCTATCTGAACGATTTTTCGAGGCATGCCTTCCTGCTCAAGATACAGGGCTGTTCGCTGCCGGCCTCCGGCGGGCTGGACGGGGAGTTCCTGGTCAGGGGCGTACTGAAAGCGCAGAGCGCCTCGACTTTCTCGTACGCCATGAGCCTGGAGAAAAACGGACACAAGATAATGGAAGGCGATTTCCTCATCGGCACGGTCGAGTACGACGGCCGCTTCAGGAAGGATGTCCTGGAACAACGCTACAGGGAGGTGTTCTCATGTTTGCTGACCGGTTCAAGGCCAGGCTGAACCTGCAGGCTGCTGCGGGGCTCCTCAGGAACCCGCCCGAGGTGAGCGGCAGGGAAGGCAAGTACCTGATCATCGGAGACAGGCAGGTCCTGAACTTCGCCTCCAACGACTACCTGGGCCTGGGCAACTGCGACGCCCTGAAGAAGGCCGCGGCAGCGTGCTTCGAGCGCTACGGGACATCTTCTTCGTCGTCGAGGCTCGTATCCGGCAATTACTCGGCCATTGCCGAGGCGGAAAAAAGGTTCGCGGAATATTTCGGCTACACGGACGCCCTTTTCTTCCCGAGCGGCTACCAAGCAAACCTGGGGGTGCTCTCCGCTTTTTTCCGGGACGGCGACACCATCGTTTTCGACAAGCACATCCACAACAGCAGCGTCAAGGGGATGGTGATGGGCGGGGCCCGGTTTTACGGGTTCAACCACGCCGACCTCAAGCACCTGGAGAAGCGGCTCATGGCCGTCCGGAACGGGCAGACGGCCGTGCTCACCGAGGCGCTCTACAGCATGGACGGCGACCTGCTCGACACCGCCGGCCTGAAGCGGCTCAAGGAGAAGTACAACTGCCTGGCCGTCGTGGATGAGGCCCATTCCTTCGGCGCGCTCGGAAGCGGCGGGCGCGGCATCGCCCACGGGGTGGCGGACATCGCGGTGGGCACGCTGGGGAAGGCCTTCGGCCTGTTCGGCGCCTTCGCGCTCCTCCCGGAGGGTTTCAAGGAATACCTGTTCAATTTCAGCGCGCCGCTGATCTATTCCACCACGCTGCCCGAGGCGCACGCGGCCACGGCCGTGGAGGCCTTGAAAATAGTGGAGGCTGGCGACGACAGGCGCGCGCGGCTGGCGGAAGCGAGCGCCGGCATGAAGGAAGGACTCAAGGAAAAAGGTTTCCGGGTCTCGGGCGACGCGCACATCCTGGCCCTGGAAATAGGCGAGGAGGCGCGCTCGGCGGCGCTGGCGAAGTACCTGCTCGAAAAAGATATTTTTGTTTTACCGGCGCGCTACCCGACTGTCCCCATGGGGCGCGCCATTCTGAGGATAAGCATGACGGCCATGCATGAGAAAGCCGATACGGACCTGTTTGCCAGGACCGTTATGGAGGGTTATGAAAAAATTGATAAAATTCGATAAGCCGCTGTTCATCACGGGCACGGACACGGGCATCGGCAAAACGGTGCTCTCCCTGCGGCTGATGCAGCATTTGTTTGCCAACGGGTACGCCCCGTTTTACCTGAAGCCGGCGCAGACGGGGTGCGCCGACCCTTACGACACCGACAGCGACGCCAAGTTCATTTACCGGAACGTCGCAGCTCTTAGCTCCGCCGACCCCGCCGCCTCGGTCGTCTACTGCTTCCGCAACCCCAAGGCCCCGCTGTTCGCGGCCCGCGACGACGGCAGGGAAATTGACCCGGAAGTCATCAAGAGGGCGGTGAATAAGAAAATGGCTGCCGCAAACCCTTTAATAATTGAGGGCGCAGGGGGCGCATTGGTCCCGGTCACAGAGGGCCTCATGATGGCGGACCTCGCATTGATGCTCGGGGCCGTCCCCATTGTTGCGGCGCGCGCCGGGCTGGGCACGATAAACCACACGCTCCTCACCATAGAGGCCCTGGAGCGCCGCGGGCTGGAAGCAGCCGCGATCGTGTTCCTCGACGGCGGGGAAGAGCCGACATCACCCGGAATGGTAAAAGAGAACATCGAGGCGATA